>DASXVP010000026.1:0-88020 GCA_036504135.1 Paludibaculum sp.
GGCGTGGACATCCAAACCAACAAATCGTATGTTAGACATGCGACCAACTCCTTTCGTATGCGGCTCTGCGCCGTTGGCTCATCTATCCGCAGCGTAACCCGCGGATCTACGAATTTGGATTGGTCGCTCCATAATGACTAATGATCTTTTTCCCCTTGGCACTCCTCCTGGCCGGCGGCCAGTTCGCCCCGGCCAATCCGGAGTGGAATCAGCCGGTAGCGCCATTCCGGATCGCCGGCAACCTCTATTACGTCGGGGCCTCCGGCGTCTCCTCCTTCCTGATCACCACACCAGAGGGGCACTTCCTGCTGGACACGGGATTCAGCGAGACCGTTCCCCAGATCGAGGCGAACATCCGGAAGCTCGGCTTTCGCCTCTCCGATGTGCGCTTTCTGCTCATCAGCCACGGCCACTACGATCACATCGCCGGAGTGGCCGCCATCAAAGCGCGAACCCATGCCAGGCTCCTGGCCAATCCTGCCGAGGCCCCCCTGCTCCAGCGCGGCGGCAAAGATGATTTTGCGTTCGCAGACCGCTTCCCCTACCCGCCCGTCACGCCGGACCGGATGCTCCACGATGGCGAGCAGATCAGCCTGGGCGGCACGGTGATGACCGCGCACTTCACCCCAGGCCACACCAAGGGCTGCACCTCCTGGACCACTACCGTGAAGGAGGCAGGCAAAGACCTCCGCGTGGTGATCCCGTGCAGCGTCTCCGCGCCCGGATACCAACTGGTGGACAACCCGAAATACCCGGAGATTCAGAAGGACTTCGCAGCCAGCATCGCCAAACTGCGCGCCCTGCCCTGCGACGTATTTGTCAGCCCGCATGGCTGGGACTTCGATTTGGAAGGCAAGATCAAGGCGCGCGCCGCTGATCCAGCCCGCAATCCCTTCATCGACCCCGCAGGCTATACTCACTACCTCGACAAGTGCCGGGCCGCCATCCGGGAGGCGCTGGCCAAACAGCAGCGCCGCTGACGCCTTTACGAAGCCGGGGAGGATCTATCTCTCCGGCTTCCAAGCGCCGGCAGCCCGCTGTAATTCCAGATACCCGGGCGGCGGAGTCTCCTGATAGGCCGCATACTTCTCCGCACGCTCAGCCATCACCGTCGCCAGCGTGTTGCCATCCGGTGCCCGATATTCAGGCGGAACGCCGTGCGCTAGAAAAAAGAGCGCGGGCTCCCAGTCCTGCATATACGCCGCGTTCATCAAGGCCGACCACTGCGGACGGTCCCGCCGGTTGTTCCGCGCCTGCAGGTCCGCCCCATGCGCGGCCAGCAGTTTCAGCTTCTCCAGCCCATGCCAGGAGTTGGTGATGTGAATTAGCGGCAGCCCGTCCCGGTCCCGAACATTGGGATCGGCGCCGGCATCCAATACAAGCTGCAACAGCGCCACCGTGCCCGGCGTGTTGCCCTCCATGATGGCGGCCAGCAGGGGCATACCGGGACGAATTGGATCGCCCGCGAGGGGTGCGCCGTGGGCCATCAGCATGCCAACCAGCGCCACTCCTTGATCCCCGCTGTAATCGTCCAGCACCGCCCGGACCGCATGGCCCAACAGCGTAGCGTCCGAACGGTTGCGCGCTTGCCAGTCGATCTCACCGCTCTGAGTGAGCAGCGTAGCCAGCGCGCCCTGGTCCCGCGTCGCGATGGCGTGAGCCAAGGCTGTGAGCCGCGCATCGGCAAAATCACCGGCGCTGGCCGCTCTCCGGCGGTCGCCTGCGTCGCTGACCGCATTGCTGACCCACAGGCCCCAGCCCACTAGAAACGGGAGGGCAACGACAAGCAGCGCGGTCCATTGCAGCACCCTCGATGACGAGCCCTGCCCCCAGTAAAGCAGCCCGCCCGCGATCAGAATCAGGGGCAGCAGGACGATGCCGTACCCGGTGGCCACGCCGCGTCCGGCGGCATCGTCACCGGCATTCTTCGAGATAAACAGAAATGCGGTGAAGATCAGCTCGACGGCGAAACAGATCCATCCGGCGGCGAAGGCGAGTTTCATTGGCGCCTAGTCCATCAATTGACGTTGAATGTATTGCCAGACTTCGAGCTCGGGCGGGCGATGCGGATACGTGTCCCGGCGCGATTCCCAGTCGAAGAAGTTGCGAAGACACACCAGCATCTCGTCACCAGTGGCATAGGTGACTCTCCCGGGCTCCTCACCGTAGTTGGTCTGGATAAACGAGCTACCCCGATAAGAGAGGATCGACCCGCCCTCCTTGTGCGCCCGGCGAAACGCCTTGCCGGCACGGAGCGAATCGAGCACGGCCTTCTGGATTGCGGCGATCGGCGCGGGATCTTCCACCTTGGCAGCAGCCGCGGCTTCCAGATCGAGGCACTCCTGCTTCCGTTGGACGTACAACTCGGGCGCTGCGGAGGCCCATTCGACCCCCTCGACAATCGCCAACTGAGCGCACCAGTATTCGTACGCCCGGTTGGTGTCGCGCACAAAGGCCTCTTCCGCCACCCACTGGCGCGTCGCGGTGCTGTCCAACTGAAGCGAATAGAGGTTCCGCGACACGATGACCGCCTCGAAACGTAACCGGATGCCGCACTTCCGATTGCCCGTATCGGAGCTCCCGGCATAGGTCAGGCGCTCCACATCGCCATCGTCGCGATGCAGCAATGCGCCGGTCATCTTCTCAATCAGATGCTTAACAGCGAACGGGTTCTGGTCGTGCCAAAAATAGAAGTGCCGGCGGTCCTGCCACTCGCCCTTGTGATTCCGGGACATACTCTCACGTTCCGAAAGACCGGCGGCTAGAGCTTCTTTTCGAGATACGCCCGGATTTCGTTGTCGCTGATCATGCCGCTAGCGCCCAACGCATAGGCACAGTGCATCTCCAGCACGCCCCCCTCCAACACCACGCTGCGCTCCTCCGGCGTAGCCACGTTCTTGAGCTTCACCTTCTTCACGGCGTCCCGCACTGCCTCTTTGCCCATCTCGTCCTGGCAGATCATGCGCAAGGCCATGTTCAGGCGGTGGCACGATAGGTTGTCCATGAAATTCAGGGCCGTGCCGTCGTCTCCGAAGCTCGCCCAATCAATCTCATACGGGATCGCCGCGCCGCAGATATCTTCGATCTCCTTGACGCGTCCCGGCAACACTTCTTCTTCCAGTTCCTTGATCTTGCGGCGCTCTGCCAGTCCCATTCAGTGCCTCCTCCTGCCTGTAACAGCAGACAACTCTAGCACAGAAGGCGGCGCTCAGCCGGCCGCCACGCCCTCACGGAGAATCCGCTCCAGCGTGTACTTCGGGCAGACGTGGTCGGTCAAGTAATCATGCACGTTCGTCGCGACACGGCGAATATACTTCTCCGTCGCCGGGTCCAGGCACACACCGTTCGCGTCAAAGATTTTCTGCACGTTGGCCACCGAGACCGGCATCGGTAGCGCCAGGCCACCGATGTGTGAGACGATGCCCCGCAACGCTTCCAGCGATTTGATGGCGCCAATCGCGCCGGCCGCCACTCCCAGCAATGCAACCGGCTTGCCGGCCATGGCCGAGGGGAAGCCCATGTTCTCGATGGCAAGCTTGATCACGCTCGAAAAGCTGCCGTGATACTCCGGCGTAGCCAGGACCACAGCCGACGCGCCAGCCACCAGGCTCTGCAACCGGGCCGCGCCCGGATGTTTGGCAACGGTGCCAGGCAGCGGCAGCTCCAGATCGCCCGGATGGACTATATCCACAGCCAGGCCAATCTTCCGAAACTCGTCGGCCACCAGAGCGGACGCCATTGCAGTGTAGTTGCCGGGGCGCGCGCTGCCGTTGATGATTACGACGCGCGGGCCGGCGGGAGAGTTTTCCATACCGGTTTGGATGTGTAAAGGAACGTTAGGATTCTTGCACTCTCTCCAGACTATCCCTCATCTACTCAAACAGGACACCTGTGTGTACACCGCAAACAACCCGCTTCTCCGCCGCCTGCCGGCTTTCGTCTTCGCCCTGTTCGCCGGAGGAGGCGCGCTAATGGCCGCCGACACGCACGCCTTCCCGGACCCCGCCGTGGATGTGAAGCCCGCCGCGGGCAAGCAGACGGCCGTCTTCGCCGGCGGCTGCTTCTGGTGTACCGAAGCCGTGTTCGAAATAGTGGACGGCGTCGACGACGTCATCTCCGGCTATGCCGGAGGCACCAAGGAGACCGCCAAGTACGACATCGTCTCCACCGGGCGCACCGGCCACGCCGAGGCCGTGCTCATCACCTACGATCCCGCAAAGACGTCCTACGGCCAGTTACTCAAGATCTTCTTCAGCGTGGCCCACGACCCCACCACGCTCAACCGCCAGGGCCCGGATTACGGCCCGCAGTACCGCAGTGCCGTCTTCTACCTCAACGACGAGCAGAAACACGTCACCGAGGCCTACATCAAGCAGATCAACGAGGCCAAGGTCCTCCGCAGCGCCATCGTCACCCAGGTGGCCCCACTGGATAAGTTCTATACGGCCGAAGCCTACCACCAGGATTACGCGGTACAGAATCGCGCCAATCCGTACATCGTCAACGTCTCGGACCCCAAGGTGGAGAAGTTGAAGAAGATGTACCCCGGCTGCGTACGCAAGCGCAAATAGCAGCGTTGGCCCGCTCGTTTAATAAATCCGCGGGTCTAGGCGGCGCCCCGTCTGCGAAAATAAGCCGTGTACAACCCCGCCTACTTTCAGGAATCCCGGCCCGACATCCTCGCCGGCGCCATCGCCGCCCACCCCCTTGCCACCCTCGTCACCTCCGGCGCGGCCGGCCTCCAGGCCTCCCACATTCCCCTCCTCTACACACCCGGCGAATCCACCCCCGGCACCCTCCGCGGCCACATGGCCCGCGCCAACCCCCACTGGCGCGACGCAGTCCCGCCCTGCGAAGCCCTCGCCATCTTCAGCGGCCCCCAGCACTACATCAGCCCCAACTGGTACCCATCCAAGCATGAGGACGGCAAAGTGGTCCCCACCTGGAACTACGTCGTCGTCCACGCGCACGGCACCCTCAGCATCCGCGACGACCCGCAGTGGCTCCTCGCCAATGTCTCCGCCCTCACGGACCACCACGAGGACGCCAGCCCCACCCCCTGGCGCGTCTCCGATGCCCCGCCTGCCTACATAGAGGGCCTCCTGAAAGCAATCGTCGGCATCGAGCTGACCATCACCCGCTGGGAGGGCAAATGGAAGCTCAGCCAGAACCGTTCCACCCCGGACCGCGCCGCCGTCGCCGCCGGTTTGGCCGCCCTGGCCGACCTCGAGGCCGGTAAACTCGCGAAGTTCGTGAAATAATCGCCATCGGTGTGCGTTCAGGTGGGTGAGGAACCGCAGATGGGCACACTCAACCTGGCAACGCACGCGGAGCAGACCACAATGATTCCGCAAGCGGGCTTAGCAGAACTCTACGAACAGCATTCCGATACGGTCTACCGCACGGCCCTCCGCGTCACCGGCAATACGGCCGACGCCGAGGACGCGCTCCAGACCGTCTTCATTCGCGTGATGAATCAGGGCGACCGCCTGGATCCGGTGATGACGCCGGCACGCTACTTCCGGCGCGCCGCCACCAACGCCGCGCTCGACATCCTCCGCCGCCGGTCCACCCGCCGGGAAGCGCCGCTCGACCCCACCATGGGCCGCGCATCGCCCTCCAGCGCCCCGCAGCTCAAAGAGGAGTTGCGCCAGGCCATCGCACGGCTGGAGCCGAGAGACGCCGAGATGTTCGTCTTGCGATTCGTGGAAGGGCTCAGCAACGGCGAGTTGGCCGAGCTATACGATCTGGAAAAATCGCAAGTGGCCATGCGGATCTATCGAATCCGGCAACAACTGCAAGAAGAGATGAAGTAGTCGCGGCAAGGAGTCATGGCAATGTCTGAAGAAAGATTGAACGAAGCCCGTTTGGATCAAGCATTGGAAGCGATGAAGAACGAGACCACCTCCGCCACTGACGCAGCCGAGGCGCGGGCGCGGGTCTGGCAGAAACTCTCCGGCGAACAAATCGATAACTGCACCGCGTTCCGCGCGGAGCTGCGGCAATATGTGGACGGCGGTCTCAGCGAGAGCCGCCGCACGCTGCTCGAAGACCACCTGGGGCGTTGCCCCTCGTGCCGCAAGCTCTTCGCCGAGATGAAGGGCGAACGCAAAGTAACCGTTATGCCCGCGGCTCGCAAGCCTGTGATGGCCCGTTGGCAGGGTTGGGCCATTGCGGCCGGCCTCGGCCTGGCGATTATCTACGCCGGCCGCGACCGCATCGACAATCTGATGGCCCCCTCCGGCCCCCGCGCCACCGTGGAAGTGGCATCCGGCGGGCTCTACCGGCTGCCCGAAGGAGCGCTCCTCCAGGGCGCATCCCTGAACGACGGCGACGTCGTGCGCACCGGCCCCGGCGCCCGCGCTATCCTGCGCCTGGCCGATGGATCGGCGGTCGAAGTGAACGAGCGCTCCGAGCTCTATGTCACCGCCGCCTGGAGCGGACAGACCGTTCACCTCAACCGCGGCGACGTCATCGTGCAGGCCGCCAAGCAGCGGCGCGGCCACCTCAAGGTCGCCACCCGCGACTCCGTGGCCTCCGTCAAGGGCACCATCTTCGCCGTCTCCGCCGGCATGTCCGGCTCGCTGGTGGCTGTCGTCGAGGGCTCCGTGCAGGTCACCCAGCCCGGCACCGATCAGCTCCTCACGCGCGGTCAGCAGGCGGCCACTCAGGCCGAGCTCGGCAAGACCCCTGTCCGCCAAACCATCGCCTGGAGCCAGAATATCGAGCAGTATCTCGCCTTGTTGGGTGATCTCAATACTATCGAGAAGAAACTGGCGGCCATCCCCACCCCGGCGCTGCGCACCCAGGCCAATCTCCTGGCCTTTCTGCCAACCACCACCGTGATGTATGGCGCCGTCCCCAACCTGGCGGGCACCATCCGGCAGGCTGTCGCGTTGGCCGATCAGCAGGCCGCTCAGAGCGGCGCGTTCCAGCAGTGGTGGACTTCTCCCGCCGGCGTCCAGATGAAGGAGATGCTCGGCAAGCTCCAGATCGTGCTGCCCATGGTCGGCGACGAGATCGTCTTCGCCATGGCCGCCAACGGCGCCGAGAAGGTTCCCGTCCTGATCGCCGAAGTTCAACCCGGACAGGAAACCGGCCTCAAAGTGATGATGGCCACGCTCACCGGCGCCCAGTACCAGTTGACTGAGAAGCTATTGATCGTCAGCGACTCCGCCGCCCACCTGCAATGGGTCACGGGCCAGATGGGCTCGGGCGCCAGCACTCCGTTCGCGGCTGAGATCCTCAAGCGTTACCAGCGCGGCGCCGGCTGGCTGGTGGCCATGGACGTCGCTGCCCTGCCCCGCCCCGCCGCTGCTGATCATCCCAAGGAGATGATGGGCATCGAGCAGATGAAGTATGTTTTCTTCGAGCAGCGAACTGCCGGCGGCGTGGAGGAGAATGAGGCCACGCTGGCCTTTGCCGGAGCGCGGACAGGCATCGCCGCCTGGCTCGCGGCCAAGGGCACCGGCGGCGCGGCGGAGTACATTTCCAGCGACGCTCTGCTAGCCTTCTCGGCATCCACGAAAGACTCTAAACAGCTCTATGACGAGATTGTGGCGCGCCTCACCAAAGAAAAGCCGGAGTTCCCGGCGCATCTCGCCGAGATCGAAGCTAAGCTCGGAATCAACATCGGCAACGATATCGCCTCCGCCCTCGGCACGGACTTCGCGCTCGGCGTCGAGAACATGACTCCACTGCCCGGCTGGGTAGCGGCCGCTGAGGTCTACAAGCCCGGTACGCTGGACGGCACCATCGCCAAGCTCGTCGATGCCTTTAACAACGAGCTGAAGGCGGATCAGCAAAATAAGCGCCTCACGCTGGCCACGGTCACGCAGGACGGCCAGGTTTGGAAGTCGCTGAAATCCGCAGCCAGCCAGGCCCAGGTGGTCTGGACCTACGACCGCGGCTATATGGTGCTCAGCAACGATATAGGCCTCGGCGCCAAGGCCATCCTGACCCGCAGCGGCGGCTTCCCGCTGGTGCGCTCCACCGCTTTCACGGCACAATTGCCGTCGGCCTCCGGCGTCAGCCCCTCCGGGTTCGCCTGGCTGAACACCAAGGGCGCTCTCTCCTCGCTCACCGCCATGATCCCCAACCAGGCAATTCAGAAGATGGCGGCCGATCGCGACCCCGTTCTCGTAGTTTTGAACGGAGAAACGGAACGAATCCGCCTCGCGAGTCGTACCAGAATAACGAGCCTGCTTCTCGACATGATGTCGACTGGCTCGGCCCTTGGTGCAACGAAGACCATGCGGCAATGACTAGGACCACATGCCAAGCGTCATTGAAATCGACAACCTGAGAGTGATGCTGGGGCGGCGGGAGATCCTGAAAGGGATCTCTTGCCGCCTCGGCATTTCCGGAGCTGGAAAAGCTATCGGCTTGCTGGGCCCCAACGGGGCCGGTAAGTCCACTCTGATTCAAACTCTGCTCGGCTTTCACAGGCCCATCAGCGGCAGCGCCCGCGTAATGGGCTACGATTGCCACCGCCAGGTGCGCCAGGTCCGCTCGCGCATCGGCTATATGCCGGAGAGTGATTCCTTCATCGGCAACATGACTGCGGTGTCGTTCCTGCGTTTGATGGGTGAGATTAGCGGCCTGCCCCGCGAAGTCGCGTTGGAAAAGGCCCACGAGACCCTGTTCCACGTCGGCCTCGGCGAGGCCCGCTACCGCACCCTCGGCACCTACTCCCTCGGCATGAAGCAGATGGCGAAGTTAGCCCAGGCGATCGTACACGGGCCGGAGCTTGTCATCCTCGACGAACCCACCAACGGCCTGGACCCGCAGGCCCGCCAACGGATGTTAAAGCTCGTCCGCGAGATGAAAGAGGACCACGGCATGAACGTCGTGCTCTGCTCCCACCTCCTCGGCGATGTGGAGCAGGTCTGCGACGAGGTGGTGATCATGAAGGACGGCCTGGTCGTTCATCAGGCCGATCTGGAAGCCGAGCGCAAGTCCAACCGCCGCTTCGTCGAACTCGAGGTCGCCGGCGACGACAGCACTCTGGCCGAGAGCCTCGCGGCTCTGGGCGCCGACGCGCTCAGTGAAGGCGGCGGACGCTGGCGCATCGTCATGCCGGCGCAGCTCGAAATTTCGGATCTCTGGCAGGTGATGGCAAAACTCGATCTGCCTGTACGAAAACTGACTCACCGCCGCGACACCCTGGAAGAGATCTTCCTCAAAGCCGTCGGGCACTTGCAGCGCACGCCCGCCGAGGCGAAGGAGGTAGTGGTCAATGGCAGTCTATAAACGCGGGTACGAGCGGTACGACGGGCCATTGACGAGCCACACCACGCGACTCCTCGCCATGCCCCGCTTCGCCTGGGCCCGGCTGATGGATCAGAAGCTGGTAGTCATCCTGTTAGCTCTTTCCATGCTCTGGCCCCTGCTCTGCGGCGGCTTCATTTACCTGGCCAACCACTTGAGCCTGCTACAAGGGTTCGGCGGCAAGGACCTCGGTAAAATGGTCGAGATCAATGGCAAGTTCTTTCTGATCTTCATGAACACCCAGGCTGTGTTCTCCGTCTTGCTGGCGGCGCTGACAGGGCCTGGATTAATCGCACCCGACCTCGCCAACAACGCCCTGCCTCTCTACTTCAGCCGTCCGCTGACGCGCCTGGATTACATCGGCGCGCGCATGGCCGTCCTGGTAGCGCTGCTCTCGATGATCACCTGGATTCCCGGCTCGGTCCTCTTCGTGATGCAATCCAGCATGGCCGGCAGGACGTGGTTCGCCGCCAACTGGCACCTCGGCGGAGCCATCGTCGGCGGCTTCCTGCTCCGGATCGCCTTGTTGAGTATGGTTGCTCTCACTTGTTCTGCCTGGGTCAAGTGGCGCATCGTCGCCGGCGCCCTGGTGCTCGGCTTCTTCTTCATCCTGGCCGGCGTTTCCCAGATGATCAACGCCATCCTGCGCGTCGAGTTCGGCTCACTCTTCAATCCTTCGCGCGCCATGTACATCATCTGGTCCGCGATGCTCGGCGTGGAAGCGCCCAGCGGACCGACAGCCTGGGAATGCGTCTCCGTCCTCGCCGGACTGGTGGTCGTCCTGGCCATGATCCTCGAACGCAAACTGCGCCCCGTGGAGGTGATTTCATGACCGCCCCCGGCGCCGCTCCCGACGTCGTTTTCGAGGACGTCTCCAAATTCTACGGCGAAGTACTCGGCGTCAATAAGGTCACGCTGCACATTCCCGCCGGCATCACCAGCCTGGTGGGCCCCAATGGCAGCGGCAAGACTACGCTGATGAATCTGATGACCGGCCTCATCCATCCCGATCGCGGCGCCATCGCCGTACGCGGCCTCTCCCCGCGAGATCCGGAAAGTCTGATGCGCATCACCGGCTACGCCACCCAGTTCGATTCCGCCCCGCGCTGGGCCACCGGCATGGACTTCGTCGCCACCGGCCTCGCCCTCTACGGCTATAACCGCGCGGAATCGCGCGAACTCGCCTGGAAGGCGCTGGAACAGGTGAGCCTCACCGACGCCGCCGATCGCAAAGTGGCCGGTTACTCCAAAGGCATGCGCCAGCGCGTACGCCTCGCCCAGGCAATCGCGCATGATCCGCCGGTTTTGGTGCTCGACGAGCCTCTCAACGGCCTGGATCCGCTGGTGCGCGCCGAAACCATCGATCTCTTCCGCCACTACGCCGCACAGGGCCGCCACGTCATCCTCTCCAGCCATGTGCTGCAGGAGGTGGACGTGATCAGCGACCAGGTGATCCTCATCGCCAACGGCATGATCGTCGCCGAGGGCGAGATCCGCAACGTGCGCGACGAGATGGTCGAACACCCCAGCCAGTTCATCATCCGCTGCCGCGATGCCTCGCGCATCGCGTCGCTGCTCTTCAACGAGAGTCACGTCACCGAGATCCGCATGAACGACGATCGTCTGGGGCTGCTAGTCATGACACGCGACCGCGAGGAGTTCTCCCGCGCGCTGACACGAGTGGCCGTCGCTGGTCACGTCATTGACGGCGTCATCCCCGCCGACGAAAATGTGGATGCGCTCTATGAATATCTGATCGGGGGCCGGTCATGACGAAATTCCGAATGCGGCAGGCCTGGACTATCGCGCGCCTCGAGATGCATCGCGCGTTCCTCTCCAAGCGCGCGTTTTGGGTGTATTTGCTGGCGATTCTGCCCGCCGTGATCTTCATCGGACACGGCATCGAGATGAAGGTTCGCGAGAGCCGCTACCACGGCCGCGGCGTCACGCCGGCCGAAGTGGTCGACAGTTTCACCAAGGGCGAGAACGTGGAGGACGTGCTAAAGCGCGCCCCCAAGCCGGTAGAGGACCACGAGTGGAGTTACCGCCGGCCCCGCGACGATGAGGGAGACGAAGGTGAGGGCGCCAAAAAGCCCCGCGTCAGTGAGCGCATCGAGGGCCGCAGCCTGACCTACTTCGACGGCCAACGGCGAGTGAACGTCAACTTCGAGAATGGCGTACTCATCCGTCAACACAGTCAGAATATGAAGAACTTCGAGGAAGACCGCACTGTCTTCGCAGGCGTCTTCCAGTATTTCTACCTGAGGTTGGCCATCTTCTTTGGCTGCCTCGGCATCTTCATGAATCTCTTCCGCGGCGAGATGCTCGATAAAACCCTGCACTACTGGTTCCTGGCTCCCGCGCGCCGCGAGGTGCTCCTTCTGGGCAAGTACCTCGCCGGCCTCGTCGCGGCCACCGTCATCTTCACCAGCGGCGCACTGCTTGGCTTCGGCGCAATGCTCTGGCCATACTCCGGCGCGGAGATGCAGGCATTCTGGAGCGGCGCGGGCCCGGCGCATATGTTCTGGTACGCGGCGGCGGCGGCATTGGGCTGCGTCGGCTATGGCAGCGTGTTTCTCGCCGCCGGCCTGCTGCTGCGTAATCCCATCATTCCCGCTGCCGTGCTGCTGGTCTGGGAGAGCATCAACGGATTCCTGCCCGATCTGCTGCAAAAGCTCAGCATTCTCCACTATCTGCAATCCATGTGCCCCGTCGCTGCGCCCATCGAAAGCGATACGCCAGCACTGCTGAAGCTGCTCCTCTCACCCGCTGCCCCCACCTCGCGCGGGTTCGCCGTGCTCGGCCTGCTGGCCGTGACGATGCTCGTCCTGTGGGTAGCGTCGAGCGCCGTAAGGCGCATCGAGATCAACTACGGCACGGAGTAGCCTCGGGCGTTGTAGTATACGGGATTGGCAACCCTGCACCCACGCGTAGTCCGCTTCGGCCCGGCCTTGTTGGCCTGTGTCTTCCTGGTCTGCGTCTACTGGCGCGGCCTCGATACCTGGTTCTATCAGGATGACTTCGGCTGGCTGCACCTGGGGCCGGCCAAGAGCTTCGGGGACTTCCTGCACATCCTCTTCGCCCCAAAAGCGCACGGGAACGTGCGCCCATGGAGCGAAAACGCGTATTTTTACGCACTTAAGGCCCTGTTTGGCATCGATTCTGGGCCGTTTCGCGTCGTTGTTTACGCTACCGTGATGGCCAGCCTGTTCCTTATGGATTCTATCCTGCGCCGCCTCACTGGCAGCGCCTGGGCTGCGTTCGCGGGCCTGATCTTTTGGCTCGCCAGCCCGGGCATCGCGCCCGGCCTGTGCTGGTCTTCCATCTACAATCAGTCGCTCTCCACGTTCTTCCTATTGCTCTCGCTCCTGTTGCTGATGCAGCGCCGCTGGCGCGCGCAAGTGATTGTGTTCGCATTGGGACTGGGCTCGCTGGAGACAGTCGTGATGTACCCGGCGATCGCGGCGCTTTATCTGTGGTTGTACGACCGCGCACAGCTCCGCCGCGTCATACCGCTCTTCGCCATCTCCGCGGCTTTCACCGTGCTGCACTTTGTCGTGGCGCCCTCGGCCAAGACGGGACCATACGCGATGCAGTTTGACGCGCGCATCCTGCGCACATTCTGGGCGTATCTGGAGATGGCGCTGGGGCCGGAGCGGCTCGGGCACTTCTACTGGATGTGGCCGGCCTGGGTGGCGCCCGCGCTAACGGTGGCGATGCTGGCCGGCCTGCTGGCCGCGCTGCTGCTGGCGGGCCGCACCGGTGTGCTGGGCGCTGGATGGTTTGTGTTGATCCTGGCGCCGGTGCTGCTGCTGCCGGATCATGTCATGGACTACCTGCTGTTTGCACCCGCGGTTGGCGTGGCCATCGTGCTGGCGAGCGCTCTGTCGCGGCGGCTGCGGATCATCGCCGCCGTGGCGCTGCTCTACGTTGCTTGCGGGTTACCGGCAACGTGGCACATCGTACGCTGGAACTACGAGCGCAGCCAGATCTCGCGTACGCTCGTTCTCGGTGTAGTGGAGTACAGCCGCGCTCACCCGGGCCAGACTCTGCTGCTGACGGGCATGGATACCGATCAGTTTCACGCCGGCTATGCCGACCTGCCATTTGAGCTCTTCGGCATGAAGAACGTCTTCCTGGCGCCGGGCGGCGACAGCAAAATCCAGGACTCCACCGGGATCGCCCCACTGTACGTTCTCGACCCCAAGAAAGCCGCACCGTTGCTGGCCGCGGGCCGCGCCGTGGTGCTCGACATTAGTGGTGGACAGCTTCGCGAGGTGCCCCCGGCAAAGGCGGAATGATATTCTGAGGGTGAACCCCATGCCATCCGCCCGCATCGTCCTCAGCTTGCTGACTGTCTTGTCCCTGGCGTTTTCCAACGTGGCCGCCCAGACCCTTGCCTCGCGCATCAACAAGCCGCCGGCGGGCGTGGAGGAGGCGCTGAGAGACCGCGTGACAAAGTTCTTCCAACTCCAGTCCGAAGGTAAGTTCCGCCAGGGCGAGAGCTACGTCTGCGACGAGAGCAAGGACGCCTACTACGATGCATTCAAGAACAAATGGACGAGCGTCAAGATAGTGAGCATTACCTGGGAAGATTCGTTTCAGACCGGCAAAGTGCTCATGTCGCTCGGGACAGAGTTGAAGACGCTCGGCGGTTCGATCCCGGCCCAGTATCCGCTGACGACAGTGTGGAAGGTGCAGAACAACAACTGGTGCTACTTCGTACCGCCAGTGGACACCACCCTGGTGCCGTCGCCCTTCGGCGCCATGAAGCCGGGCCCGACTTCCGCGGACGGGGGGTTGGCAACGAACCGCAAGGCTCCGCCCACGTCGTCCGACATCGCCAGGATGGTGGGCATCACCAAATCGGAGTTGCACGTGAAAGCGGATGAGCAGTCCACGGACTCGCTGGAAGTGATCAACGGACTGCCAGGCTCCCTGCGCCTGGAGATTCATGCTCCTGAGTTTCCCGGCTTGAAATGGACGCTCTCCAAGTCGGAGTTAAAGGAGAAGGAGAAGGCGGTTCTGACAGTGGTCTATCAACCGCTGGACAAGTCGAAGAAGACGCCCTTCAACCTGAATCTCGTGGTGGAACCGTTTGGCGGCATCATGGCGATACCGGTGATCTTCGCCTCGCCGCCCGCCACATCTGCGCCCATAGCCTTGCCGCTGCCCAAGAAATAGGCGTTTGGCGGTTGGCTTGCTTTCACGATCTCAGTTGAATGCCATGACAATCGAACCAACCTCCACCAGTCTCGCCGCCCTGCAAGAGCAAGCGGCAGCTTCGAGCAGCGCAGCCTCCTCGTCGCCAAGTAGCTCTGCGGCTTCTTTTCAGCAGGTTATGGCTACCGATGCCGGCGCCGAGCCTGTGCCGGAGTTGACGGCATTGCAGAAGTTGTTCCGATGTCCAACGTATTCCCCCACGGCGAACAGTGCCGCATTGGAACCAGGCGCTGCCACTTCGGGAACCGAAACGGGAAACCCGGCGCTGCCCGCCTCGCCTCTGGACCCCAGCCCGGCCGCCCCGTGGCCCACCACGGCGATCCAGCCCTACCCCACGCCCGCGCTGGCCGGAGAGGCAAAGAGCGCCGTCCTGGCCGCTCTGCAAAAGGAGGGCATCGACTCCTCGGCAGTGAAGATATCTTACTGGGAGGAGTTGGTGACCTACCCTGGGGGAAGCTATACCAACAAGAACATCACCGTGCAGACTGCCAGTGGTCGCAAGATTGACCTCGACGCCGCCTACATGGCACGGTGTCCATGGTTGGCGGCGTCGGCAGTTCAGGAGCTCGATCAGGTGGTGACTTAAGCCGGCACCCCCAGTTTCCTGGCGATGGCCCGAATGGTCTCGCGATCCTGGAAACTGAACGAAGTGGCGCCCTCTTCGGGGATGTTCGTGTTGCGCACCATGATCACGCCGCCGAAAACCTGGATCAACTCCTCCTCCGGCTCCAGTGCCCGCATGGGCACTGGAACAGGCGGAACCTCGGTGCCCGGCTCGTTGGCGTAGTCGCCAATGGGCAGGTTCACCGTGGCCGCCTCTTCCTTGAACAACATCATTGGCTCGAAGTAGGCTTTGCCGTCGTCGCCAAAAACCGGCTTGCCTTTGTCATCCGTAGCCAGAACACATTCGTATAGCAACGAACGCTTGGGAGCCTTGTCAGCTTTGGGATCAAACCAGTACTTCGGTGGTTTGGTGATGTCGAACTCAGGAGCATCCACGCCGAAGGCGCTGCGATACTGAGCCCGGTTCTGGTAGACGGGAAACAGGAAGAGATTCTCGAGTCCGTACTTGGGTAAAGGCAGTGCTGCCATAAAAAGTTACCTCCGCCGAAGACGATGGCACACGTTTCCGCGCCTGAGGCGGCATCCCGGCCGCAAGCAATTGAAAACATGGAGAAGAAAGTCGAAAAAACGCGGTGAATGGAAAACTGTCAAGTGCGAAAAAGCCCGGCGGCCGCTTTGCCGGCGGGTGGAGTACCCCGGCGTTGCGTTTTGCGAGGACTCGGAAGCCCTGTGATACGATGATAAAGAACGTCGCGGAAGGGTGGCAGAGTGGTCGAATGCGGCGGTCTCGAAAACCGTTGTAGCCGTAAGGTTACCCAGGGTTCGAATCCCTGCCCTTCCGCCAGTCCCACCAGCCCATCCCAACGAATCCCAACCCGAGCCACGGCCCTGGATCGCACGATCCGTTTGATCGATTTTGATTGACTTTGAATCCGGCGCTTCGCTACTATGGTTTTGGTCAGCGACTGCCCGGAGCCGGTGGCCTTGCCGCGTATGCCATCTGACTCCCAGCCCCTCGTCACCAGGGCACTTGTCGAAAACATTGTCCGAGAGGTCGTGCGCAAACGTATCGGGCCCAGCGGTGCGGTGGCTGCGCCTAAGCTGGTTGTAGACGCCTCCGCCCGGCATATGCACGTCAGCCGCGCGGATCTTGACGTCCTCTTCGGCAAGGGTTACGAACTGGGCATCCATCGCCCTCTCTATCAAGACGGCCACTACGCCGCCAAAGAAACGGTTACGCTGATCGGTCCGAGGAGCCGTCTGATTTCCAACCTGCGCATTCTCGGCCCCATCCGGGAGCGGTCGCAGGTGGAACTCGCCTTCACGGACGCCATCAGTCTTGGAATCGACGATATTCCCATCCGCCTCTCCGGCAACATCGATGGCACACCGGGCGCGTTCATCATGGGTCCCGCGGGCATGGTGGAGCTGAAGGAAGGCGTGATTCGCGCGGCCATCCATGTTCATATGAATCCGGGCGAAGCGGCTTATTATGGAGTGAAGCACGGCGAAGTGATGAAGTTGCGCGTCGGCGGCGACGCGGGGGTCACTTTCAATCGGGTCCATGTCCGCGTGGATCCCAAGGTGCGGCTGAACGTTCATATGGACACGGACGAGGCCAATGCCTGCGGGCTGCATCTTGCGCGGGAGATCGAGCTTGTCAAGTAGGAGAAAACGAGAGATGAAGCAAGCGCTAGGAATGATCGAAACCAAGGGCCTGGTAGCTCTTTTTGAGGCGTCCGACGCCATGCTGAAGGCCGCCAATGTCACGTTTGCCGGATGGGAGACCGTGGGCAGTGGCCTCGTCACCGCCTTCGTGGAAGGTGATGTTGCCGCGGTGAAGGCCGCCACCGACGTCGGCGCGGCAGCCGCCCGCCGCGTGGGCGAACTCTCCTCGGTACAGGTGATCCCGCGCCCGCACGACGACCTCGGTCTCTTCGTGCAATCGGCCGCCAAAAAGGGCGCCGCTGTGCCGGACCCCAATGTGGGCACGGCCGTCGGGCTAATTGAGACGCGCGGCCTGGTCGGCCTGATCGAAGCCAGCGACGCGATGTGCAAAGCCGCCAACGTGCAGCTCATCCGCAGTATCGAGATTGGTGGCGGCTACGTCACCAGCGTCGTGCGCGGTGATGTGGGCAGCGTGCGCGCCGCGGTGGACGCCGGCGCGGCAGCGGCCCGCCGCGTGGGCGAGCTTGTCGCCTCACACGTGATCCCGCGCCCGCATGACGGGCTTGTGGAAGGTATTCTGCGCTAGTCGCGATTTCAGGAGAACTGACATGGAATCCACTACTGTTGGCATGATCGAGACCAAGGGCCTGGTGGCTCTCGTCTACGCGACCGACGCGATGCTGAAGGCCGCCAAGGTTGAATTCAAGGGCTGGAAGAAAGTCGGCAGCGGCCTCTGCACGGCGTTTGTCACTGGCGACGTCGCCTCTGTCAAAGCCGCCGTGGACGCCGGCGCGGCCGCCGCCCGTCCCATCGGGGAAGTGGTCAGCGTGCACGTGATCCCGCGCCCGCACGACGACCTCAAGAACGTCCTGCCCAAATAACGGGGCCCGTGTAGCCAGGAATGTTCCTCGCCAAAGTGATCGGCAACGTCGTCGCCACGCAGAAGAGTCCCGAACTGGAAGGGATGAAGCTGATGCTCATCCAGCCTTACATCAATCGGGAGCAGACCTTGGTGATCTCCGGCAGTTCGGTGGTCGCTGTGGATAGCGTAGGAGCCGGCCTGGGCGAGTTCGTTCTCTTCACGCAGGGCAGTTCCGCGCGCCTGACGCACAACACAAAAGGCGCGCCCGTCGATGCGGTGATTGTAGGCATCGTGGACTCGGTTGAGGTTGGCGGTTTGAACGTGGAGAAACCATGACCCAGGAGCAATTGATCAGCGAAATTGCGCGAGAGGTGATCGCGCGGTTGCAGGGCCAGACGCCCGCAGCCGCGGCCGCGCCTGCCGCTCCGAATACCGGCGACGGTGTTTTCGCTACTGTCGATGAGGCTGTCAAGGCGGCCGCCGCCGCTCAGGTGAAGGTCAGCCAGATGAGCCTGCCCGAGCGCGGCCGCATCGTTGCCATCATCCGCCGTTTGTGCGCCGAGAACTCGAAGGAATGGGCGCGCATCGAGCTCGAAGAGACAGGCCTGGGCCGTCTGGACCACAAGATTGAGAAGCTGCTGAACGTCCGCCACGTCCTGGGCGTGGAGTCCATGCACAGCGACGTGCGTAGCGATTCCACCGGCCTGTGCATAATCGAGCATGCCCCGTGGGGCGTCATTGGCATGGTGCTGCCAGCCACACACTCAGTGCCCACCATGGCGAGTAACGCCATCAACGTCATTGCCGCGGGCAACACCGCCATCTTCAGCCCGCACCCGGCGGGCGCCAAGGTGGCCGCCTACGCCTTGCGCGTCATGAACCGCGCCATCGAGCAGGAAACCGGCGTCGCCAATGTAATCACGACGATGGCCAACGCCAGCATCCGCGCCGCGGAAGAGGTCTTCCACCATCCCGGCATCGCCTTGCTGTGCGTCACCGGCGGTCCCGCCGTAGTGCGCGCCGCGGCGAAATCCGGCAAGCGAGTCATTGCGGCTGGCCCGGGCAATCCGCCCGTGGTTGTGGATGAAACCGCGGATCTCGACAACGCCGCCCGGTCCATCATCGTCGGCGCGTCGTTCGACAACAATCTCCTCTGCATCGCCGAGAAAGAAGTCTTCGTGGTCGCATCGGTCTTTGACGCATTCATGGCTGCGATGAAGCGGGCGGGTGCCGTGGAGCTCAACAACGCAGCCATCGAGCGCCTCACCGAGGCCGCCTTCACTTTCGACGAGCCGGGCAAGGGCAAAGGCTGCGGCCGCGGCCATGTCCGCAAGGAAATGATCGGCAAAGACGTCTCCGTGCTGGCCGCCGCTGCCGGTGTGCAGGTCCCCGCGTCCACTCCGCTCCTGTTCGGCGAAACGGTGGAGGATCACGCCTTCGTCCAGGAAGAGCAGATGATGCCCTTCGTGCCCATCGTCAAAGTGCGTGACGTCAACGCGGGCATCGCCGCTTCGGTGAAGGCCGAGCACAACTACCGTCACACGGCCATCATCCATTCGCGCAATCTCGACAACGTGACGCGCATGGCCCGCGCCATGAACACCACGCTTTTCGTCAGCAATGCGGCCTGTGTTGCGGCACTGGGCAGCGACAACCCCAGCTATCTCAGTTTCAGCATCGCCACGCCCACCGGCGAAGGCGTCACCACGCCCATGACTTTCACGCGGGAGCGCCAGATCGCCATCGGCGGCGGCGCCATGCGGATTATCTGATGTTCTTAGCGCGCATCGACGGACACATGACCTCTACCGTCAAACACGAAACGCTCGAAGGCTTCCGCCTGCTAATCGGCCAGCGCCTGGAAGGCAACGGCCAGACCAGCGGCGACCCCCTTGTGCTGATCGATACGCTCGGCGCGCGCCGCGGCTCCACCGTCATCGTCTCCACCGACAACGAACCATTGCGCCGCGCCGCCGGAAACACGATTCCAGCGCGCCTGGTAGTGGTGGGCCTGGTGGATCAGTATAGACCCACCGGCGGTGCGGCATGAGGCTCGGCATCGTGCGCGGCAGCGTCGTTCTCAACCAGGCCATCCCGGCCCTCATCGGCATCCGCCTCGTCATCATTGAACCCGTCAACGCCGCCAATCTTGCAGCAGCCAACGGCCTGGGCGGCGGCAAAGCTCTGATTGCGGCCGATCGTCTCGGCCCGGCCAACGGCCAGATGGTCAGCTTTGTGGAAGGGCGCACGGCGGCCAGCCCCTTCTACCCGCAGGACGCGCCCATTGACGCCTACTGCGCGGCCATCGTGCAGAACATCGAATTCCAGCCGCCAACCACCGAAATTCAGACCGCCAGCGAGGTACATTCATGAGCAGCTTCGATCTCTCCCAATACAAGGTCGTCGCGGCGCAGGACATCGAGGCCGCCGCCAAGTCCGGCGCCAAGGAGATCCTGCTACAGGCCGGCGCTATCCTCACCCCGTCGGCGCGCGACGCAGTGGCCGAATACAATCTCACCATCAAGAACGGTGGCGGCAGCGGCGCGGGATCGAACGAGTGGGAACGCCTGTTCAATTCGCCCGAAGCCGAAGTCATCAAGGCCGAGATCGTCGCCGTGGGCAAGAAGCTCTGGCAGAGGCAGTACGTGGATGGCAACGGCGGCAACATCTCCCATCGCCTGACAGCCGACGCCGTCATCTGCACACCAACCCTCTGCAGCAAAGCCGACATGCGCACCGAGGATCTGTGCCTGGTGGATCTCACCGGCAAGCAACTGGCCGGCGGCCGCCCGCGGACTAGTGAGATCCTGATGCACCTGGAGATATATAAGGCCGTGCCGGAGGCCAAGGGTATCGTGCACTGCCACCCGGCGCACGCTACTGCCTACGCCATCACCGGCCGCGTCCCGCCCACCTGCATCATTCCTGAGTTTGAAGTCTTCGTCGGCAAAGTGGCAGTCTCCCCTTACGAGACCCCAGGCACGCAGAAGTTCGCAGAGACCGTCGTCCCTTACGCCAAGAACCATAATACGATCCTGCTCTCCAACCACGGCATCGTCTGCTGGGCCGACACGGTGACACACGCCGAGTGGTTTGTGGAAGTGGTGGACACCTATTGCTGGACCCTGATGCTCGCCAACCAGCTTGGCTCGCCCATCACGCACATCAAGGACGAAAAGGCGGCCGACCTTCTGGCCATCAAGCAGAAACTGGGCCTCCCGGATGCGCGGCTGGACCCGAGCATCAAGGAATGCCAGCTCTGTGACATCCCCGATCAGCCCTTCACCATTTCGCTGGCGCCGCCGAGCTACTCCGGCGGAACCCGCGCCGTGGCCGCTGCGCCGGACGACATCGAAGGCATCGTACAGGCAGTTACCGACGCCGTGATCGCCAAGCTCAAAGGCAAAATGGGCGAATGAAGGCCGCCGCCCGGCACTTGCGCATCCGGGAACTCCTCGAATCGCGGGAATTCGTAGATCAGGACATACTCTGCACCGAGTTGCGGACCTCTGAGTCGTCCGTCCGCCGCGATCTCATCACACTGGAATCCGAAGGCATTCTCAAGCGTGTTTACGGCGGTGCGATGGCCATGCAGCCGCGCGATGCGGCCCTTGATTTCGACTGGCAGTCCGGCCGCATGGCAACCGAGAAACGCCGCATCGCCGCGCTGGCCGCCACTCTCGTCGAGGACAACCAAACCGTGCTGCTGGATGGCGGCTCCACCGTCGCCGCGGTGGCCGCCGCGCTGCTGGGCCGCTCTCTTCATGTCATGACCAACTCCCTGGCGATCGCCGAGGTATTTCGCGACGCCCGGCAGATCGACGTTACGCTTACCGGCGGATACGTCTACCCCCGCCTGCGCGCGCTGCTGGGGCCGCTCTGCGAGCAGATGATCGCCAGTATCACGGCGGACGTCCTGGTCATGGGCATCGGCGGAATTACAGCCGTGGGCTTCAGCAACAGCAACACGCTCGTGGTAGGCCCGGAGCGCAAAATGATCGAGGCGGCGCACAAGGTCATCGTGGTCGCAGATCATACGAAGTTTGGCCACGCCGCCGTCACGCACCTTGCCAGCCTGGATGTCGCCGATGTCGTCGTCTCCGACGCAGAACTGGCGCAGGAGCACCAATCGCTCCTGCGCCAGCACGGTATTCAACTTCTGCTTGCGTAGGCTCTATTCGTCGATCATCAACTGCAGCTCCTCAATGCGAGGAGCATCGGTGGCTTCCAAAATCACGAGCCTGAAGGTTCGCGCGGTAACGGCATCGAACGACTTGCTGAAGGCCCGGCCGATGCGCGTACCCTCGAACGCTGTCTTCCACTGGTCGCCGTCCTTGTACTCCAGCCGGTACTTCCGGATGAAGGCCTGCGTTTCCCAACCTTCCACCATGTTGACGTGGCCAATCCGCGCAGGCTTGTCGAAAGTCACCTCCAGCCATCCCGTCTTCTGGCCCTTGGCCGCCTGCCAGTGAGTCTCATAGCTGCCGTCAAACGCCTTGGCGGGACCGAACTCCGCCCCTTCCGAGGAAGACGCGGCACCGGCCTTGCCCATCGATGGCACGGGGACCGCCGCCGGCTCACCCTCAATCTGCATGGCGATCACGCTGTCGATCGCGTCGGGCGCCGTGGCCGGCAGTTTCAGCTCGATCCGCTCACCCACGACCTTGGCCGGCAGCTTCACCTTGGGATTGGAGAGCAGATAGGCAGTCTTGACCTGATTCTTCAGCGGCACACGCAACACGCCATCTTTGGGCCAGTTGAAAACATGCAGATAGAGGGTCTGCCCCTTGCGCGTGGCGCGGCCCCACTTCAGATAGGCGAATGGTCCGGCGCTGGTGCCATAGATGGATTCGCCATTCACCTTGATCCATTTGCCCATCGCCTCCAAGCGTTCCACACTCGGTTGCGGAATCAGGCCTTCGGACGTCGGCCCGACGTTCAGCAGGAAATTGCCGCCCTTGCTGGCGATATCGGCGGTCTTCTGGATCAGGTCTTCCGCGCTCTTCCAGTTGTTGTCGTAGCTCTTAAAGCCCCAGGTATCGTTCATCGTCATGCAGACTTCGAAGTCTTTGCCCGGGATGCCAGTGGCCGGGATGAACTGCTCCGGCGTGCTCATGTCGCCTTCCACTCCGCCGCCGAGCCGGTTGTTCACAATCAGATTCGGCTGCAGTTTCAGCAACGGCAGGAATTTCGCCGCGCGCTCCTTGGTCATGCCGGTGGGCGTATCCCACCACAACTCGACGATCGGCCCGTACTTGGTGAGGATCTCTTTCACCTGCGGCACGGCGATCTTGTCGATGTATTCGTCCATGCTGCCTGCCTGCGCCTTGTCCCACTGTCCGCGCATGGCGGCGCCGCCGGGATGATGCCAATCCTGCGCCTGGGAGTAGTAGAGGCCGAGCTTCATGCCGTGCTTCTTGCAGGCCGCCGCCAGTTCCGCGATGACATCGCGCTTGAAGGGCGTGGCGTCCACAATGTTGAACGGGCTGGCGTTCGACTTGAACATGGCGAATCCGTCGTGATGCTTGCTGGTGATCACGATGTACTTCATGCCCGCCGCCTGCGCCAGCTTCACCCAGCTTTCCGCGTCGAATTTGACCGGGTTAAACTGCTTGGGGTACTCCGCGTAGCGCGCTACCGGGATCTTGCCGTTGCTCATAATCCACTCGCCGATGGAGGGGATCTGCTTGCCGTCATAGGTGCCGGCGGGCACGGAGTAGACGCCCCAGTGGATGAACAGACCGAGCCGCGCTTCGCGCCACCACTTCATGCGCGCGTCACGCTGCTGCTTGGTTTCTACTGGCGGCGTCTGCGCTTGCACCATCGGCGCCACGGTTGCGGTCACCAGGATAGCCAGTGCGGCCCTTGCCGCCCATCGGGTTGTATGAGATGTCATGCGACCAGATACTATCAGATTCGATCAAAACCAGTCAATCCACCGTGGGGGAATTCAGTTTTGCCGTGCTGTTGGGCCAAACGGAGTCATGGTGGCCCTATGTTATGGTGGTGCAGGCATGGAGCGGCAGCGCGGCAACAACTCATTCGGCGGGCTCATGACGGCGCTGGCGCTGGTCCCGCCGCTGATACTGGCGCTGTTGGTTGCTCACTACGTGGTGGATGTTCCGTACTTCGACCAGTGGGCGTTCTCGGCTCTCGGCGTCTATTTCCGGAACGGCGGCCAGGACTTCGGGCCGCTCTTCTCCCAACACAACGAGGCCCGCATGCTGTTCCCGACACTGGTGAACCTAGCCTGCGAGTATCTTTCGTCTGGGGACGTGCGGGTCTGCGCAGCCGCCGCCATGTCGCTGGCCGGGCTATCGCTCTTTAATATCCACCGCCTGGTCGTTTTGACGCTGCCGGATTCCGTTGCAGCCCGAAGCGCGGTCACTTTGCTCGCCAGCATAATGATCTTCAGCCCGGTGCAGTGGGAAAACTGGCTGTGGGGCAACCAGATTGCGCTGTTCTTCCCGGCGGCGTGTCTGACAACCGCGATCTGCGCCGCTTGTTCGGAATTGCGATTTGGGGTCAAGCTGGGGGTGTGCGCCGGGCTGGCCTTCGTGGCCACATTCTCCTTTCCCAACGGGATTCTGTGCTGGGTTGTCCTGCTGCCCCTGCTGGTTTGGCAACCGGCGGACAGACAAGGGCGGATTCTGGCGGCGGCTGGCTGGCTGGCCGCAGCAGTTGGGTCCATAGGGCTCTATTTTCAGGGCTTTCTGACCACGGCTGGGCACGCCAGTTGGGCTGAATCCTTTGCGAAACCGCTGATTCTGGTGTTCTCGTTCATGGGTTTTCTGGGCGCTCCGCTGGCGTCCGGGGGCGAGATCTGGTTGTATCGCAGCGGCAGACTGATCAGTCTGGCGCTACTCGGGTTGCTCGCTGTCGCGTGTCTCGCGTTAATGATGGGACGCAGCCGGCTCGCGTGGCAACGGGCGGGCGGGTGGCTGGTGCTGTGCGCGTTTGTACTTGGCTCGGCGGGTGTCACGGCGTTGGGCCGGTCCACCATGTCCTCTGTGTTTCTGCACGATTCGCGGTACACCAGCTTCTCGATCTATCTGGTGATCGGCCTGGCCGGATTGCTGGCCGTGGTGCGGGCCGAGTGGCCTGAGCCGGGCCGGCGGGCAACCCTACCAGTGGCCGTGGTCCTATGCGTCGGAGTTCTGGGTCTCCATGTTTCCGCTTCCGTGCAGTCTGTACCGGCCATGGCGAAATGGCGCACGGCCCGCCTGCAATCCAAGGCGTGCCTGGCCATGATCAACGTGGGGGCGTCGCCGTGTGCCATCACCAAGCTGGGTCCGGCTTACAGCCAGGTGCTCACAACCGCCAACGCGCTGAATGTTCTGGGGCTGCTGCATCCACCGCTGCTCCATGGCGCCCTGCTCCCGGCAGAGCGAATTGCAGCGGCGCCGCTGAATGCCGCAGAGGGCAAACTCGCCGGCCTGCGACGCCTTCCGGATGGCAGTTGGATCGCCTCCGGCTCCGCCGTACTGCCCGGCCGGGGAGAGCCTGCCGACGGCGTGGTGATCACCTACGAAGCCGCCAAGGGCGCACCGCAGGTGGTGGCGCTGGCCGACACGCCCACACCGGCGTCGGGGTGGGTCCAATGGTTCGTCCTGCCCGAAGATGCGGCTACCGTGCGGGCCTACGCCTACGACGCGCTGGAGGGCCGCCTCTATCCGCTGAATCCGGCGCTTAGCGTGGCAGGGCAGGAGACAGCCCCAATACGGTTCGGCGCTGAAGCGAACGGAGCGCTCGATCGCCTGGCCCGGGGCTATGTGAATTTTCCTGACCCGCGCGAACCCATGATGGCATTCGGCTGGGCTTTTCTACCCAAAGAGGCAAAGGTCCCGGACGCCATCCTGATGACATGCG
Source organism: Paludibaculum sp. (assembly GCA_036504135.1). Lineage (GTDB taxonomy): Bacteria > Acidobacteriota > Terriglobia > Bryobacterales > Bryobacteraceae > Paludibaculum. The sequence continues at coordinate 25,457 of DASXVP010000026.1, forward strand.
ACGGCGACCAGCGAATCGTTGGATCCGGCGAGATCCATATGCCACGTCCCGACGTCGTGAGGGCGATGGGCAACGATCCGCGGGCGCTGCCCTCCGGCTTCGGCGCACTGCTTGACGGGAAGCGGCTGCCCGCGGGTGGCTGCATGCTGCGGGCGTGGGCCTACGATGCAGCGGAACACAAGGCGCGGCCGGTCGCCAATACGATAGACAGCCGTCAACTCACGGCGCGTTGAGCGTTGCCGCTCAGGCCACCACGCACTCCACGCCATGGCGCTTGAGCATCTCTCGGTACTCAGGGTCCAAGCCGGAATCGGTCACGATGACGTCCACCTCGGAAAGGGGCGCCACCGGCACGATGCGGTCCCGGCCGAATTTCGTGTGATCCGCCACGATGATCACGCGGCGCGAGACCTTCAGCATTTTGCGGAGCGAATCGACGATTAGCGCATTGGAATCGCTCAAACCCTTCTCGCTAATGCCGCCGATCCCCATGATCAGCGCGTCACCTGAAACCGCCGCCAGCGTGTGCTCGCAGATCGGCCCCAATTGAACGCCCAACCGGGGATAGAGATAGCCGCCGGTGAGCGTGACGTCCACGTGCTTGCAGTCCCAAAACACCTGGGCGATGGGGATGGAGTTCGTCACCACGTGCACGTTGCGGCTGAACAGATTGCGCGCCGCCTCCACCGCGGTGGATCCGCCGCCCAGGATCACGGTCTGCCCTTCTTCCACAAGCTTTGCCGCCGCGCGGCCAATCCGCATTTTCTCTTCGCGGCACGACGTTGTGGCCTGCCCGAAATCCAGCGTCTCATCGCCCGTCAGCAGAGAGAGCGCCCCGCCATGTACGCGCCGGATCAATCCGTTTTGCTCCAGCAGATTCAAATCCCGCCGCACGGTGGCCTCGGACGCGTCGACGAGCTGACAGAGATCCTCCAGCGCCGCGAACTCCTGGCTCGAAAACAGATCTCGCAGTCTTTTGTGTCGCTCAGCGGCTTTCATCCGACCCTTTCCAAATGAATGGGCGATCCGGCACAACCGGCCGGATCGCCCGTTTGACCTGGCTCACCGGAACTACCCGTGGATTTTCTTGAAGTTCGCCAGGCACTTATCGGCGACTTCGTAGGGAGGCAGATCGTAGCCTTCCTGCTCGATCAGGTAGTACTCGATACCGCCCTTCTTCTCGGCCGCCTTGAAGATGGCCTTCCAGGGCGATGCGCCGTCGCCGAATAGCACCTTGTAGCCCTTTTCCTTCGACCAGTCCTTGCAGTGGATGCAGTTGATCCGGCCCGGATTCGCCGTGATCCACGCGACGGGGTCGTTGCCCGATTCCACGCAAGTGCCGACGTCGAGCTGCATCATCACGTATTTCGGCGTGTTCTTGGCCAGGATTTCGATGGGCTTCTGACCGTCTACGGGCTTCCACTCCGTGGCGTGATTGTGGAACCCGACCTTCAGGCCGGCGCTCTTCACCTTCTCAGCCGACGTCGAGAGCGTCTCGGCGACCTTCTTCCAGCCGTCCGCGCCGACAACGCGGCCCGCGCTGGCCATCACGATGTACTTGCTGCCCAGAATGTTGTTCAGCTCGATCGCCTTGGAGATCTTAGCGTCCGTGAACGAATCCGAGCCATTGTGCGTGGAGTAGCACTTGATCTTCAGATCGTCCATCAACTTGCGCATTTCTTTGGCCTGGTCGATGGTCCAGGACATGTAGGGGCCGTAGAATTCCACGCCCTCATAGCCCAACTTGGCAATCTCTTTCACGGGCGCAAAAATGTCCTTGGCCATCTGATCGCGCACCGAATACATCTCAAGACCAACGGGGATCTTCTTCTTGCCGAAGACCGTGGGCGCCGAAGCGGCAGCCCCGGCCGCTGCGAGAAATGAACGGCGGGAAAGTGAGGAGTTCAGGCTCATGATGAAATGAAGATATCACACGCCGGGGCTGTCACCATTCCACCGGACCTGCATCTCCGAAACTGGAGACCTCAGCATGCCCACTGACCTCAGCCGCCGCGACTGGCTGAAAACCATTCCCGCCACGGCGGCTACGGCCGCCGCCGCGCCCGCCACGCCCGGACGCCGTGGGGGCAAGCCCGCCCTCCAAATCGCCACCAACTGCGAGATGTGTTTCTGGCGCTGCGGAGCGTTGGCCAAGATCCAGGACGGCCAGGTGACCCGAATCGAAGGCAACCCGTCCCACCCCCTCACTCAGGGCCGCTTGTGCGCCCGCGGCAACGCCGGGCATCAGACGCTCTACGATCCGGACCGACTCAAGACGCCGCAGATCCGCTCCGGGGCTCGTGGCGAGGGCCGCTTCCGCGATGTCTCCTGGACCGAGGCGCTGGACTTCCTGGCGGCCCGCATGACTGAGCTCAAGCAGAAGTACGGGCCGGAATCCGTCGCCTATTTCCCGCACGGAGTGGGCTCCGGATTTTTCGGCACTCTGATGAAGGCGTTCGGCTCGCCAAACTCGGCCGAGCCCGCGTTCGCGCAGTGCCGAGGTCCGCGCGATGTGGGTTACGCTCTGACGTTCGGGCGAGGCGTCGGCTCGCCGGAGCCGCTCGATTTGGAAGACGCCAAGTGCATCGTGCTGATCGGCTCGCACCTCGGCGAAAATGTATTCACCAGCCAGATCACGCAGTTCGCCGACGGCATGGCGCGCGGGTCCAAGCTGATCGTGGTCGATCCGCGCTTTTCCACCGCCGCGGCGAAAGCCGATCACTGGCTGCCCATCCGTCCGGGCACCGACATCGCCCTGCTGCTCGCCTGGATGCACGTCATTATCAACGAAAACCTCGAAGACAAGGCTTATCTTGCCGAGTACGCCAGCGGCCTGACCGAACTCCGCGCCCATCTGCGGGATTTCACCCCGGAATGGGCGTCGAAGGAGACCGAGCTCCCGGCCGGCCAGATTCGCGAGACCGCGCGCCTGATGGCCGCGGCGAAGCCGGCGGTGGTGGTCCATCCGGGCCGCCACGTGTCCTGGTATGGCGACGACACGCAGCGTGCCCGCGCCATGGCAATCCTGACGGCACTGCTCGGCGCCTGGGGCCGCAAGGGTGGGATTCTGCTGCCCACGCCAATCGCCCGCGGCAGTTTCAAGCTGCCGCCTTTCCCCCATTCGGCGCGTGGACGCGCCGATGGCGCCGGCGAACTCTACCCGCTCGCCAGCGAGGAGCTCGGCGTCACCAATGGCCTGGTAGACGCCACGTTGACCGGCAAACCGTATCCGTTGAAAGGGTGGATCGTCTACGGTCAGAACGTACTGGAGTCCATCCCGCAACGCGAGAAGACAATGGCGGCGATCGACAAGCTCGACCTCCTGGTGGTGGTGGACATCCTCCCCGTAGAGCAGACACGGTACGCCGATCTCCTGCTGCCCGAATCCACGTATCTGGAGCGCTATGACGCCCCTCATATCGTGGAGACCGCGCGCCGCCCTTTCATCGCAGTGCGGCAGCCGGCGGTGGAGCCACAGCACGATAGCCGGCCCGGCTGGTGGATTGCGAAACAGATGGCCACACGGCTCGGCTTGGAAGCCTGGTTTCCCTGGCAGACACCGGACGACCATCTCGCCAAATTGATCGAACCGATGGGCATCACGCTCTCAGAGCTGAAAGCCCGCGGCGCGATGGCTTTCCCCGGCCGCCCCTACATCGAGGACCGCCTCCCCGCCGACGGCCCCCTTTTCCCTACCGAGTCCGGCAAGATCGAGCTCTTCTCCCAAAACCTGAAGGACCTCGGCCACGCCCCCATCCCCACCTACACGCCGCCGTCCGATCCGCCAGCCGGCTGGTTTCGCCTGCTCTATGGACGCGCCCCCGTACACAGCTTCGCGCGCACGGAGAACAACGCTCTGCTCAACGGCCTGATGAGCGAGAATGCGCTTTGGCTGAACGCCAAGGCGGCACACGATCTCTCCATCCGCGACGGCGACCGCGTAACGCTGGAGAACTCCGATGGCCACGCCAGCCTACCCATCCTGGTGCGCACCACATCCGGCATCCGCCACGATTGCGCCTATATGGCTCACGGCTTTGGCCAACAGGCGCCGGGTCTCCACCGCGCCAATAATAGGGGCGCCTCCGATACGTCGCTCATCTCCCGCGTGGCTGTCGATCCGATCATGGGCGGCACGGGTATGCGCGTCAACTTCATCCGCATTAAGCCGGAGGTAGTGAGCTAACCATGGCACGCTACGCAATGGTCACCGATCTTACGCGCTGCGTCGGCTGCCAGGCCTGTACTGCGGCCTGCAACGCCGAATGGAATGTGCCTGCTGGCCACGCACGCACGCGCGTCCTCCCCACGGGCGCCACTGGCACATTCCCGAATCTCCGCGCCGCCTTTTACGTCGCGCAATGCAATCACTGTGACGAGCCGCCGTGCGTGAAGCCCTGCCCCTCCGGCGCCACCTTCCAGGCCGACAACGGCATCGTTCAAGTGGACCCCGCGCTCTGCATCGGCTGCGGCTTCTGTGTTGATGCCTGCCCCTACGAGTCGCGCTACCTCAATCCCGAAACGAAGAAGGTGGACAAGTGCGATTTCTGCAACGGCCGCCTGGAAAAGGGCCAGCAGCCTGCCTGCGTTACCACCTGCACCGCTCACGCCAAGTACTTCGGGGATCTCGAGGACACCGCCGGGCCCATTTATCAGCTTGTGTACGGCAAGTCCGCTAGGCGCATCGAATCGGCTGACGTCGCCGTCGGCCCCAATGTTTACTACCTCGGCCGCCGCAACGAGCCGGCGCTCATCGCGGAGGTCTTTCCGCCGCGCCAGCCGCGCATGCCGGCGGCCGCCGAATTCTGGAGCCGGCTGGTGAAGCCGCTGGCGCTGACCATGGTGGGCGCCACATTCCTGGGCCAGGCCATTGCCTTCTTCCACCAGTTGCAGACCGGAGAAAAGCACAGTGACGACTGACGCACCCCTCAATTTCGACGCGATGGCGCAGCGCATGATCAAGAAGCATCACGTTGCCATCATCCTGCTCCATTGGTTCAATGCGATCACGTGGCTGATGGAATTGACCACCGGAGCGGCACTCATCGTCTCTCCGCACTACCGGTTCATGCCGCTCTGGTTTGTGCAGATGATCACGGAGCTCTTCGGCTCCCGCGGTAATCTGCTGCGGTTCCATATAGCCGCGGGATTGGTGTGGGTGACCGTCTTCGCCGTGTACGGGATCTTCGGCTGGCGAACGTACTTGAACCAGGAGGTGCTTGAACGCGAGGTGGCGCTCGACCGCGACGACTTCCAGTGGCTGCGCATCCGCGTCCTTTCCATCCTCGGGCGATCCAACGAACCCCTGCCCCCACAGGGCGTCTACAACGCGGGACAGAAAATGTTCGCCCTGATGGTGTACGCGATGCTGCCCATTATCATGGGGACCGGCCTCATCATGGCGTTCCATTGGGGCTCCGCCGCCGTGGTCGGCTGGGCGGTGGTGATCCACTTCGCCACCGTCGCCGTGGTGGTCAGCGGACTGATGGTGCATGTCTATATGGGCGCCGTCTTCCCCGAGGAAAAGCCGGCGTTCTTCTCCATGCTTACTGGCATGGTGCCCGAGCTGTTCGCATACAAACACCACCACAAATGGTGGCTTGAGGTAAAAGCAATGGAAACAACCCCGGCGCAGCCTGACGCGCCCAAGGAATCCACACTCTCACGCTGGCTCCACATGAAGGAATACTGGCCCGCCTACTGGGCCGGGTTGGGCCTCGGCCTCACCCTGCTGGCAACGTTTCTGGTGATCGGCCAGGGGCTCGGCGCTTCGGGCGGATTCACGCGCTACCTGGCCTTCACCCTGTCGGTAATCGCACCGCAATATGCGGCCAATCATGCCTATTGGGGCAACTACGTCCAACCCGGACAACCGGTGTTGATGGATTTCCTCGTCTTCGAGCTCATCGGCGTGGTGATCGGCGGCTTTGTCTCCGGCTGGCTCGCCGGACGATTCAAAATCTCCACTGACCATGGTCCGCGCATCACCCCGCGCACCCGATGGATGCTCGCCTTCGCCGGCGGCGCCATCTCCGGAGTGGGCGCGCGCATGGCGCGCGGCTGCACTTCCGGGCTGGCGCTTTCCGGCGGCGCGGTGCTCTCCGCAGGGGCATTCGCCTTCATGATGGCCGTCTTCGCCGCCGGCTTCCTCGGCGCCTATTTCCTCAGAAAGGTCTGGCTATGAGTTCGCTCTTCCCACTCTCGCTCACCAACGGCGCGTTCATCACGGCGTCGCTCATCCTCGGCTTCTTCTTTGGCTTCTTCCTGGAGCGCGCCGGTTTTTCCAGCGCCAAGAAGCTCACAGCCCAGTTCTATTTCCGCGATTGGGGTGTGCTCAAAGTAATGTTCAGCGCCATCGTGGTGGCCATGCTGGGACTGGCCTGGGGCGGTCTCACCGGCGCAATCGACATGGCCCAGATCTACGTGCCGGACGCCTTCCTGTGGCCACAGATCGTGGGCGGCCTGCTGCTCGGCTCCGGCTTCATCCTGGGCGGCTACTGCCCCGGCACATCGGTGGTGGCCGCCGCGACGGGCAAGCTCGACGGCCTGTTTTTCGTGCTGGGCATCTTCGCCGGCATCTTCGGCTACGGCATGATCGAGCCGGCCATCCACAACTTCAACCTCTCCGGCGCGCTGGGCCCGCTCACACTCCAGCAACTGTTCCACACCTCAGCCGGAGTAGTCGCCTTCTGCGTGGCCGCCGTCGCGGTGGGCGCCTTCTGGGCGGCCGAACAGAGCGAAGGCCCCTGGCGGCTCTTTCAGAAGACATACGGACGCCCCGAATAGGATTCTCATGAAACTAGAACTTCACCTCGCCGGAAAATCTCTCGCCGCAGCGCTGGTCCTAGCCACCGGAGGGGTGCTGGCCCTCGCCTCCATGGCTGTCTCCGGAGGCGGCACCGCCCCCGCCAACACCCAGGCCATCGTTGAACAGATGGTCACGGAAAAGGACCATGTCCAGCCGACCGAGCTGGCCCAGTGGATCCTGGACAAGCGTACCGACTACCAGCTCATCGATATCCGCGAGCCGTGGCAGTTCGACGACTACCATATCCCCACGGCCATCAACATCCCGTTGACTGACCTTTTCGCCGATGCGGGCCTCGCCAGGCTGGAGCGGGCCAAGAAGATCGTCGTCTACGGCCTCGGCGCCGGGCATCCCGCCCAGGCCCAGTTACTGCTGACGCTCAAAGGGTACCCCGCCCTTTCGCTCAAGGAAGGCATCACCGCCTGGTGGGATCAGGTACTCACACCGCAGAGCCTGCGCGGCGAGACCGCCAACCCGGCTGGCTACCAGCAATCAAAATTGTTGCGAGAAAGGTTCATGGGCGGCAGCTCCTCGCCGAAGAGTACATCAGGAGCAACAACGGCCCCGCCGCCAGCAACCCCTCCCGCGGGAGGCGGCACTACGGCGCCCAAGAAGCTCAAGCTTGGCCGCGGCTGCTCATAAAGCAAGTGCATGGTCCGAACCTCCTCAATTTCCGGAGCGGTCTCCACCGCTCCGGCTTTCTTTTTGCTGCCCCAACCCTCACTCGCTTGCCGCCCCCGGCCCTCTTTCCTATATTGAGGGAATGAGCGGCTCGCGCCGGCCATTGTGTCCGACTATCGCAGGCACACAGACACCACCCTCTCCCCCCAGCCGCGCCGCCCCTCCGCCTGTGGTCTTCCGCATCCTGCGCGACTCCCAGTGTTCCGAATGCGGCGCCGAACTGGAGAAGGGGTCTTTACTTCGCATCGAAGCCGACCAACCACTCTGCCTTTCATGCGCTCACCTCGAAGACCTGGAGTACCTGCCGGCCGGCGACACCGCGCTAACCCGCCGCACCACCAAATACAGCCAGCGCATCGCCGTCGTCGTGCGCTTCAGCCGCTCGCGTGGACACTATGAGCGGCAGGGCATCCTGGCCGAGACCTCCGCAGTGGAAAGGGCGGAACGGGAGTGTTCCAAGGACGCCGCCGAACGAGCCATTAACCGGGCAGCCGGAGCCGCGCGGCGAAAGGCACAGGATCGGAATTTGATCGCCCGGATGACCGAAAGGATCGGCGAGCTTTTCCCGGGTTGTCCAGACGCCGAGGCCAGCGCTATCGCCGCCCACACGGCAGTGCGCGGCAGCGGAAGGGTGGGAAGAACCGCCGCCGGCCGGCAACTGGAAGAAGCGCCGTTGACGGCCGCCGTCATCGCGGCGATACGGCACAGACACACCCCGTATGACGCGCTGCTGGCATCTGGCGTGGACCGCTCACTCGCCCGCGAGGAGGTTGGCTGTCAGGTCCACGCGATTCTGACCACCTGGAGGGGCTAATCGTCCCGCGCATCCCACACTGAGATAGCAGTATCCGAAACTCCGCCTCTGGCACTCCCGCCATCCCCTTTCTTTCCAACATCTTCCCAACTTCGGTTGAATCCGATACCGGAGTCTTATATAGTGTATCTTGGGTCGTTACTCCGTACTTATTTCGGGTCTGATATACCTCAACGCGGCGGCCCATCGCGACGAGGTCCAAATTTCCGACAGGCCGGGAGGATTGACTTGATGCTCAGCACAGAAGCCATGTCTGCCCACAGACATTCGGCATCCCAGATTACAGGTGTCGTTCGCGGCTGGTTCCACTCCAGAACCCTCCGCGCCATGCTGCCCCTTATCCTTATGACTTTCCTCGCGTTGACCGGCGCCATGCCCGTCTTCGCTCAGCCCGAATCACACGGCGGCGGCGAAGCCAACCTCATCCTGCCGGACCTCAATTCGGCCACATTCTTCGGCAACGTCGGCGGCCGTACCCTTCTGCTCAGCGGCTTGCTCGTCTGCGTCCTGGGCCTCGGCTTCGGCATGATCATCTTCACCCGGTTGAAGAACATGCCCGTTCACAAGTCCATGCTGGAAGTATCTGAGCTGATCTACGAAACCTGCAAAACGTACCTCTATACGCAGGGCAAGTTCCTTCTGATCCTCGAGTGCTTCATCGGGTTCATCATCGTCTTCTACTTCGGCTTCCTGCTCAAGATGGACTTCATCAAAGTCCTGATCATCCTGATGTTCTCCGTGATCGGCATAGCCGGCAGCTACGGCGTCGCGGCGTTTGGAATCCGAGTCAACACTTTCGCCAACTCCCGCACCTCGTTTGCCGCACTGCGCGGCATGCCGTTCCCCTGCTATGACATTCCGCTGCAGGCCGGCATGAGCATCGGCATGATGCTGATCTCCGTCGAGCTCTTCCTGATGCTCGTCATTCTGCTGTTCATCCCAGGCGACTACGCCGGCCCCTGCTTCATCGGCTTTGCCATCGGTGAGTCGCTCGGCGCCGCCGCCCTCCGCGTCGCCGGAGGCATCTTCACCAAGATCGCCGACATCGGCGCCGACCTGATGAAGATCGTGTTCAAGATCAAGGAAGACGACCCCCGCAACCCCGGCGTCATCGCCGATTGCACAGGCGACAACGCGGGCGACTCCGTCGGTCCCTCGGCAGACGGCTTTGAAACCTACGGCGTCACCGGCGTCGCGCTGATCACGTTCATCCTGCTCGCCGTGCACGAACCCACCGTCAAGGTGCAGCTCCTGGTCTGGATCTTCGTCATGCGCGTCATGATGGTCGTCACTTCGGCCGTGAGCTACTTCATCAATCACGCCATCGCCAAGGCGTCTTACGGCAACGCCAAGAAGTTTAACTACGAAAAGCCCCTCACCAACCTGGTGTGGCTCACTTCCATCCTCTCCGTCGCCGTCACCTACATCGCCAGCTACTTCACGGTGCCTTCGCTCGGCGGCGATACGGCTCTCTGGTGGAAGCTCTCCACCATCATCACCTGCGGCACCCTCGCCGGCGCCATCATTCCCGAGTTCGTGAAGGTCTTCACGTCGACGGAATCCCGCCACGTCCGCGAGGTGGTCACTGCCTCCCGCGAGGGCGGCGCTTCGTTGAACATCCTCTCTGGCCTCATCGCCGGCAACTTCTCGGCCTACTGGCTCGGCTTCGCCATGATCTTCCTCATGGGCATCGCTTACTTCGTCTCCATGATGGGCATTGGCGCTCTCATGATGGCGCCCGCCGTCTTCGCCTTCGGCCTGGTCGCCTTCGGCTTCCTCGGCATGGGACCGGTCACCATCGCCGTCGATTCCTACGGCCCCGTCACCGACAACGCCCAGTCCGTCTACGAGCTTTCCACCATCGAGAACATCCCTGGTATCGAAGCTGAGATCAAGCGCGACTTCGGCTTCACACCGCAGTTTGAGATCGCCAAGGAACATCTGGAAGAGAACGACGGCGCCGGTAACACCTTCAAGGCAACCGCCAAGCCCGTTCTCATCGGCACCGCCGTCGTCGGCGCCACCACCATGATCTTCTCGATCATCGTGATGCTGACCCAGGGCCTGAAGCCGGAATTACTCCAGAATCTCACCATCCTCCACCCGCCCTTCCTGCTCGGCTTGATCGCCGGCGGCGCTGTGATCTACTGGTTCACGGGCGCTTCCTGCCAGGCCGTCACCACCGGCGCCTACCGCGCCGTGGAGTTCATCAAGAACAACATCCACCTGGATGACACTTCCAGCAAGGCCTCTGTCCACGACTCCAAGAAGGTCGTTGAAATCTGCACCCAGTACGCGCAGAAGGGCATGTTCAACATCTTCCTCGTGGTGTTCTTCTCGACCCTCTCCTTCGCCTTCCTGGAAGAGTACTTCTTCATCGGCTACCTTATCTCCATTGCGCTCTTCGGGCTCTACCAGGCCTTCTTCATGGCCAACGCCGGCGGCGCCTGGGATAACGCCAAGAAGATCGTCGAGACCGAACTCAAGGCCAAAGGTACGCCGCTGCATGATGCTTGCGTCATCGGCGACACAGTCGGCGACCCCTTCAAGGACACCTCCTCGGTGGCCCTCAACCCCATCATCAAGTTCACGACGCTGTTCGGCCTTCTGGCCGTCGAGCTGGCTGTGGATATGCGCAAGTCCGACCCGACTTCCCCGCTGTCCTACATCCTGGCTGCCGTGTTCTTCCTGATCTCCACGGTCTTCGTCTACCGCTCCTTCTACGGGATGCGCATCGAAGACAAGCAGTAACCCTTCCGCACCCGCCAAAAAGGGCGCGTCTGCTCCGGCAGGCGTGCCCTTTTTCTATTGCCGTTCACCACCACAACGGCAGCAGATTCAACTCCTTCGCCTCGATCCTCGCTCCCGCCTCCAGTGGCTTCACACACAGCCGGCCTGCGCCACACTCAGCCAGTTGGAACAACGGCAAGTCCCTCTCCCTGACCACGTACGTACCCGCGCCAACTGCCGCCACATCCAGCGGATCGGTCAGCACGAACACGTTCGGCCCCCGAGCCACAACTTGAAAAGCCTGCGACGAAGCCTCATAGTTCTGATAGCTGTAGCATCGCCCGATACAGGCCCGCTCCGCCGGGAAATAGCCGAGGATGACGCGGCTCCCCCAATCCCGGAATGAGCTCACCACGCGCGCTCCGCGTGGCAACTCCGCAATCGCCCGCCCCGCCTCGTCTTCCCACCGGTCCAGTGCTCGCGTGTCGACTGCCAGGAACGAGAAGAACACGACAGCCACGCCCGCCATGCCCCACTTTTGCCATGCAGGCGGCCGCGCCGCGCTCAGCAACAGGCAGATCAGAAACCCGAACGGCAGCGTAATCCGTTCGGTGATAAACGCCAGAGCCGCCTTGTAAGCCGGCAGTTCTACGCGCGTGGGGAGAATCAGAATGGCCAACGACATCACGGCGCAGAGTTGAAACGGGATGCTCGCCAGCAGTGACTTCCAGCCCGCCACATTCTCCAACCGGAGCAAAAGGAATCCCCACATCAACCCCAACGCCAACGAGACCGCTATATATTTGGGTCCAAACACCCACACCTGATCGATCCCCACCATTTCCAGCACCTGGTGCGAGGTCGAGAGCGTCTCATAGCGCCAATCCAGTAAGATCCTCAGCCCACCAGCCATCCCGATTGCCCCGGCCATCAACCACATCCGCCGCTCTTCCCTCACCCACCGCGCCGCATACACGTAGACCAGGACTCCGGCGCCCCACAGCGGCCCGATCGCCTGAGCATGGTAAGCCAGTGCCAACGCTGCGCCGGCGCCTGCCATCCTCGCAAGGCCCGGCTTCCATCCCAGGGCCAGCGCCCAAAATGTGAGCCCCGTCCCCAGATAGAAGTTGAAGAACCCGTTGTGAAACGTCCAGCCATAGGCCAGCATTGCCAGGCACGGCATCAGGAACCAGGGCGCCGCCCCCGTCGCGACGCGGATCCATACCACTCCGCCCCAGAACAGCACCAGCACGGCAAGCGGCACGGCGATGTGCTCGGCAAACGACGACCCTCCCGCCGCTGTCAGCCACAACAGCACCCGGTCGAACAACACATTGGTAGAAGGTGTCGTCAACTCCAACCCTTGCGCCCGGCCCGCTTGAATCTCGGTGCCCAGCCACGCGTTGTAAAGGTGGCTCGACAGATCGCCCGCCTGAATCCGGCCGTGCCAGAAGCACGGGATCAGCAATGCGATGGAAATGAGGCAGACTCGCAGGGTCGATTTCAGCATCCAAAGGTGTTATCGTCATTTCCGTCGTCACAGTCCAGCCTGAATCCAAATATCGGAGCGCCATCGGATGAAGAGAACCCACGCGAAGAAGATCGAGACCCTGCTCAATCAAGTCCTGGTTCCCCCCGGCAAGAAGGTGTCGCTCAAGAAGGACTACGATCCGGGCTGGAAGCCGCAATTCGTCGCCAAGGATCAAGCACAGTCTCTACTCGACGCGGGCATCGCCGAACTGGCGGCGATGCAGGACATGCTCTACGCACAGGACCATTACGCCCTGCTCATCATCTTCCAGGCCATGGACGCGGCCGGCAAGGATGGCGCCATCAAGCACGTCATGAGCGGACTCAACCCGCAGGGCTGTCAGGTTTACAGCTTCAAAGCGCCCTCAGCCGAGGAACTCGATCACGACTACCTCTGGCGCTGCTACAAAGCGCTGCCTGAACGTGGCCGTATCGGCATCTTCAATCGCTCCTACTACGAAGAGGTGCTCATCACCAAAGTCCATCCCGATATCATCGAAAGGCAACACCTGCCCCTGGAATCCAAGGACAAGAAGATCTATCAGCGCCGCTACGAAGAGATTAATAACTTCGAGAAGTACCTTTTCCACAACGGCATCATCCCCATCAAGTTCTTCTTAAACGTCTCCAAAGATGAGCAGAAACGCCGTTTCCTGAAGCGTATCGACTGCGACGACAAGAACTGGAAGCTCTCGCCGGCCGACGCGAAAGAGCGCGGTCACTGGGACGAGTACATGGCCGCCTATGAGGATTGCTTCCGCGCCACCTCCACCAAATGGGCGCCGTGGCACATCATCCCGGCCGACAACAAATGGGTCACCCGTCTGAGCGTGGCGGCCATCGTCCATCGCCGGATGGCCGAACTGAAGCTCGCCTATCCGCGAGTCAGCAAAGAGCAGAAGGCGGCCTTGCTTGAAACGAAGGCGATGCTGGAATCTGAAGAGTAGTTCGCACTACTTCAGCAAAGCGTTGATCTCTTTCAGAATCTTCGCGTCGAATTTCATCTTGCGATCGTAGGTCATCAACCCGTTGATCTCCTGCTCCACGTCCGTCAATTGGGTGTAGCAGACTCCGATGATCGGGCTGGCGGCGATGCCCGCATACTGGCCGCGCAGACGGCTGAGAGCGGCCTCGGCCGTCTTCTCCACGCCGGAGTAGCCCCAGGACGCCTCCGGCACCTTGGCGCCCTCCGGAATATAGGCGATGCCGCCAAATTCGCTCAGGTACAGTGGAGCGCCGTTGTAGACGTGCCCCGGCGCCAGGTACGGCGTGCCGTGCGGCGGTAGCGCCGCGCCGGGCTTCACCTCTACATTCGCCCATCGGGCGCGCAGGCCCGCCTCATTGGCCGTGTAGTCATGGACGGCAAACAAGTCCGTGGTCTCCGTGTGCTGCCAGCCCTCGTTATCGATCACCAGCCGTGTCGGATCCAGCGATTTCGTCATGTGATACAGCGCCCGCAGATGCGATTGCTGGCGCGGATCCGCCAGGTTCGGCACGCCCCAACTCTCATTCAGCGGCGCCCACATAATGATCGAGGGATGGTTGATGTCGCGTTCCACGGTCTCCATCCACTCCTTCTGGAACCGCTGCACATACTGCTCGTCATAGAGGTACGAGTTGGCCATCTCGTCGCTGACGAGGAAGCCCATCCTGTCTGCCCAATAGAGAAACCGCGGGTCCTCCAGCTTCTGGTGCTTGCGCGCCCCGTTGAAACCCATCTCCTTCGTCATGCGGATGTCGAACTGAATTGCCTCATCCGACGGCGGAGTCAGCAGGCTCTCCGGCCAGTAGCCCTGGTCCAGCACGAATTTCAAATACACCGGACGCCCGTTGATGACCACGCGCCCCTTCTCGAGCGCCACCTGCCGGATGCCGAAATAGGTCTGCACCCGGTCCAGCACTTTGCCGCCCTGGGTCAATTCCAGGGTCACGTCGTAAAGCGAGGGCCGCTCCACGGACCACAAGCGCGGGTTCCGCACGAATGCGCCGGCCGCGACATATTTGCCGTCATTGGCCGCCCCGTTGCCAGTCGCCACCAGCGTGTCACCCGATTTGATCGTATAGGCCAACGTCAGCCCCGTCCCCGCGCGCGCAATCCTGGCATCGATGCCCACCTTGCCATCGAGCCCGGCGTCGATCTTGAAATACTCCAGATAGCTGGATCCCGCCGCCTCCAGCCAGACGCTCTGCCAGATGCCCGACGTGCGCGTGTAGAAGATACTCCGCGATTTTACTTCCCAATACTGTTTGCCGCGCGGAATGGCACGGTCCGTCGGCGGGTCCCAGGCCCGCAGCGTGATGACGTTCCCGCCGGACTTCAACAGGGGCGTCACATCAAACCGAAATGGCGTATTGCCGCCCTCGTGCTCGCCGGCCGTCTTGCCATTCACCCACACAGTCGCCCGGTAGTCGACCGCGCCGAAGTTGAGCAGGACACGCTTTCCCTTCCAATCCGCCGGCACGGTGAACGAGCGCCGGTACCACACCACCGGATGGAACGACGGGTCGCCGATTCCACTCTTCGGACTCTCAAAACAGAATGGTACCTGAATGGTTTTCGAGAACTTCTTCGCGCCCGTGGCCCATTCTTCGCTCAAGCCCAGATCGGCGTCGTCGAATTCGAAGTCCCACGCGCCATTCAGCGTCTGCCAGGCTTCACGCTGAAACTGCGGCTGCGGATGCTCCGGCCGTGGAACCGGCTGAGCTACGGACAAAGCGGCGGTCAGTAGAACAAATAGTGCGGATCGCATGCACCGATTCTATAACTGTCCGCGGAACGAGCCGTACTGCTGTCAGGCCGAGACTCGCGCTCCGGCGCGCACCAGCCGCGAGATCGTCTCAATGTGGTAGGTCTGCGGAAACAGATCCACCATCGTCAAGTGTTCCAACTCGTAGCCGGATGCAAACAGCGCGGCCAGATCCCGCGCCAGCGTCGCCGGATCGCACGACACCAGCGTGATGCGCGGCGGCAACAGGCGAAGCAGATGCTTAGTCACGGCCTTGCCGAGACCCGTCCGCGGCGGATCGGCCAGCACAAAGTCCGGCGCAGTCTTTAGCCCATCCAGATACTGCTCGGATTGCAGCCGGTGCGCGCCAATCGCGAGCCCCGCGCGCTCCGAGTTGTACTGCAGATCGCGAACCGCCGATCCATCACTCTCCACACCCGCCACCTGCTCAAACCGCCGGGCCAGCGGGAGCGTGAATAGCCCCACGCCCGCATAGAGGTCCAACGCTGTCTGCCCCTCCGCCCCGACGAGGGCGCATTCCACCATCGCCTCTGCCAGGAAACGGTTCACCTGGAAGAACGAGCGGTGGCCCACCCGGAAACTGTCCGCACCCACCTTGTACTCCAGAAACCCGTCGTTAGCCCCGGGGATCTCGCGCGCCAGAAACTCAAAGAACGTCTTCGCCACGCCCCGGCTCTGTTCGGTTTCCAACACGTTCACCATGGTTTTTTCGCCATTGGTGAACAGCTCTATCTCCTTCAGAAAGCGAGGGAACTGCGGGCCGCGGCGCAGCTCGCGGATCTTCTTCAGCGTTTCGTTGATCAGTGGGGCGGAAATCGGACAGTGCCCGACGTCCACAACCTTGTCCGTGCCGGCCTTCTTGAAGCCCAACGAATGGCTCTGGAAGTGGAACTGGCTGCGGTTGCGGTAGCCCCAGGGCTCGCCCTTCAGTACGTCGATGGATTCCGGTGGGTTGAACTTGCCAACCCGCAGGAACACCTCCCGCACGATCTCCACCTTGCGCGCCAACTGGAATTCGTAAGGCGCCATTTGGTAGTGGCACCCCCCACACTCCTCAAAATAGGCGCATTCCGGGGCGATTCTCTCTTCGCTGCGCGTCAGAAACTCGGCCACGCGGCCCTCCACCAGCCCCGGCTTGGACCGCATGGGCTCAATTCGCACCTCTTCACCCGGCATCACGAAGGGCGCCAGATGCACCTGCCCATCGGCTCTGCCGAGGCCGGCGCCGCCATAAACCCACTTCTCGATCTTCACTTCAGCCATCACGATCCCTTACGATGAAAGAGTCCCGTCCTTCCTACTTCAGCATGAAACCAAGAGTTCTGTCCGGAATTCAACCAACCGGAAGTCTGCACATCGGCAACTATCTCGGCGCACTCAAGAACTGGGTGCGTATGCAGTACGACTACGAATGTGTCTTTTGCATCGTGGATCTGCACGCCATCACCCTCTATCAGGACCCCAAAGAGCTCAAGCAGAAGATCGAACAGACCGCGGCCATCTTCCTCGCCGCGGGCATCGATCCCAAGGTCAGTTCCGTGGTGGTGCAATCCACCGTCAAGGAGCACGCCGAGCTCTGCTGGCTGCTCACCTGCACCACGCCCATCGGCTGGCTGGAGCGCATGACGCAGTTCAAGGACAAGTCCTCCAAACAGGAGAGCATCAGCGACGGCCTGCTCCAGTACCCTGTCCTGATGGCCGCCGACATCCTGCTCTACAAGGCCAACGCCGTGCCCGTGGGTGAAGACCAGATGCAGCATCTGGAACTGACGCGCGACATAGCCCAACGATTCAACTCGATCTACGGCGAGACGTTCGTTATGCCTGAGACAAGGCTGCCCACCGTGGGCGCCCGCGTCATGGGCCTCGATGACCCGACGAAGAAGATGAGCAAGTCGGAGACCAACCCCGGCCACGCCATCTCGCTGCTCGACGAGCCCTCGGTGATCCGCAAGAAGATCATGCGCGCCACAACGGATTCCAACCCTCAAGTGGATCTCGAAACCGCCGGACCCGGTGTCCTGAATCTGCTCAGCATCCACCAGGCCTTCACCGGCTGGACCGACGAGCAGGTCCAGCAGCACTTCCAGGGCCTGCGCTACGGCGACCTGAAGAAGACGGTGGCCGAGGCGGTGGTGGCCGGCCTGGAGCCCATCCAGCAGCGCTATCGCGAGATCATGGCCGAGCCGGGCTACCTGCAAGGCGTCCTGCGCGAAGCGGCCGAGCGCGTGCGCCCGTTCGCGGCCGATACCGTGCGGCTCGTCAAAGACCGCATGGGCATCTACACGGATTAGACCGCCATGAGCGAAGCCGGCTCGCGATCCTACTCCTTCTCCGCCTACGGGCGCCTTCTGCGGGACAATCGCGATTTCCGGCTGCTGTGGTCCTCCCAGGTCATCAGCGAACTCGGCGACTGGCTTTACGCCGTGGCCATCTACAGCCTGCTGCTGGAGCTCACCGGGCAAGCCAAATCCGTCGCCTTCGCTGTCGTGTTGCAACTGCTGCCCCAGGTCTTCATCGCACCCACCGCTGGCGTACTCAACGACAGATTGAACCGCCGCTCCGTGATGATTTTTGCTGATTGCACCCGCATCTTCATTGTCCTGGCGATGCTTTTGGTCCGCAGCGCGGATATGATCTGGTTGATCTGGGTGCTGCTCTTCGCCGAAACCCTGATGTGGGCACTCTTCGAGCCGGGCCGCTCGGCGATACTGCCCAACGTGGCCCGCAGCGAAAATGAACTGCTGGTTGCCAACGCGCTCTCGTCCTCCACCTGGGCCATCAACCTCGCCATCGGCAGCGCCGTCGGCGGCTTCATTGCATTTCAGTTTGGCCGCAAAACTGTCTTCGTCCTTAACGCGATCTCTTTCGTCGTCTCCGCCGCCCTGCTGGCTTTGATGCGGACGAAAGAGACGCACGCCGATCATCTGCCGCCCTTCCGTGTGAAAGACCTCATCGACTTTACCCCAATCCTGGAAGGCATCCGCTACGTCCAGCGCGACGGCCGCATGATGGCCACCATGATGGTAAAGGCCGGCATGGGCCTGCTGGGCGCACACTGGGTGATCCTGCCCATCATGGGCGAGCGGGTCTTTCCTACCATTGGCAGCGGCGCATTGAGCATGAGCCTGCTTTTCGGCTCGCGCGGCGTGGGCGCCCTGATCGGCTCGTTCGCCTCGGGCTACTGGGCCAAGGGCGACGAGAGCAAGATGCGCTCCGGGATCTTCTGGGCATTCGTGATCGCGGCCGGGTCGTACGCGACGTTGAGCGTCGCGCCCACGCTCGCGCTCGCCTGCCTGTGCGTTGCCGTGGGCCACGCCGGCTCGTCGATGGCCTGGGTCTTCTCCACCACGATGCTGCAAGGGATGACCGAGGATCGTTTCCGCGGCCGTGTCTTCTCCGCGGACTTCGGCGGCCTCTTCCTGGTGATGAGCGCTGTGAGCTTCGCGGCGGGTCAGGTGATCGATCTCGGCATGTCCGTGCGGACTGTCGCCCTGATCACCGGAATTCTCGGCGCCGGGCCGGCCCTTATGTGGTGGGCCTGCCAGCGGCTGTGGAGACGCGCGTAAACCCCTCGTCCAGGCTTGGCGCCACCAACCTCGCCGCCATCCGGTCCATCACCTGCTCCGGCACAACCCGATCCCGAGCTGCATTCCGCCGCTTGCACTCCTCCAGAGGCACATCAAAGAACACCGCCTCCACCGTACAGTCGTGCAACTCCGCAAACCGGACCCAGCATCGCCGCTCCCAAGGCGTCAGCGCGGTGGAATCGATATACGTCACATCCGCGCCGGCTCGCACCCGCGCCTCCGCCAGTTGGCGCAGCGTCTGGAAAACCAGCCGGTTCATCGATTGATCCGTGACATCTCCGCTCAGCATCTCGCGCACTTCGTCCGATGACAGCGCAAAGACGCCCTGTTGCTGGATCCATGTGGATTTGCCGGAGGCCGGCAGGCCCACCAGGACAACGAGTCGCATTAGAACAAGTATCTGCCCGTCTCCAGCATCCGCGCAGCAATGCGCCGGCGCGAGGCAATCGCGTTGACAGGCTCAAACTTCGCCAGACGCCGCAGCAGCGCCATATTCGTGCGTAGCGCATCGCCTTCTGAGCAGGCGGCCATCACCTCGCGCGCAAACGCCTCCACCTTCGCCATCGCGTCCCGCAGGAACACATCGCGAACGTCATTCGCCAACCCTCCCAGACGCCCGCAGCGCAGCGCGACAGACTCCATCGCATAGGCCTGCATCGCACAATCGGCCAGCGCGGAGAGGATCTCCTGCTGCTGCTCCAGATCGGTGGGATACCGCTGATAGGCGATGCCGAGCGCGCATAGCGTGATCCGTTTCGCATTGTCAGACAGATCCGTGCTGCGTGGCGCCAGGGGATCAAAGTTCACTCGAAGCTGGCCGCGCTGCGCCCGCTTCAGCAGCATACCCGTCGCCAGCAGCCGGTTGATCTCGTTGGTGCCTTCGAAAATGCGATTGATCCGCGAATCGCGATAGGCGCGCTCCACCGCGTAATCCTGATGGTAGCCGTAGCCGCCGTGGATCTGAACACCCTCGTCCACCACGTAATCCAGCGCTTCGCTGGCGAATACCTTCACGTAGGAGCACTCGATGGCAAACTCCTCGGCGCCCTTGAGATGGTCGCCGAACTTCTCCACATCGCCGGCCACGCGGTAGCTGATGGTCTCGGTGGCGAAGATCTGAATTGCCATCTCGGCCAGCTTGTGCTGGATCACGCCGAAGCGGGCGATGGGACCGCCGAAGGCCTCGCGCTCCTTGGCGTACTTCAGACAAGCCTGCAGCACATTCTTCGACCCGCCCACGGCGAACGGACCCAGCTTGAGGCGACCGATGTTCAAGATGTTGAACGCGATGATGTGGCCTCGCCCAATCTCGCCCAGCAGATTCTCCACCGGCACCTGCACGTTGTCGAAGTAGACGGCACATGTGGACGAGCCCTTGATGCCCATCTTCTTCTCTTCCGCACCAACCGATACGCCCGCAGACGCCCGCTCCACCAGAAACGCCGTGAACTTATCCTTGGCGCCGTCGATCTTGGCGAACACCGTGAAGAGATCCGCCTTGCCGGCGTTGGTGATCCACATCTTTGAGCCGTTCAGCACGTAGTGCGTACCGTCGGCCGACAGATCGGCGCGAGTCTTGGCGGCCAGCGCATCCGAGCCCGCATGCGGCTCCGTCAGCGCATAGGCGCCCACCAACTCCGCGCTGCACAGGCGCGGCAGGTACTTCTGCTTCTGCGCCTCGGTCCCAAACAACAGCACCGGCAGCGTGCCGATGCCCGCGTGGGCGCCGTGCCAGCCGGAGTAGGAGCCATCTTTGCTAAGCCCCTCCGCCACCACCATGGCGGAGATGAGATCCATCTCCATGCCGCCGTACGCCTCGGGCACAATCACTGCGGTCAGGCCCAACTCCGCGGATTTGCGCAGGACCCGCACGGCCAGATCGTGATCCTGATGTTGGATGGCATCCAGGTGAGGCGCCACCTCGCTGGCCCAGAACTCGGCCGTGGCGCGCGCGATGTCGCGGTGCTCGGCCGTGAAGTCTTCCGGCGTGAAGATCTGATCGGCGGGTGTGGTTTCAACTAGGAAGTGTGCGCCCTTCATGCGAGGTTCTCCAGAATTCCGGCGGCGCCCTGGCCGCCTCCAATGCACATCGTGACCATGCCGTAACGGACGTTCCGGCGCTTCATTTCGCGCAGAATTGTGGCCGTCAACTTTGCTCCGGTGCAACCCAGAGGATGGCCCAGCGCCACCGCGCCGCCATTGACGTTCACGATATCGGGATTGAGCCCGGCCTCGCGAATCACTGCCAGAGCCTGCACGGCGAAGGCCTCGTTCAGTTCGATCAGACCGATGTCCGAAAGCTGGAGCCCAGCCAGCTTCAGCGCCTTGGGAATCGCCTCCACCGGGCCAATGCCCATCACTTCAGGTGCGCATCCGGCGACAGCAAATGACACAAACCGGGCCATTGGCTGCAAGCCCAACTCCTTAGCGCGTCCCTCCGACATCACAATCGCGGCAGCCGCGCCATCGGAGGTCTGCGACGCATTACCCGCGGTCACGGTGCCGCGCGCGTGGAAGACCGGTTTGAGCTTCGCCAGGGCCTCCAGCGTCGTGTCGGCGCGCGGGCCCTCGTCCTTCGCCAGTCCTGCCACCGCCACGAGTTCGTCGTCAAAACGGCCGCCGCGCTGCGCGGCCAGGGCGTTCTGGTGGGAGCGGTAGGCAAAGGCGTCCTGCTCCTCGCGCGTGATCCCATACCTGCGCTGGAGATTTTCGGCGGTGAGCCCCATGGAGATGTAGATCTCCGGCCACTCCTGCGCGAGCCTCGGGTTCGGAGCGAACTTGTTGCCACCCACCGGCACCATGGACATGGATTCCGCGCCGCCGGCCAGAACGATCTCCGCACCGCCGGAACGGATCTTCTCCGCCGCCATGGCAATCGCCTGCAGGCCGGACGAACAGAACCGGTTGATGGTTACGGCCGGCACGGTCACGGGTAACCCGGCCGCCAGCGCGCTGATGCGCGCCACGTTCATACCTTGCTCGCCCTCAGGCATGGCGCATCCCAGGATCACGTCGTCAATCTGGTCCTTGGGCACCTGCGGATACTTTTCAGTGAGAGCGCGAAAAACAGCGGCGGCCAGATCATCGGGCCGCGTGAGCCGCAACCCGCCGCGCGGCGCCTTGCCGGCGGGAGTGCGGAGACAATCGATGAGAACGGCTTGCGTCATGGCTCGTTAGTTCCTCAGCGCCTTTCCCGTCTTGAGCATATGGGCCATGCGGTCCTGTGTCTTCTGCGTCCCGCACAGTGAGAGGAAGGCTTCACGTTCCAGATCCAGCAGGTGCTGCTCGCTTACCAGCCGCTCGCCCGGATGCGCGCCACCGGTGAGGATCCGCGCGAGCTTGTTGGCAATTAGAACGTCGTGATCGGAAATGTACTCCGCCTGCCGCATCAGCCAGGCGCCCATGTGGAGCGCGGCGTAGGCCGGATCGCCGCCAACCTTGATGTCATGGCGCGGCGCACCGGCACGGTAGGTGGCCACCATCGAGAGTGCCGTGCGCTTGGCGTCGTCGATGAGGCGGTCGCGATTCATGGTGATGGCGGCTGACTTGTCCAGCAGGCCCAGTGACTTGGCGTCCTCGGCTGAACTGGAAACCTTGGCCAGGCCGATCAGCTCGTAAACCTTCCGCGGGTCCTTGAGACGCGCGATCAGTTCCTTGCAGCCACCGGCACCAGGAATTAGGCCCACGCCAAACTCCACCAATCCCATGTAAAGCTCAGCCTGAGCTTGCACCCGAGGGGCGTGCAGCGCAATCTCGCAGCCACCGCCCAGCGCGCGCTGATGCGGGGCCACGACTACCGGCTTGGAGGCGTACTTGATGGTCATATTGGCGTTTTGAAAGCGCTGAATGGCGGCGGAAAGCTCGTCCCACTCCTCTTCCTGCGCGCCCAGCAGCACCAGCATCAGGTTGGCGCCCACGGAAAAGTTCTCGCCCTGATTGGCGATGACCAGCGCGTCAAAGTCCTGCTCCAGCCGGCCCAGCCCCCGGTAGAGGAGCGAAATGGCATCCTCGCCCAGCGAGTTCATCTTGGAGTGGAATTCGAGGCCGAGACAGCCGTCGCCCAGGTCCCGCAGCGTGGCGCCCGCGTTGGTTTCTACTGCCGGCAACTCCGTCAAGTGCACGACGCCCGGCCGTGCCACGGCCACCCTGGCCGGCGGCGCGGGCCGCAGGCCCAGGATGCCCGCCAACTCGAAGGGCCCGTAGGTATGGCCGTAGCCCCAGCGCATGGCCTTGTCGATGTCGTGCGGCGAGTGGGCGATCTCCCCCAGACGCTCGTGGGCGTATTCATACGTATCGCGGAAGAGCCAGAGCAGGAAGTGCGCGGCCTTACCGGAGCCGGCAACGAGCGCGCGGAGGCGCGTCGGCAGGTCCTCAATCAGCTTCGCGGCTTCCACCTCCGGCAGTCGCGGCTTGGCCGCCTCATGGTATTCCAGCGTCTGCCAGTCCAGGCAGAAAATGTCTTTCTTCGGCCCGCGGCGCTGATAGAATCCGCCGCCGGTCTTGTCCCCCAACCAACCCCGCCGGATCATCTCAGTGAGGAAACCCGGAGGCAGAAACCGGTCGCGCCAGGGGTCATCCGGAACCAGGTCATAGAGGTTTTGGGAGACATGGCGCCAGACATCCAAACCGACAATATCCAGCAGCCGGAACGAGGCGGACTTGGGCAGCCCGATCAGCGGACCGGTGAGGAGATCCACCTCTTCCACAGTGAGTTCCAACTCGCGCATGTACTGGTAAACGGTGGCGCCAAAAAACGACCCGATCCGGTTGGCAATGAAGTTCGCCGTATCCTTGCAGACCACAACCCCCTTGCCCAGCACGAGGTCGGCGAAAGCACCAAATCGGGCCATCAGCTCAGGCGCGGTCCGCGGACCCGGGATCAGTTCCAGCAGATAGAGGTAGCGGGGTGGATTAAAAAAGTGGGTACCCAGAAAGCGGGCACTCACTTCATCGGCCCAGCCCTCTGTGATCGCGTGGAGCGGGATGCCGGAGGTGTTGGTGGAGAGGATCGCGCCCGGTTTAGCGTGGACCAGGACACGCGCCCAGAGATCGCGCTTAATCGTCAGGTTCTCAGTGACGGCCTCTACAATCCAGTCCGCCGTGGCGATCTGCGGAAGATGCTCATCAAAGTTGCCGGTGGCCACCAGCGCGGCAGCGGCCGGAGAGTAGAATGCGTTGGCGGGCAGATCCCGGAGATTTGGCGTTTTCAGGTCAAGCAGGAGCGCACGGATGCCGGCATTGGCGCAGTGGGCAGCGATGCGCGCGCCCATGGTGCCGGCTCCCAGAACGGCCACCTGTCGAACCGCGGCAGGGCGGATGGTCATGGGGGACAGTGTAGCGAATGGCGCGAACGCCTGCATGAATTTCGCAGCGCCGGCCGGCCAGGCCGCTAGAAACCCGCGCCCGGAGGGATGAAGAGGTTGGCGGAAATCAGAGAGGTCAGCCAGCCTTTGCGCTCTCGGAACTCGGCCCAGTCGATCGCGGATGCCTCGCCCTCGTCGGAGAAGAAGCCGACACCGCCGGACGGAATCCGGTGGTCCGTCCAGCGGTCCACCACGTTTCCGTCAATCAGCGTTGCGAACTGAGCGCCGGTCACCTTCACCTGAATGAGGTAAGGATGGTTCGCCTTCAGGGCTACCGGAATTGGCAACTCGATCCGTCCGAACTGATTCGAGTCCAGCACGCCGTACCGGACTATGTTGGAACCCGAGATCTCGCCCGGGCGCACAATGACTATCTTGGTGGCGTAGTAGTTGCGCGCGTCCTGGGCGCGAAATGCCCAGCTGAGTGCCTTCCTCTGAACCGAGCCACTGAACTCCATCGTGTAGTTTCGAGAGCTGAGCGTGGGTTTCCACAGCCTCAAACGCCCCGGATGCGCGGCACCGTCCTGCACGGACCATCCCGCCGCGCCAGGGGACCAATCCTTCAGTTGGCCTTCAAAGTTGGAATGAACCCGTAGCGGCTTCTCCCCGGGCAGTCGATTCTGAAGCCAGGAAATCCACATCGGCACGGGCTCATCAGTTTGCGACGCATTCTCTTTGACCAGACTGGGCTGGGCGCTGGGCAGGTTGGATGCCAGCGGATTGGGGCCAGAGGGCGGATCCGGAAAATAGAAGCGGGCCGCAACCATCGCCACCATCAACCCCACAACCAATCCTGCCAGCGTCGCGTTGGAAGTCTTGGACTGCTGCTTCGGAGTTTGTGAATTGGCACCCTTCCAGAATGGATCCTCTTCAAACTCCATATCGCGAAGGATGGACGCGGACGCACGCGGGCCCTTCTTCTTGCAGCGCTCGCTGCAAAAGAGCCTGTCGGTCAATTGTCGAAGCGGACTGACTTGTTTTCCGCAACGTTGGCAGCGCATCTAATTATCCCCGGCTACTGGCATCGTAACAGCCATTTCCCTCGGTTGATCCCACCTAGGTAATTTTGCCCAACGGCTTCAGGCTTTCGAGTGCTAAAGTCGCGCAAAGCGCCCCAGCAGGGTTCAACCTTGAAACTGGGCGCGCCCATGTCTTTGGTCGCCAACCACGCAGCCAAAGAGGCAAACGTGATCAAACGCCCAGAGATTAACGCCTTCCATCCCAATTTCCTGAGCATACTCAACCTCTCGATCCCAAGGGTATCCTCCACGAAACACCGGAATCATCGCTCTCACAGAACTCATCGGCCAGCCGAGATCAAGCGGGAATCGCAGACAGGATCGTGCGAGATCCAAGTCCCGAGACCAAGCGCCATGATCTAGCGCTTCTATCCTGAATCGGTCGAAGCCGGCCGTAACTTTAGAGGCCCACTCCACGGGAAGATTCACGAAACGGTTGAGACGGCCGCCCAAGTTGTGGATGCCCGCCGGCGCCGGGTGGTTCACATCGTACGGAAACAGTACCTCAAACTCGGTTGTGGGGTACACGGCCTTCACCACTCCGATGACGCCGGCAACGTGGTCACGCAGCTGGTTTCGCAGAAATATCGCGTCCGCCGGGTGCGCCAGCGGGTCGTCGTTCGGCCCAGTGAAGACGTGCAGGGCACGGCCCAGCGCCGCCAAAGCAGCCCCGGCCGTCTCCGAATCGTAGTAGCCCATCCCCCCCACCGTGTTGCTGTCGGAGTAGTTGGAGAAGTACCACCACGTAAACTCGCCGCACTGTAACGACGGGGCGAGTCCGGCGGCACTCTGGAGCGCAGCAATTTCGAGAAGGAGCGCGGACTGAAACACCCGTACGTCAGTTCGGAACGCGCAGTGAGCCGATTGCAGCCCCCCAAATCCGGTCGATGTCATCACCGCTGTGCCGTCGGGAAACTGGGCGGCAAACTCCATCGGAGGATTGACCAGTTCCATCGAGAGCGCCGTCGTCACCGGCTGACCTGCCGCGGCAGCCAGTTGAAAAAAGTCCGAGTGCCACGCCCTGGCGCCCCGGTTCAGGAGTTGTGCGGCGGCAGGGTCCACCTGCCATACACCCATCGAGCCTCCATCCAGAACCGCCCCGCCCGTGATCGCGCCCGTGGAGCCGGAAACGACCGCAACCGACGCCGTGACAGCAAATTGATAGGCACTGGCGGCCGAACGGGCCCGGATGATCAGTGTATCGTCTACGGCGCGCGCCCAGACACCAACATAGGTGGCGTTGATCAGATGCGCGAAGTGCCGGGCCACGGTGAAGCGGTCCTCGTTCCCCATCACGGTCTTGCCGCAGATCTGGCCGCCGATCGTCACAAACGCCTGGTCGCCCGGCCGAAATCCTCCTTGCATACTGAGTGTTACCTCCGGCAGCACTCCGCCTATCCGCACACGTTGATTCCACCAGAACACGCCGATGTACTCGTTGATCCGGCCGCGATAGCCGAGTTGCTCGAACATCCACAGGATGCGGGCCGGTGGCAATTTATACGTATGGTCGGTGGAATAGTCGAGGGCGGGCGTCTCGAAGGTCCCGGGCGCCACGGGCTCGGGCAAATCACCAGGGATCGCGGCTTCGAGAAAGTCAAAGTAGAACGGCCGGTCATCCACCGCGGTAAGACGAACCGTGTGCCGCCCGGCGGGCACGCCAACCGCCACCCGGCGGCGCGTGCTGGCCGCGGGTTCCACCGCCAGTTGAGTGGAAAGCGTCATCACCGTGGCGCCATCCAGTTCCACTGTGGCTGCCCCGCGGTCGGCATACAGCGAGGTGCCAATCCAGAGCTCATGTACTGCGGGTGAATCGTATTGGATCGTAACCGAGGAGCCCCCCATCCTAGCTGCGTGCGCCGAGTTGTCTTGGAAGAAGCCCGCCTCCGGAATCCAGAAGCCACTATATTCGCACCGGCTATCCAGCGAGGACACGCGCACGCTCCCGGGACCAGCCACCTGGAGCCGCCGCACCGCTTCCGGCCCCGTGACGGTCCAGTTCGTGAAGTCGGCAAACCACTCGGACGGCTGGTAATCGGCAGCCATAGCCAGGCGCGGGGCCAGCGTGAGCCACATCTGGCGAATCTGGGTAATGCCGAGTGCGGCAAAATCGAGGGTCACTCGCAACGTCGCACCGGAACTGCCGCCGGCGAGACGAACTTCGCTCGCCGCCGTGCGCAGGTTGCTGTTCTTCGCCACGGCATAGAGCGTGATGAAGCTGGCATCGTAGCCGCCCTGCACAGTCTGGATCAGCAGCCGCGCTCCGGCCGTCGTGGCCAGTAATGCGAACGGAGTCTGCGCGCCAGCGTAGTCGCAACCGTTGATTTGATCTCGCAGCGCGCGAGCCACCGTGGAGGGCCGGATGTGATACAACTCCTCCTGGATCTGGCCGCTGGCGTTGACCAGTACGGTCCCACCGGAATCGAGCTTCGCGGCAATTCTCACCACCCACGGATCATCGCCAGTCGTAGCGGAAACTTCCGGATCGGCGGCCAGTTGGGCGATGAGCTGGCCCGCCACCACGGCCGACGTGTCACCGGGTTGTTCCGTGTACGTGTAGGCGCGGTCCCTGATCAGAATCGAATGGATCTGGCCAGAGTTGCCGGCATAAAACGGGTATTCAGTGCGGGTTTTCCCGGGCACGATGTAGTCAAAGGCCAGGTTCTGATACCAGAGCGTGAGCCGGTCGTAGTGATTCAACGCGCCGCCGAGGACCTCAAATTCGCCCGCTGCCGGTGTGTCGGCGCCGGCAACCACCGAGGCATGGTCGGAAAGGCGAATGCGGGATGGCGCGCCACCGGGTGAGGTGACGTCGAGGTACGGCCAGTCAATGGTGGCGTACTTGCGGCAGTTCAAAGGCATCAGCCCGGAGTATTGGACGTCGAACTGGAGCGTGAGCCCAGTGAAATCAAAGTCGGGTAGGTGCTTGAGCCGGGGGTGCTCAAAGAAATTGTCAGCATCGTAGAGCACCACAACGGCGAAGTCCGCTGAATCCTGAAACTGGCCTGAGACGGTGAATCCGGTGGGTGTGGCGTGATGGATGGCGGCCGACGCGCCAAGGTGATCAAAGCCGCGCAGATGGACGCAACGGTCGGGTTGCAGTTTGAAAATGGATTCGGGCATAGTGGCGAACCTCCAGAGAGACTATAAGCACACGAAATCCGCGTTTGGCCCTCTGAGCCGGCCTGGCCGCCCGTAACCACTTGATTTATTAGGGACAGAATTATTTTCGCCGCGCGTGAACGCTAAAGTTCTCACAGCGCATCGCGCAAGGCCATCGGATCATCAGGGCGGCATCCTCGGACTCCGCCGGACCCTGCCAGCACTCCGCCGGCCAATTCGCAACGCCTTTCTGCCCGTTGGACAGCCTGAACTTCAGCTCGGCGGCGGAGCGCAAGGCGGGCTTGTGGCCGGGAACGAGTTCGCGGACGCCTGGGAACTCACTCTCGGCCCTCGCGGCGTTCACCAGGTTCCCGGTACTCGGAGCGCCAGCGAGGGGTCGCCGCATCGGCGCGGCACGCGATCCGAACTGGGAGCCGGCCTATGTCATCAGATGCGCCAGCAGCCACACCCAGTTCACCAACAGCAGAGACAGCAAGCCAGCGAAAACCTTCGCCTGCGAGAATCCTGACCGGGGAGGCGACCACCCGCCCAATTCGCCCGTACTCCAAACCAAGCCCCCCAGGAACAGCGCGAAGACCATCGGGCTGACGGCGTTCAACTCGACGGCGCTCCGGAAGTGCCCGTGGCCGATGGCACACAATGCCCGCGTCATCCCGCAGAGCGGGCACGGCAGCCCGGTTAGACGCCGGAACGGGCACACCAGCCAATCCACCGGCTCGAAGCTGCAGAAGAAGACGAGGGCCAGCGCGCAAACGGCAGCCTTCAGCACCAGATTGCTGGCGCCCGGCCTACTGCGGTGGAGCCGGGGAAGCAAAGCCCACCAAGTCCTGATAGGCCGCCGTCACGGCCAGGTAATGGATCGGGATCGTTACCAGCAGACCCACCACGCAGGCGAGCGCGCCGAGAATATTGATGCCGATGAGAGCCAGCAGAAAGATCAGGAATCCCGCGTAGTCCTGCTTCACCACCGCATGCGAGGCCTGCATCGCCGGCCAGAAATCCATGTTCCGATCCACGATGAACAGATACGTAAATTGGAACATCGCCATCACCACCAATGCGCCCACGAGGCAGGCGATGAGGCCGAGAAACGTGAAGACCGCGATCAGGAGGCACGCCACCAGCGAGGGCACAAACCAGTTGAACCCCTTGAAGAGATCCCCCACGTCGGCCCGCCCGCCGAGCAAAACCCGCCAGCACACGATGTGCATGCCGATCAGCATCGGCCCTTGCAGAACCACCGGCACCACGGAGCTGAGGATCAGCATCAAGAGAGTAATCAACATGAACATCCAGATCTGACCTGTGACCAGATTCCAGGCCGTGCTGATCCACTTGCCGGTCTGCACACGCCCGCCCGCCGGCGCGGTGAACTCAGCCGCTGGAGGAGGTGGCGAGTAAACTGGCGTGGGCCGTTCCCCCGCCACAGCACCACAGTTCGGACAGAATCGCGAATCGGCGCTCACTTGCGCGCCACAATTGGTGCAGAACATTCACGCCTCCTCATGGCCTACGGAAAGAACTGTTTCAGGATACACGGCTGCGAAGCGGACAGGAAGGTCCCTGCGGTTTCCACCTGAGACTGCCGGTAAATGCGGTCGAATCGATGCCCGACGGCGGCATTGCTCACCACCACGCCAATTTGAGCACTAATCGTGGCGCCAATTCACGCTTTCCGCGTCGCCGGGCCGCCCGTCTTTCTTCCGGCGCCGTCCACGCTGAGCACCAGCGATACATCACGACGGCCGCAGCGGCGGCTACTGGCTGAGCTTCAGAACCCACGCCGGCTGCCGCAGCAACTCCTCCGGCAACTCCGGCAACTCAATCGACACGCCGCCATTTTCGGCCGTGAACTTCAAAGGCGCATTCGCGCCAAGCAGCGCCACAGCCCGAACGCCCGCCACTTCTTTGACGTGAAACCGGCGGCCCGGCCAGCGCGGCAGAATCGCATAAACATCCTTGCCCTTCGCCGTGAAGAACGCTTCAATCGCTGCCTTGCCCGCCGCTGGCTTCTCCACCAGCTTCGTCACGTCGTAGGCGGTCTCGTACTCCTTGTTGTACTCGACCTTGGGCGCCTCGCCGGCGCTCCATTGCCGCGTCACCTTCCATGGTTTCGTTCCATAGATCGCGTCGCCGTTCACCTTCAGCCAATCCCCGATCTGTATCAGCCGCTCTTCCATCACCACCGGGATTGTGCCATCACCATCCGGCCCGATGTCCAGCAGCAGATTGCCGCCACGGCTCACCAGGTCCGACAACATGATCACCAGCCCCTGGCCGCTGTGATAGTGTTCCAGGCGCTCCGCGCGGTTGTAGCCGTAGCTGAAACCCATGCCACGGCTCTCCTCCCACGGATGCTCCATGCCGCTCATGCCGGGTGTGTATTCCGTGGTCCAGTAGCCGCCGTGCTTGTGGCGCGAGTCCTTGCCCCAACGATCGTTGATCACCACCTCGTTCTTCACAGGCGACTCGTTCAGCAGCCATGCCAGCAGTTCGGGACTCCGCCATTCGCTGGAGGGTAGGTCCCACTCGCCGTCGCTGAAAATGATGGAGGGCTTGTAGCGCGTCACCAGATCCTTGAACTGCGGGAACATATGGTCTTTGACGTAGCGCGGCTTGTCGCTGAGCCACAGCGGGTTGTACCACTCGTAGAGCGAATAGTAGAAACCCATGCGCAGCCCATTGCGCCGCACGGCTTCAGTCAGTTCGCCCAGCACGTCACGCTTGGGCCCGGTCTCCACCGCGTTCCACGGCCGGCCCCACGTGGCGGATGCCTCTTTGCTCGGCCACAAGGTGAACCCCTCGTGGTGCTTTGACGTCAACGCGACATATTTGGCGCCCGAGCGCGCAAAAACGTCAGCCCAGTGATCCGGATCGTACAGTTCCGCCCGGAACTGCGGCGCGAAGTTCTGATACTCGTAGCCGGCGCCGTATTGCTTCTGGTGATACGCCCACGTGCCGGTCTGCACGCCATTTGCCTTGGGGTTGTCCCGGCCGTTGGTCATCGCGTTCCAGTACCACTCGGCATACGCCAGCTTGCCCGGAATCACCGGCGCGTAGGACGGCACGGAGTAAAGCCCCCAGTGGATGAAGATGCCAAACTTGGCATCAGTGAACCAGGCCGGCGTGGGCCGCTTGTCGATGGAGTCCCACGTGGGCTGGTAGGTCTGCGCGCTGAGTCCGGCGAGAAGCAGAAAGGAGATCAATATCGTTTTCATACGCATCATCAGTCTATTCCAGAATGGTAGCTTCGTCCGGATCCGGTTGCCTGTCTGTCTCACTTCGGCGCGAGCGCATCGAATGCCCCGAGGTATACTCATTCACTACCGAGGAGATTGCCGGCATGATCATCGAGGACGGGCGCGAGGCAGCACAGAAAGCCATCGACCTGATGAGGGAAGCGAGAGGGACGCTTGGCATAGACACCGCGGAGTTCTTTTCGGTACAGGAGTTTCTGGCACACGCGAAACACGATCCGCTGACTCCGTCCGAGCGTGAAACCATCGTCGAGCAGGCGATTGAACTTCTGGATCAACTCTACGTCCACCTGCCTTTCAAACGGGCGCGGTACGCCGTCGATCCCGTGCAGCGCCTGCGCCTGATCCGCTCTCAATTGAAGGATCTGGAGGAACTCGCGTTCCACCGCGAGATGTTGCAGGTCTTCAGCGGCCTCAGGGACGCACACACCTTCTACGGACTGCCGGAGCCATACCGCAGCGCGGTGGCGTTCCTGCCGTTCCGGTTGAAGTGCTTCAGCGATCCCGGAGATGGCGGAAGGCGCAGATTCCTGGTGACTCAGTTGATCGACGGCTTCCGGCATCCGCATTTCGGGCGCTTCGCCGAGATCACGGCCTGGAACGGGATGCCGGTGGAACGCGCCATTGAGCGCGAAGGCGGGTACGATCCGTTGGGCAACGAGGCGGCACGCTTTGCGCGCGGTCTCCAAAAGATGAGCAGCCGGTCGCTCTCGTTCCACATCCCCCCGGAGGAGGACTGGGTGGTGGTGCAGTACCGCAGGCATACGGCGGACAAGCGGAAAAACGACGAACGGGAGAGAGCCATTCTCATGCCCTGGTGCGTCGCCACCAACTGCGTAAAAACAACCACGGGCGGCGGCTACGCCACCAGCGTCAACGAATCGCTCTTGGACACCAGGGAGGCCGGAAAGTACATCTGGCACCGCTCGGTGCTCCAAAAGGAGAAGTTGTATTCGGGCAACGCGCCGGCGGCCGAATCCGCAAGCGGAAAGGATGAGGCCGCGCAGCCGGCAACCGTGTCGTGGAGCAACGACGAAGACTCCGCCGGCCCCGCCACCAAACTGGATATTTCGGAGTCCTCGAGATTTCCTGGGCAGTTTGAATTTCGCTACACCCGTGAGCCGCCCGCCCGCCGGAAAGCCCCTGAAGGCGGACTGCACGACCCGGCACATCCGGATAAGCGCTTTGGCTACGTGAGAATCTGGAAGTTCGGCGGCCTGTCCGCCGAGGAGTTCACGGGCGAGTTCCAGCGGATTTTGCGGATTCTTCAGAACAAAGCCCCGGACGGCTTGATTGTCGATATCCGGTCCAACCCAGGCGGAGCGGTCGATTCCGCTGAGCTCGCGCTCGGATTGTTGTCGCCGGGGATCGTACAACTCGCCCGTTTCCACTTCATCAACTCGCGCCGCACTCAGGCCATCGCAGCCGCCATCACCAGCCCGGCGGCTGATTTCCCAGAGTCAGTTCAAAAGGACTGGACGCCCTGGGCCAAGGATTTGATCTCCGCAGTCTACAGCGGCAGCGTCATCACTCCAGGCCGGGAACTCACCTCCAGTCTCGAGTTGCTCACCGGCCCCGGTCAATGCTACCAGGGGCCGGTCACTCTCCTCACCGATGCTCGCTCCTACAGCGCGGCGGACCTCTTCGCCGCGGGCTTCCAGGATAATCGCGTGGGCCGCATCATCGGCGTGGACAGGAACTCCGGCGGAGGTGGCGCCAACCGCTGGCTCCACGAAGAACTGCTGGAGAAACTACAGAAGATACCCGGCAATCCCCTGGTACAGTTGCCAAAGCAGGCGCGGCTGGGTGTGGCCATCCGCCGCTCGACGCGCGTCGGGGACGGGCCTAGTGCAGGCACGGTCATTGAGGATGTTGGCGTGGAATGTGACGATTACTATGCCATCACCAGCCACGACCTGATGCATCAGGACAGCGGTCTACTTCAGTTTGCCTGCGCGCAGTTGGCGCAGTTGCCTCAGCGCTCGCTCAGCATAGACTCCGCCGCGCTCACCACCGGCGGAGACGTCCAGGCCACCGTATCCTGGAAGAATCTCCACCGCCTGGAGTTCCGTCTCAACGGCGACCTCCAATGCTCCTTTGCCGCCGATGTCGCTTCGCCGGCCGTCTTTACCATTCCGGTAAAGGGTCTGAAGATTCCATTCCCGGGTGGCACTCTCCGCGTGGAGGGTTTCGCCAGAATCGAGTCCGATGACGCTGCCACCGAGCTCCGGCTGGTGGTTTCCAGCACCGCCAGATGGCCGTTCCCGCCGAAGGACGATGCGCCGTCCGTGCCAAAGTAGAGGGTGCATGATCGGCTCGACGATTTCACACTACCGAATCACGGGTAAAATCGGCGAAGGTGGAATGGGCGTCGTCTACCTCGCCGAAGACACGCGGCTGGATCGCGCCGTGGCGTTGAAATTTCTGCAAGCCGATTCGATGGATGATTCGCGGCGGCATCGGTTTCTCCAGGAGGCCCAGGCAGCCGCCCGCGTCCAGCACCCCAACATCTGCCCCATCTACGAGATTGATGAGGACGACGGCCGGATCTTCTTCGTGATGGCCTATGTGGAGGGCGAGACCATCGGCGATCTGGTGCAGAGACACCGGGTCCTTCCGCTGGATTTGGCCCTGGATCTGGCCATTCAGGTGGCCGCCGGATTGGATGCCGCCCACCGCCAGGGCATCGTACACCGCGACATCAAGAGCAACAACATCATCGCCGATAAGCAGGGCCACGCCTGCATCCTGGATTTCGGCGTAGCGTTGCGTGAGGGCTCCGAGCGAATTACCGAAAGTGGCGGAGCCGTAGGCACCCCAGCCTACATGTCGCCGGAGCAGGCCCAGGGCCTGGATATGGATCGTCGCAGCGATATCTGGTCGCTCGGCATCGTGCTCTTCGAGATGCTGACCGGACGCCTCCCATTCCGCGGCGGAACCCAGTTCAACGTCCTGTACGCCATCGTGAAAGACAACGCACCCGATGTCGCTACTCTGAGGCCAGACGTGCCCGCTGCGCTGCAGCACGCTCTGCGCAAAGCGCTCACCAAGGAACCGGAGAAGCGCTGGCAGACCGCGGGTGAGTTCGCCGCCGAGTTGCGGCGCATCCGCGAGTCTCTTTCGCAGGACACTGTCACGCTGCTCGCTACGCCCAAAATCCCTGCGGCCACGCGCCCCGCGTGGCTGATACGCGGCCTGTTCGCCGCCGCCCTGTTGGTCGTACTGGTGGCCGCCTATTTCGGCTGGAAGGATCTCTGGCAACGCGGCGGCGCCCTGCCGGAGGAAAAGCAGATTGCCGTCCTGCCGCTCGATGTCGCCAGCCAGGATGAGAGCCTCCGCGTGCTGGCCGACGGCTTGATGGAGACCGTCACCACCAAACTGACTCAGTTGGACGAACTGCAGGGCAAGCTGCTCGTAGTGCCGGCCAGCGAGATCCGAAGCCGCAAGATCACCAGTGCGGAGGCGGCGCGGCGGATCTACGGCGCCAATCTCGTGATCACCGGCAGCGCCCACCGCTGGGGCAAGCAGATCCAGCTCACTCTGAATCTGGTGGACGCCGCCAAAATGCGGCAGATTGCCGGCCGCACCTTTGATTTCGACACCGACGACCCCATCGCGCTGCGCGACGGCGCCGTAAACGGCGTCATCCGCCTGCTCACTCTACGCGTCTCCCCCGCCGCCACAGCCGCCATGGCCTCCGGCGAGACTTCCACGCCCGGCGCCTACACCGAGTATTTGAAAGGCGTGGGCTACCTGGCGCGCTATGATGTTCGCGGCAACATCGACCGGGCCTTGACAGCGTTCCAGGAGGCCGTCCGGCAGGATCCGAAGTATGCGCTCGCCTGGGCCGGACTCGGCGATGCCTATTGGAAAAAGGCATACCAGGCCACGGACAAGCAGTGGCGGACTCTCGCAATGGAGAGCATCCAACGAGCCATTCAGATGGACGCTGGACTGGCCGCGCCGCACGTCAAATTGAGCGTGATCCTGGCCGCCAACGGGCAGGCCCCCGAGGCCGTCGAAGAGGCCCGCAAAGCACTGAGGATCGCGCCGGACAACGCGGAGGCCTTCCGCGCTCTGGCGGCCTCATTCGTCGCGGCGGGCCAGTTTGACGATGCCGAACAGGCGTACCTGGATGCCATCCGCCACCAGCCAGCCGATTGGACCGGGCACTTCACCCTGGGGAATTTCTATATGCGGCAGGGCCGGCCCTCCCAGGCCCGCGCCGCCTGGGAGAGCGCACGGAAGTTGACCCCGGATAACGAAGTGGTCCATCGAAGCCTGGCCATTCTCTCCGCCAACGAGGGCAGGTTCAAAGAGGCGTCCGATATGCTCGAACGCACACTGAAATTTGAGCCCGGCGGCAGAACCTACTCCACTCTCGGCGTCACACTCTACTATCAGAGACGATATGCCGAAGCCGCCGCCGCGCTTCAGTCAGCGGTCAGCCTCGACCCCGACGTTTACCTGATCTGGGGCAATCTCGGCGCAGTCCTCCGCCACCTTCCCGGCCAGGAGCAGAAGGCCGCCGAGGCATTCGGGAAAGCCATCGACCTGGGCGGCAAGGTCCTCCAGGCAAAACCCGGAGACCGCAACACATGGGCCAACATGGCCGAATACCACGCAAAAATGGGCCAGCGCGAGCTGGCCCTGCGTGAGATCCAGCAGATCCCGGTGGCCGACCGCAATGCCTATCCGGACCGCCTCGTCCTCGCCTACGAACTGATCGGTGAGCGGCGGCGGGCCGTGGAGATGCTGCTCTCTCTGCCCGCCAACGCCACCGGCTGGAACTACATCAGGCGGGACCCGGATCTAGACGCACTTTGGGCCGACACGGCGCTGGAGTCCCTCCGTCGCGCCAGACGCCCATAGCGCCCCGACTCCCGCCGCGCCGAATGCTGGCCGCTACGCTTTCGTGGTTCCATCCGGCGGATCGATGTCCGGCGCTACGGCAGGAATGCCGAGGATCTCGTGCAGGAGATTCACGGCCTTCTTCACCGCCACCTTCGCCGCCAGCGGATCGGACACGACCGCATCAAGCGCCGGCTTCAAGAGCGCCCGGGCGTCCTGAATGTTCTTCTGAATCTCTGCGGTGGTCATGCTTCAGTTCTCCTTGGATAAACGATTCGAGGTTCCAGCCCCACTACCTGCAGCGCCCGGAGGCCCTGGCGCCGGACGCTCAGCGTGTCAGGCGAGTATACCATCAAGTACAGAAACCGGGTAAAAACTGGTACCGACAATCACTGGTGATGGCGAAAACCGCCGCGATTTGTTCTAAGCTCAATCAATGGCTTCTGAACTGATCGTCAGAACATCTGACGGCACAAGCAAGGTGATCAAGTTGGAGGAGGACCGCTACACCCTCGGCAGAGCCGGCACCAACACCTTGGCCTATCCCGAGGACGGCCAACTATCCCGGCAGCACCTGGCTTTGGAACGGGGCAACGACGGCTGGCTGGTTGTGGACCTGGGCAGCAGCAACGGAACCAGCGTGAACAATGTCCGCATCGTCAAGCCGACGCCGCTCAAACCGGGTGATCGCATCACCGCCGGCCGCCTGACCCTCGAATACTCAGACCCCGACTCCGCGCAGGACCGCCGTGTCGTCTTCGTGGACAAACCTGAGGAAGAGCACCGCTCCGCCACCGTAGCCATCAGCCTCGACAAGCTCCTCAACGCCGCCAAGGCGTCAACCGGTGTGGCATCCGCCGCCAGCGGGCTGGCGTCCGCGTCACAGATGAATGCGCTGATCCAGGCCGGCCGCGAGCTCGCCGACCGCCGCCCCCTCGAGGAACTCTTCCCGTTGATCCTCGATCTCGCCGCCGAGGCAGTCGGCTCCTCCCGCGGCGTCCTCATGCTCCAGGAGGCCGAAGGCCTGGTCATCCGCGCCGCCAAGGGCAGTAGCTTCCAGATCAGCAAGACCGTCCGCGACCGCGTCATGGAGCAGAAAGAGAGCCTGCTCATTCAGGACGTCCAGCTCGACGAGAAGCTCCGCGTGCAGGCCAGCATCGTGGCGCAGAGCATCCGCAGCATGATCGCCGTCCCACTGCAAACCAAAGACAAAGTGATCGGCCTCATCTATCTCGATTCGCCCCATCTCATCCGTCCCTTCACCCGCGAGGATCTCAGCCTCCTCACCGTGATGGCCAACATCGCAGCCATCCGCATCGAGAACGCCCGCCTCACCGAGGTGGAGCACCACGAGCGCCTCATGGCCCGCGAGATGGCCCAGGCCGCCGAGATCCAGAAAAACCTCCTGCCCGGCGCGGCGCCCAACCTGCCCGGCCTCCAGGTTGCCGGCTTCAGCGAGGCCTGCCTCAGTTGCGGTGGGGATCACTACGATTTCTACGAACGCGAGGGCCGCCTCGTCCTCCTCGTCGGTGACGTCGCCGGCAAAGGCATGCCCGCCGCCCTGCTGATGGCCAGCCTCCAGGCCCGCGTCCAGGTGCTGGTGGAGGAAGAGATCGATCTCGCCTCCATGGTCACTCGCCTCAACCGCATCATCTCCAGCAATTGCCCCGGCAACCGCTTCATCACGTTCTTCATCTGCGAGATCAACCGTACAACCGGCGATATGAGCTACGTCAATGCTGGCCACAATCCGCCCCTGCTGATTCGTAAGGACGGCACGGTGGAGCACCTGGCCGGCGGCGGCATGATCCTCGGTATCATTGGCGGCGCAACTTACGAGTTACAGTCCCGCCGCATGGAGCAGGACGACGTACTCGTGATGTTCACCGACGGCGTCACCGAGGCCGAACGGCCGGGCACCGAGGACGACTTCGGCGACGAGCGCCTGGCCGCCGCGCTGCAACCCATCGCGGAACGCTCGCCGGCCGAAATGATCGAGCAGGTAAAGGCAGCGGTGACGGCGTTCGCCGGATCGGTCACTTCCGCCGACGATTTCACGCTCGTCATCACCCGCAAGACCGCTATCGGCTAGTACCCGGCGCGCGGCAATTCATTGTTTTGAAACGGCTAATCGTTGTATCCTGACTAGACGATGATGTCACGAGATGTGAGGGTCGTACCGCTTGATTTCAGCTACGTGACGGCCACGGTGCCGAGATAATCCGCATTTTCATCCGCCCCGGTCCATCCCCCGTACCCTCGATCACTGGCGACTGGCACTATGACTGCGGAATGTCCAATCTGTCACACGTCGAACCCGCCCGGCACGGCGGTATGCATCCGGTGCAGTACGCCGTTTGACAGCGACGAACGGACCCTCATCGGCGACTCCGCCACCATCGTTCCGGACGAGAAGACCATTGTAGACACAGGCGGCTCCGCCTCGGGCGCCGGCGCCGAATGGACCCGCACCATCGACGCTGCCGAATCCGCCCAGGCCCGCGCACCAATCGGACCGGGCAGCGTGCTGGCCAGCCGCTACGAGATCCAGGCCGTGCTCGGCGAGGGCGGCATGGGCGCTGTCTACCGCGCTCGCGACCGCGAGTTGGACCGGCTCGTTGCCCTGAAAGTCATCCGCGCCGAGTTCGCCAACCACGGCGAAATCCTGCGCCGTTTTAAACAGGAGCTGATTCTCGCGCGCCAGGTCACCCACAAGAACGTCGTCCGCATCTTCGATCTCGGCGTCACCGACGGCCTGAAGTTCATCACTATGGAGTACGTCGACGGGCGCGACCTCAAAAGCATGCTAGTCAAGGGCGGAAAAATGGCGCCCGCCACGGCCGTCAAGATCATCAGGCAGGTCCTGCTGGGCCTGCAGGCCGCCCACAACGAGGGCGTCGTCCATCGCGATCTCAAGCCGCAGAACATCATGGTGGACGCTCAGGACCGCGTCTACCTCATGGATTTCGGGATCGCCCGCTCTATGGAGGCCGCCGGCATGACCCGCACCGGCGCGCTCATGGGCACTCCGGACTACATGTCGCCCGAGCAGGCCATGGGCGAGAAAGTGGACGCCCGGTCCGATCTCTTCAGCGTCGGCGTGATCCTCTACGAGATGCTCACCGGCACCCAGCCCTACGAGTCGCTCACCGTCATGGGCACGCTCATCAAGCGCACCAAGGAGAAGGCGACGCCCGTCCGTGAGCTGGATCCCACGCTGCCCCAGTTTCTCAGCGACATCGTCTCCCGCTGTCTGGAGATCAGCCTGGAACGCCGCT
Source organism: Paludibaculum sp. (assembly GCA_036504135.1). Taxonomy (GTDB): domain Bacteria; phylum Acidobacteriota; class Terriglobia; order Bryobacterales; family Bryobacteraceae; genus Paludibaculum. The sequence goes on from DASXVP010000026.1 coordinate 65,248, forward strand.
ATCAGGATGCCTCCGAAATCGTGCAGGATCTCGATTCCAGCACCGCCTCCACATCCGGCTCCGCACGGCTCGCCCAACTCCAAAGCGGCGGCGGCGCCTCCGGCCCGCGCGGGCTGCTCACACCCGGCTCGGATTTCGGCCCACGCTACCGCATCGAGGCCCTCCTCGGCGAGGGCGGCATGGGCAAGGTCTACAAGGCGTTTGACCGCGATCTGGACCGCACCGTCGCCCTCAAGCTCGTGCGCCCCGAACTGGCGGCCGACCCCGTCTCGATGGACCGCCTCAAGCAGGAACTCCTGCTCGCCAGCCGTGTATCCCAGAAAAGCATCCTGCGCATTCATGATCTGGGCGACGTCGGCGGCACCAAGTTCATCTCCATGGCTTTCGTCGATGGCGAGGATCTCCACCAGCTCATCTCGCGCGAAGGCAAGCTCGAGCTGGAACGCGCCCTCACCATCTCCAAGCAGCTCTGCCGCGCGCTCGATGCGGCCCACGCCGAAGAAGTGGTCCACCGCGATCTCAAGCCGCAGAACGTGCTCATCGACGCCGCCGGTACCGCCTACGTCTCCGATTTCGGCCTCGCTAAATCACTGGAAGCGGGCGCGGCCCTGGTCACTCGCGCCGGCGAGATCATGGGCACTCCACGCTATATGTCGCCGGAGCAGGCCGAATCCAAGCCCGTCGATCACCGCACCGATCTCTACGCGCTGGGCCTAATCATCTACGAGATGGTAACCGGCGACCTGCCCTTCCGCAGTGACACCGTCCTGCAGGCCATGTACCAGCGTGTCACGCAGGCACCGAAGAATCCCAAGCTGCTCAACCCGGACCTGCCCGACGAGATTGTCAGCGTCATCATGCGCTGTCTGGAGAAAGAGCCGGACGCGCGCTATCAGCACGCCAGGGACATCCTGGCCGATCTCGAAAGTGGCCGTGCCGCCAAGCCAGCGGCCGCGCCCGAACCCGTAGCTGCTCCACCGCCGCCCGCTGCCTCCGGCGGCAAAGGCAAGTGGTGGGCGGCGGGTGCTGTAGCAGCCGCTTTGGTGGCCTCTTTGGCCGTACCACAGGTCCGGCACGCTTTTTCCGGCGCCTCAGCCGCCACCCCGTCTTCCGGCGCCGCCCAGGCCAAATACGTCGCCGTGCTGCCCTTCCGCGCCATCGGCGACGCCGCTGAGGTGGGCTCCGCCGCCGACGGCATCGTCGAGACACTTTCCGCGCGCCTCATCCAGCTCAAGGAGATCCACCTCTCTTCCCCCACCGCTGCCGCCAAGGCGGATCTCAAGCTCCCACTGGAGCGCATCGCTCGCTCCCTCGGCGCCAAGCTCGTCGTGCAGGGCACCGTGCAGGGCGCCGGCAACAAGCTCCAGGTTGTTGTGAGCGTCGATGATCCAGCCAGCGGCAAGCGAGTGTGGACCCAGGAGTTCTCCGGCCTCAAGGAAGACCTCCTCACCATCGAGGATGATATCTACAACAAGCTGATTGCCGGCTTGAACCTGAAGCTCAGCAATGAGGAGACCGCGCGCGGCGCCACCCGCCTCACCGAGGACATCGGCGCCTACGATCTCTACCTGAAAGGCCGCAACCTCCTCCGCGGGCAGCGCGATGAGAAAACCCTCCGCGCCGCACTGGAGTTCTTCGACTCCGCCAGCAAGAAGGATCCCGGCTTCGCCCTCGCCTACACCGGTGTCACCGACGCGTCCCTCTACATGTACGACCTCCAGAAAGACCCGGTCTGGACCGTGCGCGCCCTCGGCGCCGCCAACCGCGCTCAGACTCTAAACGACAATCTGCCTGAGGTCCACATCTCGCTCGGCAAGACGTACCGCAAAACCGGCAAGTCCGCGCAAGCCATCGCGGAGCTGAAGCGCGCGCTCGAACTAGCCCCCAACTCCGACGAGGGCTACCGCGGCCTGGGCCGCGCCTATCTCGACGCCGGCCGCAAGGACGAAGGCCTGGCGGCCATGAACAAGGCTGTCGAGGCGAACCCCTACTATTGGTCCAACCACAACGAGCTCGGCATCGCCTATCTCCAGGTCGGCAAGAACGCCGAAGCGCTCGCGGCCCTGAAAAAGGTCACCGAACTGGAGCCCTCCCGGCCTGCCGGCTGGATCAATCTCGGCACCACCTACTACCGCATGGGCCGCTGGGACGACTCCATCCCTGCCTTCCAGACCGCCCTGCAGCTTCAACCCACCGCCAATGGCTATGGCAATCTGGGCGCAGCCTATCTCTACGCCGGCAAGTTCAACGACGCGCGGGTCAACTTCGAAAGGGCCGTGGAGTTGAATCCCAAGAGCCATGTCGATCTCGGCAACCTCGCCGACGCCCTCCGCTTCCTGGGGCAGAAGGACAAGGCCGGCGCCGTCTACGACCGGGCCATCGCCGAGGGCTTCAAGACCCTCCAGGTGAATCCGAGGGACCCGAAGGCCCTCAGCGAACTGGGTCTCTTCTACGCCAAAAAGGGCGACCCCGCCAAGGCGCAGGACTTCCTCCGCAGGGCTCGCGCCATCGATAAGAATGACGTGGATCTCATGTACAAGCTGGTGGTGGCGGACGCGCTGGCGGGGCACGGTGAGGATGCGGTGAAGGGGCTCAAAGAGGCCGTGGCGAAGGGTTACCCCGCCAGGGAAGCGGCGAATGACCCGGACCTGAAATCATTGCAGGCCCGGGCCGATTTCCAGCAGATCATCAAACAGAGCGGCGGCGGCGCAAAATAACCAGCCCGGCCAGCCCGGCGCCAATCAGTCCGTACGTGGTGGGCTCAGGCACGATGGCGGTCGAGGTGATCCTGTTGGTGAAATTGGCGCCTTTCCATCCGCCGGTGCCATTGGGATCGCCAGTCGAGCCATCATTCAGGTTCACCGTGAAAACTCCGCCAAGATTTGGCAGGCTGGTTCCGAAGATCTTCAGCACAAAGTGATCGTTCGGGCAGCCAATCGTGGTCTGGCTGGTGTCGAACCCCGTGTTGTTCAGCCCGATCACCGATACGTTATAGGCGTTCGGCATCGGGGGCGGACATCCAATGTTCACGAACGTCGGGCTGGAATAACCCGGATTCGGTATGTCCGCGATGAACGTGATCGAGGTGAGCGTTCCACCGGTAGCGTTCTGAAACTCAAAAATGCCGCCTCCATTCAGGTTCGCACTGAAATTGAAGACCGAGCCAGTTATGGGGATCGGCGTCGGGTCGCTACCCACAAGTTGAAAGGTCGCTGCGAAGGACGGGCTTGCGCAGAGGATCGCTCCGAAAGCCAGCGAAGTGATACACCGGGTGAATGTTCTCATACAGTTCAGTCATCTTAGCATGGAGACACACCGTGTCCCCCTGCCCGTCCGGCTCGATAGGTATCATTTTCCGCAGTTTCAGTACTATTTACCGCATTTCCGCTACACGCAGCCGCACGGCCGGATCGCCTAATATCAGGTAATTCCGCGCATCGTCCCGCGCCACCCAGCGGTTTGCCAGGACGGCGTCGGAGACCTGTCCCGGCAGCATCTGCCGCTCCCGCTGCGTATCGGCCAGTTCCGCGCTGAGCACCGCCCATCGCAGATTGAACTGATCCGTGCACTGGCCAATGCGGTCCCCCCGCAGTACCCGCGTCATCACGTCCCGAAACTCCTGCGTCTGTGGAGCGCTGCGGCCGGCCTGGAACGAATACGTCCACGCCCGGTCGATATGCGCCACCACCGCCAGCGCACCGCCGGCCAGCATCCGCTGCGGCAACCTCGCCACGCGGGGTGCATCCATTAACGGCTTGGGGCTGCCGTCCGGCAGACGGGAATACGTATCAAAGGCCGGACAACCGCCCCCGTAGCAGGCGAAGAAGAAGTGGATCAGTCCGCTTAGCTTTGCGTCCTCCGGCACTGCGGCCGCGTCGAAATAGTGCTCCGGCCGGATCGGGCCGCCCTCCCAGTCCTGGCACACGATGGCGCCCTGTTTCTCCGCCTGCTTGGGATCGGCGGCGCTGAACCCCGCTCCGTGCGAACCGCTGAACAGCAGCGCCGGCGTGCCGCCCGGCAGCTTGCCCTGCAGCAGTTTCGTCAGGTTGTCCTTGGTGGCATCGTCGCCCAGCAGCGCGTTCATCTGGTAGCCCTGTTTTGCGCCCAGCGCCTTGGCGCCCGTCGCGAATGGCAACGCCACCTGGTTGTGCAGCAGAGCAGTTGCGCGGTCGCCCAGATTCCGCGTATTGTAGACCGCCACGCTTTTGCCGTGCGGCACCGTGGCTCCCGTTTCATAGGCAACCACGCCCTCGGCGTACGCCCGGTACTCGGCCGGCGTCTCGAAATCCAGCCGCCCCACGCACCAGTAGGCGTCCAGCAGGTATTGAAACTCAAACGGGATCTGGGCGGGAGTGCCCACAATCGTCAGATAGAGCGGCACACCCAGCGAAGGATCGACGATCGCCAGCGTGACATTGAAGCGGTCCAGCCAGCTCCTCACCGTATCGCCGGGCTGATACGCGGAGAGCCCGTCGAAAATCTTGAACAAAGTTTGCTCTCCCACCTGCTGGCGGCGGTGCTCAATCAGCGGCTCCAGCGCCGCCCGGATCGCCGGGTCTATCTCCTTCGGCAGTAACAGGCCCCAGCCGCATTGAGCCAGATCGTTTGGATCAACGTCGGAGACAGCCAGAAAGTCCTGATTGGCCACCATCCCACGCGTCTGCACGGCATTGGGATCAGCGCCGATAAACTCCAGGTCCTTCGCCGTCAGGGCCGGCAACAGTGTGCCATCCTCGGCCTGCACGCCCATCGGCAGCGGCGGCTCTTCCATCCCCATGGCATCCAGCACAGCATCAGGCATGGTGAGCTCCTAAACCTGCGCCGCCTGCCACAGGGCGTGTGCCACCTGCGGGCCGTCGATATCGGAGTGCGCCCCCGATGCGCCGTCCATCTTGCGAATGTATTTGCTGCTTTCCAAATTGTAGATCTTTCCGGCGGCAAACCCATATTCCTCGGTCTCCGGCCCCAGCGCCCGGGCAATCGCGCCGTCAACTCCCTGAATGCCAAACGCTCCCACCGCGCCGAAGAGTGGCAATTCAGCGGCAAACGCCACCTGTCCCACCAGCCCCACCGCAATCGGATAGAACGTTCCCACCGCGGTATCAAAACTCGATTGCGTGGTAATCAGCGGACCGCGCACGGCCCCGCGCTGGATCATGTCGTGAAAGTAGCCCTTGCCGCCCACACGCTCGATCGTGGTGGCATAGCCCCACAACGACAACGCGCCCTGTACCAGCGCCGCCGAATCCACTGCCCGCGGCAGCGGCGTAGCCCCGCCCGGCCCGCCGAGAATCGAGGACACCACGATGCAGCCAAAACTGTGCCCCATCAGGTGGAATTTTGCCGCCGGCAGCGCATTCTGAAGACTCCCGATGAAGGTGTGCATCCCGCCTTCGCCCACGGTCCGCGCCCGGTTTTTCATCTTCCAGAACGACAACTGGCGCAGCGGCCCGAGCAGTCCGCCCAGGCTGAATCCGCCAAAGGCATCGCCACCCTCGTTGCCGGCGTCGAACGCCGCACGGGGATCGAATGGCGCGCCATCGGCGTCAGGCGCGGCGCCCGGACCTTTGCTGGTTCGTCCCAACACCTCGGCCAGTCGCGCATAAGCGTCGGCCACGTGCGGCGGCAGCGCCGTGGCGCCGGCGTTGACGTCGTTCTCGCGGAAGATCACCTCCAACAGCCTTCGGACAGCCTCCGGGTCGCCGCCCAGCCGGCTCACATAGCGCTCCAGCAATTCGTTCGAATCTACCTGCGGCGCATCGAACGCGTTGCCACCCAGTTCATCCTCGCCCCACGGCAGGCTCGGCCAGTGCAAGCCGATCCACAGCGGCCGGAATCCGGGCCCCATCCGCGCCGCGTCCGCCGGCAGATCCGTCATCGCTTTGATCCAGCGGTTGTACTGATCCACCGCCGCGGGTACGTCGCCCTTCCAGCCGTGGCTGAAAAAGAACACGTCGCTCGGCGGCGCCGCAAGCGCATCCTGCAGGATCCGGGCCGACATCAGGCCGTTCAGCCCCTGCGGGTCATCGGTGCGTTCGCGTCCCTGATCGTCAAACGCGATCAGCGCGTAGGTGACATTGGTGTTCGGAATGGTCTGGAAAGGCATAGTATTCTCCGATGGTTTGAAACCGCTCGTTACGCTGGAATGCCGGGCTGCAGAGGCAGGAACGTCTCGCCGGACAGGCCGCCCGTGAGACGCCAGAAAATCTCTTCCCCAATCTCGAAACTGAGTTGGTTGATGGAAGCGGCGAACCATGACACTCCCGGCTCGTCACTGGGCTGATCGTAACTGCGTCTCACTTGACGCAACACCTCGATGGACGTAACGTCACCGACGGATCGCAAGGCCTCCAGCGCCTGATAGCGAATGGATGCCTGCTGCTCTCTCTGCCATCCCGTGGATACCTGGATAAAACCGCGCTTCGCTGCCGAGGCAAAATCGTCCAGCACCAGCTCGTGGCACACGCCCCGCAACTCCTCCAGTGTGGGCGACAATCCGGGCTTATGCCTCTGCATCGAATAGAGGCAGGCCAGCGATCGCAACGCGCGCCCCTGCAACTGATGGTTGTCCGAGAGCAGGCACTGCCGCAGGAATCCGCACTCCTCCCCATCCAGTGGGGCAATGCGGAGCTTGCCAATCAGATAGGCCACATGGCTGGCAAAGACGGGACGGTCCAGAAACGGGATGATCGCCCGTTCCGTGACTCGGACCGGATTCAACAGGCTCAGCGTGTCTGTGATGGCCCACAGGATGTCCTGGTTCACGTTGCCTCCCGCAAACTCGGCAAACCGCTTCACCAGGAGATCCACGCAGTCGTCCGTGCCGATTGTGCCCAGCGCAAACGCCGCCACGCCTGCCACGGATGCGTCGTCCTGTCCCAACAGCGACCCCAGCGTCGAGACGTCACCGCTCAACCAGGCGCCGATCAGCTTCTCCAACCGCTTGTCCTGGGAAAGCACCGGGTCCGTCTTGACGAACGCGATGGTGTCCTCGATCATGCCAAGCAGCGCGGTTACCGCCGCCTGCCGCACGCTTGAAAGGTCGTAACTGCGCTCACCCTCCCAGTCCAGGCGAACCTGCCCGATGGCGAGAGACAGCAGATGCGGGATCACCCGCGGTTCCGGGAGGATCGCAAATGCCTCGATCGCCTTGCGTCGTGATGCCGCCGACCGCACGTTCTGGGGATGCGAACGCCACAACAGAGTGTCCACGATTTGATCGACCACGTCCTGTCCAATGGCGCTGGCCGGAGTCCGCCCGGACCGCCGAGCTTCGTGCAGACACCGGGCAGCCAGGAATACCTGATCGCCTTCACGCAACCCGCTGCCCGCCAGAATCTTCCGCAGCAGAGACCCCGCCGAGGGGCTCAGCCCTGCCAGAATCGCCAGCGTATCCTCCCACCAGCGGACCCGCGAGATGCGCCCCAGTGACGCCGTGATGTCCTCCAGACACCGCTCCCGATCCTCACTTCTCATCAGATGACGCGCGCAATAGTACGATTGCAGCCCGGGGTAGGCAAACCGCACACCCTCCGCTCCGCTTCTCACCAGCAGGTCGCTCTTGAGGATGTCCGTCAGAAACTCCTCCAGCGAAAACTCCCGGTTGCGCCGCACTCCGGCCAGGATCGAGAACACCTCGGCGCCCTCCAGCCGGATCGTCCGGCTGGCCTGCATCCGCCACGCCAGGCAGCCCAGAGCCTCCTCCGCGCGCTCCCTCACACCCGCAAATGCACCCGTCTTTAAAAGGCCGTTGCGCACGAACCGGTCCAGCACGCCCGCGCGGGAGTCGATCCTAATCCCGTTGCGCGCGTCCGACATCAGGCGGGCCAGCAGCCACGGCACCGCCGCCAGGTCAAACAACGCCGTCTGTCGCAGTTTCTCCACCAACTCCCGCACCGACTCTTCCTCACTCTGCTCCAGGTAGGCCGTGACCCGATCCGGCGGCATCAACTGAATCAGCAGCGCCGTCGAGTCCGGCGGATAACTGCCCGGATCCAGAGTAGCCTCGTCCACACTGACAAAAAACTGGTGCTCGCCACAGGTGCGGCGGAACTGAGCCAGCACGCCCAACGCCTCGACCCGTTCCTCAGCGCCAAAGTCGTCGTCGCCATCCAGCAGAAAGAGAAACCGCCGCCGCTCAAAGGCATCCCGCACCCTGGCCGCATCCACTTCAAATCCGTGCTCCTGGATCATCCTCGCCACGGAGCCGGCCAAAGTCCGGGCCGGTGTCGATAGCACGTTGGCGCAGTCCGACAGCTTCAGATAGACCGGCATCACCGCCCCGTCCTGGCGAAACTGTTCCTCCGCCAAAACAAACATCCGCCGCAGGTGCGTGGATTTGTTGCGGCCGCGGTTGCCGATGAGCAGAACAAAAGGAGACGCGCTGCCTTTCAGCGCCTCCCGCGACGCGTCCAGCAGATCCAACTTCGGGCCAGCCACGTCTTCCGTGCCGTGTTGCAGAGTGTCCACACCAGTCCGCAGCAGGATCGCCTCCAGCGGAAATGGACGTTTCACCAACTCTTCCAGCCCGTAGTCACCCGCGATGTGATGAATGCCCGCTCGCAACGGGTCCGCCGGCCACAGGCACGGATCCTGCAATCTCGAAAAGAGCACCGGGATAGACCAGTTGGCGCTGCTGGACCGCAGGATCGCCTGCCTGCCCGCATTGGCCGCCAAATCCAGCGCTCCGTCCCGGATGAAGGTGGTGTAGAAGACGCTGGCAAAGCGCCGCGCGTCCGCCATGGGCACAAAGTCCTGCATCGCAATTACGGCCGGCACGCCGAGTTGCACCAGTTGCGGACCCAGCCCCGCAAAGGCCGCTCCGCCTGAGCTCTTGCAGGACTGCAAGAAAGCAAAGCGCAGTGATGGGTGGTTGAACTTCCTCAGCAGCAGCGCCTGCTCCACCAGATCGAGCGATCCATCCGGCTTCTCCAACACCAGCACCGCCTCCCGCGCTGCGCTCAAGTTGCCGTGGGCGATCAGATGGATCCCGTCTGCTTCGCTCAGCAGCTCTTCCAGCGTATCCAGCGTCGTCGCACCGTCCTTCACCACACACCGCAACTCCGCCGCGCGCGCCCGCATCTCCGGGCTCAGCCCGCCGTGCCCGGCCAGAATCGTCACCCGCATCTCTCCGTTTTCCAGGAGCTGCGCCCACGCACTGAGCAGATTCTCCACTTCGCCATCTGCGTCGATGGGCGCCAGTTGCTTCAGCCCGCTCGGATTGGCAACCGCCAGCAGCAGGCGAAAGCCGCCGGTCCGCAAAACCGGCGGCGGCGCCTGCGGAAGCGCTGCGTACCGGGAGAACGGCGTCTGAGGCGACGCGGCCAGCGGCAGGCTCTCGCCGTTGTGCTCCATCATCAGGCTCTCCCAGCGCAACTGATGGACCTCACCGGCATCCGGATCCAGCAGCAGGCGCAGCCGGACTTCACCTCCGGCGCTGGCCTGATCCCACGCTCGCTGAAGCTCTCCGGAAGCGAAGAGCATGGCCCGCAACACCAAGCCATAGGCTTGCGGATCGTCCTGGCACTGCCGCAGGGCGCTGAAATCGAATTGCGCCTCGCCCACAAACTGGGCCGAGTTGTCCAACAGCCCCTCGACGCGGTGAACCGCGCCCGCCGGCGCGAAGATTCGAAGTTGGATATCTACCATGTCCAGGTGGCTAAAGGCGGACGGTTCCGCTCGTCGTAAACAACACCGGTTCATCACCGGCGGTATCTTCGCCGGGCACGGCAAACGCCATGTCGCCCGAGGCTTTCGTACCCTTGAGGGTCCAGTGCCCGTCGACAAACGCGATCACAAAAGCCTTGAACCCGAACGTAATGGGTTCCGGCCCCTGAAAGATGACGGTGGAGGAACTGGCGCCGCCATGTCTGACGCCGAGACCTGCACCCACAACACCCTGGATCGCCGGAATGTCCAAATCCACCGCAATCCCACTCTCCGCCTTGGCAGTGACGCAGATGCTGTCGGACCGCAACACGTCCACAATCAGAAATGCGTGGGCATCATCGTCGAGGAAATACTGGGAGACTACTGGGTTGCCAACATTCAGGTCCCCGCTGGACAGGTAGTTGCCGGCATCCAGCGGCTCCACGGAAACCGAAGTGATGTTCGTGTAGGTAAACTGCACCTTGCGCGCCTGCTGAAACGCAAAGTCCACCGACGGTACGGCTGCACCCAAGCCCCGCAGGGCGTTCTCCAATACCTTCAGTCCGATCGAGAGCGCCAAGTCCTGCGATTTCTGCCCCTCCACGTCGGCCACTGGCTGTGGCGCGCTCAGCGGCGGCTCCGGCGCCGCGGTCTTCCACACCGCGCTGAGCCGGCCTAGCCGTTCCACGGAATCCCGCTTGCCCAGCACATCCATCGGGCCAATGCCCTTTCGTGGCAAACGTACGACGTTGTAGCCGAACTTGTTGAGATAGGTAACACTCGGGTCCGTACAGAAAGCCATAAGAGTTTATACCAAGATACGCGAATTCCACCTAACGAAATCGTCTAGTTGGCGGCGCCTGCCGGTACCCGCCGAGAATGGTGTTCCAATCCTGTGCTGCCGTTGTCAGAACAGGTGTGATGCTATGCGCCGGAGTTGCCGATAGAAAGAGGGATGGCGGGCGAACCTGTCAACTTCTACGACCTGCTCCAGATCCATCCGCGCGCCGAGATGGAGACCATTCACCGCGTCTACCGGATCTTCGCCGCGCGCTTCCATCCGGACAACAGCGATACCGGCGATGCAGCGCGGTTTCTCGTCTACGCCGAGGCCTACCGGGTGCTCAGCGATCCGCAACTGCGCGCCGAATACGACCGCACTTTAGCGGAAAGCCGTCCTTCGGCGCTGCCCATTTTCCAAACCAAGGAATTCACGGGCGGCCTCGACGCCGAGGCCAAGATCCGCACCGGCGTGCTTTGCCTGCTCTACGCCAAGAGGCGAGCCAATCCGGATTACGCGGCGCTGTCCATGCTGGATCTCGAACACTTAATGTCGTTTCCCCGCGAGCATCTGCGCTTTGCCCTCTGGTATCTCAAGGCAAAACGCTGCGTGGTCCAGGACGATCGCAGCAGCTTCATCATCACCGCCGAGGGTGTCGACTACCTGGAAACAGCGCTGCCGGAGAACGACCTGCTCCAACGCATCTTCCGCGCTTCGGAAACCGGCGTGATGGTCTATCCCAAGGCGCTGCTGAACGGCAGCGACTGCGGCCTCTAATCGCCCCCGCGCCAAAACACATCTCCACACCCTTCGGAGGGTTACTCTAGTCACATGGCGGGATTAAAGACTCTGGGTACAGCTGCATTGTGGCTCTGCTGCGCGTCGGCCTGGGCATCGCCCCAGTACGTCGGAGACACCGCCTGCAAAACCTGCCACCCGAACATCACAGTCGATTTCTACCGGAACCCGCACTACCAGAGCGTCGCTTCCGGTAAGAAGAAACCCGAGGACACCGGCTGCGAAGGCTGCCATGGACCGGCTAGCGATCACGTCGCCGCCAAGGGCGACAAAACCAAGATCGGCGCCTACTCTGCCATGGCGCCCAAGAAAGTTCTGGACTCCTGCCTGCGCTGCCACGCCGAGAGCCTCGGCCGCGCCAACGTGCGGCGCTCGTCCCACTCCCAGGCGCAGATCGCCTGCAACTCCTGCCATTCCATCCACAAGGCGCGGTCGGCCAAGTATCTTCTGGCCTCCGCCGAGCAGCGCAATCTCTGTTACAGCTGCCACGGCAACGTGCGGGCTCAGTTCGCCCTGCCCTCTAAACATCGCGTCAATGAAGGCTTCATGACCTGCTCGGATTGCCACAACCCCCACGGCGCAGCCGCCCCTGGCTCCGGCATGGGCGGCCGCCCGCGCATGATGCAGACGGCGCTCGGCAACGAAGAGCCCTGCATGAAATGCCATACCGACAAACGCGGACCGTTCGCCTTTGAGCACGCCGCCACAAGAGTCGACGGCTGCACCTCCTGCCACGTACCGCATGGCACCGCCAACGTCAAGATGCTGAAGCGCCCGGCGGTCTTCACCACCTGCCTGGAGTGCCACAACGGCCTGGGCGATTTTGGCCGTCAAGGCGACGGCGTCAAGCTTACCCCGTCCTCCCACAATATGGCCGATCCCCGCTTCCGGAACTGCACCACCTGCCACGTGCGCATTCACGGCTCCAATAGCGATCAGAGGTTCCTGCGATGAGAACTGCAATTCTGTGGCTCACCGCTACGCTCGCACTGCACGCGCAGACGACAATTGCACCTACCGACGAGAAGGTTGGCGAGGCTCGCGGCCAGACCATCGGTAACTACAATCTTGTGCAGTCCTGGGAACTCGGCTATCGGTTCCACTCCATCGGCGGTAACCAGGGCAAATACCGCAGCGATGTCAACTACGGCAACGGCATCCGCTTGCTGGGGAGCCGGTTCTCGATGAAATCCAAAGAGGGCCACGGCGGACTCTTCGACGAAATGACCCTCTCCACGCAGGGGCTGGGCAACGATCCTTACGAGTACGCCAATCTCCGCATTGCTAAGAACCGCGTCTACCGCTACGACATGATCTGGCGCTCCAACGAATACTTCAATCCGGCTCTGGCTGTCAGCGGCGGGCAGCACGCCATGGATACCGTGCATCGCCTCCAGGATCACGACTTTACCCTCCTGCCGCAATCAAAGGTGCGCTTCTTCGCCGGCTTCAGCCGCTCGCTCCAGCAGGGCCCGGCCTTGACCACTACTAACGTCTTTGACGGCGTGCGCGGCGACGAGTTCGCGTTGTTCGGCAACGTCCACCGGCGGCAGAACGAGTCCCGGTTCGGCAACGAGATCCGGGCTTTTGGGATGCGGCTCAACTGGATGCAGGTATTCGAACAGTACCGCGAGGAAACGCCCCTGTCGCTCGAAGCGCCCAGCGCCGGCGCCAACACCACGGACCGCACCAGGCTCACCAGTTACGGAGCCACCGAACCATACCAGGGCACAACTCCCTCTTTCCGCCTCAGCCTCTTCCGGGAACGCGGCGAGCGCTGGGCTGTGAACGGCCGCTTCACCTACTCGTCCGGCAACCGGGACTTCGCTTTTAGTGAGGCCGCGATCGGCGTGAATCGCTTCGGCGCCGCGCAGAACCGCCAGATCGCCGTCGGCGGTGACGCCCGCCGGCCCGTCACCACCGGCAACCTCACGCTCAGCCTCTTCCCCACCACCAACCTCACCATCACTAACCACACCGCCTATCACCTCACCAAGATGGAGGGGCGCTCCACCTACACCGAGATCAACAACAGCACGCTCGATCTCACCACCGTGAACTTCCGCTATCTGGGCATCCGCAATATTTCGAACGTCACCGACGCCCACTTCCAGATCCGCCCGTGGCTCGCCCTGCGCGGCGGCTACCAGTTCTCTGACCGCGAAATCAAGAGTGTGGAGCAGGTGATCATCGAAGGCTTCCCCGGCGAGAACCGCAGCCAGCAGAGCAACCGCCTCAACGCAGGCTCGGCCGGTGTGCGTCTGAAGCCGCTGAGAACCATGCTGCTGGCCGTGGATGGCGAACTCGGCCGCCAGGACCGTCCCTTCTATCCAACGTCGGAGAAAAACTACGAGGGCTACTCGGCCCGACTGCAGTGGCGGCCCGGCGCCTTTGCCCTCACCGCTCTGGCGCGCGTCGCCAACAACTCCAACACCACGACACTCTTCGCTTACAGCGCCAAGACCCGCCAGTACGGCGCCGACGGCTCGTGGAATCCGCGAGACTGGTTCTCCCTCGATGCCGGCTACGCCAAGCTGCACGCCGGCACGGTCACCGGCCTCGGCTACTTCCTGGCATCGGCCCTGGTCACGGGCCAGCAGTCCGTCTTTCTGAGCAACCTGCACACCGGCCATCTGGGCGTGCATGTTTCGCTGAAGGAGCGCATCGATCTCTACGCCGGCTTCAGTCTGAGCCGCGACGCCGGCGACCCCACCCGCTCCGTGGGGCCAGTGCCTGCCTCGTTCGCCGCCGTTCAGGTGTTTCCGATGAACTTCGATTCGCCCCTGGCGCGGCTCTCGGTGAAGATCACCCCAAAAATCCGGTGGAACTTCGGATATCAATACTACCGTTACAAGGAGGACATGCTGGCCGTGCAGAATTACCGCGCACACACGGGCTACACCAGCGTATTATGGACTTTCTAACCCGGTGCGCCGGATGCTGTCATGAACAATATCGGACTCTTGCTGTCGTTCGTCCTGGCCGTTTCCACGGCATGGCTGGCGCTTGCCCGGTTCCAGACCAAGCCGGACAACAACTGGCCGCTGGTCTACTACTTCGTCCTGGTAGGGTATCTCAACGCCTACGACTTGGTGTTGAACCCGAACGTGGTCTACGTTGCAGTGATCTGCGCCTTGCTGCTGCGCTTCGAATTCATGAACGAGCGGGTCGTCTTTTTCGTTCGCCTCGTGGAGGTCGCCACGCTCATTAACATCGGCTACAGCCTGATCGGCGTGATACTGAGGGCCATGCGGTAGGGCCTATTTCTCCACCGGCAGCCCGCTCTCATTCCAGGCCCGCCAGCCGCCGTCCAAAGAGATACACTGCGTGTAACCCATCTTCTGAAGATTGTCGGCTGCCAGCGCACTGCGAAAGCCCCCGCCGCAATACAGCACCAGAACGGCGTCGTGATCGGGCACTTTGCCCTCGATATCGCGCTCGATGATGCCCTTCCCCAGATGCAGCGCCCCTTGCGCGTGTCCGGCGTTCCACTCGCTCTCTTCGCGGGTGTCAATCAAAACGTGCGGCGTGCCGGCCTCGCGCATCTTGACATAGCCCGCGATGTCGATCTGCTGAACGCGTGTCTTGGCATCATTGACCAGGCCGAGGAATCCAGTAGCGTGCTGCATATCTTGGATTCTAGCCGATCACGTCGCGCAGGCGGCCGTGGCAGGCTTCGAGTTTCTGTTCCGCCTCGGCGCGCGAGAGGCCCAGCTTACCCATGACAATGGCGGTGCGCACGTTGCGGCCGGAATCATTCAGCAACACCGCCGCATGTTCGCGCTCGACCCCGGTGACGGCCATGATGATGCGCTGGGCGCGGTCCACCAGTTTCTCGTTGCGTGGCTGCACGTTCACCATCAGGTTCGAATAGACGTAGCCGAGACGGATCATCGCGCCGCTCGACAGCATGTTGAGGACGAGCTTGGTGGCCGTACCGGACTTCAGCCGCGTGGAGCCGGTGATCACCTCCGGGCCGGCCAGCGGCTCGATGGGAATTTTGACGCGCGCCGAGATGTGTGAATTCGGTGAGCAAACCAGCCCGATGGTGACGGCGCCCATCGCGTTGGCGGCGTCGATTGCGCCCAGCACGTAAGGCGTGCGCCCGCTGGCGGCGATGCCCACCAGCACATCCTTGGCGGAGAAGCCGGCGGCCAACAGATCAGCGGCGCCGGCCGCCACTGAGTCTTCACTTCCCTCGATGGCGGAGCGCAGCGCGGCCTCGCCGCCGGCGATGAGGCCCACCACCAGGTCCGGCGGCACGTTAAACGTGGGCGGGCACTCGCTGGCATCCAGTACGCCGAGCCGCCCGCTGGTGCCGGCGCCGGTGTAGAACAGGCGGCCGCCCTCGAGCATCGCGGCGGTAATGGCATCGACGGCGGCGGCGATCCGCGGCAGTTCGCGCTCCACAGCCTCGGCCACCTTGCGATCCTCGCTGTTGATGACGGCCAGCATCTGCTCAGTGGATAGCGTGTCAAAATCGACGGAGGCGGAGTTGATCTGTTCGGTGAGGACGTGGCTGAGATCGAGAGGCGTCGGCATAAGATAGGAGAGATCCAAATGAACCGACCTTCATTTTACCCGAATCTCCTGGTGCTCCTTCTGGTTGGGGCGGCCTTGCAGGCGGCGCAAACCTGGACGGTGCGGCTGGAAGAGCCCACCGGCATTGAGCGCCGCGATGCCGAGATCGTGCGCGTGCCGCTGGCGAAGGTGGGCGGCCAGCGCGCGGGCTATCGCGTGACGAATCCGGCGGGGCAGGAGTTGCCGTGGCAGGTGCTGGGCCAGGAACTGCTCTTCCCCGCCACGTTGATCGGCGGGCAGATGGCCGAGTACCGGGTGAGCTGCTGCGAGGCCGTTCCGGGCCGGTTTCCGGAGCAGGTCTCGGCGCGCATGCTGGCGTCGGGGCGCATTGCAGTGACCAACGCGCATTTGCGAGTGGTGCTGGACGCCGCCACTGGCCACATCATGGAGGCGTATCCGCTGCAAGCCGGGCCGCAGCGCGCGCTGAATCTGGTGGAGACCACACCGGAGCAGCGCGACAAGAACGACATCCACGCCACGGGGCCCAAAGTCACGGGACCACCGTCGCCGCTGGCCGTGCCGAATGACGGCTGGTCCGCGCTGAGCGGGCCGGTGAAGCTGGACGAGAAGTACATTGAGGCCGGCCCACTGGCAGTCCGCATCTCGGCGGGCGAGTGGTCCATGGAGCTGACGGCGGGCAGCACCGCATTGCTGTGGCGCGCGGCCAAGGGCTTCCGGTTTGCCAGCGTGAGTGCCCTGCCCCACGTTCCCTACGACCGCTTTGTGGACTGCGACGAATACCAGTGGCCGACAGGCCCCAGCAGCACCGAGCCGCCGGATCACGACATCGCCCCGCGTGCGTGGAAACGGGCGCCGGGCGGCTGCTTCGTCTACTACACCAAGGAGGAGAACTACGGCGCATTCGGCGTGGTGGCGCTGGACGACGCACTGGAGTGGACCGGCGCGGGCACCAGCCGTTTTGAGGGACGCTCGGCCAGGCAGCTCTCGTCCGTCGCACTGATCTTCCCCGCGTGGCAGCGCAACAACACCGTGCTGTCTGCGCGCGCCGCCGGCCGCCGCGTGCGGCAGCCTGTATTGGTGCGCGTGGAGCCGCCGGTGGAAAAGGCGGCGCAGCTCGCGCAGCCCGCCGCCAGAGTGAACCCGCCCCAGGTAGCGGCGATTACCACGCGACTGGCCGCATTTCGCCGGACGACCCTCCCGCTGGACGGCGAATGGGAGCTGGCATTCGGCCCCAAGGGCAAGGGGCCCGGCTCGGAGTGGCGCAAGGTGCAGGTACCCGGCTCGGTCCACCTGCAATGGCTGCCGGCAGCCCAGATCTACTCGCGGGAGGCGGCATGGGTTTCGAACCAGGAGTGGTGGTACAAGCGCACGTTCGAGCTGCCCGCCGGCTTCGTGAACCAGCGCGTGCGGCTGGAGTTTGACGCCACGGACTACTACGCCGAGGCCTACCTGGACGGCAAGTGGCTGGGCCGGCATGAGGGCTACATCGACCCCTACTCCTATGACGTCACGGCGATGGTGAAGCCCGGCGCGAGGCACGAGTTGCAGGTACGCGTCTGGACGCCGGTCCACTACTACTGGAAGCACCGTCCGTACACGGTGAAGGGCTCATACGGCGGCGTGGATCAGAAGCCGGACGACATCACGGCCGTGGGCATCACGCGCGGAGCCCGGCTGAGCGCCGGCGCGCCGGAGCGCATCGCGGACGCCGCCGTGGCCACGCGGTTGCGGCCCGCCGGCGCGGCCGAGGTGGCTGTGCACCTGACGGCGGAAGGGCTCGGCGAGGATTCGGAATACGTCTGGCAGCTCACCCTCTCGCCGCGAGGCTTTCCGGGCGAATCCGTGCAGGTGACCGCGGCGGCACAGGCGGCGCCGGCACGCCTGGTGATCCCTGTGAAGAACGCCCGGCTGTGGTGGACCTGGGACCTGGGCGCGCCCAACCTGTATACGCTGGAGACCCGCCTGCTGGACGGCTCCGGCCGCGTGCTGGACGCACGCACGGAATCGATCGGGATTCGCGAGATCCAGCGCCGGGCCGATCAGTTTTACCTCAACGGCAAGCGTATCTTCCTGCGCGGCACCAATACCTACGCCAACCTCTGGCTCTCCGAGATGACGCGCGAGAAGTACGCGCGCGACCTGGACCTGATCGGGAAGATGAACGTCAACCTGCTGCGCGTGCACTGCCACTTTGAGAACCCGGAGTTTTACGATCTGGCCGACGAGCGCGGTCTGCTGATCTGGCAGGACTACCTGGAGGCTTGGTATCCGGAAGACACCGATTTCTCGCGGCACGCCGCCGGGCTGTTCGACAACCACATCCGCATGGTCCGCAACCACGCCTCGATTGCGGTGTGGTCGCCCAGCGACGAGGAGAGCCTGGAGAACTACCGCGACCTCACCAAGCACCTGTACGCGCGGCCCAAGCTACTGGACCCGCAGGACCGCTGGGTGCAGCGTTCCACTGGCCGCTGGGGCGACTCGCACATCTACCACGGTTGGTACGACGGCTCCATCTGGGACTACACGCACATGGACGAGAACCTGGTGACGGAGCTGGGCGCGACGTCGCTGCCGGCCAAGGAGTCGCTCGACAAGTTCCTCCCTGGCAAGTGGCCGATCCCGGCCTTCGCGGACGACTGGACTTATCACCGGCTCCAGGTGCCGGAGGCGCGCACAGCGTGGGGCGATCTGGACAAGCAGAGCCCGGAGCAGTTGATCGCGAAATCGCAGAACTACGCGGCGCGCCTCTTCCAAATCTCGCTGGAGCGCACGCGGCGCAGGAAGGCGGAGGGCGCGGGCGGGATCTTTCATTTCTTCGCCATCGACTTCTGGCCCTCGGTGACCATGGCCGCCATCGACTTCTACCGTGTGCCGACGAAGGTGGCGGAGGTGGTGCGCCGCAGTTTCGAGCCAGTGGCGGCGCTGTTTGAGTACGATCGCGCTGAGTGGCGCAGCGGAGAGACGGTGAAGGTGGGCCTGTGGGCGGTGAACGACACCTACACCGCGTATCCGGCGGCGCAGCTCAACTGGCGCGTGGAAAACGCAGGCGGCCAGGTGCAGGGCAAGGGGAGTTTCGCACGGGCGATCGCGGTGGATTCATCGGTGCAAGCAGGCACGGCGGAGTGGCGCGCGGGCGGGGCCGGAGAGTACCGAATGGTGGTGGAAGTGGTCTCGGGCGGCAAGCGCATCTCGGAGAACATCTACGAGTTCCGCGTACTATGACGATTGCGATAATTTTGTGTGAAATCTGCACCAGGGGTCTCGCCACCGCGCGAAATCAGGCGTAGAATCGAGGGCGATGATCACCATGTCGCTGGCCCTTGGCGCGGGCCTGCTCATCGTTCTTCGCCATGCTTTCACACACGGTAGGCGCGGCCGCCGCTGGTCCGGAATCTGACAACTCCCGCAAACACATAGAACGCAGCTTCCTGACGGGGGCTGTGTGTTCGTGCTTCTGAGCCGTGCGGGGTGGGGGGCCGCTGTTTTAAGGCTGGGCCAAGTGGTGTGTTTTGTGAGAGTTATGGGGTCGTTTGGCTGGTGGCGAATGTGGGTTGTCGGTGGGGTACCAATTGGGCTGGTGTTTTGCGGAGGTTGGCAAAGGCTCTTGTTTTGTGACAGTTATGGGGTCGTTTGGCTGGTGACGTATTTGGCTTGTCGATTGGCGCCTATTTGGACCGCTTTCACCATTATTGTCGACCACCGCTTGCTCACGCGCGCGGCTCGAGACTGAGCCACGACGGCCAGGGAACACCTTCTTTGACAAGGCCGAATGGTCATTGTTTTGTGCAAGATATGGGATCGTTCGGCCTCTGCCAAGGGTACGACGCGCGTGGCGCGCGAATTGAGCAAGGCAGAGCGGTTCAATTGCCAAAGAGCGGGTATGCGCAGCGGGCTGGGCCGCGCACGGTACTCTTATACACCATGGATTTCAGAATTCGGCCTTGATGCGGCTTGAAAACGAGCCAAGTGATTGAAAGCACGGCGTCAAATATATTTCCGCCGGTTGAACTGGATCTAAATTGCAGTTCGGAAAGTATGATCGGTTTCGGGAGAATCCGCAACAGCGCCAACTGCACGGAGGTCTGCCCGCGCCCCACCACCTTCAAGAGTGGAAGCGTCTGGTTCAGGATTCCAGACTGCACATCGATATTATCTCCCCCTTGGCCGCTGAAGCCGGAGGCGAAGGAGGCGCCCCAGTAAGTGCCATTCGGTTCCACGCCCGTGCGGTGCGAATCGAAGCTGCCTGCCGCCGCCCTTGTGATCGAAATGGTATCTCCCAGAACCTCCTTCAGATGGAAGTCCATCGAGGTAATAGACCTCTGCCATCCGCCGCGCTGCCTGACGTTAGAAGAGTTTCGAACTCACCTCGAAGGCCCTGCCCCGGTAAGAGGCTTTCGCGTAGTTCACCTCCTCGCCCGACAACTCCTTGCGCTTGGTGATCCGCCCGTCGTTGGCCGTCGCGTTGTAGCTGTACTCCACAGTTCGGCCCAGTCCGGCCTGCTTGGTCAACTGCCCCAGCACGTCGTATTCACGGTCCTCCGTCCGGCCCGGCCTCACCAAGTGCGTCATCTGCCCGGCCGCGTTATACGCCGTGCTTATCACAAGCTCCGTAGTCCAGCCGGTAGCCGCAGTCTCCTTCTGCCCCTTTGTGGACAATCGGCCCATCGAATCATAGCCCCACGTGAACCGCGGCCCCTGCCAATCCGGAGTCCCAACAATCGGCAGGTCCGGAAGCTTCTGCGCCACCGGCCGCCCTTCATACATCAACGCGCACTAGCTCCCCGAGTTCGAAGCATTCGGATTCTTCCACAGTACTCTTTCGATAGGATCGGAGACTCGACATACCTCAAGATATTGGCGCTCCATTCGGAAGCGGCGCAAGCGACCGTCTTCCCCTGCGCCCTTAGGACTTCTTCAGGCATGTCTGGAGCACCATATCCTGGGATCCGCGCGGACAAACGATGCGCGACGATCAGCCCTGGCTTGGGGAAATGCAGGTAAGTTCTTTCAATCTCAACGGTGTCGCGCTCAGATCCCATCACCGGTCCTTCACGGAACTCAACAGTCTCAAACACGCGATGGAGAACGCCTCGATCCAGACGGAAGATCTGAAGAACAGTCGACCGCCCCTCAGTCATCCAACCGAAATCCCGAATGATGAGCTCGTTCACCGAATCGGAAATCAAACGAGCCTCGACCATTCCCTCCAGTGCGGCAAAACTGTTTCGGACCCTATTGCTAAAACGCCCCACCTTCCACCATCCAGCGTTGTCGCGGTCAAAAACGAACACCACCCTCCCAAGAAGGATGTCCAGGATCAGGACTGCCTCCGGCTGGGGATCTGAATCCATCTGCAATATCAAGAGCCGGCCTTCAAAAGCGGGAAGCTTCTTTGGCAGACGGTCTCCAAATAGCTCTTCATAAGCGCTACTTTGATCTTCGGCCGACGCTCCTCTGAGTTTGGCAAATAGAGTCCACGGGTCGCTGACCATTAGCTCTCGGGTGCCAAAACCGTCCAGCGCCTGTGCACACATGCTGGCGCAACCGAGCCAAACTAGAAGCATCCCACCCTTGAAGATCGCCTGAATGTGCCGCTTGAGGAGTGAGACTACCATTTGTTGCTCCACAAATTCTTCCAGCTTCTCGGCCTGAAGAACTGGAACGTTGCAGTACCAAAGCCCTTCGTCGCGGACGTAGCGTCATAAGTCACTTCAAGAGGGTAGCGCAATCCTGGTACACGGCCTTGAGAGGCATAGAATAAAGCCCCGTGCGTTGGGTCTTGTGAATGATCGTACCAAGGTACATTGTAGACGTCCCGCGCAACCTGCATTGCGTGAATGAAGCCCTGACAAAGACCGCTATCTGGGGACGAATTGAGTATCTGAATCACACCAGGCGTGCGCGGGTCGCTGTTGGTCACATAGGACTCACGCAGGAAGACGCGTTTATTTTGGATAACCCAAAAATTCTCGGATGACGCGTAGGCGGCGAACATTCCTCTAAAGCCATACTGTTTGGTCAGATCGGCGAAGTAGTTGCTAAGGTACAGGCGTTTCTGTCCATCCGTAAGATGCCATCGATTGCGCCATACGTTCGCGATGCCGTTCCAAATGTTGGCATCGTAATCCGGTCTGGAGTTGTCGCCTCTCCATTCGAAGTAAGCGTGCAGCGCAAGTGTGCCGACGTCACTGTTGAACCATCCATTCGGATCGATTGAAATCATCCGCGTGAAGGTCTCAAGGCAAGTTGGCGTCGTTCCATAGGTAATGTTCAACGGGCGAACATCTGTACCTTCAGGGTCATTGTAGTTAGCCGGGTCTCCCTCGACGTAGGCGTAGTAGTTCCATGATCCTGGGCTTGCGACCTCCCCAGGCTCAATCGGATCCGCCGTCAAGAACCGCCCCATCTGCGGGCTGTAATACCGGTTCACCGCGTAATCCAGACCCGTCCCCGCATCCCGCCAGTACGTCGCAAACTTCTCCCCCGACGTCACCGGCGCCGTCGCCAACTCCCCATAAGGAAACGACTTCTCATACGTCCCCAGCCGGTCCGCATTCATCGCCGTGCCCTTCTTCTCGATCAATCGCCCGCCAAACCACGCCCGCTGCGTCGGCGCATACGTCTGCCGCTCCAGCGGCGACCCTGGCGACCCGCGGAATACCTCCAGCACCTCACCCCCCAGCCCGTAGAAGTAGACATCCGCCACCGGCCCCTGGCCCGCCAACATCTTCCAGAGCCGCCGGTTCCCGGCGCCATAGCCGTATTTCTCCGCGCCGTTGTCTACCATCCGGTTCTCGACGTCGTAGGTATACGTCCCGGTCAGGCCCAGCAACCCCGCGGTAACGTTTCCGTTGGCGTCGTACTGGAATCCCGGGTTCGTGATCCGGTTTGTGGCCACGTCGATGGAGTACGAATGCACCGGCCCCGAGCCCTTCGTTACCGACTGATGCGTCTTGTTGCCGAACCCGTCATAGGTGAAGCTCAGGCCCCAATCCGAGGAC
>DASXVP010000027.1:0-31417 GCA_036504135.1 Paludibaculum sp.
CTCCGGAACGTCACCTTCGGGTTGTGCTTGGCCAGCGTTTTCGTGATAGCCGCCGTCAGCGTCGTCTTGCCGTGGTCAATGTGACCGATCGTGCCGATGTTGACGTGCGGTTTGCTGCGATCAAATTTTTCTTTCGCCATGCGTGCAACTCCCTTTTCCCTCCGCGTGATGCGGCCAACTGTCGCTCGCTATCGATTCGGTCTGTTTTGGAGACCGGCCGGTACTGAGGCGTCCGCCGGAATCTGGAGGGATCCAGCTCGTGTAATAAATTCTGGAGCCGATGACCAGGGTTGAACTGGTGACCTCGTCCTTACCAAGGACGCGCTCTACCAACTGAGCTACATCGGCCCTTTCAAAACTACTTTAGCGCAACCCACCCCTGAGCATGCAACTCCAGTGAGGTAACGCACTGCAATCCTACAGCGCCCCAACAACCAGCCAGCGGCCAAACCAACAAAAATCCCTGCACGGCTCACGGAACCCGCAGGGGATAAGTGGTGGACAGGGGAGGATTCGAACCTCCGTAACTCGCAAGGAGTGGCAGGTTTACAGCCTGCTGCCATTAACCACTCGGCCACCTGTCCGCAAACGAATTTGGCGCTGCCGGACGGCAACCCTTCTACTATAACGCACCGCAATCCGGATTGCATCAAACATTTTCACCGAAAATGTTTCGCAACAGCGCCTTGCGCCGGTTGGCGGGAGGTGGTAACAATCAGGATTCCGGCTATGCTGCGCCACAAGAGCCTGCACCCTTTATCGCACCAGCATCACAACGGCTTGGCTTTGTGCGTGCTACTCGAACGGTCACTTGCCGCCGACCGCTCCGATGCCAACCTGGCGCGCCTCGCGTCCAAAGTGTGGGACCGATTTGAACTGGAGCTCGTGAACCACTTCGCTTTGGAGGAGGAGCTCCTCTTCCCTGCCATCGTGACCGAGCTGGGGCCATCCCCGCTGGTGACAAGCCTTATCGCCGAACACCGGCTGATGGAGCAGATGGCCCATAGCCTGCGCCTTCGCACTTCAGAGAAAGCCCTGCTGGCGTTCGCGGCGTTGCTACGGACGCACATCCGCCGCGAGGAGAGCGAACTCTTCGAGCAGGTCCAATCGCGCCTCAGCCCTGAGACAATGGAACGGCTCGGCGGCGAATTCGAGTCCCGAGCTGTCCGCGTATGCCTGGAGCCCTAAACGATTTTTCGCCCTTACTACTATGAGCACCCTACTTCAGACTTCCCTGCCCGGCATCGAACTGGTCGCACGCGGAAAGGTCCGCGACGTCTACGCCATCGGCACCGACAAGTTATTGATGGTCGCGACGGACCGGATCTCGGCTTTCGACTGCGTCCTGGGCTCACCCATCCCGGATAAGGGCCGCGTGCTGACCCAACTATCTCTATTCTGGTTCGAGTTCCTGAAAGACCTCGTCCCGAACCACTTGCTCACGGCGGATGTGAGCGAGTATCCGGCGGAGCTCCGCGCCTTTGCCGATCAGTTGGAGGGCCGCTCGATGCTGGTGCGGCGGGCCGAAATGGTGCCGATCGAGTGCGTGGCGCGCGGGTATCTGTCGGGTTCCGGCTGGAAGGAGTATAAGTCCGGCGGCACCGTCTGCGGCATCGCCTTACCGGCCGGATTGCTCGAAAGCTCGCAACTGCCGGAGCCGATCTACACACCGGCGGCCAAGGCGCAGACGGGCCACGACGAGAACATCTCATTTGAAACCGCCGCCGGCATGGCCGGTCTGGACGTCGTCACGCGACTGCGCGACCTGACACTGGCCATCTACCGCAAGGCATCGGACTATGCGCGGACGCGCGGCATCATCCTGGCGGACACCAAATTCGAGTTTGGATTCATCGGCGACACGCTCACGCTCGGCGATGAAGTGCTTACGCCGGACTCGTCCCGCTTCTGGCCGGCTGATCAGTATAAGCCGGGAGGCGCGCAGCCATCCTTTGACAAGCAGTTTGTGCGCGACTATCTGGAAACTCTCACCTGGAACAAGACGCCGCCCGCCCCCGCACTGCCAGACGATGTGGCAACTAAAACGGCGGCGAAGTACCGTGAGGCTTACGAAAAGCTCACCGGGAGAACCCTGTGAACTGGTTGGACATTCTGATGGCGGTCCTGGCCGCTATCTTTGTCCTACAGGGGTTGCGGCAGGGCTTCACGCGCCTGGCCATCGCCCTGGTGGCGACGCTGCTGGGGATCATCCTGGCGTCATGGATGTACGGCTCGGCCGGGGCATTTCTGATCCCCTACGTCAGTTCTAAGTCACTGGCGAACATCGCCGGATTCCTGATCGTCTTCATCGGTGTGCAACTGGCTGGCGCTCTGCTGTCATGGGGGCTGGGACGGCTCTACAAATGGACGGGCCTCACCGTACTGGACCGGATGCTGGGCGCGGTATTTGGCGTGGTGAAGGCGGCGCTGGTGGGCATAGTGATCGTGATGATCCTAACGGCGTTTCCTCTGAACCCCGTACCCAACTCCATCAAGGACTCTCGGGCGGCGCCGTACCTGATTGAGGCATCACACGTCCTCGTCCAGCTCGCCCCGCGCGAGCTAAAGGACGGATTCGCCGCCACTTACGACAAGATCAAGAAGATCTGGTCCGGGTCCGGTGAACCCGCAAAGACGCCCCCCAGGGACAGCGCGTAGCTACACTCCCAAACCGCCACGGCGCTAGTCGCACTTTTTAATTGACGCGTCATCTATTGTCGTGTAATGTAAAAGCATGGCACGCCAAACAAGCCGACTGCAAACTGAGTTGAAGCAGACGCGCCCCTTCCAATCGATCTACCAGGAAGCGACGCTTTCCGTCATGAAGACGGCAGACCTGCTGCGCCGTCAACTCACGCGGCAGTTGGAACCGCACGAGATCACGCCACAGCAATACAACGTGTTGCGAATCCTGCGAGGGGCTGGCAAGGCCGGATTGCCGACGCTATCGATCGGCGAGCGGTTGATTGAGGAGACGCCGGGGATGACCCGGCTGCTGGACCGCCTGGAGTTCAAGGGATTGGTCCGGCGCGTGCGCTGCGAACAGGATCGCCGCCAAGTGCTTTGTTACATCACGGACGGTGGCGAATCACTGCTGGCCGCGGTAGATCCGATCTTGGCGGCAGACACCAAAGAGATGGCGGGCGCCCTTACCGGCGCGGAAGCCGAATCACTTGTTGTGTTGCTGGAAAAAATGAGGGAGCAAGGAACGCTATGACTATCGAACAACTGGACGCCAACCTGAATGAAGCGATTCTGACGGGCAAGGCAATGGAAGCCTACGAAACCTACTACGCGGAAGACGTCGAGATGCAGGAAAACGACACCCCGCCGTCGCTCGGCAAAGCCGCTAACCGCGAGCGGGAAATCGCGTTCTTCGCGAGCGTCGAGCAGTTCCACGGAGCGGAGGTGCTCTCGAAGGCGAGGGGAGACGGCACCACGTTTTCCGAATGGAGGATGGACGTGACGTTCAAGGGTGGCCACCGCGCGAAGTGGACCCAGGCAGTGGTGCGGCGCTGGCAGAACAGCCAGATTGTGGCCGAGCGGTTCTACTACGGAAAGTAAGGTAAGGAGCAAAAAGATGAAGACCTCTATGCTGATCGCAATGATGGCGCTGACGGCCGCGGGCCTGAGCGCGGAAGAGTACAAGATCGACGGCGCGCACTCCAAGGCGCAGTTTTCGGTGAAGCACCTGATGGTGTCCAACGTGCGGGGCGAGTTCGGCAAGATGAGCGGAACCGTGGTTTTCGATGAAAAGAACCCCGCCGCGTTGAAGATCGAGGCGACTCTGGACGCAGCGACGATCAACACGGGCGTGGCGCAGCGCGACGAGCATCTGCGCAGCGCGGATTTCTTCGATACTGCGAAGTTCCCCACCCTGACCTTCAAGTCCAAGAGCGCGCGGAAGACGGCCGACGGCCTGGCAGTTACCGGCGATCTGACCATGCACGGCGTGACTAAAGAAGTGGTGCTCAACCTCGAGGGACCGTCGCCGGAGATGAAGGATCCGTGGGGCAACCAGCGCCGCGGCGCCACCGCAACCACCAGGATCAAGCGGAGCGACTTCGGTCTGAACTGGAACAATGCCCTGGAGGCGGGCGGAGTTGTGGTTGGCGATGACATCGCGATCACAATCGACGTGGAAGCCAGCCGGCCTGGCGCAAAGAAATAGTTTCGCGGCGCGGTCTACAATCGAGGGTGGAGTTTCCATGCACCACTTCCCGATAGGGATCGCGCTCGCCCTGGCGATTCTGGCCGCCGGTTGCCGGAAAACGCCGGACGCGGCTCAGCCCAGCCCGCTGCAGTTTGAGACCAAGTCGTTTGAGAAGGTTGTGCCAGGCTGCGGCGACAAGACGAAGCGGGTGCAACCCTGCGTCACCTTCCGGGTGAAGTGGGCGGAAGTGACCACGGCGCCGGACGCGGCCGTGAAAGCGAAAATCAATGCCGGCATTCGGGCGAGCCTTCAACCGAAGGACGCGCCCGCCGGTTTTGAGGCCGAGTCGGCGGAGGTGGCCGAGGAGTTCCAGCGATTCCACGAGGAGTTTCCCACCTCCGAGATCACCTATTTTGTGCGTCGCACGGCGGAGGTCAACTTCAACAACGCGCATCTGCTCAGCGTGGAGATCAACGAAGAGGATTTCAAGGGCGGCGCGCATCCGAATACGCACCGCGACTACTTGAATCTGATGCCGGCGACAGGTGAAGGCGTCGCACTTTCGAGTCTGCTGCTCCCCGAAGGCCTGGCGAAGTTGACTGCCCTGGCGGAGACGCGATTCCGGACGGACAAGCAGATCGAGGCCGGCAAGAAGCTCTCCGACGCCGGATACAACTTCGCCGACGACAAGTTCACCCTCAGCAAGACATGGGGCGTGACCGCGGCGGGTCTGGTGATCTATTACAACGACTACGAGATCGCCCCGCACTCCTCCGGTCCCACTACAATTGAACTACCCTGGTCCGAAGTCCGTACGTTCATGAGAAAGGAGGCCGGCCTGGCGCCGGCACAGTAGCACCATGGAACCACTATCCGAAGTTGGACGATTGACAGGTGTCATTCATGCGCCGGCCGAGACCTTTCCCGATGTGTCCGAGCGCGGGCGCTGGTGGATCCCCACGCTCCTCATGATAGTGATGGGCGTCATTTTCGTCTCGCTGTTCGTGCAGCGCGTCGGTTACGAGCGGATGATCCAGAAGGCTATGGAATCCAGCCCGCAGTTGCAGGATATGCCCGCCGACAAGAAGGCGGACGCGGTGGCGATGCAGCGCAAAATCATGCCCTACATCATGCACGCAAGTCCGATTGCGGGCACAGTGGTCATGGTTGTCGTGATGGCGGGCGTGCTGCTGTTTCTGATGAACGGGTTGATGGACGCAGGCCTCAAATACAAGAACTCTCTGAACATCTGTGCCTACGCGATGCTGCCCGCGGGCCTAGTGTCAGGGATATTAATGTGTGTGGTGATGTTCCTGAAGGCGCCGGATGAGTTTGACATCGAGCGCCCGCTGGCGTTCAATGCCGGCGCGTTTTTGAACCCGGACTCGACATCGAAGTGGCTGGTCAGCCTGGCCACATCCTTCGATCTCTTCACCTTTTGGACCATCGCACTGATCGCGATCGGGTTTTCGGCCGCGGCGGGTCAGAGGAAACTACCGTTCACGAAGTCGCTGACCGGCATCCTGATCGCCTGGGCCTTGTGGGTGTTGATCAAGGTTGGCTTGGCGGCAATGAGGGGATAGCAGACAATACATGACGCTGGTGATTTTCGATTTAGACGGCACGCTCGTAGACTCGGTGAAAGACCTGTGCGAGGCCGTGAACGCGACGCGGGTCTCGATGGGGATGGAGGCGCTGCCCGAAGAGACAGTGGCCTCGTATGTGGGCAATGGCGCGCCGGTGCTGATCCGCCGGGCGATGGGCTCGAAGGCATCGGACAAGCAGGTGGAAGAGGCGCTGGCGCATTTTCTGGCCTACTATCGCGAACACATGCTGGACCATACGCGGCCGTATACGGGCGTGGTGGAGACGCTGGAGGCGCTCCACGCGCGCGGCTGCAAGATGGCCGTTCTGACGAACAAACCAGAGCGTTTTTCGCGCGATATGTGTACCGGATTAGGCTTTGGGAAGTACTTTTTCCAGGTTTACGGCGGCAACAGCTTCGAGCAGAAGAAGCCGGACCCGATCGGGATCCACACCCTCATGCGCGAGTGCGGGGCCAAGACGGAAGAGACCTGGATGGTAGGCGATTCGGCCACCGACATCCTGACCGCGCGCAACGCGGGCGTGCAGTGCGTGGGCGTGACGTACGGGATCAGCCCGGAGACGCTGAAGGATGCGCCGCCGGATCACGTGCTGGATTCGTTGCTGGAGTTGCCTCCGCTGCTGGCATAGACCTCATCCTGAGGCCGGGGATTATGGTCCAATGGTGCGCGTGAGGTACATCGCACTCTTGTTCTTCGCGGCTACTCTGACTCTAACCGGCGCGGATCGCGCACAGAGCCGATCGCGCGTTTTCTCTCAGAACGGAATTGTCTCCACCAGCCACGCACTGGCGTCGCAGGCCGGGGCGCGGGTGCTGGCCCGGGGCGGATCCGCCGCCGATGCCGCCATTGCCGCCAACGCCGTGCTAGGCGTGGTGGAGCCGATGATGTGCGGGGTGGGCGGCGACGTGTTTGTCCTCTACTGGGAGGCGAAGACCGGCAAGCTGTACGGGCTGAATGGATCGGGCTGGGCGCCGCGCGAACTGACTCCCGAGTTTCTCGCCAAGGCCGGCGCGAAGACGATGCCTGTTTCGGGCATTCAGGCGGTGACGGTGCCCGGCGCGGTGGACGGCTGGGCGAAGGCGCACGCGCGGTTCGGCAAGTTGCCTTGGAAAGAACTTTTCGGCGACGCGATCCGCTATGCCGAGGACGGACATCCGGTGTACGAGCTGATCCACGCGTTCTGGGCCGATTCGCGGCTGAAGGTGACGGAGGAGGCGCAGCGGGTGTTTCTGCCCGGCGGGCGCGCCCCGGAGACCGGCGAGATCTTCAGGAATCCGGACATGGCCTGGACCATGCGCATGATCGCGAATGAGGGGCGTGACACGTTTTACCGGGGCGCGGTGGCGCAGCGCATCCTGGCCGGATCGAAGAAGCTGGGCGGGCAGATGGCGGCGGCGGACCTGGCGGAGTTTTCGAGTGAATGGGTAGAGCCGGTGTCCACGACCTACAAGGGCTGGAAGGTCTCCGAGATCCCGCCGAACGGCCAGGGCATGGCGGCGCTGATCATGCTGAATCTGATGGAGCAGGCGGGCTCGGACCTGCACACGGAGATTGAGGCGATGAAGCTCTCGTATGCGGATCTGTTGAAGTACAACGCCGATCCGAAGTTCGCCAGCGTACCCGTAGGCGGGCTCCTCAGCAAGGCCTACGCTGCGGAACGAGCCAAGCTCATCAATGCCTCTAAGGCCAATTGCGCGGCCCCTGCGGGCCATCCTGTGATGGGCGACACCACTTACCTATCGGTGGTCGATAAGGACGGCAACATCGCCTCCTGGATTCAGAGTGTCTCGGCCGGCTGGGGCTCCGGCGTGGTGGCGGAAGGCACCGGATTTGTCCTCCAGAATCGCGGGGCGGGGTTCACGCTGGACGCGAGCAGTCCAAACCGGCTGGCACCGCGCAAGCGGCCGTTTCACACCATCATTCCGGCATTTGCGGAGAAGGGCGACGTGCGGATAGGATTCGGCATCATGGGCGGGCCCAATCAGCCTCTGGCGCACGCCCAGTTCATCTCCAACGTGGTGGACCACGGGATGAACATTCAGATGGCGCTGGAGGCGCCGCGCTTCACCAAGAGCGGTCCGGCGGGCTGCGAGGTGCAGGTGGAAAACCGTGTGGGTCTGGAGTCGATTACCGACCTGACGCGGCGGGGCCACAAGGTGGAGGTGCGCGGGGCTTACTCGACGAACATGGGGCGGGGGGCGGCCGTGCTGTACAACACGAAGACGAAGATGAAGGAAGGGGCGTGCGATCCGAGGTCGGACGGCATCGCGGCGCCGGAGTAACCCAGCGCCGCGATTCGGAGTCGACTACTTCTTGCCGCGAGCCGGGGCGCACTTCACCCAGGCGTGCTTCTTGTTGGATTCGGTGACGGCTTCCAGCAACTGCATGCCGCGCAGGCCATCGGCAAAGGTGGGGTACTCGATGGGCAGGCTGCGATCCGCCACGCGGCTCCAGAAGCGCTTGTAGAGCTGCTTGTGGCAGTCGTCATAGCCCTCGGAGTGGCCGCCGGGATAATCGGAGTAGGATGCGGCCTTGGGATAGAACAGGCTGCCGTCCTTCAGGATCAACTGGCTGGGCTCGTTGCGCTTGCCAACCCAGAGCTCGTCGGGGCGTTCCTGATTCCAGGAGATGCTGCCCTTGGTGCCGGCGATGAGCCACTCGAAGCGGTTCTTACATCCAGCGGAAACCTGGCTGACGGTGTAGGCGCCGCGGCAGGTATCGCCCATGTGGATCATGGCCATGCCGAAGTCCTCGGTGTCGATCTTGACCAGATCGTAGTCCTCAGGCTTGAGCGTCTTGCCGGCGAAGGTCTCGATGGCAACCTTGGGCTGCTTGCGGGTCTTGTGGAAGATCTTCAGATCCGCGCAGAGGGCCGTGATGGAGAGGCCGGTGACGTGCTGGATCATGTCCATCCAGTGGGAGCCGATGTCGCCCATAACGCGCAGAGGGCCGTTGGCCTTGCGGGTGATGCGCCAGTTGAAATCGGTGTCGTAGAGGAGCCAGTCCTGCGAATAGGTACCCTGGACCACCATGATGTCGCCGAGATCGCCATTGGCGATCATGGCACGGGCCTGCTGGACGCACGGGTAATAGCGCAGGTTGTGGTTGGTGGCGTGGCAGAGCTTCTTTTTCTCGGCCAGATCCAGCATTTCCTTGGCTTCCTTGGCCGACATGGCCAGCGGCTTCTCGCACAGGACGTGCTTGCCGGCCATCAGCGCGGCCTTGGTGACCGGGGCGTGGAGGGCGTTGGGGGTGCAGACATGCACGCCGACGATCTCCGGATCGGCCAGGATCTCCTGGTAGTTGGCCGCGGCCTTGGGGATGTAGTTGGCGGCGGCAAAACGCCCTGCTTCTTCCGGGGAGACGCCGGCGACGGCGGCCACCTCAACAAAACCGAGACGGCGCAGATTTTCGACGTGGGTCTTGCCCATGAAACCGCAGCCGATGACGCCTACTTTGAGTATGCTCATAAAGAATTGTTCCTCGCGAGCCGATAGGGGGCTCTAGGGTGTAAACCTTTTACACTCTACATCAAGTCTACAGGGCAAGTGAAAATGATCGTTCGAATCCGTCTCGCGCGCACTCGGATTGAGAGACCTGTTCCGGCGCCCGCTCCTGGCCCGGAACTTGTCACTTGGCAGGAGATGGCTGGGGGGCTGGCGGCGTTGTTGTCGCCGGCCGCGGCGGTGTGTTTTGCTCTGGCATTCTGGCGGCTGGGCCAGGATATGGGCTTCGCTCACAACTTCTTCGTCGCCGATGGGCCTCTCTCGCACTGGCAGGTATGGTTTGCGTTTGCGAGCGTAGTGCTGGCCACGGGTCAGTGGCTGAACCGGCGCGCGCGCCGGATTGCCGACGAGCCGGCTCCGAATTGAATTCAATTCGGAGAAAGAGACGCGCCGGTTGACCGCGCGGCCACCGGCGGAAGTGGAGAACGAAAAGCGATAGGGGCGCCTACCGCCAGTCGCACTCCATCTCACCCGAACCGATGGGCATGCCCGGAGGCGGCTCAGCGGCCTTGGGCAAGCGCATCTCCTTGGGGTCCTTCTCGAAGGCGTTGATCTGGGAAACGGCGAACGCATTTTTCGGCGAAGCGGCGAGGAACGCCTTGAGCTGGGCGATCTTGGCCATGGCCGCGGCGCGGACTGCGCCAGAGGCTGCCTCGTCAGCCGCCAGCGCCATCACGCGCCGCAGGGCCAGCAACTGCACGGCATGCTGCACCTCGCCGCCTAGACCGGAGGCCGGCGCGGCCCTCCACGTGGCCGCGAAGAGGCGCTCCAGCACCTCATCCAGCGAGGGAGCCTTCGGGTCACGGGCGTGGTATTCCACCAGACGCGTGGCGCGCTGCGGGTTGGTGAGCAGGGCCAGCACGCCATCGGCGGCGGATTCGGCGGCGCCCACCGGGTCAAACGTCAGCCCGGTGCGTCCGCGAAAGAGTTCGCGGGTTTCGGGGATGCCGGCCGGGCGGGGCGGGATCTGCTGGATGATCCGTTCCGGCAGGGTGAGCGCCTCAGGTGAGATCGTCTTGAGGACGGCCTCCAGCGCGCGCCGCTGTTCGGCAGGTTCGACAATCCGGGTGGTCAACTGGCCGTCGCCGCGCGCGGCGTAGCGGTAGTCCAAACCGCCGACGCTTTTGACGGCCGCCTCCACCTGATAGCGGTGCGAGAGATAGAGAGGCGCCAGCACGTCCTCCAGGAGCGCCATCTGCGCACCTTCCCGGATGTTGCGCTCGCCGAAGCGGGCGAGGGCGCCGGCGCGAACGGTCATGAAGCGATTGAGCTCGTCCACGGCATTGGCGCCGCTGTCCCACAGGTGTGTAGCGGGGTGGGCGCTGCCGGCCGGGCGGGCGTCCTGATCGGTGAGGAAGACCAGGCCGCGCCGGGCGGATTCGAGCAGCAGAGCGTCGCGCTGTGCCTTGGTTCCCTGCCCGTATCCCCAGGTGATGGCCACCTTGTCCCAGGCGCCGATCCCAGGGGCATAGGCGTTGCTCAGCTCCGGCACGCCGTTCTTCAGATCGATCTGCGGGTGCGGGTAATCCATCACGGACGCGCGGTCCGCGGTGGAGGCAATGTAATTGTGGCCGAGTCCGAGAGTGTGACCGATCTCATGCGCGGAGAGCTGCCGCAAGCGGGCGAGGCTCATCTCGAGCATGGCTGGCGGGACGGGCTCGCCCTTCTCATAGGGCGCGAGAAACGCCTCGGCGATGAGGTAATCTTGGCGGACACGCAGCGAACCGAGCGTGACGTGGCCCTTAATAATTTCACCGGTGCGCGGGTCGCTCACGCTGGCGCCGTAGGACCAGCCGCGGGTGGAGCGATGAACCCACTGAACCAGGTTGTAGCGCACGTCCATCGGGTCAGCCCCCTCGGGCAAAAGCTCCATTCTGAAGCCGTTGGGAAAGCCGGCCGCCTCGAAAGCCTGATTCCACCAGCGCCCGCCTTCGAGCAGAGCGGAACGAATGGGTTCCGGCGCGCCGCGATCCAGGTAGTAGGTGAGAGTCTGGCCCGGCGCCAGCCGGTGGCGGTGGATGAAGCGCTTGGCGACAGGCTCGCCCACGGGCGTGGCGAAATCAAGGTACGACATGCCGAAGAAGCCGCCGCGCGGGTCAAATTCACGTGGCTCATAGCCGGGTCCGGGCAGTTCGACGAAGCTGTGGTGCATCCGCACGGTGACGGCATCGGACGACGGCGTGACCGAATTCAGCATCGATCCACCAGGACCGCCAGTCAGCGTGATGGTGGCCTCCACTTCCGTGTTCTTGGGGAAATTCTTCGTGCGCGGGGTGTAAAAGGCGCTGCGTGACGCATCCAGGCGGTAGGTTCCCTGTCGCGCCTTCTGCAATGTCTCGCCCACGCCGTGGGCGTCCCGCAGGAAGAAATTGGTGGCATCCACGAGCACGCGGCCGTCCTCCTGCACGCTGGCCTCGAAGCCCCAGAGGACCGACTCGGCGAAGCTCTCTTTGACGGCGCGGCGCTCATTTTCATCGCTGGAGTTTGCACGA
The DNA here is from genome assembly GCA_036504135.1 of Paludibaculum sp. Classification (GTDB taxonomy): domain Bacteria; phylum Acidobacteriota; class Terriglobia; order Bryobacterales; family Bryobacteraceae; genus Paludibaculum. Next base: position 11,759 of record DASXVP010000027.1, read on the forward strand.
AATGACTGATTGGAGGCGATCAGCAGTATCTTGTTGCCGCTACGCTCCCAGCGCACGACGCTGGTTTCGCCCAGCTGGCCGCGGTCCAGGCCGATGTCATTGGAACCCACACCGGCCGGGAGTGATGTGACGTAGAGGAACTCGCGCCCGGGCTGGGTCACTTCGAGCCATATCTCCCCCTTGGCGCCCCAATAGAACGGGACGAAGCCCTCGACCCTCGCGGACTTGTCCAACGCCGGCGGTGCAGCGGCAAGCAGGCAGCAGACACTGAGAACTCCAGAAGCAAACAGGCGCATTGGTAGAGTGTAGCGCGGCCCCGCCTGACAAAAGCGTTGCGAGAATCCATACGCGCGCGTAAGATTAGAACCACGCTTATGATCGAACTCAAAGTAAACGGTCAACCCCGCAAGTTTGACGGCGACGGCGACATGCCATTGCTGTGGTATCTACGCGACGAGCTCGCCTTGACGGGCTCCAAGTTCGGCTGTGGCATGGGTCTGTGCGGCGCTTGCACGGTGCATGTGAATGGCGAGCCGGTCCGCAGTTGCGTCACGCCGGTCAGGACGCTAGCGGGCAAGGAGATCACCACCATTGAGGGCCTCAGCGCCAACGGCACGCACCCGCTCCAACTGGCGTGGCAGGAGCACGCCGTGGCTCAGTGCGGCTATTGCCAGACCGGCCAGATCATGCAGGCGGCGGCGCTGCTCAAGAAGACGCCAAAGCCGACAGACCAGCAGATCGATGCGGCGATGGACCGCAATATCTGCCGCTGCGGCACTTACACCAGAATCCGGGCGGCGGTAAAAACAGCGGCGGGGGTGAAAGCATAATGTCGACCTTCAAATTTGGAGAGAGCCGGCAGGCGCCCGAAAGCACTTCCGTGACGACGCGGCTGGCTCGGCAGGCCTACGCACAATACGACCAGAGCGTACAGATGATGGACAGGCGCGGCTTCGTGGGCACAGTGCTCTCGGCCAGCGCTCTGGTGCTGGGCGTGTGCGTACGCCCGACTGAGGCCAGTGCCGCGCCGGCGGCCTGGCAACCGAGCGTCTACCTTGGATTTGAGGCGGACGGCACCGTAGTGATCATGGCGCACCGCAGCGAGATGGGCACCAGCAGCCGCACCACGTTGCCGATGATGCTGGCCGATGAGCTGGAGGCGGATTGGAAAAAGGTCCGCATCGAGCAGGCGCTCGGCGATGAGAAATACGGTTCGCAGAATACGGACGGATCGTGCTCGGTTCGCGATTTCGGCGAGGCGATGCACAAGGCCGGCGCCACGGCGCGCCTGCTATTTGAGCGGGCGGCGGCACAGAAGTGGGGCTGCCAGCCGGGCGACGTGATGGCGTCGCAGAGCACAATCGTCAACAACAAGACGAAGGCGAAGCTGACCTACGTGGAGCTGTTGCCGGTGGTGGCCACCCTCCCGGTGCCGAAAGAGAGCGAACTGCGCTACAAGACTCCGGATCAGTACAAGCTGATCGGCAAAAAGGTACCGATGGTGGATGAGCGCAGCATCCTTGTGGGTAAGGCGGTCTACGGCATGGACGCTAAGATGCCGGGCATGCTCTACGCCATGGTGGAACGGCCGCCGGTGTATGGCGGCAAGGTGAAGAGCTTTGACAACTCCGCCGCGCTCCAGGTGAAGGGCGTGAAGCAGACCGTGGAACTGCCGGGCTTTAAGCCGCCGCATCTTTTCCAGCAACTGGGCGGCGTGGCAGTGCTCGGCGATAGCACTTGGGCCGTGATGCAGGGCCGCAAGCAACTAAAGATCGAATGGGACAACGGCGCGCACGCCAACTACAACTCGGTGGACGAGAAGAAGTACCTGATGGATACGGTGCTGAAGCCGGGCAAGGTGGTTCGCAATCGCGGCGATGTGGAAGCGGCATTCGCCAAGTCCGCCAAGACGCACGAAGCGAACTACTACGCGCCACTTCTGGCCCATGCGCCAATGGAGCCGCCGGTGGCCGTGGCGGAGTTCAAGAACGGCAAGGTGGAGACGTGGTGCTCCACCCAGGACCCGCAAGCCGTGCAGGCATCCGTGGCCGCGGCGCTGGGTATCCAGAAGACTGATGTTGCCTGCCACGTGACGCTGCTGGGCGGCGGCTTTGGGCGGAAAGGCCAGCCCGATTATGCGGTGGAGGCGGCACTACTTTCGAAGGCCGCCGGCAAGCCGGTAAAAGTGGTGTGGACGCGCGAGGACGACCTCCGCTCCGGCTTCTTTCACACGGTATCCGGGATGCACATGAAGGCCGGACTGGATGCGGACGGGAAGCTGAACTCCTGGCTCTTCCGCTCGGCATTCCCGCCCATCGCTTCGACCTTCGCCCCCGGCGAGCAGTATGGCATGGACGTGGAAACGGGCATGGGACTGAACGAACTGCCCTATGATGTCGCCAATTTGCGCAGCGAAAACTGCCCGGCGCCGAATCATGTGCGCATTTCGTGGCTGCGTTCCGTGGCCCACGTCTACCATGCGTTCGCCATCCACAGTTTCCTGGATGAACTGGCGGCGATGAACAACACCGACTACGTGAGCTATGTGCTGAAGACGCTCGGACCCGACCGGCATATTGATCTGACGAAGGATGGTACCAAGCCCTGGAACAACGGCATGCCGGTGGAAAAGTTCCCCATCGATACGGGCCGCCTGCGCCGCGTTCTGGAGATGGCCGCGGAGCAGAGTGGCTACGGCAAGAAGAAGGCTACGAAGAACCGGGCCCTGGGGATCGCGGCCCACCGCAGCTTCCTCAGCTACATCGCAAGCGTGGTGGAGATCGAGATCGATGAGAACGGCAAGCTGACCATTCCCAATGTATGGACGGTGGCCGACGTCGGCAAGGTGATCAATCCGGACCGCGTGGTGGCGCAGATGGAGGGAGCCGCTGTATTCGGTACCAGTGTCGCGATGATGGGCGAGATCACGGCAATGAATGGCCGCATCCGCGAATCCAACTTTCACAACTATCCGGTGGCGCGCATGACGGAATCTCCGCGCAAGGTGCACGTCCATCTGGTGCCCAGCCGGGAGCTTTCAGCGGGCGCCGGCGAACCGGGCGTGCCGGTGATTGCTCCAGCCATCACGAACGCGATCTTTGCCGCAACCGGCAAGCGAATCCGCGAGTTGCCGGTGCGGCGCACCAAGCTCGTCTAAACACAGCGTCTCAAGTTCTTCCGCATCAACTCCCTGACGGTCGCGGCTCGGAACGGAGCCGCGCGCGTCTGCAATTGCGTGTCCCGCAAGCATGCCCAAAGATCAATTACGCCGTGTCTAGCTACGATTGAAACAGCGTAATGCCGGCGATCCCAGCGGCGCCGGCTTGCACGCAATCCGGTGCGCTCTCGACGGTGATCCCGCCGAGGGCGTAGACGGGCAGGCGCACGCTCATGCAGGCCGCGCGCAGACCGTCGAGACCAATGGGCTTGCGCGGGTCGATCTTGGACAGCGGGTGAAATACGGGGGCGAAAAGGGCGTAATCGGCGCCCTCGCTCTCCGCAGCGCGTAGTTCGTCCAGGTCGTGGCAGGAGACGCCAATGACAAAACCAGGCGGCACAATGCGGCGGAATTCGTTGGGCGCGGGTGAGTGAGCCGGCAAGTGAACTCCGTGCGCGCCACATGCCAGCGCCACATCGACACGAGTATTGACGATCACTCTTGCCTGCTGGCAAAGCGCAACGGCGCGGGAGACCAGCTCGCACAGCGCCCGCGCTGAGAGGTCCTTCTCGCGGATCTGGATCAGTTCCACCCCCGCGGCGTCATTGACGGCGATGCGGGCCAGCAGCGGCTCCACACCGCCCAGCGCGCGCCGGTCAGTGATGTGGCAGCGGTTCATAGTAGCGTTGTCCAGCGCATCCGCGGCAGAGCGTCCGGCCGCCGGCGAGCACTTCGCGCTGGAAGCTGACCCCCTCGCCGCACTCCTCGCAGACGATACGCGGCCCCTTGAATCCAGGCAAGTCCTCGGGACCGATATTCACGCTGACCCACTCGGAAGCGAAGAGCTCGGAATCGGGCAGTTCGCGATACGCCTTCATCTGCTGTTGATTGCGGTCCGCGATCTCGGGATAGACCTCGCGGGCCCGTTGCTTGCTGGACTCCTTCGCCACCACGCGCACGGCGCGCCCGGATTGCAGATCACAAAACGTCGCGGCCATCTTGCCAAAATCGACGAACTTCAACGCGCGCTTACCCAGGCGGCAGCCGGTCACCACACTGATAGCATCCGTGGCGCAGCGGTCGATTTCGACGAAGGTCACCAGACGTTTGCGCTGTGTGCCGGTAGGATCGTCGATGCCCAACAGTCCCAGGCCATGGATTGCCAGACGCAACCCCAGCACCTGTCCGGCACACATATGCCCGTGCGCCTGAGCGGCCAGCACTTCATATTCGGCAAAGGATCTCATTTCAGTAGTCTCAGCGATTCAGAAGGGAAGCGCACCATCCACTCTCCATTGTGCGCACCGCCTTCGAGTCCGCTACCCGGAATCTCGGCCACGATGCCACCCTCGAATTCCGCCCGCACGGTCTGCATGCGGCGGCCCAGTTTCCTCAAGCGCATCGAGACGCCGTGCGTGGCGTAGGCGGTCACTCGCAGCGCATCGGCACGAATCCCCAGCCGCAGTTTTGCGCCCAGCATATGCCCAGGGAAGTACGGCCCGTCGAGCTCGAACGCGAAGCCGGAGGCAGCCGTGCACCGCAGGCGGCTGCGGTTGGCCGCCGGGTCCATGGCCAGAATCTCGGCGTCAAACACGTTGAAGCGGCCGAGCAGAGCAGCCACTTCCTCCGTGGCGGGGCGGTCCAGGATATCGGCCGGCGCGCCCTGCTGCACAACGCGTCCGGAATGGAGAACGAACATCTCCTCACCCAGTTGCATCGCCTCATCGAGGTCGTGGGTGACCAGGAGGATGGGGATCTGGACGGCGCCCCGCACCTCGTCAAGCATCGCGTAGAGTTCCTCGCGCAATGGCGCATCCAGGCCGCTGGAGGGCTCGTCGAGCAGCAGAATCCGAGGTGACGACAGTAGCGATCTTGCGATGGAACCGCGCTGCCGCTGGCCGCCTGAAAGTTCACCGGGCTTGCGGCCGGCGACATCCCCGAGGTGGAACTGTTCCAGCATCGCGCCGACGGCGCGGCGGCGCTCCAGGCGCGGAATGGAGCCGGCGGCAAAACCGAGATTCTCCCGCAGCGTCATGTGCGGAAACAGCGCGGAGCTTTGAAACACGTAGCCACCGCGGCGTTGCTGGGGGCTCAGGGAGAGCCTGGAAGCAGCGTCAAAGAACAAGACGTCGTCCACCAGAATCCGGCCGTCATCCGGCGTGGTGAATCCTGCAATCGATTCCAGAGTCAGCGACTTCCCCGCCCCACTGGGCCCGAACAGGACGGCGATGCGGGCGGCGGTGCGGATGTGTACGTCGAGCGCAAATTCAGCGGAATCGTCCCGGCTATGAAAAGTCTTGCGAATGCGTGCGTCGATCATCAATTCAGCCCGCCTTCCCCACCGACAACCGGCCCATGCGATTGGCCAGAGTCAGGCTCACGAGGGCGATGCCGGAGATGACGAGAACCAGGACGCGCGCCACGTCGCCGCGGCCGCCCTCCACGGCGTCGTAGATCGCCACGGAGACGGTCTGCGTGCGGCCGGGGATATTGCCGGCGAGCATGATGGTGATGCCGAAATCGCCCAACGAGCGCGCGAAGGCCAGCGCCGTGGCTGCCAGGATCTGGCTCCAGGCCAAAGGCAGTGAGACGCGCCAGAATACCTTCCACTCCGAGGCGCCGAGCGAGCGGGCGGCCTTGGGATAGCGGCGCGGGACGCTCTCCATCGCGGCGGTGGAGAACTTGATGAGCAGAGGCGCGGAGTGGAGCAGCGCAGCCACCACCGCCGCCTGCCAGGTGAACACCAGCGGCTGGCCGAAGATCCACTCGTAGGCTTTGCCTAGCTGGCTCTGCCGGCCCAGCAGGATCAGCAGGTAATAGCCGAGCACGGTGGGGGGCAGGACGAGAGGCAGAGTGATGCAGGCCTCAAGAACATTCTTGCCTCGAAATGTCCGGCTCGAGAACAGCCAGGCGAGCCACAGTCCAGCTAAAAGCGAGATCAGCGTGGAGAGTGCCGCGACACGTAGACTCAGCCAGAGTGGAAACCAATCGATGCCCATGAGAAGACCATTTATTATAGGACTCCCCGCACCCCTGCGTGGCAGTGTAAATTGTCTCTTGGTGCAGCGAACAAATCTCTCGGCGACAAAAAAGGAGCAGGCGCGGTCCCGTGCCCTCTGCGATGCGTTGGGATCGCTGGGCTACCCCGGATTGCACAGCTTCGCGGCAGACGACGAGGAAGCGGTCCAGCACGATCCGGCGGTGGTTCTGCTGGCTGCACTTTCCTGCGACCACGTGGACGAACGGGTGGTGGAAGCGCTCCCGTGGCTGGTGATGAGTTTCGAGAACCTCGATTGGGAATGGATCATCCGGGAGGCCCGCCGCCGCAGCGCGCAAAACCGCCTGGGCTACATAGTGTGCCTGGCTCTTCGCGTGAGCGCCGGCACGGCGGGCAAGATGGAGCAACTGGCACGGCTCTCCGCCGTCGAAGAGAGGCTCTTTGAGTACCGCCTGGACAAAGAAGATACGCTATGCAGGAAGGTACCCGACGCGGAGAGAAAATGGCTGCGCGATTCTCGATCCGTTGAGGCGCGTCAATGGAATCTGCTGACCGATCTGAGGGCCAAGGATCTGAGTTACTGAACGACTCGAAGCCCCACACGCTGGAGGAATTCCGTTATGACAATCGCACGGCTGCTGTATTTTGCCGGAGTGCTTTCCGTGGCCGCGCTGGCGCACGCACAGGATGATCAGCAGCGGTTCATTGCCGCAATTGAAAACGCGCAGTCTCCCAGCCACCAGGGGACCGACCCCTTCACGTTGAAAGAGCTGATGGAGCGCTTCCATGTTCCTGCCGTCAGCGTCGCCGTTATCCGGGACTTCCGGATTGCATGGGCCAAGACGTGGGGTGTGGCTGACGTGAAATCCGGCGCTCTCGCCAACACGGAAACGATGTTCCAGGCCGCTTCAATCAGCAAGCCGGTCGCAGCAATGGCATCCCTGAAGGCCGTCCAGGATGGAAGGTTTGGCCTGGACCAGGACGTGAACACGGTCTTGAGGTCGTGGAAGATCCCGGATCATCCGTTCGGTGGCGGCGCTCCTGTTACTCCGCGAACACTGATGAGCCATACCTCGGGCACGGGCGACGGACTTGGTTTCCCTGGCTATGAGCCGCTCGGCAAACTGCCATCTCTCGCGCAGATCCTGGACGGCGTGTCGCCCTCGAACACCCACGCTGTGCGCCTGGTGCGGCCGCCTCTGGCCGGCTCCCAATATTCGGGCGGGGCCGTGACCATTCAACAACTGGTGCTGGCAGACGCCGTGGGCCGGCCGTTTGCGGAGATCATGCAGGATTGGATACTTGGCCCACTCGGAATGGCCAATAGCACCTACGAGCAGCCCCTGCCAGCCGCCCGTGAGAATCAGGCCGCCCGGGGCCATAGCGGGCAGGGCCAGCCGATGGGCCCCAAGTGGCACGTCTATCCGGAGCAGGCGGCGGCCGGCCTGTGGACGACCCCCGTCGACTTGGCCAAACTGGCAATCGAGGTGCAACTGGCGTTGGCTGGAAGATCAACCCGGATCCTCAGCAGAACAATGATGCAGGAGATGGTTACGCCGGTAGGCGCCGGCCCGTTCGCCGTGGGCTTTAGTATCCAACAGCAGGGCGAAGGCTGGTACTTCAGCCACGGCGGAGCCAACTGGGGATTCCGTTGCGAACTACTGGCGCACCGCGCCAAGGGCTACGGTGTGGTGGTGATGACCAACGGCGACAACGGCAGCGCTATCACGCGCGCCATCCTGGAGCGAGTCGCACGCGCTTATAACTGGGACTCCCTGGATAAGCCGCTGATTCGGTAGGGGAAGACGGCAAGCCGGGTTTGCCGGAGTGCTGAAGGGCGGGTGGCTATGCTGCGGCGCAGCCCCAGAGACAGGCTGGCGCAGCCAAGTTGGCGGGCAGCCGAGTAGCCGGAGGGGCGCTTAGCGGCCACCGCCCGGCAGAAGGTCGAAACCAAATCCTACCAGGACATTGAGAAATACTGCCAAGGCGACGAGGCCGCAGAAACACAATGCGAGAATCGTGAGGCCTTGCGAAACGGTTGCCGGCGCATCCTGCGTCCAGGGCAGGTGCGGATGACGGAGAGAACCAAACCGCGACATTCGCATCTGGAATATTTACCACAGATTCCAGTCATCCTAACTTGTATTAATTGTCGTTAATGCATTGGAGGGAGAGAGTAGGTCCTATCAGCGAGTCCCCCTGCTCAGACGATCGCGCCTGACAGCCCTGGCCGGATCGCCTGCGGTATCGCGTGGCTGGGCGAGCCAAGTGGTAGTGCGGGGCGGCGCCCGCATCGGCGGCTGTACACGGAGTGACACCGGGCGGATGGTGCGTCAATCGCCCCACAGAGTCATCGCTTCAACCGCCACACCCTGGCGTCGCCACTCCTGGAAGCAGCGGGGCCGGGTTGCGCCGGTCAGCGCCGATCTGGTAGGTAAGTAGAGACCAATGGAGGCGGGCCGGGAATGTGCCCGCCCATCCGGCATGAAGAAGGCAGTGAAACAAATCGACAGCTTGACGGTGCTCGATAATCGCACCCACACGGAATTGTTCGCGCGAGCGATGAAGGACTTTCATCGAGGAGATTTCCAGAAAGCAGCCGCGCTGTTCCAGCAGGCAGCCACGGGACCATTGCTGGGAGTCAATGAATCGGCCCAGATGTACCTGCGCATGTGTCAGCAGCGGGTCAGCCAGTCCACCGTGGAGCTCAAGACCCCGGAAGACTACTACAACTACGCCGTCGGACTCATCAACGCGAGAAAGTACCGGGAGGCGCGAGAGAGCCTGGAGACGGCAGTATCAGCCGGCCCGCAGCCGCATTTCTGTTACGCACTGGCGCTGGTGGAAGGGCACCTGGGATCCATGGATGTGGCGGCTTCCCATCTCAGACATGCGATCCAGATGGACCCGGCGTTGCGAGGGCTGGCTCGCAGCGATCCTGATTTCGCCCCGTTGCTGCACCATCCGAGAATGAAGGAAGCGTTGGCCGCGACGCAAGGGACCGGCGGCTGACGTCGTGGCGCCGACGCGCAAGCCGGAAACTGGCATAGACAGGCACTCTGCGCACGCACCGCTCAGGATAGTCGCGATTGGCGGAGGCACGGGGCTCTCCACGGTACTCAAGGGGTTGAAGCGCTACGCGGTGTCGTACCAGCGGGAAGCGCCTCTGGCGCCTTCAGTGGAGATCACGGCGGTGGTGACGGTGACCGACGACGGTGGCAGTTCAGGACGCCTCCGGCGCGAATTCGACATTCTTCCGCCGGGAGACATTCGCAACTGCATGGCGGCTCTGGCGGAAGACGAATCCCTGATGACACGCCTTTTCCAATACCGCTTTGCCAGCGGCCGCGGATTGAAGGGGCACAGCTTTGGGAATCTATTCCTGGCCGCGCTGACGCACATGACAGGCGACTTCGCCAAGGCAGTCAGGCTGAGCTCTGAGGTGCTAGCTATTAATGGCCGGATCTTCCCATCCACTGCCGAGAACGTCACGCTGCGAGCGCACCTCGAGAATGGGCGCGTGGTAGATGGAGAGACCCGGATCAGCCGCAGCGGATCACCGATCCGAATGCTGGAGTTGCAGCCAGCCACGGCGAAACCGCTGGCCGACACGATCAAAGCCATTCGCGAGGCGGATCTGATCACGCTGGGGCCTGGCAGCCTGTTCACCAGTTTGATCCCGAACCTGCTGGTAAAGGGAATTCCGTCGGCGATTCAAAGATCACCGGCGATCAAGGCTTGTTTCGTGAACCTGATGTGGCAGCCGGGAGAGACCACGGGCATGAGCGCGTCCGATCACATCGAGGCGATCCAGCGCCACGCCGGAGTGCGATTGATCGACTACGCGATCGTCAATACGGACCCGATCGAGGCCAATCTGCTCGATCGCTACGCGCGCGAGCGGGCGATGCAAGTCACCAACGACCTGGAACAGCTCAAAGCGTTGGGAGTGCAGCCGGTGGGAATGAGGCTGCTTGCCAAGGGTGACAAGGTGCGGCACGATTCCGATGTGGTGGCTCTGGCAGCCGTGGAACTGGCCAAGAAGGCGCGCCGCCGAATCCTGCAGCAGCGCAGACGGGCCTGAACCCGGCAAAAGGAAATCTATGCAAGACACAGTCTCCGTCATCATACTCGCGGCCGGCTTGGGCACGCGAATGCGCTCCAAACTGGCTAAAGTTCTGCACCGCGCCGGCGGCGCCTGCCTGCTGGAGCATGTGGTTCGCGCGGCCCGCGCCGTCGCCGCCCCGGATCACATCACGGCTGTCGTGGGGCATCAGGCGGACCGGGTGCAGGCCGAGGTGGCCGGGCACGGAATCGGATTCGTTCTGCAGACGGAGCAAAAGGGTACGGGCCACGCTCTGCGGATGTGCGACGGGCAACCGGGACTCAACGCCGGACGTGTGGTGGTGCTGTACGGCGATTGCCCGCTGCTCTCGGCCGGGACGATCCAACGGCTGCTGCGGGCTCACGAGCAAGCGGGCCAGGCCGCGACGGTAATCACGACCCATCTGGCCGAGCCTACAGGGTATGGCCGGATCGTTCGGGATGGGGCCGGGCGGGTGGCGGCCATCGTCGAGGAGAAAGCGGCCAACGCCGAGCAGAAACAGCTCACCGAGATCAACTCCGGTATCTACTGCTTCGAGGCTTCCCTGCTCTGGCCTTACCTGGCGAAGGTGACGCCAAATCCGGCGTCCGGTGAATACTATCTGACCGACGTAGTGGAGTTGATGCGGGCTGACGGACGCCACACCGTGCCGCTCGTTATCGAAGATGCCGGCGAACTGCTCGGCATTAACACGAAGGTGGAGCTAGCTGAGGTAGACCGGATTTTCCGAGGCAGGAAAGCCCGGCAGTTGATGCTGGCCGGCGTGACGATCGAACAGCCGGAGACCGTGACTGTGGATCTGGATGTGGAGGCCGGTCCGGACTGCGTACTGGAGTCGTTCGTCCAGTTGCGCGGGCGTACCAGGATCGGCGAAGGTGCGGTAATTGGCGCGTGCTCGATACTGACGAATGCCGTCATCGGGGCGGATGTGAAAGTGTTCCCGTTCACGACAGTCTCCGATTCGGAGTTGCGGGACGGCGCCGAAGTGGGGCCGTACGCGCGATTGCGGATGGGCGCGGTGGTGGAGGAAGGCGCCCACATCGGCAACTTCGTGGAATTGAAGAAGACGAACCTGGGCCGCGGCTCAAAGGCGATGCATCTGGCCTACCTGGGCGATTCCGAGATCGGCTCCAAGGTGAATATTGGAGCGGGCACAATCACGTGCAACTACGACGGGCAGAAGAAGCACAAGACGCGGATTGGCGATGGCGCCTTCGTGGGCAGCAACTCAACACTCGTCGCGCCGGCGGAAATCGGCGCGGGCAGCTACGTGGCGGCAGGCAGCGTCGTGACAAAACCGGTGCCGGAGGACGCTTTGGGCATCGGGCGCGGCCATCAGATCAACAAAGAGGGCTGGGCAGCGGCGCGCCGCGCCAAGAAGTAGAACTCTACAGCACCAGCATTGGGTGGTAGATGTTGGGCAGAACCGCCTCGCCGATGGCGATCAGTTCTCCCTCGCCATTGACAGCTTTCACAAGCCGTGCCTCGCCGCGCGAGCGGAACGGAGACACGCGGAAATCGCGTCCCTGCCTGATGTGCGTCTCTGTCATCTGATCGACGTATTCCAGAGGAATACCGGGCAGCAGTTGAGCAGAGGGAATCAAGGCCTCGGCCAAATTCCCCGCCTCGGCGAGCGCGCCGAGTTGCTCCAGTGTGCGGGCCTGGGCAATGGCGAATGCGCCGGACTGAATCCGGCGCAGGCGGCTGAGATGCGCTCCGCAACCCAGCAAGCAGCCGGCGTCGTGCGCGATGGATCGCAAATACGTGCCGGCCGTACAGTGGACTCGGATATCCACCTCGCTGCCCTCCACTCGAAGAATATCGAGCGCCAGCACGGTCACCTCAACCGGCTTCATCTCCACGGGGATGTTTTTGCGAGCCAGTTCATGGGCCGGCCGGCCGTTGATTTTCTTCGCCGAAACGACCGGGGGCACCTGCTGAAACGTACCCCGGAACGGTGCAAAGAGTCTCTCGGCCTGGTCCTCGGAAAGCGCCGGCGCCGCGTCGGGCGAGGTGGCCTCCCCCTCGGCGTCATAGGTGTTAGTGGCAAAGCCAAAGCGCACGGTGCCTTCGTAGGTCTTCTCGTTCATTGAGAAAAACTGCGCCAGCCGGGTGGCCTTGTTCAACATCAGCGGCAGCACTCCGGTAGCCATGGGGTCCAGAGTCCCCAGATGACCAACCTTTTTTGTGCCGGCGAGGCGGCGCATGCGGTTGACCACGTCGTGCGACGTCCAATCCTGCGGTTTGTCGACAACAATCACGCCATTCATGTCTTGCACCCTTATCTTCGCAAGTCCCATGGGCGGATGGCAGCTAAACTGGAGTGAGTGGAAGAAGAGATCTCAAGTACAAAGAAGGGATATGACAAGCGGCTGGTCCGGCGGCTGCTGTCCACTGTCCTGCCCTACTGGCGCCCCACGCTGGTAGCCCTCTGCTGCCTGCTGGTGAATTCAGTTCTGCAGGTGTTGACTCCTCTGTTGAGCAAGATCGCGGTGGATCGCTATCTGGCGCCCAACGGCGAGCGCAATCTGCCCTGGCTGGAACAGTGGCTGGCGCCGGGGGCGCGCGAGGGCCTGATGCAGATCTCGCTGATCTATCTCAGCGTGATCGTGATCGGCCTGGTACTCGATTTCGGGCAGCAGTTGCTGATGCAGTGGACCGGACAGCGCGCTATGTTCGATTTGCGCCGCCGGCTACTGAGCAAGATTCAGACTCTCGACGTACCTTACTTTGACCGCAACCCGGTGGGGCGGTTGGTCACAAGAGTCACCTCGGACGTCGACGCGTTGAACGACATGTTCGCCTCGGGCGTAGTCACTCTGCTGGGCGATCTGCTGGTGCTGGTATTCATCGCGGTTGCGATGTTCAAGCTCAGCCCAAGCCTGACGCTGTTGATGCTGGCTGTCATGCCGATTGTCTTCGCGGTCACCATCGTCTTCCGCCGGGCCGTCACCACGAGCAATCGCCAAATCCGCGTGGCCGTGGCAAGGATCAACTCCTTTCTGCAGGAGCACGTCGCCGGCATCACCGTTCTCCAGTTATTCAACCGGGAACGCCGGGCCTCGGCCGATTTTGAAGTTGTGAACCGGCAGCATGTGGATGCCTACCGGGGGGCAATCACCGCCTATGGCTGGTTCTATCCGGCCGTGGAGTTCCTCTCCATGCTGGCCTTGGCCTCACTGCTGGCCTACGGCGGTTTCCAGATCCGCGGCGGCGGCCTTACGCTCGGCATCTTGGTGGCGTTTTTCCAGTACGGGATGAGGATCTTCCGCCCCATTCAGGACTTGAGCGATAAATACAATATCCTGCAGATCGCACTGGCGGCATCGGAGCGCATCTTTGGCCTGCTGGACGAACCCGTGCTGGTGGCGGCTCCGGCAGCCGCAAGAGCCTTTCCGGACTTGTCCGCGGCAATTGAGTTTGATCATGTCTGGTTTGCCTACAGGGGTGAAGACTGGGTGCTACGGGACGTAAACTTCACAATTGCTCCCGGTGAGATTGTGGCCGTGGTGGGTCATACCGGCGCCGGCAAAACGACGATTACCAACCTGTTGATGCGCTTCTACGACATCCAGAAAGGCGCTATCCGGATCGGCGGAGTGGATGTGCGCGAATTCGATCCCTTGGAGTTGCGGCGGCATTTTGGAGTTGTCCTGCAGGATCCGCACCTGTTTACCGGCACCATTGGCGGCAACATTCGCCTGGGCACCCCGCAGATCACAGCGGAAGCGATCGAAGAAGCGGCCACGCAGGTGAACCTGATTGAATTCATCAACGATCTGCCGTTGGGCTTCGAACACCCGGTGCGGGAACGCGGCAACGGGCTCTCCACCGGGCAAAAGCAGTTGATCGGCTTCGCACGCGCGCTGGCTCACAACCCGCGCTATCTTGTGCTCGACGAAGCCACATCCAGCGTCGACACCGAGACCGAGGTCAAAGTGCGTGAGGCGCTGAACCGCATGGTGCAGGGCCGGACGTCGATCATCATCGCCCACAGGCTCTCGACGATTCAACGGGCGGATCGCATTCTGGTACTGCATAAGGGCCAGTTGAGGGAATCGGGTAGCCACCAGGAGCTTCTGGCGTCACGCGGGATTTACTACAAGCTCTACCAGTTGCAGTACAAGGATCAGGAGGTCCGGCGCCCGTAACGCCGCCAGGCGTCAATCGTGTGCGCCGGCAGGGTGTGCAGATCCAGCGCCATGGGGTAGAAAGCCGCCGCGCCATCGGCAACGGCGGGGCCGAGTTCCGTGAAGCCAAGCCTGCTGTACATCTTCACCTGAGACGTTACTCCCGAGATGAGCAGGGTCCGGCAGCCGGCATCCAGCGCCAATTCCAGCACACCGGCCAGCAACCCGGCCACCACCATCCGATTGCGATGTTCGGGGGCGAGGGCCAGCAGGCGGACCTCCAGAAACGGCTTCGGCAGAGTGTCCAAAATCGATGCATCCGCGAGACGTTTTGTCATCGACCACGGCGGGTCAGCGTGCACGCACACCATTCCGGCGACAACATCCCGGCACAGCGCCAGCAGATATTGGCTGCGGGCCTCGAAGGGATCGGCCAGCAGGCCGCCGGGGCGCGCCGCGTGCTGGCCGAGCTCTTCGCAAAAAATCCGGTGGTTCAGGCGGCGGATCTGCTGGAAGTCCTCAACTGATTCAGCGATGCGGAACGAGTACGTCATACCACCGAGAGAATGGCCGAGACCATGCGTTCGTTCTGGGCTGCATCCTTCACCGTGACACGCAGGTAGCGTCCCGCCAGTGGACCGTCTGGGAACTCGCGAACAAAGATCTGGCGCTGGCGCAGCGCGGCGGCAAGGGCAGTAGGATCAGGCGGCTCGATCAGGAAAAAGTTGACGCTGGATTCGACCGGGCGCAGGGCGGCCAAACGGGCGCGAAGCTGTTCCCGGAGCAGGTGCGTCTCCGCGTACCTTTCCTGGTACCAGGACGGGTCGCGCAGGGCCTCCATGGCCGCTGCTTGCGCCAGCAAGCCCACCGGCCAGGGCGGAAGCCAGGGACTGAGCTGAGCCGCTCTTCGGGCCTCTGTGACGAGATAGGCGACACGGGCGCCGCTCAGCGAATAGACCTTCGACATGGACTTGATGACAATCAGGTTGGGACGCCGGGCCGCCTCGGACTCCAATGATTCCGCTGCGCCCGCGTAGTCCAGATACGCTTCGTCGATGATCGTCAGCGTGGTGGCGGGGACCTGATCGAGAAAGCGGAGAACATCGGCGCGCGGCCAGAGGCGCCCCGTGGGATTGCATGGGTTGACCAGCAGGACCACGTCGGGTTCCACGCGCAAAACGTCGGCAAGCAGCGCGTCGCCATCGACCACAAATCCGTTCGCCACCTGCAACTCGTGGTGGTGAACCTGGCCGCCCAGCAGCGCCTCCACAATGTGCTCGTACTCGCTGTACATGGGCGCCAACGCGAGCGCTCTCACTCCCGGCTTCAGCAAACGGGGCAGGCAGGTGAACAGCAGCGTCGAAGAACCGGATCCCGGCAGGATGCACTCTTCCGGTACGCCGCGGCGGGCGGCGATCTCAGTGACGAAGCCTTCGGCGTGATTGGGAGGCGACGTCCGAAGCAGGAACGCCAGATTCTGGCGGAGCGTCTCGACGACGCGCGGCGAAGGGTCAAACCACGCATCCAGAACATCGGCGCTAATTACCTCGGAAGCGCGCTCCAGATGGCGCAGATCCACCCCAATCGCTTCAAAAAACGCACCGCCGTGATAAGCCGGGCTCATGCTTCGTTGCCCGCCTCCAGCGTGGCCCGCTTCACGTCGACACGGGAGAGAACGAGCAATCCCGCCACGAAGAAGACGATCAGCGAGAGGATGGCGAACTGATAGCTGCCGGTAAACTGCAGCATGAGTCCGAAAAGCAACGGCGCCAGCCAACTGGTGCCTTTGTCGCTGATCTCGTAGAGGGAGAAGTACTCGGCTTCCTTGCCTTTGGGAATCATCACCGAGTAGAGCGAGCGGCTGAGGGCCTGGCTGCCACCCATGACAATCGCCACCAGCGCCGCGGCGACAAAGTAGTGGGCCGTTGTCTTCACGAGAAAGACGCCGCACATCAGAACGGTCCAGATTGCGAGGCTGAGCAGGACGGCGCGGTAGGCCGTCATCCACTTGGCCAGATAGTTGAAGAGAACCGCACCGCCGAAAGCCACGAACTGCACCATCAGAATGGCCAGGGTGAGTGACTCCAGGGGGATCTTGAGGTAATCCGAGCCGTACTGGCCGGCCAGCGTGATGACGGCCTGAATGGCGTCGTTGTAAATCAGGTAGGCGATCAGAAAGGTTAACGTCTGCGGGTAGTGGCCCATGCCGCGCAGCGTGTGATAGAGCTGAGTGAATCCCTTGGCCATCACATTCTCGCCAGCGGCAGCCGTGCGCTGCGGAGGACGGTTGCGGAGCCCGATCATCGGAATGAGTGCGAAAAACGCCCACCACGCGCCAGCGGAGCCGAGGCTGATGCGAACGGCCATGGCGTCGGAAAGTCCCAGCTTCGCAGCATTCTGATATAGGAGCAGATTTAGCCCCAGCAAGATGCCGCCGCCGAGATAGCCGATGCCCCAACCAGTGGAGGAGACCGAATCGCGCTGCTCTTCCGGCGCCACATCATTGAGGAAGCTGTTGTAGACCACCACGGCGGCGCCAAAGGCCAGATTAGAGATCAGAAAAAGCGCGCCGCCCAGCAGATACAGACCGTCCTGAAGGGCGAACATCGCAATGGTGGCGCCGGCGCCAAGATAGGTAAGCGCACCGAGGAGCCCTTTTTTGTTCGTGCTGTAATCGGCGACAGCACCGAGCATGGGCAGGAAGACCACCTGAGTCAGCACGGAAATGGAGATCAGGTAGCTCCAGTAGCTGCGCGGATCCACCTGGATGCCGAGCGGATAAATGTGACCGCCGGAATCGGCAGCGCTCTTGGCCAGCACGGTGAGGTAGGGCCCAAGAAAGAGGGTAACGACGGTGGAAGCAAACGCGGAGTTCGCAAAGTCGTACATGTACCAGGCGCGCTGTTCGCGCCGGCTGTATGGAATCTCAAGCTGATTGGCTGGCAATGTGCTCCTCCGCGAGCTTCGTAATCTGGGGGTAGTCTTTCTTACCGGTGCCGAGTAGCGGAATCTTGTCCATCACCACGATTCGACGCGGAATGGCCAGCTCCGGCGCGCCCAGTTCGCGCGCCGCCTGCTGTAGTTGATCCCGCCTCAGCTTCGAGTCCTGCGTGCAGATAACGATCATCTCGCCGCGGCCAGCGTCCGGCCGCGTAATGGCGGCGTGCATGAGATGCGGCGAGGCAGTCTCGGCAATGCGCTCCACCACCTCCAGCGAGACCATTTCGCCGGCGACCTTGGCAAAGCGCTTTACGCGGCCCAGCAGCTCAAGGAATCCATCCTCGTCGATCCTGGCCAGATCGCCCGTGGAATACCAGCCCTCGCCGTAGATCGAAGATGGCTTCTCCAGCACGCGGGGATTCGATTCACGCCAATACCCGAGCATCAGGTTCGGCCCCCGCAGGTGAAGCAACCCGCCCACGTCAATTCCGGGCACGGGTTCGAGTTTGTATTCCATGGCGGGCAGCAGTTCGCCCACCGTCCCACCCTTGCAGCTCATGGCCGTATTCAGCGCGATGACGGGCGAGCACTCGGTGGCCCCGTAGCCTTCCATCAGCCTGACCCCAAACTTGTTGAGGTAGAGGTCGCGCACCTCAGCGCTGAGCTTCTCCGCGCCGGCCAGCAGAAGGCGGGCTTTGCGGAAGTCATACGGATGGGCTCGCTTGGCGTAGTGCTTCATGAACGTCGGCGTGGCGAACATGATGGTGGCATCGCGATCGTAAAACAGTTCGGGCACAATGCTGTAATGCAGAGGCGAGGGGTACAGGAAAAGGCGGATGCCGTTCAGGATGGGCAGCATGAAGCCTGCGGTGAGGCCGAAGCTGTGGAAGACCGGCATGGCGGAGAGAATCCTGTCGGCGGGGGAAGCGTCCACGAGAGTGAGCGACTGATCCACGTTGGCCAGAATCGCGCCGTGGCTAAGCACCACGCCCTTGGGCTTGCCCTCTGAGCCGGAGGTGAACAGCACCACGGCGACATCGTCGGGCGCGCTCCGCAGCGTGGCGGCACGCGGATTGCGAATCGCCCAGAGCATCAGCCACAGCTTGTCGCCCAGGGTAAAGCGCGGGCGCAGGTCTTCCAGACAGACCACGGTGACGCCCTGGAGCTTTTCAACCAGGGTGGTCAGCTTGCCCTTTTCCAGAAATGCGCGCGATGTGAGAATCGTCTTGATCTGCGCGGCTTTAATGGCACTCTGGAGCCCGTCCACGCCGGCCGTGAAATTCAGCATCGCCGGAATGCGGCGCACGCCAAACAGGCCGAGCGTGAGCGAGAGGGTAGCGGTGGCGTTGGGCATGAGTACGCCCACTACCTCGTTCTCAGCGGTGATCTTGGAGGCGAGGCGTCCCAGCGCCAGCGAGGCTTTGAGGATGTCCGCGTAGGACTGCGTGACGCCCGTGACGTCCTCCACCATCAGGCGGCCCCGGCCATGCGTCTCGATGGCGTCGAGGAAAGCGTCGTGCAGGGAACGTTTCGGGCGAGCGGCGAACCAACTGCGCTGCAATAGACGGCGCATCTCCTCGCCCGCCTTGCGGCGGCGGATCTTGCCGGAAGCGCCCTCCGGCATGGGGATGAACTCGCCGGGGAAGAACGTGACGCGAATTTTGGGGAACAGGGCCACCGGGAAGTCGCCGCCCATGCGGCTGAAACCCATGGCCCGCACGGCGCCATCGATGATGATGGGCGCGACGCTGCAGGATGTCTTTGCGGCGATGAAAGCTGGTCCATCATAGACCTTCATCAACGCGCCGGTGACCGTTACGCGGCCTTCCGGGAAGATGATCACAGTCCGGCCCGATTCGATCACCTCGATGGTGGACTTCAGCGAAAACGGATTGGTGGTATCGATGACGATGTGATCGACATGCCTGAGGATGTAGCGGAAAAGCGGTTGGCGCAGGATCTGCGTGTGGACGACCCAGAGAGTATCGGGCGGTAGGCAGGTCCAGAGAATGGCGGCGTCCAGGAAGGACTGATGGTTGGCGATAACCAGTGTCTTGGATGCGGATGGCAGCGAGCCGCGCACGTCGAGACGATAGAGCAGATGCAGCAGCCCACGAATCAGGAGTTTGAACATGATGGCGTGTCCCCCGGGAAGGCCAGAAGGGGCAATAGAAGCCAGTGTACGACGAAGAGGGAGCTCAAGTTTGACAAGGAGGGCTAAGGGTTGCTAAAAAGGAGGGGTACCACACTGCTCCTCAGTAGCTCAATGGTAGAGCATTCGGCTGTTAACCGAAGGGTTGTAGGTTCGAGTCCTACCTGAGGAGCCAAA
>DASXVP010000028.1:0-149839 GCA_036504135.1 Paludibaculum sp.
GGCGTGGACATCCAAACCAACAAATCGTATGTTAGACATGCGACCAACTCCTTTCGTATGCGGCTCTGCGCCGTTGGCTCATCTATCCGCAGCGTAACCCGCGGATCTACGAATTTGGATTGGTCGCTCCATAATGACTAAGCTCCTGGATGATTCTGGCGGCGGGCGCTCCTCGTCCGCCGCCAGAGCACTCAGCGGCTCGCCGTGAATTCGTAACTGCCCGAATCCAACCGGTACACCGCCTTACCCTTCTCCGTCCTCAGGAACGTCACGCCCTTCGCCGTGCGTGAGTCTTTGCCGCCCTCCTTCACCGCATCCGCCGCCTTCGCCGGCAGATAGAGAGTAGCCGTCGAATTGGCGGGCACCGTGGCCCGGTAGGTGAGCACCGGGCCAGTCACTTTCCAGGCGCTGTTGATCCTGCCGTAGAGCGAATCGTAGTGGCCCTCCGCCCACGTCATCCCGCCTGTGGAGTCGGGCTCCGGCTGCAGGATGAACTTCTGGAAACCGGCCTCGTCCCGCTGGATGCCCAGCGAGTACGCCATCATCCACTGCCCCACCGCGCCGAACGAGTAGTGGTTGAACGAGTTCATGCTGTTGTTGCCCCCGAATCCGTTTTCCACCGTGTATCCGTTGAGCCTCTCCCAAATGCTGGTGGCGCCCTGATCGATTGCGTACAGCCACGACGGATACTGGTTGTTTTGCAGGATCCGGTACGCCAACTCGCTCTGGCCGCTGTCCGAGAGCGCCTTGCTGATCCACGCCGTGCCGATAAATCCGGTCATCAGCGAATGGCTCGGCCGCATCTTGCCGTCGTCATCCTTGTTCTCACGAATGACGCTGTTGGCAAGGTTCTTGACCATGTACGGGATGTTCTCGTCGCTGAACACACCCAGCGCCAGGCCCACCGCGTAGGAGGTCTGCGTGTCGGCCAGTTTGAATTCCGGCGGGGCCGCTGTTGCGCCCGGCCGGCCAAATCCGCCGCGTCCGGCGATGCCGATGGTCTTTTTGTTGGCATTCACAAACGTGGCATTGAAGAACGCTTTTCGCTTGTCGTAAAGGGCCTTGTACTTCGCTGCGTCGCCGGATTTGCCCAGCACGCCCGCTGCCTTCGCCATGATGTCCAGGTCAAAGACGTGGTACGCCGTGGCCAGGTAGGCCGCGCCCAGGGCATTGTTCTGCGGTCCCAGCCAGTCGCCCAACTGCGCGTCGGAGCTCAGGCCGGTCTTCGGGTCGAGCGTGGTCTCCAGATACGCCAGATAGGCTGCCATCGCGGGATAGTGCCGCTCCAGCAGCGCAACGTCGTTGTACTGCAAGTAGGTTTCCCACGGCACAACTATGCCCGCGCTGCCCCACAGGATCCCGCCAAAGCCGCCGCCCACGGGCGCCACATCGGTGAACCGCCCGGAGGCCGCCTGCACGTCGCGCATGCCGTACATATGCCGTGTGAGGAACTGGTCAGCATTGGAGACATACGTGGCCGTGCGCGAAAACACGTTGATGTCGCCGGACCAGCCCATGCGCTCATTGCGCTGCGGGCAGTCCGTCGGGATGGTCAGGAAGTTGTCCACGTTGGACCACACCAGGTTGGACCAAAGGCGGTTGACCTTTTCGTTCGATGTCCGGTAGTCGGCCGTCAACTCCCGCACGGAGCTGATGGCCAGGCCCTGCACGGCCGCCAGCAGCAGCGGCTTCTCCACGCCGGTGATCTCGATGTATTGATACCCATGGGAGGTGAACTTGGGCTGATAAACCTGCGGCCCCGCAGCCATCGTGTACACGTCCTGGCTTAGCGCCGCGCGATAGTTCTCTGTCATGATCATGCCGACGTTGGCGCCGGACTCTTTCAACGCCGGATACAGCACCTCCGCAAACCGTAGCGTCACTTTGCCGCCGGCCTTGCCATTGGCGATGCTAATCCGCGGCACACCCACGATGTTCTGCCCCATGTCGTAGACAAAGACGCCCGGCCGAGCCTCCTTCACGCTCTTCGCCGTCAGTGTCCGGAACACCCCGGCGTTGTTGCCGATCTGCCCGGTCAGCGCCAGCTTGCTGTAGTCGAAGGGAGTGCCCGGACCGCCGCCCCGCGCCGGCTCCACGCCCGAATAGGCAGTGCCTTGCAGCGGCACCACCACCGCGCTCTTCCACTTGCTGTCGTTGTAGGCAGCTGTGGTCCAGCCCTCCACCGTCCGCGCCCGCGCCGAGTCATACACCTCTCCGAAATCCAGGCTGCTATACACCACCGGCCCGTTTCCGTAATACTTCCACGCCTGCGGGTTTGTCGTGATGGTGTCGGCAGTGCCGTCCTTGTAGGTGACCACCAGCTTGGCCAGCAGAGATTGCCGGTCGCCGAAGTGGTTCCAGATGTTGCCGAAGCTCAGCAACCCGCTCCACCACCCCTCGCCCAGCATCGCGCCCATGGCATTGTCGCCGCTCTGGATCATGCCCGTAACGTCATAGGTCTGATAGAGGTGCGTCACGTTGTACTGCGTGAGCCCGGGATTGTAGTAGTCATCGCTGACGCGCTTGCCGTTGATGGAGACTTCGTAGATGCCACGCGCCGTCACATACAGACGCGCGCTCTCCACCGCCTTCGCCTGCGTCTTGAACTTCGTGCGCAGCATCGGGCTCGAATTGCGGCTCGGATTCCTCACCACAAAAACACCCTGGCTGCCGCCGCTGATCACGTAGCTCCCGTTCGCCACCGTCAACCCTGAACCGGCCGCATCCGCGTAGATCCCCTTATACGCGCCGCCCCCCAGATCCTCGCGGAACAGGACCTTGTTTGGGGCGCGGTTGTTCCGAACCGTGACATCGCGGAACGCCGCGCTCTGGCCAGCCGCAGCGGCAAAGCCCATATCGCACAACATGCCGAACGGGATGTAGTTGCCGCCCGAGCCCGCCGGGTTCAGATTCACCGATGTGGCTGCGTTTCCGCGTCCCCCAAACCCGGGAGGAGGACCGCCTTGCGGGCCACCCGCCGGCGCCGGGGGAGGCGGGCCGGTGAACGACGCATTCCCATCCACCGTCAGCGAGATCTGGCCAAACGTGCTGCGGAACTCAATCATATGCTCCGCGTTCCTATTCCCCGCATGGATCAGCTCCGGAACAATCTCAAACGTCTTGAGCGGCGTCCCCGGCGTATCGCCGGTCTTGTAGCCCGCGCGGTACACATGGAGCTTCGCCTTGCCGCCCGCACTCCCGTCCACGCCGGAGATGTCGAGCTCGATCCGAATGTAGCTCCGGTCCTTGCCACTCTCCATCTGGAAGATGTTCTTGTTCCGGTCCATCAACCGCGAGTCGTTCGCGCCGTAGATGAAGCTCGCGCGCGTGCTGCCCGGTGCCAGCTTCACGCCGTATTTCACGTCGAAAATCGCCAGATACGGCGAGTACAGCACCAGGTCCTCGTCGCCGCCCCCAATCCACTGCGCGCCGCCCCATGCGCTGGCTCCCGGCGCGGGGTCCATCAGGCCCGTCTCAAACCAGGAGCCGGCCGTCAGCTTCGCGCCTGCCTGATCCCACACGGCAACCGTCCACACATATCGCGTGGAGCCCTTCAGCGGGCTCCCGCCATAGGAGACGCCGGCCGCCGAGGCGCTCTCCGCCTTCTTCGTATCCCACACCACGTTGCCCTTGGCGTCCTTGACCTCAAGCTGGTAGGCGGCCTGCCTGGCGCCGCGCTCACCCGCCGTGGCCGCCATCTGCCAGCCGAAACGCGGTCGCGCCACGTCGATGCCCAGCGGTGTCGTGCGGTACTCCACCTGCAGGTTCTTCACTACCAGGGCGGCACTGGCCATCCCCATCATGCACGCCAGCACGCTCGCCAACATCAGGATACGCTTCACGGTTGAGTCAACCTCCCATTCCAGCCTTACCGGCTCCACGCCAGTATACGCCCGCGCCGCTCGCCCGCTCCCGCTATCCTGAAACGGTGAACGCCATCGAGTACGGCAAAGGCACGCTCCACCCCTCCGAAGCCTCGTCGTACACCTCGCGCTCCACCGGCGCCCTCATCCATCAGATCACACGCCACGCCTCCATCAACCACCTCAGTTACTTCCTGCAAAGCTCCTTCACGCCGGACTCCCGCACGCTTCTCTTCACCTCGTACCGGACCGGCAACGCTCAGCTCTTCGAGGCGGCTTTCCCCGAAGGCCCCATCCGCCAACTCACCGCCGCCGCGCCCGTCCACCCTTACTCCCACACGCTCTCGCCCGATGGCCGCCGCGTCTACTTCGTCCGCGGTGGCGCCATCTGGGCACTCGACCGCGCCACCCTGAACGAATCGGTGGTCGTCGAATTCAAAGATGCCCAGCTCGGCGAGTGTACCCTCGGGGACAACGGCCAGTGGATGACCGCCGCCATCAAGCAGGGCGCGCTCCAGGGCATCGTCACCGGACGCACCGATGGCGCCGCCTGGCGCGTCATTCCATTCACCCGCACTGTCATCCACCCGCAGTTTCACCCCTTGGACCCGCAGTGGATTGAGTTTGCCGGCGACCCCGCCCCGCGCATGTACCGAGTCCGGCGCGATGGCACGGGCATGGAGTGTCTCTACCAACACGATGGCTCCGAGTGGATCACCCACGAGACCTTCCTTGGCACAACCGGAGACCTCGTCTTCGTCCACTGGCCGAAGCGTCTCTACCGCATGAATTGGACCACCCGCGCCATCTCGCCCATCACCGATTACAGCGTCTGGCACATCAGCCCCAACCGCGCCGGCACGAAGGTTCTCTGCGACACCAATCACCCCGATGAAGGCATCTTCCAGATCGACGTCGCCACCGGCCGGCGCAGCCGAGTCTGCCTCTCGGAATCCGGTAACGGCGGCACGCAGTGGACCCAGCCCACGCCGGCCAACTGGAAGGTGGATGCCAAGTCCACCCTAAGCTGGCTGGAGGTGCCCACCGATTCCATCTATGGCCCGCAGTGGACCCACCCGCACCCCTGCTACTCTCCCGACGAGAAGCTCGTCACCTATACCAGCAACCAGACCGGCTTCGCGCAGGTCTACGTGGCTGAAAACACCGTCACCTGGTAGCGCAGCACCAGCGGCTTGTCCGGAGTGAGCGTGATGCTGTTGAGACCCGGATAGTTGGCCGCCACGTAGCCGTAGTGCCGCAGGCACCAGCCGTTGGGGAACTCCGGGTTCGCGGCCGCGTCAGTTACGCGCATGCCGGCCCGGCGCCCCGCAAACACGCCCTCCAGCTCCGCCCAGGGGTGCTTCACCATGTCGCTGTCCTTCGGCTCCACACCCGCGTCCGTGCGCAGCACGGTCCCGGTCCGCGGCGCAAAGCGCACGCCAAAGCCGCCGTAGCCTTTGATCTCCCGGCCCGCCAACTCCACCGGGGCATCCACTGCCTCAATCGTCAGCTTTACCGTGAAGCTCCGCCGCCCTCCGGCCGCGCGCTGGACTGTCAGTTCAACAGTCTCCTTCACCGCCTTCCGCTCGCCCACAAACCAGCCGTTCTCCACGGCCAGCACAGCGCTGTCTGCCGACACCCGTCGCGTCTTCCACCGTACAAACCGCTGATGCATGCCCTGCACGGCCCACACATCGTAGGTGGCGCCGGCGAACTTCACAATCGGCCAGCTCCAGCAGATACCGCGGTGATGCAGGTGGTCCTTCGGAAAGTCGTCCGTCAGCACCGTGCCATCCGGTGAGTACACCGGATGGATGTAGGATGAGCGGCGAAACTCCTCCTTCACGCCTTCCGGCAAAATCATCCCGTGGTTGTACACCAGCACCGGCTTGCCGTTCTCGCTCAGTTCCAGCGAGGCCGGCGTGAGCTCGCGGAATTGAAAGGGACTCGCCGCCATCAGCGGCACCGCCGCCAGCGCCCACGCCCACACTACGACGCCTCTCATGCCGGTACGATCCGTTCCGCCGCCGCGTCCCACTTCAGATACTTCCGCTGCCGCTGCGACTGCACGCCAAACTGGCACGCCACCACGCCGTAGTACCCCAGAGTGGCGTCACACTTCAGCGGTTCGTTGTACCGGATCGCGCGGAGCAGATTGCGCATATGCAACTCCGTATCCTCGCCGCCCGTCTTGCGATGCACGATCTCCGTCTGCTCCTTCTCAAAGAGCTTCTGCGGCTTGATCACAAAGCCCGATGAAGTAAACTCCAGCGTCGCCTTGTGGCCCCGCAGCGTGTGGGCCACCGGAGTGTCGTTCGCCAGCGACGAGATCAGCATCACCGTGGGCCCGCCCGGATAATCCAGCATGATGTTGATGGTGTCCGGCACCTCTCCCAGGCTTCCGCCGAATTCGAACTTCCCGCCGTGCGCCGATCCATACTCGGGGAACGTCAACCCCAGCGCCTTGATCAGCCGCGTGGCGCGGTGCACAAAGAGCCCGGCCGGCACGCCGCCCGAATAGTCGAAATAGCGAATCCAGTTGAAGTATCGCTCCGCGCTGAACGGCCGCTTCGGCGCCGGCCCCAGAAACAGATCCCAATTGAAATTCACGCCCGGCCGTAGATCCGCATCCACCGGCTTCAGCCAGTAGTCGTCCTTGTAGTTGCGCGAGTAGTCAATCTGCGCGATCACCACTTTGCCCAGCGTGCCGTCCTTCACGTACTTGTACGCGGTCTCGTAAGAGTCGTCCGACATCGCCTGCACGCCCACCTGCATTTTGACGCCGGTCTCTTTCACCTTCGCCACCACGCGCTTGGCCTCTTCCACGGAATGCGTCATCGGCTTCTCGCAGTAGATGTGCTTGCCCGCGCCCGCCGCATCAATCGCCATCTGCCCGTGCCAGTGATCCGGCGTGGCGATGCAGACCACATCCACGTCCTTGTTCGCCAGCAACTCGCGATAATTCTGATAGGGTCGCCCACCAGTCAACTGCGCCGCCTGTTGCG
The DNA here is from genome assembly GCA_036504135.1 of Paludibaculum sp. Lineage (GTDB taxonomy): Bacteria > Acidobacteriota > Terriglobia > Bryobacterales > Bryobacteraceae > Paludibaculum. The sequence continues at coordinate 6,869 of DASXVP010000028.1, forward strand.
CGCGCTTGTCGAATACGTCGCAGACGGCGTTCACCTGGACGTTATCCGTCTCCTTCATCTTGAGCAAAGTGGCGATATGCGCCCCCACGCCCCGCCCCCCGCATCCGATCACGCCGACGCGCACCCGGTCCGCCGGCGATTGCGCCGCCGCAAATGCCGCCATGCCTGCAAATTCCCGCCTGGAGATGTTGTTCATGTTGTCCTCAGAGGCCGAGCCCGTTTTCGTTTGAGTGCGAGTATACATCAATCCGCGCAGGGCGACGCTGCGGATTCCGCGCCGCCGGTATATCATCAATTCGGCGCTCCCACTATGACCCTCACCGTCCCGCTCCTCCCCCTCCTCCTGTCCCTCCTCGCAGGTTTCTCCGTCGTCGCCCAGCAACCACCCACCCAACCGCCACCCGGAAAGTGGAGCACCGCCGAGGACCATCGCAACATGATGGAACAGCTCGGTATTAAGGCCCTCCGCCCTGGCCCCAGCGGCAACGAGAAGGCTCCCGACCACGCCAACATCGACGAGACCAAGGCCAATCCCTATCCCGATTGGCCCGACACCCTCAAGCTGAAGAACGGCAAGAAGGTCACCTCGGCCAAGACATGGTGGAAACAGCGCCGGCCGGAGATCGTCGAGGACTTCGAGCGCGAGGTCTTGGGCCGCGTACCCCGCGTTGTGCCCAAGATCACCTGGAGCGTGGCGAGCACGACGAATTCCACTGCCGGCTCCATTCCTACCATCGAAAAGGAACTCGTGGGCCACGCCGATAACAGCGGGTACCCTTCTATCTCCGTCGACATTCAGATGACCCTCGTTACCCCCGCCGGCGCCAAAGGTCCCGTGCCCGTCATGATCATGTTCGGCAGCAAGGCCTTCATGAAGCGCATGGCCGAGATGATGGCCAAGCGCCCCGAGTTGCAGGCCCAGATGAAGGCCGCCATGGGCAACGATCCGCCGGCGGCCGAGCAGTTGATCGCCAACGGCTGGGGTTACGCATTGCTCGACCCCTCCAGCATCCAGGCCGATAACGGCGCCGGGCTCACGCGCGGCATCATCGGTCTCGTCAACAAGGGCGAGGCCCGGAAGCCCGACGATTGGGGTGCTCTCCGCGCCTGGGGCTGGGGCGCCTCGCGCGCGCTGGATTACCTCGAAACCGACAAGACCATCGACGCGAAGAAGGTCGGCATCGAGGGCGTCTCGCGCTACGGCAAAGCCGCTCTCGTCACCATGGCCTTCGACCCGCGCTTCGCCGTCGCGCTGGTTGGGTCCTCTGGCGAGGGCGGCGTTAAACCGCACCGCCGCAACTTCGGCGAGGCCGTCGAGAACCTCACGGGCTCTGGCGAGTATCACTGGATGGCCGGCAACTTCCTGAAGTACGGCGCCTCCGATGCCACATTCGGCAGCAAAAATGCCAACGACCTCCCAGTGGATTCGCACGAACTGGTCGCCCTCTGCGCGCCGCGCCTCACCTTCATCAGCTACGGCATCCCCGAAAAGGGCGACGCCAAATGGCTCGATCAACAGGGCTCGTTCATGGCCACCGTCAATGCCGGACGCGTCTTCCGTCTGCTCGGCGCGAAGGACCTCGGTGTCGGCGACGACTACAAGAACGCCAAAATGCCGCCCGTCAATACCGGCCTGCTGGATGGACAACTCGCATGGCGCCAGCACGACGGCGGCCACACCGACGCGCCCAACTGGAAGTACTTCCTTCCCTGGGCCAACAAGTTTCTCAAGCACACTCCGCCGCCCCCGCCCCCGCCCGTCAAGGCCAGCCTCGCCGCGCCACGCACCGATCAGAACTCGCTCACTGCACACGCGCAGCTCCTCGAAAAAGCCCGCAAGGGAGGCATCGACGTCTATTTCGAGGGCGACTCCATCACCCGCCGCTGGGGCGCCCTCGATCGGCCCGACCTCCTCGCCAACTGGAAGCAGAACTTCTTCGGCTGGAACGCCGCCGATTTCGGTTGGGGCGCCGACACGGTTCAGAACATCCTCTGGCGTCTCGAAAACGGGGAACTCGATGGCGTCCACCCGAAGGTCATCGTCCTGCTCGCCGGCACTAACAATGTCGGTAACAAGGTAGCGCCGGAAGGCGACGAATCCAAGGTGGCCGCCACCACCGAGGCTCTCCAGGCCGTTGTCAGCACGATGCGCGCCAAGGCCCCGCGGGCCGTCATCGTACTCACAGCCATCTTCCCCCGCAACGACAATCCTGCCGTCATGCCCACCATCGGGAAGATCAACTCAAATCTCGCGCGTCTCGCCGATGGCAAAACCGTGCGCTTCCTGAATATCAACGACAAGCTCGCCACCCCGGACGGCAAGCTCCTCGCCGGCATGATGGATCCCGATCAGCTCCACCCGGCCCTCCCCGCCTATCAGATCTGGGCCGATGCACTGAAGCCCATCCTGACCGAGTTGCTCGGCCCCCCTGCCGCTACCGACCACGCCCCCGCCGCCACCGGCGATCCCCGCGCGCAGCGCCCCGCCGCCCCGTCCCTCTAAGCCCCGGAAGACCTAGTCGATGCACTGCCCCCAAGCCCTCCTCCTCTGCCTCCTCCTCCCCTCTCTCCCCGCCGCGGAATTCACCCAAACCGACCTCTTCCAGTCCGGCGAGGGCGGCTACCACACCTATCGCATCCCGGCTCTGGTCGTCACCACCAAGGGCACTCTCCTCGCCTTCTGTGAAGGACGCCGCGGCGGAGGCGCTGATAGCGGCGACATCGATATCCTCCTTCGGCGCAGTCTCGATCACGGCCGCACATGGTCGCCCCCGCAAGTGGTCGCCGATCTCGGGGACGACACCATCGGCAACCCCGTGCCGGTCGTGGACCGCAAGACCGGCGCCATCTCCCTCCTGCTCACCCGTAATCCAGGCAAAGACACCGAGCGCCAGATCATCGATGGCACCGCCTCCGGTACGCGCACCGTCTGGCTCTCGCGCAGCACCGACGACGGCGCCACCTGGACTCCGCCCGCTGAGATCACCGCCTCCGTCAAGCTTCCCAACTGGACTTGGTACGCCACCGGGCCCGGCAATGGAATTCAACTCCGCGACGGCCGCCTCGTCGTCCCCTGCGATCATATCGTTGCCGTCACCAACGCCTACTACTCCCACGTCATCGTCAGCGATGACGGCGGCCGCACATGGAAGCTTGGGGGCAGCGCCGGTGACAAGACCAATGAATCCGCGGTTGTCGAGCTACGCGACGGCTCTCTCCTGCTCAATATGCGCTCCTACAACCAGCAGAACCGCCGCGCCCTTGCAACCAGCCGCGACCGCGGCGCCACCTGGTCCTCCATCACTTACGACGACGCGCTCATCGATCCCATCTGCCAGGCCAGCCTCATCCGCTTCCGCAAAGATAGCCTGCTCTTTTCCAATCCCGCCGACACCAAACGCGTCCGCATGACCGTGAAGCTCAGCCGCGACGAGGGCAAAACCTGGCCCGTGGCCCGCCTGGTCCACGATGGCCCAGCTGCCTACTCCTCGCTCGCCCAGCTCGAGGACGGCCGCATCGGCCTGCTTTACGAGCGAGGCGAGAAACGCGCCTACGAGCTCATCACCTTCGCCCGCTTCGATCAACGCTGGCTCGCTGGCAAGCAGTAGCGCTCCGGCGCCGCCCACACCCCGCTCCGCCCCCGCTTTGATATATTCACCTCGCACGCCATGAAAATCACCAACGTCCGTCCCCTCGTCATGGGCACCCCCTGGCGCAACCTCACTTTCGTCGTCGTGGAGACCGACGAAGGCATCAGCGGCGTCGGTGAAGTGCGCATGATCAACAACACGGAAGCGCTCCTCGGCTACCTGGCCGAAGCCGCACCGCGCTACGCCATCGGCAAGGATCCCTTCGATCGCGAGCTGATTGTCGATAACATGCGCCTGCACGATTACAGCCGCGCCGGTGAGGTGGCCATGAGCGGCATCTCGCTCATCGAGTTGGCCTGCTGGGACATCATCGGCAAGGCTCTCAACCAGCCCGTCTACCGCTTGATGGGCGGCGCAGTCCGGCCGCGGATCAAGGCCTACGCCAACGGCTGGTACACGGTGGAGCGCACGCCCGAGGAGTTCGCCAAGGCAGCCCGCCGCGTCGTGGAAAAGGGCTATCTCGGCGCCAAGCTCGATCCCTTCGGCGCCGGATTCTATGAGCTCGATCGCCAGGAGCGCCTCAAGTCCATCTCTCTGGTCGAAGCCGTGCGCCACGAAACCGGTCCCGACTTCGACATCTTCGTCGAGATGCACGGACGATTCAACCCATCCACCGCCATTCAGATCGCCCGGGAGTTGGAGCCGTTCCAGCCTGCCTGGCTAGAGGAGCCGGTTCCGCCGGAAAACCTCAAAGCCCTCAAGAAGGTCGCCGAGGCTGTTCACCTGCCCATCGCCACTGGCGAGCGCCTCCACACCCGCTTCGATTGCCGTGAGCTCTTCGAGCTCCAGGCCTGCGACATCGTGCAGATCGATCTCTCCCATTTCGGCGGCATCTCCGAGGCCCGCAAGCTTGCCGCCTGGGCCGAGGCCTATTACATGCTCATGGCGCCCCACAACGTCTGCGGTCCCGTCGCCACCGCCGCCAATGTTCACCTCGCCGCCTGTACCACCAACTTCAAGATCCTGGAGCACTTCAACGACTTCGCCGACGCCTGGGTGAAAGGCGCCGTGGACCACTATCCCGAGGTCGTCGATGGCTACTTCTCCCTCCCGGATCGCCCCGGTCTCGGCCTCACTCTCAACGAGGACTTCATTGCCGCTCACCCCCGCGAGCGCGTCCACTTTGACCTCTTCTCGGAAGACTGGCACAAGCGCCAGGCCAAGGCGTAACACATGCTACGACTCTTACAGCTCGCCCATCCCACGCACGGCCGGCGCATCGCTCTTGCCGCCGATGACAGCGTCTCCATCCTCCGCGGTTTTTCCACCGCCTACGCCGCGGCCCTCGCCGCATTCCACGAGCGCCGGCCGCTTGCTGCGCTGCTCCTCTCGCTGCCCGTCGAATCGGTGGAGCGCTACGACGATCTCTGCCTGGGCCGCACCCCGTGGAAAATCCTGGTGCCCTTCGACCACCCAACCGAGCCCGCCCGCTGCCTCGTCAGCGGCACCGGTCTCACGCATCTCGCCAGCGCCGAAACCCGCCAGAAAATGCATGCCGCCGTCGAGCAGGAGACCGACAGCATGCGCATGTACCGCTGGGGCGTCGAGGGTGGCCGCCCGCCCGCCGGCCAGATCGGCGCGGCTCCCGAGTGGTTCTACAAAGGCAGCGGCCTCATCCTCCGCGCCCACGGCGAGCCCCTGGAGGTGCCCCCCTACGCCGAAGACGGCGGCGAGGAGCCCGAGATCGCCGGCGTCTACCTGATCGACGACACCGGCGCGCCCCGCAGAATCGGCATGGCCATGGGCAACGAATTCTCCGATCACAAGACCGAACGCCGCAACTATCTCTACCTCGCGCCCTCCAAGCTCCGCCAGTGTTCGTTCGGCCCGGAGCTCATCGTCGAGCCCGATTTCACTTTTGTGCCCGGCGGCGTCAGCATCGAGCGCGCGGGCGAGACTATCTGGAGCAAAGAGATCGGCTCCGGCGAGAAACGAATGGCGCATACGCTCGCCAACATCGAGCACCACCATTTCAAGTACGCCCAGCACCGGCGTGCCGGCGATGTCCACGTCCACTTCTTCGGCGCCGACGCATTCAGCTTCGGCGCCGGCCTCGAACTGCTCGACGGCGACATGATGGTAGTGGCCTTTCAGGGCTTCGGCCGTCCCTTGCGAAACCCCATCCGGATCTCGCCGGAAGCGGAGACCCTCACTCTCGTCCAGCCCGCCTGACCCTCGCATAAGGAACCCTATGCCCACCTCACTTACCAGGCGCGCCTTCGCCGCTGCCTCCATCGGCGCCTCCACCCTCCACGCTCAGAGCGCTCGCGCCAAGGTCGCCCACCTACCCGGCGCCGCCGTCCGCATCGCCCTCAACGCCTATTCCTTCAATCAGCCGCTCCGCGACAAGACCATCGATTGGAACGGCGTCATCGATTACTGCGCCCAACACGGCATCGGCGCCCTCGACGCCACCGGCTACTACTTCGACACCTACCCCAAAGCGCCCCCCGCCGCCGTCCTCCACGCCCTCAAACGCCGCGCTTTCGTCAACGGAGTCTCCATCAGCGGCACCGGCGTCCGCAACGACTTCGCCGTCACCGATGCCGCCGCCCGCCAGCGCGACATCGCCCTGGTCAAGGAATGGATCGATGCGGCCGCCATCCTCGGCGCCTCCGTCGTTCGCGTCTTCACCGGCCTCAAGGTCGCCGAAGGCGCCACCTTCGATCAGACCCTGCAATGGATGATCCCCGCCTTCCAGGAGTGCGCCGCCTACGGCCAGCGCCAGGGCGTCATCGTCGGCCTGCAAAACCACAATGACTTCGTAAAATCCGCCGCCGAAACCATCCGCATCACGGAGGCCGTCAACTCCGAATGGTTCGGCGTCATCCTCGACATAGGCAGCCTTCGCACTGCCGATCCCTACGAAGAAATCGAGTGTCTGCTCCCCTACGCCGTCTCGTGGCAGCTCAAAGAGACCGTCTGGTACGGCCGAAAGGAAGTGCCCACGGACCTCGCCCGCGTGAAGTCCATCATCGACAAGGGCGGCTATCGCGGGGTTCTCCCCATCGAGACGCTCGGCGCCGGCGACCCCCGCGAGAAGGTGGCCCGCTTCCTCAAAGAGGTCCGCGCCGTCTTCGGTTGATCGCCGCACTCGCCTCCCCGATTTGCGTTCCCCTTCGCGTCCAAATAGAATACGGGGGGGGCTCAGCCCCATCACCAAGCCTCGTCCGCTGGCAGGCCATTCCTTCTACGCCCGGGGCCCAATCGGAATCGTCTACTTGGAGTGTTCCTATGAGCGAGAATCGTGTTTCCAGGCGCCATTTCTTCTATGGATCCCTGTTGGCCGGCGCAGTTCCTTTGGGCGGCTTTGGCAGCGCGGCCTCCCTCTCCGCCGCGGGCTACAAGTCCCCCAACGAGAAGCTGAATATCGCCGCCGTCGGCATCGGCACCCGCGGCCCGGAGATCCTCCTGGGCGTCGCGCCCACCGAAAATGTCGTCGCCCTCTGCGACGTTGACGAGGTCCGCTCCGCCCGCGGATTCGCCGCCTACCCCAAGGCCAGCAAGCACAAAGATTTCCGCAAAATGCTTGAAAAAGAGGGCAGCAGTATCGATGCCGTGATGATCGCCACACCGGATCACCTCCACGCGGCCATCGCTCTCCACTGCATGCAGCTTGGCAAACACACCTACTGCGAAAAGCCGCTCACCCGCACCGCTTCCGAATCCCGCCTCCTCGCTGACGCCGCGGTCAAGTACAAGGTTGCCACCCAGATGGGCAATCAGGGCTTCAATCACGAGGGCACCAAAACCGCTTGCGAGATCCTCTGGTCCGGTGAAATCGGCGAAGTGCGCGAGCTCCACGCCTGGACTGGCGGCATCTATGGCGGCCAGCCCAATCTCCCCGAAACCGGCCCGGAAAAGGTCGAAGTTCCCGGCACGCTCGATTGGGATCTCTGGCTCGGCCCGGCTGCGCCCCGCGCCTTCAATCCCCTGATGACCAATCAGTGGCGTGCCTTTCTCGATTTCTCCACCGGCGGCTCCATGGGTGATTGGCTGGTCCACAATCTCGGCCCGGCCCACCTCGCCCTGCAACTCGCGCTCGCCGCGCCCACCAGCGTCGAATGTGTTTTCGTCGAGGGCAAGAACCAGTGGGTCTGGCCGCTCCGCGCTCACCTCGTCTTCGAGTTTCCCGCCCGCGGCAACATGCCGCCCGTCACCGTTCACACCTATCAAAACATGCGTGGCGATTTCCAGAATCCTGCCGGTATGGCAGAAGGCGAGCGCCTCTTCCCCGCCATGAACAATCTCGCCGATAAGGGCCGGCCCTTCCTCGGCAGCGGCGACGGCACCATGCTGGTAGGCGATCGCGTCACTATCGATGGCAAGCGTGCCCAGCCCCAGCCGGCCGGCTTCGGCCCTGGCGGTCCTGGCGGCCCCGGCGGCCCGCCCCGCCCTGCTGGCGCGCCGGCTCGTCCTCCATTTGTCCAATCCGCCGATCCGAAGATGCGCGCCCCCGGCAACGGCGCCGTCTTCGTCGGCTCCAAGGGCCACATGGCCACCACCTCCCGCGGCGAGGGCGTTTGGCTGCTCCCCGCCTCCCGCTGGGCCGAATACAAGCTCCCCCCGCAGGTCCTCCAGCGCGGCATCAATCACCAGCAGGATTGGCTCCGCGCCTGCAAAGGCGGCGCCCCCGGCGTCTCCGAGTTTGCCGTCGCCACCAAATACATCGAATGGCTCGCCCTTGGCGCCGTCGCCCTCCACGTGCCCGGCAAATTGCTGTGGGATTCCAAGAAGATGCGCTTCACCAACAGCGAAGAGGCCAACAAATACCTCAAGCCCTTCACCCGCAAGGGCTGGGAGATGAAGCTGTAGCCGGAAACGCTGTCGCTGTCAAACAAGGGCCGCCCTTCCCACGCACCGCGCGCCGGAAGGGCGGCTATTTCTATCTGCACCCAACATTCTCGCCGGGTCTCAGGACAGGAAGCGCAACGGGAGCGCGGCCGAAAGTGCTCCTCCCTCACCTCCCGCTGGCACACCCGTCTGTGGCATCGGCCTGATCCTGCCATCTTGGGGCACTACTGAAACTCAAGTGAAGACCCAACCGTCCGTGGAAATGAGCGAAAGCGAAGGACTTGTCATGGCATCCCTCATGGGCGGTGTTCTGGCCGTCCCCGTGGCCGCCCTTACCGCGCTCACCGGCTTGGATCGTGGACGCTCCTTCAATCCAAACGTGCTCATCGCGATTACCTCGTACTACGAGTTGTTTGCCGTGATGGGCGCCTGGATGACGTTCCACTTGTCGGCGGATGAGTCCCAGCCGGCAGCTGATGCTGGGCGATCATTTGACCGCGCACGGTCAGCGCAGTGGGAACACTCCGGCCTGGCCCCGCCCCGGCGCACTATCTGCTTCTCGCAGCCATCCATCGGATTTGCCAGCCCGGCCCGAAGTCCGAGGTCGCTGACTGGTACAGCCGCACCATCCTCGCTTCCCTGTGGGGCTTCCCGGCCGGGCGCTTCACCGCACAGGCCTTCTGGGATTGCTTCGACCGCATCGGCACCGGCAGCGAAAACGACGAATTGGACCAGGCCCAGAGCCGTCTGCTGGGTCTGTGGAAGGACAGACAACTGGTGGGCCGCCGTCTGCTGGCCTATGACACCACCAACTTCCACACCTATGTGGCCAGCACCAACTCCCGCAATCAGCTGCCGCAGCGAGGCCATAACAAGCAAGGCCGCCACAACCTCCGGCAAGTCGGCTCGAGCTATGTGCTGGACCGTGACAATGGACTCGGCCTCTGCCACCACGTCTACCCCGGCAGTGTCGCCGATGCCGACGAACTGCCCGCAGCCCTGGCCCGCATCGTCACGCTGCTGGACCGCAATCAGATCGGCCGCGACACCGTCACGCTGGTGCTCGACAAGGGGTTTGCGGCGCTGGCCAATACGCTCGAACTCCAGCAGGCCCAAGTCGGCTGGATCTCGGCCCTGCCGTGGAACCAGGCACCGGCCGAACTGCGCGCGCGCGACGCCGGACAACTCAGCCCGTGCAGCGGACTGCCCGGCATTCGCGCCGCGGCCGAACCGCACATGGTCCACGGCCAGAACTATCTATGTGTCATGAAGTACTCATCCTCCTTCGCCGCCGAACAACTGCAGAGCCTCACCACCTCAGTGGCCAAGGCGATGCAGAATCTGCGGCGACTGGCGCTGGAGCTGGCCAAGCCGAAAGCGCGCTTCGAGGAACGCGGCATCCGCGACAAGGTCGGCCGCTGGCTGTCCCCTGATTTCCTGGCCGAACTTGTGCGCTACGATCTGCAGTCCATCAATGGCCGATGGCATCTGCAATTCGAGTTCGATCATCAGGCCTGGCTCGCTTTGATGGCGCATCGCCTCGGCCGGACCGTCTTGCTCACCAACCGTCTGGACTGGACCGCCGAACAGGTCGTCGCGGCCTACACCGGTCAGCAGCGCATCGAACAGGTCTTCCGCGGCCTGAAAGACGGCGACTGGCTCAACTGGGGCCCGATGCACCACTGGACAGACAGATAGATTCGCATCCACGTCTTCTACTGCATGCTCGGCGTGTCGCGGCTACAGCCGCTCCGCCGCAGATCACAGACCGTATGGCCCGGCCTATCGGTCGAGCATCTGCTGACCGAACTCGACCAGATCAAACAATTCGTGCTGCTCTACCCCGCCCAGGGCGAGAAGGGTCCGCATCGAACTGCAACCGTGCTTTCCAAGCAGACTCTGGCTCAGCGGAGCCTGGCCGACACCCTCGGACTCGACAAACTCACCAGCGCCGCGCATGGGTAATACACCCCTCCCCGCACAACCGCCTTCAGGTCAATGGCATACCGCTGTCAGCCAACTCATCGCATTAAACTCCCGCTAGTGCTTCCGAGACTAAGATGGGGGGATGAGGATTGTTGCGCTGGAATCGCGGCGGGCAGTGGAGATGGCGGAGTTAATGCGGCGTAACGGACTGGAGGCCTTTGTGGCGCCCTCGGTGCGCGAAGTGGCGCTGGAGGAAAATGCCGGGGCCGTGGCATTCGGGGAGGGCCTGGCCGACGGCCGGTATGAGGCGGTGATCTGCCTGACCGGCGTTGGCGTGCGGCGACTGGCCGAGGTGCTGAAGGGTCGTTTTGAGGCGATGCGGAGCGTCGTTACCATCGCGCGGGGCCCAAAGCCTGCAAAGGCCTTGAGGGAGTTGGGCGTTGAGCCCACCGAAGTGGCCCCGGATCCGGCGACCTACCGGGAGTTGCTGGCCATCGTCGAGAGACGGACAGAACGACGAATCGCGGTGCAGGAGTATGGCCGGCCGGATCAGCGGCTGTTGGACGGGCTGGCGGCGCTCGGCTGTAGCGTGGATCGAGTGCCCGTCTACCAATGGGCAATGCCAGAGGACACCCGACCGCTGGAAGAAGCCGTTCGGCGGATCGCGGACGGCGCGGCGGATATCGTGGTGTTTACGGCATCGGTGCAGTGGGATCACCTGCATGAGGTGGCCCGGCGGATCGGGGTCGACTTGGCGGAGCCGATGCACCGGATCAAGCTTGTTTCCATCGGCCCTACCATGACCGAGACCATCCGGGCCGCCGGATATGAGCCTTGGCTGGAGCCGTCGCCCCCCAAGCTAGGTGTGTTGGTTCATGAACTTGCCATGAAACTTAACGTTCGTTAATGTCGCATCGATAACCAGATGGATTGTCCTTCATTCGCTTTTTCGATTGGACTGAAATCCATTCGCCCGTTACAGTAGGTCCATACCCTCCTCGTTGGAGCCCCCTCGACGTAGACTCACGGCCCCCTTGTCCCTGGGCCGCCCCTCCTGATCCGCTGACATTTTCTGGGAGTCATCGAAGCTCATGCAAGATCCTACGTTCGTGGTGTCTCTGGTGGGCGCTGGTCCAGGCGACCCGGAGCTTCTTACGCTGAAAGCCCTGAAAGCGCTGCAGCGGGCCGAAGTGGTGCTGTATGACCGGTTGGTGAGCGCGGAGATCCTGGCGCTGGCAGAACCGACGGCCATCTTCGTCGACACGGGCAAGGAGGAAGGACACGCCGAGGAGATGCAGCAGGAGATTCACCGCCTGTTGCTGAAGTACGTGTGGGAGGGGCGACGCGTAGTCCGGTTGAAGGGCGGGGACCCGTTCGTGTTCGGGCGTGGCGGGGAAGAGGTCCTGTTCCTGAAGCAGCACGGCATTGGGGTGAACGTGATACCGGGAGTGAGCAGTTCACTGGCCGGGCCGGCGCTGGTGGGCATTCCGGTGACGCACCGGGGCGTGTCGTCGTCGGTGGCGGTGGTGACGGCGCGGTGCCAGGGCGGGACGGAAGCGGACTGGATGAAGGTGGCGCGGGTGGACACGCTGATCGTGCTGATGGGCGTGAAACACAGAGAGCGCATCGCGCGGCACCTGATGGTGTTGGGGCGGCCGCACACGGAGCCGGTAGCACTGATCGAAAAGGCATCGACGACGCAGGAGCGCGTGGTGGAGAGCACGCTGGGAGCGATGGCAAAGGGCCGGGTTGAGGTGGAGGCGCCGGCGGTGATGGTGATCGGCCGGGTGGTGAATTTGCGGGCGGCGATGGTGAGTGCGATGCGCGCCGGCGCACTGGCGGAATAGAGCGATGTCACTGCCTCTCCTGGGAAGAACAGCGGACGCCAGCTTCTGCCGCGTGACGACGGGCGGAGCGGCCGTGGCCGAGCCGGCGTTGCGCGCGCCGGGCGCGGGTGAGCAGTACCGTTTCCACTTCGACATGACGAAGTGTATCGGGTGCAAGTGCTGCGAGGTGGCATGCAGCGAGCAGAACAACAACCCGGTGGAGATCCAGTGGCGTCGGGTGGGCGAGTTGGAGGGCGGCATTTATCCACTGGCGGAGCGGTTCCATCTCTCGATGGGATGCAACCACTGTCTGGAGCCGGCGTGCCTGATCGGCTGCCCGGTGGATGCGTATTCGAAGGATCTGAGCAACGGAATCGTGCTGCACAGCGCGGAGATATGCATCGGCTGCCAGTACTGCACCTGGAATTGCCCGTACGGCGTGCCGCAGTTCAACGAGGAGCGTGGGGTGGTGGGCAAGTGCGACATGTGCCACAACCGGCTGTCGGAGGGGCGGTCACCGGCATGCGTCAGCGCGTGTCCGCAGGAGGCCATTGAGATTGAGCTGGTGAACATCGCGGAGTGGCGGGCGACGGGCGCCTTTGCCGGTAACGCGCCAGGGCTACCACCGGCGGAACACACGATGTCTACGACGCGTATCACGCTGCCGGAGGGGATCAACCAGACGCTGAAGAAGGCGGACTACCACCGCGTGCGGCCGGAACATCCGCACTGGCCGCTGGTGTTTCTACTGGTGCTGACTCAGATGGCCGTAGGCGGATTTGTGACGCTGCTGGCGTTGGGCAGCGCGGCTCCGAAACTGGCGTTTCTTCTGGCGACAGCGGCGGGCCATGCGGCATTGGGCTTTTCGCTGCTGCACCTGGGGCGGCCGGCTCATGCGCCGCGGGCGATGAAGATGTGGCGGAGATCCTGGCTGAGCCGGGAGGTTCTATTCTTCACCCTGTTCGCGGGAGCGAGCGCGGCGGCGGCTTCGGCCGCGTGGTTCGGCTCCGGCCTGCTGCTGCCTCTGCACCTGGCGGCGGTGGTGACGGGATTGGCTGGAGTCGTGGCGAGCGCCTACATCTACATGGTGCCGGCGCGGCCGGCGTGGAACACGATGCGGACTTTGGCTGAGTTCGTTCTGACCGGCGCCGTACTGGGGCTTCTGACCGTGGCGGCGTGCGGCGCGAACGAGACGCGGCTCTGGGCGAGCGCGGCGGCAGTGGCGCAGGCGGCGCTGTTTGCCGGAAAGGTAGTCTCAATGCGCCGGGCCTATGAGTTTGAGCTGCGGCAGAGCGCACGGTTGTTGGAGAGGCCGCTACGGCGGCATACGGCGTGGCGGCTAGGCCTGTTGCTGCTGGTGGCCGCTCCGGTAATACCGGCCTGGATCGCGCTGCCCGTGGCGTTAGGCGGCGAAATCCTGGGCCGCTACCTGTTCTTCGTAAGTGTGGTGCCGCGTAACATGGCGCTCTCGTTCTTCTCGGGGTCGGAGGCGGCATGAAGAAATCGTGGAAGCAGATGTTGGGGCTGGACATTCTGGCCGACAAATACTCCTACGCGAATGACGCCGAATACGGCTACACGTCGGCGGAGAAAGTGCCGGAGCGGTGGGTCTCGACGACCTGCGGCTACTGCTCGGTGGGCTGCGGCATGAAGGTGGGCGTGCGCGACGGGCGCGCCGTGGCCGTGCGCGGGGATGAGAGCCACCCGGTGAACATGGGCAAGCTCTGTCCGAAGGGGTTGAGCGAGCATCATACGCTGCAAGCGAAGAGCCGGGCGCGCTATCCGCTGCTGAAGCGCGGCGGCAGGCTGGAGCGCGTCACGTGGGATAACGCGCTGGAGACGATGGTGGGCCGCTTTGGCGAGATCCAGCGCAAGTACGGCGCGCAGTCGTTGGGCGTGTTGTCCACCGGACAGTTAGTGACCGAGGAGTTTTACGCGCTGGGCAAACTGGTGCAGCTTGGGTTCGGGACGTCGAACTACGACGGCAATACGACGCTGTGCATGGCGAGCGCGGTGTCGGGGTACAAACGGAGCTTCGGCTCGGACGGGCCTCCCGGCGCCTATGACGACCTGGCGCAGGCGGACCTGGTGGTGCTGATCGGCGCCAACATTGCGGACAACCACCCGATTCTCTGCCAGCGGCTGGCGGAGAACACGGGCGGCACGGTGATCGTGGTGGACCCCAGGGTGACGAAGACTGCGATGCTGGCGGACATCCATCTGCCGGTGAAGCCGCGCTCCGATATCGCTCTGCTGAACGGGATCGCCCACGTTCTGATTGAAGAAGGCATGGTGGATACGGCGTATGTAGAGGCGCACACCACCGGATTCGCGGAACTGAAGGCACACCTGGCGAAGTACACGCCGGCGCGGGTGGCAGAGATCACGGGCCTGAGCGAGAGCCAGATTGTGCTGGTGGCGCGCAAGTTCGGCCAGGCGCGCGCGCCATTCGTGGGCTGGACGATGGGAGTGAATCACTCCACGCAGGGCGCGGAGACGGTGAATGCAATCTGCAATCTGTCGCTGCTGACGGGCAAGCTGGGGCACGCTGGTGCTTCGCCGTTCTCCATCACGGGCCAGTGCAACGCGATGGGCTCGCGGGAGGCGAGCTTCAGTTCGGCGCTGCCGGGTTACCGCAAGTTTGAGGATGGGGACCACCGGGCGGAGCTGGCGGCCATGTGGAATGTGCCGGTGGAAGAGATTCCTTCCAAGCGCGGGCATGCCTACCCAGACGTGATTGAGGCGATGGTGAAGAAGCAGATCCGGGGCCTGTGGATCATCGCGACGAATCCCCTGGTGTCCTTTCCGAACTACGACGTGCTGATGCAGGCCTTGGGCAACCTGGAGTTCCTGGTGGTGCAGGATGGGTTCCACCCGACTCCCACAACGGAGCAGGCGGACCTGGTCCTGCCCGCGGCGATCTGGGGCGAGAAGGAAGGCACTTATACCAATTCCGAACGCCGGGTGAGCAAGGTGAACGCGGCGGTGGCGCCTCCGGGCGAGGCGTTGCCGGACTTTGAAATCTTCATGCGAACGGCCGGGCAGATGGGGCTGCGGGAGAAACTGTTCCCCGGCTGGACGGGACCGGCGGACGCTTTCGCCGAGTGGCGGCGCGTATCGAAGGGGCGGCTTTGCGATTACTCCGGCATCACCTACGCGCTGCTGGAAACTCGGGGGCCGGTACAGTGGCCGCACACCTCCGACGAGCATGGGCTGGAGACCCGGCGGCTGTACAGCGATGGGCAGTTTGAGTACGCCGACGGCAAAGCAAAGCTGTTCCCGATCGAGTGGAAGCCGGAGCCCGAGCCGGTGAACGGCAGGTATCCTTTCATTCTGAATACCGGACGCACGGTGGAACACTGGCACACCCGCACCAAGACGGGTGCGGTGGCGATGCTGGAGCGGATGAGCCCCAGGGCGTGGCTGGAGATGAACCCGAGCGACGCCGAGGGACTTGGGCTGGAGATGCACGACCGGGTGACCATAGTTTCGCGGCGTGGCGCAGTGAGCGGCGTGGAGCTGCGCGTGACGTCCATCGTCGCGCCTGGGCAGGTGTTCCTGCCATTCCACTTCTTTGAATACAACTCGAACCGGCTGACGATGAGCGCATTTGATCCGATCTCACGGGAGCCCAATTTTAAACAGTGTGCGGTGCGCGTGGAAAGGAGCGTTTGATCATGAGGAGTCGGAAACCGAACAAGCCGAGCCTGGTGGTGGTTGGCAACGGCATGGCGGGGATCGCCTGCCTGGAACAGATTCTGCGCCATGGGAAGCAGTTTGACGTGACGGTCTTCGGCGATGAGACGCACGTAAACTACAGTCGGATTCTGCTTTCCAACGTGCTGGCGGGCGTGCAGGATTTTGAGGGGATCACGCTGAACCCATTGAACTGGTACCAGGAGAACAGTATTACGTTGCGGCTGGGTGTGCGCGTGACCGGGATCGACCCGCTGGCGCGGACCGTGAACGGCGACGACGGCTCGGTGACGAAGTACGACAAACTTCTGCTGGCGACGGGGAGCCGCTCGATGATCCCGCCGATACCGGGGATGGAGAAGGCCGGGGTGTGCGCGTGGCGGACATTGGACGACACCAAGCGGCTGCTGGAATGGTCCGGACCGGGCAAACACGCGGTGGTGGTGGGCGGCGGGCTACTGGGGTTGGAGGCGGCGCGCGGACTGCAGGTGCAGGGCTGCGACGTGACCATCATCCACCTGCTCGACACGCTGATGAACCGCCAGTTGGACAACACCGGCGGCCACTACCTGCAGCGCAAGATCGAGAACCTCGGGATTCATGTCAGAACCAAGTGCACCATCCAGGCGGTGCACGGATCGAAGCATGTGGAGTCAGTTGAGTTGAACACCGGGAAACTGTTGCCGGCGGACATCGTGGTGGTAGCGGCCGGCATCATTCCGAATGTCGAACTGGGCCGGATGGCGGGACTGACGGTGAAGCGCGGGATCGTGGTGAACGACTACATGGAGACGTCGGACCCCGACATCTACGCCGTGGGCGAATGCGTGGAACACCGGGGCATGACGTACGGGCTGGTGGCGCCGCTAATCGAACAGGGAAAGGTGCTGGCGGCCACGATCACCGGGAACCGCGGGCCGGTCTATGAGGGCAGTTCGACCGCGACCAAGCTGAAAGTGGCCGGTGTGGACGTCTTCTCGGCGGGCACGTTCGACGAGGCCGAGGCCGGCGTGGACGTGGTGCGGTATGAAGATCCCGGACTGGGGATCTACAAGAAGCTGGTGCTGCGGGAAGGCCGCATGATCGGGGCAATCCTCGTGGGAGACGTCACCGAGAGCGGGCAGTACATGGAGTGGATCCGCTCGCGGCAGGATCTGACGGCGAAGCGGCGGAGCCTGTTGATTCCGGAGCCGAAGAAAGACCCCGGCGCGACGGTGGCCGAAATGTCGGACGCGGAGGTGGTCTGCGGGTGCATGGGCGTAACCAAGGGCGCCATCATCGAGGCGATTCACGACCGGGGCATCTGTACGCTGCCGCAACTGAAGGAGGCGACGCGGGCCAGCACGGGCTGCGGATCGTGTGCTGGAACGTGCAACGCACTGCTGGCTGCGGTGGCCCCGGGCTTTGAGCCGGATAAGGCGCAGGTGCTCTGCGGGTGCGTTCCGTATTCCGAGGAGCAGTTGCGATCCATGATTCACACGCAGCAGATCCGCGGTGTGCAGCAGGTATTGGAGATTTACGGCAACGGCGTGGGCTGCGAGAAGTGCCGGCCGGCGCTGAGCTACATGGTGGATGTGGTGTGGAATGGCGGGCACGAAGAGGACCGCGCGTCGAGGTTTATCAACGACCGGGTGCATGCCAACATCCAGAGGGATGGGACGTTCAGCGTGATCCCGCGCATGCGCGGCGGAGTCACATCGCCGGATGAGTTGCGGAAGATCGCGGACGTCGCGGACAAGTACAACGTGCCACTGGTGAAGGTGACGGGCAGCCAGCGGATCGACCTGCTGGGCGTCAATAAGGAAGATCTGCCGGGCATGTGGGCGGACCTTGGGATGCCCTCCGGACAGGGGTATTCAAAGGGCCTGCGGATGGTGAAGACCTGCGTGGGCGCGGACTACTGCCGGTTTGGCACGCAGGAGGCCATCGGCACCGGGATCGAGTTGGAAAAGCGGCTGGAGAACCTGTACACGCCGCACAAGACGAAGTTGGCCGTGGTGGGCTGCCCCAGAAACTGCGCCGAAGCGACGGTGAAGGATATCGGCTTGGTGGGCCAGGAGGGGTCGTGGCAGGTGGTGGTGGGCGGTGCGGCCGGCAAGAGCGTTCGGAAGGCCGACGTGCTGATCACTGTGGCCACCACGGAGGAGGCCCTGGAATCGGCGGAGCTGTTCTTCCAGTACTACCGCGAAGGAGGCAACTATCTGGAGCGCAGCTACGACTTTGTGGAGCGCCTCGGGATGGACAAGATCCGACGGGAGACAGTATACGCCCCACCGGAGGCGCGCGCCGCGCTGCTGGAGCGGCTGCACAAGGCGAAGGCGGCATCGTACGACGCATGGCAGGAAGGGGCAATGCCGCGGACGGCATCGCAGTTCGTTCAGATTCAATCGTTGGAAACACCGGTGGAGGTATAGCGCAGATGGCGTGGTTCAAAGTGACAGAGGCCGGCAACATCCCGCTCCGGGAAGGCCGCAGCGTCCGCCTCGGACGAAGGGAATTGGCGATCTTCCATCTGCCGGAGGGATTCAAGGCGATCGACAATCGCTGCCCTCATAATCTGGGGCCGCTCTGCGACGGGATTACGAAAGGCACGAAGGTGGTGTGCCCGCTGCATGGTTGGAACGTTTGCCTGGAGACGGGCAAAGTGGTCTCGCCCAACGTGCCGGTGGGTGTGACCACTTATCCGGTGCGGGTGTCGGACGGGATCATTCACATCCAACTGCCCGACGCGAAATCGAGTGAGAACGAATTGGAAGAGGAGACAGCAGCATGAACAAGGGATTCCTGAAGGCCGGCCACCTGCCGACATTGGTGGCGGCGTTCCTCTATTTTGATGTGAGCTTCATGGTGTGGGTCTTGCTGGGGCCGTTGAGCCCCTTCCTGGCGGAGACCCTCAAGCTGAGCGCGTCGCAGAAGGGGTTGCTGGTGGCCGTCCCTTTGCTGGCTGGATCGTTCTTCCGGCCCATTCTCGGTGCGATGGCGGATCGCGTGGGCGGGCGGCGGGCGGGGTTGACTGGGCTGCTGTTGACGCTGATTCCGTTGATGCTGGGGTGGCGTGTGGCATCGAGCTACTATGAGTTTCTCGGAGTGGGCGTGCTGCTGGGTATCGCTGGGGCGAGTTTCGCCGTAGCCCTGCCGCTAGCCTCGCGCTGGTATCCAGCGGAGTACCAGGGCTTGGCGATGGGCATCGCCGGCGCAGGCAACTCGGGCACCCTGCTGGCAACACTCTTCGCGCCCAGGATCGCGGCGCATTTCGGCTGGGCCAATGCATTCGCGCTGGCCGCGCTGCCGGTGGCGCTGGTGCTGGTGGTGTTCGCGTGGATCGCGAAAGAGAGCCCGGCGCCAAGGAAGCAGGTGACCTGGGCACAGTATAAAGATCTGCTGAAGGAGCCGGATACGGCTTGGTTCTGCTTTCTGTACTCCATCACGTTTGGAGGCTTTGTCGGGCTGGCGAGCTTTCTGACAATCTTCTTCGTGGATCAGTACAAGATGCCGAAGGTGCAGGCGGGCGACTTCACCACGATAGTGGTGGTCTGCGGGAGTTTCCTGCGGCCCATCGGCGGAATGCTGGCAGACAGGATCGGAGGCTTCCGCGTGCTGATCTCCGTGCTGGCCGTGTCGGGCGCTGGGCTGTGCGCGGTGGCAACTCTGCCGCCGGTGCTGGTGGCTCTGCCGTTGTTGGGGCTGGTGATGGCGATGTTCGGGATGGGCAACGGCGCTGTGTTTCAACTGGTGCCGCAGCGGTTTGAGAAATCAGTGGGCGTGATGACCGGGTTGGTGGGCGCGGCTGGCGGTATCGGCGGGTTTCTGCTGCCTTCGCAGATGGGCGTGTTGAGGGATCTGACAGGTAGTTACGGAAGCGGGATGCTGGCCTTCGGCGGGCTGGCATTGGTGGGGCTGCTGGCGCTGCTGCGGTTGAACGCGGTGTGGCAGCAAGAATGGCCGCGGGAGGTAGCGCGGCGGGCGGGGCTGATCCGGGGAGGCGATGCATTGACTGTGGAGGCGGCGGAGTAGGTGGCGATCAAGTTGGTACTTCAATCGTTGCCGCGGAAGGCGCGGCCCCAGCCCAACTGCTAACGGTTTCTCTGAATCCCCCCGGCACTCCGCTTAGCTTGCCCTAAATAGCCTAGGGATGGGACATCCCATCTGTAGTCTGAGAGAGTTTCACCGAGAACTTCAACGAGCCATCGGGCCGATAAGCGTAGAGGGTCTTCTCTCCCGGTGCGAACTTCGTTGCGGCGGACCCTGGCATCGATGTCCAGGACATCATGTCGTAGCCGAGGACGTAGATCAGATAGTTGCCGGATCCATCCGCGACAATCCTGGGTACGGAGAGAACGTCGGATGCGGTCTGGATCGTGCGTTGGATCGCAGCACTTCCTTTTGTCTGGGAGATGACCAGGAGTTGGCCGTCGTTAACTTGAGCCTGATCGGGCGTCATCATCGACCCGCCAGACCGGAAGTTATTGTAGAACATCTGATAGTTATCAACTGTCATGTAGATGAGTCCATCGCTCGCGAGGACGGGCCTCGAGGCGCGGCCTCCGGGTATCGGCAACTTCCACATCGAACTGCCGTCAACGGCACTAATGGCAGTCAATTCGAACTGCCAGGAATACGACTGCGCTGCGCCGTTCCCAGGCGTCGTCGAAGCGATTGAGCGAAGAACATAGGCGGTGCCGTCGGAAGCGACCACGAAGTCATCCGTCATCCCAACTCCCATGCCGGATCCCATCATCGGTGTGCCGCCCATGCCCTGGAACATCTGCATGAAGCTTCCGGATGGATCATTCGAAGGACCCGAGCCTGGACCCATCCCTGGACCCATCTGGGCAAAAACCAGGCACGAACTGATCAAGAAACTAGCGAAGAAGCGCCGAACATTCATAGTCTCTCTCCTGTAGGAACCGAGCAATCACACTGGACCACCGCACGTTTTGGGCCGAAGGTTTTCCGCGGAAGTAATCTACACTTTGGCCGGAAGCTAGCCACGCCTGGCTGCGCCGATGGCCGCGTCGTGCGGCATTCCACTCACTCGGCTTAAAGCGAGAGTCAGATCGCGCTACAGGAACGCGCAGTCAGCGTGAGCGGCGGCTACAGTCACGACACCTGGACCGGAGCTCGTGTCCTTCGTGGGGCAAGGGCCGCTCACCCTCGCCCCAGGTGCTCCAGTAACTTCTACTTCTTGTCGGTAAGTTTCGCCATGTCCTCGTGCAGGACCGCCAGTTCCAGCATCTTCTTCGCGTTCTCGCGAAACGTCTTGACGAAGTACTCGCAGTGATCGATAGTGCCCGCTTTGAACTTACTCGATGTGTAGGTCGGGTTGCTCTCATACCCGGCCTTCATCTGTTCGTGGTTCTTCGATTCGGCAAGGAACTTGTCGGACATCTGCCGGTAGTGCCCGGCAAGTTTCATATGATCGGCAGGCGTCTTCGCGCTCGCCACCAACGCCTTGGCTTCCTTCTCGGTTAGCATGGGCTTGGTCTCAGCCGCATTCAGCGTGGTTCCGAGGATGGATGCGAACAGGGCAACAAAAATGAAGATTCGAGTCATGGTTCTTTCTCCTGTAGGGAATTCGGGTTGGATGTTTGTGGCCTGACACGCCACCGGCTAACCAGGGAGTCTGGATAGGTCAGCAGCACAAGACGAGAGGAGGAAGGAGGGAGAAAGAAGATCAGATTCGCAAAACACCGCAACGGAGGTGCAATGTCCCTGAGTACGGTGGCGCTGCGATCGCCAAAGTGTGCAACAGCCTATCTCGGCCGATGCCACCAGCGTGAGTCGCTATCCCTGTCAGAACCGCCGTCAGTTCGCACTTTCCATACTCTTCGTCCACGGCGCTCAAGATCGCCGACGTATCCGTGTTTGCTGAAGCACACACAGACTGCGGACAGTGTTTGGCTGGAGCCGGGGTCGGCTGGTGATGAGGACAGCAAGAATCGCCGCAGTGCGTGGTGGATTCCAAGCTAGAGATGCAACTCGGGAGAGTGTTGCCAGCAACAGCAAGGCTAACGGTCATCATCAGCAGGATGGCGACGATTCTCATTACTGTGGTTGGACGCTTCACGGGTAAATTGGTTAGTTCTAACTATACCCGATTAGCCGAAATAGTCAAGGAATCGTTTCAAGGGCCTCCAGAGGCGGAACAGCGTCCGTCGCAATTTGCCCCCCGGGTTCCACCCATTCACACACCCCAAAACACCCCCTATCCCATTGCAAAAAAACAGAACGACTTCCCCCAACCGCACCGATTCCTTGACACGCCGTAGTACACTCCTTCCGGGAGCTGAACCATGGCCTTACTGCGTATGACCGACAAGAAACTCGCCGCCAATCGCGCCAATGCCCGCCTCTCGCACGGCCCATCCACGCCCGCCGGTAAGGAAAAGGTCTCCCGCAACGCCTGCCGCCATCACCTCTACGCCCGCAAATTCCCCCTCCACCCCGTCTGGGAGGCCCGCATCCGCGCCGTCGTCGAGCCCGCCGCTGCATGCATCGAAGACCCCGCCGAACGCGCCCTCTGCCTCAACTACCTGTACCTCGCGCAATGGGGCGAGGAACTAGCCGCCTTTGAAACCCGCGTGTTGGACAAGTCCATCCTCCGCCATCGCAGCTTCCCTCGCGGAGTTCACGAATTCTGTGTCAAAGACCCCCTTTTCCTCGCCATCGGGGCGAAACTCCACAAGCTCCACTGCCAGGCCCAACTCGCCCGGAAAGCCTGGAATCGCCAAAAATGGCTGGCCTCCCAAACACAAACAGTCCCACAAGTGTTGGAACAACGGATACTTATCCCCGCACCCAATACAGCCAGTTGTGCCCCTGCCCGCCCATCGTCCTCAGCCGGCCATTCGCACCGCCAGATCAAACGCCTGCGTGAAGCTCCGGATCGACGCCTTCCCCTGCCACGCAATGTCAAACGCCGTGCCGTGGTCCACAGACGTGCGAATGATCGGCACCCCCAGCGTCACATTCACGGCCGATTCGAAGTCCATCAGCTTCATCGGAATGTGCCCCTGATCGTGGTACATGCAGACGATCCCCTCAAACTTCTTCCGTTTCACCGCCAGGTAAAACAGCGTGTCCGGCGGCACTGGTCCTTCCACGTCATACCCCTCGGCCCGCAACTCGCGAATCGCCGGCTCGATCACCTCGATCTCTTCCCTGCCGAAAAGCCCCCCCTCGCCGGCATGAGGATTCAGCCCCGCCACTGCCACCCGCGGCCTGTCATGCATCCGCCGCAGCGCGTCACACGTCAGCCGCGTGATCGTCTGCACGCGCTCTTTCGTCACCCGCCGGATCGCCTCGCTCAGCGAGACGTGCGTGCTCACGTGTGACACCGCCAGCGCGTCCGAAATCAGCATGATCGTCACGCTCTTCGCGCCGCACACCTCGCCGATCAACTCCGTGTGCCCCGTAAAAGTGGGGTCCGAGAGCTCCGTCGCGCCCTTGTTCATCGGCAGCGTCACCATCGCTGCCACCAGCCCGGTCAGCGCCGCCTCCGCCGCCGCCACCACATACGCGCGCGCCGCCGCGCCGGATTCCTTCGTGATTTCGCCCGGCCGGACCTGCTCCCGCCGCAGCATCTTCATGTCGAGCACATTCACCGGACCGGCCTGCCACTCGCCAACGTCCGCAATCGCCCGCAACTCCACCCCGAGCCCCAGCCTCTCGCGGCACAGTTCCAGCACGCTCAGGTCGCCATACACCACGTAAGGCTGCGTCAGGCTGCCCGCCTGCGCCGCCAGCAGGAGAATCTCCGGGCCCACGCCGCTCGAGTCTCCCATCGTCACCGCGATTCTCATGCTTTGTTTATCTCACTTATCAGGCTGCTCAGTAAGCCCGGCGCTCCAAACCCGCCGGCCTTGGTGAGCAGCGGCGTCTCCGCGCCCCGCAACTGCACCCACGAGCACGGTACGCCCGGCAGGATCTCCCCTGCCGCCTCCAGGCTTCGGATCCCGTGCACTGCCAGTATTGAGGCAGCCGTGTCGCCGCCAAACACGATCAGCCCGGTCGCGCCGCTCCCCTGCGCCATTGCCGCCAGCCAGCCCGTCATGTCTTCCTCGCAGCGCTCCGCCGGCGTAGCCACCACCACGCCGCGATCTGTCTCCAGTCGCTCCGCCAGCTCTTCCTGCGTGGCCGGATACCGCAGGACTGCCCACGGCGATTCCGCCAGTTGCCTCTGCGTCGCCGGATTCATACTCCCGCACGCCACCAGCCAGCGCCGGCCCGCCAGCGCCCCGCGCGCTACGCCCGCCCCGGCCTGCCGCGGAAACCTCGCGGCCAGCAGCCCCGCCGAGCCCGCCATCACCACCCCGTCCGTCCACATCGCCCGCAGCTCTTCCTCCGTCTCCGCGTCGTACGCCCTCACCCGGCGCCCCAACGGAGACACCAGCTCACTGACCACCCCGCTGCCCACCGGCTCCGCGCACTCGTCCGCGCTGCTCCGCGCTCGCAGCGCCTCCCCATGCACCAGCACCTGCCCTCCCACCACCTTTCGGCCCTGCGAAGGATACGCCGGGCAGAGTGTGATGCCGGCTTCCGGATACTGCATCAGCACGGCTTGCAGCGCCGCGGCCACATTCCCGCGCAGCGTGGAGTCCACTTTGACGTAAAGCTCTTCCGCCGGTCGCGCCGCTGCCCGCAGAATGTCCGCATACCGCCCCATCGCCGCCTCCGCCCCCAGCCGCCGCGTCTGGCAGTCGATCACCGCTACCTCATCCTCTTCCACCGCCGGCACCTCGCCAATGCCGATCCGCACACGCCGGCCCGCCTGCTTCAGGATCGCCCCCACTTCGAGCGTCCCAGTCAGATCATCCGCCAGCACCAGCCTTAATGCGCCAGACACACCACCCGCCCGTCCAGAGTGCCGATCACCACCCTGCCGTTCGCTATCGCCGGCGACGCGCTGAACGCCGAGCCCGCCTCCCACTCCTGCAACTTCGCCCCGCTCCGCCCGTCAAATACATAGAACCGCCCATCGCCTCCGCCTATATAGACGCGCCCCCCAGCCACCACCGGCGAGCCCTCGATCCGCGCCTTCGTCATGTAGCTCCACTTCTCTTTGCCCGTCGCCGCGTCCAGCGCGTGCAGCATCTTGTCCCGCCCGCCGACAATTACCAGACCCTCGAACAGCGCCGCCGAACTGACATACGGAAACTTCCGCTGTGGGTGCTCATACCGCCACAGTATCCGCCCGGACTTCGGATCCAACGCCATCACCTCGTTGTCGTACGTCGCAAAGTACGCCCGCCCCCCGGCGAACGCCGGAGACGCCGCGGCATACGAGCCCGTCTTCACCGCCGCCACCTGCTTGCCATCCGCCACCCGGATGCCCCGCAAGTGTCCGTCGCAACCTGCGATCCACGCCACGCCAGCCACGATCGCCGCGCTCGAATGGACCTGCCCTTCTGTCTTGAACGTCCACGCCACCTTGCCCGTCAGCTCGTCCAGCCCGTATAGCGAGCCATCGTAAGACCCGATCACCACCTTGCCCTCGGCCACCACAGGAGATGCCTTCACTTCGCTCCCTGTCTTAAACGTCCACACCTTCTGCCCCGTCGCCGCGCGCACCGCGTGTACAACACCCTCCAGATCGCCGATATACACGATGCCCCCCGCCACCGCCGGCGAGCTCTCCCCAATCGACTCCCCGGCCTTGTACTTCCACCGCACCTTGCCCGTCTCGAAGTCCAGCGACACGAGCTCGCCAGTGCCCGTGCCAAAGTACACCGCCCCACCCACGATCGCCGCCGAGGACTCCACCGATTCGCCCCCCTCCCACTGCCACAGCACCCGCAACGGCACCTCGGGCCCAGCCCCCGCCACCACCCCCGTCATCCCCGCCGAGCCCCGAAACTGCGGCCACTCCTGGCCCCACCCGCACACCGCCAGCAACCCCGCAAGCAGCACTCTCATTTCCTGTCCGCCTCCGCCACCATCTTCCGCACGTCTGCCGCCAAAGCTGACGCGCTATACGGCTTGCCGTCCTTGATCGTCCACTCGATACCACCCTGGTGCGGGTACAGGATCTTCAGGTTCGACATCGGATTCCCCTTCACCACGATCAGGTCCGCCAGCCATCCGGCGCGCACCCGGCCGATCTGATTCTCCATGCCCAGAATGCGCGCTCCGTTATACGTCGCGTGCTGGATTACCTTCAGGGCAGGGAACCCGGCCTCCTGCTGCAACTCCAGTTCGCGCAGATAGCCAAAGCCGTAGATCCGGTAGATGAAACCGGCGTCCTCGCCCGTGCCGACAATGCCGCCCTTGGCAGCGAAGTCGCGCACCGCCTTCATCCACAACTGGTAGTTTTCCTTCCAGTACACCTCGTCCTCCGTTGTCCAATCGGTGTAGAACGATCCGTGATTGGCCAGGTTCGGCGCGAAGAATGCCCCTAGCGAGGGATGCAGATACTCCTTGAAATACGGTTGATTCGCGGCCTTGTCCAAGTCCCGCGCGGCCTCGTAGATCGAGAGCGTCGGGTCCCACGCCACGCCCGCCTTCACCATCCCGTCCAGCACCTCGCTTACGCGCGCCGGATCCGCCTCGCGCCACAACCGGCCGGCATAGCGGAAGCGGTCCAGCTCGTTCGAGTAGTTGTACGAGGCGGGGAAGCCCTGTACGCCGTTGGGCAGCGCCGCGTCCGGAATCCCGTACCAGTGCTCGATAGTGGTCGTCTGGTTCCGGATGTCGTCCCGTGCGTTGGTCTCTTCCACTCCGGCGTGATGCGCGCGCCGGATGCCCAGCCGCCGCGCCGTCTCCGACATCGCGTCCATCACGTCGCGGTGCGTGCCCAGGAACTTGATGCCATCCACGCCGTCGGCGTGGAACTGCTCCACCCGCTTCCGCGCCTCATCCGCTGTCTGCGCCGAGAACACCCGGTATAGCAGCAGCCTTGGCGCTACCCGCGTGCCGGCCGCCGATTCCGCCCGCCAAACCTTCGCCTTTTCCCAGTGGGAGCCCACGTCGCGCACCGTCGTGATGCCCGATGCCAGCCACAGCTTCAGGCAGTAGTCCACCGGCATCGGCTTGCCCGCGCGCTCGTCCTGAATGTGGCCGTGCAGATTGATGAAGCCGGGTAGAACGTAGCGGCCGCGCCCATCGATCTCAACGTCAGCCTTGATTGCGTTGCCCGCGCCGGCAGGAACGATAGAGGCGATCCGATTGCCTTCGATGAGGATGTCCTTCGGGCCGCTCGCTGGTGTCCCGACGCCTTCCACCACCATTGCGCCCCGAATCACGACGCGTTTCGGCGCCTGGCCCATGAGCAGCGCGGAACTCAGCGTCAACAGCAACCCGAAGCAGGCAGTCCTCATTCCAAGGATTGTAGCCCGTCACTCCATCATCTGTTTGCGCAGTTCCTCAAAACGCGACTTGGGCACCAAGTGGAATCGCACCTCCAGCCGCGTGTACTTCTGCACCATCACCTGCATCTGATCCGTCGGTACGAGATGACTGGCCACGTCGAGCCGGCCGCCCGCCACGCGAAACGGCATCACCTGCCATTCGCGCGAGGCCTGCGCCGGCAGCGCGCGCGCCACGCGCGGGTGAACGCTCTTCACGTCCACATCCACCACGGGCAGGCTCTGTTGCAGGCTCAACGCCTCATAGAGCTCATCCTCCGAGAGCCACCCCAATTCCATCAGATGCTCTCCAATCATGCGGCCCCGCGGACAGGATCCCAGCGCTGAGTCGACCGCCTCCTGCGTGCAGTAGCCATTGCTGACGAGGATCTCGCCGAGCCTCCGCTTGTGTCCCAGCAGCGCAGTGCGAGTGGGATATGCGTGTTCGGTCTTCAGCCAGCGCAGCGGTTGCTTCCTGAACTTGGCTGAAAAGAATGTCCACAGCGCCTCTACCGTGGCAAGTGTGTTGATCCAGTTACCCCAGATGGCGCGCGCTGGCGCCAGCAATCCGAAGCGAAGCCCATAGATGGATGTGGAGACGGAGATGCGAACGATCATCCGTTCGGCCAGCAGCGCCGCGTTCACGGCCGTCAACACAAGCAACACGGTGCTGCTCTGGATCTGATTCCGCAGCGTCCACGAGAAGCAACCGTAGAGAAGAAGAGTATTGCAGGCCAGGCTCAACGGGTTGCCCCACAGTCCCTTGCGATCTCGCCAGAAAAACCATATTTGCACCGCGCGGCGCGGCATGCCGCGGCCCCACCCAAACCGTTCCCAGGCTTGCAGGGCATTGCCCGTAATCCATCGCGAGCGCTGCCGCACGGCGGCGCTCTGCGTTCGCGGGAAGTGCTCACGCGTGGCCAGCGGCGCGCCGTCCCGGAATACCAACGGTACGATCACCTGCCTGCAGCCTAACTGATGGAGGCGGCAGCCTGTGTCGTAGTCTTCCGTCAACGAGCCGGGATGGAAGATCTGATTGGCATCGCGCTCCGCCAGCAGTTCCAGCGCTTCGCGCCGGTAGCCCGTGCCGACACCGCAGCCTGGCAGAAAGCCGCCGGCCTGTACGCGCGTCTCCAGGTCTTTCCCCTGGCTCTCCGCGAAATCATCGCAATACAGGCCGTGCGTGAATTCGAGCAGGCCGGTAGGTAGCGGCAGGACAGGGACCTGCACCATCTCCGCGCGGGCCGAGTATCTGGCGATCATGCGGAGGGACTGGGGGTGGATCAAATCCTCGGCGTCGTGCAGGACCACGAGGGTGAACCGCCGGCCGGACTCCTCCTCGTAGAGCAGCATGCGCTGATAGACCCAGTTGAGGCAGTCCGCTTTGCAGGTGGGGCCGTCATGCGGCACCTCGGCAACGTGCACGCGGGCGTGTTTGCGGGATGCCGCCAAGGCCGCCTCCCGGGTCTTGTCGTCGTTACAGTACACACCGACGAAGACTTCATAGTTGCCGTAGTCGATCGCGCCCAGGTTGTGATCGAGCATGGGGCCGATCACTTTGGATTCGCTCCAGAGCGGGATCATCAGTGCGATGGATGTCTCTCCGGGAATGCCCTCTGGCCGCTTGGCGTCGCGCCGGGTTGCCGATCGGCGTATCCACAGCAGGTCGATACAAAGATCGTCCAGCGCGCTGACGAGGACATACAGCCCGAGCGGGCCCAATAGAGCGACGACCCACGGCGTCAGCCACTGGTCCAGTCCGTTCAACCACCCGGCAACGCGGGCAAAAAGAAAAACCGGCACTACACCGAAGTAGTGCCGGTTGCTCGCGAAAACTCTCAGACGAACGCTGGCCTATTTGGGCGCGCCTTCCAGGGTCTTCTTTTCCTTGTAGTACTTCCCGGTTGCGTTGAGCAGTTGGTTTTCCTTGGTGGCCTTGCCCTTCTCGTGGCAAGTGGCGCAAGGCTTGCCCTCTTTCTTCTGGAAGGCAGGGGTGCCAAATGAGAGGAGCGAGGTGGACAGCAGGGCAGCCAGGAGGGTGGCGGCCGGCAG
Organism: Paludibaculum sp.; assembly: GCA_036504135.1. Classification (GTDB taxonomy): domain Bacteria; phylum Acidobacteriota; class Terriglobia; order Bryobacterales; family Bryobacteraceae; genus Paludibaculum. The sequence continues at coordinate 36,155 of DASXVP010000028.1, forward strand.
GATCAAGCGAAGTGATTTCATGAGTACTCCCAGTCTAGTGGCAAGTAGCCACGCACGCGGCATCTTATCACGTTAGCGGGCCCGCGTTCAGCGGGCCTACAAAAGTGAGACGCGCGCCGCAACTATTTGGGTGCGCCTTCCAGGGTCTTCTTTTCCTTGTAGTGCTTGCCGACGGCGTTCAGGAGGGGGTTCTCCTTGGTGGCCTTGCCCTTCTCGTGGCACGTGGTGCAGGGCTTCTTCTCTTTCTTGGCCATCTCCTGGTTGGCGAACACGGTGGTGCCGACAAATACAGCAAGTAGTGTGGCGAAAGGCAGCAGCAGACGCAATGCTTTCATGAATCAAAATCTCCTGGTCAAGATTGCCGCAGCGGCGGCACTCATAATATATCACCACCTTAAAGTCTTGGAGGCGTGGTGATGACGATTGCCTTGGCCTGACCGTCGCAGGCGGAGCGATAGCCATGAGGGTGGGAGGCGTCGAAATAGACGCTGTCGCCGGCGTTGAGGATGGTTTCCTCGTCGGAGTAGTGGATGCCGAGTTCGCCTGCCAGCACAAAGATGAACTCCGCCCCTTCGTGGACGTGATCGACGACCTCCTGGCGAAGTCGCGGCTCGAAGGCCGTGAGGTAGGCCTGCAGACTCTTCTCCTGGGTAGAGAAGGCGAGGCACTCAAAAAACCAAGCTGGTCTGGGCGAGTCCGCGCGATCCGGGAAACGCATTCGCTCGCCGGCGCGGACGACGGAGAACAGAGAACGCCGCTTGCGGTCTGCGAAGAAGTGGTCGAGGCCGACATCGAAGACCATGGCGATGCGGGCCAAGGTGGGGAGGGTGGGAATCAGCTTCCCGTTTTCCAACTGAGAGAGCATCGAGGCCGAGAGTCCGGTGTGTTTACCGAGATCCACCAGTCCTATCTTCTTCCTCAGGCGGAGTTGCTTCAGCTTGCGGCCGAGGTCGTAGGACGAGAGCACGCGCTGGACGGTTTCCAGGCCAGTTTCCTCTGGCATGGAAGATGAGTTTAGTTTTGCTAAATCCGGCACACTTCATTTATACGACACTGAAATGAGTTTTACCAATACCTATCTCTTGCCCTCTCGCATCGCTAGACTAAGGAGTGAAGTGACGTTCCGAGTGAGGCAACCAACCCCATGCGAGTACACAACCCAGAACTAGCCGGCGTACTGGACGACCAACTGGTCGTCATGGCGCAGGGCGGCGACAACGTGGCATTCACCGAACTCGTGGAGCGGCACCAGCCCACCTGCAGCCGCTTGGCGCTCTCGATTCTGCGGGATCAGTGTGACGCGGAGGACGAGGTGCAGAACGCACTTTGGAAGGCCTACGAGCATCTGGGGCAGTTTCAGCGGGACGCGAAGTTCTCCACTTGGCTGTCGCGGATTGTGGTGAACCAGTGCCTGATGCGGTTGCGGAAAGACAGGCGCGCGAAGTTCCTCTATCTGGACGAGGGCGTGGCCGGCGAGGACGTGTTGACGCTGGACCTGCCGGACCTGACGGAAACGCCGGAGGAGGCGCTGGCGCATCTGGAAATTGGGACCGTGCTCAAGGCGGAGATCAACCGCATCCCTCCGATGTTGCGTGAGGTGTTCATGCTGCGCGACGTGGAAGAGTTGCCTATGCCGGATGTGGCGAGCCGTTTGGGGATCACGATTGCGGCAGCGAAGAGCCGCCTGCTGCGGGCGCGGTTGGAGTTGCGGGAGCGGATGGAAAAGCACCAGGGGCGGCTGGGCGTGGCGACACTGACGGCCTAAGTCATTGCAATTCATGCTATATTGGGGCTGAATGCCAGCCCGAGCATCGCTGGGGAACGCCCTTACCATCGCATGAAAGCGCGCGTCCCACTTGTGCGCGGCCTCGAGTCCTTCTTTGGAACTCGCGACGAGAATATTCGACTGCTCGAATCCGGGCTGACAGTGACCACCCGGCTGACTTCTGACAGCTTGGATATCGAGGGCGATTCGATTCAGGTGGCGAGGGCGGAACAGATACTGCTCGACTATCTGTCGCTCTCGGGCGCGGGGCACAAGTTCCTTCCCTCCGACATACACAGCTATCTGCGAGTGCTGATCGCTGACGATTCGTCGACGCTGAGTTCGCTGGTGGAAAGCGGCAAGGCGCGTAACTTCGGGAAGAAGTCACTGGTGCCGAAGACCGCCAACCAGCGGGCCTACCTGGACACGATTGAGCGTCTGGAGTTGGTGTTCGGCATCGGTCCGGCGGGTACAGGGAAGACCTACCTGGCAGTGGCGATGGCGGTTTCAGCGTTGCTGAACAAGCAGGTGGCGCGCATCATCCTGACGAGGCCTGCGGTGGAAGCGGGAGAGCGGCTCGGCTTTCTGCCCGGCACGCTGCAGGAGAAGATCGATCCGTATCTACGACCGCTGTACGATGCGCTCTTCGACATGATCGACACGGACAAAGTGGAGAAGTACCTGGAGCGGAATGTGATTGAGATCGCGCCGCTGGCCTTTATGCGGGGGCGCACTTTGAACGACAGCTTTATCATTCTCGACGAGGCGCAGAACACGACGGCCGAGCAGATGAAGATGTTCATCACGCGGCAGGGCTTCAACTCCAAGATGGTGATCACGGGCGATCTGACGCAGGTGGACCTTCCGGTGGCGCGGCGCAGCGGCCTGAGCGAAGCGGCCGAGGTGCTGGCGGGGGTTGAGGGGATCGGATTCGTGCATTTCGACGAGCGTGACGTAGTGCGCAATCCGCTGGTGCAACGGATTGTCAGGGCGTACGACAAGTACAATGAAAAGATAGGAATCGGCCGGCAGCTTACGTTGAAGCTCAACGAGGCGCAGCAACCGGAGCCGCCACAACCTGCCACACCCGCAAACGGCGCATGAGCCCAGACCCGTTAGTTATCTTTGAGACACCAGCCCGCGGCCTCGGGCGGCGTCAACTGCAAAAGTTCGCCTTGCGCCTGCAAGTGGAGGTGGCGAGGGGCGGCGCGTACTGCTGCCTGATCTCGACGGACGAACACTTGCAGCGATTGAACAGGGACTTCCGCCAGGCTGACTACGTGACCGATGTACTCTCATTCCCCGCGCCGTCGCCCGATGGCGGACTGGGGGACATGGCGATCTCGGTGGAGCGCGCGGCGGAGCAGGCATCGCGGCACGGGCACGCAACGCACGTCGAGTTGTGTATCCTCATGCTGCATGGGGTACTTCATCTCCTGGGCCACGACCATGAGACGGACAACGGCCAGATGCGCCGTCTGGAGACTCGCTGGCGCAAGTCTCTCGGATTGCCGACGGGCCTGATAGAGAGGACGAAGTAGATGATCTTCCTCCTCGCCTTCATCCTGCTCGCGGTGTTGAGCCTGGTGAGTTTCATCCAACTGTTGTACCTGGAGTCTCTGCGGCTCTTGACGCGTGATTTCGAGGCGTTGCAGTACTTCAAGGAGACGCTGGAAGCGCGTCTGGGCTATGAGACCGAACAGGGAGCGTTTGTCTTCTCGCTGATCAAGCACACGCTGCTGGTACTGAGCGGCGCCGTCTTTGTCGCGGTGGCGGCGGCGCGGGGCGCCAGCTGGCAAGGCTGGCTGGAGGGCTTTCTTCTGGCGTGGGGCGTCATGATTACGGCGAGCTACGTGCTGCCGCAGATTCTGTACCGCCGCGCCTCCAGTGAGTGGGTATTGCCTCTGGTGCCGCTGGTGAAGTTTCTGGCACTGCTGTTCCGGCCGTTGACACTGTTGCTCGGCTTCCTGCAATCGATATTCGAGCTGGGGACGCCGGGACCGAGCGCGGAGAAATCCGAGCCGGGGGACGAGATTGAGGCGTTGATTACAGCGGGCGAAGAAGAAGGCATCATCGAGAAGGAAGACTCGCGATTGATTCAGAACGTAGTGGCGTTCGGGGACAAGCGGGTACACGAGGTGATGACGCCGCGGCGCGAGATCATCGCGATTGAAGTGGACAAGACGCTGGACGATCTGCGGCGACTGGCGAAGGAACAGCAGTTTTCCCGTATCCCGGTTTTTGAGGGTACGCTGGACCGCATCCGCGGATTTATCCATGTGCGCGACCTGTATGAGCTGGATGAAGCGCAGCGGCTGACGCAGACGATTGAAGGGCTGCTGCGAGAGCTGAAAGCGGTGCCGGAATCGAAGCCCGTCCCTGAGCTGTTGCGCGAGATGCAGGGGCGCGGCATCCACATCGTATATGTGGTGAACGAGTACGGGCGCGTGGCCGGACTTGCCACGATGGAAGACCTGGTGGAAGAGGTCTTTGGCGAGATTCGCGACGAGCACGAGCCGCAGCATGACGTGGAGAAGACGCCGGACGGCGGGATCATTGTCTCGGGCGCATTCGATCTCGACCATCTGGAAGAGCATTTTGGATACAGGCCGCACGACGATATCGAATCGACGACGGTGGGCGGACTGGCGTGCGAGTGGCACGGGGCCGTGCCGAAACCCGGAGAGATTGTAGAGCGGGAGGGCCTGCGGATAGAGGTTCTGGCCGCGGACGATTTCCGGGTGGATCGAGTGAAGATCAGTTTGGCGCCGGCGGTCGAGCCGGAAACGGAGACCCCATGAGCAAAGGTAGAAGTAAGAGCAAGCCGAAGCACGTCTCCGGATTTGTGTCGATTCTGGGGCGTCCCAACGCCGGCAAATCGACGCTCTTGAATGCGCTTCTCGGGACTAAGCTGGCGATTGTCGCGGACAAGCCGCAGACGACGCGCACGACGGTGCAGGGTGTGTGGACGACGCCGGGCGCGCAGGTGATATTCGTGGACACTCCGGGCATCCACGCGGCTGATTCGCTGATCAACCGGCGGATGATGCAGACGATATCGGAAGCGCTGAAGGACCGGGATCTGCTGTTGTATCTGATCGACGTCTCAAGCCAACCGACGGAGTCTGATGAGAAGGCGCTGGAGCTGGTGAAGAAAGCCGGCGCGCCGACGATTGCGGTGTTTAACAAAGTGGACCGGCTGTCGCACAAGGCGCACCTGCTGCCGATCATCGAGCAATACACGAAGTGGCATGAATTTGACGAGTATCTGCCGTTGTCGGCGAAGACGGGCGAGGGTTTGGAGGCGCTGCGGGCCTCGATCCTGAAGCGCATGCCCTCTGGGCCGGCATATTTTCCGGAAGACTACATTACGGATCAGCCTGAGCGTTTCATGGCGTCGGAGTTAATCCGGGAGAAGATACTGTCATCGACGCGGCAGGAGGTGCCGCACTCGGTGGCGGTGCTGGTGGACGAGTGGAAGGACGACGGGCGGCTGGCGCGGATCTCGGCGACGATCTATGTAGAGCGGGCGGGGCAGAAGGCGATTATTTTGGGGACGGGCGGGGCGCATATGAAGGCGATCGGCACGGCGGCGCGTCTCGAGATGGAGACGATGCTGGAGCGCAAGGTGATGCTGAGTCTGTTCGTGAAGGTCAGCCCGAAGTGGCGCGAGAACGAACAGTTTCTGAAGGAGTTGGACTGGCGGGCGATGATCGGCGGCGCCACGCCGCGGGTCGGCGATTCGGATGATAATGAGGAATAACCCCATGCGCTACTTCACACTGTTACTTGTTCTCGCCTTCCTGCTGGGAGCCGTGGTCGCTTTCGCGCAGGTCAGTGACGACACTATTTACGATGCGGTGATCCGCAAGCTTGCCAACGACCCGGACGTGAAGGGCGGCGGCTTTAAGGTTGAGGTGAAAGCCGGTGTCGTCACGATCGAGGGCGTGGTAGAGAAAGAGCAGTTTAAGCAAAAGGCCGAGCGGCTCGCGAAGAAGGTGAAGGGTGTGAAGGGCGTTGACAACAAGTTGGTGGTCAAGCCTCGCAGTGCCTGACGAACTGATCGCGCTGAATCCGATTGGCACGGTGCGCTCTGCGATCCGGGAGCGCAAGCAGATGCCGGCGTGGGGCGCGCCGGCCTCGGTGGCGGTTCACCCGAAGTATGCGGCGGCGCTGCACCGGATTGAGAAGCACTCGCATTTGTGGGTGTTTGGCTGGCTGATGCAGGGTCGGGCGGAGCGGGATGTGTTGCAGGTGACGCCGAGAGGCGTGCAGGATGCTGGTCCGGAGGGGTTGCACGGGGTGTTTGCGGTGCGGTCGCCGGCGCGGCCCAATCCCATTGGCTTGACGGCGGCGCGGGTGCTGGCGCGGGATGGGCTGGTCTTGCACTTCGACCGCCTCGACTTTCTAGACGCCACGCCGGTGTTGGATCTGAAGCCGTATTTCATTACGCGGGATCTCATCTTCTCGGCGAACGGGCAGCAGGTGGGGCGGCCGCGGTCGCGCGAGGCGTTGAGGGAGTCTCTACTGGTGCAGGGGTTGCACTATCACGGGTTGTTGCAACCGGAGATTGCGCTGGCGGTGCGGATGGTAGAGCACTACCGGTTGACTGTGCACGGGTTGGATGATCCGGGGTGCTACCGGGTTTGTGCTCCGTTGGGCCGGCCGGTGCTGATGGATGGGCTGATGGGGATCACACGGGCGACGCCGGGTCATGGGAGCCTGACGTTTACGAACGAGGACGTGGTGACGTTCGACGGGGTATACACGTACCGCGTGGTGGCGGACTTGCCGGGCTCGCCCGCGGAGATTCTGGCGGCGGAGGATGGGGCGCTGTTTGTGGCTGCGGGTGACCAGGCTGGGGCGAGTTAGGCGAGCATCTTCTTGACGACTTCGCCGGCGGTATCGGTGAGGCGGAAATCGCGGCCCATGTGGCGGTAGGTGAGCTTCAGGTGGTCTAAGCCGAGGCAGTGCATGATGGTGGCCTGGAGGTCGTGGACGTGCACTTTGTCCTCCACGATGTTGAAGCCGATGTCATCGGTCTTGCCGACCACGATGCCGGGCTTGATGCCGCCGCCGGCGAGGAACATGGAGTAGGCGAGCGGGTGGTGATCGCGGCCGGCGTTATCGGGGTCTGAGGTGTTGCGGATCTCCACCATGGGGGTGCGGCCGAACTCGCCGCCCCAGACGATGAGGGTGGAATCGAGGAGACCGCGCTGCTTGAGGTCCTTGATGAGGGCGGCAGTGGGTTTCTCGGTGCGGTCGCAATTTCTCTTCAAGCCCTTGTTGAGATTGGTGTGCTGATCCCAACTGGCATCCATCATCATGACGAAGCGGACGCCGCGCTCGACCATTCGGCGGGCGAGCAGGCAGTTGGTGCCGAACTGTTTGGTAACGGGATCGTCGATGCCGTACATCTGGCGGATGTGGGCGGGCTCCTTGGAGAGGTCGGCGAGTTCCGGCGCGGCGGTTTGCATGCGATAGGCGAGCTCGTAGTTTTGGATGCGGGAGGCGATCTCCATGTCGCCGGTGTCGCCGAGGTGTTCCTGATTGAGATCGCGGACGGCGTCGAGGGTGGTTCTTTGGGCCGCGGGCGTGACGCCATCGGGGTTAGAGAGATAGAGAATGGGGTCGCCGGAATTGCGGAGGAGGGTGCCCTGATAGTGGGAGGGGAGGAAGCCGCTGGAGAAGTTGGACGCGCCGCCGCTGGTGCCGACACCGGAGGTGAGGACCACGAAGCCGGGGAGGTTTTCGGACTCGCTGCCGAGGCCGTAGAGCGACCAGGCGCCCATGGTGGGGCGGCCGATCTGGATGGAACCGGAGAAGAGCAGGAGCTGGCCGGGATGGTGATTGAAAGCCTCTGTGTACATGGAGCGGACGAGGCACATGTCATCGGCGCAGGTGGCGATGTTGGGGATGTAGTCCGATAGCTCGATGCCGCTCTGGCCGTGCTTTTTGAAGACGCGGGGGCTGGCGAGCACCTTGGCGTCCTTCTTGATGAAGGCGAGGCGGAGTTGCGAGGTGAGGGATTCGGGGAGGGTTTGGCCGCTGATCTTCTGGAGCTCGGGCTTGGGATCGAAGAGATCCATCTGGCTGGGCGCGCCCTCCATGAACATGAAGATCACGTTCTTGGCCTTGGCCGGGAAGTGGGGTTGTTTGGGCGCCAACGGGCCGGTGGCGGCGCGGCCTTCCAGGCCGAGGAGATGTCCGAGTCCCAGCATGCCGACGCCGCCGCCGACCTCGCGGAGGAAGCGCCTGCGATTTTGAAGTGCGCGGAATTCCAGTTCGTTCATGGCGATCCTATTCGCGGGTAATGAATTCGTCGAGGTTGAGGAGGACGCGTGCGGCGCTGACCCAGGCGGCGTCGGCGGGGGCCAGGGGCAGGATCAGTTTGGCCTGGTCCTGATGAGCGCTTAGCTCGGTGGACTGTCGGTCGAGAAACTTCTGCATGCGTTCGCGCTCGCGGGCGGTGGGCTTGCGGGCGAGGGCGAGGGAGAAGGCGTAATCCAGCCGCTCCTCGGGCCTGGATTCGCGGGCGAGGCGGAGGGCGAAGGCCTGGGCGGCTTCAAAGAAAACGGGGTCGTTCATGAGGTTGAGCGCCTGGAGCGGCGAGTTGGAGCGGCGGCGGCGGGCGCAGGCGACGTTGGAATCCGGGGTGTCGAAGTTCATCAGCATCGGGTAGGGGGTGGTGCGCTGGAAGTGGATGTAGAGGCCGCGGCGGTAGCGCTCGGGGCCGTCGTCGTTGGTCCACTTGATGCTGTCGGCATAGCCGAGCTCGGCGACGCCGGAGGGTTGGGGTGGGTGTACGCTGGGGCCGCCGATGGCGGGGTTGAGGAGGCCGCTGGCAGCCAGGGCGGCATCGCGAATGCTCTCGGCGGGCATGCGGACGCGGGGGGCGCGGGCCAGCAGGACGTTTTCGGGATCCTTATCCTGTAACTCTTTGCGCACGGTGGAGGATTGGCGGTAGGCGGCGGAGGCGAGGATGAGGCGCAGGGTGCGCTTGACGCTCCAGCCCTCGTCGCGGAATTCGCTGGCGAGCCAATCGAGGAGTTCCGGGTGGGATGGCTTGTCGCCTTGCGTACCGAAGTCCTCGGAGGTTCGAACGATGCCGCGGCCGAAGACGTCCTGCCAGAGGCGGTTGACGGCGACGCGGGCGGTGAGGGGGTTTTCCCTGGCTACCAGCCAGCGGGCGAGGGTGAGGCGGTTGCGGGGCGCGGTAGCGGGCAGCGGGGGCAGAAATGCGGGCGTATCGGGCTCGACCTTGACACCGGGCGCGCGGTAATCGCCCTTGATGGCAACGTGCGTCTCCGGGGGAGTGGGCAACTCCATCATGGCGAGGCTCTGCGTGAGCTTGGGTTGATCGGCGTCAAGCGTTCTGAGACGGCGGCGGCAATCGTTGCGAATGGATTCGAGGGCGATGACCTCGCGGTCCTTGGATGGTCCAGTGTGGTTGATAAACCAGTACATCATGCGCTCCTGGTCCTTGGGGGAGCGCTTTTCCTTGGGGGTGCGGAGGATGGTTTCGAAGCCGTCGAACATGGTGAGGGTGGCGGAGCGTTCGAAATCCCACTCCAGATCCTGGCCGAGGTTGTTGGCGGCGGCGAGCATGCGATGTTCCCATTCGTCCTGAAGGCGTTCAACGTCGTAGACCTTCAGCAGGTGGGCGCGGCGTTCGAGATAGGCGGGGCGGGCGCGCATCCAGGCGCCCATTTCGCCGGGCAGAGGGGCATCGATATCAACCTCTTCGGAGTGGTTGAAGAAGGCGTAGAGCGAGTAGTAATCCTTCTGCTTGATGGGGTCGTATTTGTGATCGTGGCACTGGGAGCAGGCCATGGTGAGGCCGAGCCAGACGGTGCTGGTAGTGGCGGTGCGGTTGGACAACTGATCGAAGCGGTTTTCGGCGCGATCGACGCCGCCCTCGCGGTTGGTGAGGGAGTTGCGATGGAAGCCGGTGGCGACGAGTTGCTCCTGGGCGGGGTTGGGGAGGAGGTCGCCGGCGAGCTGCTCGATGGTGAACTGATCGAAGGGCAGGTCGCGATTGAAGGAATCGATGACGTAGCTGCGCCAGCGCCAGGCGTAGGGGCGGACGACATCTTTTTCGTAGCCATCGCTATCGGCGTAGCGAGCGAGATCGAGCCACTGGCGGGCGCGCTGCTCGCCGTAGTGGGGTGATTGGAGGAGGCGATCGACGAGGCGCTCGTAGGCATCGGCGCGAGAGTCGGCGAGGAAGTCCTGGACTTCGGCGGGAGTGGGTGGGAGGCCGGTGAGATCCAGAGTGGCGCGGCGGATGAGGGTAGTTTTGGAGGCCTCGGGAGAGGGTGCGATGCCTTCGGCTTCGAGGCGGGCGAGGACGAACTTGTCGATCGGGTTGCGGGCCCAGGTGTGGTTGCGGGTATCGGGCGGGTCGGGCCGGGTGATGGGCTGGAAGGCCCAGTGGGAGGACTTGGGCTTGGGGGCGGCGGTTTTGGCGGTGCGAGGCCAGACGGCGCCGGCATCGATCCAGGACTTGAGGGTGTCGATTTCAGCGGGTGTGAGGGGCGCGCCGGCGGGGGGCATCATAAAGCCCTTTTTTGTGCTGGAAACGCGTGTTATGAGCTTCGATTCGGCACTTTTTCCGGCCAGGATGATGGGGCCGGAGTAGCCTCCGGCGAGGGCGGCGTCAGGGTCGTCGAAGCGCACTCCGTTCTGCGCCATCTTCTCGTTGTGGCACATGACGCATTTTCGGGCGAGCAGCGGCTGCACGTCTCTGGAGAAATCGGGTTGAGTCTGCGCCAATGCGCAGGCGGCGGCCGACACGGCGGCCCAGGTCCACAGTACGCCCCTCATATGACAAATCATTCTATACCGTCTGGATGCGGATTGGGTGATTTGGGTAGTGAGCGTGACGGCGGGCTATCATAAGCGAATGCGCCTATTTCGCCGAGTTGCGGGTCTCATTCTAGTTGGAACGGCCCTGTTTGCCCAACCTGCGGGCATTGAGGGCTCGTGGCAAGGCACGCTGCAAACGCCGGGAGGAAATTTGCGGATCCGGCTGCATGTGTCGCGGGGCGCCGATGGGGTGCTGGCTGGGAAGATGGACAGCCCGGACCAGGGGGCGACGGGGATTCCGGTATCCGCGATCACGTTTTCGGGCGCGGATCTGAAGTGGGAGCTGAAGACGGCGAACGCTTCGTATGAGGGGAAACTGAGTGCCGATGGGGCGGAGATCGCGGGGACGTTCACGCAGGGGAGGTCGATTCCACTGACGTTGAAGCGGATGTCGAAGGAGGACATGAAGCCCGTGCTGCGGCCGCAGGAGCCAAAGGCCCCGTTTCCATACAAGAGCGAGGACGTGACGTTTCCTTCAAAGGCAGCGGGCGTGACGATGGCGGGGACGCTGACGGTGCCGGAGGGGCTGGGGCCGCATCCGGCGGTGGTGCTGATCACGGGTTCGGGGCCGCAGGATCGGGACGAGGCGCTGATGGGGCACAAGCCGTTTGCTGTGCTGGCTGACTACTTGAGCCGGCGCGGGATTGCCGTGCTGCGGTACGACGATCGGGGCGTGGGAAAGTCCACAGGCGTGTTTGCCAAGGCGACAACGCAGGATTTCGCGGACGATGCGGAGGGGGCGCTGAGTTTTCTGAAGACGCGGGCTGGGATCGCGGCGGGGAAGGTTGGGCTGGCCGGGCACTCGGAGGGTGGAATTGTGGCACCAATTGTGGCGGCGCGGCGGGCAGATGTGGCGTTTATTGTGCTGCTGGCCGGGACGGCGGTGAGTGGAGCGGACGTAATTCTTGAGCAGGGGCAGGCGCTGGCGAAGGCGGCGGGCGCGCCGGAGGGGCAACTGAAGGCGGCGCGGGCCAAGCAGATGGAGTATTCGACGATCTTTCGGGAATCGAAGGATGATGCGGAGTTGGAGAGGCGTCTAACTGAGTATCTCGGTGCGGCAGGGAAGGCTCAATTGCCGGTGTCGATGTCGCCATGGTTCCGGTACTTCATGCTGTATGATCCGGCGCCGGTGCTGGAGAAGGTGAAGTGTCCGGTGCTGGCGCTAAACGGCGAGAAGGACCTGCAGGTGCTGCCGGATCAAAATCTGCCGGTGCTGGAAGCGGCGCTGAAGCGCGGCGGGAACAAGGACGTGACGATTGTCCGGCTGCCGGGCCTGAATCATCTCTTCCAGACGGCGAAGACAGGGCTGCCTCTGGAGTACGGTCAGATCGAGGAGACGATGTCGCCGACGATGTTGGAGCCGCTGGCAAGGTGGATCCGCCTGCATGTGGGATTGGGGGAATAGGATGCGATTTCTGTTGCTGAGTCTGCTGACATGGTCGGTTGCGCTGGCGGGACTGTCGAAGCACATAGCGAGCTATGACATTCAGGCGACGCTCAATCACAAGGCCCACACGATTGTGGGTAGCGAGACGCTGACGTGGGTGAACGACTCGCCGGACACGGTGTCGACGCTGCAGTTTCACCTCTACATGAACGCGTTCCGGAATTCGAAGAGCACATTCTTCCAGGAATCCGGCGGGCAACTTCGCGGGGATCAGTCCAAGGGCGATGAGTGGGGCTGGATCGAAGTGAAGAAAATGCGGCTGGCGTCGGGGGCGGACGTCACGAAGGCGATTCGCTTCATTCATCCCGATGACGATAATGTGGACGACCGCACGGTGATTGAGGTGGCGCTGCCGCAGGCGGTGAAGCCGGGCGAGACAATCCAGGTGGCCATCGATTTCGAGACGAAGATGCCGGCGGTGTTTGCGCGGACGGGCTTCCGGAAGGATTTCTATCTGGTGGGGCAGTGGTTCCCGAAGATCGGCGTGTGGGAGACGGCAGGGTTCCGGTATTCGACGCAGGGGGCATGGAACTGCCACCAGTTTCACGCCACCAGCGAGTTTTTTGCGAACTTCGGCCGGTATGACGTGCAACTGACGGTGCCCTCGGAGATGGTGATCGGCGCGACGGGCGAACAGACGAAGAGGGTGGAGAATGTTTCGAACAAAACAACCACGTATGGGTTTCATCAGGAAGATGTGACGGACTTCGCGTGGACAGTGCAGCCCAACTACATTCGCGTGGAGCGGATGTTCGAGGCGGCCAAGGAGACGAACGCGAAGGAGATTGCGTATGAGGCGAAGCTGGGGGGAGTTTCGGAAGAGGACGTGCGGCTGAGCGACGTGAAGATGATCGTGCTGATGCAGCCGGAGCACGCCGAGCAGATCGAGCGGACGTTTCATGCGACGCGCGCCGCGCTGAAGCACTTTGGGTTGTGGTACGGGCGTTATCCGTACAAGACGATCACCGTGGTGGATCCGCCGTACGGCGCGGGTGGGGCGGGGGGAATGGAGTATCCGACGTTCATCACGGCGGGGACGTCGTGGAAGCTGCCGCCGGAATCCAAGACGCTGGAAGAGGTGACAGTACACGAGTTTGGACATCAGTTCTGGATGCAACTGGTGGCGACGAACGAGTTTGAAGAGTCGCCGATGGACGAAGGGCTCAACACGTATTCGACGACGCTGATCATGGACAAGGTGTATGGCGGGATCGGGCAATTGCCGATCACGTTGTTCGGGATCAACGTGTCGAAGTGGCTACACCTGCCGGGCATCAGCGATTTGAGCCTGGATCGCGCGGCGTTCCTGACGAGCCCGGCGGATGACGATTTGCTGCGCAAGTCCTGGCAGTATTATGACGGCCAGAGCTACAGCGTCAATTCGTATATGCGAATGGGTGTGACGCTGGACACGCTCGAGAGGATTGTGGGGCACGATACGATGGCGCGGCTCATGCGGACGTATCACACGCGATACCGTTTCGGCCATCCGACGGCGCGAGATTTTGCAAAGGTGGCGAGTGAGGTGTCGGGGCAGAATCTGGACTGGTTTTTCAGCCAGTTCTTCTTTGGGAACCGGTTGCTGGATTACCGGATTGGCGAGGTGACTTCCGAGCAGCGGCGGACTCCGATGGGGCGATTTGAGAAGGGTGGAGCGTTTCAGATTGCAACGCGCAAGGATGCCAAGAAGGCGGATGAGGCGAATGACGAGAACAAGGCGTTCCGGAAGGAGTACTTGAGCACGGTGAAGATCCAGCGTCATGGGGACGCGGTGGCGCCGGTGGAGATCGTGATTCGATTCAAGGATGGCGCGGTGGAGAAACGGCATTGGGACGGCGAGTACCGGTGGGTGAAGTACACGTTTGTTCGGGCCAGTGAAATCGAGTCCGTGGACATTGATCCGGCGACGAAGTACCGGCTGGATGTCAGTTTTGCGAACAACAGTTGGGTGAGCAAGTATCAAGTGGAAGTGAGCACGCACTGGAGCGCCAGCGTGCTGTTCTGGCTGCAGAATTTGATGCTTGTTCTCACGTCCGTTGCCTAGGGAGCCGCGCCATGACGATTACTCAAGCTATTTCCAACGCAGCGCGGCGGGCGAATGGCCGCAAGCGGATGATCGTGCTCTATTGGTTCACGCAGATGATTGGCGCGGCGCTGGCGGCGCTGCCGCTATTGGGAATCGCAGTGCCGATGCTGGCGCACAGCGGGTGGGCGTCCGAGCTGCTGAAGCAGTTTGACGTGATGTTTATCACGGAGGCTATGCAGATGCGGCCGGGGGCGGCAGTGGTGGTATTGGGCGCGTATCCACTGATCCTCTTTCTGACGATGACGAGCGGCGTGTTTCTGGCTGGGGGCGCGGTGAGGTTGATGGTGCAGGACGCGATGGTGTATTCGCCGCGCGAGTTCTGGTCGGGGTGTGGCGAGTACTTCTGGCGGTTCTTCCGCTTGATGCTGTATTCGCTGCTGCTTTACGGCATTGCGAACGCGCTGGCGGGAGGTGTCAAGAAGGCGGCCGACAAAGTGTGGGGCGAGGGATTGGAAGGCGCGCCCCTGGTGATGGCGGGGTGGGTCTCGAACTCGCTGTTGATCCTGCTGTGTGGATTGGTGAGCACGGGGATGGACTATGCGAAGGTCCGGCTGGTGCGGGACGAGAGCCGGAAGAGCCTGCGGGCGTGTCTGGGATCGATGTGGCTGGTACTGCGGAATCCGCGGGTGATAGGTGCGTGGCTGATTCTTGCGGTGCTCTGGGTGCTGTTCACGATGATGTATCAGCCGGTGGCGAACAACATTCCGGCTGTGAAGATGCCGCTGATTCTCGTGCTGGCGATCTGGCAGCAGCTGTATATCCTGGCGCGAGTGTGGCTGCGGTTTGTGTCGTGGGGGACGGCGGCGGAACTGGATCCTGAGCTGAGGCCGGCGCCGCTGCCGCCGGAGGAGTTTGTGCCGGTGTTGCCGGCGGGTGCTACGGAGGACTTCGCAATATGAAACGGCGATCGTTTCTTTCGACGGTGGCGGCGGGGAGCGCGGCGACGGCGAGTGCGGCTCCATCGGGCGGGTTGCTGAGGGCGCGGGTGCTGAAGCCGGGTGATACGGTGGCGCTGATTACGCCGTCGACGTATGTCACCGATCCGGACCGGCTGGAACTGGCGCGGCGGACTGTGGAGTATCTGGGGCTGAAGTACAAGATGGGCCGCGCGGTGGGGCGGCGGGAAGGGTATCTCGCCGGGACGATCAAGGAACGCGTAGCGGATCTGCACGGGGCGTTTGAGGATCCGGACGTGAAGGCGGTGTTTTGCGTGCGCGGCGGCTATGGCGCGGCGATGCTGCTGGATTCCATCGACTTCGGGTTGATCCGGAAGCATCCGAAGATCTTCACGGGGTACAGCGACATTACGGCGCTGCATCTGGGGATTCATCAGGAGACGGGGCTGGTGACGTTTCACGGTCCGGTGACGCTCTCCAGTTTTGGCGAATACACGCTGAAACATTTCCGGCGGGCGGTGTTTGAAACAAAACCGTTGGGGCGTTTGGCCAATCCGGTGGAGGCGCCGTCGATCCGGCCGCGGCACAGGATTCGCACGATCCGGCCGGGGACGGCGACGGGGCCGTTGATTGGCGGCAATCTGTCGCTGATTTCGACGACGCTGGGGACGCAGTGGGAGATCCAGACGAAGGGCAAGATTCTGTTCATCGAGGATGTGGATGAGCAGCCGTACAGCATGGACCGGATGCTGACGCATCTGCGGCTGGCGGGGAAGTTTCGCGATATTGCGGGGCTCATCATCGGGGAGTGCGCCAATTGTGTGCCGCGGGATTTCAAGCCTTCATTTGAATCGACGTTTTCGCTGGGCGAGGTGCTGGACAACATCCTCGGCGATTTGAAGGTGCCGGTGGCATATGGCCTGACGTTCGGGCACACGGACGATCAATTGACTTTGCCGGTGGGTATCACGGCCACGCTGGACGCCGGCGACGGCAGCCTCACCATTCACGATTCCGCTCTGACAGACTAGACACTATGCGCGCGATTCTACTGACATTCACACTCACTATGCTGGCCGCGGCACAGACGCCGAAGACGGAATTGCTATGGCCGGAAGGCGCCCCGGGGGCCGTTGGCACGGAGGAGGTGGACAAGCCTTCGTTGACGCAGTACATCGCAAACAATCCGAACGGTGCGGCGGTGCTGGTGTGTCCGGGCGGCGGGTATGGCGCGCTGGCGATGGATCACGAGGGCAAGCAGATTGCGGAGTGGTTCAACACGTTCGGCGTTTCGGCGTTTATTCTGAAGTACCGGCTGGGGCCGAGATATCACAACCCTGCGATGCTGGACGATGCGCGGCGGGCGATGAGGATGATCCGGACTCGGGCGACCGAATTGAAGGTAGACCCGGCGAAGATCGGCGTGATGGGATTCTCGGCTGGCGGGCATCTGGCATCGTCGCTTTCGACGCATTTCCAGGAAGGTGAGCGGCCGGATTTCGCCGTGCTGGTGTATCCGGTAATTTCGTTCACGACGCGCTACACGCACAGTGGATCGATGCGGAATCTGTTGGGGCCGAATCCTGATCCGGCGCTGGTTTGGGATTTCTCGAATGAGCTGAAGGTGACGTCGCAGACGCCGCCCACGTTCCTATTCCACACGAACGGCGACACCGGCGTACCGCCGGAGAACAGCGTGTTGTATTACATGGCGCTGCGCCAGGTGGGGGTGCAGGCGGAGCTGCACATTTATCAGAATGGTCCGCACGGAGTGGGTCTGGCGCAAAAGGATCCGGTGCTTTCGACGTGGCCGGCGCGGCTGAGGGATTGGATGATGGTGCGGAATCTAATCCCGCGGTAGGGCGCTAGACTGATTGATGGACGAAACTGAATGGTGAGCTTCCGCGTCGATGGGATTGGGATGGCGCGACTGTGGATCGCCGTAATTTGGCTCGCGTTGACACTCGGAGCGCAGGAGCCGACGGAGTACCCCACTACGCAGAGGCCCGTGCGTCCGGAATCTCAGGGTGAGGATCCGGGCAGACCGGTGCTGAAACGGGGAGGCCCCGCGCAAAAGCGCGAGGAGGTCGCGCCTCCTCCCGCCCCTACTCCGGCGCCCTCGGCGACGCCCTCCAAAACACCGACGCCTACTACTGCTAAGAGCCCAGTGCGCGAAGTCACCGTGGATGAGAATGGCAACACGGAAAGCGTTGTCACGAATGGTCCGGTGCGGTACCGGAAAGGCACGGATGAGTTGATTGAACGTGCGCGGGAAGCGGCGTACGAGTTCAACGAGAAACTGCCGAACTTCATCTGCGATCAGATCACTGTGCGGTACGAGAGCAAGACCCTGAAGCCGGACTGGAAGTACAAGGACCGCATCCAGCTGGAGCTTGTTTATCAGAATGGCAAGGAAGATTACCGCAACATCCGGATGAACAACAAGCCGGTGAAGAAGGGTGGGCCTGAGGATTCGGGCACATGGTCTTCGGGTGAGTTTGGCACGATGCTGATGGATGTGTTTGCGACCAACACGGCAGCGTACTTTGTGCCGCGGGGCGATTCGACGGCTGCCGGGCTAACGGCGAAGGTGTACGACTACAGCGTGCGGCAGGAGAACTCGCACTGGCAGATCCGCTTCAGCCGGACCGTGATGCCGGCATACAAAGGCGCGGCGTGGATAGATCCGAAGACGGCCCGAGTGCTGCGGCTGGAGATGAGCACGCGGCAACTGCCGAAAAACTTCGAGATCGATGACGTGGAGACGATTGTCGATTATGGATGGGTGACGCTGAGCGGGCAGAGGTATCTGCTTCCGCTCAAGAGTGAGAATCTTTCGTGCCAGCGGGACACGTTCAATTGCACGAAGAACGAGATCGAGTTCCGCAACTATCGCAAATTCCAGGTGGAGTCGCAGATCCTGCAGGTGGAGAGCGACATCGTGTTCCCGGAAGAAGAGGATCCGAAGAAGCCTCAATCGAAGACGACGCCTCCGTCGATCACGCCGGATCCGCCCAAGGCTGAGAAGAAGAAGCAGTGACGGCCGGGCTAATGGCTCTGTTGTTGCTGGCATCCGATGCGGATGCGCTGGCGGCGAAGGCACGCGCGGCTACTGCAGAGTGGCTGGGGCAACTGCCCGACTTTCTGTGTGACCAGACGAACCGGCGGATGGTGTCAGTGGACAAGGGCCGCAGTTGGCGGGCGACGAACACGCACGAGGTGGAGGTGACGTATCTGCGAGGGCGGGAGCGGTACCGGCTGCTGCGGTTGAACGGGGTGGCGGTGCTGGGCGATCAGGTGGCGAACGCGAATGCGCTAGGTTCGGCCGGGGAGTTTGCCACGGCGTTGAAGACGCTGTTTGACGCGGGAACGGAGCCGGAGTTTCGGGACGGCGGCAAGGATCGGAACCTGCGGAAGCTGACGTTCCGCGTGCTGGCAGAACATTCGCGGTGGAGCGTCGGGACGGATGTGCGGATGAATCCGGCGTATCAGGGGAGCATTTCTGTTGAGGAGAGCACGGGGCGAGTGCACCGGATCACGATGATGAGCCAGGAGTTTCCGCGCGGGTTTGCCGTGCGGAGTGTGGCGCACACCACGGAGTATGGAAGTGTGGAGATCGGCGGTCAGCCGTTTCTGCTGCCGGTGCGGTCTTTGGTGGAGGCCTGCAACGACAAGGGCCGGTGCCAGCGGAGCGTAATCGGCTTCACGAATTACCGGAAGTTCACGGCGGAATCGAAGATCGTACCGTAGATACTCAGTGGCAGGCGTCGTGGCAATCGCACGATTCGCCCTTGAGGCCACTGATGCCTTCCCTGGCGATGATAGGCACCATGATGAGGCCGGCGACGGGATCGGCCCACCACCAACCGGCGGCGGCGTTGAGGAGCAGACCACCGAGCAGGATGGCGGAGAGGTAGCTGCAGAGCTGGGTTTGCTGGGAATCGGCAACCATGGCGGCGCTGCCGATGTTCTTACCGACCGTGCGTTTTTTGCGGGCGAGCACGGGCATGACGATGAGGGAGCAGCAGGCGAGGACGATGCCGGGGATGGAGCGACCCGGCGCTTCGCGGGTGAGTAGCTTTTCGGCGGCCTCGTAGGCGACGTAGGCGGCCAGCATCAGAAACGAGACGCCGATCATGCGCAAGGCCCAACGCTCAATGTCGTCGCGGCGCGGGTGTGAGTCGTGGGCGAGGCGCCAGAGCATGATGCAGCCGGAGATGCTCTCGATGACGGCATCGACACCGAAGCCGACCAGAGCGATGCTGCCGGCGAGCGTACCCGCGGCAATGGAGACGATGGCCTCCACGATGTTGTAGCTCAGCGTCAGGTACTCCAGCCTTTGTCCGCGCCGGATCTCGGCGGGGCGGTCGATGGCGACATTCATTACCTCCATTGTCTCTGAGCGGACGTGTAAAGTGAAAAGATGCGGTCTTTGGGCATTCTCGTGTTCGCGCTGGCGCTGCCAATCGCTGCGCAGAAGGGGCTGGTCTCCGAGACCCTGTTCGACATGGAGACGGTCTCCGGGCCGGCGATTGCGCCGGACTCATCGGCGATTGTATTCACGCGCGGCTGGGTGGACAAGATGAAGGACCAGGGGCGGTCCAATTTGTGGGTGGCGACGGGCTGGAATGATGTGGCGGGCATCAAGCTGCGGGAGCTGACGTCGGGCAACTGGAGGGACTCGTCGCCGGTGTGGTCACCCGACGGGAAGCGGATCGCGTTTCTCAGCGACCGGGACGGCACGACACAGATTCACGTGATGTGGGCGGATTCGAGGGAAGTGGCGCAGTTGACGCGGCTGGAGAAGGCGCCGTCGGCGCTGCGGTGGTCGCCCGACGGGAAGCGCATTGCCTTTGTGGCGACGGTGCCGGATGAGGATCCGATATTGACGGTGAAGCTGCCGAAGAAGCCGGAAGGCGCGCAATGGGCGAAACCGGCGGTGATTGTCGACAGGCTCTCGTGGGCGAGCGACGGGATCGGCCCGGTGCCGAAAGGATTCCAGCACATTTTCACGGTGGACGCGGTGACGGGCGGCACGCCGCGGCAGATTACGGATGGCAAGTATAACCACAGCGAACCGGCGTGGTCGGCGGACGGCAAGACGATCTACTTCACGGGGATCCGCAAGCCGGACGCGGAGTATCTGCGGGATGACAGCGAGATCTACGCGGTGGATCTAGGCAGCGGGTTCATCCAGGCGCTGACCGACCGTAAGGGACCCGATGCCCAGGCGACGCCGAAGGGCAAGTGGGTGGCGTACACGGGCCATGATGATGTGGGCGCCACGTATTCGCTGTCGTCGATCTATCTGATGGACAGTGGGGGCGGGCAGAAGAAACTGTGGGCCGGCGGGTTGCCGAGCGCGCCGGGCGAGTTGCTGTGGAACGCGGCGGGGACGGGGCTGTACTACACGATGGAAGAGAAGGGGACGGCGAACGTCTATTTTCTGCCGTTGGGCGGTGTCCCTAAGAAAGTGACGGACGGGACGCACGTGATGGCGCAGGCGTCGCTTTCGAAGCGCGGCGACTTTGCGGCGGTGCGGACGTCGTTCCATGAGCCGGGTGTGCTGGTCACGTTCTCGACGGCGGGCAATGACGTTCGCAAGATTGTGGACGTGAACAGCGACGTGCTGGAGGGTAAGGAACTCGGCGCGGTGGAGGAGTTGTGGTGGGAATCCAAGGACGGCTGGAAGGTGCAGGGCTGGCTGGTGAAGCCAGTTGGATTTGATCCGGCGAAGAAGTACCCGATGGTGCTGTACATTCACGGGGGGCCGTGGTCCATGTACAGCGTGGCGTTCAACTGGGCGTGGCAGAACTTCGCGGCGAACGGGTATGCGGTGCTGTATCTGAATCCGCGCGGCTCGACGGGGTACGGGCAGGAGTTTGTCAGCGGGATCCAGCACAGCTATCCGGGCAAGGACTACGACGATCTGATGACGGGCGTGGACGCGGCGTTGAAGCGCGGCTTTGTGGATAGCCGGAATCTCTTTGTGTGCGGCGGCAGTGGCGGCGGCGTGTTGACGGCATGGATTGTCGGCCATACGGAACGCTTCCGCGCGGCGGTCTCGATGCGGCCGGTGATCGACTGGCACAGCTTTGTGGGCAATACGGACGGGCCCGGATGGTACGACCAGTTTCAGAAGAAGCCGTGGGAAGACCCGATGGAATATGCAGTGCGCTCGCCGCTGCACTATGTGGCGAACGTGAAGACGCCGACGATGGTGATGACCGGCGAGGCGGACCTGCGCACGCCTATCACGCAAAGCGAAGAGTATTACCGCGCGCTGAAGGTGCTGAAGAAAGAGACGCTGCTGGTGCGCATGCCGGAGGAGTTTCACGGCTGGCGGCGGCCCTCGCATCAACTGCTCCAACAGTTGTATCTGCTGGCGTGGTTTGAAAAGTACAAGGTGAAGGACTAAGAATGCAATTCAATTTCGCGCAGGCGTTGCTGGACGTCCTGATTTTCTGGATGTTGACTACGCCGCACGAGTTTGCGCACGCCTGGGTGGCGGAGAAACTCGGTGACGATACGCCGCGGCTGGAAGGGCGAGTGACGCTGAATCCGCTGGCGCACGTGGACTGGATGGGGACGGTGTTTGTGCCGCTGATCTCGTCTCTGATGAGCGGAATGTTTTTTGGTTGGGGCAAGGCGGTGAACACAAATCCGGCGAAGCTGAAGGGTGGATACACGGGGTTGCTGTGGGTGGCGCTGGCGGGGCCGGGGAGCAATATTGTGTTCGCGGCGGTGCTGGCGTTGATCGGCTCGTTCTGGCATGGCGGGGCGGAGATCCTGTTTCGGGCCGCGTATCTGAGCCTGTTCCTGGCGCTTTTCAATCTGATTCCGATCCCGCCGCTGGATGGCTCGAAGTTTTTGCTGGCGGCGCGCGTGCCGGCGGGCGTGTACATGGAAGTGAGCCGGTTTGGCTTCATTTTGCTGATGGTTTTGATGTATTCCACCGGTCTGGGCCGATGGATGTCGGCGGCGAGCGCAACTGGCGCGATCGCGCTGTTTCAAATATTCCGCTGAGAGGTGGTTCGAACAATGAGAGCACTATTTGTTCTTGCGGCGCTGCCGCTGATACTCCCCGCACAGCAGCGGCAGCAGGCGGCCGCACCGGCCCCTGACAGCGCGGCGACGTACATCCGCGAGCACTACACGAAGCGTGAGGTGCTGATCCCGATGCGCGATGGTGTGAAGCTGTTCACGTCGATCTACGAGCCCAAGGACAAGACGCAGAAGTATCCGGTGATGTTTCTGCGCACACCGTATACGGTTGCTCCGTATGGATCTGAGAACTACCGGGGCAGCCTGGGGCCGGCCAGTGAGAAGTTCATGCGGGAAGGGTTTGTCTTTGCATATCAGGACGTGCGCGGCAAGGGGAAGAGCGAGGGGACGTATGCGAACGTGCGCCCGCATAATCCGGACAAGCGCACGCCGAAAGACATCGACGAGGCGAGCGACACGTACGACACCATCGAGTGGCTGGTGAAGAACCTGGCGACCAACGGCAGCGTGGGAATGTACGGCATCTCGTATCCCGGATTCTACGCGGCGATGGGCGCGATTGAATCACACCCCGCACTGAAGGCGACATCTCCGCAGGCGCCGGTTTTGAACTGGTTTCTGGGCGACGACTTCCGCCACAACGGAGTGCTGTTCCTGGCGCACGCGTTCAACTTCATGGGGTCATTCGGGCGGCCGCGGAATGCCGATGGCAACGCCGCGTGGCGCCCGTTTGACATGGGCACGCCGGACGGCTACGACTTCCATCTGCGCACGGGCGCGCTGGCAAACTACGACGAGAAGTACTTCAAGGGGCAGATCGAGTTTTGGAAAGAGCTGATGGAGAACGACACGTACAACGCGTTTTGGAAGGCACGCGATCCGCGGCCGTACGTGAAAAATGTGAAGCCGGCGATGATGACGGTGGGCGGATGGTTTGATGCGGAGGACGTGTTCGGCCCGCTGCGGTTGTATGAGGCGGCGGAGAAGCAGAGTCCGGGAGCGATCAACATTTTGGTGGAGGGGCCGTGGAGCCATGGCGGGTGGGCGCGTTCGGACGGATCGAAGCTCGGCAACGTGAGCTTCGGGCAGAACACGTCGAAGTTCTATCAGGATGAAATTGAGTATCCGTTTTTCCTCTACTACCTGAAGGGCAAGGGCGACGGCGCGAAGCTGCCGGAGGCTTATGTATTCGAAACAGGGCGGAACGAGTGGAACAAGTTTGACGCGTGGCCGCCGAAAACGGCCAAGGCGAAGACACTGTATTTCCAGCCCGCGGGCAAGCTGGATCTGAATCCGCCGGCGGCCGGTGCGGATGGTTTCGATGAATACCTGAGTGATCCCAAGAAGCCGGTGCCGTTCACGCCGTACATCACGAACCGGATGGACTACAACTACATGACCGACGATCAGCGCTTTGCCGCTGGCCGGCCGGACGTGCTGGTGTATGAGACCGAGCCGCTGGAGGAAGATTTCCGGATCGCGGGTCCGCTGAAGGCGACGCTTTACGTTTCCACGACGGGGACGGATTCGGACTGGGTGGTGAAGCTGGTGGATGTGTTCCCAGGGGATGCTGGGGCGTCGATGGGCGGCTACCAGATGCTGGTGCGCGGCGAGCCATTCCGGGGCAAGTTCCGCAAGGGTTTTGACAAGCCGGAGGCCTTTGTGCCGGGCCGCATGGAGAAGATGGAGTTTGAGCTGCCGGATGTGATGCACTCGTTCCGGCGGGGGCACCGGATCATGGTGCAGGTGCAGAGCAGTTGGTATCCGTTGGCGGACCGGAATCCGCAGAAGTTCATGCGGATCAACGAGGCGAAGTCAGAGGACTATGTGAAGGCGACGCAGCGGGTGTACCGGACGCCGCAGGCGGCGAGCTCGGTGACGGTGCTGACGTTGCAGTAGCCGCCGCCGGTCAGGCGCGCAGTTCGAGGCCCTTCGATTTGAGCGACTCGATGATGGCGCCGCGCAGCGCGGTGAGCTCGTCGGCGGCGAGAGTGTGATCCGCGGCGGAGACGGTGACGCGGAAGCTGAGGCTCTGCCTGTCGTCGGGCAGAGGCTTGCCCTGATAGGCGTAGAGGAACGCGACCTTTTCGCAGGACGGTCCGGCGGCATGACGAATGGCGGATGCGATATCGCCGCAGAGGTCGCGCAGTCCGGCGACGACAGAGAGATCAAAGTCGCTGGAGGGGAAGCGGCGGAGGGGCGTGTACTTGCGGACCTCGGGGCCGAGGTCGAACATGGCGCGGAGATCGAGATCGAGGATGGCGGCGCGGCCGGCCTCCGTGAGTGAAGGGTGGAGCTCGAAGATGCGGCCGAGTTGGACGCCACGCCAGGAGACAACGGCGGTGCGGGCGGGATGCTCGTAGGGCGTGGCTTCGGCGGGCGCCACGGTGCAGCCGGGCATCAGGCACTCGGCCAGGCGTTTGATTTCGAGCAGCGCGGCGCGGCCATCGGTTCTGGTGTAGAGAGCGGCCATCAAGTGAGGGATCTCGTTGGGGAGCGAATCCGGGCGCTTGTGGATCTCGTTGCCGATCTCGAAGAGGCGGAACTCGGGGCTGAAACGCGCGTTGTCGAGAATGTTTTTGTGCAGGCCGGGCAGCAGGCTGAGTCGCATGAGGCCCTGCTCGATGGAGATGGGGTTGTCGACACGGAGGTGGGCGTCGGGCGCGAAGCCGAAACGGAGGGCCATCTCCTCGCTGATGAAGGAGTAGTTGTAGCTTTCCGTGAAGCCCTGCGCGGCACAGGCTTCGCGTAGCTTGTGGTGGAACTGGCGCTCCTGGTTGACCCAGGGCTGCTTGACCGGCTGCATGGGCGCCTGGGGTGGGATGGTGGCGTAGCCGATGATGCGGCCGACTTCTTCGAGGAGGTCATCCTTGATGGTGACGTCTTTGGTGGCGCGCCAGGACGGGACGGAAACGGAGAAGGCGCCAGGTGCGGGTTCGGTGACGGCGAACTGGAGAGATTCCAGGATCTGGCGCACTTCGGCAGGCTCGATGGCGCGGCCAAGTTTGCGGATCAGCCACTCCATGGGTAGCTCGATGGGCGCCGGTACGGGCGCGGGCTGCCAGCTATCGACGAGGCCGCCGGCGAGGGTGATGCCGGGGCAGACCTCGCGCAGGAGCTCGACAGCGCGGGCGAGGGCGCGGACCGTGTTGATTGGGTCCTGCGCTTTTTCGAAGCGCATGGAGGCGTCGGTGCGGAGCTTGCGGGCGGCGGAGGTCTTGCGGATGTTGGCGGCGAGGAAGTTGGCGGATTCGAGGACGATGCGGGTGGTGTCGCCGTTGATGGCGGAGCCTGCGCCGCCGATGACACCGGCGAGGGCGACAGCGCCGCGGGCGTCGGCGATGACCAGATTGGACGAGGTGAGCTTGTACTCTTCTCCGTTGAGCGCGTGGAAGACCTCGTCTTCGGCGGCGCGGCGGACGGTGATGGTGTTTCCCTGGAGCCAATCCGCATCGAAGGCGTGCATGGGCTGGGCGAGCTCGGCCATGATGAAGTTTGTCACGTCGACGACGTTGGAGATGGGGTTGAGGCCGACGGCTTCGAGCCGCTGCTGGAGCCAGAGGGGCGAGGGTCCGACCTTCACGTTTTCGAATACCAGGGCGGAGTAGCGAGGGCAGAGTTCGAAATCCTGGATGTCGACGTGCCAGGCGGGCGGGGCGTTCGGGATGAGGGCGAGATCGGCGGGCTCGCGGAGGGTGTGGCCCGTGATGGCGGCCACTTCGCGCGCCATGCCGTGGTGGCCCCAGAGATCGGGGCGATGGGTGAGGCTCTTGTTGTCGACCTCAATGACGGCGTCTGGCGGGCAGCGGGGAATGTTCGCACCGGGATCCACTCCGGCAAGTTCGAGGATGCCGTCATGATCGCGATTCAGCCCGAGCTCGTCGCCTGAGGCGAGCATGCCGTCGCTCTCCACGCCGGAGACGACAGCCTTGCGGACGGCTTTGCCGTTGGCCACGGTGACGCCATTGGGGACGTAGGCGGTGAGGATGCCGGCGCGGCAGTTGGGGGCGCCGCAGACCACGGTTTTGATGCCGTGGGCCGGGCCGGCGTCGATGCTGGCCTTCACGTTATGGCTGCCCTCGATGGGATCGACGGAGAGCACGCGGGCGGTGACGACGTGGCTCAGCCACGGGGCGAATTCTTCGACGCCTTCGCATTCGGCGGTCTTCATGGTGATGAGCTTCATCAGCGAATCCGGCGTGGCGTCTAGGCCGGGGACAAGCTCGCGAATCCAGTTATAGGAGAACTTCACGGGAGATGATCCTTCAGAACTGTTGCAGGAAACGAAGATCGCCGGCGGCCAGGTGGCGAATGTCGTCGATGGCGTAGCGCATCATGACGAGCCGCGTAAGGCCGAGGCCGAAAGCGAAGCCGTTCCATTGGTCGGGGTCAATGCCGCCGGAGCGCAGCACGTTGGGATGCACGAGGCCGCAAGGGAGTAATTCCACCCAGCCGCTTTGTTTGCAGACCGGGCAGCCTGAGCCGCCGCAGATGAGGCACTGGATGTCGAGCTCAAAGCCCGGCTCGACGAAGGGGAAGAAACCGGGACGGAGGCGGACAACGACGTCGCGATGGAAGATCGCCGTGAGCAGCGATTTCATGAAATAGAGCATATGGGCGATGCTGACGTCGTGATCGATCATCATGCCTTCGAGCTGATAGAAGGTGTGCTCGTGGCTGGCGTCCACCTCTTCATTGCGGAAGACGCGGCCGGGAGCGATGATGCGCAGGGGCGCGCCGAACTTCTCCATGGCGCGGACCTGGACGGGGGAGGTGTGGGTGCGCAGCAGGGAGCCGTCGCTGAGCCAGAAGGTGTCTTGTGCGTCCCGCGCGGGGTGAGTGGGCGGGATGTTGAGGGCGTCGAAGTTGTACCACTCGGTTTCCACTTCGGGGCCATCGACGACGGCGAAGCCGAGCGAGGTGAAGAGCTCCTCCAACTCGCGCTGGATGAGAGTGAGGGGGTGGAGCGAGCCGGGCCGTGCGCCGGGGGCGGGCATGGTGAGATCGAGCCATTCGGCCGCCAGGCGGGAGTTTAGGGCGGCGAGTTCGAAGCCGGCCTGGCGCGCTTCGTAGCGCGCCTCGAGGTTCTGCTTGACGGCGTTGAGGAGCTTGCCGATGCGGCCGCGGTCCTCGGCGGCGAGCTTGCCCATGTCCTTGCCGATGGTGGCGAGCAAGCCCTTGCGGCCGAGAAACTCGACGCGGGCTTTTTCGAGGGCGTCGGAGTCCGGAGCGCTGTCGATGAGAGAGACGGCGCGCGATTCGAGTTCGGAAAGCTGGGAATCGAGCATATGAAGGTGGAACTTCCAGTGTAACGCGCGGTTGGCGCAGCGGCTATTCGGCGTGCGGTTTGGCGGCGTGGCGGAGCAGGATGTCGATGGTGGCCTGATCGTTATTTTGCAGGGCGGCGTCCATGGGGGTGTGGCCGCCGTGCTGCTTATCGTCCACGGGGCTGCCGGCCGTCAGAAGCATCTCGACGATGTTGGCGTGGCGGGCGGCAGCGGCGCTGTGGATGGGGAGGTTTGCCATCTGGTTGGCGGAGCGGAGGGCGGGGTTGGCGCCTCTCGCGAGCAGGAGACGGGCGGCGTCTTCGGCGCCGAAGAAGGCCGCAAGATGGAGGCCGGTCCAGCCGTCTGGGGTGAGCGCCGAGAGGAGTCCTGGATCGGCGTCGAGGAAACGGGCGGCATCCTGTGGGCGGTTGAGAGCGCAGGCGAGATGGAAGTCGATGGCGGCGCCGGCATCGAGGAGGCGGTGGACGCAATCGGCGCGGCGGTAGTAGAGGGCGAGGAGGAGAGCGGGGATGCCGCTTGGGTCCTGGTCGTTGACGCAGGCGGGATTGGTGGCGATGGCCAGCTTGAGCGCTGAGAGGTCGCCTTGCTGAATCGCTTCGATGACCGTCATCGCCCACAAGGATAACAATTTGCGAAGGGCGGAATGGCGGGTCTCCTAGGCTTTCCGTATGAAGCGGAAAATGCCATCCACGACGCCTGTGCGGCCTGGCGGCGCGGATGGCGGATGGAGCGCGGCGAGGCGGTATGGGGTGCTTGCGCTGGTGTATGTAGCGATTGTGCTGGGGCATATTGTGGCGTTCCGGAAGACGTATGAGTTCCAGTACTTCGTCACGGACGCCGTGCAGTATGTGGCGACGGCGCAGAATATCGCGGGCGGGCACGGATATACGGTGCGGGGGCAGTTCAACTCCACCAATCCGCCTCTTTATCCGGCGTTTCTTTCGGCGACCATCGCGCAAAGTGCTGACCCCATGTGGCCGGCGTTTGTGTGGCAGTGCATCGTGATCGGATTAGTTGTGTTTCCGGCGTGCCTGCTGGCGCGGGAAGTGGGGTTGCCAATCGGGGTTTCGGTGGTCCTGGCCGCGGCCGCGGGGCTGGTGCCGCATACATTCTTCTCCGCGAGCTACATGACGGAAGTTCTGCAGTATCCGTTGTGGCTGTGGGCGTGTCTGCTCGTGCACAGGTGGCTTCGCGTGCCGACGCTTTCGGGCGGCGTCTGGCTGGGCATTGTGTTGAGCCTGCTGATGTGGAACAAAGTGAACTCGTCGCTGCTGGTGATTCCGGTGGTGGTGGCGTGTGTCGTGAGGGCGGCAGGGGAAGCGCGGCGAGGAGCGATTGTCCGGATGATCCTGGCGGTGCTGGTGATCCTCTGCGTCACGCAAGGGGTATGGCTGCTCTACAAGGCGGCGCACGGCGGCAACGCGCTGGGGCTGTACGGCAGTGCGGCGCGGGATTCGGCGCATCTCCCCATTCTTCTGCCGCTCCTCCTGGCGTATGCCTTTGATTTCTTTCTGGCGTCCGGGCTGCTCTGCGTGGTCCCGGTCTGCTACTTTCTGGGGCGCCGATGGTGGACCGACCGGCCGGTTGTCCTTTTCTACGGAATGCTCTTCGCACTTCAGATCGGATGGATCGGCGTGTACGACGGGGGCTGGCAGGGTCCGTGCGGGAGCGCCTGATGAGTTTTTCGTTTCGACTGGTGGCGATACTCGCCACGCGCGGATTCGTTGATTTGCAGGCGGACGGTCCGCGGCATTTGCGGTACTGGTTTGCCGGAGTGCCGCTGGTGTTTCTGCTTGGCCTTGCCGGGAGGAATGCGGCGGAATTCACTGCTTTTGAGACGCCTTGGGCCTTCGCACTGAGCGGGTGGTTTGTGCCGGCGCTGGCATCCCAGGCGAAAGCGGTATTTGTTGTGAGGGCGCTGGGCGTGTTTGCGCTGGGCGCTATGGGTAGCCTGTTGGCGGAAGCGCGGCGCGCCACGGTTGTGTTCGGCGTATTCATCCTGGTTTGTCATAGCGGCGCGCTGCTGTCGACGGCTGTATTCAGCGGACGGCACGCGGAGCTCTCGATGGAGCGCGAGAGCGAGAGCCTGCGCTGGATGCACGCGCACGGAGCGGGGCACGGGGTGAGGATGATCGTCGTATGCGATGCGGCGGCCTGGGAGCTGCGTCCGGCGGTTGATCCGGCGGGCGGGTTGCTGCGGGGCTGTACGCATGGAGGGAGCACGGGCTCGCTGGCACTGGCGCGGTTGGAGACGATTTTGCGCTGGGACGTCCGGACAGTCTGAACGGCGAACGAAATCGAACGCGTGGGCCGCCCGGGCGATCTGTTACTGGGCTCAGAGAATCTGACGGCGCTGCCGGCGTTGCAGCAGGTGTCGGCGCCGCCCGGCACGGCGCGGCGGCTCTACCAGTTCAGCGGAGCGCGTTAAGCGGCGGGGGTGAAAAGGGCCTGGGCGTGGGCCGTCTCGACGCCCAGGTGGTTGACGTAGAAGACCAGGACGCTGACGGGGTAGGTGGCTTTGAACTGATCCACAACGCGTTGCTGCCAGCCCTCTGTGAGGTGGGCGCTGATGTCGGCGTCCTTGGCGAAAAAGCCATCCTGGTGGGGGATGCCGAGAAAGTCGAGCACGGCGATGATCATCTCCAACTGAGAGACGAGGATGGCCTGGGAGAGATCCGTGGCGAGGTCCTCGTCGCGGGCCTCGAGACGTTCCCAGAGCTTATAGCCATACTTCCGAAGGCTTTCGCCGTTCAGCTTGGAGAGGCGGGTCCGGAGCTTAATATGCTCATAGATCTGGTAGGTCCTGAGCCGGCTGAAAGAGATCCGGCGCAACAGATCGCCAAACCCACTCTCACCCTGGGAGAGAAAAACATCGCACAACAGCATCACAAAAACGAGGGTAGCATGAGGGCCGCCCGCTTTGGCTATGGAGCGCTGCGATACAATAGCGGGTTTGGGCATAACTCGATGAGCAATCTGATTGTTTTGGGCTCGCAATGGGGCGACGAGGGCAAGGGCAAGATCGTTGACCTGTTCTCAGAGAAGTTTGACGTAGTGGCGCGCTATCAAGGCGGGCACAACGCCGGGCATACGGTGATCGTGAAGGATCAGCGCTTTGTACTGAAGCTGATTCCAAGCGGTGTGCTGCATCCTGGGGTAAAGGTGGTGATCGGCAACGGGGTTGTCGTGGATCCGCTGGCTCTGCTGGAAGAGATCGCCATGCTGGAGAGGGCGGGTGTGGACGTGCGCGGCCAGATCGCCATCTCCAATCGCTGCCACGTGATCTTTCCATTCCACCGCATGGTGGAAAAGGTCAGCGAGGGGCGGGAGGACCGGCAGGCGATTGGGACTACCTCGCGCGGCATCGGGCCGTGCTACGAGGACAAGATCGGGCGGCGCGGGATTCGCATGGGCGATCTGTTGAACACGCCGATCTTTGACGCGCTCTACGACATGCTGGCCGAGGACAAGGCCACCACTGCGAAGGCGTTTGGCATCGCCAATGATCTGCATCTGGAGGAGATTCGGGCGTCCTACAAGCAAATGGCGGAGCGCATCCGGCCGCTGGTCTGCGACACGGCGAAGCTGTTGAACGATGCGATCGGCAGAGGGCAACGAGTGATGTTTGAGGGGGCGCAGGGCACGATGCTGGACATCGACCACGGCACTTACCCCTTTGTGACGAGCTCCAGTGCCGCTGCGGGCGGAGCGTGTACGGGCACGGGTGTTGCGCCGACGAAGATCGACGGGATCCTGGGCGTCTCCAAGGCGTACATCACTCGGGTGGGCGCAGGGCCGTTCCCGTCGGAGGACTTCGGCGAGGCCGGAGAGCGCATCCGGCAGGCGGGGCGCGAGTTCGGGTCTGTGACCGGGCGGCCGCGACGGTGCGGCTGGTTTGACGTGCCGCTGCTGCGGTACACGGCGATGGTGAACGGATTCGATTCGCTGATCATCACGAAGCTGGATGTGCTGGACGGTCTGGCGGAGATCAAGGTATGCACGGGTTACCGGGTGCATGGCGAAGTGACGGACGAGATGCCGGCCGAGAACGCTCTGATGGAGAAGGTGGAGGCGGTGTACGAGATGGTGCCGGGCTGGCCGGACTCGCCTACGGCCGGAGTGACAAGCTACGAAGCGCTGCCGCAGCAGGCGCGGGATTACATCGCGTATCTGGAAGAGAAGACGGGCGTTGAGGTTGGATGTGTTTCGACGGGGCCGGAGCGCAATCAGACGATTGTTCGCGCGGGCTCGAAGATGGAGAAGCTGCTGGCCCTGGATTAGCGGCGTGTGATGGTGATGTAGCGGCAGGTGGTGTTACCGGCGGCGTCGCCGGCTGAGATGGTGACGCGGTTTTGCCCCATCGCCAGGGGGATGGCTGTGGTGGCGAAGGAGTTCAAGCCCAGGGCTTGTCCGGAGAGCCCGTTGGTGTTGGACCATGCAACGCTGGTGACCTGCACGTTGTCAGAGGCGCGGCCGCGCACGCTGTAGGTGGCGCTCTTCGTCGTGACGGCGGAGATGGCCGGGGTGGTGATGACGAGCAGTGGAGGCGTGGTGTCGTTTCCTGGTGCGGGGGGCGGTGCTGGGGCCGGCGTGGGTGTGGGCGTGGGTGCGGCGGGGGGAGGTGGTGTTGCGGGCGCAGTGGGAGTCTCCGTGGTGGAGGCATAGAGCTTTCTGATCTCCACAACATCGGGCGCGTGCAGCATGGTAGCGCGGCGGTAGTAGGGGTACATCACCGCGTCGGGATCGTCGTTGTGGCTCAGGCCGAGAGCGTGGCCGATCTCATGGAGCGCGACGGAAAAGACATCGACATCGTTGCCGATGAGCCACTGTTCTTCGATGTCGAAGTGGAGATCGCCGGCGATCGGCTCGGAGTTGGGGGGCGGGTAAAAAGTGTGGGCGAGAACGCCGCCGCGACCGTCGAAATCCAAGCTGTCGCCATGGGCGCGATCCGCAAAGGAGATGTCGAGCTGGCGATTCTGCCTGGCCTGCCATGACTCGGCGAACGACACTTTGACGACGGCCGACCACGCCATGATGGCGCGAACGATCTCCGCGCGGGACAGCGAGGGGTCAAGGACGGGAGTGAGCCGGCCGATGTTGAAGCTAAGTGACGCCGCGCCGAGGCCCGGACCATCCCAGCCATCGCTGAAACTGGAGGCCAGGTAGGCAGCCGCCGGCAGAGTAGCGTCGAGATCCACCGCACCGCCCAGGCAGGCCGCGGTGGGCCGTCTTTCGATCAAGGCGCCGGAGGCCGGATAGATATTGCCCACCTCATCGTGCGAGGCAAGCGACTCGAATTGTTGCGCGGAGCCGCGCACGAGCAGGGAGTGGGACGGCAAGTCCGGATTTTCGAGGAGGGTGAGCCCCTCGGCCGCGGCGATCCGCCGTCCATCGGAAGCGGCCACGTCGACATGCAACTCCACGACAGCGCTCCAGAGCGCGCCGGAGGAGCTCCGGTCAAAGAGCGGGCTGAGCTTGTTCTCCACCGTCAACGCGCCAGCGTAGACGACGCCCAAGCCCTCGAGCGGAGTCTCCAAATCCTCGCCCGACGGCGCGGTCACGAGCAGCGCGTAGTCCGGTACGTAGGCCAGAACGGAAAACCGGCGCGACTCCAGAGTCTGCCGGACGCTCTCGCCGGGAGGCTCCGCGAACTGGAGGATCAGATGGCCGCGGTCTGGATTTACCGAGTTTGACTGGGCAACCCGGAGCGCGCGCGCCCTGGATGGAGCGGTGCGCAGGAGATTCTCAGGAATAGGCCCGGAGCGGAGGCGCAGGTGCGGTCCGTCCGGCTGTGCGAAGAGCGGACCCGCCACGCCGATGAGAAAGAGTGCCACGACGGCCCGCTGTAATTGCATATGCGGGGCTCATCGGCGCACCCACAACGGGCATGACAAAAAAAGACCTTATAGGGTGTTTACACCATCAGCATGCCGCCATTGATCTCAATAGTCTGGCCGATAATATTGGCGGCGGCCTCCGAGCAGAGGAAGAGCACGACGGCAGCCATGTCTTCGTTGGAAGACAGGCGGCCCTGCGGCGTGAGTTTCACCACGTTGTCGAGGATTTCGCGAGTGGAGAACTTCGCGTGAAAATCATTGTCCACCGTGCCGGGACTGATGGCGTTGACGCGCACGCCGAATGGCGCGAGCTCCTTCGCCATGCCCTTGGTCATGCAGGCCACGGCGGCCTTCGACGAGGCGTAGAGCGTGGCGCCGGGGCCGCCGCCATTGCGGGCGGCGATGGAGCTGAGATTGACGATGACGCCGCCGCCGCGGGCCGTCATGTGCGAGGCGACGGCCTGAGCGATGAACCACGCGCTTTTGGCATTGAGGTCCATCACGCGGTTGTACAGCTCAAAGGTTGTTTCGGCGAGCCGGGCCCGTTGCAATAAAGAACCCGCGTTGTTGATGAGGATGTCGATGGATACGGCGAAGGGCGCCAGAGTGGTGAGAAACGACTGAATGCCTTCCTCGGTGGCGAGCTCGCCGGGCAGAACGATTGCCTCGGCGCCGGCGGCGCGGACGGCGGCGGCAACCTCTTCAGCACCTGCCTTGTACGAGCCGTAGTGGACAAGAATCTTCGCGCAGCCGGCCTGGGCCAGCGCGATGGCGGTGGCGGCGCCGATGCCGCGGGACGCGCCGGTGACGAGCGCGGTTTTACCTTGAAATTCCTGGGACATGGTCCCTATTGTTTCACTAGTGCGAAGGGCCTGAGGGGCGAGCCGGTGGCGCCCGTGATCTTGAGCGGCGCGGCGACGAAGGCGAACTCGTGGAGCTCTTCGGCGGCGAGCTGCTCCAGATTGAGGCATTCGATGATGTGGATGCCGCGCTCGACCAGGAGGTGGACGTGGACCTCCATGACGGGCGAGGGGATGCGCTCCAGCGCGACGTTATCGGCGCCGATGGCGTAGACACCCTGCGCGGAAAGCCACTGGGCGGCGTCGAGGGTGATGCCGGGCTGGCGCTGCTCGTTGACGAAGGCGCGGGCGTCCTGCCAGCGGCGGCCCCATCCGGTGCGGATCGCCACGACATCACCGGCGTGCACCGCGGCGCGCTGGGCCGCTTGCAGATCCGCGGCCGTGATGGCGCCGTCCTCTGTTTCTCGCGGAACATCGAAGAGCACGCCGCGCCGCACGATGGGCGGGACGAGATCGATTCCCACCTCGGCCAGAGACTGCCCGCGGTGCAGGGCGCCGTTGCAGGAGAAGTGGCCGAGCCCGTCGATGTGCGTTCCGACGTGGGTGCCGAGAGCGATCAACTCGGCTGAACTCGACACGCCGCCGGGCAGGACGAAGTCGCCATGCGCCTTGGTGAGCGCCATGGCGAAGGGCGGGTGGGCAGGCCAGTGGGGCATGCCCACGAACCACGGCTGTGCGAGATCAATGATTCGGGACTGGGACAACTGGTCCAGTAGCGCTTGCATGGGCGGCGGCCTCCGGTAGGACGTAAAAACACATTCCAAGGATGATGTAGACGGCGAGCAGCATGGCGCCCTCCATCCAGTTCGATTCGCCATCAGAGGCGATTTCGCCCACGATGACGACGGCGAGCACGACGGCCACCACTTCGGCCGGCGAGAAGACGAGATCCATTGGTTTGGGCCCGATGAAATAGCTCAGGACCAGCAGCACGGGGGCGACGAAGAGAGCGATTTGAATGCTGGATCCGATCGCGATGGTGAGGCTGAGATCCATGCGGTTCTTCATCGCCATGACGATGGCGGTGGAGTGCTCGGCGGCGTTGCCGATGATGGCGACGACGATGACGCCGACGAAGAGGCTGGTCATGCCAAAGCTGTGCGCCGCCTGCTCGACGCTGCCGACGAGGATCTCGCTCATCCAGGCGATGAACGTGGTGGCGACGGCGAGGACCGTCACGGATCTGGAGACGCTCCAGGTGGCCGCGTGGCGGGAAGTGCGCTCGGATTCGGAAGCGGCGGGCAGGCCGGTAAAGAGTTGCCTGTGCGTGACCAGAGAGAAGACGAGATGGGCGGCGTAGACGACGAGCAGGACGAGAGAGATTTCGAGGCTGAGGTTGACCTCCAGGGCGTGGCCGATGGGTCCCGCGCCGGCGAGATGGTGGAAGAGGGCGGGCACGATGAGGGCGATGCCGCCGAGGGTGAGCAGGGTGGACTGCGTGCGCGCGGCCACGGCGCGGAAGTGCTGGATGGGGTGCTTGATGCCGCCGGCGAGAATGGAGAGCCCGGCGACGAGAAGAATATTGCCGATGATGGAGCCGGTGAGGGAGGCCTTCACCACGTCGTGGAGGCCCTTTTGCAGGGCAGCCAGAGCGATGATCAGCTCGGCGGCGTTGCCGAACGTGGCATTGAGCAGCCCGCCTACGCCTTCGCCGGTATGCTCGGCCAGGTGCTCGGTGGCGCGGCCCAGCCAGCCAGCGAGCGGGACGATGGCGAGCGCGGCCAGGACGAAGATGGCGACGTGCTGATCCGGTTGCGCGTAGTGGACGATGGCCGCGGCCGGCACAAAGAGGAGGAGCCAATCGAGCGACGGTTTCAGGTTCATGAGCGTTTGGCGGAGCGGTGGCGCGCCGTGCGGCGCGGGCGCATGGGTTGGGTCGTCTCGGTGGCGGCCCAGCGGGCCAGGCGGTAGACGCGCTGGTAGCCGGCGGTGCGGTTTGAGATGGTAACGCGGACGGCGCCGCTGGAATCGGCCGTATAGCGTTCTTCGATCAACTGGCTGGCGGCGGCATCGCTGTGCGTAACCGGCGTGGCGGAGAGATCCTCCACATCGGCGAGAGCGGGATCGAAGGGAAAGCGGATCTCGTCCCAGGCCGAGACGTCGCCGGTGGGCTCGCCGGCGGCGCCGCGATGCGAGCACTCCAGGTAGCGGAAGTGGCCGATGTTGTGGACGGGTGAATAGCTGCGGGTGCGAGTCAGCGGAAGATTATCGGGGGCCGGCAGTTGCATGCCGCGTTCAAACAATGGATCGAAAACCATCAAACGGCCGCCCTCGGCTTCGCGCCACACGCCGAAGTGGCGCGTGAAACGCTCTCGCAACTGATAGCTGGAGTGGCCGGCGGCCTGGATGGCGAGGCCGATGGCTGTGGCCGAGCGGGTGTAGGCGGAGCGCCTGACGCGGCGTCCGAAACGCTCGCGAAGGAGCCGGCCGATGAGCGGTAGTTCGCTGGCACCGCCGGTGACGTAGAGGGTGAGCTGCGTGGATTCGGGCAGGGTGGCGAGGAGGGAATCGGTGACGTCGAGGGTTTCATCCACCAACGGCTGGCAGTGCTCGTAGAACTCGGCGACGGGCACGGCGGTCTGGGGCCAGCCGGGGCGGACGCGGTCCAGATCAATGAGGATGCGCCGCGTGTTGGGGTGTAGGGCCTCCTTCTTTTCGCGGCACTCTTCGAGGAGGAGAAACTCCTCGGCCTGGGTCATGGCGTGGCGCGAATCGGCGAGGCCGGCATGGGCGAGCGCGAGAGCGGCGAGGAGCTCGTCGAAATCGTCGCCGCCCAGCGTGGCGATGCTCTCGGTGGCTGTTACGGTATAGCCGCCATCGGTGCGGCTGACGAGAGATGCGTCGAAGGTGCCGCCGCCGAGGTCGTAGACCAGGATCAGATCCGGCGGAGCGTTGTCGAGATCCTGGAGCCGGTGGGCGTACTCGATGCTGGCGGCCGAGGGTTCATTGAGGAGGCCGAGCACGTCGAAGCCGGCGGCATGAAATGCTTCCATGGTGAGGAATCGCTGGTTGGAGTTGGCGTTGGCGGGCACGCCGAGGAGGATCTCGACTGGCTCCGTGCCGGTATAAGTTTGGAGCTCCTGGCGGATGTGGGCGGCGAGCTCTCCGAGGATCTGGCTGAGTGGGAGGGCGATGGCGCCGAGATCGATCAGGGTGTTTGGCCCGGCATCGCCGAGGACGCGCTTGATGGAGCGGATCACGGTGGCGCCGCCGGCGCCGAGAGCGTGCCAGGCCGCCCAGCCGTAGAGCCGCCGGCCATCCTCGCGTGTGGCGATCAACGGCGGGATCCAATCGCGGACGGCGCCGTCGGCACATTCGAAGCAGATGACCGGGTAGTTGCCGCGATCGGCCGCGGCGGCGACAACGCGGGTGGTGCCGAAATCGATGCCGAGCCGCATGACGGTTAGGTTAGCGCGTTGGCGCGGGCAGGGTGGCGGCCCACAGGATGAAGAGCGTGGCGGCGGCGATGGTGGCCGCATGCGGCATGCCCATCGATTCCTCCGTGCCCGCCTCCAATTCCGGTGATACCTGGTACGGAGCCTTGCCGTGGAGCAGGGCTGAGATTATTCGGCAAATGTTGTGGAGGGTCTTGCGCGAGCGGCCCCGGGTAATGACGGCGATGAGTGCGGCGGCGCCGCCCAAGAAGGAGTCGAAGATGAAGATCACGATGAGATTGGTGGCGCCGGTTAGCGCGCCGACCGCGGCCCAGAGTTTGACGTCACCGCCGCCCAGCCAGCGCATCATGAAGATCGGCAAGAAGACCAGCGCTGCCACACCCAGCCCGGTGGCCGAGAACTGCAGCCCACTCCAGCCGGTGAGGTAAGAGTGCATGGCCAAGCCTGCAACGATGCCGCCCAGCGTCAGCCAGTTTGGGATGGTGCGGCTGCGCAGATCGGAAAAGGCCGCAATCAAAACGAGCGCGGCGGTGAAGTATGGCACGGGCGGCGGCAGGGGATTCATAATGCTAATGCTTGCGGAATCCCATTCTCGCAAAGTGCCCGCCCCGGCGCTCAGCGGCTGTTGCAGCGCGCCGGGCAGATCCAGTAATCGAAGGGTAGCTTGCCGCTGCTATCGATCTCCGGCGACCACTTGTGGCCGCAACTGATGCACTCCAAGACCGCCTCCTGGCGATTGTTCATGCGGACGCCCAGTTGGGCCAACTGCGTGTCCGTCATCGCCCTCAATTCCGCCTTGTCCAGGCACACACGCTCCACAGCTCGTATTGTCATTGCGCTCCTTTCCCTGCCGCGAGTCCTGACAATTCGTATCTTGCCCGGAATTTTGCCGGAGTCAAGGGCCAAGGTAACCCGCGCGGGAGTACACTACAGAACCATGGGCTGTCATGAACCGAACCGCCGCACGTTCCTGCTTTCTTCCCTGGCCGCAGCGCCTTCCAACCGGATTCGCCTTGGTGTCATTGGCAGCGGCGGCCGGGGCACGTTGGTGATGGGTGTCTTTCAGAAAGATCCGGATCTGGCGGTCGCCTCCATCTGCGACGTGTACGAGCCAAATCTCGAGAACGCCCTTTCCGCGGCCGCGAAGAGGCAGTCTGCCGCGCCCAAGGCCATACGCGACTACCGGCAGCTGCTCGACGACAAGTCCATCGATGCCGTGCTGATTGCTACACCCGAGCACTGGCACCACCGCATGGTTCTGGATGCGCTCTCGGCGGGCAAGGACGTCTATGTGGAAAAGCCGCTCTGCCATACACCGGAGCAGGGCGTGGAGTTGCTGGACGCCGAGGCCCGTTCGCGAAACATCATCCAGGTGGGGATGCAGCGGCGCAGCTACGATCTCTATCAGGAGGGCGCGCGGCTGGTGGCGGGCGGCGCGCTGGGCGACGTTCACATGATCCGTTCGTGGTGGCTCAACACGCAGCTCGGCGGCGCCAGAACCACCAAGCTGGATGGTCCGCTGGATTGGGCGCAGTGGCTGGGGCCCATCGGCCCGCGGCCGCAGGACCCTGATCTCTTCCGCCGCTGGCGGCTCTACTCCGAGTTTGCCGGCGGCATCGTGGCCGACCAGGGCGCGCATGTCTATGACGGCATCCACATGCTGATGAACGCAGGCTACCCGTTGGCCGTCACCGCCGCGGCCGGGCGGCCCCATGCCGTGAGCGGAAACACGCCCGAGTGCGTCGTGGTGACGGCGGAGTATCCGCAGGATTTCATCGGCGTCTTCACCATCAACTACGCCACCGTGCGCTACCCCTCGCGCCTGGATCAGATGAACCATCTGGACGGCACGAAGGCGCGCATGGATATTGGCCGCGAGGACTTGCGGGTATTCTCGCCGGAAAAGACGGAGCCGTTGACCGAGAAGCGCTCCGAGCGCGGATTCGGCTACGCCACGGACCTGCATGTGCAGAATTTTCTGGAGTGCGTGCGCACGCGCAAGCGGCCCTCGGCGCCTATCGCGCTCGGCTTCCAGGCCGCGCTGGTGGTGCAGATGGCAAACCTCAGTCTCAAGACGGGCCGCCGCATGACCTGGAACAGCAAGACCCGCAAAGTGGAGTCAATCTGATGCAACGCCGCCAGTTTCTTGCCTCTCTCGCGCTACTGCGCCGCCGTGACGACAGCGGTCCGGTGGAATTCAACGAGACGTTTGAGCCGAAGCGCTCGGCGTTGATTCTCTGCGACATGTGGGACCGTCACTGGTGCCGCGGAGCGAATCCGCGCGTGGAGCAGATTGTGCGCCGCGCCGGGCCGCTGCTGCAGACGGCGCGGGCCAAGGGCGTACTGATCATCCATGCCCCCTCGGACACGATGGATTTCTACGCGGACGCCCCGCAGCGCCGCGCCATGCTGGCCTTGCCGAGGCAGCAGCCACCCCCGCCGCTCGACCGCACAGCGCCGCCACTGCCCATTGACGACTCCGACGGTGGCTGCGACACGCCCGGCGACAAATCCTACAAGGCCTGGTCGCGCCAGCATCCGGGCATTGTCGTCGGGCCGGACGATCTCATCTCCGACAAGGGCGAGGAGGTCTTTACGGTACTCAAGCTGCGCGGGATTACGCATCTCTTCGTGATGGGAGTGCACACCAATATGTGCATTCTCAATCGCACGTTCGCCATTAAGCAGATGACGCGATGGGGAGTGCGCTGTGTGCTGGTCCGCGACCTCACGGATGCCATGTACGACCCCCAGGACCGCCCCCAGGTTTCGCACGACCGCGGCACTGAACTGGTGGTTGAATACATTGAGCGGTATTGGTGCCCGTCCACCACGTCGCAAGTGCTGTTGAGCGCGCTAGGTCAATGATTTGTTGAGTTTGTAAAGCTCTCATAGGGCTATCGTTTGGCTCTATTTATGGCGGAATGGCGACTAACGACATGCTGGTCTGATATACTTCACCGAGATGTAACGTCCCTTTGGGGGTATCAACCATGTTGTTCTCAGGAGCAAGCGCCAGACGCTTGGCGCTCGTCGGCCTTTTGCTCATTCTCATTACTGGCATCGCCCTCGCGCAGTCTGAGCGCGGAACGATTGCCGGAACCATCACCGATCCATCCGGCGCCGCCATCCCGGGCGCCAAAGTCGTCATTACGAACAAGAATACGAATACCAGCAGTACTTTGACGTCCAACGAAGTGGGCAACTACACGGCGCCCAACCTTTCCCCCGGCGAATATAACATCCGCGTGGAGAACCAGGGTTTCAAGTCCTCCGCGGTCAATGGTTTGACAGTCAATGCGGCGTCGAGCATCCGCGCCGATATCAGCCTGGAAGTGGGCGCCACGCAGCAGACCGTGGAGGTCAGCGCGTCGGCGATTGCACTGGCTACCGACAACGCACAGGCATCCACCGTTGTGAACAACAAGCTTGTGGACGAACTGCCGACAGTGGTTGGGGGCGCCATGCGCAGTCCCTTTGATCTAGCCATCCTCACGCCGGAAGCGAAGAACTTCGGCGACAACAACTTCCAGATGGGCGGCGGTCAGGCAGCCAGCTTCGGCGTGACGCTGGACGGCGTTTCGGCCAACACGACCCGCGCGCTGACGAACTCGTGGGTGGCCGTCAATACGCCATCGCTCGAAGCCATCACCGAGTTTGCGGTTGAGACGAACGGGTTCAAGGCCGAGTTCGGCCATGCTGGCGGCGGCCAGATGACTTTCGTTTCGAAGTCCGGCACCAACGCCCTGCACGGCTCGGCCTTTGAGTTCGTGCGCAACACGGTTTTCGATGCCAACGAGTGGTTTTCCAACGCCAACAACATCAAGCGCAAGGTCTATAAGCAGAACGATTTTGGCGCCAGCGTTGGTGGCCCAGTGTGGATTCCGAAGATCTACAACGGCAAGGATAAGACCTTCTTTTTCTTCTCGTACGAGGCGTTCCGCAACCGCGTCGGCGCCAGTACCAACTTTGCCACTGTGCCGACCGAGGAAATGTACAAGGGCGACTTCAGCAAGCTTGTCAATGCCGCCGGCGCCACCATCCCGATTTACGATCCCTTCAGCTTGCATAAGAATGCGGCCGGCGTAGATGTCCGCGACCCCTTTGCGGGCAACCAGATTGCCACCTCGCGCTTCGATCCGCTCTCGGTCAAGGCGTTGGGCGTCTTCCAGACCTCCGGCATCCTCAAACCCAACAACGGTGCTGCGCCCGGCACGCTAGGCTACGTCACCAACAACTACATCATCTCCGCCGGCACGGTTGTGAACCCGCAGACCAAGTACAGCGTCAAGATCGACCACAGCATTGGCACCAAGGACCGTGTCTCCGGCTATATCGGCTGGAACCGCACCGGCGCTCAACCCGGCGCACAAGGCCCCAGCACGCTGCCCGGCTACTACAGCGACTTTAACGACACGGTTCGTAATTCGAACGTCTACCGGTTTTCCTGGGACCGCAGCTTCACCCCGACGCTGTTGAACCACTTCTATGCCGGCGGCAACGACTGGAAGGAAAACCACGATCCGGTTCAGGCCACGGTGAAGAGCGGCATCGATTGGAAGGACAAAATCTGTCTGCCAAATGCACCGAACTGCGCGGAAAACCTCGTGAACCTGCGCTTTGACGGGTACAACGGCTGGGGCGGCCCGGCCAACAACGGTTCGGAGAACGCGCTCTACGCCTTTAACAACGACACTACCTGGATCAAGGGGCGCCACACCGTCAAGTTCGGCGGCATGTTCCAGCAGGGCAACTACAACGGCTTCGGCCGCCAGGACGTTGCCGGCCGCGCCAACTTCCAGACCATCGGCACCAGCATCCCTGGCGTGAACAACGTCAGCACCGGCGGCGGCAACGGCTTCGCCTCGTTCCTGCTGGGCTGGGCCACCGACGGCGGCATCGATACGGTCCGTTACATCGGCCAGCAGTGGCCGTATTTCTCCGGGTTTGTCCAGGACGATTTCCGCATCAGCAAGAAGTTGACCCTGTTTGCCGGCCTGCGCTGGGAAACCACCCTGCCTCCCAAGGAGGAGCAGGACCGTTGGAGCGACTTCTCGCCCACCACTCCGAACCCCGGCGCGGGCGGCCTGCCCGGCGCGCTGATTTATGCCGGAACGGGTGAAGGCCGGCAGGGCACGCGTACGCTGGCCGACGGCTGGTTCAAAGGCTTTGGCCCTCGTCTCGGCATGGCTTATAGCTTGAACGACAAGACCGTGATCCGCGCCAACTACGCGCGCTCCTTCTCGGCCGTCACCACCACCACCGGGTCCACCCACCAGAAGGGTTTCACGCAGACCGTAGGTTTCGGCAACTCTTCGACCGGCGTGTCGCCGACGTTCCTCTTCAAGGACGGACTGCCACCCTATCCGGTGCCTCCTTTCATCAGCCCCACCTTCCAGAATGGCTCCGACATTCCGTGGTGGCAGGGCCATGAAGTGACTCGTCTGCCTGAGCAGAACAACCTGAACTTCTCCATCCAGCGGCAACTCTCCGCCAGCATGGTGCTCGACTTCGCTTACAACGGTGTCATCGGCAGCCATCTGCAGGCCGGTATGCTCAACATCAACCAGGTCCCCTTCACGGCTCTGGCGAAGTATGGCGCGCAGTTGCTGAACAGCGCTGTGGACTCGCCGGCGGCGATCGCTGCCGGTATCCAACAGCCCTGGCCGGATTTCGCGACCTTCTTCCGCAGCAAGAAGATCACGCCCACCGTGGCACAGGCCCTACGGCCCTACCCGCAGTACACCACCATCAACACCTGGGACGGCAACGGCGATCACAGCGGCCATTCCTCCTATCACGCCGCCGTCATTAAGCTCGACAAGCGGTTTGCGCAGGGCTTCACATTCACCACCAGCTATGTGTTCTCGAAGCTGCTGGGCGATGCCGATTCCTACTGGATCACGGACAACCCGCGCGCGGCGGACCAGTACAACCGCAAGCTGGAAAAGTCCATCGGCTCCTATGACGTCACGCACAACTTCAAGTTCGCCGGCGTCTACAACCTGCCGTTCGGCAAGGGTCAGAAATTCATGAACTCCGGCCCGGCCGCCTGGATTCTGGGCGATTGGCGCCTGGCCTTCATCGGCACGTATTCCGGCGGCCGTCCCGTCGGGCTCAGCACCAGCGTCAGCACTCCGCTCTTCGCTGGCCGCAACGTCCCGTGGGTGCCTGGCTATGACGGTTGGCGCGCGCCAACTAAGGGCGACAAGTTCGATCCGTACGTTGACAGCTTCTTCCAGCCGGCCGCGTTCTTTGGCGCCCAGCCTGCCAATACCATCGGCAATCAGACCCGTCTGAATCCGAAGCTCCGCGAAATGCCGGCCCTCAGCGAGAACCTCAACATTTCCAAAGAGATCCGCATCAGGGAGTCGATGCACTTCGAGATTCGCGGTGAGGCCTTCAACGTGTTCAACCGCGTCCGTATGGCAGTCGGCAACACCAACGTCACCGGCACTACATTCGGCAAGGTCACCGGCGTCTACAACACGCCGCGCCAGATCCAGCTCGGAGCCAAGTTCGTCTTCTAGCATTCAAGCCGAAGTCCACTGACAACGCCGGGGATGGCCCAACGCCGTCCCCGGCGTTACTATTTGGAGAAGAGGATTTACATGCGATCTGGGATTCATCGTCGTGACTACATCCGCGCCGCAGCCGGCGCCACCGCTTCTTCACTCGCTTTAGGCGCGCAGACTGCCGCCACGTTGCAGCGTACGAAGCACGCCATGCCGGGCTTGTACCCTGGCCGTGTAGTCTCCGTGCACCATCCGAGCTCCATCATTGCCGGGCAGTATCAGAAGGACGCGGTCCATCAAATGATGCACCGAGGGATGGCCGGATTGACGGGCGCCGACGATTGGGCCGCCGCGTGGCGGCAGTTTGTCGAGCCCGGCGAAGTGGTGGGCATCAAGCTCAACCCGGTGGGACGGCCGTGTTGCATCTCGGATTCCTCGGTTCTGCACGAGATCGTCGATGGG
The DNA here is from genome assembly GCA_036504135.1 of Paludibaculum sp. Lineage (GTDB taxonomy): Bacteria > Acidobacteriota > Terriglobia > Bryobacterales > Bryobacteraceae > Paludibaculum. The sequence goes on from DASXVP010000028.1 coordinate 80,579, forward strand.
TTGCGCGCCGCCGGTATTCCGGCCAAGGACATCCTGGTCTACGACCGGTACCACGGAGAGTTCCTGGCCGCCGGGTTCGACAAGTGGCTGCCCGAGGGCGTGCGCTGGACCAGCGCTACCGAGAAGGTCAGTTCCACGCAGCAGGACATCGAGGGGTACGACCCCGATCACTACATGGACATGGCGCTGGTGCTGCCCGGCCAGGACATTTCCAACCTCACGGCCCGTCGCTCGTATGCCGCGCTCTTTGTCACAAAACAGATCAACAAGCTCATCAACGTCGCGCTGATCAAGGATCATCAATCCGCCGGCGTCACGATCGCCTTGAAGAACCTGTCTCACGGCCTAGTCAACAACGTGGCGCGGAGCCACTCCACGCCCACTCTGAATGCGTGCGGCGCGTTCATCCCGGCGGCCGTATCAATCCCGGTGATCCGCAACAAGGCCGTGCTCAATATCTGCGACGGCATCAAGGGGCAGTACCACGGCGGCCCCAGCGGCAAGCCGCAGTTTGTGTGGGAGCACAAGACGATGTATTTCTCCACCGATCCGGTTGCCATGGACCGAATCGGCTGGGAGGTTCTGGATGCCCAGCGTGTGGCCGTTGGACGGAAGCCCATCGCGGAGGACCTGCCCGATCAATTCTCCACGTTCATCCGTCGGCAGCCCGAGCATGTCGAGATCTGCGGGGCGATGGGGTTGGGCGTGTGGCAGCGCGATAAGATTGACCTGCGCCGCATCGACCTCACCTGAACTAAAGTAGGTTCATGGCTGATTCCCGTCGCAAATTCCTCGCCGGCGCCGCGGTCCTCGCCGCGCCTGCCGCTGCCTCTGTCTCCGCTCAGGAAGCACCGAAGAAGAAGGTCCACCGCAAAGGGCCTCCGCCCGCCAAGACGCCGCTGTTCAACTCAGCCGTGTCCTATGGCAATCTGCTGTTCATTGCCGGTAAGGGCGCCCACTATGACGGCGACATCAAAGCGCACACGAAGACCGTGCTCGACGATATCGAGAAGGAACTGATCAACGCCGGGTCCTCCATGGAGAAGGTCCTGAAGGCGAGCGTGTTCCTGAAGAAGATGGAAGACTACAAGCCGATGAACGAAGTTTTCCAGGGCCGGTTTGGCGCCGAGCCGCCGGTGCGCACGACTACGGTTGCGTTGGACCTGCCGGGCAATTCGCTGGTGGAGATCGACGTGATCGCGTTCATTTAGGGCTATCGCAGACGCCCGGCTGGCGGCTACAGAGTAAGGCCGAAGTAGTCTCTGGCATTGCTGTAACAGATGCCGCGCACCATGGCGCCCACCAGGCCCATGTCGCGCGGCAGCAACCCTTTGTCGATATCCTCGCCCACGAGGTTGCATAGCGTGCGGCGGAAGTACTCGTGGCGTGGATAGGACATGAAGCTGCGCGAATCCGTGAGCATGCCCACGAATCGTGAGAGCAGGCCGCAATTGGAGAGGGCGTTCATCTGCCACTCCATCGCTTCCTTCTGATCGAGGAACCACCAGCCGCTGCCGAACTGGATCTTGCCCGCCACTGAGCCATCCTGAAAGTTGCCGGCCATCGTGGCGAAGGCGTAGTTCCATGCCGGGTTTAGGTTATAGATGATCGTCTTGGGAAGCGCGCCTTCGCGATCCAGCGAATCCAGGTAGCGGGAGAGCGCGTCGATCTGCGGCATGTCGCCGATGGAGTCGAAGCCGGTGTCCGGACCGAGCTGGGCGAGGAGGCGCGTGTTGTTGCTGCGCTGCGCCATCAGGTGGAGTTGCTTGGTCCAGCCCTTCTCCGCGTCCAGCACTCCGAAGAAGTGCATGAGATAGCTGGCGAACTCGGCCTGCTCGCTTTCGCTGGCCGCCACCAGCGCCCGCGCCCGCTCGAAGATGTAGGCGGCGCGATCCTCGGTGCACGGCACGGCGAAACACTGATTTAGCCCGTGATCGCTGAGGCGGCCGCCGAGCGAGTGGAAGAAGTCGTGCCGCTGCTGGAGGGCGTCGAGGAACTTCCCGAAATCGGTGACCTCAATGCCGGAGACGTCGGTGAGGCGGCCCACCCAATCGTTGAACTGTACGGGGAGATGGACGTTCAGCGCCTTGTCGGGCCGGAAGGTGGGATAGACCTTGGTGGGCAGTGGAGACGCCGCGATCTGGCGGTGGTAGGCGAGGTCGTCCGTCGGGTCGTCGGTGGTGCAGACGGCCTTAACCTGAAACTTCGCCAGAATGCCGTGGGCGCTCAGCTCCGGCGTGGCCAGTTTCTCGTTCGCTCGCTCCCAAATCGATTCGGCCGTGCTCTCGTCCAGCAGATCGGTGATGCCGAAGTAGCGGGCCAGCTCGAGATGGGTCCAGTGGTAGAGCGGGTTGCGGAGCGTCGCCGGCACGGTGGATGCCCACGCCAGGAACTTGTCTTTCGGCGAGCCGGCGCCGGTGATCAGCTCTTCTGGAATGCCGTTGGCCCGCAGGGCGCGCCACTTGTAATGATCGCCCTCCAGCCAGATCTCGGTCAGGTTGGCGAAGCGCCGGTTGGCTGCCACGTCCTGGGGAGGCAGGTGGCAGTGGTAGTCGAGGATCGGCTGGTCCTTGGCGTACTCGTGATACAACCGGCGCGCGGTTTCGCCGCCTAGAAGGAAATCGTCGTGAATGAAGGGCATAGGGATAAGATCTATGCCAATTCTATCGCGCTACTTCTTCATCAGGCGCACGTTGCCATTGCTGGTGGAGAGGTCCAGGCGAGGACCTCCGCCGTTGAGCTTGCCCACGACACGGGTCTTGCTGAACTGCGACGTGGTGATCTCAAAGTCCGTGGTGATGCTTCCATTCGAAGTGCTGAGCATGAGGTCGGCTGCGACCTTATCGGGGAGCCGCACGTTCACGGAGGAGTTCGATGTATGCGCCTTGATGTCGTTGCTCTTCCATGTATCGAGGGTGAGCGTGATGGAGCCGTTCGAGCTCTCGAGCGAGAGTGGGCGGCCGGGGTCGAGCTCGGCTACTGTGGCGTCGATGGAAGCGTTGGAAGTGCGGGCGTCAAAGGCGCCGCGAATGCCGTCGGCCTTGATGCGGCCATTGGAGGAACGCAGGTCGGCCGCGCCCTTGAACTGTCCCACTTCAATGCTGGCGTTGGAGGTGGTGGCCTCCAGATTGCCGTCCACGCCCCATACCCGGATGCCGCCGTTGGAGGTCTTCAAGCGGGAGTTGCCTGTGATGGACTCGACGCGAATGCCTCCGTTTGACGTCGTTATGCTATCCAAAATGACCTTTTTTGGCACTTTGAGGACGAATTTTGCACCGCAATTGCAGTTGTGCTCGACGGGCCGGATGACGCGGATGCGGATGGAATCGGCCTCGCTGACCACATCGATGCGGATCTCCTTCATGACATCTTCGCGGGAGGCGGACTTGGTGCCGCTGACCTCAACGCTATCCTTCTCCCAGCCTATGATCTCGACTCCTCCGTTGAAGCTTTCGAGCATCACGCGGCCGCCGGGGGCTAGCTTGTGGGTGGATGAGAAATCCTCCCGGAAGCGGTCTGAGTTGCCCCAGTCTGTGGGGTCCATTTCACAACCGGTAAGCAGCAGCGTGCTGGCTGCCAGTAAGAGAGCGAACGGGAGTTTGCGCATGATCACCTCGTCAACTCTATTACGGATGGGGCTATCGGAATGTTCCAGGGAGATGAATGGCCCATGCTAGTCTGAGTTTAATGAAGAAGCTACTGGCGTTGAACCGAGGGGAGATTGCGATCCGGATCTTCCGTGCTGCCAATGAGTTAGGGATCAGCACGGTGGCCATATACAGCCAGGAAGACAGGCTGAGTCTACATCGCTTCAAGGCCGACGAAGCCTACCTGATTGGCGCGGGCATGGGGCCAGTGCAGGCCTATCTGGACGTGGACGGCATCGTCGCACTGGCAAAAGAGAAGGGCGTCGATTTCATCCACCCGGGCTATGGGTTTCTGAGTGAGAATCCGCGTCTGGCTCGGGCCTGCCAGGCGGCGGGTATCACATTTGTGGGGCCGGGCGCCGAGATCCTGGACATGCTGGGCGATAAGACCGCCGCGCGGCGGCTGGCGCTGGAGGCGAAGGTGCCGGTGCTGCCGGGGACGGAAGAGCCGGTGGCGGATTTCGAGGCGGCACGGAAGCTGGCGCCGGGCATTGGATTCCCGCTGATCCTAAAGGCGGCGTTTGGCGGCGGCGGGCGCGGGATGCGCGTGGTCAACAAGGCTGATGAACTGGAGGCACGCTTCCACGAGGCGACCGCCGAGGCGCTGGCGGCGTTTGGCAACGGCGCGGTGTTTCTGGAGCGCTACATCCGCCATGCCAAGCACGTGGAAGTGCAGATCCTCGGCGACACGCACGGCAACATTGTCCATCTCTGGGAGCGCGATTGTTCGGTGCAGCGCCGTCATCAGAAGGTGGTGGAAGTGGCGCCGGCCATCGGGCTAGATCAGAAGATCCGGGAAGGGCTGTGTGGGGCGGCGGTGCAGTTGTGCCGCCATGCGGGTTACTACTCGGCGGGGACTGTGGAGTTCCTGGTGGATGTGGAGAGCGGCGAGTGGTTTTTCATCGAAGTGAATCCGCGAGTGCAGGTGGAGCACACGGTGACCGAGGTGGTGACAGGGATCGACATCGTGCGGGCGCAGATTCAGGTGGCGCACGGGTTGAAGCTGCATGACGAGGAGATGGGGATACCGGAGCAGGCGGGGATTCTGGTGCACGGCTGCGCACTGCAATGCCGCGTGACGACGGAGGATCCGGCCAAGGGGTTTCTGCCGGACTATGGCAAGATCCAGACTTACCGCTCGCCGGCGGGCTTTGGGATTCGACTGGATGGCGCGTCGGCTTATGGCGGCGCGGTGATCACGCCTTACTACGATTCGCTGCTGGTAAAGGTGACGGCGTGGGGTAATACGTTTCCGCACGCCTGCCAGCGCATGGACCGGGCGCTGCGCGAGTTTCGCATTCGCGGGGTGAAGACGAATATTCCTTTCCTGGAGATGGTGGTGGGCAATGCGAGCTTCCAGAAGGGCTCGGCCACGACGACGTTCCTGGAGCATACGCCGGAGCTGTTCCGGTTTAAGCCGCGACAGGACCGGGCGACGCGCCTGCTCTCGTATCTGGGCGAGGTGATGGTGAACGGCAATCCGGAGATGGCGCATCGCGCGCCGCCCACGGTGATCCGGAACGCGCCGGTGCCGCCGCACATTGCGACCGAGCCTCCCAAGGGCACACGGCAACTGCTGGACGAGCTGGGCGCGGCTGGTTTTGCCGAGTGGACGAAGAAGCAAAAGCGGCTGCTGATCACCGACACCACGATGCGCGACGCGCACCAGAGCCTGATGGCGACGCGCATGCGTACGTGGGATATGACTCGCATCGCCAACTGGTATGCACACAAGCTGAGCGGGTTGTACAGCCTGGAGATGTGGGGCGGCGCGACGTTTGACGTGGCGATGCGTTTTCTGCACGAGGATCCGTGGGTGCGGCTGCGTCAATTGCGGGAGGCGGCGCCGAACATCTGTTTCCAGATGCTGTTCCGGGCGTCGAACGCGGTGGGCTACACGGCGTATCCGGACAACGCGGTGCGGCGGTTTGTGGAGGTGGCGGCGGCAGAGGGGATTGACATCTTCCGCATCTTCGACTCGCTCAACTGGTTGCCGAACATGAAGGTGGCGATGGAGAGCGTGCGGCGGACCAGCCGCGTGTGCGAAGCGGCCATTTGCTACACGGGCGACATTCTGGACCCGAAGCGGGACAAGTACACGTTGGCCTACTACGTCAGGATGGCGAAGGAACTCGAGCGCATGGGCGCGCACACGCTGGCCATCAAGGACATGGCCGGACTGCTGAAGCCTTATGCCGCGCAGAAGCTGGTGAAGGCGCTGAAGGAAGAGGTGGGCCTGCCGCTGCACTTCCACACGCACGACACAAGCGGGCTGAACGCGGCATCGATCCTGAAGGCAGCCGAGGCGGGCTGTGACGTGGTGGACGCGGCGATCTCGTCGATGTCGGGTTCGACCTCGCAGCCGAACATGAACTCGATTGTGGCGGCGCTTCAGCATGAGAAGACGCGGGGCACGCAGCTCGATTTTGATGCGCTGAACCGCTGCTCGGATTACTGGGAGATTGTGCGGGCCAACTACGCTCCGTTTGATACCGCGCCGCGGGCGGGGACGGCGGATGTGTACCTGCACGAGATGCCGGGCGGGCAGTATACGAATCTGCGCGAGCAGGCTGAGAATCTCGGGCTGGGGCCGCGCTGGCCGGAGATCGCGCGGATGTATGCCGACGTGAACCATGCGTTTGGCGACATTGTGAAGGTGACGCCCTCCAGCAAAGTGGTGGGCGACATGGCGTTGTTCCTGATCCAGCACGGCATGACGGTGCATGAGTTTGAGAATCTGGGCGCTGGGCATAGCCTGAACATTCCGAACTCGGTGGTGGATATGTTCGAGGGGTCGCTGGGTGAGCCCGAGGGCGGCTGGCCGAAGAAGATCGCGGCGGTGATCCTGCGGGGACGGAAGCAAGTGAGGGGTCGGCCAGGCGCGAAGCTGGCGGCTATTGATTTCGCCGAGGCGCAGTCGGTGATCGAGAAGAAAACGGGGCACAAGCCCGCGGCCACGGACCTGATGAGCTATGTAATGTATCCCGACGTGTATCTGAAGTTTGACAAGGCGCGCACAGCGTATGGCGACCTGACGGTGCTGCCCTCGCCGGCGTTCTTTTATGGGATGAAGAACGGGGAGGAGATTGCGATCGAGATCGAGGCAGGAAAGAACCTGGTGATCAAGTTCGTGGCCGTTGGCGAGGCGCATCCGGATGGAACACGGACGGTGTTCTTTGAGTTGAACGGGCAACCGCGCGAGGTGACGGTGAGGGATCGCAAGCTGAAGGCGGAGACCAAATCCCATCCGAAGGCGGATCCGGCCAAGGAAGGGCAGGTGGGCGCGCCGATCCCCGGGGCGGTGACCAGCATCGCGGTGGAGCTCAATCAGGCAGTCCAGAAGGGTGAGAAGCTGCTGGTGATGGAAGCGATGAAGATGCAGACCACGGTTTACGCGCCGGTGGCGGGCAAGATCACCGAGAGGACAGTGGTGGTGGGGCAGACGGTGCAGCCAAAGGACCTGCTGGTCGTAATCGCCAAATATTAGGACTACTGGATCGGAATTGGTCCATGGGTCCTGAAACTTACGCCTTCGCCTTACCGCTCTACGCGGCCACGATTGGAATGCTGGCGCTGTGCGTGCCGGCGTGGCGGATGCGCCGGGAGCCGATCGGGGGGCTCTTCATCGCGATGTGTGCGCTGACATCGCTGTGGCCGCTGGCCGTCGGGCTGGAATTGGCGGCTACCTCGATGGCCTGGAAGGCGCCGCTGGCGCGAGTGCGTCCCTTGCTGATCACGATGAGCGTGTCTTCGCTGGCGCTGCTGGTTTTGCAGTTTACGGGCGTGATGAAAGCGTACCGGCGCCATGCGAATGGGGTGCTGGCCGGGGGCGTGGCCGGGGTTGCTCTACTGGTGGCGCTGCCCACTGAACTCGGATGGTTTCACCACAGCTTTGAGAGTTCCACACGGGCGCCGTACCGGCTTGTGTGGGAATCGGGGCGATTGGGGGCTGTCTATTCCGGCTACGTGGCGGCGTTGACCGTGGTGGCGCTGGGCGCGCTTGTGGTCTCGACGCGGGGGCGGGGCTTCGCCTACCGGCGAAGCGTTCACATTGTGCTTGCGGGCAGCGTTACTCCGCTGCTGCTAAACGCGATGGCGAAGATGCACCTGACGGAATGGGCGGGCATGAACCTGGCGCCGCTGGGGATGCTGGCGCCGGCCGCGGCCTGGGGCATTGCGCTATACCGTTACGGAATGCTCAATCTGATACCGCTGGGCCGGGCGACTGTGCTGGAGACGATGCGGGACATGGTGTTCATTCTGGACCGTGATGGTTCACTGGCGGATTGTAACGGAGCGGCCCTGGCGGCCCTGGGCTCTACTGCGGCGGTGAGAGAGCCGTGGAGCAGCGTGCTGCGGGACAGCGCGGTGACGCAGTTGGAGCACGAGGACCGCATGTTCGAGGTCACTCGTACGCCAGTACTGGACGCAGGGCGGAGCGAGGCCGGGGTGGTGGTGATGCTGCACGATGTGACGGAATGGGCGCAGGCGCGCGAGCGGCTGCAGGCGGCGCACCGTCTGGAGATGGTGGGCCGGTTGGCCGGCGGGATGGCGCACGAGTATAACAATCTGCTCACGGTGATCCTTGGCTATACAGCCCTCATCCGTGAATCCGAACCGCCTGGAAGCGCGGTTCGCCCCCTGGTGGCGCACATTGACGAGGCGGGCCAGAAGGCGGCCAGGCTGACGGCGCAGATGCTGGCCTTCAGCCGCAGGCAGATGCTGCGTCCGGTGCTGCTGCACCTGGATGAAGTGGTGGTCGAGATGGGGAATCTATTGCGGCAGGTTCTCGGCAACAGGATCATCCTAACGTTGTCGTTGGCGCCTGACATCGGGCAGGTGAAGGTGGACCGTCACCAACTTGAGCTACTGCTGGGGGAACTGGCGATCAACGCGAGGGACGCCATGCCGGATGGCGGCGTGCTTGAAATCGTTTCCGGGCTGCTGGATGGGGCTGCGCGGCTCACAGTACGGGACAATGGCAAAGGGATGGACAAGGTGACGCGCGACCGCGCGTTTGAGCCGTTCTTCACGACGCATCTAGGCGCGACGCACACGGGGCTGGGCCTGTCGATGGTGCATGGATTTGTGTTGCAGAGCGGCGGGCGGATCGAAATCAAGAGTGAAGAGGGGCAGGGGACCGAAATTCAGATCGATTTGCCGGTCTGCGACTGACAGGCTCAGCCGGTGAACCAGTGCCACCGCGATGCTGGGGGAGAAAGGACTTCTCCTCATGAATATTCGCTCGATGGTGGCGCGGTCTTCCGCGGTGCTGATGGTGATGACAATACTGCACGCGGCCCTGTGGGCTGGTGTGGGCAAGAATGAGGCGCGCTACATGGGAGGCGCGTTTACAGATGTGAAGGCGGGCGCCGAGGGCTCGGTGAAGGTGGGTGACGAGGCGGCGGAATTCGCGTGGGGCAAGCAAAAGTACACGCTGCCATTCCGGCAGATCACGAGCCTGGAGTATGGGCAGAAGGCGGGCCGCCGGATCGGCGCGGCGGTGGGGTTGGGTATCACGACGCTAGGCTTGATGGCGTTACCGATCCTGCTTTCGAAGAAGCGAAAGCACTTCGCGACGATCGGCTACAAGGATGAGGCAGGCAAGCCGCAGGCCCTGCTGGTTGAGTTTGGCAAGGACGTTAATAAAGTAGCGCTCAAGATGATGTCGTTGAAGTCTGGCGTGAAGCTGGAGTTTGAGAGCGAACAGGCGGAGAAAGACTTCCGCAACTGAGGTGGGCGCACCGGCGCGCTGATCTGGGATAATTGCGGCAACGTGATGTCATTCTGGAGCAGATTGCGGCGGGCGATCTATGGCGCCTATCAGCATGGCGCCCTCGGATTCGCCAAGGGAGCAGCGTATTCGGCGCTGCTCGCCTTTCTGCCAGTGCTGACGACGACGACGGCGATCCTGGTGCAGATGAACGCGGCGGCGGTGTCTCGCAAGATTATCGCCGTGTTATTCCGCGTAGCCCCGGCGGGCGTGGAAGACTTGCTGCGAATCCAGATGACGCAGCGCGGTATGCGTCCTCTGGCGTTGCCGATCGTGGCGACGGTGCTGGCGCTGTGGGCGGCGTCGGGTGTGATGATGAGCCTGATGGAGGGCTTTCAGGCGGCCTATCAGCGGACGAGCAGCCGGGGGATTCTGCACGGGCGCTGGATCTCGATGTGGCTGGTGCTGGTATCCATCGGGCCAGTGCTGGGTGCGTCGATCCTGATGATTTTCGGCGACTGGATGGAGACGCGGGTGCTGCTGGTGCTGGGGCTGCTGGACGCCGGCCAAACGCTGGCTGGCGGGGTGAAGTTCATTGCGATGGTGGTGAGGTACATGGTGTCGGCGAGCGCGGTGGTGTTGGTGGCAGGGCTCCTGTATATGTACGGGCCGGATGCGGGCGCCAACCGGCGGATCTGGCCGGGGTCGTTTCTGGCGACTGGCCTGTGGCTCACTCTGACAACTGCATTTGGCTGGTACGTGCGCAATATCGCCAACTACAATGTGCTGTACGGATCGATTGGGGCGGTGATGGCATTGTGCGTGTGGATGTATCTGCTGGCGCTGAGCGCGATGATCGGGTGCGAGTACAACGTGCAGTGTGAGCCGAGGAATAAACGATAGATGCCATACCATCTGGGGATCGACTACACGCCGCGCGGCGATCAGGGGCTGGCGATTGAGCAACTGGTGCGCGGCGTGGAGCAGGAAGAACAGCATCAGGTATTGCTGGGCGTGACGGGTAGCGGCAAGACGTTTACGATGGCCAAGGTGATCCAGGAAACCGAGCGTCCGGCGCTGGTGATGGCACACAACAAGATACTGGCGGCGCAGCTCTACCAGGAGTTCAAGACGTTCTTCCCGAACAATGCGGTGGAGTACTTTGTCAGCTATTACGACTACTACCAGCCAGAGGCGTATGTCCCGGCGTCGGATACGTACATCGAGAAGGAAGCGACCATTAACGACGAGCTGGACAAGCTGCGTTTGAAGGCGACCAAGACGCTGTTTGAGCGGCGGGATTGCATCATTGTGGCGAGTGTTTCGTGCATCTACGGGCTGGGCTCGCCGGAGGCGTATTTCGGGATGCTGCTGATGCTGGAGACGGGCCAGACGATGCGGCGCGACCAGATCACGAAGAAACTGGTGGAGATCCTGTATCAGCGCAACGATATGGATTTTGCGCGGGGGACGTTTCGCGTGCGCGGTGACGTGATCGAGATCTGGCCGACCTACGATGACGACGCCTACCGGATTCAGTTGTGGGGCGACGAGGTGGAATCTCTCTCGCGGATTGACCCTCTGCTGGGGCAGGTGAAGGAGACCTACCGGCGGCTGCCGATCTATCCGAAGACTCATTATGTGATGACGCCGGAGACGAAAGAGCAGGCGATGGTGAGCATCGAGCGGGAGCTCGTGTGGTGGCACAAGGAACTGGAGAGCCAGGGCAAGCTGATTGAAGCGCAGCGCATCTGGCAGCGCACGATGTTCGATCTGGAGATGATCCGGCAGATGGGCTACTGCCACGGGATCGAGAACTACTCGCGGCATTTCAGCGGGCGGCTGCCAGGCGAGCCGCCGCCGACGCTGCTGGATTATCTGCCGGCGGACGCGATCCTGATGCTGGATGAGAGCCATCAGACGGTGCCGCAGATCGGTGGAATGTACCACGGGGACCGCTCGCGCAAGAACACACTGGTGAACTACGGGTTCCGGATGCCGAGCGCGATGGACAACCGTCCGCTGACTTTTGAGGAGTTTGAAAACCGGGTGCATCAGACGGTGTACGTGTCGGCGACGCCGGGTCCGTATGAGCTGAAGAAGACGTTGGGCGTGGTGGTGGAGCAGGTGATCCGGCCGACGGGACTGGTAGACCCGCCCGTGGAAGTGCGGCCGATCAAGGGGCAGGTGGACGATCTGCTGGGCGAGATCCGGAAGCGGGTGGAGCTGAACGAACGGGTGCTGATCACAACCCTGACGAAACGCATGGCCGAGGATCTGCACGAATACTACGCGGAACTGGGCGTGAAGAACGCGTATATGCACAGCGAAGTTTCGACGCTGGACCGCGTGAAGATCCTGCGGGATCTGCGGCGCGGCGAGATTGACGTACTGATCGGCGTAAACCTGCTGCGGGAGGGGTTGGATCTGCCGGAAGTGTCGATGGTGGCGATACTGGACGCTGACAAGGAAGGATTCCTGCGGTCCACCGGATCACTCATTCAGACGATCGGACGGGCGGCGCGCCACATCAACGGGCGTGCGATCTTGTACGCGGATGTGATGACGGACAGCATGAAGCGGGCGATCGATGAGACGGACCGTCGGCGGCGGATCCAGGTAGACTACAACATCGAGAACAATATCACGCCGCAATCGATCATCAAGCCCATCGACATGAGCCTGGTGGCGGTTTGCGAAGGTGACTACGCGACGCCACCGATCGAGAGCGACGCCGAGATTGACCTGTTGACGCCGCAGCAGCGGAACGAACTGATCGCGGATCTCGAGAAAAAGATGCGAGAGGCTGCGAAGTCGTTTGAGTTTGAGAAGGCGGCGCAGTATCGTGATCGAGTCAAGGCATTGAAGACGCCAAGCCCTTATGAAAAAGTTGAAGCTGGTGGGACTGTTGGCGGCCGGGAGGATGACTGAGTCACCCCTGGCGCGAGTTCCGTCGCTGGTTCGGGATCTCGGGCCGATTGTGGCGGTGAACAAGCGTTTGGCCTCGCGCTATGCGAATCTACTGCGGGCAGGCTGGGCGGCGGAGCCAGCCGAACTGCTGGCGTGCCGGCTGGTTATTGTGCAGGCGAAGCCGGAGGAGTGGGGTGTGCTGGCGTCGCGACTAGGCAATGCGCGGTGTCCAGTGGCGATACTGGCGGAGGAATTCGGCAAGGGGATGCAGACGCAGATCCGGGCGTGCGGTGTGGCGGTTTGCACTGTGGGGATTTCGCCGTTGGCGTTGCGCCCGCTGATGGTACTGGGCGGTGATCCGGCCGCAGTGCGGGCCGTCCGGATCTGGGCATCGGCTGGGGGCGTGAGGTGCGTGGAGATGAAGCCAGGCGGAAGCGCGAACTATGGCGCCGGGGTCATGCTGGCTTCGGCCTTGGTGACGCCGCTGGTGGATGCGGCAACTCGGAGCCTGCGGGCGTCGGGTTTGAGTCAGGTGGATTCCAGGCAGATCGTGTCTCGTGTGCTGGAAGGGGCACTGCGCTCGTATGATGCGCATGGGCGAAAGGGCTGGCCGAATCCCGCGGCGCCGGGGCGACGCGACGCGGTGTCTACGCAGTGCAAAACGCTGGCTGCGAGGGATGCCAAGCTGGAGCGGCTTTACAGGCGTGTCCTGGGGGCGTGCCTGGAATATTACGGCCAGGATACGGAGTGGCTGGATGAGTCCGGGTAGGCGTCTGGCGCATCCAAGTAGGCAGACAAAATAGAGGACAAAGAGGTCTGACTTGAAACAGGTTAAAATCGGAGTCAGATCCGCATCTGGACCCCCATGCTGAGAAACAAAGTAGACAAGCCGGAAGACCTGAACCCGATAGAGACGCAGGAGTGGCTGGAAGCCCTCGATCAGGTGATCGAGGAAGGGGGGCCCGAGCGCGCCCGCTATCTATTGGAACGGCTGGCGATTGATGCATCGCTGAAGGGCGTGCCGGCGGCGATCGGCGTGACCACGCCGTATCTAAACACGGTTTCCGTGGAAGAGGAAGTGCCGTATCCCGGCGATCGGGCGCTGGAAAGGCGCATCAAGAGCCTGGTGCGTTGGAATGCGGTGGCAATGGTGGTTCGCGCCAACAAGTACGACGACGGCATCGGCGGCCACATTTCCACATTCGCCTCCTCGGCGACGCTGTATGAAGTGGGCATGAACCACTTCTTCCGCGGATCGATTCCACACGAGCAGGGCGATCAGCCCGGCGATCTGATTTATTTCCAGGGACACGCCTCGCCGGGTATGTACTCACGGGCGTTCCTGGAGGGACGGCTGAGCGAAGAGCACCTGAAGAACTTCCGGCACGAGTTGCGGGAGGCGCCGGGATTGAGCTCGTATCCGCACCCGTGGCTAATGCCGGAATTCTGGCAGTTCCCCACCGTGTCGATGGGGCTGGGGCCGATCAATGCGATCTACCAGGCGCGGTTCATGCGCTATTTGGAAAACCGCGGAATTCTTCCGAAGACCAACCGCAAGATCTGGGCGTTTCTGGGCGACGGCGAAATGGACGAGCCGGAATCGCGCGGCGCCCTGCAGATTGCAGCTAACGAGAAGCTGGACAATCTGATCTTTGTGGTGAACTGCAACCTGCAGCGGCTGGACGGGCCGGTGCGCGGCAACGGCAACATCATCCAGGAGCTGGAAGGGTTTTTCCGCGGCGCGCAGTGGAACGTAGTGAAAATGGTTTGGGGCAGCGACTGGGACCGGCTGCTGGAGAAAGACAAGACCGGGCTGCTGGTGCGCCGCATGCATGAATGCGTGGACGGCGAGTTCCAGAACTACAAAATGCGCGGCGGAGCCTATGTGCGCAGCGAGTTTTTCGGCAAGTATCCGGAGCTGTTGGAACTAGTCTCGGATATGACGGACGAGCAGGTTGGGACGATGCGGCGCGGCGGGCACGACCCGGTGAAGGTCTATAACGGATTCAAGCGCGCGTTCGAATCGACGGCGGGTCCCACCGTGGTGCTGGCCAAGACCGTCAAGGGCTACGGCATGGGTGAGGCGGGCGAGAGCCGCAACACGACCCACCAGCAGAAGAAGATGAACGAGCAGGAGCTGCTGAAGCTGCGCGAGCGGTTTCAGGTGCCTATTCCGGAGGACGCGGTCCACACGGTTTCGTTCTACCGGCCGGCGGACGATTCGCCGGAGATCGAGTATCTGAAGGCGCGGCGCAAGGCGCTGGGCGGGCCGCTGCCCGTGCGCAAACCCAAGCCGTTTACGCTGCCGGTGCCGGAACTGGGCGAATTCAAGGACTCGCTGGATGGCAGTGGCGGGCGTCCCGTCTCGACCACGATGGCGTTCGTGTCGATTCTGAAGCACCTGATCAAAAATAAGGATCTGGGCAAGATGATCATCCCGATCATCCCGGATGAGGCGCGGACGTTCGGCATGGAGAGCCTGTTCCGGCAGATTTCGATCTATGCGCCGAGCGGGCAGCTGTACAAGCCGGTGGATAGCGAGCAGTTCCTGTATTACAAGGAAGCGCGCGACGGGCAGGTATTGGAAGAGGGCATCAACGAGGCGGGCTCGCTGGCCAGTTTCACGGCGGCGGGGACGGCGTATGCCAACTACGGCGTGCCTGCGATGCCGTTCTACATTTACTACTCGATGTTCGGGTTCCAGCGTGTGGGCGACGCAATTTGGGCGTTTGGCGACGCACGCGGGCGGGGTTTCCTGCTGGGCGCGACGGCCGGGCGCACCACGCTGAACGGCGAGGGGTTGCAGCACGAGGACGGGCACAGCCATGTGATGGCATCGACGGTGCCGAACTGTGTGAGTTATGACCCGGCGTACGCCTATGAGCTGGCGGTGATCATCCAGGACGGCATGCGGCGGATGTACGCCAACAACGAGGACGTCTTCTACTATCTCTCGGTGTGCAATGAGAACTACGCGCAGCCGGCGATCCCGGCGGGCGACGAAGTGCGTGAGGGCATACTGGCCGGCATCCACAAGGTGAGCGCCAGCGAGAACGGCCCGGCGAAGGCTCAACTGTGGGGCAGCGCGTCGATGCTGAACGAGGCATTGCGCGCGCAGCGGTTGCTGTGGGAAAAGTTCCAGGTGGCGGCCGATGTGTGGAGCGTAACGAGCTACAACGAACTGCGGCGGGACGCGATTTCGACTGAGCGGTGGAACAGGCTGCATCCGGCCGAACCGGCGCGCAAGCCTTTCGTGCAGCGGGCGATGGAGAACACGCAGGGTCCGATCATTGCGGCCAGCGACTACATGAAGGTGCTGTCGGATCAATTGTCGCCATGGCTGAGCGGGCGGATGATCTCGTTGGGCACCGACGGATTCGGGCGGAGTGAATCGCGGCCCTACCTGCGGCGGTTTTTCGAGGTGGATGCGGAATCGATTGCGACGGCGGCGCTTTCGCAGTTGGCGCGGTGGGGCCAGTTTGACGCACAACGAGCGCAGGCTGCGATGTACGAGCTAGGCATCGATCCGGAGAAGAAAGAGGCCGCCAAGAACTAGCGGTCGTGGGGGCGCCTAGGCGCCCCGTAGCGCAATCGTACCGATCGGTGTGCCCCTCGGGACGGTTTCGGGGTGTCAGTGGCGTGGCGCCGCCGCCGAGCGTCCTTATTCCTGCATGGCGGACTGGTTCTCTGTGTCGCGCCAAGCGGAGATTTTCAGGCGCCGGCATACCCAGCAGAGCTCTTCGGTGGAGAACGGGGCCACATCGGCGCCGCAGACCACGCACGGCGCGGCGCGTTTTGCAGCCTTGGCCGCCGTCTTGTTGGCGCGAGGAGCGCGCGGCTTGGCGGTCTTTTTTGTGGTGGGCATCTGATTCCAGCTAATCACGCGGCGGGGGGAAAGATCAATCCCCCGCGGCGGTCGGCTGTACTGCTCCGGCGTGGCGGCGGCGGCTGAGCCAGCCTCTGGCATCCTCGACATAGGCGAAGCCGACGGGGACGACTAGCAGCGACAGGAGCAGGCAAAGCGTCTGGCCGCCGATGATGGTAACGGCGATGGCGGAGCGGGTGGCGGCGCCGGTTCCGATGGCGAGCGCGGTGGGGATGAGGCCCGCGATGATCGAAAATGTTGTCATCAGGATGGGTCTCAAGCGGATGCGGTTGGCCTCCAGAATGGCCTCTTTGAGAGGAAATCCTTCAGCGAGGAGACGGTTCATGCAATCGATCTGAAGAATACCGTTCTTCTTGACGATGCCGAGGAGCAGCAGAATGCCGAGCGCGCTGAAGAGGTTGAGCGAGCGATTGGTGGCAATGAGAGAGATCAGCGCGAAGGGGATGGAGAGCGGCAGGGTGAGCAGAATGATGAAGGGGTGCACGAGGCTCTCGAACTGCGCGGCGAGGACCATGTACATAAAGATGGAGGCCAAGCCTATGGCGAGGAGCATATTGGCGGTGGTCTCTTCGAGGATCTTGACCTGACCAGAGTAGAGGACGCGTATGCCGGAAGGCAGGTCCATCTCATTGACGACACGATCGACGGCGGCGGCGGCCTGGCCGAGTGTGTAGCCGTTGGCGGGGTTGCCGTAGAAGCCGATGCCGTACTGGCGGGCGACGCGGTCAATGCGGCTGGGGCCGAGGCCGCGTTCGAGCTTGGCGATGGAATCGAGGCGGATGAGCCCGAGTTTGGCCGACGGGACGAGGAGGCGGCTGAGCACCTGGGTGTCGTCGCGCTGACCCGGCATGAGGCGGATGGTGACCGGGTACTGCTCGCCCAGCTCTTTGTAGGTGGAGATCTCATCGTCGCCGGACATCATGAGGCGGACCGCGCTGGCCACGTCGGCGACGCGGACGCCCAGATCACTGGCGAGTTGGCGATCGATCTGCACCTGCAGTTCGGGATTGTTGAAGTTGAGATTGGCGCGCATATCGGCCAGTTCGGGCTGCTTCATCAGCTTGCCGAGCATCTCACGGGCGATGGGAGCGAGCCGGCCGAAATCCGGGCCGAGCAAGGATACGCGGATGGGAGCGAACGTGTCGCGTCCGCCGAGGGCATTGGGGAAGCTGACGGCGGGGCGGGCGTATGCATAATCGCGGGTGATGCCGCGGATCTTCGTGGCGATGTCGCTGAGCGGCGCCCTCTGGTTGGGGGGGGCGAGCAGGATGACGAAGCGGGCCATGGTGACCTTGTCAATGAAGCCGGAGCTGGACGGGACGACGGTGGTGACGCCGGGGACCTTTTCGATCTTTGCGGAGATCTCCAGGGCGATTCGTTCGGTGGCCTCCAGGGACGAGCCTTCGGGCATTTCAAACTGGAGGCCGAGTTCGCTCTGATCTTCCTGCGGCATCCAATCGCGCCCGATGTTGCGGTAGAGCGGGAAGGTGGAGGCGAAGACCGCCGCGCACACCAGCATGATGACCCAGCGATGGTGGAGCGACCAATCGAGCATGCGAACGTAGCCACGCTCCATGGCGTTTGATTCGTGGTGGTGGATCTTCTTCTCGCCTTTGGCTTTGCGCTTCAGGATGCGCGCGCTGAGAGTGGGCGTCAGGGTGAAGGCGACCAACATGGAGACCATGATGGAGACCGACATGGTCCAGCCAAACTGGTTGAGATACTTTTTGGCGTAGCCGGTGACGAAGGCGATGGGGACAAAGATGATAACGAGGGAGATGGTGGTGGCCACGACGGCCATGGATATTTCCTTGGTGGCGTCGATGGCCGCCTGCTTCGGATCCATGTCCGGGTAGGTTTCCAGGTATCGGTAGATGTTCTCGAGGACAATAATGGCGTCATCAATCACGATGCCGACGGCTAGGGTGAGCGCCAGCAGCGTCATGGAATTGAGAGTGTAGTCCAGCATCCGCATGATGGTGAACGTGGTAATGATCGATGTGGGGATGGCGATGGAGCTGATGAGCACCGTGCGGAAGTCGCGGATGAAGAGCCAGATGATGAGGGAAGCGAGCAGCGAGCCGAGTACCAGGTGCTCTTCCAGGCTCTCGACGGAGCTCTTGATATAGGTGGCGGTTTCCTTGATGACGTTGAGCTTGACGCCGGGGGGCAGTTGCGTGTTGATTACCTCGACACGCTTGATGATTTCGTCGACGACGCGCACGGTGTTGGTGCCGATCTGCCGTTTGACCTCGACGATGACCGCTGGTTTGCCCTGGTAGGCGGCGAAAGTGCGCCGCTCCGCCATGGCGTCTTCCGCGTAGCCGACGTCCTTGAGGCGGACCGGTACGCCACCGGAGTTCTTGATGATGATGCTGTTGAACTGCTGGATATTCTCCACGCGGCCCATCGTGCGGACGCCCATTTCCTGAGGACCGCGGACGATGCGGCCGCCGGGCGTCTCGACGTTCTCAGAACGGACGGCGCGCTCCACTTCCTGGGCGGTCATGTTGTAGCCGTTCATCTTGTTGATGTCGAGCATCAGGTTGATCTGGCGTTTGCGTCCGCCGTAGATATCCGCCGAGGCTACTCCATCGACGGTTTCCAGTCCGCGCCGGACGACCTTGTCGGCGGTCTCGGTGAGCTCGCGGGTGGATACGTTGCCGCTGAGCGCCATGGTGACGACGGCGTCGGAATCGGGGTCAGCCTTGCGGACAACGGGAGGCAGAACGTTTTGAGGCATCTGCCGGACTGCGCCGGCGGCCTTTTCGCGGACGTCATCGACAGCCTCGTTGATGTTCTTTTCCAAGGTAAAGGTGACGATCAGGTTGCCGCCGCCCTCGCTGACGACAGCGCGCATTTCGTCGATGCCGCTGACCGCGGAAACGGCCTCCTCCAGAGGCATGATGACCTGCGACACGACTTCCTCGGGACTGGCGCCGGGCAGACGGAGGCTGACATAAACGGTGGCGGGGTCGGTACGCGGAAAAAGGTCGACGCCGAGATCGAGGAAGCTGAATACGCCCATGACCACGAGGAACATGATGAGCATGAAGGCGAAGACAGGGCGTTGAACGCAGATTTCGCTTAGGCGCACAAGGAGGACTCCTGCAGATTAGAGATGATCTCAGAGTAGCGAAAGTTACCCACCGGGCGGGATGGCGTTCCGAAGGAGGGCCGACCACCGGGGGGAGTGGCGTCGATCAATTCGCCAATTTTGGCGGCGAACGCGTTGCGGGTGAAGGGGTTGGCGATGTCGGCAGGGTGCGGGGCGAGCGCGCCGGCAGCGTAGCCCGGCAAGAAGAGAATTGGACGTCCGGGGCGAATAGGCCCGGTAAGGCGGGTGCAGCGGTGTCGTAAGCCTGGAGTAATAGATAGTATTCGGTATGGCTCCCAGGAGGCTGCGGAGCGTCTAGCCAGCGCCCGGCTTACGGCCCAAATGCGCCGCGTCGCCGGCGCTCACCGCCTCCCAGCGTCCGGAGCGGCCGGATAGGGCGATGGCTTCGATGGCGGCCATGGTGTGGAGCGAATCATCGATGGGGACGGGGACGGGAATGCGGTCCTCGGTGGCCTCAGAGAAGAGATCGCCCTGGATGGTGTACTGGTCGCAAATGGGGAATGTCTCTTCGATGCCGTTGATCCAGATGCGTGTGGGAACGTCGGGCGGTGCGTTGAAGGGGATTTCGATCTCGACTTGGCCGTGGGTGCCAAAGGCGACAATGCGCTGGGCGCCAACGAGCTGCGTGGAGCAGGTGAAGATAGCCTGGCCGGCGGGGAATTCGAGGATGGCGGAGGTGAGGCGGTCTGTGTGGAAATCGGGATCGAGCTCGAGAGTGCCGCAGGCGCGCACGGGCTCCTGCCCGAAGAGATAGCGGGCGATGAAGATGGGATAGCAGCCGATGTCCATCAGGCCGCCACCACCGTATTCCGGAATATTCCGCACGTTTTGAGGATTGCGGTTGGAATAGCTGAACCAGCCGGTAACCGCGCGCAGGTCTCCGATTTCGCCGGCGCGGATGGCCGCGCGGGCGCGGAGCCACTGGGGGTGGACGGCGACCATGAATGCCTCGCCGGCCTTGCGGCCGGTGCGGTTGCGGACATCGATGAGGGTGCGGATCTCGCCGGTGGAGAGGCCGAGGGGCTTCTCGCACAGGACGTGTTTGCCGGCCTCCATGGCTCTGATGGACCAAGGGACGTGGAGGTGGTTGGGCAGCGGGTTGTAGATGATGTCGATCTCCGGATCGGCCAGCAGCGCATCGTAGGAGGCGTAGTGCCTGGGGATGCCGAGCGAGAGTGCGCATTGGGAGGCGCGCGTGGCGTCGCGCGAGGCGATGGCCGCCACCGTGGAACGGGCGCCGCGCTGCACGGCCGGGATGACCTTGGTTGTGGCTATTTTGGCCACGCCGAGGACGCCCCAACGGAGTTTGGTTGACATGGGGAACTACTTTCTTGGGCGGCTGGCCGGCGGGATGATGCCGCTCATGCGGGCGTAGACGGCCATCTGGCCGTAATGGTCAAACGAATGCCATACGGCCACGGATGCTGCCGCGGCGCGGGGCATCTTGCCGGGGCCGAACGGCGACGGCATCTGATCAGTGAGGTTCTTGGCTGTGAGGCTGAGCATCGCTTTGTGGCCGTAGGCGAAGGCCGCCTTCACGTATTTCACGACATCCTCCTTGGACTTCAGGGAGGCAGGGCCGTTCTCGTTGGCACCCATATCCGTGGGGTTTTTCTCGCCCAGGGTGGTGGCGGAGACTGCGTAGACGACGGCGGCGATGTGGGTGGCCTGTTGGGCGAAGGTGCGCGCGCCATTAAACTCGCCCTGCGTTGGCGCGAAAGCGAGCTTATCGGCTGGCATAGCCTCAATGAGCGGGACCAGTTCGCTCTCAATGGAGGAGAGCTGGCTGTCGTAGATCTTGGCGATGGAAGGGTCACCCGGGGCTTGCGCGCTGAGGGTGGCGGCAAGGAGGACGAGGCAGGGCAGAATGTGGCGCATGGGGACTACTATAACCGAGCGCGGCGGTCCAGCCAACGGAAGAATGAAGCGGCAGCGAGGGCGAGGGCGGCGAACCAGGCCCAGGCTGGAACTCCAGTGAGCTCCGGCAAGGTGACTGGGCCGAGATTCGACCATTTCTGCACGGTGGAGGCGAAAAGGCCGGAGAACTCGGCGTAGACGGCGGCGGCGGCGATCATTCCGGCCAGTCCAAACCAGGCGTCGCGTTTGCCTTCGCCGGCGGCCGCCACCGCGGTGCCTGGACAGTAGCCAAGCAAGACCATGCCCACGCCGAAGATGAGGCCGCCCAAGGGGACGGCCACAAGCTGGGCTGGTTTGACGAAGAGCTTCGTGAGGCCGGCGGCGTGCATCACGTAGACTCCCACGCCGCCGACGACGATGGCGGTGAGCATCACTTTCATTACAGTGAAATCACGAAGCAGAAACTGGCCGACGATGACGCGGCGATCGGAGACGCGGCCCTTCTGGAGCAGAAAGCCGAAGAGGAATCCGGTGAGGAGTCCAAGGAGAATGCGCGGCATTGGTTCAAACATTCCTAAATCTCCCTGTTCTTCAGAATTTGAGCGGTCAGCATGCCGGAGGCGAAGATGCAGGCGAAGAAGATCCAGCCGGAAAGGGCCAATTGTAGTGAGCCGCTGATGCCGTGGCCGCTGGTGCAGCCACCGGCGAGGCGGGCGCCAAAGAGCAGCAGGAAGCCGCCGAGGATGGCCTGCCAGCGGCGGGTCGAGGAGACCGGAGTATCGGGAGCGGAGCGGCTGAGGCGGGCGCTCAACCAGGCGCCGGCGGCGAGGCCGAGTACGAGCGCAAACTCCCAATCGAAGAAAGGCGCGAGTTTGGCAAGGTAGGGTGTAGCCGCGACGTGGGCCGGAGCGGCGGCCTGCTCCACGGCGGCGACGACGCGCACCATCACGCTGGAGACGCCCAGAGGATGATCGGCGCTCCAAAAGGCGAACCAACTGAGGATGCCGATGCCGGCGCCGGCGGCATAAGGGGACCAGGATGGGCGGGCGAGAATACTCATGGCGACTTCAACATACCATTCCGCTAATGTGCCGGCAGGCCGGCGTCGATAGGAGTGCAGATGCTGATGCTCCTGGCATGGCTGCTGATGGCGGACTCGCCCGCGGTGCGGGCGGGTGGCGCGGACTTGCGCGCGTCGTGCAACTCGGATGCCGATGTTGTGGGCAGGGTTGAGGGTGGGGCTCCGGCGCGAGTGGTGTTTGCGATTTCCGGCGAGATGGGGCAGTGCGTCAAAGTGGAATCCGGCGGACGTGCGGGCTACCTGCTGGTGGGCGACTTGACTGGGCTGGCGGCGTTTGAGAAGGGCCGGCGGGAGGCGTCGGATCAGATGATCCAGACGTTGCGATCACAGCTCACGCGCCTGCCGGGCGAGGCGCCGGGCAAGCCGGGGCTGGATGGCGCGCTGGAGTTCCTGGAACGCGGGCAGCCGCGGCAAGCGCTGGAGGCGGCGGAGAGTCTGCTGCGCAGCGGGCCAAAGCGGGATCCGTTTCAACTGGCGGTGGCCGGGCTGGCCGCTTATCAGAGCGATCAGCCGCAACTGGCGGTGGAGTACTGGACGGAGTCTGTGGCCCTGCGCGCCGATCCGGCCGTGGAAGGACTGCTGCGCAAGGCGCGGAAAGAACTGGCCGGCGACACCGGGCGGGAGAAGGTGCAGAGCCATCATTTCAAGGTCCGCTACGACGGCGGCGCCGTGAGCGAAGCCGTGGCAGCGGAGATGCTGGAGGCGCTCAATGAGGAGTATGCGCGGATCGGCGCCGGCATCGGGTGCCGCATCGATGAGCAACTGGCGGTGATCGTGCAGACGGACGGCGCCTACCGGGCGTCCACGGAAGCGGAGGCATGGAGCGGCGGCATTTACGACGGGAGGATTCGCGTGGTGATGCAGGGGCGCGGGTTTTCGCGGGCGACGCGCGCATCGCTGGCGCATGAACTGGTGCACGCCTGTCTGGCGCGAAGCGGCCGGTATCCACGCTGGTTTCATGAAGGGATGGCGCAGCGCTGGTCCGGCGAACAGCCGGATGCGGCACTGGTCGAAGAGGTGAAGGCGCTGCGGAAAGAGCCGGAGTTGGGTGCGTCGGTGCGCGAGGCGCAGGTCTACTACGCCTGGGCGTGGTGGCGCGTGGATACGCTGTACCGGCGTCAGGGGCAGAGCTACGTGCGCGAGGCATTGGCGCGGGGGCAGTTGATATACTCCGACAACACCCCGTGACTGACGCAATCAAGAAACCCATCTCCCACTGGCCGCTGCTCATGTTGCTGGCCGTGTCCGTGCTGGTGAACTACATGGACCGCGGCAATCTGAGCGTGGCCGCGCCCATCCTCACCGATGAATTGAATTTGACGCCGGAGCGCATGGGGACGCTGCTTTCCGCGTTTTTCTGGACCTACGCGTCGTTTCAACTGGTGGCCGGCTGGCTGGTGGATCGATATGATGTGTCGCGGGTTTATGCGGCCGGATATTTTCTCTGGTCAGCGGCCACATTGGGCATAGGGCTGGTGGGGGGCTTCGCGTCGTTGCTGGTGTTGCGGCTGGTGTTGGGCATCGGCGAATCCGTGGCGTACCCGGCGTACTCGAAGATTCTCTCGTCGAAGTTCAAGGAAGAGGAGCGCGGGTTGGCCAATGCCGTCATCGATGCGGCGACAAAGTTCGGCCCGGCTCTGGGCACGTACCTGGGCGGCTGGATGATCGCATCATATGGCTGGAGATCGTTCTTTGTCGTGACGGGCGCGGTGACTCTGATCTGGCTGATCCCGTGGCTGATGGTGGCGCCGCGTGAGCAGGTGGCGGACAAGCATCTGACGAAAGGGCCCGGTTGGGGCGCGATATTGTCGAAAAAAGAGGCTTGGGCGACGTTTTTTGGCCTGTTTTGCTTCAACTACAACTGGTATTTTCTGCTCACGTGGCTGCCCTCCTATCTGGTGAAGGAGCGCCACTTCACGATGACGATGATGGCCTTTTACAGCGCGCTGCCGCTAACGGCGACCGCGTTCGCCACGCTTGCGGCGGGCTGGTACTCGGACCGGCTGATCGCGCGGGGCGCCAAAGTGGATACGGTGCGGCGGCGGTTCCTGATTACCGGGCTGCTGATCTCGGGGATCTGTCTGCCATTCGTGAATACGCCGCACCACTGGCTCTCCATGTCGCTGGTGCTGGTGAACTTCATCGGCATCGGCCTGTATACGTCCAACAGTTGGGCGCTGACGCAATACATCGCGGGGCCCGCGGCGTCGGGTCAGTGGACAGGCTGGCAGAACGCGATCGGCAATATGGCGGGAGTGGTGGCGCCGGTGATCACGGGGTTTATCGTGGGGCGCCTGGGATCTTTCCAACTGGCGTTCGTGGCGTCAAGCGTCGTCGTGTTTGCCGGGGTGGCGGTGTACCAGTGGATGTTGGGACGGGTGGAGCCGGTGGAGTGGGCGGCTCAATAGCAGGAGCGGGCGCCGCGGGGTTGCTCATGCCGAGCCATTCGGAATAAAGCTGATTGTGGATGCCCACGCGGGCCAGGGCGCGGCCCACGGTGGCGTTGACGAGATCGTCCAGCGACTGCGGGTTGCCATAGAACGCCGGGACCGGGGGCATGATGATGGCGCCGTTGTCCGCAGCCTCGGTCATGAGGCGTAGGTGGCCTTTGTGTAGCGGGGTTTCGCGGACCATCAACACCACAGGGCGGCCTTCCTTGAGCTGCACATCGGCTGCGCGGGCGATGAGATCGGCCGAGAAACAGTTGGCGATGGCGGAGAGGGACTTGATGGAGCAGGGCGCGACGATCATCCCCATTGTTTCAAACGATCCGCTGGCGATGGAGGCGCCGATGTTGGAGGGCGGATGGACGACCGCCGCCAGCGCCTCCACGTCCTTTGCCGAATACCTGGTCTCCTGCGCGATGGTGGCGCGGCCGGCGGGGCTGAGGATCAGGTGGGTCTCGATGCTCTTGTCGAGCGCGAGCGTTTCGAGGATGCGAATGCCGTAGATGGCACCGGAAGCTCCGGTGATGGCGACGATCAGGCGCTGGGGCAAGTGGGCACTTCCAGAAGTTGAGATTCGATTACCAGAGTAGCGAAGCGTGTGAGCTCCGGGCTTGGCCCGGTGTATGCGGCAAGGTTGCGGAGGAGCAGGGCGGGGCCGGGTGGGGCCGGGGCAGCCAGGGCGCGCATGCGGTCGTGGAGGGCGCGCTCTTCGGCCTGCTCGGCGCGGAGTTCGGCGTAGAGGAGCAGGCGCTTGATGGGCGCCCGGAGGTCTTCCCGGAGCTTCTCGTTGCGGCTGATCTGACGGCGCAGGGCGCGGATGGGCTGCACGGCGGCCTCGCGGATGGGCGCCGTATGGGACTGGAGATCGGCCCAGAGCGCGGTTTCAATCTCGTAGCCGAGATGCGCGGCCCAGGCGGCGAGCAGCAGGCAATTGACGTTGAGGCGCGCCTGGTTTTGCAGAGCGAGGCACGTGTCCTTCATGCCCGGGAGGGCGTAGACCCGCATGGCGAACTGGAGAAAATAGGCGCCGGATTGGTGGCGCGGCTGTGTCGTGGTGGGCACGGTAAAGGCTCGTCAGTTCCGGAGGGATTCCAGTTCCGCCTCAGCCAAGGCGGCGCGCGAGCTGTCTCGGCGCTCTGCAATCAGGCGATAGGACGCGGCAGTCTGGCGGGACCCCGCTCCATCGGGCAGTGTGATGACGGTCCCCTGGACGCCTTGAATCGTGTGGGTTGTTGGGATCTGGCCGAATACAACCGGGGCGGCCAGAAAGGAAAGCCCGGTGCAATAGATTCTGAGGAAGCCCGGCATGGAATCAGAAGCCGGCGTGGCGGAGGAAGAGGGATTCGAACCCCCGGAACCCTTTCGAGTTCTGCGGTTTTCAAGACCGCCGCCTTAAACCACTCGGCCATTCCTCCTCTTACAATTTACCTGATTTTGAGGCCTTGGTTGGGGTGCGGCGGAAACGGGCCTTCTGCTCGGAGGTCATCTTCTCGGTGGCGTATTGGAAGATCACGCGTGGGGCGGTGTCTTTGTGGCGCAGAAGGAACGCCTCAACGGGCCTGGGATGGCGCTTCCACAATTCGCGGAGGAACCAGCCTAGGCCCTGCTGAACGAAGCGTTCGGGGTCGTGCATCAGCGGAGTGATGAAAGCGAGCAGCTCCTGGGGCGGGTCCGTGCATTTGAGGAGCGTGACGGGCACGGCACGGCGCTGGAACTTGTGCGGTGCGGTGAGCCAGGGTGCGAGATCGTGGCGGGAGATGCGGCCGGCCAGCAGAGCTGGTTCGAGGACCAGCCCGCAGAGGACGTCGGTGTGCCCCCAATTGCAGATGCCGCCATCGAACCACAACGCGAGAGCCGGGAGCGATTGGGCGTCGAACGGCTCCGGGCAGCGAGTCAAAAAGCGGATGGCGATGCTGGCCTCTTCGTACTTGCCGCTCTGGCAGAGCTCGCGGCCGAGCTTGAGGAAGCCTGCAAGCCCGAGGCGGGAATAAGACTGGAACCAAAGGGGCTCCATCTCCGCCCAGAACAGATGCTTGGCGTCGAGGAATCCCCAGGCGTCGTAGCCCTCGGTGAAGTAGCGAGCGTAACGGGTGGCGTTAACGGGATCGGCGTGAGCGGCGCACCAGGCGCGGATCACGGCGACTAATTGATGAGGCTGAGGCTGTTTTGGGCGGGCGGGCAATTGAGTAGTCCTCCCAACGACAAATGAATTTCGCGATACAATGCTATCCAATATCACGGAGGTGCTGGACCATGGAATTCTCTCGGAGGAGTTTTCTGGAGGTCGGCGCTGCGATGAGCGCGTCTATGAACGCTACCGTTGCGGCAAATGATCGGATTCGTTTCGCCTGCATTGGCTGCGGCGCGCGCGCACACGAGCTGATGGCGGCGCTGATGGTGCATCCGCAGGCTGAGATTGCGGGCGTAGTGGACGCCTACCGCGGACGGCGGGAGCGCGCGCTGGACCGGATCAAAGATACCCGCGGCACAACAGCGCGGGTCTACCGCGACTACCGCGAAGTGATCGCGGACAAGACAATCGACGCGGTCATCGTGGCCACCCCGGATCACTGGCACAAACAGATGGTGGTGGAGGCATTGCGGGCGGGCAAGGACGTCTACTGCGAGAAGCCGCTCACCTACCGGTCGTCCGAGGGGTTGGAGGTGATTCAGGCGGCGAGGGAGACGCGGCGGATTGTGCAAGTGGGCAGCCAGGGCATCTCGACGCCGACGCAGAACCGGGCCAGGCAGATGATCCAGGAGGGCCGCCTTGGGCAGGTGACCATGGTGCGGGCGGCGTACAACCGGAACACTGCATCGGGCGCGTGGATCTACCCGATCCCGCCCGACGCGGGCCCGGATACAGTGGATTGGGCGATGTTTCAGGGGCCGTCGGGACAGCGCGAGTTTGACCTGGCGCGGTTCTTCCGGTGGAGATGCTATCAAGACTATTCGGGCGGTATCGCCACGGACCTCTTCGTACACTTGTGCACCACGATTCACTTCCTGATGGACGCCAAGATGCCCGCGAAAGTGATGGCAATGGGCGGGCTCTACCGGTGGAAAGAATCGCGCGATGTGCCGGATACGCTGAACGCGGTGCTGGAGTACCCGGAAGGGTTCACCGTGAATCTTAGCTCAACGTTTAATAATCAGTCGTCCTCGGAGGCGAGTTTCCTTTTTCTGGGCACGGAGGGGACCTTGTCGGTGGGCTGGGGCGAACTGAAGTACTGGCCGGAAGGAGTGCGGGAGGACAACCGCTGGATCGTGGAGAGCTGGCCGAAGCGACTGGAAGCCGAGTATTGGCGGGATACGAAAGTGCAGAAAGCGGAGATGCCTGGCTTGGCGAAGGCGCGACTGGTGGAGGGCGGTACGGAGTGGCGGGAGCAGGGCCAGGACGCGAGCATCATACATTTCTGGCATTTTCTGAATTCGATCCAAACACGTAAGCCCTACTGGGAGGATGCGGTAGCCGGGCATCACGCGGCGGCCTGCGCCCACATGGTGAACCAGAGCGTCCGGAGCGGCCGCCTGGTTGCGTGGGACTTCGCCAAGGATGACATTGGCAGCTAAGGGGAGCGGAATGACAGTATGCCCACAATGCGGCTCCGCCCTGCCCTCAGCGGGAAGGCGTGGGGGCGGCTATGCGCCGGTTTGGGCGTTGTGCCGGGGCTGTGCCTGGCCGTTGAAGCGAAGTGCGATGATTGAGCGCCTGCTGGCTTACCGGGCTGAGGTCACCACCGTTGTTACCTTTGGCGGGGACGGTTCCGGTATGCGAGCTTTGACCGGCGTGGCGGCGCACAATGCGGTGGAGAAGCTTGCCGACGAGGCCGACGCCGTGGTGCCGGTTTGCGAAGCTGCGGGTATGGTGGCTTTTCGGCGGTCGGGCCTGATCGAATTCTTCCTCTTTGAAGGCGAAAGCGTGCAAGGCGCGTTGTCGGCTATGGCCGGCAAATAGCACTAAATATTTCCACGGCGAGTGCCGATCTGCTCTAGGAGGGACCCTGCGGGTCCGCCACATCCGGAGGAGAAGGCACGCCCATGGCAATGAGGAGCGAGACGATCGTAGCGGCAGGAGACGCCGTCCCCGAGACGGTTGCCCCCCTGGCGGCGCCGGTCTCGCCAGGTTGGCGCCGCTTCGTGACGCCGACGTTTTTTGACCTGATCGTAGTCGCCCTACCCATCTGGTTCTTCGGCCTGGCCGATGGCGGGACCGGGTTGCTCATGTCCGACGGCGATACTGGCTGGCATATCCGGACCGGAGACTGGATTCTTCAGCACTGGTCCTTTGTATACCAAGACATCTTTTCGTTCACCAAGCCTGGGGCTCCGTGGTTCGCCTGGGAATGGCTGACCGATGTTCAGCTCTCAGTCCTGCACAGCGCGCTTGGGGTCAAGGGCATCCTGATGTTCGGTATCGTGCTGGCCAGCTTGTTTTGTGGTCTGCTGTTCCGGCATATGGTGTGGCGCGGGGCAAATGTGTTTGTGGCGTTGCCGCTCGCTCTGGTAGGATTTGGCGCGGCCACGGTTCACTTGCTGGCACGGCCGCATCTGTGGACGATGGTTCTGGTGGCTGCGTCGGTGTGGCTGATTCAAAGGGACTTGCGCTCGCCGACGCGCTGGATTTGGATGCTACTGCCGGTAACGGCGGTTTGGACGAACCTGCACGGTGGGTGGTTGGCTCTCGTTTCCATCTTGGGGCTGGTTTCGGTGGGGACGGCGTTTGAGGCAATGCTGGGCGAGTCGCCGTGGCGGGTGGCGCGGCGCTACCTGGTCCTCGCCGCCGGTTGTTTTGCGTCATCGCTCGTGAATCCCTACGGGTGGCGCCTGCACGCGCACATGCTGGAGTACCTGTCCGCGGACTGGATTCGGGAATTGGTGGGCGAGTTCAAGTCGCCGAGTTTCCGGTCGGAGAACATGGCGCAGTTTGAGTGGATCATGCTTGGGGCGCTGTTGGCCGCCGGTCTGTCACTACGCCGGAGGCGTTTTGTGGCACCCTTACTGATCCTATTCTGGGCTCACTCCTCGCTCACGTCGGCGCGCCACATTCCATTGTTTGTTGCCGTGAGTCTCCCGTTTTTGGCCGATGAGATTCAGACGCTATGGAACTACTTGACGAACGGGGCGACGCGCAATTCGACACCCGCCATCCTCCAGTCGCTGGCGGAGGAAGCGCAATCCGGAATTGGCCGGATGAGCGTGTGGGCTGTGATTCCGTTCCTGGTGGTGGCCTCGCCGCTGCTGAGCATTCCATGGCCGAAGGATTTTCCGGCGCTGCGGTTTCCGGTCGGGATGGTGGCGAGGCATCAGGAGTTGCTGTCGCGCTCGCGGGTGTACACCGAGGACCAGTGGGCGGACTACCTGATCTACAAGCTGTCCCCGCGGGTGAGCGTGTTTTTCGATGGGCGAAGCGATTTTTACGGGGAGAAGCTGTCACGCGAATACTGCGACCTGATGAACGCCACCTTCCAGTGGCGGCAACTCCTGGCAAAGTATCGTTTCGACGCAGCGCTGATCCGGCCAGGATGTGCGCTTGCGGCGGTCATGAAGGAGTCGCCGGACTGGAGAGTCGTCGACGACGATACAAAAGGTATTCTCTTCGTTCGAGCGAAGCCCAGTTTGGAAAAGGTAGACGGCGGGGCTAATGAAAAGCCGTGAGACCGCCGAATAAACCACTGGAGGCCGAAATGAGCGCAGGCATCACTTCAATTCGAACCAGCGCCAAGGCAAAACGAGTCACTGCCGGCTCGGCGGCCAGCGAGTGCGAGTGGCGGCTGCCGTCGGGCGAGGATCTGATTGCGTTTGCGCTGGCCACGGGATTCGCGGCCGGGCCGCTGGCCGAACCGGTCATGGGCGCTGGCAGACCCGACCGGTGGGTGGCGGGCATCACGCCGCACGCCAATCGTTGGAGCCGTTCATGAGCATACCGGCAATTCTCGCAGTGGGGCTGGGGCTGGCGGCTTCGGCGACTGATCTGCGAAACCGGACAGTGCCCAATCGGCTGACATTCTCGGCCGTTTTGGGTGGTTTGGTCTGGTACGGGATCACGGGAGGGCTTCGCGGCGCGGTGTATTCGCTGGCAGGTGCGGCGGTTGGATTTGGGTCGCTGCTGGGCTTCTTTCTGGTCGGGGGCATGGGCGGTGGCGATGTGAAGTTGTTGGCCGCGTCTGGTGCATCGGTCGGCCCGGAGCTCGTTTTTCAGGCGCTCATCTGGATTGCCCTCCTGGGTGGCGCAGGCGCTGCGGTGACGGTGTTCTGGCGTGTTTGGCGCCGCCGGGCGAAGCGCGCTGGAGTGGCGCGAGGCGATTGTATTCCCCATGCGCCGGCCGTCGTCGGCGGAGTCTGGCTTTCGCTTTGGGCGAGTTGAGAGATGTCTAGGAGGCAGGGTCATGGATCGCAGGTTTCTGACAGTCATCGGGATTAGCCTGGTATTCGCGCTGGTCGTGAGCAGCGTGTTCTACCAAATGACCTCCCGCGCCAATACGGGGGTAAAGGAAAAAGAGGTCAGCGACCTAAAGGACTTGGTGATCGCTGCGCGCCCGTTGTCGGTCGGCCTGACTGTAAAGGCGGCGGACGTGAAGGTCATCAAGGTGCCTGTCCAGGCATTTCCCAAGGGGGCGTTCGGCAAGCCCGAAGATGTTCTGGACCGGCCGGTCGTCAGCAATATTCTGGCTGAGGAGCCGATGCTGGAGGGCCGGTTGGCGCTCCGTGGTACGGGTGTGGGGCTGGCGCCGATCATTCCCGCGGGTATGCGGGCCGTAACGGTCCGGGTGAACGATGTGGTGGGCGTAGCGGGATTTGTGCTGCCAGGCATGCGCGTGGACGTCATGATCACGGGTCATCCGCCCGGAAATCCGACCACAGTGACGAAGACGGTCCTGCAGAACATCACAGTGCTGTCGGCCGGGCAGAACATGCAATCCGATGCGACGGGCAAGCCCGTGGACGCGCCGAGCGTCACGGTACTGGTTACTCTGGCTCAAGCCGAATTGCTGACCCTGGCGGGGAACGAGGGCCGGATCCAGTTGGTGCTTCGGAATGGCGGCGATCAGGTCGTCGAGGACACCAAAGGGACGAGCCTGGCCCAGTTGTACGGCAGCCACAGCCGCACCTTGGATGTTGGGCCCCAGAAGAACCGCGACGACTCGAGCTCGGACAAGCCGAAGCGGCGTCCGGTCGCGGTTGTTGCCGCGCCGCCACCGCCGTTGCCTCCTCCGGTTGCGGTGCCTGATCAGATTATCGTAATCCGCGGTATCGACAAGAGAGTTGAAACGATGCCGTCGAAGAAATCGGTGGAAGATCCCGGAAGGAACCCGTAAGCGCCATGAACTACATCTCTATGACCAAGATTGGACTGACAGCGCTGTTGGTTCTCGGAAGTATGTCGGCGGCCGCCCAGGGCGGGTCCGAGGAGATTCGCGTGACGCTCGGAAAGAGCGTTGTGATCGACTATCCGGAAGACGTTAGCCGAATCTCGACATCGAGTCCCGATGTGATCGACTATGTTCCTGTTTCGACGCGCGAGATTCTCCTGCACGCCAAGGGTGTAGGCGTGGCGACACTAGTGATCTGGGCAAAGTCCGGACAGAGGAACTTCTACAATGTCACCGTCGACTACAATCTGGACCCGGTCCGCAAACTGCTCAAGGACACCTTTCCGAGTGAAGATCTACGCATCGTGGCAGCCAGGGATACTGTGACCGTCAGTGGCCAAGTCTCCACCCAGGCGGTGGCCGATCGGGCGATGGCGACCGTGGTGCCGCTCGTGAAGACGGCCGTGAACAACATGCGTGTGAGGGTGGCTCCCGTAGACAAACAGATCCTTTTGCGGGTCAAGTTTGCTGAGTTGAGCCGCACATATGGCAACCAGTTTGCGGTCAACCTGATATCGACCGGCGCCACCAATACGATTGGGTCGGTCACCACCGGTCAGTTTGGCTCTGCGCGCCCGAACGTCGATGGCGGCACCTTCACGCTAACCGATGCGCTCAACATTTTCGCGTTTCGTCCGGACCTGAATTTGGGCGCAATCCTCAAAATGCTGCAATCGAACGGCATGCTGCAGATCCTGGCGGAGCCGAATCTGGTCACTAGCAACGGCAAGGAGGCAAGCTTTCTGGTCGGTGGTGAGTTTCCGGTGCCGATCCTCCAGGGCGGAGGCAATTCAGGGGCCGTGACGATTCAGTTCAGGGAGTTTGGCATTCGGCTGACTTTCAATCCCACAATCACCGAGAATGGCACGCTGAAGCTATATGTGAAGCCCGAAGTGTCCACGATCGATCTGGCTCGGGCGGTTTCCTTCAATGGCTTTACGATTCCGGCTCTTTCGACCCGCCGGGTCGAGTCGACGATCGAGTTGGCGCCAGGTCAGAGCTTCGTGATCGGCGGCTTGATCGATGATCGCACCAGTGAGACATTCTCCAGGATTCCAGGACTTTCCAGCATTCCGCTGCTTGGTAATCTGTTCAAATCCCGCGATGAAAACAGGCAGAAATCCGAGCTGATCGTGATGGTGACACCGGAGATTGTTGAGCCGATGAATCCTGGTGATTCTAAGCTGCAGCCTCAGTTCACCAGTGAGTTCCTGAAGCCGATGATGCTTCCGAACGGCATGCCGGTCGGGAGTGGCGTGGGAGCGGGCGCGCCTGCCAATAGGGGGTCCGCCGCCACCACTCGCAAGGAAGCGTTCCAGACGATCAAGACCGGGAAGTAAGGGCGTTTGGCAGTGATGGTGGATTCATCGGGGGCGCAGACCAAACTATGATGGCCCGCGGAACATCTAGGGAATTGGCGCTCTCGGCTCTCTTGATCGCCGAGGACAAGGAACTGGCGCGGCAACTGCAGTCGGCGCTGGCCGAGAGCCGGGTCTTTGATGTTCTCTCCGAACTGAAGAGTTATCCCCAGGAACAGACCTTGGAGATCCGTTTGCGGCAGATACAGCCTGATGTTGTTCTGCTCGATCTGAGCTCCAATTTTCAGACTGCCGCGCAGCTCATCCGGGCGGTCAGTGCCTTTCAGCCTCCGATACCGGTGATCGGATTCAATCGAACGAACGACTCCGGCATTCTGATCGACAGTCTGAGGGCCGGGGCGAGCGAGTTCCTCTATGCGCCGTTTGATGGGGCGGCGCAGAAAGAGGCCGCAGCTCGCATTCGCCGGCTCAAAGTGCCCGAGGGGGCAGAACCGCAGGAGTTCGGGAAGTTGGTCGCCTTTACAGCGGCCAAGCCGGGATCTGGCGCCTCCACGTTAGCGACGCAAACGGCCTTCTGCCTTAGGCGTCTGACCGGGAAACGCGTTCTTCTCGCGGACATCGATGTCTTGAGTGGAGCCATTGCCTTCGCTCTCAAACTCAATCCCACCTACTCGCTCCTGGACGCGCTGGAGAATTCCGGCCAGCTTGACCCCTCCTTGTGGGGATCGCTGACTGTCAATTGCGGCGGCGTGGACGTGTTGGCGGCGCCCGACATGGCGGGCGCGGATGCTGTTGAGTTTGGACGCCTGCATGATGTGTTGGAGTACTCTCGGGTACTCTACGACTGGATCGTCGTGGACCTGCCTACGGTATTCCACCGTCTGAGCCTGTTTGTACTTTCCGAGGCGGACCAATCACTTCTTGTATCGACATCGGAGTTGCCCAGCCTGCACCTGGCGCGAAGGGCGGTGGGCATGCTGGGGCAGCTCGGATATGGCAAAGAGCGATTCCAGATGGTGGTGAATCGCCTGAACCGGAAGGACAACATCTCAACGGCCGACATGGAGAAGATCTTCACCAGCTCGGTATTTGCCACTTTCCCGAACGACTACTACGCCCTGCACAAGGCAGTCACGCGGGCGGAGCCGCTGCCTGCTGACTGCGAGCTTGGCCGGGCGATTGAACAGGTCACGGCAAGGATTGCGGGGCTGGCGGTGAAGGACAAGCGGAGTGGCGCTGCGGTTGTCGAACAAAAGCCGGTGCTCTCTGAGGGATAGCTCTCAAGTTTTTGCCCGGTGCGACCGATTGAGTAGTTGAAGGCATAGTGCCACAGCCCAGTCGAAGCAAGGGAAGCGAACATGATTCCGACGATGGATCAAAAACCGGCACAGCAACTCAGTTGGGAGCAGCGGCTTCTGAAGAACGCCGGTCGCCCCAAGTCCTCGTTGAAGCCGGAATACCAGGAGCTGAAGTTCACACTTCACCGTAAGCTGCTGGACAAGATCAATCTCGAGGCTCTCGCAACGATTGACAACCAGAGGGTGCGGGGCGAGGTTCGTCAGGCACTGATCTCGCTGATCGACGGCGAGCCTACCCTGCTGAGCGCTCTGGAAAAGCAGCAGATCTGCGACGAGGTTCTGGACGAAGTTTTTGGCCTCGGTCCATTGGAGCCTCTGCTGTCGGACCCGACGATCTCGGACATCCTGGTGAATGGCAGCAAGCAAGTGTACGTTGAGCGGAAGGGAGTTCTCGAGCTCACCAGCGTTACGTTCCGCGACGACCAGCACCTGCTTCGAATCATTGACAAGATCGTCAGCCAGGTGGGGCGCCGTGTCGACGAATCAAATCCGATGGTCGACGCCAGGCTTCTGGACGGAAGCCGCGTGAACGCGATCATTGCCCCACTTGCACTCGACGGGCCAACGATGTCCATTCGCCGGTTTTCCCAGGACAAGCTGATGCCGGCTGACCTGGTGGAGCGGAAGTCCATGACCCGCGGCATGATGGAACTGCTCGAGTCGGCGGTCAAGGCCAAGATGAACATCATCATTATTGGCGGCACTGGCTCAGGCAAGACGACCCTGCTCAACGCCCTATCCCTGTTCATCAATCCCAAGGAGCGAATCGTCACCATCGAGGATGCTGCGGAATTGCAATTGAAGCAGCCGCACGTGGTCCGGTTGGAAACTCGCCCCCCGAACCTCGAGGGTAATGGTGCAGTTCGGCAGCGCGAATTGCTGGTCAATTGCTTGCGAATGCGGCCCGACCGGATCGTGGTCGGCGAGGTTCGCGGGCCCGAAGCCCTTGACATGTTGCAGGCGATGAACACCGGTCACGATGGCTCGCTGACCACGATTCACGCCAACACCCCGCGCGATGGAATCAGCCGTCTGGAGGTGATGGTCTCGCTGGCCAACTCCAGCATGCAGCTGATCTCCATCCGCCAGCAGATCGCTAGTGCAGTGCATATCCTCGTGCAGGCTGCTCGCTTGAGTGATGGTTCGAGGCGGGTAACCAATATCACTGAAGTGACGGGCATGGAAGGCGAAGTGGTCACGTTGCAGGACATCTTCGTCTTTGAGAAGCGTGGGCTTTCACCAGAGGGCCGTGTCCTCGGCAGATTTGCTGCGACGGGCATCCGGCCGAAGTTTTATGAAAAGCTCATCGCCGCTGGTATCCGGCTGCGGTCGGACCTGTTCGATGAAGTAGTGGAGCTCTGAGGCCATGAACTTCTTACTGATCATGTTGGCAGTCTGGGCCGTCGCCGTGGGGGCATGGTGGGCCATGTCCAATGCCTTCAAGAACGCGGACGCCGACAAAATCAAGAACCGCCTCCTGGGTTCCAACCGAACTGGAAAAGGCGCCAAGGGCAGAGCCCAAATGTCCCTGCTGCCCGTCGAGGACAAGGTCACCGGCAAGATTGTACTGAAGCTCATGCGCAAGTTCGAGCTGCAGGACCGCTTACGAATCCTACTCGAACAGGCCGGCCTGAAATGGAAGCCAGCGCGACTGATTCATATGTGCCTGGCACTTTTTCTGGCCGGGTTCGCGGTCGGATGGCTCTTCCTGCCAGTCAATCTGCAGCAAGCCGCCTTCATCCCGGCGCTCCTCTGCGGCTGCCTGCCTCTGCTCCATGTGATGCGGAAGAAGCGGGCTCGGCAGGACAAGTTCGAGGAGCAGTTCCCGGAAAGCCTGGAGTTCGTCGCGAGATCGATGAGAGCCGGCCACGCCTTTTCCGTGTCTCTCGAGATGCTGCACCGGGAATTCCAGGAGCCTCTTGCCGGAGAGTTCCGGCGTACCTTTGAGGAACATAATCTAGGCCTGCCGCTGGAATCGGCGCTTCAGAAATTAGCGCAGCGTGTACCTTCGCTCGACGTGCACTTCTTTGTGTCAGCCGTTCTCCTGCAGAAGCGCACAGGCGGCAATCTGGCGGAGATTCTGGACAAGTTGGCCTACGTGATCCGTGAGCGATTCAAGCTGCGGGGCAAGATCAAGGCGATTAGCGCACATGGCCGCATGACAGGCATGGCGCTGTCGAGCATCCCGTGCGCCGTCGCGGGGTTTATGTTTATCTCCAATCCTGACTACGTCACATTTTTTGTGCGCGAAGAGACTGGGAATTACATGGCTCTGGGTGCGATCGGCTTACAGATACTGGGATACCTGATTATCAAGAAGATCGTGAACATTGAAGTGTAGGGCGGCGAAGGAAACGTAGCGCATGAGTTTTATCATCAGTTTCGTAATTTTCCTCGCGGTGGCGGTCGGAATTGGACTGCTTGGCATGAAGCTCTGGCTTCGGCCGAAGGAGGCGATCGAGCGGGTCACTGGTATCGGGATACATGACGAAGAAGTGGCGCCAACTCATCCCAGCCTGGTATTCCGGGAGATGCTCAATCGGCTTGGTACCGTTTTGCCGGCATCTCCGAAGGATCTCTCGGTTATGCAGCGGCGCCTGGTGCGGGCCGGAATTCGCGGACCGAACGCGCTGCGCATGCTCTACGGTGCGAAGGTCGGGATGGGAGTCGTCCTGCCCTTGGTGATGTCAGCAGCGGTGTGGAACTCCTCGGCCGAGGGCTTCAACAAGGTAACGGCCGTGTTGGCTGCGGCAGGGCTGGGCTTCTTCGGTCCGAACGAGTACATTTCGATGGCGTCCCGGCGAAGGCAGAAGCAGATCCGGCGCGGACTCCCGAATTCGCTGGATCTGATGGTCGTCTGCGTTGAGTCAGGGTTGGGTTTGGATCAGGCGATTATCCAGGTTGCGAAGGAACTGGAGCATGCGCACCCGGAGATCAGCGAAGAATTCGCGATGGTCAACCTGGAGCTCAAGGCAGGCAAGCGTCGCTCGGAGGCGCTGCGAAATCTGGCCGAGCGAACTGCTGTGGATGACCTGAAGAAGTTGGTGGCAGTTTTGATCCAGGCTGACCGGTTTGGGACTGGTGTTGCTCAGAGCCTGAGGGCGCACGCGGACTATATGCGTGTCCAGGCTCGGCAGATCGCTGAGGAGAAGGCAGCCAAGCTTGGCGTCAAGCTGGTGTTCCCAATTTTCTTTTGCATTTTGCCGTCGCTCTTCGTGGTGACGGTTGGACCTGTGGCTGTCAAGATCGTCCGGGAGCTTCTCCCGATGATGTCTGGCGTGTGAGTGGCCTCTCAAAAGGGAGGAGCCTCACGAAAACTCTGTTGGTCGAAATCGCGGGAAACGGAAAGGAAGAATTTCAATGGAATCCAGTTCTGTAGTTCGGATCGTATGTGCCGTGTTGGCGATTGTGTTTATTGGCGCCATCATCCTGCGCCGCAAGAGCCGCAACGCCGAGGAGTAAAGCGCGCCGAACGCGCGGGAAGACGAACCGTGCCCGAGCAGCACCGGCCCATTTGGGCCGGCTGCTGGGCAGGCGTGGTCGTTGTGTCCGTAGAAGTGTGGCAATGAGTTGAGGGAGAGAACGATGCCTACGTATCGATTGTGGATAGCAGCAATCTGGCTCGCATTGTCGGCAGGCGCCAGCGCGCAGACATTCGGCAAGGTGGTGGCGTTGGGGGGCAATTCGGCCGACCTGGTGCTGGACGAGCCGAGACGGGTGCTGTATGTGGCGAATTTCACGGCCAATCGGGTCGACGTGGTGTCGATCGATTCGGGGACGGTGGAACGGTCGATTAACGTTGCGTCGCAGCCGAGTTCGGTGGCGCTCTCCCCGGATGGTAAATATCTGGTGGTGGGGCACTACGGCAATTTCGCCGCGCCGGGCACGCCGAGAAACGCGCTGACGGTGATCGAGGTGGAGACTCGCAACAAGCAGACGTTCGCCTTGTCTGACCCGCCTTTCGGCGTGGCATTTGGCCTCGACGGCAAAGCTCTGGTGGTGACAAGCGCGCAGTTCATATTGTTCGATCCGGAGTTTGGGACGATGCAGGTGCTGGACACGGTGTCTGGCGTGACGGCCAAGACGCTGCCACAACCCCCGGCCAGTTTTCCGACCCAGATTGTGGGTGCGTCGCTCCAGGCTTCCGCCGACGGGCTGAAGATCTTCGGCGTGACCGACACCATTCTCATTCGTTATGACGTAGCGACGCACTATGTGAGTTCTGGCGGCTATGTGGCGGCTCCTCCGCTGGGGCCGCGGGCGATCAGTGTAGCCAAGGACGGTTCGTATCATCTGGCGGGTTGGGCAATGTTCGATTCACTCAGTGCGCTCAGCCAGTTTCCGAATCCGAAAGGCCTGTTAAATATCGGGTCCCACGCGATCGATTCTGACCGGGGGATTATCTACGCGGAGGTGCCGGAGGGCGCGGCGTCGACGACGACCACCACCACGCCTGGGACGTCATCCGTAACTGCAGGCCTGCCCCCCGCGTTCCTGATGGTGACCGATGCCGACAACCTGGCGGTACGGGAGCGCTTGAAGCTGCCGGAGCACTTGGCGGGGAAGGGCATCCTGTCCTCCGACGGCCTGGTGATGTACGCCCTGTCGGAGAGTGGTGTCATGATACTGCCGGTGGGCAGGGTCTATGAGAGTCCGCGCGTTGCGGCGCTGCAGGAGGATCTTGTATTCCGCAGCAACGGCTGCAACCCCGGCGTTGTGACGAGGGACCTGACGATTGTGGACCCGAGCGGCGCCAACACGGAGTTCTCGCTCTCCACTCTGACGCCTGGCATCCGGATTTCGCCGAGCCGGGGCGTCACCCCGCTGACTGTGCAGGTGTCGATTGATCCTGGCTCGTTCGTCAACCAGAAGGGCACGCAGTCCACCGTGATCACGCTGCGCTCGGCGACGGCCGTCAATATTCCGAAGACGGTGCGCGTGCTCATCAATCTGCCGGAGCCCGACCAGCGCGGCACGATGGTGAATGTGCCCGGCACGCTGGTGGATTTGCTGGCCGATCCGGCCCGCAACCGGTTCTTCATCGTGCGCCAGGATACCAATGAAGTCCTGGTTTTCGATGGATCGAGCTACCGGCAGCTGGCTGCGCTGCGAGCCGGCAATACGCCGACCTCGATGGCCATCACGTTTGACCGCCGTTACCTGCTGGTGGGCAACGACAACTCGCAGTATGCCAACGTGTATGACCTGGAGACGTTGGAGCAGGGGCCGCCGATCCGTTTCCCGTTCGGCCACTACCCGCGGGCACTGGCATCCTCGGCGAGAGCCATTCTTGCCGCCACCCGCGTGGCCGGGCCGAAGCACACTATCGATCGCGTGGACATATTTGGACGCTCGGCGATCGAGTTGCCCACGCTGGGCATCTTCGACAACACAATTAACATCAATACGGCGCTGGTGGCCTCGTCCAACGGCGGGTCGATCATGGCGGCGCAGGTCGATGGCAACGTGCTGCTCTACAACGCCAACGCCGATACGTTCACGATCTCCAGAAAGGACTCGACCGCCCTGGCGGGTGCCTACGCAGCTTCCAACTTCGATGAGTTTGTGATCGGTAACACGATTTACAACGCGTCGCTGGTGCCGGTGCGGCAACTGGATAACACGGTGGGCCTCTCGTCGGGATTCGCGTTCCTGGGGACGGCTGGTTACCGGACCGGCGCGCTCACGCCGGGCAGCCCGGGCGTGATCCAGCGCGTGGACCCGTCCACCGGGGCCGTCGCCAAGACCACCCGCATGGTGGAGGCGCCGATCCTAAGCAGCACGACATCGGCCTTCACCCGCACCCTGGCGCTTCTGCCTGACAACAGCGGAATCATCAACCTGACGACGTCCGGCTTCACGGTGCTGGGCTGGAACTACGATGCCTCGGCGGCCACGCCGCAGATCTCGAAGGTGACCAACGCGGCGGACCGTTCGCGGGCGGTGGCGCCCGGCGGTTTGATCATCGTGCAAGGCACGAACTTGAGCGCGGTCAACATCGCCTCGCAGGAAAAGCCGCTGCCGGTAGCGCTGGGCGAGAGCTGCTTGTCGGTGAACGGGCTGGCCGTACCGATGCTGATGGTTTCCCCGAGCCAGATCAACGCGCAACTGCCCTATCAGGCGGAAGGCAACGTCACGATGGTGTTGTATACGCCGGGCGGAGCAAGCGACAACTTCAACCTGACGATTCTGCCGACGGCGCCGAGCGTATTCCGCACCGCGCTGACCGACGACTACAGCGTGCCTACGGTCATTCGCGCCGCCAACGGGGCGGTGGTGACGCCGGCCAACCCCATCCGCAACGACGATGAACTCTACATCTATCTGACCGGTATGGGCAAGACGAATCCGGAGATCCCGGCCGGTATCCCGGCGCCAGCCGAAACCACGGTTTTGGTGGAGCCGGTGGTGGACATCAACGGCTACCAGTTGCCGTTGGTCTCGGCCAATCTGGTGCCCGGCCAGATCGGCATCAACGAGATTCGGGTCAAGGTGCCGTTCAAGGTGCCAAAAGGGATGAATCAAAAGCTGCAAATCCGTCAGGGCGGATACTCGAGCGTGGTTGATGTTCGCGTGATCGACTAAGGCTCGGAACTGACGACTGAGAGCGATGGCTGAACAGGAACAGGATAGTTATGTCTTCACACAGGATTGGTCTGATTATGCTGGCCGGCCTGATTGCCGGCACAATGGGCCCAGCCGCCTTCGGGCAGCGCTTCGAAGTGGGTGGTGGCGGCGGCGTATCGTTCTACAACAAGCGCACGGTAACCGGTCCGTCGGCCACGGTGGACGCCGCCTTTAAGCCGGGCTATAGCTTCAACGGATACCTGGGCCAGCTGGGCAATAAGCTGGGCGGTGAACTGCGGTACTCGTATGCGTCCAATGAGATGGAGCTCAGCTCGGGCGGCAAGTCCTTCACGATGTCGGGGCGGACTCAGGCGGTGCACTACGACCTGGCATTCTATTTCAACGACAAGAAGGCCAAGGTACGGCCGTACGTGCTGGCCGGCGGCGGGATGAAGCAGTATACGGGGACGGGTGGCGCGTCGATCATGCAGCCCTTCATCTCCGCTGTGGTGCTGACCAATACCAGCGAGTGGAAGCCGCTGGTCACGGCCGGCGGCGGCATTCGCGTCGTGCTCAACCCCAAGCTCCATCTGCGGGCCGAGGTGCTCACCTACATGACGCAGGTCCCCACCAAGATCATCACGCCGGTGCTGGGCAAGCTCGATGGCTGGTACTTCGACATCGTACCGAGCATCAACCTCAGCTACGTCTGGTAGGGCGATTCCCGCTTCCAGAGCTCGGTGCGGTCCTCGAGGGCCGCACCAATGCGCAGCAATTCGGCCTCGCACCACGGCCGGCCCACCAACTGGCAGCCGATGGGCAGGCCTGCCGGTGAGAATCCAGCCGGCATGGAAAGCACGGGCAATCCCAGTGCGTTGAAGCCACGCACAAGGCGGGTTGCCGCCAGGCGAGTGTCCTCCATCGCTTCTCCGATGGCGACCTCGCTCTGGCCGATCAGTGGCGCCGCAACCGGGGTCGCAGGAACCAACAGGCAGTCCACCTTCTGCAGCAGGCCCAGGTAGACACCCAGGATCCTCCTTCTCAGACGTTGTGCTTGCAGGTAGTCTGTCGCCGGGATCAGCCTCCCCATGTCCAACAGAGCGCGCACGTCGTCACCGTACTCCATCCTGCGCCGCCGGAGGTAGGGCTCGTGCACACTGGCAGCCTCGGCAAGCAGGGTCACCTGGGCAATTACATTCAACTGGCGTCCGTCTGGTACCCGGAACGAGACCAGTTCGGCGCCCAAGTCCTCAGCCGTGTAAGCCATGAAGTGGACCGCGTTGTCGACCGTCTGATCCAGGTTCTCGAAAAAGAAGTTCTGCGGGATTCCGATCTTCACGCCCGCCAGCAACAACTCTCCCGCCGGCGGCATGTACTCCGGGACAGGCCGGTCCACGCTGGCTGTATCGCGCGCATCAAATCCTGCCATCACGCGCAACGCGGCGGCTGTGTCCCTCACGGTTCGCGCTATCGGGCCGATGTGGTCCAGAGTAAAACCCAATGGCAATGCTCCGAACTTGGAGACTCGTCCAAACGTAGGCTTTAGCCCTGTCACACCACAATAGGACGCCGGCACGCGGATCGATCCGCCCGTATCACTCCCCGTCGCCAGTAGAGCCATGCCGGTAGCTACCGCCACGGCCGAGCCACCAGACGACCCGCCCGGAATCCGCTCCGGGTCCCATGGATTGCGAATCGCTCCGAAGTGAGGATTCGTGGACGTAATCCCATAGGCGTGCTCGTGCAGCCCGGTTTTGCCGAGCATCACCGCTCCCGCGCGATGCAGGTTGTCCACCACGGCGGCGTCGAAGTTCGGCACATAGTTGGCGAATATCTTTGAGCCGGACGTGGTGAGGACACCGTTCGTACACAACAGGTCCTTGTGTGCCACGGGAATCCCGTGCAGAGGCCCTCGATCCAGACCCTCAGCCAATTCGCCGTCCGCGCGCTTCGCCTGCTCGATGGCCAGCTCAGCCGTTACGGTAACAAAGGCGTTCAGCTGAGGATTCAGTCTCTCGATCCGCGCCAGGCAGCCCAACGTCAACTCCAGGCTGCTGATCTGCCGGGCCCTCAGTGCCGCGGCCGCTCCCAGGGCGGTCACTGCCCCGCCTCCTCAATGGGATCGACGCGAAACGAGATCGCCGGCTCCTCGCTCCAGTCGATCATGCCGCGTAGCCCGAGCATCGTTTTGGCAAGCGCCTCGAGACGCTCCCGTTGCTTGTCGTCGATTTCAATTTTCTGGGCAGCGGCCAGTGCTTTCCAGTCCGGCCCCATGGCTGTTGACATGGTTTAATGATGGCATGGAGACCAAGGGGCTGACGATTGCCGGCGATGCGCGGCCGCTTACCGCGTTCAACGAAGACGAAAGCCTATTTCGCGATGCCGTGCGGCAGTTCTCCCAAAAAGAGATCGGCCCCAGGGTCCGCGAGATGGATGAAGCGGGGCTTTTCCATCCTCCTCTGCTGAAACAGATATTCGATCTAGGGCTGATGGGCATCGAGATCCCTGAAGAGTACAGCGGCCAGGGCGGGACGTTCTTTCAGGCTCTAATCGCGATCGAAGAGGTCGCCGCCGTCGATCCGAGTGCCGGTGTCATTGTGGATGTCCAGAACACGCTGGTCAACAACGCTGTCATCCGGTGGGCAACCGCGGAGCAGAAACGACGCTGGCTGCCGCGCCTGGCCACCAACACTCTGGCTTGTTACGCCCTTTCTGAGGCCGGCGCCGGTTCCGACGCCTTTGCCCTAACCACCCGTGCGGTGGAGGACGGCGATGACTACATCCTGAACGGCCGCAAAATGTGGATCACGAATGCCTACGAGGCCGGTATCTACCTTGTCTTCGCCACGGTCAATCCGGAGGCCGGCTACAAAGGCATCACGTGCTTTGTCGTGCCGCGTGGCGCCCCTGGTTTCGCCGTCGGCAAGAAAGAGGATAAGCTCGGCATTCGCGCGTCATCCACCTGCGAACTCATCCTGGACAGCGTGCGCGTTCCGAAATCCGATGTGCTCGGAGAGGTTGGCAAGGGCTACAAAATCGCGATCGAGACCCTCAACGAGGGACGCATTGGTATCGGCGCCCAGATGACTGGGTTGGCCCACGGAGCTCTGCAACACGCCATCGCGTACTCGAAGGAGCGCAAGCAGTTTGGCAAGCCGATCGCCGAGTTTCAGGCTGTCCAGATGGAGTTGGCGCGCATGGCGACAGATGTCGAAAC
Organism: Paludibaculum sp.; assembly: GCA_036504135.1. Classification (GTDB taxonomy): domain Bacteria; phylum Acidobacteriota; class Terriglobia; order Bryobacterales; family Bryobacteraceae; genus Paludibaculum. The sequence continues at coordinate 125,072 of DASXVP010000028.1, forward strand.
CGCCCGCCTGCTCACCTACAACGCCGCGCGCCTGCGGGAAGCCGGTCGACCCTTCCTGAAGGAAGCTGCCATGGCCAAGTATTGGGCCTCCCAGGTGGCCGAAAGCGTCGCCTCGCGCGCGGTTGAGATATTCGGCGGAGTGGGTTTCACGAAGGATTACCCTGTGGAGAAGCTCTACCGCGACGCCAAGATCGGACGCATCTACGAGGGCACCAGCCACATGCAGATGCTCACCATCGCCAAGCAACTTCTCACGTAACCGCAGCCCGGTCCGGATCATCCATAGTAGGTAGCAGGTGACGATATGCGATTTCTCCTTTTGACAGTGCTCGCGTCCGCGGCCGCCTGGGGCGCCGTGGGGACCGCGCCGCCCAGTGAAGCCGAAATTCAGGCGATTGTCGACAAGTTCGCCGCCAAGGAGACCGAGTTCGCCCGCGCCCGCGAAAACTACACCTACCGGCAGCACTACAAGTTTGAGGAGCTCGGCGCCGGCGGACGCGCGTCGGGCAAGATGGAGATGCAGACCGATATCGTCTTCTCCAAAGAGGGCAAGCGCACCGAGCGCGTCGTCTACGCCCCCATGAACACGCTGCAGCGCATTCAGTTTACGGCCGAGGACGAGCAGGACATTCGCAATGTCCAACCCTTCGTCCTGACGACAAAGGAACAGTCCAACTACAATGTCCGCTACCTGGGCCGCGAATCCGTGGACGAGATCGCCTGCTACGTCTTCGCCGTGAAGCCCAAGAAGATGATCGAGGGCGTCCGCTATTTCGGCGGCCAAATCTGGGTGGATGATCGCGATCTCCAGATCGTCAAGACCTATGGCCGTGGCGTGGGCATTGGCAAGAAGATCGCCACCCAGCGTTTCCCCAAGTTCGAAACTTACCGCGAGCAGATCGACGGCAAGTACTGGTTCCCCACCTATACTGTCTCCAACGACACGCTCAACTTCGATTCCGGCCCCGTGCCGATCAAGATGGTCATCACCTACAAGGATTACAAGCAGTTCCGCGCCGAATCCACCATTACGTTTGGTGATGAAGTGGACAAGCCCCAGGATCCCAAGCCCCCGACCAAGAAGCAGTAGCCGCCGGGCGGTTCGTTCAGCCTTCGAAAAGCGCCGTTCAACCCGAGATCCTGCCAGCCGGATGTTGAAACGTCCCGATAGCGGGCATCATCTGCTGTAATAGGGTTAACTTCTCATGCCGGACCACGTCTTCGGGGCCCGCCGCGACTGGGCAGCGCTCAAACGCAGGCTCCGTGAATTGAAAATGATTGCCTGGGGCGCCCTGCACAAGGACCACCCCGTCATGGCGCATATCATCCCGATACGGCGTTGTAACCTCGCGTGTACCTACTGCAACGAGTTTGACGATTTCTCCAAGCCGGTCGATACCGACGTCATGCTGGAACGGGTAGACAACCTCGGCAGGCTCGGCACCGGCATCATCACCATCAGCGGCGGAGAACCTCTGCTGCATCCGGATCTCGATCAGATCATCGCGCGCATCCGCTCGACGGGCGCCATCACCGGCCTAATCACCAACGGCTATCTGCTCACGGCCGAGCGCATTGAGCGGCTCAACCGCGCCGGTCTGGATCACATGCAGATCTCCATCGACAACGTGCAGCCCGACGATGTGTCGAAGAAGAGTCTGAAGGTGCTGGATCGCAAGCTGCAACTGCTTGCCAACCATGCCCTTTTCCACGTCAACATCAACTCCGTGGTGGGCGGCGGCGTCAAGAACGAGGACGATGCGCTGGCGATTGCCAGGCGCGCCATCCACCTGGGTTTTTCGTCCACCATCGGCATCATCCACGACGGCAGCGGTCAGTTGAAGCCGCTTTCGCCCAAGGAGCGGGAAATCTATCTGGCTGTGAAGGGCTTGGAGAAGCGGAACTTCTCCCAGCTCAATTTCTTCCAGGAAAACATCGCCAACGGCGAGCCGAACAACTGGCGCTGCCGCGCCGGCGCCCGTTACGTCTATATCTGCGAGGACGGGTTGGTGCACTACTGCAGCCAGCAGCGGGGATACCCTGGGAAGCCTCTCACCGGCTACACAGTCCAGGACATCCGCCGCGAGTACACCACGGAGAAGGCCTGCGCGCCCCACTGCACGGTGAGCTGCGTCCACTATGTCTCCTATTTCGATTTCTGGCGAGCGCCGCAGACCCTGCCTGATTCGCGTCCCTACGAAACGCCGGATCACCCCCTGGTGAACATCACCAGCTCCGGCCAGTGAATCCGCCCGAGACTCTTCCAGGGATCTTCGTCGCGAACCTGCGTGCCGTCCTTCTGTGGGATGGCGCCTGCGGGTTCTGCGCGAAATCGGTCGCCCGCTTCCAGTGGTACGCCCGCAAACCAGTCAATGTGATTCCTCGGCAGCAAGTCGCCGATCTGCTCCCGGAGGCGGTTCGGGAAACCATGGCGGGGCAGATCCTCTGGATCAGCGCCGACGGCGCGGTGTACGGTGGCAGCGAGGCCATGATCCGAGCGTTGCGCGCCGCCGGACGTGGCGGCACGGCAACCTGCCTGAATGCCTGCCAACCGTTCACCCGGCTCGCCTATCATTGGGTTGCCCGCCACCGACACTGGTTTGGCTCGCCGGTGTGCGGGCTTCCTCCCAGGCATTGATCTCAATCAGCCGCGCAGCTCCGCCACCACTTCACGCGCCACCCGGCGTGCCTGCTCCAACTCATCGCGCTCAAAGCTGATGGCGCCCACCCGCGGGTGCCCGCCGCCGCCATACCGCTCGCAAATCGTGGCCAGGTTGTGCGTCGGCTCCGAGGGCGCCCACGGATTGGAGCCAACGCTCACTTTCGTGCGGAAACTGGCGCGGCTCACCGAGACCGTGTAGATGGCTTGCGGGAAGAGCGAGTAGGGGACAAACTTGTTGTACCCCTCCATGTCGTAGTCGGCAACGTCGAAGAAAATGACTCCGCCGGCGCAGTGGCCCGTCTGCCGGATCACGTCGATCGAACTGAGGTGGCGCTCCCACAGCGGCTGGAACACGCCTTGGATCTCCGGGTCCGCCATGATCTCGGACAGGCTCTCGCGCTGCATCTTGCGGATCACCTTCTGCACCATCGCGGATCCCTTCACCGCCTCGATCACCAGCGTCAGTTTCATCGCCGGCTCGTCCATGTGCACGGCTTCGTCGGCGCTGTTGTAGTTGGCGCCGTCGATGATTCCTGCCCAGTGAACCAGCTCAGCCAGATCGGCGGCCTCATAGCCGTATACCGTGCGCCCGATATGGGCGATGAATTCGGTGCAGGAGCGATACTTCGGGTCGAAGTAGTACCGGCGCTGGCCCTTCTTTCTCTCATAGTCGAGCTGGTCGTCGTGCGAGAGGAACGCGCTCTGATGATGATCGAACCACCAGGTGACGCGATCGCTGTTGGAGTACTTGAAATCGACGATGGCATTCTCGTCACCGTCGAATAGCGACTCCTCAAACAACTGCGAGGCCTTGTGGGCCATGCCTGTATAGGCGAACTCGGCGTTCGCACCAAAGCGGTCGGACGCGAACCGGCCAAAGTAGGCTGCCGAAGCAGCGCCGTCGAAACAATGATCGTGATAGAGTACGCGAACCTTCATAAACCCGCCCACCAGGAAAAATTACGGAAGGAAACCTTCCAGATTGCCTCATTTCGAGGGGGCGGCGCAAGCCGCAATTTTGATTGGCTATTTTAATGGGTCCTGCGGCTTGTAGTTGAGCTCGCGCGAGAGCACCTCCACCAGACGCGAGAGCACCTTGACTCGCGCCCAACATTTGTCATTGCCCTCCACCATCGTCCACGGCGCAAGTCTCGTGCCGGTCTTCAACAGCATCTCCTGGACCGCCTCCTCGTAGTCGCTCCACTTGGCACGGTTCCGCCAGTCTTCATCCGTCAGCTTCCACGCCTTATACCCGATCCGCTGCCGTTCCTCAAAGCGCCGTAGTTGCTCTTCGCGCGAGATCTGGATCCAGAACTTGGCGAGAATCGCGCCGGAATCGCGCAACTGCCTCTCAAATGAATTGATCTCCTTGTAGGCCCGCTTCCAGGCCGAAGCTGTGCAGAACCCCTCCACGCGCTCCACCAGTACGCGGCCGTACCAGGAGCGGTCGAAGATCGCGATCTGCCCGCGCTCCGGCAGGCGCCTCCAGAAGCGGTAGAGGTAGTGACGGGTTTTGTCTTCGCCTTGCGGCGCGCTGATCGGATAGACGACGTAGCCGCGCGGGTCGATCTTCTCCGTAATGCGCTTGATGATGCCGCCCTTGCCCGCCGCGTCCCAGCCCTCGAATACCAGCACCACTGGGCGTTTCTGCTGATAGATCTGCCAGCCCAGTTCGCGCAGTTGAATCTGGCGGCGCGTGAGCTGCGTTTCGTATTCAGCTCGCTCCAGTTTGAGGCTCAAATCCAGTGTCCGCAGCATCACTCCCCCTCCGTTTCCGGACCCGCGGAGCGCGTCGCCGGCGCCTTGTCGCCGAGCGCATCTTCGAGGGCGTGGATGATGGTCTGGAATACCTTCACTCGCGCGTGCCAGCGCGAGGTCGCCTCAACGATAGTCCATGGAGCGAACTCGCCCTCTGTCAACTCCAGCATCTCCTCAGCCGCTTCCCGGTACTGGTCATAGAGTGTGTGGCGCTGCCAGTCCTGCTCGGTGACGCGCCAACTCTCCATCGGGTCCTTCTCGATGGCGCGGAACCGTTTCGCCTGCTCTTTGGCGCTGATGTGGAACCAGAATTTGAGGATCACCGTGCCATCGTCGGCGAGCATGCGCTCGAACTCCGGGATGTCCCTGTACGCCTGCCTCCATGTCTTTACCGGCACCATCCGGTTGACCCGCTCGTCCAGCACTCGGTGGTACCAGGAGTGATCGAAGATGACCATCTCTCCGTGGTTCGGCGCCTTCAGCCAGAAACGCCAGAGCCAGGGATTGTTCTGCTCAAAGGTGCGCGGCTCATGGATGGAGTAGAGTTTGAAGCCGCGCGGATCCAGCCTCTGCGTCAGCGTGGAAATGCAGCCGCCCTTCCCGGAGGCGTCCCAGCCTTCGAAGACCACGATGGAAGAGATGCGGTGGTCCCAGCATGCCTTTTCCAGGTCGTAGAGGCGGTTCTGCAGCGCCGGCAGCGCCTCTTTGTAAGCCCCGCGGGAGAGCTTCAGCTTCAGGTTTACGTTTTCAAGCACCGGCTTCTCAATAGCGCCGCCTGCGCGTTGACCGATTTCTCGCCGTCCTTGCGGGGAACGCGATCGTAGGTCCCGTCAGCCTTCATGCGGCGTCCCTTCTCGTTGTCGCTCAGGTAGACCGAAAGAATCTTATCGCGAATCTGGCGGATGAGTTGAGGCTTCTGAATGGGGAACAGCGTCTCCACGCGGCGGTTGATGTTGCGAGGCATCAGGTCGGCCGAGCCCAGGTAGATCTCCTCTTCGCCATGGTTGCGGAAATAGAATATGCGGCTGTGCTCCAGAAAGCGGCCCACCACGCTGGTCACGCGGATGTTTTCGCTGATACCGGCCAGACCGGGACGCAGGCAGCAGATACCGCGGCACAGCAGGTCAATCTGCACGCCGGCCTGCGACGCCTGATACAACAGACGGATGATTCGCGGATCCACCAGTGCGTTCATTTTGAAGATCAGCCGCGCCTCGCGCCCGGCCTTGGCGTGTTCAATCTCCCGCTCGATCATCGTCTCGAACTGCTTGCGCAGATTGATTGGAGCCACCAGCAGCTTACGGTAGTCTGACTTCGCCGAGTACCCGGTGAGGTAGTTGAACAGGTCGCTGCAATCGCCGCCGAGCTCTTCGTCGCAAGTAAAGAAGCCGAGGTCCGTGTAAAGATGCGCGGTCACCGCGTTGTAGTTGCCCGTAGAGAGATGGACATAGCGCCGCATCACGGGGCCTTCGCGCCGCACCACCATCGCCACCTTACAGTGGACCTTCATGCCCACCAGCCCGTAGACGACGTGGACGCCTTCCTTTTCCAGCGCCCTCGCCCATTCGATGTTGGACTCCTCGTCGAAGCGCGCCTTCAGTTCCACCAGCACCGCCACCTGCTTGCCGTTCTCGTTGGCCTCCAGGAGCGCTTCCACGACGGGTGCGTTGCGGCCCACCCGGTAGAGCGTCATCTTGATCGCCAACACATTGGGATCGCGCGCCGCGGTCCGTAGAAAGTCCACTACCGGCTGGAAACTGTCGAATGGCTGATGCAGCAGATTGTCGCCGCGCCGGATGATGCTGAAAATGTCCTCGTCGTCCGTGGCGCCTTTGATTGCCGCCGGAGTAAATGGCGCGTCCTTCAGGTCCGGCCGGTCGAGCTTGGTGAGGTGCCGCAGTCGCACCAGCGACAGCGGTCCTTCAATGCGATACACCTCTGAGTTGTCAATCTCCAGATTTGTGACCAGAATGTCGAGCAGCCGCTCCGGCATCCGTTTCGGAACCTTCAGCCGTACCACCGCGCCAAAGCGGCGCTGCCTCACCCCCTCCTCGACGGTCTCCAGCAGGTCTTCCGCCTCCAACTCCTGGATCGCCATCTCCGCGTCGCGCGTGACGTGGAACGGATGCGATTCCACAATCTGCATCCCCGGGAAGAGCGCGGAGAGATTGGCTTGAATCACTTCCTCAATCCACACAAAGGCCAACGGCTTGCCGCTACGCTTGCGCGAGACCGGGTGGAGCGGCACGAACTGGTCAATCGTATCCGGAACCTTCAGACGCGCGAAGTGCTCCTGGCCATCCGGATTGCGGATCAACACGGACAGGTTGAGGCTCAGGTTGGAGATGTGCGGGAACGGGCGGCCCGGATCGAATGCAAGCGGCGTGAGGATCGGATAGATCGTCTCCTCAAAATAGCGGTCTGCCTGCTCTCGTTGTGTCTCATTCAGCTCGGCGTATTCGAGAATCTGGATGCCCTGTGTGTGCAACTCCATCAGCAGTTGCGCCCGGCAGATATGGGCTTCGGAGATGAGCTCCTCAAAGCGCTTTCGGACGGCATCCAGTTGCTGGGCGGGCGTCATGCCGTCCGGGCCGGTGTCCAGAATGCCGGATTCCTGCTGATTCATCAAACCCGCTACGCGCACCATGAAAAATTCGTCCAGGTTGGAACCGAGGATCGAGAGGAATTTCACACGCTCCAGCAAAGGGTGTGTCGTGTCCCGCGCCTCTTCGAGCACGCGCCGCTGGAATGCCAGCAGGCTGAGCTCACGGTTTACATAGAGAGCAGGATCGATTAGGGATACTGCGGGCTCGGACGCCCGCGGCTTGGCCTGCTTCTGTTTCTTTCCCGGCATATCTCTACATTGTGGCAGGGTCTCGCTCGACCGAGGGTGGAAACGCGAGACAATGGCTAGCGACGCATCTATGTCCGCCAGCGACGGTCCTTTGGTAAATACTCTGTTCCCGCGCCGCCCCCTGCTTTTCGTCCTCGCGCTCGTGTGCGTGGCCGGCATCGCGGGGCTGAGCTGGGTGCTCACCGAGCGTCGCGCCGTGCGGCAGCGCACCTACCGTGTCGGCGTGGATCATGCCCCGCCCTACAACATCCTCGCGCCGGGCAAGCCCCCCTCCGGCCTGGCCGTCGAAGTGATCAGCGAGGCGGCCCGGCGCCAGGAAATTAAGCTGCAGTTTGTGGAGACCACTCTGCCGGTGGATGACGCCTTCCGGCAGGGACTCGTCGATCTTTGGCCTGCCGCCACGGACACGCCGGAGCGACGCAAATGGCTGCACGCGGCCGATCCCTGGCTCGCCAACCGTCTCTGTATCGTCAGCCGAACGTCCGATCCGGTTCGCGCCGTCTCCGATCTCCGCGGCAAGCGGGTGAGTGCCGCCAGAAACCAGATCATCCTCGATATCGTCGGCCGCACTCTGCCTGCCGGACTGGAGTTCCTCCAGGTGCGAGGCCGCAGAGAGGGCTTGCTCGCACTCTGCGCGGGACAGGTGCAGGCCAGCGTCCTGGAACAGCGATTCCTCGAGCAGTCTCTGCTAGACCGTCCCACTAGTTGCGAAGGCACGGCGCTGTACGTCCTGAATGCGATTGGCGCCGACCGTATGCTCACCATCCTCGCCACTCGTGAGAGCGCTGCCGCTGCCGACCTGCTGCGCGACGCCATCGGCGAAATGATGGACGATGACACCTTAACCCGCACACTAGACCGCTGGTCGGCGTTCACCGGCAGCGAAATGCGCGTCGTCAGCGCGTTGCAGGATAACCAGAAGCGCACTCGCTTCGTCGGCTTCGTGGTATTCCTGCTGGCTGCCGTGGGCGCCATCCTGACATTTCAGAATCGCCGCCTGCGCGCTGCCAACCAACTGGCCGACGCGGCGACGCGCGCCAAAAGCGAGTTCCTCGCTTCCATGAGCCACGAAATCCGCACGCCCATGAATGGCGTCATCGGCATGACGCAGCTTCTTCTCGCAACGCCCCTCTCGGCGGAGCAGCGGGAACAGGCCGAGATCATCCGTGAGTCCGGCCAATCCCTGCTCTACCTCATCAACGACATCCTGGACTTTTCGAAAATCGAAGCGGGCAAGCTGCAATTGGACCACTCCCCCTTTGATCTGCAACTGCTGGCCGAACAGGTCGTCGCGCTCGTCCAGCCGCAGGCCGAAGCCAAGGGCCTGAATCTCAGGTTGTCGGTTCCTTCAGACCTCCCATCTCCGCTTGTCGGAGATCAGCACCGCCTCCGGCAGGTACTGCTCAACCTCGTCAGCAACGCGGTGAAGTTCACCCCCAGCGGAGAAGTCAGCCTGACAGTGTGCTATGCGCCATCGGACACCGCTGCCGTCACGCTGAGCTTTGTCGTTGCCGATACAGGGATTGGCATCGCGGCGGAAAAGCTGCCGCAGTTGTTCGAGAAGTTCGTCCAGGTGGATTCCTCCTCCACGAGGCAGTTCGGCGGTACCGGACTGGGGCTGGCCATCTGCCACCAACTCGTAACCCTGATGAGCGGCACGATCAACGTGTCCAGCGTCGAGGGCAGAGGCTCCATCTTTACCGTCCAAGTCTCACTCCCTGTCGGCGAGCCCTCCGAGCCGGCCGGCCCCGCCCGCCCGGAAGACTCCGCCTGCCCGCGGCCATGGGCCGGTTCGCGCGTCCTCCTGGTGGAGGATAACGTCGTCAATCAGCGTGTCGGGCAGCGTTTTCTGGAGCGCCTGGGCTGTGAGGTGATCATCGCCGCCGACGGTCGCCAGGCAATTGATCTGATCGAGCTCCAGATCGCCAACCGGCAGTTCGATCTCGTCCTGATGGACTGCCAGATGCCTGTCATGGATGGCTTTCAGACCACGCAGAGGCTGCGGCGTCTGGAGCAGGCGTCCGGCGGCCACCTGCCGGTTGTTGCCATGACGGCCTCCGCGTTGGAAACGGATCGCCTGCATTGTTACAGCTCTGGCATGGACGACTACATCACCAAGCCTGTCCAATTGGAGGAAGTCGAGCGGGTCCTCGCCCGCTGGCTGCCGCAGGTCATGAAGTAAGATCATCAGGTGTCCACAAATGACCTCGAATCGCGCGAACTGACGGTTAAATCCGTCGCTTTGGGCCTCTTTTTGGCCTTTGTCTTCGGCTCCGCCAATGCCTATCTGGGCATGAAGGCCGGGCAGACCGTGGCCGCCACCATCCCTGCCGCCGTCATCGCCATGGCGCTGTTCCGTATCCCCGCATTTCGCGGCGGCCTGCTGGAGCAGAACATCGCCCGCACCGCCGGCTCCGTGGGCGAGGCGCTGGTCGCCGGCGCCATCTTCACTCTCCCCGCGTTTCTGCTCGTCGAGATCGATGGCCACCGCCTGTGGGCTGATCTCCGCGGCCACTACTGGCAAGGCGTCGTCATCCTGCTGGCCGGCGGCCTGGCCGGCGTGTTCTTCATCATCCTGCTGCGGCGCGCGCTCTGCGTGGACGCCCAGTTGCCGTGGCCGGAAAGCGTCGCCAGCTATGAGATCGTCAAGGCCGGGCAGGAATCCGGCGACGCGCCGAAACTCGTCTTCGGCGGCATGGCCTTCGGCGGCCTCATCCAGGTGCTGAAGAGCGATAAGGGTCTCCAGATCTTCCGCGAGTACACGGAAGGGTTCCTCGAATTCCCGCGCAGCGTCGTCCGCCATTTCAACTTCTCGAAGACTCCCATCGGCGATGTCGCCCATGGAGGCGGCATCCCCTGGTCCACGCCCGCGCTCTCGCCCGCGCTCATCGGCATCGGCTACATCATCGGGCCGCAGTATGCGTCCATCAACGTGGCCGGCGGCGTGCTCGCCTGGTGGGTGCTCATCCCCCTGCTGATGTTCATGGATCCCAATCTCTCTTCGCGCATCGGGGGCGCCGGGCCCGACGTGACGGCATATACGCTGTGGTTCAACGTGGTGCGCCCCATCGCCGTGGGCATGATGCTGGTGGGCGCGGCCAACACGATGTTCTCCATGCGCACCTCCATCATGCAATCGCTCACTGGCGCCTTTCGCAGCTCGGCCCGCGGAGGCTCTCACGGCATGGCGGTGGAGAGCCGCGAGCGCGACATCCCCACCAAGTGGGTGCTCGCCTGCATCGTGGCGCTGATAATGCCCGTCACCATGATCTACTACGGCTTTACCGGCAGCTTCGCCCCCGCCCTGGCCACGGCGCTCATCATGGGCGGCGCGGCCTTCCTGCTCTCGGCCGTCGGCGGATACCTCGTGGGTCTGGTGGGCAGTTCCAACCAGCCGCTCTCCGGGCTCACCCTCTCCGCGCTGATCCTCTCCGCTCTGTTGATGCAGGCCCTGGGCGTCAAGGGCGCAGCCGGCGTGGCCGCCGTGCTCGGCGTGGCCGCGGTGGTCGCCGTGGCGGTCTCCGTCTCCGGCTCGCTGATTCAGGACCTCAAAGCCGGCCACCTCCTCGGCGGCACGCCCTGGAAGATGCAGGCCGTGGAGATCCTCGCCGTCATCCTGCTCTCCCTTTTCCTGATGGGGCCCATCATCGCCCTGCACGAGGCCAATCTCTCCACCGGCGGCATCGGCGGCCGCGCCTTGCCCGCGCCGCAGGCCGGCCTCATGGCTCAACTCGCTAAGGGCATTGTCAGCGGAGACATGGCCTGGGGCCTGCTCATGATCGGCGCCGCATTCGGCGTAGCATTACTGCTCTGTGGCGCCAAGGCCATGATGCTCATCGCCGTCGGCATGTACCTGCCGTTCGACACCAGTTCAGCCATCTTCTTCGGCGGCCTCATCAAGTGGGTCGTCGAGAAACTCGTCGCCAGCTACAGCGAGGCGGCGCGGCAGAAGGCCGACGAAACCGGTACACTGCTGGCCTCCGGGCTCATCGCCGGCGAGGCCGTCGTCGGCATCCTGCTCGCCGTGCTGTTCCTTACCGGCGTGTCGTCGCTGACGCACGTCTTCACCGGCGCCGATCAGTTCTCCTGGTTCCCCGCGATGGGCGGCTGGCTGGCCCTGGGAGCGTTCGCGGCGCTCGTCTATGCCCTCGTGATGGTCCCGCTACGGAAAGCCCGTCAGTAGGCCTTGGCGTCCCGCGAAACAGGTTTTAGCAGTAGGTCCTGGAAGTCGAAACTGAAGTCGGTCTGGGACGAGACGGCGGCCATCTTCACCTCGTCGATCGCCCCGTCCGCTTTCAGCGTGAAGGTCACATACGCATCGGCCAGCAGCGTGCGATTATCCCAGCGCACCACGAATGTATCGTACTGCCAGTGCTCCAGCGTGCCCACCAGATCGGGCGAATGGGTGAACCGCATCCGCAGCTTGCCGCCGCGCTCCTCCACCACCACGTCGCCATACCAGGCGTCCCGGAATCGGCCCGCATAGGCAGCCTGCGCCAGCGAAGGCCGCGACTCCTTGTTGCGTTTGTCTGCCGCGGCCCGCACGGCCCTCTCCGCCGCCTCGTCGCGGCGCTTCTGCACTGCCTCCAGAGCGCTCACCCAATCCGTCGCCGGCGCGCCGCAGTAGTGATCCAGCACCGCATACGTCACTGCGTTAAACGCATTCCCATTCTCATGATTTGTGAGTACCACCACGCCCAAATTCAACTCGGGGATTAGCGTGGTGCGCGTCACCATGCCGGCCAGCCCGCCCGTATGTGATACCAGCTTGCGCCCGCGGTATTCGGTGATGTTCCAGCCGAAGCCATACGCGGCGAAGTTCGACTTCAGGTCCGCCAGTTCCTTCGGCGGCTCCCGCGTGGGTATTAGCATCTGCGGGGTCCACATCTCTCGCGCCACTGCCTCGCTGAACAGCCGCTTCTCGCCGTTCTTGCCGTGGTTCAGTTGCAGGATCATCCACTTCGCCACGTCGGTGACGTTGGAATTGAGCGCCGCCGCCGCGGCCCAGTTGTCCGCGTCACTGGCCGGCACGGCCTGCATCCTGCCATCCGCCTTGGCGTGGGGCCAAGCCACGTCTGCGTCGGCGGGAATGTCGCGGATGGAGGTCGTGGTGGAGCCCATCCCCACCGGTCGCAGGATACGCTCGCGGATAAACTCATCCCAGCTTTTGCCGCTCACCGCCGCCACCACCTGCCCGGCAGCCACGAACATCAGATTGTTGTACGCATAGCGCGTCCGCAGGCTGGTGGACGGCTTCACAAACCGCACTCGCCGCATGACCTCTTCACGCGACAAATCCGTAGGCGGAAAGTACATCAGATCGCCCGCGCCCAGTCCCAGCCCGCTGCGATGCGTGAGCAGGTCGCGGATCGTCATCTCGCGTGTGACATAGGGGTCATACATCTGGAAGGCAGGCAGATGCATCGTCACCGGATCGTCCCACTTCAGCTTCCCCTCGTCCACCAGCATGGCCAGCGCGGCGGCGGTAAATGCCTTGGTGTTCGAGGCGATACCGAACAGCGTACGCGGCGTTACCGGCGCCGGATCGCCCAGCCTCCGCACGCCGTAACCCTTCGCCATCACCGCCTGGCCGTCTTTCACGATGGCCACGGCGATGCCCGGCGCCTCAAACCGCTGGCGCGCGCTCTCCACCACGGCGTCGAGATTGGGCTGGGCCCAGCAGGCAGCGGCCACGCCGAGCAGGAGTGCGAGTCTGGTTGATGGCAGGATACGGTTCTTCATGAGGCTTCTACTCCAGGATATGGCAGCAGGAGTCCAGCCCCGCATTAGACCGTCTGCGATTCAATCTCGGTGGAGACCTGTTCCCATTCGGCCAGCACGGCGTCCAACTCCTGGCGCCGCGTATCGAGAAGGTCCATCTGGCGCTTCGTCTCGTCGGCGGAGACGAAGTTCTGCAACTGCTCTTCGAGTGCGGCGATCTCCGTCTCCAGGCGCTGCGAGCGGGCCTCCAAGGCGGCCGCCTTGTCCTCCAGTTGCTTCATGCGCATGGGGTTCACACGGCGTGTCTTGCCCGGCTCGATGGACTTGGTTTCGGCGGGCGTTTCCGCAACGGTGTTGGCGGCGGCGAAGACCTGCGCGGCGCCGGACTTGGTGTACTGGAAATCCTCGTAATTGCCAGGGAAGACCTCGACGTGGCCGCCGGCGATCTCAAAGACCTTGGTGGCGAGCTTGTCGATGAAGTAGCGGTCGTGCGAGACGAAGACCACGGTGCCGGTGAAGTTCTGCAGCGATTCCAACAGAACGTCCTTGGCGCGCATGTCCAGGTGGTTGGTGGGCTCGTCGAGCAGTAGGAAATTGGACGGGTTCAGCAACATGCGGGCCAGCGCATAACGATTGCGCTCTCCGCCGCTGAGCACTCCGATCTGCTTGAAGACATCGTCCTCGCTGAAGAGAAAACAGCCCAGCAGATTGCGCAGCTCGGTGGTGGTTTTGCCGTTGGCGACGCTGGTGAGATCGTCCAGCATGCGCGAATCGGTATCGAGCTCTTTGTACTGATCCTGCGCGAAGTAGTCCACCTGCACGTTGTGACCGAGTCGATATTCGCCCTTGGTGAGAGTCTCCGTACCGGCCAGCAGTTTGATGAGCGTGGACTTGCCGGCGCCGTTGATGCCCACCAGCGCGACGCGGTCTCCGCGCTCGATGGCGAAATCAACGTGATCGAGAATCACTTTGTCGCCGTAAGCCTTGCGGACTCCGCTGAACTCGGCAACCACGCGGCCGGAGGGCTTAGGCTGGGGGAAGGAAAAGTGGATGCTCTTTTCTTCGGGCGGGATCTCGATGCGCTCGATCTTTTCGAGTTCCTTGATGCGCGATTGCACCTGTTTGGCCTTGGTGGCCTGGGCGCGAAAGCGGTTGATGAATGCTTCGAGTTGCTGGATGCGCTCGGCCTGGTTGCGATAGGCGGATTCCAGCAACTGGCGGCGCTCGGTCTTCTGCGTAAGGTAGCGCTCGAAGCCGCCGGTGTAGAAGTGGACGTTCTTGTTCCACAGCTCGACGATCTTGTTCACGGTGACGTCGAGGAAATAGCGGTCGTGCGAGATGAGGACGACGGCGTTGGGGTAGTTGCGGAGGTAGTCTTCCAGCCAGTTGCGGGCTTCGAGGTCCAGATGGTTGGTGGGCTCGTCGAGCAGCAGCAGGTTGGGCTGTTCCAGCAGGAGCTTGCCGAGCGCAATGCGCATCTGCCAGCCGCCGGAGAAGTACTCGGTGCGCTTGGTCCAGTCTTCCTTGGCGAAGCCGAGCCCTGTGAGCACCGCGCCGACTTTGGCCTCCAGCGCGTAGCCATCGCGATTGCGGAATTCGGAATCGAGCTGGGAGTAGCGGTCGCTGGCGGCGTGGTATTCGTCGCTGAGCGGGTCGAGATCGGAGAGCGAGTGGGCGATGGATTCCATCTCCTTCTCCATGTCTTTGAGACGGTCAAAGACGGAGAGGCACTCGTTGAAGACGCTGCGGCCGGAGAGCGCCAGGCCATCCTGCGGCAGGTAGCCGGCGGTGACTCCCTTTTGCGTGGAATACTCGCCGGAATCCACGGTTTCGAGGCCCGCCAGGATCTTCATCACGGTGGATTTGCCGGTGCCGTTGGCGCCCACCAGGCCGACGCGGTCCTGCGGTGTGATGAGCCAGTTGACGCCCTCAAACAACAACTTGGGGCCAAAACGTTTTGAGGCGTTGACGAGAGAGATCATTGGCGGCGGAGCACTTTTCCTGCGCGGGCTTCAGTGAGCTGGCCCTCGTCCACCATCAGCGTGCCGTTGACGATGACGAAATCGAAGCCCTCCGAGTATTGGTGGGGCTGGGTGTAGGTGGCTTTGTCCTGGACGCGGGCGGGATCGAAGACGAGGATGTCGGCGGCGGCGCCCTCGCGCAGGATGCCGCGGTCTTTGAACCCGAAGGTGCGCGCGGGTAGGGAAGTCATGCGGCGGATGGCGTCCTCCAGGGTGAGCACGCCGCGCTTGCGGACAAACTCGGCCAGTACTCGCGCATTGGTGCCGTAGGCGCGCGGGTGGGGCACGCCCTCGCCGAAGACGCGGATGCCGCCGTCACTGGCGATGGCGGTGTGCGGGTAGCGCAGGATGCGCTCCACGTCCGCGTCGCCCATGGAGTGATAGACCATCTGCGCACCGCCGGCGACCATCATGTCGAAGATGGTGTCGATCTGGTTGGCCACCGTGGGCGGCTGGCCACGCAGCACGGTGATCTCTTTGATGTTCTTCCCCTCGTAGGCCTTATTCGGGCGGAAGGTGGCCACCGTGGCGTAGTCGAAATCCCCGTGGCCCAACTCGGCGATCATGCGCTGCATCTCGGCCGCGATCTCGCCGCGCGTGCCGGGCGTGGTCAGGCGCTCCTTGATCTTCTCGGCACCATCGGCCAGCGCCCACGTGGGCAGCGTGATGCCGAGGTTGGTGGAGGCTTGGTCATAGGGGTATTGATCGACGACGACATCCACACCTTTGCGGCGGTACTCGTCCACCAAGGCGAGCGACTTGTCGCTCATGCCCCAGAGGCGCGGCGCATCGATCTTGAAGTGCGAGAGCTCCACGCGCATGCCGGTCTCGAGACCGACGCGAGCGGCCTCATTAATGGCATCCAGAACCTTGGCGCCTTCGTCGCGCATGTGGCTGGCGTAAACGCCCTGATACGCGGCCGCGGCCTTGGCGAGATCCACCACTTCGTCGGAGTTGGAGTAGGTGCCGGGGATGTAGATGAGGCCCGTGGAAAAGCCGACGGCGCCTTCCTGCATGGCGGCATGGACCAGCGCCTTCATCTGCGTGAGCTCGTCCGCCGTGGCCGGGCGATTGGCAGTGCCCATCACCAGGCGGCGTACGGTGTTGTGGCCGACGAGCGAGGCGACATTCAGGCCGAGGCCTTTGGATTCCAACGCGCGGAACCACTCGCCCATCTGCTCGGCCGAACTGCCGCAGTTGCCGGTGACCACCGTGGTGACGCCGTCCATCAGATAGTTGTCGCCGCGCGGGACCCGTTCCACGCCGCCCTCGATATGAGTATGGACATCGAGGAAGCCTGGTGTGACGATGCGGTCTTTGGCGTCGACGACTCGCGTGGCAGCCACCGGGCCGAGCGCGCCGATGGCGCTGATGCGGCCGCTTTTGACGGCGATGTCGGCGCGGAACCAGGGATTACCGGCTCCATCGATGACGCGCGCGTTGCGGATGAGCAGGTCGTAGGGCGGCTGCGCCCAAGCGTAGGCGGCGCAGATCAGCAGGAAGCAGAGCCGTCTCATGCAACCCATTTTCTATGCAGCCAGGGGGCCGCAGAAGAAATCGAGCGAGCGCTTGATGAAGTCGCGCATCTCGCCGCGCTTCACCACGGCGTCCAGGAAGCCGTGCTGCAAGACAAACTCGGAGCGCTGAAAGCCCTCGGGCAGTTTCTGGCGGATGGTCTGCTCGATGACACGCGGACCGGCGAAGCCGATCAGCGCGCCGGGCTCGGCGATGTTGAGATCGCCCAGCATCGCGAAGCTGGCCGAGGTGCCGCCCGTCGTGGGGTCGGTCATGATGCTGATGAAGGGGACCTTGGCGCGATCGAGCTTCATGAGCACCGTAGAGATCTTGGCGAGTTGCATCAGGCTGACAGCGCCCTCCTGCATGCGCGCGCCGCCGGAGGCCGAGACGATCAGCAGCGGGCTGCCATCGGCCAGAGAGCGTTCCACCATGCGCGTAATCTTCTCGCCCATGACGGAGCCCATGGAGCCGCCGATGAACTTGAGCTCCAGCGAGCAGACGTGCACCTGGCGCCCGTGGATTTTGCCAGTGGCCGTGATGATGGCGTCTTTCATGCCGAGCGACTTCTGCGTGGCGGCCAGGCGGGAGCTGTAGGGCTTGGAATCGACGAAGCCGAGCGGGTCCGTGGAGGAGAGGGAGGGGTCGTGCTCCTGCCAGACGCCGTCGTCGAGCAGGAACTTCAGCCGGGTCCGCGCGTCGATGCGGAAGTGGTGCCCGCACTTCGGGCAGCACTGCATGGTCTCCTCGAGATCCTTGCGCCAGGTGATCTGGCGGCAGCCGTCGCACTTGACCCACAGGCCCTCGGTGCGGACGTGCTTTTCCTCGTCGGTGACCTTGGTGACCTTCTTTGAGAGTTTGAACCAGTCCATGTGTTCGCGGTGTCCGCCTCTCACCAACGTAGCAAGGACCGCCCATCAGCCTCAAGGGGCTAGAAGCGCTTTACTGAGCCGCGACCGTGAGGGAGCGGTGTGCCCGGGGACGTTCCGAGGACATAGGTAACAGAAGAACCCCGGTATGATGGCAACCAGGTCATGAGGTACTTCATTACATTTACCTGCTACGGCGGGCACCTCCACGGCGATGAATCGGGATCTGTCGACCGGCGACACAATCTATACGGAGGCCGATTGGTGGAGAACGATTCACAAAGGGTCTCGCTGGAAAGTCAATTCATGGATCAGGCACCGTATTTGCTCGACTTCGAGGGCCGTGCGGTTGTCCTGCAGGCTCTGCGAGATGTCTGTTTGCACCGCGGTTGGGGTCTATTGGCCGCCCATGTGCGAACGAACCATCTGCATGTGGTCGTGGAGGCTGAGGTGCGTCCCGAGAGGATCATGGGCGATTTTAAGTCGTACGCCAGCCGAGCCTTGAACCGCCTGGGGCACGATTGCTCTGATCGAAAGCGATGGGCACGCCATGGAAGCACGCGATGGCTGTGGAAGGACGAGGATGTGCAGGATGCGATCCGGTATGTCGTCGAGGAGCAGGGCGAGCCGATGGCGGTGTTCGTCATCAGTCATTGATGATGGCGGCGTCCGCGTCCGCTCCCTTACGGTCGCGGCTCAGTAACTTTAGGCTCAGTAAATTTAGGAGGTGGTGTGGACGGCCAGCGGCTGGCTGGTGCGGAAGATCAAAACGGACTCCGCGGGCAGGCCCACCTGGCGCCGTCCGGTGGCCGCCGCGCCAATGGTGCCGGCCGCTGCGCCGGCCCCGGCGCCAATGAGAGCCGCGCCTCCGCCGCCTGCTAGGCCGCCGATCAGCGCGCCCACGCCGGTACCGCCGCCCACCAGCGCCCAGTTGCGTTTCTTATGGGCGGCGCTGGTGCGGCCGATGGTGGTGGTGGCCACCTGATAGCTGCGGCCGTCCAGCTCAATGCGGTCCAACGCCAGAGTGAGAACGGCGCGGCCCTTCAGGCGGCCGGAGGGCGCGCTCTGGCGGACGATGCCAGAGACACCGATGCCGCGCGGCAGGGCGGTGCGGCCGTCTACGGTGACGGGCTGCACCAGAGAGCCGGTGAAGCGATCGCCGGGGCGGGTGGCGGTTGTGGAAATGGCGTGGTCCAGACGGACCTGGAGATAGGCGCCGGCGGGAATGACAAGGTCTGGCGCCGGGACGAGGACCGGCTCCGCTGCGGGAGCGCTCACTGGGGCGGAGGCGGCCTTCGCGTCGGGCGTTACCGGCTCACAGCCGGTCTGGCACAGCGCCAGGGCCAGGATGCCGGCTGACATCAGGCAGAGTATGGTTCGCTTCATGCAGGGGGAGCTGCATTTTGCGTGCCACAGCGGCGACCTTTGTTTTGTGCGGTTTGGCAGACAGAGGGGGCGGCAGTTCTTCCCACCCGGTAAGAACTGCCGCCTGCTTCACTACTGCGGCATCGGCACGGTTTTGGGTTCCAGGCCGGCCTTGGCGAGGATCGCGTAGACGATAAAGCCGGTGATGAAACTGTAGACCACCGCTGGCTGAGCCAGTTCCTTCACCTCGGGTGACACCGGCAGGAACGGCAGAATCCCGACGAGGAATCCCACCGCCCAGGCCCCGTAGCCGGCCCAGTTGATGCCCTCGCGCGGCCCGGCCCATTTCTTCCCGCTTAGCAGATAATCGGCCGCCATGGCGCCGCAGATGGGGCCGAAGCTGGCGCCGACGATGGTGAAGAAGCCGATCAGGTTGGCGGCCACGCCCGTGACGGCCAGAACGATGGCAACGGTCATGCCGACCATCGTGGAGCCCAGGCGCGGCACGCCGGGAATCATTGTCGAAAAGCTGTTGCCGGCGATGAAGGCGCAGAAGCAGGCCGAGGGCACCGAGGCGAGCGTGAAGAGGAAGAACATGGCGACGGCCAGCGGGCCGCCGATGCCGCCCACCACGTCGCTGTAGTTGAAGCCCTGCACGGCTGGCATCAGCACCTTGGCTCCAGCCACCGACATCAGCGGCAGGCCGCCGGCGACCAGCACCGCAAGCACGATACCCACCATGCCGCCCCACTTCACGTCGCCCTCATTGCGGCTGTTGGTGCAGATGTCCGCGCCCGCGGCGCCCGCTGTGGCGAAGAAGCCGATGACGATCTGGAGCAGCATGGTGAAAGCGACGAAACTGCTGGGATTCGAGGGCACGTGGCCGCTCACGCCGCCCGAGGTCTTCGCAAAGACGATGATCAGCATGACCAGGGGAATGAAGTTGAGATACGTGGCGATGCGGGAGACATACTGAATTCCCATCACGCCGAACCATGCCATCAGGTAGCCCCAGATGACGCCGACGATGATGAAGGGCACGGTGCCCGGCGTGGCATCCATGTTGAGCGCCTTCAGGACAAACGTGGAGGCGAAGAATGTGCCCACCGCAAACCAGCCCACCTGCAACAATCCCATCAGCAACCCGGGCATGGCGTAGCCGCCCTTGGTGCCAAACGTGGAGCTGCCCACGACATAGAGCGGGTATCCGGTCTTCATGCCGAGCATGGCCGGGACGTAGTAGTAGAGCGCGTAGCTCAGCGCGCCGGCCACAGCCAGTGCCAGCAGGCAGATGGCGATGGTGCCGCGCGTGATGGTGCCGGCGGCGATGGAATCGTAGAACGCGATCCATAGAAAAATGCCGGCGTACGTCGGCGCGGTGTTCTTGTACCACGGCGCGCGGTTGGCGGCCGGGTTGGGGACGGCTTTGGCTAGGTATTGGGGCAACATGGCTGCGTGAGTATACTACACGCGCCATGTGCCCCGGGGGAAGCTCTATGCGTTGAGGTGGCGCCCCATGCGCTCGATGGCCTCGTCGATCTCGGCCGGGCTCTTGAAGCCGATGGTCACCGCGTCCACAGTGCCGAGCTGCATGACGAATTTGACGGAGGCATCGCGCGTCTCCGGATCCTTGAATGCGCCCTCGCCCATGATCTTCATGCCGATCACGCCCGTGCCCTGTTTATGCACCTTGGCCACGTGCGAGATCACCTCGGGCACGTCGCCCTTGATATCGGCCGATTCGCCGCCTTGCAGCGAATCCATGCGCGTGCCGTTGTGGTTGACGCGCATCAGCGCCACGTCCAGCCACTTGTTATCGGGGAACGCGCGCAGCGGCAGCAGCCCGTGGCACGATGCGCCATGGGCCAGGATGACCTTCTTGTGCTTGGCCTCGTCGAACTCGTCGCGCAGCTTCTTGAAGTTCTCAGACCAGTCGGCCGTGCGGACGCAATGGAGCAGCAGCACGTCCAGTTGCTCGGTCTGCAACTCGGTGCGCAGGCGGTCAATGGTGGCCTGCGGATTCTCCAGATCCTTCAGGCGGTACTTGGTCATGATGCGGTAAGAATCGCGCGGCAGCCCCTTGAGCGCGATGCCGAGCATGGTGGGCATCTCTCTGTAATTGTCGGCGGTTTCAAAAAAGCGGATGCCGCGTTCGTAGGCGTAGCGGACCAGCTTGTTGAAGCTCTCCTGGCCCAACTCCCGTTGCACCCTGCCTCCGAAGGTGCCGGTGCCAAAGGCGAGCCGCGTGACCTTCACGCCGGATTGGCCCAGAGGGACCCAATCCGTGGCGGCGCGCTTGGCCGCCGCGACAGTGGTGCCGCCAATTGCGAGGGCTCCGGCCGCGCCTGCTGTGGTCCGGAGGAAATCTCTTCTGCTGAAGTTCGCCATGCCACGCTCCTGAAAACTGACTTACCGCATACGGTATCACAGCCGAGGAGCGAAAACCGAACCGCCAAACCCGAGCCGCCAAACCCGAGCCGCCAAACCCGAACCGCCGAAACTGAGCCGCGAGCGTGAGCGAGCGGTGACGTCCTACCGCAGCGCGGTGGAACGGCTCCCCAGCAGCTTCTCAAACTTGACCTTCTGCTCGGGCGTCAACGCGTTCATGATCTTCTTCTTGCCATCCGTGCGCCAGTCGTCCATCTGGCCTTGCAGGTTCTGGTAGTAGAGCACGAAGTCATCGAGAACCGTCTCGATCTCCTGCGCCTGCGCCGGCGTCAGGTTCAGCTCCTTCTTCAGCAGCGTGATGGTGAGCTCGCGCTGGCCCTCTTTCCATTGGGGCGCGTTGGCCGCAACGCGCGGCGCGCCGAGAGAATTACTGACGCGGACAATCAATGCGCCCGCCGCCGCCCCGCAAAGGAACACGGTGAGCAGGACCATCAGGATCCTGGGGTGATGCCACGTCGGCCGGTTGTCACTCAAACTGCTCTTCAGGCTCACCGGATTCTCTTAGTCCGAAGAAACGGGTAGCAGCGGCACGGGGCCGTTGCCGGTGTTGTAGCTGGCGAGGTTGGTGAGCACCACGGTGCGGTCGCGGCCGGGGTCCGCCCCGGTGGCCGCCGGCATCACTTCGCCGGCCAGGACGGATACCGGATTGTCGCCATTCAACTCGGGCGACGGGTCCGCCTGCCATACCGCGGAGGATAGCAATACGAAAAGTGCCAGGCTGGCCAGTGCCAGGCGCTTGCCGAACACCGGCTCCAGGAATACGCCCCAGAACGACTTCGCGCTCTGTGCTTCAATCCGGTCCATCACACGCGCATAGAATCCAGCGGAGGGCTCGGCATCGGCCGGCGGACGGAGCTCATGCATCCATTCGGCCTGCTGCTTCATCAGCCCCACTTCAGTGGCGCACTCCGCGCACACGGCCAGATGGGCCACAAAAGCCTTGTGTTGTTCCGTGCCTGCCCGCGCGGTGAGGAAATCCTCAAGACCGTCTTCGATGGGCTGATGCATATCCGTCTTCCCTCAAATTCTAGTCGTTCGCGGTATCCGGCCGGACCATGAATCTTTGCCCCAGCCTGAGCCCGGCTGATGGTCTCACTTTACAGTCTTTCCTGAAAAGTCCGTTCATGTGTCTCCGCCTATCATATCCAGACTCCGGCAAAGTGCAAGAGCCCGAGGAAATCGCTACTCCGCGGCCAACCGGGTCCCTGCACCCTTTGTCAGCCGCTGCGCCGCCTTCAATAACTTCTGGCGCGCGCGGAACAACTTGACCTTAATCGTATTTTCGTTCATTCCGGTCATCTCCGCCAGTTCCTCGACGGAGTGCCCTTCCACTTCTTTCAGCATCATCAGATTCCGGTCTTCTTCCGAGACCTTGGCGAGCAGCTTGTTCACCAGGTCGCGCTTGGCCAGAGCCGTGTCGATGGCCTGCGCGCCGTCCGGCTCGCTGCGCTCCATGCTCACCGCGTCGTCTTCATTGAAGTCGCTCTCGTAGACGAGCTTGCGAACCTTCTTTTTCCGCAGATAGTCGTAGCACTCGTTCACCGTGATCTTGTAGATCCAGGTCAACAGGCTGCTGCGGAAATCGAAGTTGTGGATGGAGAAGTAGATCTTGGTGAAGACCTGCTGGGAAATATCCTCGGCGTCGTTCCGGTTTCGGAGCACGCCAAAGATGATCGAAAAGACCTTGGACTGGTAGCGGTCCACAATCTCGCGAAACGCCAGCTCGTCACGAGCCTGCACTCGGCGGACCAGTTCGGCTTCTTCAGTCTTCCGGTAATCCACGCGTGTCTTGCCCTGGCGGGAGGCCGATGCCTGTAACCCTGCGTCAGGTATTGGGAAAACGCCAGCGTAGCCACTCATGCCCTACCGACGCGCCCTACCCATGCCCGGTTTCAACGGACTGAACTAACCATACCAGATAGGCGCACCCTTTCGCCCTCGCGTCGCATCTTCGTATAGTGAGAAGGTACACACGGCGCCCAGTGTTATACTGGGCATACCGGACATTTTTGTAGGAGGTCGATCAACGCAATGATTACATTGACCGAAACGGCTGTTGGCAAGGTAAAGGAGATTCTGGGCGCCCAGGATCCTAAGCCGGCGGGTCTGCGCATCTCGGTGGTTGGCGGCGGTTGCTCCGGCTTCAGCTACTCCATGGCCTTTGAGAACGCGCCCGGGTTCCTGGACAAGACATACAAATTCGATGAGCTGAGCGTGTTCATCGATCAGGCCAGCCTGCTGTATCTCGATGGCGCGGAAGTGGATTACGTCGAGTCCATGGAAGGCTCCGGCTTCAAGTTCAACAACCCCCAGGTGAAATCCACCTGCGGCTGCGGTTCCAGCTTCAGCGTCTAAACGCGATCGCTGGCGGTTTTGGCAAGGGCGGTTTCCTCCGGGAGGCCGCCCTTTTGCTATGGGCGGGGGGCGGGGGAGTTGTGTGCGGCTTGACTTCGCTCCCCGGCTGGTTGGCACAGGGTAGTTACCCATTAACGCATTGATCATGGGCGTTTGTTGGTGGACTCGCCGCCTCGGGCGGGCACGGTTCCAGTTGGCCTGATCCGAATGCGTTCGTCGAAGGGGCCGAACTGTTCTTGGACAGGATGTGGGATCGTCCGTCCTCCACCGAGGGTACAACGTGAGCGGCGCGCGCGTTGAGCACGGAAGGTGGAGCGGTTCAACTCGCAATGCGCTGTGGTGTGCTGCGGGTAGGCAGCGCAGGGTACGCCGATGCATCACGGTTTTCAGAATTCGGACCCGATGCGACCGGAGAATGAGACAAGTGATTGAAAGCAGGGTGCCAAATACATTGTTGCCCGTTGCACATATCCTGCTGTCTGGATTTTGGGAGGGAAGGGCGACGGGGCGGCGACTCAGGGCAATTGCCGAGATGTCAGTCGCGGTACGGGTGGATCTCGGCAAAATTTAGCACAATCAGGTCTTTTTCTGCTTGACCGCTTCGGCTGTCGGAGATATCCTGGAATTTCTTCGTTCCCAAACTCAGTCAATCGATTGGAGCTTTATGCGATTCCTCCTGGGTGCGCTGATGGTTTTGACGCTTTGCTGGCCGGTTGTGGCGCAAAAGGGGGGGGGCGGCGGCTGGGCTGAGCGCCTGATTGTGGTGGTTCCTCTGATTGGCGCGGGGACTTTCGACGATCCGGTACGGCCGGCGCTGCCATTGGAACAGTTGGGCAGCCAGGATGGTGTGGGGTACCGGTATGAAGTGAGCGACGATACGACTCCACGGGCAAGCCTTCGTGGAAACGCGACGCGAAGCAACAACTGACCGAGTTTTCGTATGACGCCTACAACCGGACCACGCAGATCCTGCGATACAAGCGGGTGGCGGGGGCGGATGTGCTGGACCCAACGCAGAAGACGGTGTATTCCTACGATTCGGCAGTGAATGGGTGGGGGCGGCTGGGGTCGGTTTCGACTTATCAGAACTTTGCGGATTTGAACGCGACAGGTACGATGCCGATTGTGGAGAGTTTCGAGTACACTGTGGCTGGGTTGGTGTCTAAGAAGACGTTGAATGTGACGGGAGTCTCGGCGGTG
>DASXVP010000029.1:0-152818 GCA_036504135.1 Paludibaculum sp.
GCGGGTTGCTCTCCAGCAGAGCCCGCCGCCGCTTTGCCAGCCTCGATCAGTGTACGATGGCCGTACCGTCTTGCCAATCGTCTTACGGCGAATGGTCATGTGTCCCTAATTTCGCTGTCTCACGCAAGGGGTGCAGTCCAGACCGTCCCCGAATTGAAGTGGCGGCGACGAGGTTGGCGCCTAAGGCTTGGGGGAGGTCGCGGTAGTCGGAGGCGGCGAGGACGAGGAAGTCGGCGTTTTTGCCGGATTCGAGGGAGCCGGAGTGGCTGGCGAGGCCGAGGGCGTGGGCGGCGTTGATGGTAGCTGCGGTGAGGGCCTCGGCGGGGGACATGGCGAGTTGGGCGCAGGCCAGGGCGAGAACGACGGGCATGGAAAAGATGGGGCTATCAACGGGGTTGCAGCTGGTGGCGAGTGAGACGGCGGCGCCGGCATCAATGAGAGGGCGGGCGGGGGCTGGCCGGAGGGCTGCCCCGTAGAAGTAGGCGCCGGGGAGGAGGATGGCTATGGCGCGGCTGGCGGCGAGGCAGGCGATCTCCTCACGATTGGCGGATTCCAACTGGGCTACGGTGCGGGCCTCAACATCTACGGCGAGTTGGACGGCGCCAATGTTGGCGTTGCGACTGGCGTGGACGGAGAGCGGGAAACCGAGCTCGCGGGCAGCAAGGAGGAAGCGGCGAGCCTGGACGACGGAGAAGAAATCGGCGTCGCAGGAGACGGCGGCGGCGGACGCAAGGCGGCGGCGCGCTACGTTGGGGAGGAGTTCGGAGATGACGAAGTCGAGGTAGGAATCGGGACAGCCGGCGAACTCTGGCGGGGTACGGTGGGCGGCGTGGAATGTGGCGCAGACGGCAAGGGGTTCGAGATCGAGTGCGGCGGCGATGCGGAGGGTCTTGAGCTCGGAAGATTCATCGAGTCCATACCCGGAGTGGATATTGAGAGAAGTAGTGCCGTTGGCGGCCATGCACTCGAGGGTATTGCGGGCTTGCGCGGTGAGGCGTTTGGAGGTGGTGGCACGGAGGGCGCGCACAGCGGGCCAGAAGCCGTCCTGGCAACGGGCGGCCTGGATGATAGACGTGTGGCAATCGATGAATCCAGGCATGACGACATGTCCGTGGACTTCGAGCGGCTGAGCGGAGCGGGCGGCTGCGAGATTCTCGATGCGACTGGCGGGGCCAATATGGGTGATGATGCCGTCCTCAACGAGGAAGGCGCCGTCATCAATAATGCCAAGGTCACTCATCGCGGTCCCGCGGCGGGGTCCGGCGGGTCCGCGCAGTGTAAGCAACTGGCGGGCTCCGCGCACGAGCAGGCGGTGAGCCATTATCACCAGTTTGCCACTATTAGAGGCGCTTTAGGGACGGTGCTGCTTGAACTATTTTTCGAGTGGTGGCGGAATTAGTGTCCGAGGGCCATCATCACTTTGTCGGTGATCTCTTCCACCATGGCGGGGAGGCTGCGATCGAGTGCGATGGTGACGGCGGCGCGGATCATTTCGGCGTCGAGCGGGGGGCGTTCGAGGACGGCAACGGTGACGGGCGCTTCGGGTGCGGGCGGGACGGGCACGGTCTCAGAGAAGAGGCCGCGGGCGAACTGGGAGCGATCGATCAGCGGCCGGATGGTGGCCATGACGACGGAAGCCTCGAAGGGCTTTTTGAGAACTGCATCGCATCCGGCGCGGCGCGCCTCGTCCTCGTCGACTGGCTCGAGGAGGCCGGCGATCAGAACGACGCCGGCGTGTTTGTGGCGCTCGCTGCCCTTGATATGGCGGCAGATGTCGTAGCCGGAGCGGAGAGGCAGAAAGACGTCGGCGAGGACGAGATCGGGATCGACATCTTCGAGACGGAGGAGGGCAGTTTCGCCGTCGGTGACGGTAACCACCTCAAAGCCCTCTTCGCGCAGGATGCGCTCCCCCATGCGCTGGGCATGGGGGCTATCGTCGGCGAGGAGGACGCGCACAGCGGCTGGCAAGATTACTTCTTTTCGGCGCTGGCCGCACTGGTCTTGGGCGCCTTTTTCTTTTTGCTCTTGGAGGGCGGCGCCTGGCGGTTGGCAGGCAGCGGCTCCACGGTGGGGGCGGCAGCGGCAGGCTTCTCAGCTCCAGCGGGAGCAGTTCCGGCGGGCGGCTGATTCAGCCGCGCATCGGGCTGGGTATCCAGAGCGGTGGGCGCGCCGGCACCGGGGGTTTGAGTGGAGATGGTGACGTCGGAAGCGCCGGCCGCGCCGGGCGGCAGCGGAATGCTGGCCGGGAGAGTGGGCCGCAGGCCGGTCATGGTGGGCTGGCCTGACTTGGCGGCCAGAGTGACGTCCGGTGATTTCGAGAACGGCTCCCAAGCCTTGGCGAGCATACCCTTCTTCACGGCGTTTTCCTGCTCGTACTTCATGCGGGCGTAGGCGACGGGATCGGCCTCGGGGATCTCGGCCTCCATCTCCTTCAGCCGGGTCTTGGCATCATCGACGAGCGGGCTGAGCGGGTATTCGCGCACAATCTTCTGGTAGGACGCCACGCTCTTGGGTTTGAAGCGCGGGCCCATGCGGGCGTAGCTATCGCCCTGCTGCCAGAGGGCCTGGTCTGAGCCGCTGTAGAGGGGATAGTGGTCTGTCATGGCCTGCAGGCGATTGGCGGCGGCGGGGTAGGAGCCCTTGTGGTGATAGAAATCACCGACGCGAAACTCACCCTCGGCGATCACTTCCTGAATCTCGCGCAGGCGCTGAGCGGCCTGGGGCGAGAAGCGGGAATTGGGAAACTGAGTGAGCAGGAGGCGGCATTCGTCCTCGGCGCGAATCATGTGAGTGGGATCGCGATCGGCCTTTTCCATCTGCTTGACGTGGATGTCGCAAATCTTCATCTGCGCCTCGGCTGACTCTTCGAGGGTGGGGTAGAAGAGGATGAAATCCTTGTACTCCGCCTCGGCCTGGGACATGGCGTGGGAACCGCCCTCGCGCATCCAGGAGTCTGCGATGGCGAGTTTGGACTTGGCCAGAAACTCGCTGGTGTCGTAGGTATTCATCAGCGTATTGAGAGTGAGGCGCGCCACTTCGTAGCGTCCTTTCTCAATGTCCTTGATGGCCTTGTCGAACAGGACCTTATCGGGCTGCTGAGTATCCTTGTTGATCGGATTTTCGTACTTCTTGCCACGGCAGCCGGCCGACCCGAAGGCCAGAACGCACAGCGCGGCAATGGCGAACCCACTCGCCAACCGGTTCCGGGAGAGAATCATCAAGCGCATCACCTCAAAGGATCTCAACAAATTATCCAGGCCGATCAGGCCCGCCGCATCACCGCATCCATGGCCGCATGCCGCATGGCGGCGACGGCCTGGCCGGGATCGGGCGCGCCGAACACGCTGGATCCGGCCACGGCCCAATCCACACCGGCATCGGCGACCCTACCTACATTATCCACTGTCACGCCCCCGTCGAGCTCGATGGCGAAATTCAACCCGGCCCGCTCGCGCCGCGCGCGGAGGTCGCGCACCTTGTCGAGCACGTAGGGGATGAACTTCTGGCCGCCGTAGCCGGGGTTCACACTCATCAACAAAACGAAGTCCACGATGGGCAGAACGTGCTCCAGGGTTTCAACCGGGGTAGCCGGATTCAACACAACGCCGGCCTTGGCGCCCTCGCTCTGAATCATGCGCAGAGTGCGATCGAGGTGGCGGCACGCCTCCTGATGGACGGAGACGCAATCGGCGCCGGCCTGGATGAAAAGCGGGGCGAACGTATCGGCGTCCTCGATCATGAGATGGACGTCGATCTGCAACTTCGTGCATTTCCGGAGGGATGCCAGGACGGGCACGCCGAAGGAGATATTTGGCACAAAGTGGCCGTCCATGACATCGAAGTGGAGGAATTTGACACCCGCGGCGGTGACCTGGGCGATCTGTTCGCCCAGGCGCGCAAAGTCGGCGGCCAGGAGAGAGGGCAGGATTTCGATCATGCGGGAAGCCATTTCACTCTAACACGGCGGCAAAAAACCCATCGCCGGGGTCGCGCCCCGGGAGGCGTTCGATCACTTGTTTGACGCGGGACGAGGCCACGCGGTGTACAACGTCCTTATTTTCTTCCGGCTCCAGGGAACAGGTGGAGTAGACGAGGCGGCCGCCGGGCTTGAGGCAGGCGAGGGCGTTGCGGAGGATGCGCACCTGGCGCTCGTACTGACGGCGGATCTCCTCCGGGGTGAGGCGCCAGCGGATCTCGGGATTGCGGGCGAGCGTGCCGGTGCCGGTGCAGGGGGCATCGACGAGGATGCGATCAAAGACGGGCCCAAAGGGGAGGATGCGACCGGCGTCGAGTTGCACGCGGGGACATTGGACGACGAAGGCGCGCAGGCGGGCGGCGCTGGTATCGCAGGCGACGGCGCGGATGGGGGTCTCGAGCGCCTGGGCCGTTTTGTTGCCGGGCGCGGCGCAGAGATCGAGAAAGCGCTGGCCGGGCTCGAGCTTGAGGAGGGGCACGATGGACTGGGAGCCGATATCCATATGTCGGGCGCCCTCGGGGATGGGTCCGTCGAGGGACGATTCGAGGACGGCCTCTCCGGAAGCCAGGCGCAGCCAGCTCTGCGGCTCTTCGAGGCAGGCGGCGCCGATGCGGCCGGCGATTTCGGCGCCATAGTATTCGCGCCAGCGGGACCACAGCCAATCCGGCAGGTTGTATTCGACTGCCTTGGAGGGCCACTCGGACGGCAGTTCGGGCAGTTTGCGCAGAACGGCGTTGACGAAGCCGGCGGCGGAGGCCTTGCCGGCCTGCTTGACGAGATCGACGCTCTCGCCGACGGCGGCGTGGGGTGGGATTTTGGTGAGGAAGCGCAGTTGAAACGCGGCCATGTGGAGGGCGCGGCGGACGGAGGGGTCCATTTTATCCGGCGCGCGGCCGGCCACCTGGGCGATGAGGAAATCCAATTGCTCGCGGCGGCGGAGGACGCCGAAGACGATCTGGGTGACGAGGCCGGCGTCGCGGGAATCGAGGCTGCGGGTGCGTTGCTGGAGGAGGTCCGCGGCAAAGCCGCCGCGCTCCACGGCGCCCAGTACTTCAAATGCTATTCGGCGCGCGGGAGTCACACTCTATAATAGAGTTTTGGAACTTCAGAAAGCCATTCTCCGCAAGGTAGGCGAGGCGGTCACACGCTTCCGGATGATTCGTGAGGGCGACCGGATCGCGGTGGGATTCTCGGGCGGCAAAGACTCGTTCACGCTGCTGGAGGCGCTGCTGCTATTGCGGGAGCGCGCGCCGATTGATTTCACGGTTTGCGCGTTCACGATAGAGCAGGGCAAGTTTTTGAAGCCCATCGAGCCGTTCCGCGAGTTCCTGGAGGCGCGAGGGGTGGAGTGGACGTACCGGGTGGACAACCCCTCTCTGCGGCTGCTGGCGGAGCAACCGGATCACGGGTGCGACATGTGCAGCCGGTTCCGGCGGCGCGCGGTGTATCAGATTGCGCGGGAGCTGGGCGCCAACGTCATAGCGTTTGGGCATACGGCGGACGACTTCTGCGAGTCCTTCCTGCGCAATGCGATGTTCACAGGCCGGCTGAGCGCGCTGCCACCGATTACGTGGTCCAGCAAGAAGGATTTCCGCATCATCCGCCCGCTGCTGTATGTGACGGAGGATCTGACGCGGGCGTATGCAGGCGAGACGGGCGCGCCAATCATCCCCTGCGGCTGCTCGATGAAAACGGGCACGGTGAGGCGCTCGATCCGGGATATTTTCGCGGAATTCGAGAAAGACTATCCGCACCTGAAGAGCACGATGCTATCGGCGATGGGCAACATCAACACGGGCCGCCTGCTGGACTTGCGGTATCTGGATCTGGAGGGCTCGACGGGGGAGGAGCCGGCGGGTCCGCTGGCGATACTCCAGGAGGACGAGGTATTCACCGAATCGTAACGGTGAGAAGGTTGACCCGCCCCCCGCCCGGTCTGAGATAATTCGAGTTCCGCCAAAAACATATCTCCATGTGTAGCCAGCCAGCAGAAAGTAGACCAGAGGCTGTATGAGGCTCCTGCCCCGCGAAGAGAAGTTCTTTCATTACTTTATTGAGCAAGCCCAACTGATCAGCCGGGCGGCCCTGGAGTTCAGAGAGGCCGCAGAAAAAGGCACCAGCGCATTGCGCGAGGCCGAGGTCGCCATTGCCGTTTTGGAAGGCAAAGGCGACGAAGTGATCCACGAGATATTCACGCGCCTCAACCAGACCTTTATCACGCCGCTGGATCCGGAGGACATTCACTCTCTGGGATCCCATCTGGACGACGTGCTGGACGGCATTGAGGACTCAATTCACCGGATCGTGGCGTACCGCATCGACCCGATCCCCACGACGGTGATTGAAGTGTGCCGGGTAATTGAAGAGTGCGGCGTGGCGCTGGTGAAGGCGTTTGAGGCGCTGGACGCCGAGAGGCCTCTGCTGGACCACTGCATCGAAATCAACCGGCTGGAAAACAAGGCGGACCATCTGGTGCGCGCGGCGATCGCCGATCTGTTCGAAAAAGAAACGAACGTCATCACCCTGATCAAGCTCAAAGAGATCTACGAGTTTCTGGAGCAGACGACGGACTGTTGCGAAGACGTAGCCGACGCTCTCCAGAACGTCATTGTGAAGAACGGATAGCGGTTACCCGCAATGGACAGCACCCTGATCCTGGTGGGCGTGATCGTCGTAGTAGCGCTCGTATTCGACTACATCAACGGCTTCCACGATGCCGCCAATTCCGTGGCCACGATTGTCGCCACGCGGGTGCTGACGCCGTTCCAGGCAGTGATCTGGGCCGCCTCGTTCAATTTCATCGCGGCGATTCCGCTGCTGTTCTGGCATGACGCGGGCGTGGCGAAGACAGTCGGCTCCGGCATGGTGAACCTGGAACTGGTGACCGAGTACGTTATCCTGGCCGGCTTGGTGGGCGCGATTTTTTGGAATCTACTGACGTGGTACTACGGCATCCCGTCCAGTTCTTCGCACGCGCTGATGGGCGGCTACGCGGGCGCGGCGATGGCCAAGGTAACCATGACGCGCGGCCTGGCGCATATCTTCGACGCAGTAGTGCTACAGGGCTGGATCACGACCATGGCCTTCATCGTGGTCGCACCGTTAATCGGCCTAGCGCTTGGATACGGGCTGATGGTCGCGGTGTATTGGATGTTCCGGCGATCCTCGCCACAGAAGATGGATGGCTGGTTCCGGCGCCTGCAGTTGATATCTTCGGGGTTGTTCAGTTATTCGCACGGCGCAAACGACGCTCAGAAGACGATGGGCATCATCACCGGGGTGCTGTTGACGGCGGGCTACCTGAAGTCGTTCGAGGTTCAATGGTGGGTGGTGCTTTCTGCCCACGCCGCGATTGCCCTGGGAACGATGAGCGGGGGCTGGCGGATTGTGCACACGATGGGCGGACGGCTGACGCGCCTGAAGCCGCGGGGCGGCTTCTGCGCCGAGACGGCGGGCGCGATTGCGATACTGCTGCCGACGTACTTGAAGATCCCGGTTTCCACGACGCACGTGATCACGGGCGCCATCGCCGGCGTAGGATCGATCCAGCGGTTGAAGGCGGTGCGCTGGGGCCTGGCAGGCAGTATCCTGTGGGCGTGGATTCTAACGATTCCGCTATCGGCGGCAGTGGGCGCGCTGACGTTTGCGTTGATCCATCTGCTGACCGGCAAAACCTAACTGGAGGCGGCTATGCCCCAGGGCTATCCCATCATTCTGAATCTGACCGGCGCGCGCGTGCTGGTATTGGGCGAGGGGCGGGAAGCCGAGGAGAAATCGGCGGCGCTGGCGGAGTGCGGGGCCGTGGTGGAGCGGCGGCCGGACTACGAGCCAGGAACGATTTCCGGATATCTGCTGGTGATTGCCGCCTCACCGGACCGCTCGCGGAATGGCGAGATATTTGCGGAAGCGGAGCGTCTCGGCGTGCTGATCAATTGCATCGACGACCCGCCGCATTGCCGTTTCACGTTTGCCAGCATCGTGCGGCGCGGGGAGTTGTTGATTGCCATTTCAACGGGCGGGGCGTGCCCTGCCCTGGCGGTGCGGCTGCGGGAGCAGATGGAGCGGGAGTATGGGCCGGAGTATGAGGAGTTTCTGGTGATGGCGCGAGGGCTGCGGGAGAAGCTGGCGGAGGCGGTGCCGGATTTCCAGCAGCGGAGGCGGGTTTGGTATGCGATGGTGGACGGGTTTTTGCGGGAACAGGGGTAGGCGGGGCTGATTACTACTGCTCCAAGGGCGTGAGCTCCTGGCCGACGGCGAGAGTGCGGTCTGAAGGGAGGGCGACGAGATCGCCGGGCTTGAGACCGCGGCGAATCTCGGCCCTGGTCTCGCTGGAGATGCCGACCTGGACGGGGCGCCAGGCGACGCGGCCGGATTCGAGGACGAATACGCCCAGTTCGCCGTTTTCGCGGCGCAGGGCCGCCTTGGGGACGGTCAACGCGCCTTCGACGACCTGAGCGCGGATGCGGGCATTGATATTGGCGCCGGGGGGCAGGTCCTGTTTGGGGTTGTCCGCCAAAGTGACCACCTCGCCCACCTGGCGGGTGCCCAGCGCGATCACCTGCGCCGGGACCTGATCCACTACCCCCAGCCACTCGCGGCCTTGCAGGGCGTCCCAGGTGACCGTAACGGGCAATCCTTTTTTGACGCGGCCAAGATCGGGCTCATCGATATAGACCGTGACGCGGAGGCGGGCCATTTCCCCGATGCGGGCGACCAGTCCGCCGGCCTCGAGCCAGGCGCCCTCGCGGGCGGGCAGGTCATAGACGACGCCGGCGCGCGGGGCGCGGATGGAGGCGAGCTCCATCTGGCGGCGGGCCTGGGCAAGGGTGGCCTCGGCATCGCGCACACGGGCCTGGGCGACGGTGAGATCGCCCTGACCGACCAGCGCTTTGCGGCGGGTTTGCTGGGCTGCCGCCTGGGCGTCCAATTGGGCGAGGCGATCCTTGGCAAGATCGAGCTCGGCGCGGGGCGCCGCCTGTTTCGCCACGAGACGTTCCAGGGCGGCGAGCTCGCGCTGGGCCGTGGCGCGCTCGGCTGCGATGCGCTGGAGCGTGCTGTCGATCTCCGCCAACTCGGCTGCCCGGCCGCCGCGCTCGAGCACTGCGACCTCGGCGCGGGCCTGCTCCAGGCGGGCCTGGGCGGAGGCCAGCAGGGCGGCTGTTGCTCCGTCATCGAGGATGGCGAGGACAGCGCCTACGGCGACGGTCTGGCCGCGGGTGACAGCGACGCGGCTGATGCGGCCGGCGCGCTCGGTATGGACCGGCGTCCACTCCACTGGCTCGGTCTTGCCGTTAGTGGAGAGCACGCTGACGAGGGTCTCGGTTTTGGCCCTGGCAAAAGGCGACTCCGGAGGCGCGGAGCGGCGTGTGGCGAAGAAAACGGCCGCTGAAACGGCGAGCAGCAGCGCCAGGATTAAGAGCGTACGTTTCATGAACTTCAAGACTATGGTCGCACGCTGGCGCACCACGAGAACAGCATTTGCCACTCGGTTGTCTGGAGCTCCAGAGCGAGCCGCGCGGTGGCCGATCCGGGTTCGCGGCGGGCCTGGGCGCAGAGATCGATGAAGGAGAGCGGCGTCCAGAATACGCCGAGTTCGTCGGCCTTTTGGCGCATCATCTCATGGATGGGGTGGGCGCCGGCGCGCTTCATCCAATAACCGGCGTTCGAATCGTCGGGCTCCTGGCGGTGGAGTATGCCGTGCCAGTAGCTGCCCTCGGGCGTGTGGAGGTCCTGCGCAACGGCGTGTGCCTGCGCAAAGCAGGAGAAGTAGATCCAGAGGCCGGCGAGGGCGCCCTGGGGCGAGCGTGCGGCGGGGAACCATTCGGCGGGGCGGGCACGGCTGAGCAGGCGGACGGCTTCGTCATTGGCGGGCGCGGCGCAGACCAGGGGCATCGGCCGCTCGCCGGCGCCATCGAGAGCCAGCAGCGCCACCACTTCGCCGTGCAAGGCTGCGTTGTCGAGTGGCATGATCGTCTCTGTGGAGAGTACCAAAACGGCGCCATCGAAATCCGCGCTGATCCTGGGCGGGGGCGGGATGTTCGGCGCGTATCAGGCGGGGGTATGGCAGGTGGTGGCGCCGCGTTTCCGGCCGGACGTGTTCATTGGGGCGTCGATTGGGGGAATCAACGCCTGGGCGATGGCAGGGGGGTGTCCGCCGGACCAGTGGGCGGAGGAGTGGCGGACGATGAAGATGGGTGCGCCGCCGGGCCTGAGGCGGCCGAGATCGCTGTTGGGCGGGTGCATCGAAACCGAGGTATTTGAGCAAACGATTCAGAGTGTCCATGCGCGGTTCACGCCGCGGGCGCCGTGCGCCATCGCCGTGACGGATCTGGTGCGTTTGAAGCCGTGGCTCGCGGTGACGCCGGACGTGACGTGGCGGCATCTGGCGGCGTCGTGCGCCGTATTTGGCATCATGCCGCAATACCGGATTGACGGCCGGCTGCAGACCGACGGTGGAATCCTGAGCTCGGTTCCGTTGTGGGCCGCGGCGGAGTTGGGGGTGACCCACGCGGTGGCGGTGAACATCCTGCCACGGGGCGGGCCGTGGTGGCTGCGAATGTTCAAGAAGTGCCTGCCGCGAGTGCCGGAGCCCGTGCTGCGGGGCCTGCTGCGGATTGAGCACGCCGGGCCGCTGGGAAGGGCGCGGGACGCGGTGGTGTGGACACCGGAAAACGCTGCGCGGCTGATGCAGCTGGGGCGGGCCGACGCAGAGGCGGCGCTGCCGGCGCTCGACCGGCTGCTAGAAACATTTTGACTCTTGTTTGTTTTGAGAGAGAATAGGGCCGTATGCCAACGTTCCGCATCCACCGGATGAAGGACAACCCGCGCCAGTCCTTCCGCTGGGCTCCGCACACAAGCGGCGTCACCAACATCAAGCCACGCGACTTCGAGCCGGCCGGCGAGATTCAGGCGGCGAATCTGTATGACGCCTGGATGAGCTTGCGAGGCACGAAGGATTCTCTGGATATCGGCGATGTCCTTGAATCCGAAACGGGGGAGACCCGCATCTGCAAGTACGTGGGCTTTGAAGAGGCCCGGTGGGTGTTTCCCGAGGTCAAGACAGGCCTTGAATCTCTGCCATCCGCCTCCGGATCGCCCGTACTGGAACCGGCCCACCTACCCGGTTGAGCCAGTGGCCGGCAGGAGAGTACTTAGGCGTGAATTCTACGCCGGTGGCCGTGGGTAGAATGGGGAGTACATGGAAGCGTCACCGTCCGGGCGACCGGTGTGCAGGGATTGTACGGGGCTTTATGCGCTGGTCAATTACATTCCGGAGCCGCTGGGCGCCTATCTCAACGAACTGCGGGCCGAACTGGTC
Source organism: Paludibaculum sp. (assembly GCA_036504135.1). Classification (GTDB taxonomy): domain Bacteria; phylum Acidobacteriota; class Terriglobia; order Bryobacterales; family Bryobacteraceae; genus Paludibaculum. The sequence goes on from DASXVP010000029.1 coordinate 11,295, forward strand.
CCCGGCTGTAATCTCCGGTCTCACGTCACACTGCTGCCGCCGCGCGTGCTGCTGGCCCCGCAGGATGAGCTGATTCAGGAACTGGAAGAGAGGCTGCCCTATCTTCACTCGTTCCACATCACACTGGGCGATATTGAGTTGTTTGAATCGACGGGTGTGATCTACCTGGGGTTGCGTCAGGGGCAGCGGGAGCTTCAGGCGATCCATGCCAGCCTGAGCGACGGGATGTTCGCCTATGACGAGCCGTTTCCCTTCCACCCGCACATCACGCTGGCGCAGGATATTCCCGCCGAGCGGATCCAGGAGTGCATGAATCATGCGCACGCCCGCTGGCATGCCTGGTGCCACGAGCGGAGCTTCCCGGCGATGAACCTGACGTTTGTCCGCAATTCGGCGCCGGCGCGCTGGGACCACCTCAGCGAACACGTGTTGCAGCCGGCTCGCCTTCTTCGAACAGCCTGATCTGCTGAAAATCGGCGGGCCGGGCCGAAGGCTTCTTCCTGGTCCCATTGACGCCAAGGACGAGGACCTCCTGGAGAGCCTGGCGGGGCACGAACACGCGCTGGGCGTTGCCGGCGGTTTCGGGTGGAGAAAACGCGTAGCCGTGGGGCTCCAGCATCTGGAGATTATTGGGCAGAACGCCCTGCAGCAGGTCACCGTCGCGGAAGTGCAGTTCCACCCAGAGGCCGAGCGCCTTGGGTCTGGCAATGAACTCCCGGCGGTCGCTGAAGACGCCCTCGGCGCCGAGATCCCGAACGAAGGAAACGGCCTTGATCTGGCTGTAGGGGACGATGCCGACGCTGCCATCCTGGCTCATGACCTCAACACCGCCCGGCTGGAGATAGCTCTGTGGCTGGACAAAGCCGCGGATGCGCTCGCGGTCGAACCGGTCCAGGATGACTTTCTTCGTGGTCGAGCTGCTCACCAGATCACCAATACTTTCAAACAATTACGAAGGTATTGTATCATTAGACACAATGACGACCGAGGGCGGGCTTAGCCCGGCCGCTGAAGCATTCCTGAACTTCGCCCGCATCGAGAAGGGACTCTCTCCCAACTCGCTGGCGTCCTATTCGCTGGACCTACGGCACTTCTGTCTCTTCTGCCGTGAGCACAATCTGGCCGAGCCTCTGGCGCCGGAACACCTCCATCTCTATCTCGACACTCTACATACCGAGGGGTTATCGAGCCGCTCGATCGCGCGTCATCTTTCGTCGCTCCGCAATTTCTATCGTTTTCTACTCAATGAGGGCCGGATCAGCGAAGATCCGACGGCCCTGCTGAAAGCCCCGAAGCAGTGGCAGAACCTGCCTAAGTATTTGAATTCAGGGCAGGTAACCAGCCTGCTATCAGCGCCGGACGCCGCGCAGCCGGGCGGAATCCGAAACCGCGCGATGCTGGAGTTGCTGTACGCCTGCGGACTGCGGGTTACCGAACTTTGCCTGCTGAAACTGACTGATCTGAACCTGGACCTGGGTTTTTTGAGGGTCAACGGGAAGGGGAACAAACAGCGTTTGGTCCCGGTGGGCAGCCAGGCACAGGCAGCGATTCAGGAGTATCTGTCAGCAGCCCGCTCTGCGTTGTTGAAAACGAAGTCCAGTGCCTATCTCTTTGTCACGGCGCGCGGCGGCCCCATGACCCGTCAAGGGTTTTGGAAGCTACTGGGCGTCCAGGGCCGGAAGGTGGGCATCTTTCAAAACCTGACGCCCCACGTAGTGCGGCACAGCTTTGCCACCCACTTGCTGGATGGCGGGGCGGACCTGCGGAGCGTGCAAACCATGTTGGGGCATGCCGACATCGCTACGACCGAAATCTACACGCATGTGGTTCGTACAAGGCTGCGAAGCGTGGTGGACGATCACCACCCGCGCAGCAAGGCCAAGGCCGCAGTAAGCCGTTAGCCGGAGATGGAAGATCCATGAGCGATTACATGTTCATCCTGGAGAGCCACCTGAGCCCGGAGCAGAGTGCCGTTCTCACCGCCGTCCAGGCGGCCGCCGCCGAGGCGAATCTGAGCCTGTTTCTGACGGGCGGTGCCATGCGCGACATGTTGGGGGGCTTCCCGATCCGCGACCTCGACTTCACCGTCGAAGGGCCGGCCGCGAAGCTCGCCAAAGATGTGGCCAAGCGCAACAACGCCCAGATTCTCGCCACCGACGAGCACCGCAAGACGGCCGAGTTGCAGTTTCCCAATGGAGTGATGTGCGAGATCGCCATGGCCCGCCAGGAAAAGTATGGCAAGCCCGGCGCGCGCCCGCAGGTCAGCCCCGCCACGATTCATGAGGATCTGCGCGGCCGCGACTTCACCATCAACGCCATCGCGCTCTCATTGAACCGGGCGTCGCGCGGCCTGATGGTGGATCCCACCAACGGCGCCTCCGATCTGGAACGCAAGGAGTTGCGGGCAATCTCGAACTACTCGCTCTACGACGACCCGATCCGCATCCTGCGGCTGATCCGGTTTAAGGCCCGGATGGGCTTCGAGGTACACGAGCGCACCATGCAGCAGTTTCATAACGCGCGGGAAGCGGGCATGGAGAAGTACATTCCGGCGCGGGCGCTGTTCACCGAGTTGCGACATCTGGCACTGGAGCCCTCGCCGTCGGAAGTGTTGAAGGCGTTGGAGGAGTATAAGCTGCTCCAGCTCTTCTCGCCCGGCCTCACGGGCGCCAAGCTGAATCCGGGCGCGTTCGCCAAGCTGGCAAAGGCGAAGGCGATGATCCCCTTCGGCGCGCCGTTCTCGGTGGACTGGTATGCGCTGAACATGTTCTGCCTGACGCAGTTGCTGACGCCAAAGGAGAAGGCGGCGCTGCTCGAGAACACGAAGATGTCCAAGGAGGAGGCGGACCCGTGGCAGAAGCTCGAAGGCCGCATCAAAAAGCTGGAGGCGCTGCTGAAATCGGCCAAGCTCTCCAAGGCGTCGCAGACGTTTGACGCGCTGAAGAAGGTGCCGGGCGAAGAGATCCTGCTGCTGTTTCTGAAATCCACGGAGCGCATCGTCCAGGATCGCCTGAAGAACTACTTCACGAAGTACCTGCCGACAGCGATGGAAGTGACCGACGAAGAGGTGACCGAAGCCAGCGGGCTGGCTCCGGACCAACCGAAGTTTGCCAAGGCGCGGGACGAGCGGATCGCCGCCAGGCTGGACGGGCGGGTGCGGAAGCCTGCGCCGCCGCCAGAGCCGGAGCCGCCTCCTCCGCCGCCGCCGGGCCGTGGTATGTTGGGCCGAGGACGGTTTCGCTAATTGAACTTGATTCATTTCGTGTTACCGGCGATGGTGCTGGCGGGGACAATCACCCCGCACGAACCTCCGGCATCGCGGGAAGAGGAACTGGTACGAGCGCAGCGTGAAAAGGCTGCGAAGGTAGCGGCGCCGGTTGTCCCGCGCGACGAGGAACTGTTCCAGCGCTACGTCTCCAGGCCGCTGAACAGTTTCTTCACACCAAAGACTGGCTGGACCGTGCGATTGGGCGGCCTGATGTCGGGCTCCGGCTTCGGCTTGGGTCCGCTGTATTCCCGTCCCGATCTGCTAGGTGAACGGCTCGATTTCAAGTTCTCGCTGGCTGGTAGCTTCAAGCAATACTGGGCGGCCTCGACGCAGCTATCGTTGCCGCATCTGGCGGGCGATCGTCTGCGGGCGGATTTCTACGCCCGCCACTCCGACGCCAACTCCATTGATTACTATGGCTCCGGCCCGAATTCGCGGAAGGAGGACCGGACCAACTACCGCCAGGAGGACAGCTCGGTGGACGGCCGGTTCTCGTGGCGGCCGGACCGCCGGACAACGAGCATCGGTTTCTATGGCGGATTCCTGGGCGTCAATGTCGGGCCCGGAACGTCGGGCGAACGCCCGTCCACGGAGCGGTTCTTCACCGCCTCGCAGGCGCCGGGCATTCACCAGCAGACCAACTTCGTCCGCTACGGCCCCTATATCGAGTACAACAATCTGGACAAGCCGGGCGATCCGCACAAGGGCGGCAACTACGAAGCGCGGTTTCTATTTTTCGACGACGTCGACGTCAGTCGCTACGGGTTTCGCCGGTTTGATGGCTGGACCGAGCAGTACATTCCGTTCTACAACCAGAAGCGCGTGATCGCGCTACACGCCGCCACGAATCTCACCTGGACGAAGCCGGGCCAGTTGGTTCCGTTTTATCTCCAGCCCACCCTGGGCGATTCGCACGATCTGCGCGGCTACGCCCGCTTCCGGTACCGCGACAGCAATAGCGTGGCGCTATCGAGCGAGTACCGCTGGAAGGTGATGCCTGGTTTCGACATGGCCCTGTTCCTCGATGCCGGCAAGGTCTTTCCCAAGGCCAGTGATCTCAGCCTGAACAACCTGCGCTACACCGGGGGCTTCGGCTTCCGGTTCAAGACGCGCGATGCCGTGGTGATGCGTATCGACACCGGCTTCAGCCGCGAAGGGTTTTCGATATGGTTCAAATTCAGCGACGTCTACTCACGCGATCTCTTCCGCTATTTGTTCTAGCGGCGGCGGCGCTGGCGCAGGTGCCCCACTTCTATCCGGACGACCCCATCACGCGGGCGCCGCGGCCGCTGCCGGCGCGGAATGTCAGCGTGCAGAGCCCGGACGTTTTCTACGACTTCATATGGCAATCCACGCGTCCGCCGCTGCCGGCGCCGCGGGCGTCGCAGGGCATCAACACGGTGGGCGACGTGCTGGATAGCGAGTGGTACACCAATCGCCACGGGCGCACCCGCATGACCGTAGACGAGTTGAAACGCGGTCCGGGCAACAGCCACCCGCCGCTGCCGCCGTTCCAGGTGGTAGGCGCGAAGACGGACGGCATCACTCCGGGATTCCGCATGACGGATACCAGCGGCCGCCTTTATTTCGTCAAGCCCGACCCGCGCACCAATCCGGAGCTGGCCACATCGGCCGACGTCATCGGCTCGCGGTTCTTCTACGCGCTGGGCTACAACACCACAGAAAACTACATTCTGAATCTGAAAACCGTCGACCTGACGATCAGCCCCAAGGCGACCGTCACGGGCATCAACGGCAAGCCGCGGCCGATGCGCAAGAGCGACATCGATCTAACCCAACTGCGCATGGCGCGCAACGCCGATGGCTCGCTCCGCGTGGTGGCCAGCCTGGCAGCGCCCGGCAAACCGTTGGGCCCGTTTCTGTATGAGGGCACGCGCTCCGATGACCCCAACGACGTGATCCCGCACGAAGACCGGCGCGAGTTGCGCGCACTGCGCGTCTTCGGCGCGTGGCTGAATCACACGGACGCCAAGGCGCAGAATTCGCTGGATGTGCTGGCGGAAGACAATGGAGTGCCGTATGTCAAGCACTTCCTGCTGGATTTCGGCTCGATCCTCGGCTCTGATAGCGACATGCCGAAGGACGCGCGATTTGGCAACGAGCACATCGTGCCGCTGCCGTACACGAAGGTGCCGAAGAAGATGGGGCAGCTCGGCCTTGCGCCGGAGCCCTGGGAGACGGCCCGATTTCCGAAGGACCGCGCCGTGGGGCGGTTTGAATCCAAGGTGTTCGATCCCGAGAAATGGGTGTCGAACTATCCGAACCCGGCGTTCACGCAGATGGGGCTGGACGATGCCTACTGGGCGGCGAAGCAGGTGATGGCGTTCACCGACGCCGACATTCGCGCGCTTGTGGAGACGGGCCAGTACAGCCGGCCGGAGACAGTGGAGTATCTGACCCGCACGCTGGCCGAGCGTCGCGACAAGATCGGGCGAACCTACTTCACGAGGGTGCTGGCGGTGGACAATTTCCGAATAGAAGGCGATGCGCTGCGGTTTGACGATCTGGCCGTGCGGCACGGGTTCAGCGCGCCGCGCGAGTTCTTCCAGACGATGGCCTCGCAGGGGCAGTACCAGGTGCATCGCATTTATGAAAAGGGCAAGCCGGAGACGACGGTGACCGTCCATGTGATGGGCTCGAAGATTGTAGGCGTGGAGAGAAAATGGTGATGCGCGTACTGTGGTGCCTCCTGCTCACCACTTCGCTCGCCCCGGCGCAGAGCTATGTAAAGGATTTCGCGAAGGACTTCGCGCACGATCAGAAGCGGATTTGGACGTCGCCCTTTCACATGAATCAGCGCCAGTTCTGGACGTTGGCGGTCCCGCTGGTGGGCGGCACCGCGGCACTGAAATCGGTGGACCGCCGCCTGATCGACGCCATGCCGAATTCGCCGGATCAGATCAAGTGGAGCGGCCGGGTATCGAATCTTGGCACGGCGTACGGCCTGGGTCTGTCAGTTGGAGTGACGACGGTTTATGGCGCCGCGGCGGACAAGCCGGCGGCTAAGACAATGGGCCGGAACGGCTTACTGGCCCTGGGCGATGCCGTGGCGGTGTCGTATGCGTTGAAACTGGCCACGTGGCGGGAGCGTCCGGATACGCCGCACTCGCGCGGCAGTTTCTGGAGCGGCGGCGGCGGCTTCCCCTCCGGTCACGCCATGACGGCCTTCGCCGTGGCGACCGCCGTGGCACGTCATCCGCGCTGTCCGAAATGGCTGGGCATCACGCTGTACGGCACGGCGGCGGCCATCAGCCTGTCGCGAATCTCCGGAAACCGGCACTATCCGTCTGACGTGTACTTCGGAGCGTTTTCGGGCATCCTGATCGGCAACATGGTGGCGGGGACGCGGCGTTGATTGACAAAAAAGTAAAATTTCCCGTGCACGGTTACGGGAGAGTGCTGTAAGATAACCAGAACCGCGCACCGTGCGGGAAAGCTCCCGCCGCAGACGGACCTCCTCCCCGGCTGCGGCGGAGTTTGTTTTTAGGCCCGGTCCTCGATCATTGCCGTGGTCCGCTTGGGCACCACACGGTAACGCCGCGGCCGCGCCGGGCTGCCGCCCGAGAATGCATCCTCCACTACCGCTGCCTGTTCCTGCGCATGACGCTTGGCCGAGCCGGCTGACGGCGCGGCCGCCTCGGGCCGGCCGGCGTAGCGCAGATTTCTCCGCGTATTGGCCAGCATCGGCTCCAGCTTGTCACGCACAAAGAGGAACGGCCCCTGGTTGCGCGGCTCTTCCTGCACCCAGACGATCTCCGCGGTGGAGGGGTAGCGCCACAGAACGTTCTCAATCTCCTCGGCCGGCCACGGATACATCTGCTCCAGCCGGATGATGGCGGCGTTGGTGGCGCCGCGCTTCTCGCGCTCCGCCGCCAGCTCGTAGTAGATCTTGCCTGAGCAGAACATCACTTTGGCGACGCGGTCCGGCGCCTGCGTGCCGGTATCCCCGATCACCGGCTCAAAGTGGCCGTTCGTGAAGTCCTCCAGATTGCTGACCGCCTTCGCGTGGCGCAGCAGGCTCTTCGGCGTGAACACGATGAGCGGCTTGCGCAGGCCACGGCGGTCCGTACCGCCGTACATCTGCCGCCGCAGCAGGTGGAAGTATTGCGCCGGCGTGGTGACGTTGCAGACCTGAAGATTCTCTTCGGCGCACAGTTGCAGGAAGCGCTCGATGCGCGCGCTGGAATGCTCCGGCCCCTGCCCCTCGTAGCCGTGCGGCAGCAGCAGCACCAGTCCGCTGGGCTGGCCCCACTTGGCCTCGCAGCAAGTGATGAACTGATCGATCATGATCTGCGCGCCGTTAGCGAAATCGCCGAACTGCGCCTCCCACAGCGTCAGCGTGAGCGGATCGCCCAGCGAGTAGCCAAACTCAAAACCCATCACGCCATATTCGGAGAGCGAGCTATCCAGCACCTCAAAGCGCCCCTGCTTGGGGTCCAGGTGCATCATGGGCGTGTACTCGTCGCCGGAATTGTTGTCGAAGTACTCCAGGTGGCGCTGCGAGAAGGTCCCGCGGCCGCTATCCTGGCCGCTGAGCCGCACCGGCGTACCCTCCAGCACCAGAGTGCCGAAGGCCAGAGCCTCGCCCAGCGCCCAATCGGCCGTGCCGCCCTTGAGAATTTCTTTGCGCTTCTCGATGAAGCCCTTCAGCTTGGGGTGCAGCGTGAAGGTCTCGGGGAATGTGGTGATGCCCTCCACCACGCGGCAGATGGCGCTCTCGTCCACCGCGGTCCGTGGACAAACCAGCGGCACCTTGTCCTCTTCGAACGCGGTGACCTCCTGCAACTCCCACTTCTCGCCCTTCCGCTGCGCCTCTTCGTGCGCGGCGTTGAGCGCGTCCTGGATCTGGCGCTTGATGCGCTCGCCGGCCTCTTTGGAAACCGTGCCCTCGCGCATCAGCCGCTCGGCGTACTTGGTGCCCACCGTGCGCTGCGCTTTGATAATGCGGTACATCACCGGCTGCGTGTAACTGGGATCATCGCCCTCGTTGTGACCGTAGCGGCGGTAGCAGACCATGTCGATGACAACGTCTTTCTTGAACCGCATGCGGTAATCGATGGCGATCTGAATGGCGCGCGCGCAGGCCTCGGGGTCGTCGCCATTGACGTGCACGATGGGCGCCTGCACGGTGCGCGCCACGTCGGTGCAGTAGGTGGACGAGCGGCTCTCTTCCGGCGTGGACGTGAACCCGATCTGGTTGTTGATGACGAGATGGATGGTGCCGCCGGTGGCATAGCCCTTGAGCAGCGAGAGATTGAGTACCTCCGCCACCACGCCCTGCCCGGCAAAGGCGGCGTCGCCGTGAACGAGAATCGGCAGAACTTTCTCGCGCTTCGTATCGCCCATCCACGTCTGCTTGGCGCGGACGATGCCTTCCACGACAGGGTCCACCGCTTCCAGATGGCTTGGATTGGGCGAAAGGGAGACTTTGATTTCGCGGCCCGACGCCGTGCGCTGGATGCCGCTGGCGCCGAGGTGGTACTTCACGTCGCCGGAGCCCTGCGTGGCCTCCGGATCGGCGTTGCCTTCAAACTCGCCAAAGACCTGCGACATGGATTTGCCGATGATATTGGCGAGCACGGTGAGGCGCCCGCGGTGAGCCATGCCCACCATCATCTCCTGGACGCCGGCGTTGGCGGCGCGGTCCAGACACTCGTCGAGCACCACCATGGCGCTCTCGCCGCCCTCCAGCGAAAACCGTTTCTGCCCCACGAAACGCGTGTGCAGAAAGTTCTCAAAGCTCTCGGCCTGCACCAGGCGCAGCAGAATGCGCCGCTTGGTGGTGTCTTCCAGGGGCCAGTTGTTGGCCTGCGGCTCCATGCGCTCCTGCAGCCAGCGCTTCTCTTCCGGATGCTGGATGTGCATATACTCGCAGCCGATGCGGCCGCAGTAGGTCTGACGTAGAGTTTCGAGGATCTGGCGTAGCGTGGCGACACTGCGGTTGCCGCCCAGGGAGAGGTTGCCGGTAATGAACTCGCGATCGAAATCCCAGATGGTGAGCCCGTAGGTGGTGGGATCCAGTTCAGGGTGATAGCCGGCCTCGACGCCGAGCGGATTGAGATCGGCGATGAGGTGCCCGCGGACGCGATAGGCGTTGATGAGCTGGAGTACGGCCGCCTGTTTGGCGATCTCCACCATGCGCTTTTCGTCCGCGAATCCGGGCGCGGTATTGCGCTTGTCCACCTGCCAGAGAAACGGCTGGTAGGGCATGCGGGTCTGCTCGAAGATGTCGTTGTAGAATCCGTCGGCGCCCTCCAGCAGGGCTTGCAGTTTGCCGAGAAAGACGCCGGATTCGGCGCCCTGGATGATGCGGTGATCGTAGGTGCACGACATCGTCATCACCTTGCAGATGCCGAGCTGGGCGCGCAGCTCCTCGCTGACGCCCTGGAACTCCGGCGGCCAATCGATGGAGCCGGTGGCGACGATGGCGCCCTGGCCGGGCATGAGGCGCGGGACGCTGCCGAGCGTGCCCACGGTACCGGGATTGGTGAGTGAAATGGTGGTGCCGCGGAAGTCATCCGGCATTAGCTTGCCGGTGCGCGACTTGGCCACGAGCGTATCGAACGCGGTGAGGAATTCGTAGAAGCCCATGGCGCCGGCGTTTTTGATGGAGGGCACGACGAGCGAGCGGTGGCCGTCCTTGCCGGCGACATCGACGGCGATGCCGATGTTGACCTCGGGGCGCACGATGCGGTGGGGCTGGCCATCGACCTCGGCGTAGGCGTCGTTGATGCCGGGCGTGTGCTGGGCGGCCTTGACGATGGCCCAGGAGATGAGGTGGGTGTAGCTGATCTTGGATTTGCCGTGGAGGTCGCGCCAGTGGTTCAGCAGGCGGCGGTTCTCGTCGATGACCTTGACGGGGATGGTGCGCTGCGAGGTAGCGGTGGGGACGGCCAGCGAGGCGGTCATGTTCTCGGCGATGCGCATGGGCGCGCCGCGGAGGGGGACGAGGTGTTCGGCCGGGCTGAGGATGAGGGCGGGCGAGGTGGGCGCCGGCTGGGTGGCCGTGGACTGTACCGCAACGGTCTGTGTCGCCGGCGGAGGCGGGACGTTCTCGGGGACGGCTTCGACGGGCGGCGGCTCGGAATCGAAGACCTCCTTCCAGTTGTCATCGACGCTGCGGCGGTTGTTGACAAACTGCTGATAGAGCTCTTCTTCCAGCCAAGAGTTGATGGTGATTTTCTGTCCCGGTTCGGTAGACATGGTTTTGGTGATGCAGGATCGCCTCAGGGGTGCCCAGTCCTGCTGGTTCTAGTTTAACCCGCAGGTGGCATGGCGATCACAACCGCCCCAGGGTCGCAGGATCGTAGCGCCCCGAAAAGTACTTCTGTATCGCCCGGGCAAAGATGTCGGTTTCGGCGGCGACTTGGGCGAACAGCGTCATTGAAGAGCGGAACTTCAGATCATCCGGGTGTCCGAAGATATCTTCGATGGAGCGGCCTTCCACCTGAATCACTAACTCGGTGCAATGACGGAGCCGGGGTCCGAGGATCGGGTGCCCCAAATAGGCCTCGGCTTCGGCACGGGATGCGATGCCGAACCTTTTCGCCATTGGGCTGGAGCCCAGACCGAGGAGTTGAGGGAAGACGAACCACATCCAGTGGGTGGTTTTGCGGCCGCGCTGCAGTTCCTCGTAGACGAGTGGAATGATCGATTCCTGTGCGTCTACGAATCGTTGGAGGTGGAATGGGTCGGTCATGGTCCGCTCTGTGCTGTGAATATCGACGACTCCATGTTAAGAGACTCCTCAACGGCAGACGCGAAGGCCAGCGCCTGCTCGTCTTCACCGAAACCCGTGCTGGCAGCTCACCCTGCACGCTGCGTAACTACAGGCGGCTTGGTGTTGGTATAACAGTTATACACGATATGCGGTTCGAATTCGATCCGTTGAAGAGTCGGGCTGTCAGGCGAAAGCACGGTATCAGCCTACGAGAAGTTCAGCAGATCTTCGACCAGGCTTACATCGTTGACCAGAAGTGCGGCGATCCGCAGCAGTTCCGCGCTATCGGCTGGTGCCGTGGGCGCCTCTGTTCCGTGATCTTCGAGGTCCGGAGCGATTCGGTCGGCGAGTATTTTCATCTGGTGACGGCCTGGAAGGCGACAGAATGGGAGGAGCAGCGCTATGCAGAAAACGTCTAAAGCTAAAATTTCCGCCGACGAGATCGCCGAAAAGGCTACGCGCGGCGAAGATGTCTCCGCTCACTTCACCAATCAGTTCACCGTGGTCAGGCCTGTCCGGCGGGTGAATGTCGATCTGACTCCTGGGATGCTCCGGCAGCTAGATGAACGGGCGGCACGACTGAACATCAGCAGGCAAGCTGTGATCAAGACGCTGCTCAGCGTCGCATTGGATGATGAGCGGCCCGGGAGAGCTCGGGCGGGCACGAAGTCGAAGTAGTGCGGCGGGTGTTCGGGTCCGGATGGATGATCTGGCTGAGGCGGCCGTCTGCTTGTTCGGTTGAAACGAAGCACGGCGGCCCTCAACCTGATTCACGAATCCAGTGCACTTCACGAGGATTGGACTCAAAACAGGATGCCGCAAGTATGGTTCGACCTCGGCTCGCGAGGCGATACCGACTTTCTGCGCCATCCGGCTGAAGCCCAACCCCGCAACCAAGGGAACACAAACCACATCCAGTGCCCTTCTTTGCGCCCTCGCCAGAGATCATCGCACGCACGCATAGACCGGATCTTGCGCACCTACGAATCGGTGGAGATCAAACGGGTCATCCATCTCCGTGCTAAAACCGTGCAATCATCCCTATCCTGACCGCTCGCGGCGACCCCGGTGAGATATTGGTGTTGCTATCCGCGTTCAGATAGTAACGCTGATTCGTGAGGTTCTCGACATTCGCCTGCAGCCGGATCTTCTCCGTGAGTGAGTAAAACAACGCCGCATCCGCGCGGAGGTAGCCCGGCAGGATCACCGTATTATCGATCCCCGCAAACATATCGGTGCGGTTGAGGATCCCGAGCCCGGCAGATAACCTCGGCATCACCTGATAGTGATTCCAGAACGAAAACGTGTGGTGCGGCACCTGCGCCACCTGAGCTCCGGCGCGTGCCGCAGCCGTCGCACTGGTCACATAAGCATCCTGGTAAGCGTACCCGCCAGCGACACGCCATTTGCGGACAACATTGCCGTTCAGCCCCAACTCGTAACCCTTGGTCCGCTGGCTGCCCGTCTGTAGGATTCGAGTCGGATCGTTCGGATCGACGGCCCGCGTGTTTGTCCGATCCAGCCTGTAGACGGCTGTCGTCACTGAGAGTTGTCGGGCCAAGTCCCATTTCACCCCTGCTTCGTAGTTCTCGAACTTCTCGGGCTTGACCTGTTGGGTGATGGTAGTCAGCGACGAGAACTGATCGCCGGAGCTCGGCAGCCAGGAAACGCTGTAATTCGTGTAGAGCGATATCGCCGACATCGGCTTTAAGATGAGCCCGGCACGCGGAGAGACCAGATCGTCGGTCCGGCGGAGATTCTCCTCCGTGCGCTTATTGTGGAATTGGAGGTCGAACCGGTCGAACCTCACGCCTACAACCAATTGCACGAAACGCGAGAGCTCCACTTGATCCTGGAAGTACGTCGCGGCAACTCTCGTCTGAATTCCGTTGTTGGCATCCGTAGGGCTCTGTCGGAACGTGACGGGCGTCCGGATGACTCCGTCGGTGTACGGCACTGACACCGAAGTCAGCGTATTGCCGAAATAGCCCGTGAAGCGAAAGTTATCCGTGTGCTGATTGCCGAACTCCGCGCCCCAAAGCAGGTTGTGCCGGATCCTCCCGGTGTGAAGGGTGTACGTGAGATCCGTCTGATTGAACAGATTGCGGCGCGTGGTCGCGGTGCCGTAGGAAGTCAGCGGTACCAGCGTTTGCGACGAGTTCACCGCCCCAGGCACATAGTTCTGATAGAACCGGTCATAGTCGCCGACCAACGTCCGATTGCGAATACTCATCCTTCCCACTTGGTGCTCTATTGCGGCCGAGCCCAGGTTCACGGCCGACTGCACGTGGCTGTCATCGGGATTGCCGTAATACGACGAAACATCGACGTCTGCCGGCCTGCCTCTGAAGGAGGATATGCCTCGGTCCGCGACGCGTCGATCGTGCAAGTATTCGTAGCCGAGAGTGATTCTCGTCCGGTCAGACGGCGACAGCGAAACCGTAGGATTCAGAGCGTAGCGTTCGAGTCCGACGAATTCCCGGAAACTGTCGGAGTTCTCGTAGACACCGTTCAACCGGGCCGCCACCTCGCGGCCAATGGGCTGATCGAAGTCGGCGGTAACCCGCTTGTTCCCGAAGGATCCACCCTGGATCGTAATCTCGCGGAGTGGCGCGGCGCCCGCCGCTTTCGTCACGCGGTTGATGACACCGCCACCGCCGCCACGCCCGAAGATCATGGCGTTCGGCCCCTTCAGCGCCTCCACTCGTTCCAGGTTGTAAAGATCCCGAAAGTACTGAACATCGTCCCGAACACCATTGACGAAAAAGTCCGCAGAGGAACTATTGCCCCGAATCACAACCTGGTCGCGATTGTTCTCGCCCTGAATCGCCGTGATCCCGGGCACGTAGCGAACCACGTCGCCCATGCTCATCATCATCTGGTCACGGACCAATTCGCGTGTGACGACCGACACGGACTGAGGTACGTTGATCAGAGGCGTATTGCCTTTGGTAGCGGCGCTGATCTGATTCACTTGGTAGGCATCCTCGACCACGGTCACTGATTGTGCCTGCGGCGCTACCTGCAAAGTGATTACAGAATCGACGGTTCCGTCGGACCCTACTTTGATGTCCAGCTCCGCACTCCTAAACGCGGGGGCGGCGGCAATAACCCTATATGCACCCGGGTTCAGAGGGAGAGAAAATTCGCCGCCAGGATCCGCCACCACCGTTGAAACCGGAGCCCCGCCGGAGGTGACCATAATGGTCGCCCCACCAATCGCGGCGCCTGTGGGATCAACAACGCGTCCTCTCAGGCCGCTGGCCGTCTCCGCATACCCCTCGCACAGCGCTCCAGTTGTCAATATCAGACAAGTCAAGATGCAACGGACCCAGTTCGGTGAAGCTGACATTCAAAAAATAGTCCTTTCTTAGCGGTTACACGACACATTCTGACGTTTGCGACATCCGCTCCGTGTCTGCAACTGACTTGCATCTTATCAAACTTGATGTCTTCACAGCGAGGAAAAGATCAAGTGGCGGAGCTGAGGTTCCGGACGGCACAAATCGAAGGTCGATCGGTGCGGCGCCGCCGCTACGAACTGGGTGGGTTGCACACCGTACAATCCGTAGTATGCGCCTCCTCGTCTTCTCCGACATCCACAACGACTGGACCGCCCTCCGCCGCCTGATGACCATCGAGGCCGATCACTACATTGCCGCCGGTGACATGGTGAGTTGGAACCGCGGGCTCGACGAGGCAGGGGCGATCCTGCGCGAGCGCGCGGACCGCATGCACGTTCTGCCGGGCAATCACGAGCACGCTACGGATATCGCCCGGCTTTGCGACAAGTTCGGGCTCCACGCCTTGCACGGCAACTCGTTCGAAGCCAAAGGATGGCACGTCGCCGGGCTGGGCCACTCCAACCCCACGCCTTTCCACACCGCGGGCGAGGAGACTGAGGCCGAGCTCGCCTCCCATCTGCAACCCTTCGCCGGGCTGCATCCCCTGATTCTGATCTGCCACTGCCCGCCCCTGAATACGGCCCTCGACGAGGCAGGGCCCGGTCGGCACTTTGGGAGCTCGGCAGTGCGGGCGTTTGTCGACCAATACCAGCCAGCGCACTTCGTCTGCGGTCACATCCATGAGGCCGCGGGACGCAAGACACTCATCGGACACACTCAGGGCGTCAACACGGGCAAAAAGGGGTTTCTTTTGGAAGTGGCTAGTTATTCGAGCTGAGCTCGATCGCCGTGGGCTCTTCTACAGCCTTGGCGGGAATGCGGCGCGCGCCCACAAAGGCTTTCTGCCAGTAGGGATCATTCAGCGGTGTCACCGACACCGTCCTGCGGCGGTTTGGCGCGTGGATGAAGGCGCCGTCGCCCACATACATGCCGACGTGCCAGCCGAAGCGGCGGGGGCGGAAGAAGACCAGATCTCCAGGCACCAGCTCTTCCTTGCTCACCGGCACGCCCACCTGGAACTGGGCCGGCGCCGAGGAGGGCAGCGGCACGTTGAGCGACGTCTTGTAGGTGTACATGGTGAAGCCGCTGCAATCGAAGCCGTATTCCGGGCTGCTGCCGCCAAAGCGGTAACGCACCCCCAGGAGCGAATAGGCTGTCGCCAGGAGCGGATCGGCACAGGCGAAACAGGTGCCGGGAATGGGCGGGGGCGGGGCCAGCGGGGGGAACAACGGAGCCACCAGCGGGGAAACCGGGTTGACCCCGACGAGCAGCGGATTCGGCTTGGCCGGCGCCGTGATGGCGCGGTGGAACGGGGCCCGGCGCCTGGCGGCCGGTTTATGCGCGGTGGACTTCTTCACCGTCTTGGCCGGCGCGGGCTTGGCCTTGGTTTTTGCCGTGGCGGCCTGCATTCCACCGCCGCACAGCAATGCCCCAAGTACGAGAATTGCCAGCCGGATGAAATAGGACGCCGTCATCTGGAATGAATGCCGCAACTTTGTCAGTGTACACGAGTTTGGGTGCCGCGGGGAACTGCTTGGCGGGGATTGCTACCATAGACTATATGACCCTCGAAGAACTCGAGCGGGACTATGTATCGCTCCGCCAGCAATCGGAAGCTGTGCGGAGCTATCTTTGACGTCCCCGCGAAACGCAAACAACTGGAATTGATCGAGACGCAGATCTCTGACCCCAATTTCTGGAACAACCAGGAGGCCAGCCAGAAGCTCATGCAGGAGCGCAAGCGGCTGGAAAACGGGGTAGGCCAGGATAACGCCGTCTCCACGCTCACCAGCGACATCGACACGCTCTTTGAGCTGGGCCGCGAGGGCGAGGACGTGGGCGCGGAGCTGACGAAAGAGCTCGCCAAGCTGCGCCAGATGGTGGATCACCTTGAGACCAACATGCTGCTCTCGGGCGAGAACGATCACTGCGGCGCCATCGTCACCATCCACCCCGGCGCGGGCGGCACGGAGAGCCAGGACTGGGCGGAGATGCTGCTGCGCATGTACCTGCGCTGGGCCGAGCGCAGCGGCTTCCAGGCCGTGGTGACGGACCAGATGGAGGGCGAAGGCGCGGGCATCAAATCCGCCACCGTGGAGATCGATGGCGAGAACGTCTTCGGGCTGATGCAGAGCGAGATTGGCGTGCACCGGCTGGTGCGCATTTCGCCATTCGATTCGGCGGCGCGCCGGCACACGTCATTTGCCAGCGTGTTTGTGATTCCACTGATCGATGACGACGTGAAGATCGACATCAAGACCGAGGACATCCGCATCGACGTGTTTCGCGCGTCGGGCGCGGGCGGGCAGCATGTCAACCGGACGGAATCCGCGGTGCGCTTTACGCACATCCCCACCAACATCGTGGTGCAGTGCCAGAGCGAGCGCAGCCAGCATAAGAACCGCGCCACGGCGATGAAGCAACTCCGCGCGCGCCTCTACGAATTCGAGATGGACAAGCGCCGCGCGACTGAGCGCAAGCTGGAGGATTCCAAGGCCGACAATTCGTTCGGCAGCCAGATCCGCAGCTACGTGCTGGCGCCGTACCGCATGGTGAAGGACCTGCGCACGCGCTACTCCGTGGGCGATGTGGACCGCCTGCTGGACGGCGACATCGATCCACTGCTGCACGCCTACCTGGTATGGAAAAAGACGGGCAAGATTTTCGGCGACAGCAACGATCTGGCCGAATAGGCGGGAGCGAGATGATCCAGGAGGCCGCCGAACTCATCCGCGCCGGCCGGCTCGTGGCCTTTCCCACGGAGACGGTGTATGGGCTGGGCGCTAATGCGCTGGACGCCGCGGCGGTGCTATGGATCTTTCAGGCCAAGGGCCGGCCGAGCACCAGCCCGCTGATCGTCCACGTGGACTCCATCGAGATGGCGCGGGAGTATGCGGCGGAGTGGCCGCCGGCGGCGCAGATCCTGGCCGAGCACCACTGGCCGGGGCCGCTGACGCTGGTGCTGCCAAAGCGCGACATCATTCCGGACGAGGTGACGGCGGGGCTGCCCAGCGTGGGGCTTCGGATGCCAGCGCATCCGATGGCGCTGGCGCTGATCCGTGCGGCGGGCGTGCCCATTGCCGCGCCGAGCGCCAACCGCTTTGCGGGCATCTCGCCGACCACCGCCGAACATGTGCGGCGGAGCCTCGGCGATGCCGTGGATCTGATTCTGGATGGCGGCTCCACGCCGGTTGGGATTGAATCGACTGTGCTATCGCTGGTCGGGGCGAAGCCCGTGCTGCTGCGGCCAGGCATGGTGACGCGCGAGGAAATCGAAGAACTGATCGGGCCAGTGCTGGTGGCGGGAGAGCCGGTGGAAGGAGCACATCCGGCGCCAGGCATGCATGCGCGGCACTATAGTCCGGCAACGCCGTTGTTGGTGGTGCGGGGCGGTGTGTTGCCGGGCGAGGGACGCGGCGCGTATTTGCAGCATGGCGCCTCCATGCCGGCCGATCCCATCGGTTATGCTGCGGCGCTGTACGCCACGCTGCACAGGCTGGACGAGCAGAAGCTGGATTGGATCGCGGTGGAGGAACCGCCCGATGAGCCGCGCTGGGCGGGCATCCGGGACCGCTTACGGCGCGCCGCCACGCCGGAGGAGTAGAAACGTGTCATCGCATGGCGGGACGGATCCGAGGGGCGGTCTCGCATGATCGCCCCCACCGAGCCACTGCTCGCCAACCTGCTGGGCTACTCCGCCGGCACGCTGGTCTTCGGACTCTTCACTGCCCTTCTCCTCCGGGATCGCGAAGGCCGCCAACTGCCGGGCAGCCGCCTGACGCTGGCCACGGCGGCCATGGCCCTGCTTTGGAACAGCGGATCCCTGGCCCTCCAGTTCACGGGCTCCACCGCGCTGATGGTGGTCACGACGTCCGCCCTGAGCCTGCTGCCGGCTCTTTTGCTGGATCTGCTCCTGCGCCGCCGCCTGCGCTGGATCGCCTGGTGCGGCTACGCGCTCAGCGCCACTGCCATGGGGCTGCACGCCAGCGAGGGACTGTTCGCCGTAGAAGATCTGCACAGCCTCACGCTGGTGGCCACAGCCGCCGGATTCGCGTTGCTGACCGCCGCTGCCGGCCTCGCTCTTTACCGCGCGCAGGTCACCGCGAGCCAGCCGCTGGGCGCCATGGCGCTATTTCTGTTTGCGCTCTCCTTCGCGCACTTCCACAATGAAGGTGCGGCGCACGCGTGGCCGGCCGAGTTGGCCATCCATCACGCCGGCATCCCCATCGCGCTCTTCGTGCTGCTCCAGGAGTACCGCTTCGTCCTGCTGGACGCCTTCGTGCGCATCCTGGCGAATACTCTCATCGCCGGCGTGTTCACATGGGGCGCGGCGCAGACGGCGCGGGCATTCGGATGGCTGGACACCAGCGCGATGGCGCCCACGCGGCTCGCCCTCATGGCCGTCGCCTGCTGCGGCACGCTGGTGCTTTTCGCCATGGCCCGCGGCGCCGCACAGACTCTGTTGACGCGCCTCATCTTCCGGCGCGGCGACGCCGGCCTGCTGCTGGAGCGGTTGCGAAAGATGCCCGTGGAGAGCGAGACGCTGTACCTGGATTGGGCCTGGAGCGAGATCGCGCACTTCTTCAATGCCGAGCGCACGCCAACCGGCGTGGGCCGCCGCTCCGGCGGGCAACCCTATCTGAGCGAGGATCTGGAGTTGCTGGCTCAGCTCGAATCGCAGATCAACGAGCGTCTGGAGCAGTTCCGCGAGGGTGAACTGCGGCGGCTGGTTTCGCAGGCCGAGTTGCGCGCCTTGCAGGCGCAGATCCATCCGCACTTCCTCTTCAACGCGTTCAACACGCTCTACGGCATCATCCCCAAGGAGGCCGCCGGCGCGCGCCGCACCGTGCTCAATCTCGCCGACATCTTCCGCTACTTCCTGCGCACGGAGCGCCACACCATTGCGCTGGAGGAAGAGATGCAGATCGTGCGGGCCTACCTGGAGATCGAGAGCCTGCGCGTGGGGCCGAAGCTGCGCATCGAAATCGACGTGGAGGCCGCCGCCCAGCGCGCCTCCATCCCCGTGCTGAGCGTACAGCCGCTGGTGGAGAACGCGGTGAAGCACGGCATCGCGCCGCAAGCCGCGGGCGGCACCGTGCGCGTGGTGGCACGCATCGAAGAGGGGCAACTGGCCGTGCGCGTGTCTGATACCGGCCCGGGATTCAGCGGCACGCCGGCGCCCGACGGCGCGGGCGTAGGGCTCGATAACGTGCGCCAACGGCTGCGGCTCTGCTACGGCGCGGCGGCGATACTGGAGATGGAGAGATGCGGCGCGGAAACCGTGGTGGGCTTCCATGCGCCGTTGACGGAAAGATGAAAGTCCTCATCGTTGACGACGAACCGATTGCCCGCCAGATCCTGCGCGAGTATCTGGAGGAGTTGCCCGGCATGGCGCTGGCCGGCGAGGCATCGAACGGCCTGGAGGCCGTGGAGCAGATCAACCGCCTCAACCCCGATCTGCTGTTTCTCGATCTGCAAATGCCGGGGCTCGACGGCCTCTCCGTCGCGCGGTCATTGCGCGCCCAGGTGCTGCCGCTGATCATCTTCGTCACCGCATTCGAGACGCACGCACTGCAGGCGTTTGAATCGGGCGCGGTGGATTACCTGCTGAAGCCTGTGCGCAAAGAGCGGCTGGTGGCGGCCATTGCGAAGGCCCGCGCGCAACTGAGCGGCCTGCGCCCTGAGCCCGCGGCGCCCGTGAGCGAGTTGCGCCGCATTGTGGGCCGCACCGGCACGGACCTGCATATGCTGAGCCCCGATGACGTCATCGCGTTTCTGGCCGAGGGCAGCACCGTTTCCATCGTCACGGCGCAGGGGCGCTACTACTCCGACTATTCGTTGAAGACGCTAGAGACCAAACTCCCGCCGCCGCGTTTTCGCCGTATCCACCGCGGCGCCATCATCAACACCGATCACATCCGCCGCATCTCGCCGCTGACCTCGAAACGCTGGCTGCTGAAGATGTCCAACAACCTGGAGACGGTGGTGAGCAAGCGCATGGCGGGCGTGATCCGCGAGGCCACTAGCTGGTGATGCGCATGGCCGCGTCGAGGTCTTCCGGCCGGCCCACGTCGCGCCACTCGCCCCGCAGGGAATAGGCCAGCACGCGTGCGCCGCGATCCAGCAACTGTACGATGGCCTGGGTAAGTTCGTATTCGCCGCGCGCCGAGAGCGGCAACTTCTCCAGCTCCGCGAAGATCGAGGGCCGGAACGCGAAAATGCCGGCGCTGTTCCAGTTGGTGGCGCTGGCGCCGCGCGGCGGTTTCTCGACGAAACGGGTCACGCGGCCGTCTTCGATATACACTGCCCCGCCCTGCCAGGGATCCTCCACATGTTTCACCGCGACGATGGCCTCGGCCGCCGGATCGTTCATCAACTGCGCCCAGAGGGCACGTAGGTCCGCCGGATCGGCCAAAATATCGCCAAAAATGAGCAGAAACGGCACGTTTTGAGTCCATTTGTGTGCCAAAAGTGTAGCGGAACCGGTGCCATCGACGGGATCCTGCAAAGCGTAGTGCACAGTGGGATCGCCGGCGAACCGCGCATAGAACAGCTCGGCCCGATACCCCACCACGAGCAGAAACCGCCCGAAGCCGGCCTGGCGCAAATTGTCGAGGACGTGCGCTATCAAGGGCTGGCCGTGCAGTGGGAGCAGCGGCTTTGGCAGATCCCCGGTGAGCGGCTTCATGCGCTCGCCGCGGCCGGCGGCCAGCACCACGGCAGGGGGCAGTGACATTTCAGTATAATCGGCGTCGTGCATTCTCAACCTTCGAAGGCCCGCTGGTGGATCCTCGCCCTTCTCTTCCTCATTACGACCAACAACTACCTGGACAGGATTGTACTCGGAATCCTCAGCCCGGTGATTCTGGACGATCTGCACTTCACAAAACTAGAGTACGGCTACGTGAACGCCGCGTTCCAGGGCGCCTACGCGTTCGGCTTTCTGATGATGGGCTGGGTGATCGACCGGATGGGCACGCGCAAGGGCTACGCCATCGCGATCACGATGTGGAGCCTGGCGGCGGGCCTGCATTCTCTATCTCGTAGTTTCGTCCAGCTCGGCTTCTGGCGCGCCATGCTGGGGCTGGGTGAGAGCGGCAACTTCCCGGCCGCCATCAAGGCTGTCACCGAGTGGTTTCCGAAAAAGGAGCGAGCCTTCGCAACGGGCATCTTCAACGCCGGCACCAATGTCGCGACGATGGTGGGGCCGCCCGTCTTTGTTTGGATGAACTACCATTTCGGCTGGAGGACGTGCTTCTTCATCACGGCTACTTCGGGGTTAATTTGTCTGGCGGCGTGGTGGCTTTTCTACCGCCTGCCTCGCGACCACAAGATGGTGAATGCCGGTGAACTGGCGATCATCGAAAGCGACGTGGACGAGCGTGTGGAGCGCAAGATGACTTGGGGCCAGGCGCTTGGCTACCGGCAGACGTACGGCTTTGCGTTCGCGAAGTTCTTCGCGGATCCAGTCTGGTGGTTTTATCTCACGTGGCTCACCCTCTATTTCAAGGAAGCACGCGGCTTGAGCCTGGAGCAGATCGGCTGGGCGTTGCCGGTTGTTTATCTGATGGCGGATTTTGGCAGCGTCGCCGGCGGCTGGGTCAGCGGATTCCTGATCGGGCGCGGCTGGCCCGTGGGAAAGGCGCGCAAGTTCACGATGGGCGCCTTTGCGCTGTGCATGCCCATCGCGGCAACCGCGGTGGCGGTGAAGGAAACCTGGCTGGCGATTGCGCTGATCTCGCTGGCGACGGCCGCGCATCAGGGCTGGTCCGCCAACCTCTACACCACCGTGAGCGATGTATTCCCGAAGAGCGCCGTGGCATCGGTGACGGGCATCGGCGGATTCTTCGGCGGCATCGGCGGCGTGATCTTCACGGCGCTGCTGCCCGGCTATCTGGTGATGCACTTTGGCTACTATCCGCTGTTTGTCATGATGGGCGGATTCCACGTGATCGCCTGGACGTGCGTCCACGTCTACCTGGGCGACATGAAAAAGC
This sequence comes from Paludibaculum sp., assembly GCA_036504135.1. Taxonomy (GTDB): domain Bacteria; phylum Acidobacteriota; class Terriglobia; order Bryobacterales; family Bryobacteraceae; genus Paludibaculum. The sequence goes on from DASXVP010000029.1 coordinate 33,705, forward strand.
TCACCGACGAACCAGCAGTGTAAGCGTCCGTTTACCGCGCGGCCAGGGCAGCACAAGCACGCCCTCCGCGGAAGCTGTCCACTTCCTGCCGTTCAGGGTGTAATCCGCACCGGGCCGTGCGTCGAGAATCCAGCACTCGGCATCGACAGGCATGTTCAGTTCCACGCGGTCCAGCGGAGCGGTCCCATACGCCATCACGGCTACGCTGCCGCCTACGCGCACCGCCACCGTGCCGGGGTTGGCCTTCAGCAGTTCGGCCTGCGGAGCGGCGCGCTGGTCCTCCGTCAGCTTCGGCAGGAGCACGTTGAGGAAACGGTGCGACTGGCCCGCCGTGGCCGGCTCCACTTCCACGCGCCACAGGCCCTTCGGCTTGGGGCTGGCGCCGCCCTTGCCCGGATCGGGTTCCAGGTTGGCGCCTTGCAGATCCGCGCCGGTCTGGACGAAGCCGGCATAGTGCGGTCCGCCGATCTTCAAAGTCCGCGACTGCAGCGGCAGTAGAATTCGCTGGGTCAAGGTGGCGTGGTCGCCGTCGACCGTAACTGCGCGATCGCGCGACTCCAGGATTCCGTCGCTGGCGTCCGTTCCGGCGAGCTGGCGCTCGTTGGCCGTCCGCGGCTTGGCGAGGCTGTGCAGCAGGAACTTGGGCGTATAGCCGGCGCTGGTGGTTTCCACGCGGTCAAAGACCACATAGGCCCGCTCGCCGCGCAGATAGAGGAATTGCCGCGTCACCAGAGAGACTTTGGCCTCGCTGCCGGGATCGGCATAGCGCGTGGAATTGTAGGCTGGCGTAATGTCGGCAGCCAGGTAGTCACCGCGCCCGGCGACGGTTTGGAAGGCGGTAATGCCGCCGCGCTCCAGCCGGCCCGATGCTAACTGCCGGCGGAAATGATCGAGGCTCACGCAGTCGAAGCCGGTGGGATTGATGATGCGCTGTCCGCCAGAGAGCGGCGTGCCCTTGGCGAATTTCTCGCCCGGGGCGAGGATCAGCAGGCTGTTCGAGGCGACGGTCTGGATTGCGTATCCGAGCCGGTAGGGGCCACCGTAATCCGACGCGCCATAGACTCCGGTAAGCGGCGCAAGCAGGCCGCCCAGTTGGATGCTGAAGGTCCCCACGTTGTAGTGATCGTGATGCGCCAGCATGTCGCCTGCCTTGAACGAGGCGAAGAGTTCGTTGGGATCGCCCCAGGCGCCGCGCAGAAACGCTACGCCGAGCGTGTTGCGCCCAAAGAGCATCGATTGCGGCATGTTGGCGCGGAGCCATTGCTCGGGCTTTGCCGGGTCGTAGCCCGCTTGCGGGCGCGCTGCCGGATCATAGGCCAGCGCGGCGTACCAGTGAACGGGACGCTTGCCGTAGGGCGCGGGAGAGCGCTGGCGGAAGTAGTCAGAGCCCGCAATCACGCCAGGGTCGCGTGAGAGCTTCGCGAAGTAGTCGATACTCGCCTCCCACATGCCGGTCTCGCCGAGCCGCAGCGAGCCCACCGAGTCGCCATACGGCTCGAATACACCGTTCGGGCCGTGTTGATAGAGAGTCCACAGGCCGATCTTACGCATCACGTCGCGGATGGAGACGCCGCCCGCTGTCTCCTGCCCCGTCGCAGTCAGATAGGAATCGGCCGCAACGGCGAAGGGCAGCGCCCGGTTGTAGATCCAGTAGCTCGGGCCTTCAGGCCAGCCCTCGGAAAAGTCCAGCGCGCGCAGGGTCTCGGCGTAGTGGCCGGCGGCGCGGCTGAGTTGGACATCCTGCCCCGGAAAACCGGCGAGCGCCAGTGCCGCGATGATGGCGCCGTTGGACGCCTGATTGCGGCCGTGCCACATGGCCATGCCGGTGTCGTCCAACTGCGCAAGTTCGGTGGCCAGACGCTCGGCAATTCGCGCGGCGGCGCGTTCTCGCAGGCCGCCAGCCAAGGCGGGATGGTGGTAGAGCCAGTCCCATGCCAGCGCAAACGCCCAGACATCGGAGTACGCCCCCGCTCCGCTTTGCGTGATCTGCTGCCCGGCCAGCATCCGGGCGGATGCCTGGGCGAACCGGTCGTCGCCGCTGACGATCCAGCAAGCAGCGGTCATGGCCGGATTCGAAGCAGATTCGCACGCCTTCAGCGCCTGATCGAACGTGGCGCGGAAGAATGGATCAGTGCGATAGAGCGCCCGCACGTCTTCAAACGTGCGCCCCAGGCCGCGGTCCTTGGCCGGTCGGAAGACGAGACGAGGATGAGCAGACGATACCGCCGGGGGGGCAACTGGCGGCGCGGTCTGCGCAGCCGCGAGCGCGGTGCAGACCAGAAGACCGGCGGACCAGAGTCGAGAGTACATCGTCCACCTCTAGTAGGAAATCGAAACCGAACGGCAGCGAATGAGCCCGGGTGCCTCCGCTACATAGGCGGCCTCTCCTTGGTGGAAGTCGGCGGGGCTCAGGACCTGCCGATGGGTCTTTTCGCCGGCAGCCGTTTCGTAGCGATACACCACCGTCACCGGAGCCGTCAGGGCTGAGGCGTCGTGCAAGCGAAACCTCAGCGCATTGCGGCCGGCGAAGAGCGGCGGAATCGACATTATGCCGTTTTCGAAGTAGAGCTTCATGGAGAGCGCCGTCAGGCCGGCGCCCTTCGGAACTCTGGCCCGGATCTGAAAGCGGTATGTGCCGTGGATGCTGACGTCGCGGCCATTGAATCTCGGCCGCCCGAGTTCGGCTAGCTTTGCGCCATCGCTGGCGGCAAGAGTCTGCCACTGGGACCACTGATCCGGTTCGGCGGCGTTGCGAGGCTTGGGCGCCAGAGTGCGAATCGCGATTTCGGCGCCCGCGCCGGAGAGCTTCGCGGAGAGAGTTCCATCCACCAGCACGAAGGGCGAGCGCATGTCGAAGATCTGCTCGGCGGCGCCATCGAGTTGCGGTGTGTAGTGGATGACTCCGTAGGCCTGCCCGATGGTGCGTCCGCCGGCGACCTCGGCCGGATAGCCCTCGTTCGCCGGCACGGTGGAGAGGTACTGCTTCACGCGTTGGTAGTTTGGATCGTCCTTGACCCAACTGCCGCCGTGCGAAGTTTCAGTGACCCGGTAGAACCGGCCCGTGGGCAGGAAGGGCCACTCGCGCTTGGATTGTGCACCCGCCGGAACGTAGAACTTGCGCGCGGAGTTGTCCCAGAAGCGTTCAATGGTCATGCCGCGTTGCAGCGCGAACGTCATGTCGTGCAGTGGCGTGCCCATCTTGTAGGCGCCATTGCCGAAGACGTTTTCCTTGGGGGCGCCGGCGGCACGCCACGCGGTTTCACTCTCGAAATAGGCTGGGCGCAGCAGCAGGGCGCGCTGGCACTCGATGCCGCCGATCTCAAAGAACGGGCCCACGCGGTGTTTGTAGCTGCGATTGATCTCGAACTTGCCGTTCAGCTCGGACCAATCCAGAATCCGTGCGCCGGGCGCATCGCGCTCGATCAGGTAGTAGCCGTAGCGCGGATCAAATGCACCGTGCCGCCCGTCCATCCGTAAGCGGTACATGGTGTGATAGCCGCCGCCGTCGTGCTGCGTGATGACCCGCTCAGCCGCGCGCGGGTCGCGTTTGTACTCCTGCCAGGCCGCCTCCGCAATGCGGCTGGTGGTATCGCAGTAACCCCAACCGTAGACAAAGAGCTGCTTGTTGGCATCCAGGACGTAGGCCTCTTTGCCGTACGGCCCTTCGAACGCCTGGATCATGCCGCCGACGGCCATGCGCGAGAAGAGGCGGAGCCAGGTGAAGAACGCCTTGCCCTGCGCCGTCTCCGAGGCTTTCTCCACGCCCGAAATGCGCATGACGTCCGAGGTCCATTCGGCGAGAAGCGTGGATCTCGGCCAGGCGTCGTTGCTGAGGACTACGCCCTCCGCAGGGCGTGTTTGCGCCCATGCGCTGCTGAGCAGCAATACCGCAGGCAGGATTCGTGTGTAGTGGATCACTTGGAGGGCACCTTCAATTCGAGCTTGTGGGCATGGCCGCGATGCAGTTGATACGCCTGGTACAACGGCTCCACGCCGTATCGCACGTCGGGCGTGAAATGAAAGCTCCAGCTCTCGTTCCACAGCACGACGGGGATGGCCGTGCCAGGCGGCGTCTTCGCGTCCAGACGGACGACGCTGGTCAGCTCTTTAGCGCCGGTCCATTCGCGCTGCTTCTGTTCTTCCAGGCGTTTGATCTCCTCCAGCGCTGGTGAGCTGGAATACACACGAGCGCGATACCAGTTGCCCTTGTCGAAGGGATCGAGGCCCTGGGCCAGCTTCACCCAGATGGTGGCCTCCTCGCCCGGCTCCAGCACGCCGTTGCCATTGCCCTTGCCCTCGGTGACTGTGCGCTCCACAGCCGCGCCGCCGCCCTGATTGCCCTTCTGGCGGAAGACGCGTAGCGTCACAGTCCGGCCATCGAGCACTTCCACCGCGAGAGGGGGCGTCATGCCGTCAGGCGCGATCATCACGTCTATATCCTCGACGCGGCGCGCCGTGTCCGAGGCGAGTGTCACCCGGATGGCTGCCGGCGCATAGTCCCCGGCGGCGGCATGGAAGCGGGCCTTGAACTGGGGGGAGAGGTCCACCATGCCTCCGGGCGGAATTTCGGCGACGGTGGCCTTGGCGGTGAGCAGCTCGACGGTAGGATAGGCGCTTTCGACGCTCACCGAGACGCCCTTTAGTGGTACGGTTTGTGGGTTGTAGACGCGCACGGGTAGGGTGGTTTCCACCTCCGGCAGCACTCTCAGGCCTCCGCCGCGCGACAGGGGAAACAGCACGGGCGCCTGGGAAGCGGCGCCCGGTCCGGTAATGCTGATCTGCCGGCCGGCGCCGTCCACTTCGAACTGCAGCCGGCCCTGGGCGTTGGCGGTGAGGCTCAGCCGGCGCGGCGGGGCGCCGTTGAGGGGCGCATCCAGTACCGTGTAGGCCGCGCCAGCCCGGTAAAGGGGCGCGGTGGTGATCTTGATGGTCCGGCCCGCGACGGGAGGTCCATCCGGCGCCCAGCGCCGCGTCAACACCCGCAAGCCGCCCTGCGAGACGTCGCGCAGCACCGTGTAGCCCGGCCCGCCGCCGGTGGATTCGAACTGCCACCGCCAGGCCGAGAACTGCGCGTAGGCGTTATCGTGATCAAACGACTCGGGCGTGTTGTCCAGCGCGGAATTGGCAAAGGCCCGCATGTGGAAAGCGAAGGTCTCGCCGATGGAAGTGGCCCAGTGGCGGTGGTACTCGTCCTGGCGAAACTCGAAATCGACGCGGGCATCGCGTGCAAAGGCCAGGCGCGTCTCCTCGTGATACTGGCTGATGTAGTCGCCGCTGGCGCGCACCAGGCGCACCATGGTGTGCGTGTGGTTGGACACATGGTCCTTGGGACGCCACAGCAAACGGCGGCCCTTTTCACCGGCATAGAACTCGGGGCCGGGGTTGAAGCCGGACGCGCTGCCGATCAGGTCCGGATAGCGGGCGCTGAGGAAGAAGCTCATGAAGGCGCCCATGCTGAGCCCGGAGGTTGCGCGGTGGCGGCGGTCCGGCAAGGTGCGCAGACTGCCGTCGATGTGCGCGACGAGTTCCTTGAAATTTTCGCCGAAATCGTACGCACCGCCCTCCGGGTACACATCGTAGGGGGTGCCTCCATAGAAGCCGGTGTACTGTTCCGCCACGTAGCCATCCACTGCTACGACGATGACGCCGTTTTCCGCCACGAAGCGCAGGATCTTGGGCACGGTGTCTTTCCCGTCGTCGTAGCGCTCCAGGGTATAGCGGTCGCTGTGTCCGTGGAAGTAGTAGATGACGGGGTAGCGCTTGGAACCTTGGGCGTAGTCCGCGGGCAGAAAGAGGCGGTAGTGGCGGTCCTGCCCGAAGACGCGGCTGGGGTAAGTGCGGTCTTCAAACGGCGTGGCGAGCAGGGAGAGCAGGACGAAGGTCAGTATCATGGCGCGTCTTAGTTAGGCAAATAGACTAACTAACATACTAGACGTGCGTACCGATCCTGGCAACAGAGAACTTGGAGCGGGGCGGGCAGGGTGGGCTGATATCTGGATTTCGGCCGGAGTTGCCTGAAATCCCCGTGGGGGAGGTTACAATTGGAGAGTCAGAAAATGCAGGTAACATTGGCGATCCCAGAGCCCGCCGTCCATACAGGTACCCTCGTCGTGCAGCCCTCGTTCGAGCCGGAGATCCGGCTGTCGCTGGTGGTGCCGACACTGAATGAGAGCGAGAACATTCGCAGCTTTCTGGAAGCGTTGCGGGTCCAGTTGGACGCAGCGTTGGGCGCGGCGTACGAGATCATCGTGGTGGACGACGATAGCCCGGACCGTACGTGGGAAATCGCCACCGGCCTGATGGCTGACATTCCGCAGCTCCGCGTCGTGCGGCGGCAAGGACAACACAAGCTATCGGCGGCGGTGATCCGCGGCTGGCAGGCGGCGCGCGGCGAGTTTCTTGGCACGATCAACGCCGATTTCCAGCACCCTCCAGCGCTGCTGCCGGCGCTGATTGCCCATCTACAGGAGAGCGACCTGGTGGTGGCCAGCCGGTTTGCCGAGGGCGGCGGGCTGGGCGATTGGGCGATGCACCGGCGGGTGAACTCGTTCGTGGCGCACTGGGTGGGCTGCCGCCTGCTGCCGGAAGCATTCGGGCGCACGTCTGACCCGTTGAGCGGTTACTATCTCGTTCGGCGGCGGGCGATTGCGGGAGTGGAATTGAAGCCGCTGGGGTTTAAGACCCTGATGGAGATCATGGTGCGGGGCCGGGTCCGCGAGATCCGTGAGGAAAGCTACGAGATGCGAGCCCGGCAGCGCGGCAGCAGCAAGCTGAAGTTCCGCCACTGGTTCGACTACGCCTTTCACCTGCTGCGGCTGCGCGCGGCGGCCAAGGGCGGAGCGGCGCGCGCCGAATGAGAGCAGAGGGCTCCGCATTGCGGCCATCCAACGCCCGGTGGATCTTTGTCCTGTTGGTGGTGATCGCGCTGGTGCGGATCATCTACACCTACCAGGCGGTGGCGCAGACCGTAGACGAGACGCCCAATATCGCCTGCGGCATGCAGTGGCTGGACCAGGGCAGGTATGACATGGGGCCGTTCCATCCGCCGCTGGCGCGCGCCGCCATCGCCGTTGGCCCCTATCTGTACGGCATGCGCTCGCAGGGGCTGGCGGACCGCTGGAAAGAGGGCAACGCCATCCTTCACAGCCGGGGCAAATACGCTGTGGCCCTCACTCTGGCCCGCGTGGGCGTGCTGCCGTTCTTTGTGCTGGCGGCGGTGTGCGTGTGGCTGTGGGGGCGGCGTCTGCTGGGCGAGGCGGGCGGGCTGGCGGCCGTCTTTATCTTCACGAATACGCCGATGGTGCTGGCGCACGCCGGCATCGCCACCACGGACATGGCCGTCGCGGCCGGGATCGTCTTCGCGCTGTATCGCTTCACGCGCTGGCTGGAGGCGCCTGACCTGCGGCGCAGCGTGTGGCTGGGCGTGGCAGTGGCGTTGGCAGTGCTGGCCAAGTTCTCCGCTCTGCTGATTGTGCCGCTGTGCGGCGCTGGCATTCTGGCGGCCTATTGCATCAGTCAGCGGCGATTTCCGCCATTGCGGGTGACGCCGATTCTCTTGACGGCGGCAGTGGCGATTTTGGTGATCTGGGCCGGCTACCGGTTCGACGTGGGGAAGCTGCGGGAGCCGGCGGAATCCGGCCTGACGGAGCACTCCGCATTCTGGCGGGGAGTCAGTCAAGTGCCGCTGCCGGCGCCGCTGCTGTTGGACGGCCTGTTGCTGGTGAAGTCTCTGAATCGGGACGGACACGCCGCCTACCTTTTCGGAGAAGTGCGCCAGACCGGCTGGTGGTATTTCTTCCCCGTGGCGCTGGGCGTGAAGACGCCGCTGGCCATCCTGATGCTGGCTCTGGTGGGACTCTTCGCGGCCACGCGAGCGCGGCGGGAGTGGATGCAGTATGCGCCTGGACTCTGCTGCCTGGCGATCCTGGCCGGCTGCCTGCCCAGCCACCTGAACACCGGGCTGCGCTACATTCTGTGCATCTTTCCCATGCTGGCGCTGCTGGCCGCCCAGGGCCTGATGCTGCTGTGGGGAGCCGCCGCATGGCGATGCGCCGGCATAGCGCTGATGGTGTGGCTGACAGTGACCTCCGTGCTCGCCCACCCGGACTACATTCCATATTTCAACGCGCTGGCCGGCGCCCACCCCGAGCGCATCATTGTGGATTCGGATCTGGACTGGGGCCAGGATATGAAGCGCCTGGTCTGGAAGCTGCGGGAATTGAAGGTGGAGAAGGTGACGATGTCGATCCTCTGGTCCGGGGACGATTCGAAGATCGGGCTGCCGGCATGGGATGGGCTGGAGCCATACAAGCCGGTGACTGGCTGGGTAGCCATCAGCTACGTCAATCAGAAGACGCAGGGTCTGCTGATTGCGAAGTCCATGGGCCGTGCCGACTCGGCGTACGCATGGCTGGACCGTTACCAGCCTGTAACGCGGGTGGGCAAGTCCATCCTGTTGTATTACGTTCCCGAATAGCCCGGACACGTACCATGGCAGACGTCACAATTCAGGAAAAATACCACGACGGCAATCCGGTGGTGCGGTATCTGCTGAACCGGTTTTTCGGACGCATCCGCGAGGCGGTGCGGGTGGCGGCGCCCGTGACGGTACTGGATGCGGGCTGTGGCGAAGGGGAGTTGATCCGGCGCGGCGTGTTGCCCGCGGGGCTGCGCGTGACTTCGTTGGATCTGCGGCCCGAGGCGCTGGCCCTGTTCCGGGCGCACGCCGGGCCGCGCGCGCTGGTCTGCGGATCGGTACAGGCGCTGCCATTTGAGGACCGCAGCATGGACGCGGTGCTATGCCTGGAGGTGCTGGAGCATCTGGAGCGCCCGGAACTGGCGCTGGCGGAACTGGCCCGCGTCTCGCGCGGCGCGGTGATCCTGTCGGTCCCACACGAGCCTTATTTTCAGGCCGGCAATCTGGTGCGCGGCAAGTACCTCCGCGGCTGGGGCAATCACCCGGAGCACGTGCAGCACTGGAACCCGGCGAGCTTCGAGGCGTTCTTGAGGCCGGTGTTCGGTCAGGTGCGGCTGGTGGAGGCGTTCCCCTGGATCATTGCCAGTTGCCGGTGCATCGCGCACTGAACCCTCTTGTCCAGGAACCATGCTGAGCTCCGGCTCCGCCAGTGACGAGCGGTACGGTGCGGACTCCCGCTACCCGATCGCATGGGGGAACGGCGAGCCGACGACGCTGCCGATTCAGCCGGGGCAACAAGGCGGGCGTGGCCGCAAAAGGAGTGGGCGCACTCCGTATTCCGGGCCGGCACGGAGTGTGCTGAATGGAGCTATCCGGAGGGATTCGCGATCGCCCAACCGGCGGAAGCGAAGTGTCCGCCGCGGCGGACCCTGTTCAGATGAACATCTCGTCGTCGTGGGTGGCACGATCGACGGTGGGACGGCGGCCGAGCATGAGTGCCTGGACGGCCGCTTTCACCCCGGAGACAATCCCGCTCACTTCGCGAACCGGACGCAGGACGGTGCCGGAAATGACACTGACTGTCTCCTGTACGCGCGAGAGAACGTCGTCGAGCACGAGTTCCACTCTCTCGCTCTGCACCTTGAGATGGTTGACCATCTCGCCCTTGGCCTGATCGAAATAGTCGATCTGTACCTGGGCGCTGCGCAGCACGTCTTTGGCGAGGTCCGTCACTTCACGCACGTCGCGGGCGGAGTCGGCCAGGGTCGTCTGCGCCTGCGCCAGCGTAGCCTTCACCTGAGGAATGAGAGGAGCTACGTCCCGCTGGAGTTTGCGCACGGACAGAAAGATGCCGATCGAGGCACAAGCGTTCATCAACAGGGCGAGGCCGGAGATGATGACCGCCGCGAGAAGGTAAGATTCCATGATAAACGGGGCTTTCGCCTAAACTCCTTCTATGATCTCGTCGCTGGAATCGCGTGAGAGGGGGCCTTCCGTCTTCTCGCGATAGGCAGACTTGCCGGCTTCCACGGCGGCTGCGAGCTGTTCCTTCTGCCGGGCCAGCGCCTGCTTGGAGCGATCGACGATGTCGGTGGCGGAGTCCTTGAGCTCGTCACTGCGGCGCTTCAGATATTCCTTGCCCTCGTCAGCCTTTTCCTTGATGAGCTCGCGAGTCTCGTTCCCGGATTTGGGGGCGAACAGGATGCCGACAGCCACGCCGAGTCCCAGACCCAGAAAGAAAAATGAGAATTTCTTGTCGTCTTCCATCACAGCTCCTTATCAATGCAGTCTTGCTGCTTTCAGTGTACTCCACGCACAATGAAAGGTAGCCATGGCATTCGGTCAACCCCGCAAACTGGAGCGCGACGATCTGCGCGAATATGCCGCCAAGCTGCTGAGCGGCCGAGCGCTGACGGCGTCGGAGTTTAAGGACAAGCTGCGGCGGCGCGCGGCGGACCTCGACGACATCGACGGCATCGTGGCGCAGCTGAAAGAATACGGCGCGTTGAACGACCGCAAGTACGCCGAGCACTTCGCCGAGACTCGGGCAGGCAGCGGCAACTTCGGGCGGCAGCGGGTGGTCTCGGATCTGCTCCGCAAAAAAGTGACGCCAAAACTGGCAGAAAAGGCTGCTTCTGACGCGTTTTCGGGCACAAACGAGAGCGAAATGGTGCAACAGTGGTTGGCCCGCAAATATCGGGGCAAAGACCTGGGCACACTGCTGCGCGAGCCGGCCAAGCTGGCGTCTGTGTTCCGGCGGCTCAGGCTGGCCGGATTTGCGAGCGGCCCATCGATCCAGGTGCTGAAGCGCTTCGCGGCCGAGGCCGAGCAACTGGAAGGGATGGACGAAGAGAGCTAGACCAGGGCTGCCTCGTTGGCCAGCACGCCGATAGCGGGCGAGGAGATGGTGCAGATGTCGCCGGGCGCGAGCGCCGCCTCCTGCGTGACGATGATGCCGGTGCCGGTGAGCAGTACGCTGGCGCAGGGGACAGGATTGGCGCGCAGAAGGTATTCCGTCAACTGCTCGATTTTGCGGCCAAGCTTGGCTGTAGAGGTCTCGCCCTCGAACAGAGTCTGCTCGCCGCGGCGAATCGATAGCGACATCGCGAGGTCGTAGGGATCTGTGAGCTCGTCGGGCGTGACGAACCACGGGCCCAGCGAGCAGCAGGCTGTGTAGACCTTGGACTGCGGGAGGTAGAGCGGGTTTTCGCGCTCGATGTCCCAGGCCGAGACGTCGTTGGCGAGGGTGTAGCCGAGGACGCGGCCTTTGGCGCCGAGCAGCACGGCGAGCTCGGGCTCGGGCGCGGTGAAGGTGGAATCCGGGCGGATGCCAATCTTGGCGTTGGGGCCGACACAGACGCGCGCGGTGCCCTTGAAGAAGATCTCGGGGCGCGGGCTCGTGAAGACGTGGCGGTAGAAGCCCTCGCGGGAGCCGTGCTCGGCATCGCGGAACGACGCGCTCATCTCGTAGGTGCAGCCACAGGCCCACACCTCGCGCGGCTCAATGGGGATGGCCGGCTCATGATACTCGTGGCCGCGCATCGCGTAGCGATTGGCCAACTCTGTCAGCGTGACGTGGTCGCGCTCGGCGCGTTCGACCAGTTCCCTTACGGTATAGCCGGGGATCGGGCGAGCCTGCCCGGCTTCAAAGACGGCCGCGGTGAGACGGCCCTGCCACCATACTTGTCCTAGTTTCATCTCGTTTTGGGTCTGCCTAGTATTTCACGTATATGGTCTTGTAGTCGCTATAAAATTCCATCGCGGCCGGGCCCTGTTCCTTGGGGCCGAAACTGGAATCCTTGGAGCCGCCGAAGGGGAGCTGGTATTCGACACCGGCGCTGGGCAGATTGACTGTGACCAGCCCGGCCTCGATGCCGTAGATGAACTCGTACATGCGCGAGAGATTCGTGGTTTGGATGGACGCCGAGAGGCCAAACTCGCTGGCGTTGGCGATCTCGAGGGCGTGGTTGAAATCGCGGGCGCGTAGGATGGCCAGCACGGGGCCAAATATCTCTTCGCGTGCGATGACCATGTCGGGCGTCACGTTCGCAAAGACGGTGGGCTCGACGAAGTAGCCGTTGGCGTGGGGGCCATCGGTGAGGTGGCGGCCGCCGCAGACGGGCTCGCCGGCTTCCTTGCGGCCAGCCTCGATGTAGTGGAGCACAGTATTGAGCTGGCTCTTGTCGACGCACGGTCCGATGTCGATGCCGGGCTGCATGCCGTCGCCGACCTTCAGCTTCTTGGTACGTTCCACCACGGCTTCGACGAAGCGATCGTAGATGGCGTCCTCGACGATGGCGCGCGAGGTGGCGGTGCACTTCTGGCCGGTGGAGAAGAACGAGGCGTTGACAACGTTCTCGACGGCGGAGGCGAAATCGGCGTCGGCCAGCACAATGGTGGGGTTCTTGCCGCCCATCTCAAGCTGGATACGAAGATGGCGCTTGGAGGCCTCGGCGTGGAGCCACTGGCCGATCTGGCAGGAGCCGGTGAAGCTGATGGCCTTGAGCGGCTTGGCATGTATCAAGGCGCTGCCGAGCGCACTGCCGGAGCCGGAGACGAAGTTGACGACGCCCTTTGGGATGCCGGCCTCGTGACAGGCCTCGATGATGCGCCAGGCGCTGAGGGGCGCGGCGGAGGCGGGCTTCATCACGACGGTATTGCCGCAGATGAGCGCAGGCGCCAGCTTCCAGGCAGGGATGGCACTGGGGAAGTTCCAGGGCGTGATCAGGCCGACGACGCCGACGGGCTTGCGGATGGCGAACATGTGGACGCGATCGCGCTCGCTGGGGGCGAGCACGCCGGCCAGGCGGGATCCCTCGCCGGCGAAGTAGCGGAAGATGTTGATGGCGCGGCGGACCTCGCCCTTGGCCTCGGGCAGGGTCTTCCCTTCTTCGCGGGTCATCTCGGCGCTGATGGCCTCGAACTTGCGGTCGAGGATCTCGGCGACCTTGAAGAGGAACGCGCCACGCGCCGGCGCGGTGAGGCCGGCCCAACCGGCGAAGGCCTGCTGGGCGGCGTGCGCGGCGTTATCGATGCACTCGGGCGTGCCCTTGCCGTGCAGGCCGACAATGTCGTTGGTGTCCGCCGGATTGCGATTCTCGAAAGTGGGGCCTTCGACCCAGGCGCCATTGATGTAGTTGGGAAAGATCGGAGCAGACATGGGGATCCTTAGAACTTCACTTTAGGTACGATGCGGGCGCCGGGCTCGGTCTTGAAGTAGGCGTCGTTGCGCTGGAAACCGAACATGCCGGCGAAAATGTTGTTGGGGAAGAGACCGATGGTGGTGTTGAACTTCTGCACGGTCTCGTTGTACTTGCGGCGCTCGACAGCGATGCGATTCTCGGTGCCGGCCAGCTCATCCTGGAGGCGCAGGAAGTTCTCGTTGGATTTGAGCTGCGGATAGTTTTCCTGAATCATCAGCAGGCGGCCGATGGCGGAATCGAGGCCGGAATTGGCCTGGATCTTCTCGGCGGGTGTCTTGGCGTTGAGCAGCGCGGAGCGGGCGCTGGCGACGGCCTCCATAATGCCCTTTTCCTGTGCGGCAAAACCTTTGACGCTCTCGACGAGGTTAGGGATGAGATCGGCGCGACGCTGCAGGGCGACGTCCACCTGGGACCAGGAGCCGGCGATGGCTTCTTTCTGCGCGACCAGGTCGTTATTGACGGAGGCGGCCTTGCCGCCGACCAGCAGGCCGATCAGGAGGAGTCCTCCCAGGATGGCGATCAGTGCGATTTTCATAGTGTTCTCCTCGGTTTCTCGTCAGCTATCCAATTTGTCCACAGCGGCGACGAGTGCCGCGATGTCATCGAGGTACATCTGAAACAGATCCAGCGGCACTTCGTCGCGGGAACGGGTTGTGCCCTGGCGCAGACTTAATAGCGTATCGAACGCGCGGCCCTCAATGCCGAAGGACTCGCGCAGGCTGGCGACGATGGCGCTCTTGGTCCAGGGCGCGTCAAAGCCGCCGAGCCGCAGGGCGTGGCGTCCGAGGACGCAGAAGGTGGAAACGGAATCGGTCATCAGGCGGAGCAGCAGTTCCTTGGCGCCGAGCACGCCGGCGGCCTTCTGACGCAGGCGGAGCTGCTTGGCGCGGAGCTCGTGCTCCACCTGTGCGCGATAAAAGCGATCGTCGATTTGGAGGGTATGTGTGACGTCGTCGCCGAAGAGAACCTTGTGGCGCTCGACGATATCGTGAAACTCGATGGGGAAGCAATCCGTGGAGGTGCGGACCTCGTCGGTGCTGAGCAGCAGCGGCGCGGGGTTGCCTTTTTCACGCCACCACTGAAAGACCGCCTCGGCGGCGCCCAGATCCTTGGGCGTGACGCCATCCAGCACGCAGAACACGTTGAGGTCAGAGTGTGCACCGTGGATCTCGCCGGTGGCGCCGGAGCCGTAGAGGATCACCGAGCGGAGCCGCTTGCCGTGCGCGTCCCGGAGCTTTTCCACGAGTTGGTTGAGGGTCTTGTCGATGTGTTCCATGGGGATTCGCAATCTACCAATCGCTGGAGGCGCCGCCGCCGCCGGAGTCTCCGCCACCAAAGCCGCCAAAGCTGTCACCGGAATCGGAGCCGCCGAAGCCTCCGCCGGAGTTGGAACGGCCTCCACCTCCGAGCAGTTGCCCAAGCATCATGCCCATCAGGAAGTTGCCAGTGCCTCCACCGCGTCCGCCGCGTCCACCGCGGCTGAGGAGGGCCAAGAGGATCAACGCCCCGACGGCATAAGCCACCTCGATGGGAAAGCCGCTCGAGGGCGGCCGCGACCGCCGCATCGGTGCGTTGACGCCGATCTGCACGCCCTTGGCCTTGGCGACGGTTTCGCCGATTGAGCGCGCGGCATCGGCGAGAGCCTGGCCGTAGTTGCGCTCGCGGAGGGCCGGACGCATTTCGCGAATGACGCTGCCGGCGTAGCCGTCCGGAATGATGGGCTCCAGGCCATAGCCCACCTCCAGGCGGCTGCGGCGATCGTTGATGGAGAGCAGTAGCAGAATGCCTTCGTTCTTGCCCTTGGCGCCGATGCCCCACTTGCGGAACATAACGTTGGCCACGTCCTCGATGGGCTCGCCTTCCAGCGAAGCGAGTGTGACCAGAGCCATCTCGACGCCAGTGGCGGCCTTGACGCGGGCGCAGTAGGCCTCGATCTCCAGCTTGGCCGCGGGATCGACCACCCCGGCGAAATCGCTGACATAACCCTGCGGCTTCAAACCGCCGAAATCGACGGCCTGGAGTGAGGCCGCCAGCAGCAGAAGAAGCGCAAGCCGGATTGGGTGGCGTGGGCCCATGGTGTTAGCAGTTCAGATCGTCGCGCGTCAGCTTGAGGCCATCGAGACGGCCCAGCATCGCGAGCCCGATCTTCTCGGTGTGGAAGTACTCGCGGGCCACTGCCTGGACGTCCTCGGCGGTGACGGCTTCGATGGAATCGGCCAGCTCGTCCAGCGTGAAGAAGCGGCCGAAATTCATCCACTGGCGGGCGAGATTGCCCATGCGGCTGGAGGTGGATTCCAGGCTGAGCATGAGAGAGCCCTTCATATGGTCCTTGGCGTGGCGCAGTTCTTCGGCGGGCAGCGAATCGTTCTTCAAGCGGCGCAGCTCCAGCATCACGTTCTCAACAAGCTTGCGCGTGGTATCGGCCGAGGTGGCGGCGTAGACGGCCAGCATGCCGGTATCGCGGTAGAGGTTCAACTCGGAGAAGATCGAGTAGGCGAGCCCCTGGCGCTCACGGATGTTCTGGAAAAGGCGCGAGCTCATGCCGCCGCCGAGAATGACGTTCAGCGTATAGCAGGCGAAGCGCAGCGGGTGCATGGC
This sequence comes from Paludibaculum sp., assembly GCA_036504135.1. Classification (GTDB taxonomy): domain Bacteria; phylum Acidobacteriota; class Terriglobia; order Bryobacterales; family Bryobacteraceae; genus Paludibaculum. The sequence continues at coordinate 49,422 of DASXVP010000029.1, forward strand.
GGCGTGCATCGGCACACCGAGGCAGACATGAACCTGCTGGAGGCTGCTGCGGTTCTTGAGGAGCAGCGGGGCCTCGGGAGTGGGCGGGGCAAACTTCGGCTCAACACCACCCACTTTCAGCTCGCGCAGATGGTGCTCGGCCAGGCGCACGAGTTCGTCGTGGCGGAGATTGCCGGCTGCGGTGACCGTCAGGTTTTCCGGGCGGTAGTAGCGGTTGTGGTAATCGCGGAGGTTCTCGGAGGTGAAGCTGCCGATCGTCTTCTTCGTCCCAAGAATCGGGCGGCCGAGCGGATGGCGGTTCCAGAAGTTGCTGACGAAGAGCTCGTGAACGAAGCTTTCCGGGCTATCGGTCTCCATCTTCAGCTCTTCCAGCACGACGCCCTTTTCCTTCTCGATGTCTTCCGCATCAAAGCGTGGATGCATGAGCATATCGGCCAGAATTTCGAAGGCGATGGGCAGATGCTCGTCCAGCACCTTGGTGTTGTAACCGACCAGCTCGCGGCCAGTGAAGGCATCGAGATGGCCGCCGATGGCATCGACTTCGCGGGCGATGTCCTCAGCCGAGCGCTTGGGCGTGCCCTTGAAGAGCATATGCTCGATGAAGTGGGACGATCCGTTTTCCTTGATCTGTTCACACCGCGAGCCGGTGCCAATCCAGAAGCCGACTGCGACACTGCGCACGGCGGGCATGGGCTCCGTGATGACACGGATACCGTTTGAGAGTGAGGTGACAATGATGTCACGGTCGAGCGTAGCGGTCGCCATTGATAGTAGTTGTTCCCTCACAATTCTCGCATGGCTGCGCTTCTGATCTTTATCGCCACCTATGTGGTTCTCGCGCTGAGCCGCTTTCCGGGCTTGCGCGTGGACCGCACCGGCGCGGCGGCGGTGGGTGCAAGCTGCATGGTGGCAGCCGGGGTGGGCGCGCCGCTCACGCTGATGAGCCTCGCATTTGGCGCGGCCTGGCTGACGTGGGTCCGATAGACTGGTAGTTGAGGGCGCTGTGCAAACACTAGTTGGAATGGATGTAGCGGATCTGCGGGCATTGCTGCCGGCGGGCGAGCCGGCGTTTCGCGCCCGGCAGATCTACGAGGCGCTTTATGCCAAACGCATCGCGGCGTTGAGCGAGGTAACGACGCTCGCCAAGGCGCTGCGCACGGATCTGGAAGCGCGCTGCGAGATGGGTCATCTGGGCCGGAACTCGCGTTTCGATTCCAGGGATGGCACGCGGCGGTACCTGCTGGGCCTGCACGATGCCAAGAGCGTCGAGTCCGTCTTCATGCCGGAGGAGGCGCGCGATACGCTCTGCCTCTCCACTCAAGTGGGCTGCCCGGTGGACTGCAAGTTCTGCCTGACCGCGCTGATGGGGCTGGAACGGAACCTGACGGCCGGCGAGATTGTCGGGCAGGTGCTGCACCTGGCGCAGGACAACAATCTGTGGGCGGATCAGAAGCGGATCAACATCGTGCTGATGGGCCAGGGCGAGCCGCTGCTGAATCTGCCGGCTGTGCTGAAGGCGACGCGGATCCTGTGTGACGCGCGCGGCGTGGGCATCGTGCAGCGGCGCATCACGGTTTCCACGGCGGGTATCATTCCGAAGATTTACGAACTGGCCCAGGCGGAAATCCGGCCACGGCTGGCGATCTCCTTGAACGGCTCCAATGAAGAGCAGCGGCGTGAGCTGATGCCGATCACGCGGAAGTATCATCTGCGCGACCTGATGCAGGCCTGCAAGGATTATCCACTGCGGCCGTGGGAGAAGCTGACGTTTGAATACGTGCTGTTGCGCGACGTCAACGATGCGGAAGTGGACGCGCGCCGGGTGGTGCAACTGGTGGCCAACCTGAACTGCAAGGTGAACCTGATCGCGCTGAATCCGGGGCCGGGGATTCCTTATCAGACGCCCGATCCGGACCGCGTGGCGGCGTTCCAATCCATCGTCATGAAATCCGTGCCGTGCTTTGTGCGGCGCCCGCGCGGGCTGGACATCTACGCTGCTTGCGGGCAGCTTAAGCGGATGGAGACTCTAGTGGCAGTGAGTCCAGCAATTGCTGAACTGTACGCCGAAGAAGAGGATGATTGAAGCCGGGCGCGATCTCGGCCAGCGGCGCGAGAACGAAGCGGCGCAGGTGCAGGCGCGGGTGCGGCACGATGAGCGCGGGCGTCTCGATGACGAGTTGATCCCAGAATAAAATGTCGAGGTCGATGGTGCGCGGTCCGTTGGGAATGGTGCGCCGGCGGCCGAGTTCCAGTTCCAAAGCCTGGAGCAAGGCGAAGTAGGCGGCGGGCGAGAGGGACGTGCGCACCAGCGCGGCGGTGTTGAGAAATCGCCCCTGGTCCAGATAGCCGACGGGGGCGGTTTCATGAAATGACGAAACGCGGACCGGGCAGAGACGGCCGAGCGCAAAGTTGAGATTCGCGGCGCGGTCGCCGAGGTTGGAGCCCAACGCCAGCAGGACCTCAGCCATTGCGTCGTCTCACGATCTCCACACCGGCGTAACCGACGCCCTCGGCTTTCAGCGCCGCCGGCTTGCGCAGGCGAAGGTGAACCTCGGCGGCTGGAAACTCGGCAAGAATCGCGGCCGCGATACACTCCACCATCGACTCCACCAGGCAGAACGGGCGCGCGGCGACAACGCGATGAATGGTGCGCAGGACGGCTGCGTAATCGATGGTGTCGTGGAAGTCGTCGGTGCGGCCGGCCTGGCTGATGTCGAAGCCCAGGCTGGCGTCGAGGAAGACCTCCTGGGTGCGGCTGCGCTCGGCCACGGGCACGCCGAGATAGACGGTGAGTTTAACGTCGTGGAGCAGGATGCGGTCCATTAGGAACTCCTGGTTGCGGCGGCCACGAGCGCGGCCTTCCGGCAGGCCGCCACGTCGTGTACGCGGACGATGGAGGCGCCATGCAAGACCCCGATTGCCACGGCCGCCAGGGTACCTTCCAGGCGATCCTCGGGCCGTTCCAGGCCGTGGATCGACGCGAGGAAAGACTTGCGGGAAGGGCCGATCAGAATGGGATAGCCGAGTTCCTGAAACTCTCCCAGGCGGCGCAGCAGGGTGAAGCTCTGCGTCGCGGTTTTGGCGAATCCGATACCCGGATCGAGGATGATCTCGCCGATGCCGGCGGCGCGGGCGGCGGCGGCCTGGGCGGCCAGATGAGCTTTCACTTCTTCAACCACGTCTGTGTATTCGGTGAGGCCGCGCATGGTTTCGGGCGTGCCGCGCATATGCATGATGACGACGCCGGCGTGGTGGCGGGCGACAGCCGCAGCCATGGCTGGATCGCGAAGTCCGGTGACGTCGTTGATGAGCGTGGCGCCGGCGCGAAGGGCGGCGTCGGCCACCTCGGGCTTCATGGTGTCGATGGAGAGGCGGATGGCGGATTCGTGCCGGAGGGCTTCGATGACCGGCAGGACGCGGCGCAATTCTTCCGCAATGGAGACAGGTTCAGCGCCGGGCCGGGTGCTCTCGCCACCGATGTCGAGGATGGCGGCGCCATCGTTAATCAGATGCCGGGCTTGCCGGAGGGCGGACTCGAGTTGGAAGAAGCGCCCGCCGTCCGAGAAGGAGTCTGGTGTGACATTGAGCACACCCATGATCTGCACTGGCATCATCTTTCAGTGTGACGTATGCGGCGCGGTTCGACATGGCGGCCTTGCGGCCTCCTCGCCAATCCGGCCTGCCGGCGGGCTGGCTATCTTTAATCTGGACTCCCGCGCGTCCAGTATGGCGCGCTCCAACCCGCGCTATAATCTTTCCACCATGAGGATGCAACTACTCTCACTCGCGTTCGTTTTGATGTCAGGGTCCGCCCTGGTTTCCGCTGAGGAGCCCACCGCGGCGCATCAGCAACTGATGAAAGACATTGGCGGATTGAACGGCAAGATCCGCAAGGGCGAGGATGTCGCGGGCAACGCGAAGCTCCTGGCCGAGGCCGCCAAGCAGGTGGAGGCCTTCTGGGGCAAGCGCTCCGAGATCGCGCTGAAATCGTCTCAGGATATGATTGCCGGCGCCAATGAAATGGCCGGCGCCGCTGCCGCGAGCAATGCCGATGGCGTCGCCGCCGCCGGCAAGAAGGTGGGCGGCAGCTGCCGCAGCTGCCACGATCAGCACCGCGAGAAGGTAGCGGAGAACGTCTACAAGATCAAGTAGGTGCGCTGGAGCGTTTTCACCATTGCCGTCGACCACAGCTTGCTGACGCGCGGGGCTCAGAACCGAGACATGACCGTAAGGGAGTGGACTACAACGACTCCGAAAACGCTCTAGGCCGCGGGGTCGCGCAGGAGATCGAGGAACACCTGCGCGGCTCGCAGAAAGTTCTTCTTGCGGCGGTGAATGATGCCGAGCGGGCGGACCAGAGGGCAGTCCAGCGAGACTGTCTGCAGCCGCCCGTCGGCCACTTCCTCGCGGAGCATGGGTACGGGCAGGATGCTGACGGCATGGCCGAGCCGCAACGCCTCCTTCATGCTCTGGATATTGTCAAACTGCATGACAACGCGGACCCGGACGCCCTGCTCCCGCAGGAAGCGCTCGATGTCGCGGCTGATGGGGAGATCCTCGTCAAAGCCGATGAAGTCGATGTTTTCCAGGTCTTCGGGCTGCACATGGCCGCGTTGTGCCAGCGGGTGCTCCGGCGCGCAAACCACCACCATGGGCTCTTCCCGCCACGGCAGCGCGATGACGTCGCGGGTCGTCTCCGGATAGCTCACAAGACCCAGATCCACGCGCTCATCGAGGACGGCCTGATAGACTTTTTCGGGCCGTAGATAGCTGACCTCCAATTGCGCGGTCGGCAGGCGGCGGTAGAATTCTTCCTCCAGGCGGGACATCTCACTAATGCCCACCGAGTATATGGCGGCCACCTTCACACAGCCACCCAGACCACCCTTCAACTCTTCCAGATGCACCAGAAAATCCTGGTGGCGGCGCAGCGACTCGCGCGCGAACTCATAAAAAAGCCGCCCGGCCGGGAGAACCTCCAGGGGGCGGCGGCTGCGGTCCAGCAACTGGGTTCCGAGGTGTTTCTCCAACTCCTGCACGGTCTGGCTGGCGGCGGATTGAGTCACGCCATTGTGGGAAGCGCCACGGCTGATGCTGCGGGTCTGATAGATATCTTTAAAGAGCTGGAGCTGCGAGAGGTCCACGTGCTGAATCGTAACATAAGAGTCGCTGATACGGCAAGTGGGCTAAATTAATTTTGACTGATACAGCGAGTGGGCTTATACTGTAGGAACTTCCCCTATGAAGCAGGACCAGCCAAGTATGCAGCCCGAAGACTATCAGCAGATTGGCCTGCCGGCCGCCAGCGGCCTGTACGACCCTAGAAACGAACACGACGCCTGCGGTATCGGGTTCGTCGTCAATATCAATGGTGACAGATCTCACGCCATCATTCAGAAGGGTATCCAGATCCTGTTGAATCTGACGCACCGCGGGGCATGCGGGTGCGATCCGAACACTGGCGATGGCGCGGGCGTGTTGATTCAGATTCCGCACGCGTTTCTGGCCAGGGAATGCAAGATGCTGGGCTTCACTCTGCCCGCGGCGGGCGAGTATGGCGCGGGCCTTGTGTTTCTGCCGGTGGAGCCGCAGCAGCGGCTGGCGTGCGAGGGCATTGTCGAGCGGATCATCCGGGAAGAGGGTCTGGATCTGCTGGGCTGGCGCGACTTGCCGGTGGACATTGAAGCGATTGGGCGCGTGGCGCGGGCGTCGCAGCCCTACATCGAGCAGGTCTTTATCCGCCGCGCGAAGGGCATGGATCAGGACACGCTGGAGCGGAAGCTTTACGTGGTCCGCAAGCGTGCGGAGAAAGAGATCCACGAGAGCGAGGAGATCAGGGACCGCAGCTTCTTCTACGTGCCGTCGCTCTCTTCGCGCACGATCATCTATAAGGGACTGCTGCTCTCTTCGCAGATCTCGACGTTCTACGGTGACCTGGCGGATCCGGAGTGCGTGAGCGCGCTCTGCATGGTGCACCAGCGTTTCTCCACCAACACGTTCCCCACCTGGCAACTGGCGCATCCGTTCCGCTTCCTCTGTCATAACGGCGAGATCAACACGGTGCGCGGCAACGCGGCGTGGATGGCGGCGCGGCAGCCGATTCTCGAATCGCCGCTGTTCGGCGACGACATCCGGAAGCTGATGCCGGTAATACAGCCGAATGGATCGGACTCCGCCAACCTGGACAACGTGGTGGAGTTGCTGACACTGGCTGGCCGCAGCCTGCCGCACGTGATGGCGATGCTGATCCCGGAGGCGTGGGACGCCGATGAGACCATGCATCCGGACAAGAAGGCGTTCTACGAATATCACGCATCTCTGATGGAGCCGTGGGACGGGCCGGCGGCGGTGGCTTTCACGGATGGCCGCGTGATTGGCGCCACGCTGGACCGCAACGGTCTGCGGCCGGCGCGCTACATGGTGACGCGCGATGGCCTGCTGATCATGTCGTCCGAAACGGGCGTGCTGCCGGTGAAGCCGGAGGACGTGGTCTACAAGGGCCGCCTGCAGCCGGGCAAGATGCTCTTTGTGGATACGGTGCAGGGGCGCATTGTGCCCGATGAGGAGATCAAGAAAGACCTGTGGGAACGCCAGCCCTACGGCAAGTGGATTGAGGCGCAACAGCTGCGGCTGGAAAAGATTCCCGAGCCCACGCGCGTGCTGCCGGCCGATCACGACACGGTGCTGATGCGGCAACGCTGCTTCGGCTATACGGAAGAGGATGTAAACCGGGTGCTGCTGCCGATGGCCGAGACGGGCGCGGAGCCCATCGGTTCCATGGGCACGGACACGCCGCTGGCGTGCCTGTCGGACAAGCCGCAGCCTCTGTTCCACTACTTCAAGCAGCTGTTCGCGCAGGTGACCAATCCGCCGATCGATCCGATCCGCGAAGAGCTGGTGATGTCGCTGACCTCGTACCTTGGCACGGAGCGCAACATTCTCGCCGAGACGCCGCAGCACTGCCACACGCTCAAGCTGGAGCATCCGATCCTCACCAACCGTGATCTGGAGAAACTGCGCCGCGTGAGCCTGGGCGAGTTCCTGGCCACCACGCTGCCGATCATGTACCGCGTGGAGGGTGGGGCGCAGGAGTTGGAGCGCTCCTTGAGCGGCGTGTGCCGGCGCGCGTCGCTGGCCATCAAGCAGGGGTACACGGTGCTGATCCTCAGCGATCGCGGCATCGACGAAGAGCTGGCGCCCATCCCGTCGTTGCTGGCCTTGAGCGCGGTGCACAATCATCTGGTGCGGGAAGGCACGCGCACGCAGGTGTGCCTGATTATCGAATCGGGCGAGCCGCGCGAGGTGATGCATTTCTGCCTGCTGATCGGCTATGGCGCCAGCGCGGTGAACCCGTATCTGGCCATCGAGACGCTGGAGAACATGGAGCAGCGCGGGCTGCTGCCGGCCAGCGTAGACTTCCCGAAAGCGCTCAAAAACTACAAAAAATCCGTCAATAAGGGCCTGTTAAAGGTCTTTTCGAAGATGGGCATCTCGACGCTGCAAAGCTACCGCGGCGCGCAGGTGTTTGAGGCTATCGGGCTGGCCAGCAGCCTGGTGGATCGTTATTTTACTGGCACGTCTTCGCGAATCGAGGGCATCGGACTGGGTGTCATCGCGGAAGAGTCTCGGCGCAAACATGCGTTCGCGCTGTCGCTGGTGGCGGACTCCGACGCCGAGCTCGACGCCGGCGGCAACTTCCAATATCGCGCGCGAGGTGAGTATCACCTCATCAATCCGACGACGATCTCCAAGCTCCAGCACGCTGTCACGAAGAACGACTTCGTCAACTACGAAGAGTTCGCCAACCACATCAACCACCAGAACAAGCAGCTGTGCACGCTGCGCGGTCTGATGGAGTTCAAGTGGGCCGATGAGGCAATTCCGATTGAGGACGTGGAGCCGGCCAGCGAGATTGTGAAGCGTTTCGCCAGCGGAGCGATGAGCTACGGCTCCATCTCGAAAGAGGCGCACGAGACGATGGCGATCGCCATGAACCGCATTGGCGGGCGATCGAACACCGGCGAGGGCGGCGAGGACGAAGAGCGGTTTCTGCGCGACGCCAACGGCGATCTGCGGCGCAGCTCGATCAAGCAGGTGGCCTCCGGCCGCTTTGGCGTGACGGCCAATTATCTGGTGAACGCCGACGAGTTGCAGATCAAGATCGCACAGGGCGCCAAGCCCGGCGAGGGCGGACAGTTGCCGGGTCACAAGGTGGATGTGGAGATCGCGCGAGTGCGGCACTCTACACCGGGCGTGGGCCTGGTGTCTCCGCCGCCGCACCACGACATTTACTCGATCGAGGATTTGGCGCAACTGATCTACGATCTGAAGAACGTCAACCCGGACGCGCGCATCTCGGTGAAGCTCGTGTCGGAGGTGGGCGTGGGCACTGTGGCGGCGGGCGTGGCAAAGGCGCATGCCGACGTCGTGCTGATCTCCGGCGACAGCGGCGGCACGGGCGCCAGTCCGCTGACCTCGCTACGCCACGCAGGCTCTCCCTGGGAGCTTGGCCTGGCGGAGACGCAGCAGGTGTTGGTAATGAACGATCTGCGCAGCCGCATCCGGGTGCAGACCGACGGCAAACTGCAGACGGGCCGCGACGTGGCCATCGCCGCGCTGCTGGGCGCGGAGGAGTTTGGCTTCTCCACCATGCCGCTGATCGCGCTGGGCTGCATCATGATGCGCAAGTGTCATCTCAATACGTGTCCGGTGGGCATTGCCACGCAGGACCCGGCGCTGCGCGCCAAGTTCGCCGGCAAGCCTGAGTCCGTGGTGAACTACTTCTTCTTCGTGGCGGAGGAGATGCGCCAGATCATGGCGAAGCTCGGCTACCGCACCGTCGACGAGATGGTGGGGCGTGTGGAACGCCTGGAGATGCGCGAGGCCCTCAGCCACTGGAAGGCGCAGGGGCTGGACCTCTCGGCGATCCTGTACAATCCGCCGGCCCCGAGCCGCGTCTCGCGGCGCTGCACGACGAAGCAGGATCACGGGATCGATACGGCGCTGGATTTCAAGCTGATCGAGTTTTCCCGCGAGGCGATTGACGACGGCACTCCGGTGGAGTTCCGGCTGCCGATCCGCAACGTCCACCGCACGGTGGGCGCGATGCTCTCGGGGGCAATCTCAAAGAAGTACGGCTCGGCGGGCCTGCCGCCCGATACGATCCGCTGCGATTTCCATGGCAGCGCGGGCCAGAGCTTTGGCGCATTTCTCGCGCCGGGCGTGACGCTGACGCTGGAAGGCGACGCCAACGATTACGTGGGCAAGGGCCTCTCCGGCGGACGCATTATCGTCTACCCGCCGCGCGGGTCGTCGTTTGTGCCGGAGGACAATATCCTGATCGGCAACGTGGTGCTCTACGGCGCCACCAGCGGCGAGGCATACTTCAACGGCATGGCGGGCGAGCGCTTTGCCGTGCGCAACTCCGGCGCCACTGCGGTGGTGGAGGGCGTGGGCGACCACGGTTGCGAGTACATGACGAAGGGCCTGGTGGTGGTGTTGGGCCGCACCGGCAAGAACTTCGCGGCCGGCATGTCGGGCGGCATCGCCTACGTGCTGGACGAGACGGGCGAGTTCCGGCAGCGCGCCTGCAACCGCTCGGGCGTGGACCTGGACCCCATGACCGATCCGCGCGACGTGGATCTGGTGAGGACGCTGATTGAGAAACACGTCGAGGCCACCAATTCGCCTCGCGGGAGCTGGATTCTGGAGAACTGGTACGCGATGCTACCGAAATTTGTGAAAGTCTTCCCGCACGAGTTCAAGCGGGTGCTGGGCGTGCCGCGCTCCGCGGATATGCCCCAGGTGACCTTGACGCGGCCGGTGGCGGCGTTGGGCCAGGAGGTGGCGCGTGGGTAAGGTGACCGGCTTCTTTGAATACCAGCGCGAGACCTTTGGGCGGCGCCCCGTCGAGGAGCGGCTCAACGATTGGTTTGAGGTCTATCAACCTCTGCCTGACGAGAAGGTGAAGACCCAGGGCGCGCGCTGCATGGATTGCGGCGTGCCGTTCTGCCACACTGGCTGCCCGTTGACGAACCTGATCCCGGACTGGAACGACATGGTGTACCGCGGCCGGTGGCGGGACGCGATCCGCGACCTGCACTCGACCAACAATTTTCCGGAGTTCACCAGCCGCATCTGTCCGGCGCCATGCGAATCAGCGTGCGTGCTGGGAATTAATGAGCCGCCGGTGGCGATCAAGGCGATTGAGCGCTCCATTATCGACCACGCCTGGAACGAGGGCTGGATTCACCCGGAGCCGCCGGCGCAGCGCACGGGCAAGCGCGTGGCTGTGGTGGGCAGCGGACCGGCCGGACTGGCGGCGGCGCAGGAATTGGCGCGCGCCGGGCACCTGGTGACGGTTTTCGAAAAGGCGGACCGCGTGGGCGGCCTGCTGCGCTACGGCATCCCCGATTTCAAGATGGAGAAGCATCACATCGATCGCCGCATGGAGCAGATGACGGCGGAGGGTGTGGCGTTCAAGACAAGCTGCCACGTGGGTGTGGACATCACGGTGGCGGCCCTGAAGAAGGACTTCCACGCCGTCCTGCTGGCAGGCGGAGCGGAGCAGCCGCGCGATCTGAACATCCCTGGACGCGAGCTGAAGGGCGTCCATTTCGCGATGGAGTACCTGCCGCTGAACAACAAGCGCAACGCCGGTGACACGGTGCCCGCGGACGAGTGGATCTCGGCCGAGGGCAAGAACGTGATCATCATCGGCGGCGGAGACACAGGCGCGGATTGCCTGGGCACGTCGCACCGCCACAAGGCGAAATCCATCCGGCAGTTTGAGATCATGCCCACGCCGCCGGAGGCGCGCGCGGCGTCGACGCCGTGGCCGCTGTGGCCGCTGATGCTGCGCACGGAGACCTCGCACGAAGAGGGCGGCGAGCGGCACTGGGGCATCCTGACGACGGAGTTCCTGGGAGACGGCAACGGCAACGTGCGGGCGCTGAGGACCACCAGTGTCGGAGCGCCGCCGCACTTCGCGGCCATCGCCGGCACGGAGCAGGAGTTTGAAGCGGATCTCGTGCTGCTGGCCATGGGATTCACCGGACCGGTAAAGAGCGGGCTGATCGAGCAGCTCGGCGTGGAGCTTGACGGGCGCGGCAACGTGAAGGCGGGTGAGAACTACATGACCTCGGTCCCCGGCGTGTTCGCGGCCGGCGATGTGCGCCGCGGCCAGTCTCTGGTGGTGTGGGCCATCGCCGAGGGGCGCAAGGCGGCCCAGGGCGTGGACGTTTTTCTGAGAGACTGATGGTTCGCGGTTGTTGAACCTAATCGTTGAACCTACATGTATCTCCAGCGTGTCATCGCCTGGGCAGTGCTGCTTGTGCTCACAGGCCTCACTGTCTTTGGGCTGCTAGCCAACGGCGTCTTTCGCCAGAATCTATGGGAGCCGGCGGGGCTGCAGCGGCTGCTGATCTTCGCCGGGCTCTACACGTCCATCTCCACCGCGGCTATCTGGGCGATCCCGCGCTGGTACCTGCCGCTAGTGGCGGTTCTCACCTTCGTGTACACGGGGCTGGCCGTCGGGTTTGTGGCGCCGGTGGTCATCGGTTATCTGGCCGTGTCCTGCTGGGCGATGGGCGCCATCTGGTTCCGGTCCCAGCCGCAGTTTTTGACAAAGAACCTCCAGTTGCCCGTTTTCGTGGGCCTCGCGACGTGGGCGTTCTTCGTGATGGCGACAGCCCGCTGGCCCATTCACTACCGCTGGATCTACTGGCTGCTGCCCGCCTTGCCGATCGCCTACGCGCTGCGGCGGCGCCTGGTGCCCGACTTTCAATTGGAATACGCCAGAACGCGGCGAGACCTGGCCCCGCTGGCCGCGGCGCTTTTCCCTCTGCTCTGCGCGTGGCTGGCGGCACTGAAACCGGAAGTGAGCGCAGACGGCCTGGCCATGCACATGGTGATCCCGGCTCGCATGGCGTCGGCCCACTTCTGGGCGTTTGACGTGCACGAGTTCATCTGGGCGGTGATGCCGATGGGCGGCGACTGGGCCTTCACGTTGGCCTGGATGCTGGGCGGCGAACCGGCGGCGCGCCTGCTGAACTGCGCCATTCTCGCGCTGATCGCGTGGACCCTCTATGAGCGGCTCCACGCGCGCGTCCCAGGCTGGATTTGCGCCGCACTGGTGGGCGGGTTCCTCTCCACTCCGCTCACTCAGCAGGTGACGGGTTCGCTGTTTGTGGAGAACTTCGTCGCGGCCATGCTATTTGGCTCGGTTCTTCTGCTGCGGATTCATCTGAAGGATCGCCGGGCCGTGTACTTTCTCGCCTGCGGGTTTCTTGCCGGAATGGCGGCGGCCTCCAAGCTGGGCGCCTGGGCCTACATCGCTCCGCTGTTTGTAACGGTGGTGTTCTTGGTGAAACCCAGGCACCTGTCCCGAGCGGCGCCGGTGTTGATCATCGTAGGCGGGTTCCCCTACTGGGAGGCGTGGCTGCGCACGCAGAATCCCGTCTTCCCCATGTTCAACGCCTGGTTCCGATCCCCCTACTTTCATCAGGCGGCGAACTTCACTAATCCGCGCTATCTGACGCGATTGTCGACCACGACGTGGTATGACATCACGTTCCATTCGCGCCGCTTCATCGAGGGCCTGGACGGTTCGATGGGTGTCTTCTTCTTTATCGTGGTCCCGCTGTGTATCGTGGGCTGGCGGCAGCGCTGGCCAAGGACGGGTAAGATCCTGCTGGGTGTCAGCATCGTGGGCTGTATTCTGACTTATCTGGGGCAATCCTATCTGCGGTATCTCTATCCGGCGTTGCCGATGTTCACTCTGCTTGCCGGTATCGCTGTGGCCTCATTCCGGCTGCACCACGAGTGGACGGGACGCGCCATCGCCGCCGTGGCCGCGGTGACCGTCCTGGTCAATCTGGCTCTGCTGCCGGCGGCAGGATATTACCACCGCGGTTTCGCTCTCAACCAGGTGCTGGACCCGTCCTCCGTCGACCGTTATCTGCTGGAGATCTCGCCGGAGCGCAAACTGGTGAACTGGCTCAACGCCAACGACCCGCAGGCGCGCGTGGCGTGGCTGGAGGGCAACGCGATCGCGGACTTTCAGGGCCATCCGCTGACGAACTCCTGGCACAGCGAGCCGTTCTATACGCAGATGGCGGAGGCCAAATCCCCCGACTCCATTGACTGGTTGGCGCAGAGCCAGAAGATCGCCTATTTCATCGCCCCGGCGGCGGGCAGTTGGCGCGCCGTCTCCAACGTGCATGCGCGCCGGTTCATGGACGTCTTCACGCTGCCGGTGACCGAGGCCGGCGGAATCGAATTGAGGCGCTGGGCGCCCGCCGGCGAAAACGGCGCCAAGCGGGCGCAGCCTTACGCCGGAATCGGCCAGCACGACGAATACAACCAATACGTCACCTTCGAGGGCCACTGGACGCGGGATCTCCAATTCCAGGGCGCCCTGCGCAGCACGCTGGTCTATAGCAACGATCCCAAGTCCAGCCTGAAAGTCCATTTCCGCGGCGCGGCTGTGAAACTGATCTACACGGCCGCCGCCAACCGCTGCGAGGGCCTCGTCTCCATCGATCAGGGAGACCCGATCCGGCTCAACCAGTATTCCGACGTCACGCACTGGCAGCAAGTCTCGGCGCCGTTCCGTGCGGACGAGGCCGGCGAACACACCCTCCAGATGGTTTTCCCGCCTCCCGGCACCAGGGGCCAGATCGCCGGATGTTACCTGGATCTGGACGGGTTCGTCGTCGAATAGAGCGCGAGTCATTTACCATAAGAAGATGGGAAGTGTTGACACAACCGTTTCCGCCTCCGCGGCGGTGATGGACCTCGAACGGGCTTATCTCTTACAGAACTACTCGCGCTATCCGATGGTGCTGAAGCGCGGCAAGGGCTGCTGGCTCTGGGACATCAGCGGCAAACGCTATCTGGATCTGATCTCGGGCATCGGCGTAAACTCGCTGGGCCACGCTCATCCGCGCATTATGCGGGTGATCAAGGAGCAGGCATCGCTGTTGATCCACAGCTCCAACCTGTACTACCACGAATACCAGGGGCCGCTGGCGAAGAAGCTCTCCGAGACCAGCGGCCTGCAACGGACGTTCTTCTGCAACTCCGGCACGGAGGCGGTGGAGTGCGCGGTGAAGATGGCGCACGGGCACGGGCGCCGTCTGCGCGAGGAAAAATACGAGATCGTCGCGCTGGAAAACAGCTTTCACGGCCGCACGGTGGGTGCGCTCTCGATCACCGGCCAGCCGAAGTACCGCAAGGATTTCGAGCCGTTGATGCCTGGCGTGAAGTTCGTGAACGTGTGTGACGAGGCCGCGTTTGAGGCGGCCGTGACGGACCGCACGGCGGCCATCTTTGTCGAGACCATTCAGGGCGAGGGCGGCATCTATCCGATCTCTGCCCAGTGGCTGCGCAAGGCGCGCGAACTGGCGGACCGCCACAACGCACTACTTGTCTTCGATGAGATCCAGTGCGGCATCGGTCGGCCCGGCACACATTTTGCCTATCAACTGCACAATCCGGCGGTGATGCCCGATATAGTTACCATGGCAAAGCCAATCGCCTGCGGCCTGCCGCTGGGCGCGGTGCTGTGCAATGAGAAAGCGGCCGCCGCCATCGGACCCGGCATGCACGGCACCACGTTTGGCGGCGGCGCGCTGGCTTGCCGCGTGGCGCTGGAGTTCTACGACATTCTCGACGAACTGATGCCGCAGATGCAGCGCGTCAGCGCCTACTTCTTTGACGCCCTGCGGCAGTTGCAGCGCAAGCACGCCATCATCAAGGATGTGCGCGGGTTCGGGCTGATGATCGGCGTGGAAACGGACTTTCCATGCCGCCACTTCGTCCGGCAGGGCATGGAGCAGGGGTTGCTGTTCAACGTGACGCACGATACGGTGCTGCGCATGCTGCCGCCCTATATCCTCACGGAGAAGGAAGTGGACCGCGCAATCAAGGGTCTGAGTAAGATCTTCAAGAACGGCAAGCCGGAGTAGGCGACCCGTTAGTCGCTTTGAGCCGGCGTTCAGTATCATTAAAAGCAGGCCATCTGCCGCGCAAGCGCAGAGGAATCTGTTCCCTGACGCCTGAGGCTCTGTCATAAAGAGCATGAAGACGACCAGGCGGACGGCCAGGAAGGTCCAGTTCGCGAATGCAGCAGCTCAGCGACGAGGAGTTAATCAGCCGTTCCCGCTCCGGCGGCGCGGCCTCTCCGTCGGATCCCTACGTGGAGGAGCTGTTCCGGCGCCATCAGCGCAAGGTGGCCCTGTGGTGCCTGCGCTATTCGGCCGATCGCGAAGAGGCATTGGATCTTTCCCAGGAGGTTCTGGCCCAGACGTTTCGCCGGTTGGACAGTTTTCAGGGCAATTCGAAATTCTCCACCTGGCTCTACACGATCTGCCGGAACCACTGCCTGAACCATGTGAAATCCCGAGCCGCGCAGCCGGACACAACGGGCGAAGAGGCACTGTCCTTTCTGGCGGCGCCGGACGGCGGCCCCATGGAGGATCAACTGGCCCGGCGGGACCAACTGGCGCTAGCCAGAAGCTGGATCCGCGATTCGCTGGAAGAGACCGAGCGGCGGGTGTTCATGATGCATTTCATGGACGAGATGCCTCTGGATGCCATCACTCGCGCCCTGGGGCTGACCAACGCCAGCGGGGCGAAGGCATTCATCGTCTCCGCGCGCCGCAAGCTCGGCGAAGCGGCACGCCGCTGGAGGCTGCAAAATGAGTCCTGAAGAACTCACCCGTGGCGAAGACTGCCTGACGCCGGCCGATCTGGAAGCGTTGCTGGAGGGCCGCCTACCCGAGGCCCAGGCCCACGTCGACAAGTGCCCGGTGTGCGAATATGAACTGGCCAGCCTGAGAGAATTTCTGGCTGAGAAGGCCAGCGCGACGGAACAGCAGGATCTGGCGTGGATCGAAGCCCGCCTAAGGCCCGCGGCGCAGCCGGTTGTCCGCCGTAAATGGCTATCCTGGTTCCCTTCCGCACCGCTCCCCCGCTTTGCCTTCACTTGTGCCGCGGCGCTGCTGGTAGTGGCCGGCAGCCTGCAACTGCGCCATATGGCCGGGCCGTCGTTGGAGGACAACCACTCCGTCACAGTCCGCTCTTCCCAAATCCGTATACTGGCTCCCTCCGGCGACCTGGACACGGCGCCGGTGGAGTTCAGTTGGGAGGCGGTGCCTCATGCGGCCACCTATGAAGTGGTGTTGACTGAGGTGGATGGAACACAGTTGTGGTCAAACCGTACAACTTCGTCGAAACTTTTTACTCCAGTAAGCATCCAACAGCAAATGTTGCCCCGTAAGAGCTTGCTCTGGCGGGTGCGAGCTTTGGATGGGCAGGGCGTTGTTATCGCTGAATCTTCGCCTGAACGCATCCGATTATTGCCTGCTGCCGAACGATAGACCCGGAGTTACCGACATGAAGTACGGATTTGGCTTGGTGCTGCTGTTCGCGCAGATTCTAAGCGCTGCTGACTACCCACCCGGTCCGGGCAAATGGAAGTACCCAGGACTCTGGCTCAAAGTCACCGATGAAGCGGCGCCGGCCGGGGGCGTGGCTCAGATTCAGATTATCCTCACCGAACCCAAGCCGATCATCCGAACGCGAATGTACCTGGAGTTCGATGAATCGGTGGTGGAGGACATTACCAGCCTGACCGCTTTTAGCGAGAGCGGCGAGGCGATGGGAACAGCCATCCGCAAAGGAAACGTGGTAACCATCGAGGCAATATCGCCGACTGGCGAACTGGGCAATAGCGATGAGTATCCCGTATTCACAGCGACCGTCAGGCTAAAGGCCAGCGCCCCGCCCGGCGCGAAGGCCGCGTTTCGCATTCTGCCCGAATCCGTGTTTCTCGATGGCAACAGTGCGGATTGGGTGATCACTTCCAACGAACCCGGCTCGTTGACCGTCGAGGGCAGTCTCTCGATTGAGGATGTGGTGCCCGGCGCCGGAATCGTGCGCGCCGGCCAGCCGATCCGGATTCTCGGCAGCGGCTTCAGGGCCTGGAGCAAGGTGGAGATCTACGAAGCTCCGTCCATGAAGGTCACCTATGTGTCACCCAGGGAACTGGTGGTGACGCTTGCCGAGGATTTCCAGATCGACCAGCGCAAAGTGGAAGTGATCAATCCAGACCTCAGCGAACGGGCCTTTTACGCGCACGCCAGGGGCGCCGAGGCATCGGGCAGTATGTATGACCTGCTGAGCTCGACTCAGACCATGTTCTCGCACAGGACTTGGAGCGTGGCCGGGATCCCCATGCCGGATACCATCGCCGAGGAAGGCAATTTCGCCGGCATCGCACTCCAGAATCCTGGTCTGGAACCAGCGGTAGTGCGGCTGACCGCCGGGGAATTCGCCACCTCCGTGACGTTGCTGCCTTCGGAGAAGCTGGTGCGTAGCGTGGATGAACTCTTCCCCGAGTGGAAGGCTCTACCCGGCGTGACGCTCCGCGTGGTGGCCAGCTCCCCGGTGCAAATCCTCGGATTGATGGGCGAATCGAATAGCGGCAAAGTGCTGCCGCTGGCTATCGCCGGCGAGTGAGCCACAGGCCGGCTGTGATCAGAAGTACCGAGGCCGCGGCCAGCAACTGAGTCCAGGAGACAAACGGTTCAATGGGCTCGGCGCCGTTCCCCGTCAGTACAAACGCAGCCCAGTCATTTTCCGGCATGCCGCGCCGCAGCATGGCCAGTTTCGCCGCGCGCAGCGCCGCCGCCTTTCCGGCCCCGCCGCCGAGCGCGCGATAGAAGAGCTGCGTGAAGATCAGCGCGGCTTCGTCGCGGACCACCCACAGGCTGCCCACCGTGGCGGCCGCACCCGCATCCAGAAACGCCCGGCTCAAGCTCATGGGCGCATCACCGCGCGCCAGCGCGCCGGCAGCGGTTTCACAGGCGGAAAGCGTCACCAGATCCACGCTGCGCAGGTTGAGCTCAGCCACTTCGCGCAGGTAGAGATACTCTGGCCCGGCGAACAGGATGCGGGAACGCGCTGGACTCTCGTAGTCCGCCGAGGCATGCGTGGCGAGATGCAACAGCGGATATCCATGGGCGGATTGAAGCGCCTGCTTCCTGGCCGCGCCGCGCTCCAGCAATCGTGACCTTCCATCCAGATACTGTGCGGCCGCGGCCAACTCCTGGCCCGCTCTGGGCAACCGGGTCCAGCGTTCGTCACCCGGCAGTAGCGCGCCGGTCTCCGGATCCCCGATGCCCAGCATTTGAGACTGCCAAGGCCAGCGCCAGCCGGCGCGGGAAGGGGCCGGGCTTTGCAGTGCGGCCACCGAGGGCAGCAGCCACGTCTCGTGGCGTTCGATGACCCGCTCGGCGGAGGATACGGGCAGCGCGTCGAAGGCAACGCCGGCCAGAACGCCATCCGGCACGATGATCCACCTTCGCGCCGCCGGGGCAGAGGAAAGCCACGCCGTATCCGGCTGCCCGCGACGGTTCCAGCGCAGCGGCGCGCCGCCCGAATGCTCGCGTGTGAACCACCGCAGACGCCCTGCACTCCGGCCGGCCCAGAATACCAGCAGCGCCGCGTCTTCCGGCAGGTTCCGCCGGAGCTCGGCCAGCCGCACCAGACCGCGGCCTCGCGACCGCTCCAGCCAGCTCACCCATTCGTCGTCGCCCCGCGCCCGCTCGATCAGCGCATCGTACACGTCCCGCTTGTCCGCCAAAAAGCCATTGCGCAATACGGATCGCCCCAGCTTCGCCCGGCTCGCCTCAATCACCCCGGCGGCCTCTTCCAGCAGAGCGCGTTCATCCCGGACGCGGCCCAAGCCGTAGAGCGCCTTCCACTCCTCTTCCGGCGCCTTCAGCTCACGCGCCAGAGCGAGCGCAATGGCCCATTCCGCCTCCGCTTGCGCGCGCCGGCCGTCCCGAAAATGCGTCTCCCCCAGATAGAGCCGCGCCTGCAACGCCTCCCGCCGGTTCCCTGCCTTCAGAGCCAGAGCCAGCACCTGTGTGAAGCCGGCGCGGGCGGCGCCGTAATCCTGAAAATCCAGCGCTTGCGCGATGGCAATGTTCTTGGCCGCACCAAGTTCGCCGTCCCGATCCTTCTCCTGTTGGAATACGCCCAAAGCCTCGCGCTCCGAGTCGATCGCTTTGTATGGATCGCCCAACCGCCGGTAGAGCGCGCCCAGATTGGAGAGCATCTGCGCGCGCTCGGCCGCGCTGATGACATGCGCGCTCCGGCGGACCCGTTGGTAGATCTCCAGAGCGTCCTGATCGCGGCCCAGCTTCTGCAATAGCGCCGCGCGGTTCATATCGATCAACTGGCGGACATCAGCAGCCCATGTGTCCTTGTCCTGAACCAGCGCGGATGCCTGCGTGTACGTCGCCCACGCCTGCAAATACCGGCCCTGGTAAAAGTGGATGGCGCCGATGTTAACCCAGCGTTCCGCCTCCAATTGGCGCTCGCCACGCTCGTGGTGCAGGAGGCGCGAGCGTTCGAAAGCGTCCAGAGCCTTTTCGTATTCGCCCGTATAGAGCAGTTTCGCGCCCTCGCGATTGAGGACGAGCGGATCATCGGCGGCACACAGACCTGGCGCCAGGAGAAGGATCACGGCGAACCCAATGACACGGCGGCTCGGGATTGTAGCCTGAACCCGGGGAAGCCAGCCCTCTCGCATGCGTCAATGATACCTTTCGCGCGAAAGCGAGAAGAACCAGCGCCCGGCCTCGCCACCGCGCTACTGAGCGGCGGTAGGAATATACTGGTCCAGGATATTCCTATGTCAACCTCTGAAGTCACCCGGCGAACTCTCCTCGTTTCCGCCTCTACGGCGATCTCCGCGTCCAGAGTGATGGGCGCCAACGACCGCGTGCGGCTGGGCCTGCTCGGCTCTGGCAGCCGCGGACAGCACCTGGTGCGCATGGCCAAAGCGGCCGGCGGCGCCGAGTTTGTCGCGGTCTGCGATGCCTGGGATGAACGGCGCCGCGAAGCCATCGGCGTCATCGGCCAGCAATTCCCCGGCGCCAAGCCGGAAGAAGCAACCGACTACCGCAAGGTGCTGGAGCGCAAGGATATCGATGCCGTCATCGTGGCATCCACCGATCACTGGCATTCCCGAATGACCGTCGATGCCTGCCACGCCGGCAAGGACGTCTACGTGGAGAAGCCAATGACCTCGCTGCCCATGCAGGGCCTCGACGTGGTCAAGGCCGTGAAGGCCAGCCAGCGGATCGTGCAGGTGGGCGTGCAGCAGCGCTCCATCAGCCATTTCATTGAGGCCAAGGAGCGGTTCATCGATTCCGGCCTGCTGGGACCCGTCCATATGGTCCGCACCATCTGGAACGCCAACGGCGGCTATCTGACGCCGGTCCCTCCGGGCATGGAGACCAAGCCCGCTAACCTCGATTGGGACGCCGTGCTCGGCTGGCTGCCCAAGCGGCCCTGGAATCCCAAGATGTACTTCAATCGCTTCGCCTACTGGGAGTTCTCCACCGGCGGGCAGACCGGCGGCCTGTTCGTTCACATGGTGGATGTCGTCCACTGGTATCTGGGCCTTACCAACCCGCTCTCCGCGGTGGCCATCGGCGGCATTTACCAATACAACGACGGACGCGACACCGCCGACAACATCAACTTCGTGGTGGACTATCCCAAGCAGGTGAACGTCACCTTCGAGGCGACCATCACCGACATGATCCCGCGCGAATCGGCCGACATCGTATTCATGGGCGAGAAGGGACGGCTGAACATCTTCCGCTATGGCTACCGCTTCCTGCCCCGCGACGGAGGCGAGGCTATAACTGCCAAGGGCGGGCCGGAACCGGCCCATATGGCGAACTTCCTGGGGTGCGTGAGGTCCAGGAAGGCCCCCAACGCCAACGCCGTGGACGGCCACTACGGGGCCATGGCTTGCCACATGGGTAATCTGGCTTATCAGAAGAAGCAGCGCGTCACGTGGGACGCCCAGTGGGCCGTCTAGGAGCAATCGGATGACACCGGGAATCAACATGGAATTCTGCCGCTGCGAAGACCTCTCTTTCGCGGCAGGTGTCGAACGCGCCGCCGGCATCGGCTACCGCGTGATCGAGCCTATGGTCCACAACGGCCGGGAGCTGCTCTCCGAGGCCGGCTACTTCCACTCCGTCTCGATGGATGACGATCCCTACGACGTGCTGGATATCTGCGAGAAGTTTGGCGTGGTCTGCTCCGGACTCTCGGCCCACACACCGCTGATGCGCCCGGAGATCGCCGTGCCGTATCTCGAAAAGGCCATCCGCTTCGCCAAGGTGCTGGGCGCGCCGGTGGTGAACACGGATGAGGGCATCCGCCCGCCGTGGTTGGATGACACCGAGATCTGGTACGCCATGAAGTACACGATGAAGAAGGTGCTGCACGTCGCTGAGCGCTACGGCATCTATGTCGGCATCGAGCCGCATCAGTCTCTTTCCAAGACAACCGACGGCCTGCTGCGCATCGCCACGCTGGTGGATTCGCCCATGCTCAAAGTGAACTACGACACGGGCAACGCTTTCCTGGGTGGCGAAGACCCGTATGATGGTCTGGCGGCTGTCGCCTCGCGGGTCATCCACATGCACGCCAAGGACATCTCCATCCAGCACGCCGAGGCCGAGAAGGGCAAAGTGACCGGCACGCCTGTCGGCTGCGCCTGCGGGGACGGCGTGATCGATTGGACGCGCGTGGTTGGCATCCTGAAAAGCGCCGGCTTCGACGGAGTTCTGTCGGTGGAGTGCGGCACTCCGGCCCAGGCTGTCCGCTCGCTGGCCCATCTCAACGAGGTTCTCGCTCATGCATAAGCTGGCCCTGCTGCTGGCGCTGCCGCTGGCGGCTCAGATCGCGCCCGTGCCGGACAAGTTCTTCTTCGACACCGGCAAGGTGCGCGTACTGATCCTCACCGGCCGCAACAATCACGAGTGGCGCGTGACCAATCCGTTTCTGCGGGAGGTCTTGCAGGACACGGGCCGCTTTGACGTGCGCGTCACGGAGGAGCCCTCCGGGCTGAGCGCGGAAACGCTGCGGCCCTACGACGTGTTGATCTCCAACTACTGCGGACCGCGCTGGGGCGTGCAGGCCGAAAAGGCAGTTGCCGACTTCGTCCGGGGCGGTAAGGGATTGGTCGTGGTCCACGCCGGCAGCTATCCCTTCGGCGAGACGGCCGTGCTGAGCGAGCACATGGGCCGCACGGGCGTCTATCAGGCGCCGTGGCACGAGTGGGGCCTGATGGTGGGCGCCACCTGGTCCGACGCCGAGCCCAAGACCGGCCACGGCCCGCGCGATGCCTATGAGGTGGTCTTCCAGGATCGCCAGCACCCCATCACCGCCGGCCTCGGCGAGCGCTTTGTCACCTCCGATGAGCTCTACCGCAATTTCCGCCTGAAACCGGGCATTCATGTCCTGGCGCAGGGCCGCGACAAGCCGCTGATCTGGACCGTCGCCTACGGCAAGGGCCGTGTGTTTCACACCGCGCTCGGTCACGATCTGGATTCCATGCACACGCCCGGCTTCATCGCCACCTACGCGCGCGGCACGGAGTGGGCGGCCACCGGCGCCGTCACGCTGCCGGCGAAGATCGACACAGATCCAAAGGACGCCAGTGCCGTGCGGGTGCTGCTCGTCACCGGCGGCCACGATCACGAGTCCTCGTTCTATGGAGTCTTTGAAAAGTGGCGTGACGTGCGCGTCAACGTCGATCCGCATCCGGTGGCTTTTCGCAGCGATCTGCGCCAAAAATACGACGTTCTGGTGCTCTACGACACCATTCAGATGGAGCAGCTCTCCGACAAGGCGCGCCAGAATCTAAAGGATTTTGTCGAGGCCGGCAAAGGCATCCTGGTACTCCACCACGCCATCGCCGATTTCTCCGCCTGGGAGTGGTGGTGGAAGGACGTGGTGGGCGGACGTTATGTGCTCAAGGCCGAGCCCGGATATGCGGCGTCGAAGTACCTGCACGACGTCGAGCTTGTCGTCACACCCAAGCCCGGGCACGCCATCACCAAGGGCCTGCCCCAGATGCGGCTCTTCGACGAGACTTACAAACAGGTATGGCATCGCCCCGACGTGCAGGTGCTGCTCACCGGTGAGCACCCCACCAGCGATGTGGAGCTAGGCTGGGTGAGCCCGTATCCGAAATCGCGCGTCGTCTATCTGCAGCCTGGCCACGGCCGCGAATCGCATGAGCTGCCGTGGTTCCGGGTCCTGGTGCACCGCACCATCCTGTGGACTGCGGGCCGCTGATTTACGCCCTACCCACGTAAATATCGTGCAGCCGCAACAGCCCCGCGGCGCGTCCGTCCCGCTGCACAACGGGCAGCACGGATAACTGCCGCTCGCGCGTCTCCATCAGCGCCAGCGCATCGCGCAGCAGCAGATCCGGCGCCACTGTGGTGGGCCGTCCCGTCATTACGTCCGCCGCGCGAAGTCCGCGGATGTCCTCGTGCCGTTCCAGCGCGCGGCGCAGGTCGCCATCGGTGATCAACCCGGCCAGCGTGCCATCGTCCCGCAGAACGCACGCCGCCCCCAGCGGCCTGGCCGTCATGGCGATTACCACCGAACGCAATGCGTCCCCGGGCCGCACCCACGGCACAGCGTCGCCAGCGTGCATCACATCCGCCACGCGCAGCCGCAGATTGCGCCCCAGTTGGCCGCCGGGATGCAGCACGCCAAATTGCTCCGGGCTGAACGCCCGCTCGTGCATCAGCGCCGCCGCAAGCGCATCGCCCAGCGCCGTGGCCACCAGCGCGCTCGCCGCCGGCACCAGGTTGTGCGGATCGCCCTCGCACTCCACACTCGCATCCAGCACAGCATCACAGCCGCGCGCCAGCGGGCTCTCCACGTTCCCCAGAATGCCCACCCGCTCCGCGCCGAGTTCCTGCAACCGCGGCAGCAGCCGCACCAGCTCCTCGGTGGCGCCGCTCTTGGAGATCAGGATGACAACGTCGCCGGGCTCCACCAGCCCCAGATCGCCGTGCATCGCATCGGCCGGATGGAGAAAGGCGGCCGGCGTGCCCGTGGCGCAGAGCGTGGCTGCCAACTTGCCCGCCACAAATCCACTCTTGCCGATCCCGCTGGTGATCACCTTGCCGCCGCACGCCAGAATCAGCTCAACGGCGCGCGCAAATCCGGCGTCCAGACGCGCCGAAGCCCGCGCGATGGCACGGGCTTCAGATTCCAACAACAATTTGGCGGCCGCGATCATGCGCAGCGGTTACTCGGCGGGCGCCGCTTCAACAACGGGCGCGGGCGCTACCTTCACCGCGTGCTCAAAGAGGAAGTTGAGAGTCTTCTCGGTCAGGATGCGGTTGGCGATCCGGTCCAGCGAGCCGTCTTTCTCCATGCTCATGCGGACCGCGGCCACCGGCTCGCGGCGCTGCCGCGCAATGCGCTGCAGCTCAACGTCCATTTCGTCCTGCGTGACATTGATGCTCTCGGTGGAGGCGAGCTTGCCCAGCAGCAAAGAAGCCATCACGTCGCGCCTGGCGCGGTCGTGCTGCGATTCGCGCAGCTTGGCCCAATCCAGCTTCAGCTTGCTGACATCCATGCCCTGCGACTGCCACTGGCGAAGCTGTCCCTCAATCGTGCTCTGCACCTGATTGTCGACGTACGTTTCGGGCACGGCAAAGTCATGCTGATCCACCAGCGCGTCGATCAGCTTGTTCTTGGCCTCGCTCTGCGCGGCATGCTCCCGCTCGCGGAAGATCGACTTGCGCACTTCATCACGGAGCTCGTCGATGCTCTGAAAATCACCCAGGTCCTTGGCGAAATCATCGTTCAGCTCCGGCATCTCCTTCAGGCGGACCTGCTTCAGAGTGACGTTGAACTGCACGGTCTTGCCGGCCAGTTTCTCGGCGGCGTAATCTTCCGGATAGGTGATCTCGGCCTGCCGCACATCGCCCGGCTCGGCGCCGCGCAGCGCGTCGGAAAACGTCTGGAACGTATCCTTGCCGCCGATCTCGATGTTGATCTCATCCTGCTTCATCGGCTCGCCCTCAAGGCCCCCGATGGATTCCAGCGAGACCAGGCAGTTGTCGCCATCCGTGGCCGGACGCGGATCCACATTCACAAACTGCGACTTCGATTCGCGGATGTCGTTGATCCGGCCATCCACGTCTTCGTCGGTGACGACAGGCTCCAGATACTCCACCTGCAACCCGCGCGTCTGCTTCAGCTCAAACTCGGGCGCCACTTCAAACTCGGCCTTGAAGTGCACAGCCTCGCCGTCGTGAAAGTGCAGGTCCTTGATCTGCGGGCGGCTCACCATGCGCAGATTCTCTTTCTCGCATTCCTTGTCGAGGTATCTGGGGATGAGATTCTCAATCGCTTCCTGGCGGATGTCGGCCGCGTAGCGCGTGCGAACGATGCTGGCCGGCGCCTTGCCCGGCCGGAAACCCTGGATATGCGCCTTGGCCCGAACCTTCTCTACTACCTTCTCCACTTCCACCGAAACGGCGTCGGCGGGAATGTGGATGTCGAGTGCGTGCTTGCAGCCTTCAATGAGTGCCAATTTGAGAACCTCCGCACACCAAAAGGCGGGCCGTCCGAGGCCCGCCTTAAGTGCGATCTACTTGTGGACGTCTGAGCCTGAAACCACTATTTTCGCATGGTTTCGCGCCGATTAGCGAACCGGGCCGCGAATCTAGGCTACGCGCGCGTCGCTGCGCAGCGCGGCGGCCTTGTCGGTCAACTCCCAGGTGAAGCCCTCGCCCGTGCGGCCAAAGTGGCCGAACGCGGCGGTGGCCCGGAAGATCGGCCGACGCAGGTTGAGGTGCGCGATGATCTCCTTGGGGGTCAGCGGGAAGTTGTTGCGGACGATTTCCGTCATCCGTTCTTCGTCCACCACGCCCGTGCCAAAGGTCGAAACCAGCACGCTCACCGGTTCTGCCACGCCGATTGCATACGCCAACTGCACTTCGCAGCGCGAAGCCAAACCAGCGGCCACGATGTTCTTGGCGATGTAGCGGGCCATGTAGCAGGCCGAACGGTCCACCTTCGTCGGATCCTTGCCGGAAAACGCACCGCCGCCGTGACGGCCCATGCCGCCGTAGGTATCGACGATGATCTTGCGCCCGGTCAGGCCGGTGTCGCCGTGGGGGCCGCCCACTTCAAAGCAACCGGTCGGATTGATGTGGTACTTCGTATCGGCGTCCACCATGTTGGCGGGCACCACTTTGCCGATGATCTCGCTGCGGATCGCTTCCACCAGACCGTCGGGCATCGTGTTCGGCTTGCTGGCGTGCGGATCGTGCTGCGTGGAAACTACGATGGCATCGATGCGCGCCGGCTTGCCGTTGACGTACTCGACAGAGACCTGGCTCTTGCCGTCGGGACGCAGGTGAGCCACCTCACCCTTGTTGCGGGCTTCCGAAAGACGCTGCACCAGCTTGTGGGCCAGCATGATCGGCAGCGGCATCAATTCCTCGGTCTCGTCGCAAGCGTAGCCGAACATCAGGCCCTGGTCGCCGGCGCCACCGGTATCCACGCCCATCGCGATGTGCGGAGACTGGCCGTGAATCAGGCTCATCACCGAGCACGACTTGTAATCGAATCCGTAGTCGGAACTGGTGAAGCCGATGTCCTTGATGACCTCACGGGCGAGGTCCGGAATGTCCTTGAAAAACTTCAGGTCCGTGGTGGTGATTTCGCCGGCCACGATACAGGTGCCAGTGGTAACCAGGGTTTCGCAGGCCACTCGGCCCATTGGATCGGCCTTCAGGATGGCGTCCAGTACGGCATCACTGACCTGATCTGCAATCTTGTCGGGATGTCCTTCAGTGACGGACTCCGATGTGAAAATGTGACGGCTGACGTCGGGCAACTCGATTCCCTCCTGGGAACTTAGGATAGGGGGCTCGGGGACGGCGTACGCAGACCACGGGCTTTACACTCCCTATCAGTCTAGCGAAGCCGTTTTTGTAGCGTCAACGTAATGTTCCAAGTGGGGAAGGCTGGGGGTCAATGGTCGGAATTCACATCTGAACGGGGAGCGGGGTCCGCCTCGGCAGACCCCGCCCTTGCGGATTAGCGGGCGATTTCCACCTTGATCGTCTTCGGCCGCGCGGCTTCCTTCTTCGGCAAAGTGACCTTCAGGACACCGCTTTCGTAGCCGGCCGCGACCTTCTCCACGTCCACCGTATCCGGCAGCGCAAAGGCCCGCTGGAAAGTACCGTAGCTGCGCTCGATGCGATGATAGGCGCCCTTGGATTCCTTCTTCTCGAACTCGCGCTTGCCGCTGAACGTCAACGTGCCGTCTTCGATCTTCAGATCGATCTCTTCGAGCTTGACGCCGGGGATGTCGGCGGTCAACGTCAGCGAATTCTCATCCTCGGCGATGTCCACCGAAGGGCTCCAGGGCCGCGCCGTGGGTCCTTCACTAAAGAAGCGGTTGAGGGTGTCCTCGAACAGGGACAGAGACCCGGTTGGGAATGCCTCGAAGCCAGGAAACTGGTTGCGACGAATGATGTTGCTCATGGTTGATCTCCTTGATTCGGGTTAGTCCGACAAGACCAATGTACAACATGCCTGACTTGTTGTCAATAGTATCTGATGTGAGACGACTCATATTCTGACGATTGATCATTAGCGCATACGCAACAGAAAAGGGGCGCCCCGACTGGGAACGCCCCTTTTCTGCTTCGACTTGGTCTCTTCTTTAGAAGAGGAATCGGACTCCGATGCGGATACTCCGGGGGTTCTGATAAGCCCCGGCACCGCCGGCGCGGTAGTTACCGCCGGGCAGTCCGTAGATCGGGTTGTACTGCGGCGTCCCGCCGGTCAGGTAGTTGCCGGCGTAGACGAACTTGTTGACATCGTAGCCGCCGAAGAACTTGCTTAACGGCAACTGCGCGGCGCTGATCGCACCAGTGCGGTTGATTTGCGTGGTGCGCGAAACAACCGCTGCCTGGTTGAACAGATTGATGAAGTTCGCTTCGAACCGGGCAAGGTAGCGCTCGGTGATTTTCACGGTGTGCGAAAGGCTGAAATCCGACTGAGTGTAGAACGGAGTCCGGCCCATGTCGCCGCGGCCGTGGGGGAACGTCGGGGCAGATTGGTAGATCACCGAGGTCGAGTCCGGCGTGCCGCTGAAGGCCACCTGAGTCAATCCAAACATCGTGCTCCCGATCTTGCTCTTGAGATCGTAGGACAGGAAGCCCTTGATCTCATTCGTGCGGTCGGTCGCCAGGAGGCCGAACACGTTCCTCTGGCTGCCGCTCTGATCGAAGTAGTAGTACGGCAGGTCGAACGCGCGCGAAACACCTGGGTCGGAGCGGCCGGACTCATCCGAGTTTGCCAGGCCGGACCAGTTGCCCCACAGGCGGCTCCAGGTATAGCTGGCGAGGTAAGTAAGCTGCTTCCGTTGCCCTTGCAGGCGGAACTCCACGGCGTTGTACTCGCGAGTAGCCTTCGGGACCAGGAATTCCTTGCCATCCGGAGTCTTCGCACCGTAGATGCTTGCCGTGTTGCGGGTTTCGCCGAGGCCCGGATTCCCGATGAGATACTGCTCGTTGTCATCTTTATCGAGAACACCGATGTCTTCGATGCCGGCCAGAATGTCGGTGCGCGTGTAGCGGACGCCAAATACGCTCCGGGCGCCTAACTGGCGCTCCAGACCGAAGCTGAAGCGGCGCTCCTTGAACGGCTTGATATTGGGGTCGATCCCTTCAAGTTGTCCCTGGGCATTGATTGGCACCGTGCGGTTGTCGTACGAGATGATCGGCTTGCCAGCGGCGCCCGGATTGGCAAGGCCGAGGCTCAGCACGTTCGGGTTGTCCAATGTGTATACGTGGCTCACCCAATAGTCGCCGCCGAACGAACCTCGGGCCAATTCGTATTTCATGACATCGTAGTAGAAACCGAAGCTGCCCGTGATCTTCCACTTCCCGTCGCCAAGCACGTCATACGCGGCGCCCAGGCGGGGAGCAACTTTCGATCCCCAACCGAAGGAGATCGGATTAGGAATCTTCACGCCGGCCTGTTCCGCCCGGTAAGGTGGCAGGTATTCGCTTTCGAAACGAATGCCCACGTTGAGCGTAAGCCGTTTGGTCGCGCGCCAACTGTCCTGGACATAGAATCCCTGGTTCTTGCTGCTGACCGCTGAATTCTGACGCACGCCGTCTTCCCAGATGTAGTAGCCATAGGCGCCCTTGGCATTTGTGATGGAGCCACGAGTAAACGCGTCACCCCATTGGATCGTGAACGCTCCGTTGACATAGTTGCTGTTCACATCGTTGCCCAGGCGGGCCATGTCGTACCCGAATTTGATGTTGTGCTTGCCCAACAGAAGCGCGGAACTCAGGTAGAGGTTGTGGCGGGTGGTGATGTCTTTCTGTACGCCAAAGGTGCTGGAGACGTTGTGCCAGCCGTTGCCTTGATTCACTTCGGTCGGCACAGGCAAGCCGGCGTTGGAAGCCGCATTGCCATACGTCAGATAGGGCGCCACGGCGAGGCCGTAGTTGCCCAGTTTGTCATTCTGATACTTGTATCCGTACCTTGCACTCACCAGCCAGCGGGGCGTCAGCACATAGTTTGCCGATGCCGTCACCGCCGAAGAGGGCTGCCATCCGCCTTGCACGGTCAGATCATTGGACGGCGCGGCGATGCGCGGGTCGATGTTCGGCAGCGCACCGGTCTGGCGCTGGGGAGTCCACATATACGAACTGTTGATCTGAAGCTTCGACGTGGGAGCATAGTCCACCCGGCTCAGGAAGTAGTGGTTCAAATCGTCCTGAGTCCACGTCTTTGTCCCCGTGGCGTACTGCGGCGATCGCTTCGTCGAGGTGAGCACCGGGAATGTACCCACGGTGAAAAACACCTTGTTGGGAATGATGCGGCCGCTGAGCATGCCGCCCGGATACCAGGTGCTGTAGCTGTCCTGCTTCGGCTTGAAGAACTCCGCCACGTTGGCGCTGGCTACCGATCGCTGATAGTAGCCGCGATTCACGGGGTTCATTCCGTCGCTCGTATAGAACACAGCAGCCTGTCCGTGGAAGTCGTTGGTGCCGGGCTTGGTAGCCACGTTCACTACTCCGCCCGCGGCGCCGCCATACTGGGCGTCGAAGCCGCTCGTCTTCACTTCCACTTCCTGAATGAACTCGAAGGGAATCGCGTTTTGCACACGGAGCGAACCTCGCCGAATGTCGCTCACATCCACGCCGTCAATGACGAACGAGTTTTCAGATCCGCTCGCACCGTCAACCTGGATGCCGCCCACGCCCGCGTTGCCGTTCTTGACTTCCTGGCGTACGCCCGGAGCCATCTGCAGCATGCTGTTGAAGGAGCGGCTCTTTGGCAGCGCGTCGAACTGCGCTTCCGTGATGTTGGTTGCAGTGCGGCTGGAAGTGGTGTCCAGCGAGAGCACGCTGGCGCTGACTTCGATCACTTCGCTCAATTGGCCGACTTCCAGCTTGGGGTTGTAGTCCACCTGGGAACCCAGCTTCACCTGCACGTTCTGCTGTCTTGCCGTGCGGAAACCGGCCTTCTCCACGGTAATCGTGTAGACGCCGATCGGCACCAGTTCAAATATGTAATCGCCGCTATCGTTCGCCGTTGCCACAAGCGGCGTCGGCAGCGTGGAACTGGACGCGGTCAGCTTCGCGCCGGGCACACCGGCACCCGACGGATCCGCCACCCGGCCCAGAATCTTTCCTGTGTTCGTTTGACCCAGAATGGCGCCCGCAAGGAGCAGCACCAGTCCCAGGCCGCGAGTGAGCGACTTCATGGTGGAGCCGCTGATCCGCTGATTGTTCCCGGTCTCATCCGGTTGAGTTCTTCTCACACTAACCTCCAAAGCGATTGATTTTTCGCCGGCCCCTGATTGAAACCAGCCCGTGCTTACGGCTCTTGACCACCCCATCGACAGACCATTCATCGATTTGGCTCCCACTTCCGGGTGTGGTCCTGTTGCGTTGAGAATGTCCAAACGGAACTAGGTTCGAACCCCAACTCAGGTTTTCCCACACGCCCATGGGCCGTCGCCCAGGGGACATAGTGAGAATACGATGACTTTCGCGTTTGGCCCGGTCGTATTCCCGGACTGCAAGCGCGACTGAAGCGAGACAACTGGGCTCGGAAACTGTTGGGTTTTGATGCACCGGCAGGGTTCACGGTGGAGATGAGCTCCGCACCATCGCGCGACGCGCCGAACCATACCAGCAAATTGACGATAAGGTCAGAATCGCGAGAGGAATGGTGTTCCTCTCCGGTGCCGGCCAAGGCGATCTTCATCAAAGAACTCCCGGCTAACCCAGTTCCGAGACACAGGTAACGTCTGGTGAGATAAGCGTAACATGACAGTCAGGTATCAAGTCAAGATTGTTGGCAATTTGTGACTCGGCACGAATACTTTCCCTCGACTGCGAGAACGACGTTGGGGCGCCCCGATCGAGGGCGCCCCAACTCAGTTTTAGTCGGGCTTGCGTTCTTAGAAGAAGAACGTCAACTGGAGACGCGCCGAGCGCGGCCCCTGGAAGCTATTGGCCAGGTTGTAGAGCGGATCCACTCTACCGCCCTGCGCCTTCATCAAGGCTGCGGTACTGAATCCCTTGAAGAAGTCGGCATCGTGAGCGAAGGTCAACTGACCGTCATCCGGGTGAAGCAGATTGACAGACTTATCCGTCACGATGCTGCTGTTCAACAGGTTGAAGACCGTGAACTCGAAACGAACCTTCATGGATTCCTTCGCCTTCCACACGGGGAAATCGTGCATCAGGTTCAGATCGAAGTTATAGAACACGGGCGTACGGCCCATATCGCCACGACCGTAGGGATAGGCCGGCGTCGAGGAGATCACGTTGATGTTGGTGGTCAACGGGATGCCGGAATACAGAGCCATGTTGGGGGACAACGTCGTGTGGCCCAGGATGCTCTTCAGCGTGTAGCCGCCGAACACCTTGAAGGTATTCGGACGATCGGTCGCCAGCACGCCATCGGCGAGCGTGCCCTTCTCGGTGTAGCCGATCCAGGGCAGATCGAAGTAACGGTTGACGTTCGGGCTGGTGCGGCCGTTTTCGTCGGAGCTGGCCAAGCCACTGTAGTTGCCGGTGGACTTGCTATAGGTGTAGCTAGCGGCGAACTGGTAATTTTTGGAAAAGCGCTTGTCGAGACGCATTTCCAGAGCGTCGTAGTTGCGCTTGGCTTTGGGCGTTACAGGAATGCCGGCTTCCCAGGTCTTCGGGTCCACGGTCAGACCGAATCCAGGGTTGGCGATGTAGTAGATTTCGCCATCCGGACCCAGCGTTCCAACGTCCTCAATCGTGCGGATCAAGCGGCGGTTGGTGTAGCGCAGCGAAGCCACCAGGGTGGAGCTTAGGCTGTAATCGAAGCCGAGGTCAAGCATGCGCTGTTTCATCGGTTCCAGGTTCTTGTCGATGGTCGGGTTGGCCGGATCGTTCGACGGAATGCGCCAGTTGATGGCCTCAAAGAACTTTCCGGGCAACGCCTTCGGATCCTTTGGGACGCCCTGGAGCGTCTTCACGAGGTTCGGGTCGCCGAGCGAGAAGTAGTAATCCCACCACACGTCGCCGCCGAAGCTGCCGCGCGGCATTTCGTACTTCATTACGTCGTAGAAATAGCCCCACGAAGCGTAAAGGCGCATCTTTCCGTCGCCCTTGGGATCCCACGCTCCGCCGATGCGGGGCGAGAACTTCTTGCTCCAGCCGAACTCCACCGGAGGAGCGGCCGCGCCGCTGCCCGATGAAAAGCTGGGCAGGAACTCGCGCTCGGTGCGGATGCCGAGGTTCAGGCTCAGATACTTGTTGACACGCCAGTTGTCCTGCAGGAAGATGCCCTGGTTGTCGCTGGAAGCGGCGCCGCTGGTGCCGAACAGGCGGTAGCGGTAGTAGCCGAAGTCGCCCGTCTGCTTGCCGCTGCACTGCGAAGTGACGCAGGTGTAGCTCTGGCCCCAATAGTAGCGGTAGTAGCCGTTAGGGTACGTGAGCGCGAGCACGTCGTTCGAGAGCCGGTTGGTCTGCCAGCCGCCCTTGATGTTGTGCTGGCCCTTCCAATTGACCAGATAGCTGGCATCGGCGTTCAGGTTGATGCGCTTGTAAATGTTGTAGTCGGTCCGGCCAACGGCCTGCACTCTCCAGCCCGCCGTACCACGCAGGTCGGCCGGGATGGCCAGCGGGGAGTTTACGTTGGAGTTGGAGTAGTAGATGGCGGTGGTCTCGGGAATCGAGTAGCGGTCGGTGTAGTTGCTGTAGTTGTAGCCACCGCGGAACGAGATGATCAGCTTGCTGCTGGCCAGGTAATCCACTTGACCGGAGATGGTGTTGCCGGCACTGTAATTGCCGAGCTTTGCCCATTGATTCGTGGAGGAGTCCGTGCCGTCACGGGCAGGCAGCGAGCCCTTGCTGTAGTTCGGATTCCACATCCAGCTTGCGTTCATGCGGAGCTTGCTGAACGGCGCGAAGTCCAGCTTGTTCGTCAGATACTGCTGACGGTACTTATTGGTGTAGGTCCCCTTCACGCCATCCGACAGGAAAGTTACGTTGCGGTTGGTATTGGTGTTGGTAGGCATGTAAGCGCTGTAGAAGAATAGCTTATTCTTCACAAGCGGGCCGCCGACGCTGAAGATAGGGTTGATGGTCGTGTAATCGTCCATCGTGTTCTGGAAGTAACGGGTCTTCGAACGAGTGGTGTCGGTCGGGTCCATTTGCAGCGTAGGCCGCAGACGCGCCGACATGCTGTCGTTGTTGTAGTACATGCCGACTGTGCCGTGAATCTCATTTGTGCCACTGCGCACGGATGCGTTGATGACGCCGCCCATAGCGCCGCCGTACTGCGCTTCCATGACGCCGTTCTTCACCTGCACCTGCTGCACCATCTCAACCGGGATGCGGTTCTGCCCGCTCAGGACGCCCGTCTGGATGTTGGTGACTTCCATGCCGTCCAGGTAGAAGGTGTTCTCCGAACCGGAGGCGCCGTCCACCTGATAACCACCCGACTTGCCTTCGTTACGCGCGCCGGGCGCCAAGTTGATCAGATCGTAAAAGCCTCGGCCCTTGGGCATCAAGTCGAAGAACGACTTGTCCACGTTAACGGAGGACGAACTCGAAGCCGTGTCCACCATGGCTGCATCCGCGCTCACAACCACGCTCTCCGTGATCTGGCCAACTTCCATCTTGAACTCAAGACGGCTGGCGCGGCCCAGGGATACCGCGACACCAGTGGTCTTCTGCGTAGAGAAGCCCGCTGCCGTGGCGCTTACCACATAGCTGCCGCCCGGCAGAGACGGAAAACTGAAGGTGCCGGACGAATCAGTCGTGACAGTCATGGCGCGCGGCAACGATACACCGCTCACCTCCACCTTGGCGTTGGGAATGGCGGAGCCGGAAGAGTCGACAACCTGGCCCGTGATCGAGCCGGTCGTCTCCTGCCCCATGGCCAAACCGCATACCAACACAAAAAGAACGAAGCACGCGAATGTGATGCGTGAGCCGCCCCTGAAGCCTGCAAACAAGTTGCTAGTCACTATTGCCTCCCAAAAAGGTTCGATTGGAAACTCCCGAAAAGTTTAGCCCTGCTGAGTCCAAGGACCGAACATGGGTCTGGAGCGAGACAACCTGGGTCTGAAGCGGAATGGAGTTCGAGTCGCGGGTCGGGACTGCTTGCTCGCCCATCTGCCGGCCAGGGCGACCGACTGGGTCTGGCGATGCGTCAGGCTGACGGAAGGCGTTTTCAACCCCCGACGCGCTGGCAGCGTCGCCCTTCATATAAAAAACCCTCTTACTCCCGAATAGAGACACAGGTAAAGTCCGATGTGAGAATCGTAACATAAAGGTCACTTATTCAGTCAAGGCTTTCAGACCTGCAACGCCCATGATGAACAACTATTAATAAACAGCGGCGTTAGCCCATCCGAAGCCAGATCGAAAGATAGCCCGCTACCCACCGCGGCAGCCAAACCGCTACACTTTCTGAAAGAAGGCAGGCGCAAATCTATGGTTCGACAGAGATTCCGGTTCGGCGCCGGACTCACACTCCTTTTGATCCTGGCTGGCCTCGTCATCTGGCAAGGCTCCTTCACCGTCGGCGATAACGGACCCGTCACTCCGGAACAGACCTACATCTTCTGGGGTCTCTCCACCCTCACCTTCCTCCTCACCGTGCTGCTGGGCTTCATGCTGTTTCGCGATGCGGCCAAGCTCTACTTCGCCCGCCGCGCCGGGGTCGAAGGCTCCCGCATCCGCACCAAGATCCTCGTCGGAGCCCTCTCTCTCACCTTCCTGCCCACCATCTTCCTCGTCGTCTGGAGCGTCGAGGTGCTCAACCGCAACATCGATAAGTGGTTCAGCCAGCCGGCCGAGCGCCTCAAGGTCAACCTCCAGACCATCGGCGAGGCCATGGAGAAGGAGACGCGCCACCGCGCCCTCAACGTCGCCCGCTGGGCCGCCGACAGCCAGGAAGTGGACGCTTTTCTGAAGTCAGGCCACGCCCCTGCTGAGTTTTTCGCCGCTATCTGCGAGAAGGGCGGTGTGGAAGAAGCCCACATCGAGCGTACCGACGGTGGCCAGTTCGCCATCTGCCAACTCCAGTCCACCGGTGAGCGGGGCATCGAAATCACAGTTCGCGCGCCCATTGACGAAGGCGGCGCCGTCGTTGTACGCTCGCGCATGCCGGTGGATCTGATGCAGCGTCAGCGGGAGATTGACAGCCGCTTGAACGACTACAACCGTCTCGCCTCGGCCAAGCAACAAACGCGCCGTTTCTACCTCCAGTTACTGATTCTAATCACCGTCTTCATCCTATTTGTCGCCGTCTGGGTGGCGCTCTTCCTTGCCCGCCAGATCAGCGCTCCGGTCACGGCCCTGCTGGAGGCGGCCCGCGCCGTGCGCGGCGGCAATCTCGCCTTTCGCGTACATGTCGAGGCCACCGATGAGCTCGCCGTGCTGGTCCGTGCTTTCAATGAGATGACCCAGGACTTGCAGGCCAACCAGGATGAACTGGAACGCCGCCGCCGCTTCATCGAGGCCGTGATGGAGAGCATCCCCACCGGCGTCATTTCTCTGAGTCATGACAGCACCGTGCAACTGGTGAACGGCGCGCTGAAAGCCATCTTCCCGGCTGGCAAAGTACAGCCCGGAGTCCGGCTCCCCGAGATCCTCCCCGCCGAGCAGCAGCCCGAGTTCCTGCGCTTGCTCAAGCGCGCCCGCCGCACCGGCAAGGCCGACCGCCAGTTTGAGGTCCGCACGCCGGAGGGAGTCCGCCACTTTGCCGTCACCGCCGCCGCGCTCGAGGCGACCTCCACGTCCGGCATGGTGGTAGTGATCGAGGACGCCACCGAGTTGCTCCGCGCCCAGCGTGCCACCGCCTGGCACGAGGTGGCCCGGCGTATCGCCCACGAGCTCAAAAACCCTCTCACGCCCATCGCGCTCAGCTCGGAGCGCATCGTCCGCCAGTTAGAGAAGACGCAGGTTCCGCCAGACATCAAGCGCATCATCACCGAATGTTGCGCCACCATCGGCCGCGAGGTGGAGAGCGTCAAGACTCTGGCCAACGAATTCTCACGCTTCGCCCGCTTCCCCGCCGCGCATCCGTCCCCGTCCGACCTCAACACCGTTGTCGCCGACGGCCTCGCCGTCTTCGATGGCCGCCTCGCCGGCATCACCATCCACCGCGAACTCGCGGCCGGCCTGCCTCCGGTCTCGCTCGATTGCGAACAGTTCAAACGCGTGGTCGTCAATCTCGTCGATAACGCCGCCGAGGCCATGGCCCACGCGCCGCTTCGGCATCTCTACGTGGAGACACAGCTCACCGGCGCCGATACCGTCCAGCTCATCATCGCCGACACCGGCTGCGGCATCACCAGCGAGGACAAGGAGAAACTCTTCCTGCCCTACTTCTCCACCAAACAGCGCGGCACCGGCCTGGGCCTCGCCATCGTCAGCCACATCGTCGCCGAGCACGGCGCCCATATTCGCGTGGAAGATAACCATCCGGCCGGCGCGCGCTTTATCATCGAATTACCGGCCCTGGCGCCCGCCGACAGCGAGCCCCGCCCGGTTGAGGTCCCGGCATGAAGCGCATAAGAGTTCTGATCGTTGACGATGAGCCCGGCATCCGGCAGTCCCTCTCTGGCGTGCTGGAGGACGAGGGCTTTGAGCCCCATGCCGTCGCCACCGGCGAGGAGGCCGTGGCCGAGGCTTTGGCCGGCGCCTACGAAGCAATCCTGCTCGACGTCTGGCTGCCTGGCATCGACGGCCTCGAAGTGCTCAACCGCCTGAAGTCCATCGCGCTCCCCGGCTCGCCCGCCGTCATCATGATTTCCGGTCACGGCAACATCGAGACAGCCGTGCGCGCTACAAAGCTCGGCGCCTTTGACTTCCTGGAGAAACCGCTAACCATCGAAAAGGTGCTGTTAGTGCTCAAAAACGCGCTCGAACAGCGCCGTTTGCACCTCGAATTGCGCGATTTGCGCGACACTTCGCGCGGCCGCCTCCAGATCATCGGCGATAGCGTCCCCACCAAAGCACTCCGCCAGCAGATCGGCCTGATGGCCGCCACCAACGGCCGTGTCCTGATCTTTGGCGAGAGCGGCACCGGCAAAGAGCTCGTCGCCCATGCCATCCACGCCGGCAGCGCGCGGGCAGACCGGCCCTTCGTCGAACTCAACTGCGCCGCCATCCCCGAGGAGCTGATCGAGAGCGAGCTCTTCGGCCACCGCCGCGGCTCACTCGCCGGCGCGGTGGAAGACAAGACCGGCAAGTTTGAGAAGGCCGATGGCGGCACGCTCTTCCTCGATGAGGTGGGCGATATGAGCCTGCGCACGCAGGCGAAAGTGCTGCGCGTATTGGAGGAGCAGCGCTTTGAGCCCGTCGGCTCGGCCGAGGCCGTGCAGGTGGACGTGCGCGTCATCGCCTCCACCAACAAGAATCTGGAGGACGAGATCGAGCGCGGCAACTTCCGCGAAGACCTCTTCTACCGCCTGAATGTAATTCCCTTCGAAGTGCCGCCGCTGCGCGAGCGCATTGAGGACATTCCACAACTGGCCGGCCATTTCCTACACGAGTTCACCACCGCCTACGGCCGCAAGGCCAAGGACCTCACGCCGGAGGCCTATCGCCTGCTCCAGGAATACTCCTGGCCCGGCAACGTGCGCGAGTTGAAGAACCTGATGGAGCGGATCGTGATCATGTATTCCCAGGTTCGCATCGACGCACGTCATATCCCGCTGCCGGCCAGCCGCCGCCAGCCGGAGCGCTCCCCGGAGCGCAGTCCGAGTCTGGTGGAGGTCCGCCAGGCCGCCGAGCGCGACTACATTTTGAAGAAACTGGACGAATCCGGCGGCAACGTCAGCCGCACCGCGGAATTGCTCGGCCTGGAACGCAGTAATCTCTATAAAAAGATGCGTTCACTTGGAATTGCGGGGCGCGAGCCAGCCTAAGCTTTCTTGCCCCTTGCGCTACTCCACCATCTCGACTACGCTACCTGCATAGACCGAATCTGGCGCGCGCGCCTGGCTGCCGCAGTGCGCCCGCAACTTGCACAAAAAACAGGAGGATTATGAGACACACGAGTCTCTTTGCAGTATTTTTGGCGCTCTGCGCCACCATGGCCGCGGCAAAGCCGCAAATCACGGAGAAGACTGGCGTGCGCACGCTGGCTGCGGTCTCGGAGCCCAGCGCAATTGCGCGCGGATCCGTTTTCGTCGTCGCCGGCAAGGATCTGGGTCCGGTAGACGAGCTCAAAGCCGATGTGCCGTACGGCCAGGACTTGGGCGGAGTCTCCGTCGCATTCACAACCATGGACGATTCGGCCGTCGTCCCGGCCTATATCGTTTCCGCGTCGGCCACCCGCGTCGTGGCCATCCTTCCGTCCAGCGCGTCCGCTGGCGACTACAAAGTGACTGTCACCTTCAACGGCGAGGCCAGCGACCCCTTTGCCGCCAAAGTTGCCGATCGCAACTTCGGCATCCTGACCGTTGACGGACAGGTGGGTAGCGGCGCCGTTGCGAAGATCCGCGTACCCGATTCTGACTCGATGACGGCGGGCTTCACTCAGCCACTGCGCCCCAGCCAGACTGTGGACCTGGAGGCCGCCGGCCTCGGTTCCATCGACACGCCCGACAATGAATTCCCGCCCGAGCTGAACGCGGTGGATGGCGCTCTCGTCGTCCTGGGCGGCGTCGAAATCCCCGTCACCTACATCGGCCGCAATCCGCTGAAGCCCGGCTACAACCGCGTGACCTTCGTCGTCCCGGCGGAGGGCCTGCCCGCGGGCTGCACCATCGACATTCGGATCAAGATCGGAGACGTGGTCACCGCCAAGGGCTCCATTCCCGTGGTGGCCAGCGCCGATGCGCCGGCCTGCGTCCATCCGCTCGGCCTCACGCCTGAGGGCTTGAAGACCCTGGATGCGGGTGGGACGATCACGCTGGGAGGTTTCAGCCTGCTGCAGCAATCGATCAAAATCACCATTCCGGACTTCGGCACGCTGGAGACCAAAACGGAAAGCATCGGCGGCTCTTTCGTGCGATACAACGCGGCCTCGCTGGCCCAATACATGGGCACCACCGGTGCGAGCTGGATTGTCAATCCGGTGGGCTGCAACATTTGGACCGCCGTCGATTCCACTTCGCCCGCCATAGCGGCGGAACTGGTGGACGCCGGCGAGCTGAACATTAAGGGCCCCGGCGGCCTGGACAGGGTGGTCCCCAAGGTGGCAAACACCAACAGCTACCTGCTGGACCTCGCTCCAGCGGGCGGCGGGATCCCTGGTATCCCGACGATCCCAGGCCTGCCGCCCATACCTGGGCTGCCCGGTGGCGGCGGCGCGACGGCATCGGGTGTTCAGAAGGGCACTTACACGCTTTCCGGCAAGGGCGGCGCGGTGGTAGGCGCCTTCAGCGTCGCCAGCAACGTCCCGGATTCGATCGTCTGGACCAACCGCGAGGAAACCTCGATGAACACGGTGGACCGCGGCGCCGACCTTTCATTCCTCTGGACCGGCGACGGCAACGCGGGTGACCTGGCGACGGCAGTTGGCCTCTCACGCGGCCCCGCCCCCGAAGACACCACAAAGATCGTGACCCGCACCTTCATGTGCTTCGCCCCCACGACTGCGCACACTATCGTGGTCCCGTCCAGCATCCTCCAGCAGATGCCGGCCAACCCCGGCGACAACCCGGAGCTCGTCGGTCAACTCATCCTGCAACACACCAACGGCACGAACATCCCCCGGCTGGTGGCTCCGCTGGTTGACGGCGGCAACACAGAACCGGGCACATTTGGCTTCGCCTATGGCGCCATGAAGCAGGCCAGCTTCAAGTAAACCAGGCAGAGCCTCAACCTGCGAGCCGCGAGCCCTCGGGATTCAATCCTGACCCTCGCGGCTCTTTTTATCTGATTTGGGATAGAATGACAACTTGGCCGGATAGCTCAACATGGACCACCTGCTCTCAATCATCCTGTGCACCCCTCTCGTCGGACTGCTTGTGCTCTTCTTCCTGCCCGCGGGGAACTCCAGGCTCATCAAGTGGTGGGCGAACTTCGTCTTTCTGCTGGGCTTCTTCATCTCTCTGCCGCTCTGGTTTCAGTTCAATCCGCAGAACGACTTCCAGTTTGTCGAAAAGGTAAGCTGGATCCCCTCCATCGGCGCCTACTGGAATCTGGCCGCCGACGGTTACGCCGTTCTGCTGATCCTCTTGACCACGCTGGTGGGCTTCCTGGCCTCACTCTGCTCCTGGACGGCGATTGAAAACCGGCTGAAGGAATACTACGGCCACTTCCTGCTGTTGCAGTTCGGCATGCTGGGCGTCTTCGCCGCCCGCGACTTCCTGCTGTTCTTTCTCTTCTGGGAACTGACGCTGATCCCGATGTATTTCATCATCGCGATCTGGGGCGGCCAACGCCGCGGCTACGCCAGCATCAAGTTCGTCCTCTACACACTGATCGGCTCCATGCTGATGCTCCTGGGCATCCTGGCCTTCTACTGGCAGCACTATGTCCAGTTCCAGACTCTGACGTTCGATATGGCGGCCCTGCTCGAAACCAAAATGCCACCTGAGATGGCATGGTGGGTCTTCTGGGCGTTCTTCCTCGGCTTCGCCGTCAAGGTGCCCATGTGGCCGCTGCACACGTGGTTGCCCGACGCCCACACGGAAGCGCCCACCGCCGGCTCCGTCATCCTGGCCAGCATTTTGTTGAAGATGGGCACCTACGGCTTCCTGCGCTTCTCCCTGCCCATGCTGCCGGAAACGGCGCGCGATCCCAAGGTGGTGAGCATCGTGGCCGGGCTCTCCATCATCGCCATCATCTACGGCGCGCTGGTCAGTCTGATGCAGAAAGACTGGAAGAAACTGGTGGCCTACTCGTCGGTGAGCCACATGGGCTTCTGCACGCTGGGCATCTTCGCTTTCAACCCCGCCGGCATCTCCGGTTCCATCATCCAGCAAATCAACCACGGCATCTCTACCGGTATGCTCTTCCTGATCGTCGGCGTGGTCTACGAGCGCCGGCACACGCGCGAGATCGCCGAATACGGCGGCCTGTTCAAGGTGATGCCGGTTTTCACGTTCATCTTCCTCATCGCCACTCTGGGCTCCATGGGCCTGCCGCCACTCAACGGCTTCATCGGCGAGGTGGTGATCGTGCGGGGCGCCTTCGAGGTGTCCTTCTGGTGGGCGCTGGCCTGCGGCATCGGCATCGCCCTGGGCGCGGCCTACCTGCTGTGGTTGTTCCAGCGCACCATGCTGGGCGATCTGAAGAACGAGAAGAACATGGGCCTGAAGGATCTCAACTGGCGCGAAATCGCCTACTTCACCCCCCTGCTGATCCTGACTTTCTGGATCGGCCTCGGCCCCAAGCCCTTCTTCACAATGCTGGATCGCTCGGTGGCCAACGTCGTCGAAAAGGTCCAGCCCGGCTACTACCAGGAGCGCGGCCTCTTCAACCCGCTGCTCCCCGCCGAACTCCAACCCGGCGTCAAGCGCTAAATCGGGGACGGTCTACTCAATTCCCAATTGTTTTTGAGAACAACCGCGGCCGGCGGTGACTACCTCATCGCATGGCCAGGATCCCTCGTATTGTCGCCAGCGGTTACCCCCACCACATCACTCAACGGGGCACAGATCGGAAGCCCGTTTTCTTTGAGGATCGGGACCGTTTTGTCTATTTGCGCCTCATCC
The DNA here is from genome assembly GCA_036504135.1 of Paludibaculum sp. Taxonomy (GTDB): domain Bacteria; phylum Acidobacteriota; class Terriglobia; order Bryobacterales; family Bryobacteraceae; genus Paludibaculum. The sequence goes on from DASXVP010000029.1 coordinate 91,483, forward strand.
GGCAAGCCGCGGAACTCTACGGCGTGGAGTTCACCGGATTCTGCCTGATGGCCAATCACGTCCATCTGATCGCGATCCCGCAGACCCCGGAATCGCTCCATCGCGCCCTGAAGTGGGCCCACACCGCCTACGCCCGCTACGTCCACGCCAGCCACGGTGGATGCGGCCATCTCTGGCAGGCACGCTATTTTTCCTGCATTTTGGCAGGCGCCCACATCTGGAACGCGCTTGCGTATGTGGAGCTCAACCCCGTTCGGGCGGGCCTGGCCGAGCGCGCCGAGCAGCATCCGTGGTCCAGCGCCGCGGAGCACCTGGGCCTGGCGCCATCGCGTCTGCCGCTCGTCGGTGAGGCGTGGCTCCAGGACTTTGACCCGCCGGGCTGGCGGCAGTTTCTGGACCTGCGGAGCAAAGACGCCGCGTTCGCGCCCGTCTTGCGCCACGCGACGCAAACCGGACGCCCCATGGCGCCGGAATCCGCCATCAACCGGCTGGAGGAGGAATTGGGCCGCCGTCTTCGCCCCGCGAAACGCGGCCGGAAGGCGCTGCCGGCGGTGCAAGCTGCACCAGAGGAGGCTCTGTCTCTCGCTTTAATTGGGAATTGAGTAGACCGTCCCCGAATTTCTCGATCAGGGGCAGCAGGCGCCGCACCGTGCTGCCGTTCAACAGCAAACTCCCGGCCACCAGCACCGGATGCGGGATCGTCGTGCAGCACTTCGCGCAGATCCCGATTTCCCCCGCCCGTCCTTCCACGTGCAGCCCGCGCATCCTCTGCATCTCCGCCCCATCGAAGATCTCCGCCATCGGCCGCTCCATCACATTCCCCACCGGCGCGCCGTCCAGCATATAGCTCTGACAGCACGGATACACGTCGCCGTTGTGTTTCACATACAGCGGACCGCGCCACAGGTAGTGGCACGGATGCTTCCATGCGCCCGCATCATGCACCGCGCCAGGCCGCATCAGATTCGTCTCGTCTTCCTTGATCCGGATCAGATCCACGCCCGGCACGGCCCGCCAGAACTGTTGAAACGCCTCCACCTCGTGCCGGTTGCCGTCCATCCTCACCATCTGCACCACAATCTGCACCTTGGCCCGCCGCTCGTGCTTCAGGCGGCAGAACCGCACGAAATTGTCGCGTACCCGCTCAAACTTCGCGCCCTTGCGGTAAAACTCGAAAGTCTCCTTGCTGTAACCGTCGAAACTCAGCGTGATGTGCTCCAGCGGCGTGGCCAGCAGCCGTTCGGCCGCCTTCTCATCCAGCAAGGTGCCGTTGGTCGAAATCAGGGTGGAGACGCCGTGCCGGTCGCATTGGTGAATGCGGTCGAAGATCTTAGGGTCCAACAATGGCTCGCCCAGCCCGATCAGCATCATGTGCTCCGCGCTGCCGTCCGCCTGCTCCACCAGGCGCGCGTAGACCTCCTCGGTCATGTCTTCCTTGGGCTGCGGATGCGTCTCGCGCGGGCACATCGGGCAATAGATGTTGCACTTCGCGGTGGTCTCGACGATGTACTCCACCGGCAGCGCATTGAGCCTCGTCCGGCCCCGGAGGTAGCCCCACAGCAACTTAAATCGATTCCAGGCGCGCATAGAGGGGAAGGAGTACCTTTATTGTAGCCGCTCGCGCTTTGCGGTCATCTGGACAACTGTTGTTACAACGTGTCAGAGCCCTCAACGACGCCCCCGTTCTTTCGAACGCGGAGTACGTCCTGTACTGGTCGCAGATGAATCGCCGCGTGGATGCCAACCACGCCCTGCAATGGGCCATCCATCGCGCCAACGAACTGCGCGTACCCGTGCTCTTCTATGAGGGCCTTACCTGCACCTACCCGCACGCCAATGACCGGCTGCACACCTTCATCCTGGAAGGCGTGCCGGAGACCGCCCGGCGCCTGGCGCAGCGCGGCATCGGCTACTGCTTCTACCTCCGCCGCCGCAAGGCCGATGCCAACGACATCCTCTATCGCCTGGCCGCCCGCGCCGCCTGCGTGGTCACCGACGACTATCCCACCTTCATCGCCGCCGGCCATAACTCCTCCGTCCCCGGCAAGCTCGGCATCGCGTGCGAAGCCGTAGATTCCAGTTGCATCGTGCCGATGAACGTCCTGGCCAAGCGCGAGTACGCCGCCTACACCATCCGGCCCAAAATCAAGAAGCTGCTCCCCCAGCACCTGACGCCCTGCCCGGACCTCGATCCCGCCGTGCGCTGGTCCGCGCCCGCGCCACGGCACCACACCGCCGTCACCACGGCCACCATCCCCGCATTGGTCGCCTCCTGCGAGATCGATCACTCCGTCCCGCCCTCCATCAGCTTCACTGGCGGCCGCCTGGCAGCCGAGCGCACGCTCGATCATTTCCTCGACGCCAATCTGCGCCGCTACGCCCGCGAGCGCAACAATCCTGGGTCGCACGCCACATCCGACCTTAGCCCCTACCTCCACTTCGGCCAGCTCTCCTCACTGGAAATCGCCCTCGCCGCCCAGGCTCACGCAGCCGAGCACAAACTGATCGCCGATGAGTTTCTGGAAGAGTTGATCGTCCGCCGCGAGCTCGCCTTCAACTATGCCCGCCACGCAGAGGACCCCGGCTCGCTCAGCAACCTGCCGGATTGGGTCCGCGCCACCCTGCTCAAGCACGCCGGCGACCATCGCGAACCCGTCTACGGACACGCCCAGTTTGAACACGCCCACACCCACGACGAGCTCTGGAACGCCTGCCAGCACGAGATGCTGCTGCGCGGTAAAATCCACGGCTATTACCGCATGTACTGGGGTAAGAAGATCATCGAGTGGTCGCCCACCTGCCAGCACGCCCTGGAAACGATGACCCGCATCCACGACAAGTACGCGCTGGATGGCCGCGATCCAAACACCTACACCAACATTCTCTGGTGCTTCGGCCTGCATGACCGCCCATGGGGCGAACGGCCCATCTTCGGCATGATCCGCTATATGGGGCTGGAGGGCATGAAGCGAAAGACCGGAGTCGATGCCTATCTGCGCGAGATCGGCCACCTGCGCATCAGCGGAACTGACCCCTTCCGCATTTCGGCCATAATTTGAGGCATCCACCATGAGAATCACGCTCACTGGCGCCACCGGATTCCTGGGCACGGAACTGATCGGGCTGTTGCGAAGGGAGGGCCATGACCTCCGTTTTCTGAGCCGCAGGGCCCCTGAAAGCCCCGCGCACTTCGCCTGGGACCCCCTGGCCGGCCCGCCGCCCGCCGCCAGCCTGGAGGGCTGTGACGCAGTCATCCATCTAGCCGGCGAGCCCGTCGCCCAGCGTTGGACAAACGACGTGAAACGCAAAATCCGTCTCAGCCGGGTGCAGGGCACCAACAATCTGGTGGCGGCGCTCGCGGCGCTCCCGGCGCGGCCGAAAACGCTGATCTGCGCGTCCGCCATCGGTTACTACGGCTCGCGCGGCGGCGACATCCTCACGGAGTCCTCCCCCGCCGGCAGTGGTTTTCTGCCGGAGGTCTGCGTGGAGTGGGAGCGCGCCGCCGGCGCCGCCCGCGCGCTCGGCATCCGCGTGGTGACGCCTCGCATCGGCGTCGTCCTCGGCAAAGAGGGCGGGGCGCTGCAAAAGATGCTGCCGCCATTCCGCCTGGGCATCGGAGGCCCCCTGGCTGGAGGCCACCAGTGGATGTCGTGGATTCACGTCGAGGACATGGTCCGCTTGATCGCCTTCGCGGCCAACTCCGAGGCCCTGAATGGCGCGGTCAATGCCGTGTCGCCGGAGCCCGTCACCAACGCCGGCTTCACTCGCGCGCTGGGCGCGGCGCTCCACCGCCCGGCGTCCTTTCCGGTGCCTGAGTTCGCCCTGCGCGCACTCTACGGCGAGATGGCCGGGATACTTCTCGATAGCCAGCGCGCCATCCCTGCCGCCGCACAGTCCGCCGGCTTCCAGTTTCTCCATCCCGACCTCGCGGAAACCTTGCGCGGTTTGCTATAGTGAAGTGGTTATGTCGATTCCGAATGTCCGCCGTTTTCGCATCTCCGGCCCCTCGGGTCAGGTCGCGACCCTGATGGCTGTCCTGCCGAAGGGCGCGGACGTGGACCAGTACGTTGCCGATGCCACCAAGCGCTTCGATTGGAAAGCTTGGGACGATATGCAGCAGAAACAGTTTAAGGTCCGCGTCGGCCAGCAGAAACAGAAGAAGGCAAAGTAGCTCTTCTTCCCAACCGAGTTCACAAAGAGGGCAGGTCTTCGGGCCTGCCTTTTTTGCGTTGCGCCGGACCGCTCCCTGACGGTCGCGGCTCAGTAGCTTCTGTGGTTTCAGAGCCGCGACCGTCAGGGAGCGGTTGCATGCGGTGTCAACCGCCGGATTCGGTTTCAATCCACAATCTAGGCCCCGTCCACCGCAACATCTTGCGCACCAGCGGCCACGTTCGAACCTCGTTATACCCGCCCAGCACGGCCTGTAACAAGCCGCTCTGCCAGTGCGGGGCGAAGAGAGGGGCGGGCATCACGCACGCCTCTGGATACCCTCCCAGAGCAAAGAGACGGCCCCATTCCCACGCGCCGCGTATGCGAATCCAGTAGGGGTGCAGGTCGCCTCGCCGCAATCTTACATATGGCGCCTGCCATGCCCGCGGCAGGTAACCCACCCCCCAAAGATGCAAGTGCGGCTCCGGCAGCGGGCAGTAGCGGTTATTCGTGGTCCACAGCGAGCGCGCCCCCGCCCCGGAGACCCTCCGGCCTTCACTGATCGCCCGCAGCGGATCGAAGAAGTGCTCCAGCGAATCCTGCGCCGTCACCACATCAAACACGCCATCCGGGAATGGCAGAGATTCGGCATTGGCGCATACCAGCCGCGCCTCCACGCCGGCCTCGCGCAGCCGCAAGCGGCCGACCACCAGCCAGCGGAAGGCGACATCCACGCCCGTCACCCGCCGCTGCCCCGGCCGTGCCGCCGCAATCAGCATCCCGCCGGTGGAGCACCCCAGATCGACCAACTCCGCACCGGCGTCGCTCAACCCGGCGGCCTGCAACACCAGGCTGGCAATCGCCGGCTCGGAAAGAGAGTGCGGAATCCAGTGCGCGGCCAAGTCGGGCGGATCTTCCTTGGTGATCGAGTAGTAGTGCCGCAGCAACTGCTCGAAGGTCCGCTCCTGCGCGGCTGCCCACAGCAACCTGCCTTTCTCATGATCTTCCGCGATGCCGATGTAGGGATCGGGCCGCAGCCGGAAATCCGGAATGCCACAAATGATCGGGTACTCTCGGGCGCAGGCGGAGCAGCGATAGCGCTCCGGGGCAATACCCAAAACGCCCCGGCACTGCGGGCAGACAAAGGGGATCACCGGCGCACCTGCTCCGCTCCGGCCATCGCTCTCAACACGTTCAGCAGGCCCTCGGCCGTCTTCTTCCAGGAGAAATCCGCCGCCCGCCGCAGCGACTTCGCCCGCAGGGCCGCGGCCAGTGCCGGGTCCGTCAGAATCCTCTCCATCGCTTCCGCCAGTTCCCCCTCATTGCGCGCATCCACCAGCAAACCCGCCTCGCCCACCACTTCTTCCAGCGCGTGGCCCCGCGACGCCACCACCGGCAATCCGCACGCCATCGCTTCCACGGCCGGCAGCCCAAAGCCCTCGTCCAGCGAGGGAAACGCCAGCAACCTTGCGCCGCAGTAGAGCCCGCGGAGCTCGCTCTCCGGCACGTAGCCGGTGAACTCGACCAGCCCGGCCAGACTCTCGGCCTGAATCAGCGCGGCGAGCTCGGCGTGGCTGCTCTTGAAGCCGTCCGTCTGATGATCACCGCCCAGCACGAGCTTCACGCCCGGCGCCCTTTGATGCAGGCGGGCGAAGGCGCGGATCAGCACCGCCAGATTCTTGTTCGGGCTGATGCCGCCGACATACAGCACGTAGGGATCGCGCGCGGCGGACTCGCCGGGATGGAAGCCGCGTGAGGCGGCCAGATGGACGACGTCGATCTTGTCCATGGGCCAGCCAAACTGATCGTGAATGCAGCGCTGAGAGTATTGCGAGATCGTCAGCACCCGCTGCGCCTGGGCCAGCGCCAGCCGCATCTTCCAGTCCCAGAATCGCTGCTCCCGCCGTGTGGCAAAGGCGAACTCCGGATGCCGGTCGGGAATGGTGTCGCAGATGCCCAGCAGCATCGGCGCCGGCCGCAACAAGGGAAAGTACGAATAGACGGACGGGAAATAGAAGACGTCCATCTTCTCCCGCGCAACGGCCCAGCTCATGCGCAGCAGATCCGAAACCGGCCGCCGTCCCCCGGCATGGGCCGTCTCGTTCACACCCGCCGAGGTAGGCCCATGCACCGCCCGCACTCCGTCCGGCAAAGGGTTGTCCGCGCCCGCCGGCACATCCAGGAAAATCGTGTATTGCACGGAGGGGTCAAGCGCCGGCATCTCCGCCAATACTTCGCGAAAGAACCGGCCGTAGCCCCTTCTGTTCCCCCAGCAGCCTCCATCGATTCCGACACGCATGGCGGTTAGTAGTTGTGCCCTTCCCTGGGCGCGCCCAGCAGATAGCCGGCGCACTCCCCGGCCGCCCAGATCGTCTGGAAGATCACAATCCAGCCGAACGCCCTCACCACCTTGCCCACAAGGCCCTTCTGCCGCGCCGCCTGCAACAGACGGGCGATGAGGACCAGCGGGATCAGGGGCGCCGTGGCCGCGCGCAGAATCGCGCGTCCTCGCGGCTGCCCGGACATCCGATCGCTGGCAAAACTCCAGGCATAGTGGAACCGTTGCCGGAACGTATCGGCCAGCGCCATCGTGTTCTCAAAGGCAATGGATGCGCCGCAGAGCCACAGTTGCCGCCCCTGCCCCAGCCAGCGCTCATGCATCAGCGCCTCCCACACGCCGGCGTCCATCAGGTCTCCGCATTCCAGCAGGGCCAGCCGCCGGTAGCAGAGATTGGCGCCAGACAGTTGGGCCGACGGGCCCTGCGGCACCGGCGGCGCAAACGCACCATACTCGCAAAGATAGATCCCCCAATCGCGCAGTGACCCGCCCGGCAGCAGGCTCACCGGCCCGCCGCAGGCCGGCACGTCCGGATGGGCCAGGTGCGTGGCCATGAGCTCGGCGCACCAGGTCTCCGACGGAACGCAGCGCGATTCCATCGCCGCCACCAGATCCCCGGACGCCTCGCGGACGGCGGCCCAGCGCAGCTCCGGCACGGTGCGCATGACGGGGAAATGCAGAAACCGCACCGTGGGGAAGCGCTGCGCCAACTCGATGGCTGGATCGACGGGCGAGCAATCGGAAACCAGGATCTCCAGCGGCTCCTTCTGCCGCGTGAGAGCCTCCAGGCAGCGCACCAGGCTGGGGCGTGTTTCGTAAGAGGTGACGACGACGGAAAGGGTCAGGCTGGATGGTTTCTGCACTTCCGTCACGCAGTTTAGGATGACATACCGGCCGAGGCATGACCAAGAAAGTCCCCGGCTGCCTGCACCACGCCGAGCGCGAAGATCACCGGGGCGCACGCCACCCAGCGCCACGTAAAACGCCGCCGCGGAATTGTGGTTGCTGCGGTCCGCGCCAGCACGGCAAAGGGCAGGAGAGGAGACAGAAACAGGCGTAGCGGCTGCTTGCGCTCCCGGGCGATGTCGTACGAGAAGCGGAACCGCTCGCGCACAAACTCGCCTACGCCGGGCGTGGAGGCGAGCACCACCTCCAACTCGGACACCTGGCCCGCGCTGCGCCCCGACGCCAGAAATGCGGCGTGAAACGGCAGCTCGGTGGCGCACGCCGCCAGCCGCTCCGCATCCAGCGCCGCCGCGCGGTATACCGTGTTTCCGCCCGGCAGCGCACTCGGGTCGAATGTCCCGCCCGCGCTGATCGGCGGGGACAGTTGCGCGTATTCGGAGAGGTAGACGCACCACCCGAAATAGCCCAGCCGCGGCGAGGGACTGACACAGCCGCCCGCGGCGTCAAATCGCGCCGGGCTGGTGGCCACCTCCAGCCAACCGGGCGTCACGTGATAGCGGTCTCCCAGGATGGCGACATTCGGCGCCGTGGCCCTGCGGACCCCCTCGGCGCGCAGTTCGCAGATCGTTGCGCCGGGCCGCGCCGGAACGACGATCACTTCCACGTCGTCCGCTCCAGCCAGCCGCCGGATCGCTGCTTCGCAATCCTGAGCCACGGCCGGGCCGCTCACAGCCGGGATCACCACCGAGAGCCGCGGCGCGCTCACGCCGCCGCCCGCCGCGCGATGGCGCGGATCCAGATGCGGAATCCGCCCTGCCGGTAGAAGGCTTCTTCGCGGGGGTTCACCTTCAGCGACTGCGCCGCACGCTGCCGCCGCAGGAAGCGAAAGACCGGCTTGGGAATGATTCGTTCGAACAGCCAGCGCCAATGCGGAATGTGAAACTGCAGCGCCGAAACCCGGCTGTACTCGGGGCCGGCCGTCGTGCACAACTCTACCGCCAAACCGCTGGCGGCAAGGACGCCGTTGAGCGAGCGGGGATCGAAGAACGTGATGTGCGGTTCGTCCACGCGCGGCGCCCAGACGCTGTCTATGTAACGGTGCATCGCCTCCTCGGGAATATGCGGTACCTCCACATAGAGGATTCCACCCGAAGACAGCCGGCTCGCGATCAGGCGCAGCATCGCGCCCGGGTCCAGGAAATGCTCCAGCGCGTGAGACAGAACGATCACGTCGAACGGCGCCAGTGCGGGCAGGACGTCCTCCGCCGGCTCGGCGTAGACGGTAATCCCGCGGGATCGCAGATGCTCCACGCAGACGTTCGAAAACTCGATGGCGCTCAGCGCGCCGCCTGGGAAGCGCTCCCCCATCGCGTGCAGAATGTGGCCATAGCCAGCGCCGATGTCGAGGATGCGGGGCTCGGACGAGGCGACGCGGGACGCCAGGAGTTCCGCCACGGATTGTCCGCGGTTGTAATAGAACAGATTGTCCAGTGGGAACTTCGTCAGTTCCTCTGTATCGGTCGCGCTGAGGCAGTGGTTGCGGTAGTCCTCCGCATAGTACTCAGCCAAGGCTGGCAGCGACGGAATGGGGCACGCTTGAATCAGTCCGCAGCCCTGGCAGCGGTAAAGCTGCGAGCCTCCAAAGAGCGCCCGGCCCTGTGCCGACTTGCAGCGATAGAGCCGCTGCGGCAGCAGCACAGCGTGCCCGCACGAGATACAGATGCTTTGTGCCGGAGCCATCATTGGGAAGGAAACACCATGGTAATGGCCGCCAGCCAGTACTATCAACTGAGACACCACGGTTGCGCAGGTCCATCTGGCGTTGCGACCATGTATCCAGTATTGATGCTACGGAGGAGGATGAGGTTGACTTGCAGTTAAGTGGCGACTCCGGGTCGCGGCGTGCTCTGGCGGGAATTGCGGCGCTCACGGGGATCGCTCTCCTGATGCGCCTCTACCGGCTCGACGAAGGGCTCTGGCTCGACGAGATCACCACGTGGGTGCGCTATATGCGGCTCCCGCTGTTCGAGATTCCCCAATTCTACGGCACGGAAAACCAGCACTTTCTCTTCAGCCTGCTGGCGCGGCTCAGCATGAACGTGTTCGGCGAGAGCGTCTGGGCATTCCGCCTGCCCGCCGCGCTGTTCGGCGCGGCCAGCATCTGGGCGATGTACCTTTTCGGCGCCGAGGCGGCGGATCGCAAGCAGGGCCTGCTGGGCGCAGCGCTCCTCACGTTTTCCTACCAGCATGTGTGGTTCAGCCAGAACGCGCGCGGCTACGCGGGCCTGCTGTTCTGGACTCTGATGGCCAGCTGGCTGCTGCTGCGCGCGCTGCGTGAACAGCGCACCGCCCTCTGGTGCGCCTACGCAGTGGCCGCCGCGCTGGGCGTCTACACGCACGCCACCATGGCCTTTGTCCTGATCGGCCACGCCGTCATCGCAGCCTGGCAGACGCGCGGAGTGCGCGCCTGGCGCGGCACGGCGCTCGGCTTCGGCCTGGCCTTTACGCTCACGGTGTTGTTGCACGCACCGGCAATGGCATCCATTTTCAGCGGCGTCAAACACACGGTCAGCGTGGTGCAGGAATGGAAGAGTCCGCTGTGGACGGTGCTGGAACTGGCGCGCGGGCTGCGGATCGGCTATGCGGGCGCGGCCGCCGGCGTGCTTGCCCTGGCGTTGTTCCTCGCCGGCGTCTGGAGCTACTGGCGCACCCGGCCCGCCGTCGTCGCGCTGCTGGTATTGCCGCCCGTCATCGGCTCGTCCATCCTGCTCGTCATGGGCCACCACATTTGGCCGCGGTTTTTCTACTTCGCGATGGGTTTCGGCGCGTTGATCGTCGTCCGCGGCGCTCTGCTCATTCCGCGCGCCGGCACGGCCATCGCCGTCGCCATCATCACCGTCTCGGCGGCGTCGGTGCCCTTTGCGTACGGGCCCAAACAGGATTTCGGCGCGGCCCGCCAATACGTGCTCAGCCAGATGCAGCCCGGCGACCGAGTCGCCACCTCGGACCTCAGCACGTGGGTTTACGAGCAGTTCTACCATTCCGGATGGACTGATGTGCACACCGCCGCCGAGCTCGCCGCGCTGCGCGCGCCGGCCGGGCGCACTTGGTTTCTCTACACACTGGAGCCGGTCTTCCGTTCCATCTCCCCGGAGGTGCATGAAGCGGTGGGCCGCGACTTCCGCATCGTGAAAGTCTTCCCCGGCACGCTCAAAAATGGTGAGGTGACGGTCTGCGTGAGAGACGCCGCCGGAGGCGCTCCCTCGCAATGACGAAGTCGCTGACGGTCATCATCCCCGCCTACAACAGCGAGGCAATGCTCGATGTCTGCCTGCGCGCGCTGGCCCGCTCCGAGGACCAACCGCTAGAAGTGATCGTGGTGGACGACGGTTCCACCGACGGCTCGCCCGGCGTGGCGGAACGCTTCGGCGCCAAGCTGCTGCGCATGCCGCAGAATAGCGGACCGGCCGCGGCGCGCAATCTGGGCGCGCAGCAGGCGCTCGGCGACGTACTGGTCTTCATCGACGCCGATGTGGAGATCCACGAGGACGCGCTAGGCCTCATTGCGCGCCGCTTCAACGATGATGCGCGGCTCGACGCGCTCTTCGGCTCCTACGACGACACGCCCAGCGACCCCGGCCAGGTCTCTCGCTTCCGCAATCTGCTCCATTGCTATGTGCACCACGATGCGCCTCGCGAAGCCAACACGTTCTGGGCAGGCTGCGGCGCGGTGCGCCGGTCTGTCTTCCAATCCGTAGGCGGATTCGATGCGAAGTACGTCACCTGCTCCATCGAAGATGTCGAACTTGGCATGAGACTAGCGCGGCGCGGCCATCGCATCGAGATCGACACTAGCATCGAGGTCCGCCACCTTAAGCGCTGGACGCTTGGCTCGATGGTACGCACCGACATCATGCGGCGTGCCGTGCCGATTGCCGAGCTGATGTGGCGCGAGCGGACGTACCCGAAGGTTCTCGGCAAAAGACAACTGGCGAGCGCGCTGATGCTGGCGGTGCTGATGCCGTATCTGGCGGAACTCTCCTGGTACACGTTAGCGCTCGGGGTGGCTGGTTATGTCGCGCTAAACGCGCGTTTTTTGCACTTTCTTGCACAAAAAAGTGGCATTTTGGCATCGTTTGAGGGCCTGATCCTGCTAGCAGTGCATCATCTCTGCGGTGCCGCGGGAGTAGCGATCGGCACTCTCAAGTTCATCTTCCGGCGGCGGCGCGGCACCTCCCTTCTCGTCGCCGTGCTGGCGTTGGCGGCGGTAGCTGGCTGGCAGATGCTCACCGTGCATGCCAACTATCGAAGCAACTGGACGGCGCTTTTCGGAACGAACCAGGCAACCGCGCTACCCCCCGAACTGGACCGCGGCACCTACCGGATGGCGGGCGACACGGGCTACGACGGCCAATACTACCGGCTGGTGGCGCACGACCCGTGGCTGAAGCTCGGCTACGCGAAGTACGCAGATGTGCCGGCGTTGCGCTGGCGGCGAATTCTGTTGCCAGGCCTGGCGTGGGCGCTGGCCGGCGGAGTGCAGGAGCGAATCGACGAAACGTACATTCTGCTTGTTCTGGTTTTCATCGGGCTCGGGGCGTATGGGATGAGCCGGTGGCTGGCACGGCAGGGGCGTCACCCCGCGGGCGGACTGCTGTTTGTGTTGCTGCCAGGAACGCTGACCTGCATTGACCGCATGACGGTGGACGTGGCGCTATATTGCCTGCTCTTCTTCTGCCTGCTCTGGGACGACTCGTGCAAAAACGTGTGGCTCTGGATATGTTTGGCCCTGTGTGCGCTGGCTCGCGATCTGGGGTTTCTGGTGATTGCGGCATTCGCGCTGGCCGAGTTGACTTCCTCGCGATACCGGCGCGCGGCATGGATGATGAGTGCGGCACTACCGTGCGCGGCATGGTACGCCTGGCTGCGAATGGTGATGCCGGCGACGCCGGACTTTGAGCCGGAGGTGCCGGGATGGGCCTTTTACCAGGCGGGCTACGGAATCCTGGTGCGGCTTTGGCACTCGACTGGCGACCCGGTCGCGGTACACCTCTCTCTGCTGGGTGCGCTGTTTGCGGTGGTGCTGGCATTCGCGTTTTTCCGCTGGCGCACGGCGAGTAAACTGCAGTGGGTAGGAGTGTTGTTCGCGGGGTTGTTGTTCGCGGCCAGCGCGGATCGTTTTTGGATGGATCTCAACTCCTGGCCGCGGGCATTCACGCCGCTGCTGGCCGCACTGGCCTTTGCGCATCCGGGGCCGGCTCAGCGTTGGCTGGCCGCGCCGCTGGCGCTGGTCACCGTGCGGGTGGGCATGAGTTTCTGGCCGCAGATGGAAGGGATCTGGCGCGCCTTCAGTCCTCTACGATAAACGTCTCAAACTCGCGGCGGTGCCGGCTCCAGACATCGCGATGGAAGCGGCCCTGTTCATCGACGCACTCGGCCGCGGCGTAAGCCATGGCGAGAGTATGGTGTGTGTTGTCGTGGGCGAAGAGGCCCTGCCGGCCGAGTGTGACGACGCCCTGGAGAGAATCGGCCCAGAGATTCAGCCGCTGAAAATGCTGCTGGAAACCGCACGCGTACACCGGGTAGGCCTGCGGCAGGCGTCGTGCGGTAACGCGGCTCACTGTTCCCGTAAAGGGAAGGCCGGCGCGCTCCAGCGCCCTGAGTACCACCTGACCGAGCTCGGAATCGGCGGCGTGCCATATGGCATCGGTGGGGTCACAGGGCAGCTCGGCACAGAGCACGGTGCGGCCAGGCGCGCCGGCGAGGCCATAGTTTTTCGGCTCCGACAGGCGCGTGATGGCGATGCCGGCCGAGGGGAAATAGTGGGCGTCGTACTCCGTGAACTGGTCCGTTTCCAGCGTGAGGTAGATGAGCAACATGGCGCGATAGCGCAAGGACGCAGCGGCTTGCAGCACGCCGGCCGGCGCCGCGGGCTGCGTCATGCGGGCCAAGTGAGTGACGGGAATAGTGGAGAGAACAAGCGCCGGATGCAGGCGCATGGCCCCGTCGCGGGTGCTGACCTCCACGACGGCCGAGCCGTCGGCGGAGAGCTCGACGCGATCCACGCTGGAGTTGAGCAGCACGGTGGCGCCGGCGTCGCGGGCGGCCTGGGCGTAGGCGTCGCTGATCTGGCCGAAGCCGAGGCGCGGATAGAAGAACCGGCCCTTTGTGGAAGGCGCGAGCACCTTGCGGGCGAGCTTGGCGATGGAACCGGCGGAGACGCGGCGGCGGGCCTGCTCGGCGTCGAGCAATTGGGGATCGAGTCCCCAGATCTTCTGGGCATAGGGGAAATAGAAATCGCGGCAGATGGTGGGGCCCAGGCCGCTCTGGAGCACCGTGGCGAAGTTGGCGGGTCCATCGGCTGCGCGAGGTTTCCAGAGCATATCGCGCAGGACGCCAGCGGCGAATGGGCGCGGGGCGTTGAGCAGAATATCGGCCGGCTTCAACGGGAAGTGGAGCCAGCGCTGGCAGAGATGGATGCGGCCGTGGCGCGGGCGATCGAGCAGGTCAGCGCCGAGCATGGAGCGGATATCGCTCAGGATCCGCGGGTCACAGGAGGGATGCAGGCGGTGACTGCCGAAATCCACGGCCTGCCCATCCAACTGAAAGCTGCCGGCGTTGCCGCCGAGAGCCGGGCCGCGCTCCACCACGGTGACACGAAAACCGCGCCGCGCCAGTTGCCAGGCGGCGCCGAGACCGGCGGGGCCGCCGCCCAGAACTACAACCGCCCGCCGATTCGCTGTTACATTGGACATTCCGACCTATTGTCGCTGAGAACGCCAGCGCGCGGAGCTCGCTTGTGATCCTGACCTACCATTCCATCGACGACAGCGGCTCGGTGATCTCCGCCTCACCGGCGCAGTTCCGGCGGCACATGGAGATTCTGGCCGCGAAGCGGATCCGCGTGGTTCCGCTGACCGAGGTGCGCGACACGCCAGGGGCGGTGGCGCTGACCTTTGACGATGGGTATGAGAATTTCCTGACGCACGCCGCGCCGGTGCTGGCGGAGTACGGCCTGCCGGCGACGGTGTTTCCGGTGAGCGGCTATTGCGGGCGCGACAACGGCTGGCCGACGCAACCGGCGTTTGTGCCGCGCCTGCCGCTGATGGGGTGGCGGGAGTTGGAGCGGGTGGTTGCGCAGGGTATCGGGATCGGCGCACATTCGGCGACGCACCCTTTCCTGACGCGGGTGCCGGACGAGCAGGTGCGCGAGGAGCTCAGCGGATGCCGGGCGAGCCTGGAGGCGCGCCTGGGCGTGACGGCCGATACGCTCGTTTATCCTTACGGGGACAGCGACGCGCGGGTGCGGCGGGTGGCAGCGGAGGTGTACCGGCTGGCGTGTGGCACGCGGTTGGATTTTCTGAGCGCGGGGGACGACTGCTTTGACCTGCCGCGCATCGACGCGTATTACGTGCGGGATCCGCGCTGGTTCAGCCGGCTGTTTTCGCGGTCGGGGCGTAGTTATGTGGCGGTGCGGGGGTGGATCCGCGGGCTCAGGGGGGGTGGTGCCGGAGGTGGGACTTGAACCTATAACCCTTCGGTTAACAGACACGACTGGCCTCATCGAATTGCGGTTGCCTCGCGCTACAAACAAAAGGCTTACACGCCGTTTTGCGAGTTTCCGCCGCGGACGGGCGTTCTGCCGTGTTCAATTCGTGTGGCTCAAGGGAGGAGCCGTTCAGGGGCCGACGGGGCCAGTTTCCAACGTGGCGGTTTATCTGCCATGATCTTGCAGGCACCCGCCCCGCAGCCTCTGTAGGTAGGTAATGGCGGGGCGACTGCTCACGATCTATCTCGCGAATCGCCCCGGTGGTGCCGGATCACGCGCTAACGCGTGGATTGGCTTGCTGCACGAGTAACGCGCGGCGCTGCGCAAGCGTGCTCAAGTAGGCGGACATGGCCGCCGCCCCAGCGATATGTTTCCAGGGGTGCCCCCCCGTGGCTATAATCGCTGCCACCGCCCGGTCGCCCCGGTCGAAGCCAAGGGCAAGCCCATAAAGCGCGATCATCGTGAAGATGCCGGCCGTACCCGAGTACCGCGGCGGGAACAGTAGGAGCATCAGTGGCACGGCGGCAAATGCGTAGAACTGGACCAGCAAATAAAGGCGGAGGTCGTCGGCGACTCTCCAGTACAAAACAGAAACCACCGCCGCCGCGAGCAACGGGAGCAGCAGCAGCCGGCCGCCCCGCGGACTGATCCGTTCGCCAATCGTCGTGGCCAGAAGCGCCATGAACATGACTGCCATCGGAAGGCGGTCCCAGAAGAGCGTGGCGTCGTCAGGCCAGGCATGGTAATAGCTCGACCCAACGGCGATCAGCGCCACCGCAATTAGGAGAATCCAGTAGGCGGTGCACTCCCATTTCTCGACAAACGCCGTTCGAGAGCCAACCGTCCGCAATCCCCAGATCGCGGCCAGCAGAAACGGAAGATTGGAGACCACGTTCCAGAAGTTCGGTACACCCCAGAGAGTACGCTGGTCGGCGAAATTGTGATAGTCCGGTAAGACTTCGTTTTGGGCCATTGGGCCGTGGAGCAACAGGAACACCAGCGCCACGACTGGAAGTCCGGCGATGAGAGCAACCCGGCAACGATGACTGGCAGCGTCCATGTCTTTCTCCGATGGTCGTCGAGCGCTAGGTGGAGGGACTCTGCCTGCCGCGGCGGCGAAATTCGTCCAGGATGATAGCTAGCACCGAACAAGTGAACAGAATGCCTCCCGGCAGAATTGTCATTAGAGACTCCTTTTATCCTTTTTCAACCGGTCACTCAGCCATGACCCTTACGCGATACCAGGAAGTTGACCTGGGAACCATGAGTTGGGCGGCTCTCGTCTCCGGCCGCCCATCGAACGGCCGCTACCTCCGGTCGTGCAGTTCCTTCCGCCTCAGCCAGTTCGCCAGGAACAGCGCCGCGATGACGAACAGCGGTCCGGCGATGAACGCCCACGACTCCCAGGGCATGTGCCGCGACAACATCAACCGGATCTGCAGGCAGCCAAGCACGGTCAGGAACACCCCGCCCACCCACTCCCAGCGCCATGCCACCGCTAGGATCAGCAGCAAAGCGAACACGGGGATCAAGTGCATAAATAGGGCCAACAAGGTCCGCCAGAAGCCCAACCCCTCAGTGAAGACGTCCGCAGCGAACAGACACAGGAACAGGGCGAAGGCGAGGCACAAGCCACGCGGCGTCCAATACAGTAACTTCTTCGAAACCTCGGTCATTCAAGCACCTTCCTTTCGGCAGCCAGAATGACTCACAAGCGCCGCGAATGTGCCTTCGCATTTGTTTCGGACTGCGCGAAAGATCCTTCGCGTCCAGGAATCAATGCCTTGAGCGCTGCCCAATCTGCTCCGCCGCCGCTCGCGCCACGCTGGACTCTGCGCTCGCCGGATCTCCCGCCGGGCAATCGTCGTTCTCCGCCCAGATCAGCCTGCCCGAGTGGACATCGCTCACCTGAACGTCCCAATGGAAGAGAAGCCCACATATCGTCCCCAATCGACATAAATGTCTGCCGGCGCTGGTTCGCACAGCCCTATAGCCAACCACGATATCGCGATGCAGTTTGGTGCCGCTGGCGCGATACACAGCGCCTATGCCGCCCTCGCAGAACTTGGATCTGATTCAGTAGTGGGCGATGGTAGCGTGCGGGGTCATGAGTGAGGGGCTTTTGGCATCTTATCAGCGCAGGCCCCACACCGTTTCCGAGTTCGAAGACCCTAACGGCCTGCAAGCTCTTCGACATCGGCGGGAAGGACGACGTCAACCTTCTACACGATTTGGTGCACTCCGGGATCCCCCCCTTGTTTCGATCGATCGAATCTGTGCCACTTCTGCCGAGAAGGACGACGTGATCCCAAAAACGCCTGAAAACGAAAACCGGGCGAAGAGCTTGCCGGAGTTGCGCTGCGCTTGATCGGAGTTGGCCCATGCAGTGCGCCACGTGCCAGTCGCCGATCCTCGACGATGCCAGCTATTGCAGCAAATGCGGAACGCCCACCCATTCATCCGGGGAGAGCGCCACTCCCACCATGTCCCAAGACGCCCTTGACAAATCAGACCATTCGAGTACACTACAGTCTCCCAGGATCGGTTGTCGTCGATCGGGAAACTCCCTGGGAGGAGTCCAATGACGTTCACTCTGCCTGTTCCTCGCCTGCGCTTCGTCTTCGCAGCGTTGGGCGTTTGCTTGATCGCGGGTCTCGCTTCCCTTCCGTGGAAGGCGACGGCCCAGGTCTCTGAAGTAGTACTAACCCCCGGAATGCTCTTTGGGCCGCTTTACGTGAACGACCGGGACCACATCGAACTCTGTGCCTCCTTCCTCAGCGAAGGGGAGATCAAGGCCGTTGTCCACTTCCGTAATCTCTCCACCGGTGAGGTCACTCCGGGGGAAGAACTCACCATACCCAGCGGCGGCGGTGCCTGTGCGGTCTACCGTGGCGAGGGACACGTCGTGGGTATGGCCCGTGGTGAAGGCTCGGCGTCAGATTGGGTCAGCACCTCCAACGCTCTGATCTCCACCATGTCGATCATAGACGATCATTCGACCGCCGGCTCGGGCGGTGGCAAGGATGCCGGCGACGAAAAGCGGTCAGTCCGGGCAGCAGTGCTCGGTGTGCCGAAGCTGTGGGTGAAGGGGCTCTAGCGCCTTTCGCCTTCACCCTCTGTCAGCGTCACGTACCGGTCCGCAACAACACCGGCGAACCGTTCCGTCCGGTTCGCGGGCTGCGGCCACTGGACTTCAATCCAATCCACTTTCTCAGAGCTCCCTAGCCCCAGAACCTCACGCGGATCGTGGGCCGAAAGGTAGCTCCCCCCAGCCGTCTTGAGCCGCGAGCGCTTCCGGCCTCCCGCGCTCCAGTTGATTCGCGCGCCGATCCCGTCTCGATTCGCTTTCACGCCCCGCAACTTCACGCCAACCCAGTGATTGCCCACGCCCGCGTTGTTCTTCAGCAGCACGGGGGCTCCGCCATTGACGCCGATCAGCGCATCCACCCGCCCGTCGTTGTTGTAGTCCCCAATTGCCAGCCCTCGCCCCGCCAGGTCTTTTAGAAATACCGGACCAGCCTGCGCGCTAATGTTGCGAAACTGGCCGTTCTGTTGCTGAAACAGCAGTAGCGGCTCACGGTACTTCACTCGTGGCGAGCGCTCGGCCACCAGGTCGTCCGGATGGCCGTTCGCAACAAGAATGTCGATCAAGCCGTCATTGTCGAAGTCGAAGAGCTTCACCCCCCAGCCGCTCAGGTAGTACGTCGCCAGGCCGATCTCGGATCCGAACGATAGATCGTCAAACACCCCGAAGCCCGTGTTCCGATAAAGCGCGAACCTCTCCCGGTCCAGATTGGCGACGAACAGATCCTGCCAGCCGTCGTTGTTGATGTCGGCAGCGTCCACCCCCATGCCAGACCGCACCGTGCCGTCAGAATTCACCGCCACCAGCATGTCAATCGCGACGTCGTCGAATCGCTTGGACGCCCGGTTTACGAATAGGAAATTCTCCACCGTGTCGTTGGCCACGAACAGATCCAGCAGACCGTCGTTGTTGACGTCAGTCGCCACCGCGCCCAACGCCTTCCCCAGGCGCTGCGTCAGGCGCGTCTCCTTGCTCACATCCCGAAATGTGCCGTCGCCATTGTTGTGGAACAGAAGACTCGTCGTCGGACGGAACATCCGCGGAATACAATACCCGGGCTTTCCGCCCCGCGCGGCGATGCATGCCGGCTGCGAGCCCTTGGTATATTCCACAAATCCGCACACGAACAGGTCCAGCAACCCGTCGCCATCGTAGTCGAACCAAAGCGCGCTGGTCGTCCACCCCGGCGTCACGATGCCCGACTTTTGCGTGACGTCGGTAAATGTTCCGTCGCCATTGTTCCGGTACAGCGTGCAGGCTCCATAGGCCGTGATGAAGAGATCGGGGAACCCGTCGTTGTTGTAGTCCCCCACCGCAACCCCCATGCCGAATGACTTCGGCGGCCCGATGCCGCTCTTCCCGGTAACCTCCGTGAATCCACCCTTGCGATTGTTGCGAAACAGGCCATGCTTCGGCATCGTCGCTGGCTGGAAGAAGTCGCACGGACCGCTGTTCACCAGAAAGATGTCCAACCACCCGTCGTTATCGAAATCGAGAAACGCCACGCCGGGCCCCATCGATTCCGGCAGATACCGCTGGGCCGAAAACGCGTTCTCGTGCACCCAGCCAATGCCGCTTTTCGCCGCAGGTATCTCTTCGAACAAGGGAGCCGCGCCCTGCGCATGAAGCGGCAGCCCGCCCAGCAAGGACAGCCAGCTTCGACGGCTCATCGAGGTCGTCATGCAGAATCTCAGTCTACACGCCACCAGCCAACTGGGCCAGGGTGACTCTTGTCTCATGCAAGATGAGCCTGAACCAACGGCTGGATTCTCATACAAGATGCGCCTGAAGGCGAAAACCGGGATGCCGGGGATTGATCATCAGCATGGACGATTCGGAAGCGAAGAGCCTGGAGCAAATCAGGGCATTCTTGGCTGGAAGCAGCCAGGTAGGGTTTGCCGGGCAGCGGCGGGACGAAGTATATGGCTGGGTGGAGAAGACACTGGTGAGGCACCAGTACGTCAGCCTGAAACGGTCAGACAAGGGACTGGTGCGGGGTTACCTGGCTCGGATGACGGGTCTGGGCCGAGCGCAGGTCACGAGGTTGATTGCCGAGTATTGCAGGACGGGCTGGGTGAAGGCTGCGGTCTATCAACGGAGGAAGTTTACCACGCACTACACGGCGGCCGATGTTGTCCTGCTGGCCTACGTAAACAAAGCGCACCAGAACTTCAGCGGACCGGCAACGAAGCGAATCCTCGAGCCCGAACTCAGCGAGTATGGCCAAGCGGCCTACCAACGGCTGGCGTCGATCTCGGTGGCGCACCTGTACCGGCTCCGCAACTCAACGGCATACCGGAAACGGAACACAAGCTATCAGCCAACACGACCCACGCCGGTTTCTATCGGCGAGCGGCGCAAGCCACAGCCGAATGGCATGCCCGGATAAGCGTCGGTCCGCCCGCACACCACAGTGTTCACCAGCGCGCGCCCAGTTGACCGAAAGTGGGCATATCGGAAAGTACCTTCACTCAAGTACAGGACTAGAATGGAGGCGGAATGCCTGCTGGTGACTCTCAACGAACGTGGTTTCCAGAGATGCTCGAGATCCGCCGGGCTCGGTGGCACTTCGGCCTGCCGGTTCGAGATTCGGGCCGTGAAACTTTAGTGATTTCGAAAACTGGCGTTCTCGGCAGCCTCTCTCTATTGAACTAGCCTCGACGGTTCCGCGGTCGCCAGTGTCCTGTTGGAGCGCTCACTCTGGGCGTGCGGCGACTCCTGGGCTGCGCGTCGCCGGCGCACCAGCGCATCAAGCGCGTCGCGCTTCGCCTCCATACGGATGTGGCTGTAGCGCGCGAGCATCTGGCGGCTCACGTGGCCGGCTATGTCCATGATGGTCTGGTCGCCGGCGCCGCTCTCTGCAAGCTCGGTGATCAGTGTGTACCGGTTGTCATGCCAGCGGCCTTTCACACCGGCCTTCTCGCGGACCACAGTCCATGCGGTGCCGAGCGTGGTGATTGGGACGGTTGGGTCCGTCGGGAGCTTTCCGCCGCCGCCGGGGAACAGGAACCAGTCCGGCCGCGTCTCGGCGAACCGCTGGACATACCACCGGGCATGGTCGACCAACGCATCCAACACCACCTCGTTCAACGGGATGGTGCGCCCGGTACCGGCTGCGGTCTTGGACCTGCCGACCACCAGGAACTGCTTCTCGAAATTGATCTGGGCCCACGTGAGGTTTCGGATCTCGCCGTCGCGCATGCCGCAGTTGAGAGCCAGTGCCAGGGCTGGGTAGATGGCCGGAGAGCCGCCCTGCTTGGCGCCGCGGGGCGCCTTCTCGCCTCGCGCCTGGCGCAGGCAGGCCTCACGGGCGGCCAGCGTCGACGATCGCGCTACAGCCAGCAGGCGTGCCTGCTCGTCTGCCTCGAAGGGTTTACCTGGGGAAACACGGGGAAACTCGAAAAGTCCGCGTGGCCGCCCGAACCGGGCCACATGGGCGCAAGCCGGGCTTGCTGTTTTCGCTAAGTGTTTGAAAATACGGGGTGGGGGATTGGCTCCCCACACTGGACACATTTAGAACTTTTGCCGCGTAAATCCCCCTCCGCTCGAACCGAGTCAACTCCTTTGTACAGGCTGGCATACAGTCGAGAATCGTCGTAGCGTCCAGGCTGGGCACCCAGAACGGATCAATCTCGAACTGCGATTCGGAAGCGCCGATTTCGTTTCCGGATTGCCGGCCAGTAGGGAGTTGGCCAATTTGCTCCACACTTGTCGTGATCTTTCGTCGGGCGCGGGGGCCCGCTTATTGTGCTCGATGCGATAATCGCGTAATGAGAAGATTGTTCGGCGTTCCGAAGAGTGCGGCAGTGGCCGTTGCCGCAATTGCCCTTGGCGCATGCGCCACCGACCAGGCTCGCACCGGAAGACCCGATCAAGCACGGACGGACGAGATTGCTGTTCGTCAAACTCTCGCAGTCACTGAACAGCGAATCAACAAAGGCGACCTCAGCTTTGTTAACGTGTTTGCAGACGATGCGGTGATCATTGCTCCATCCGCCCCGGACATCATTGGATTCGACGCGATCCAAGCAGCGTACGCAGGGCTATTGAAGCAGGCCTCGATGGAAGTGCACTTCTCGACTGAGGAAGTTGTAATCGCCGGGGACCTCGCCTACGAGCGCGGTACCTACACGCTGCGCATGTCCGACCGGGCGAGCGGCAAAGTCTTGCAGAACGTGAAGAACAAGCATCTGCACATCCTAAGACGCCAGCCCTCGGGGTCTTGGAAGACATGGCGCATTATGGTCAGCAGCGCGGAGCGTGCCTTGAATGGCAGGTGAGGTAACAAGAATATGATGCTCATTCGGCAGGCCACGGTCTCCGAGGGAATGCCGCAGTTGGCTTCACGCAGATGTATCCGAGCTCTTCATCTGGAGCGCTGAGGAGGATCTATGTTCTGAACGACCTCTTTGTCGATCCGCGCGCTCGAAAACGCGGAGTAGGCACAGCACTTATGGAGGCTGCCGCCGACTACGGCCGGCGTGTGGGAGCACTCCGGCTGGTGCTTTCGACCGAAGTGACGAATGACGTGGCCCAGGCGCTCTACGCGAAGAATGGCTGGCAAAGGAACATCGAGTTCTGCACCTACCAATTCGCGCTGTGAGAATTGAACCCAGAAGTCGCGAGGGGTAGACCTATCGGTGACGGCTGCTTCCAGATAACGCAATCCGGAAGCTACCGCCAAGGTCGATTCGAAGGCAAACCTGCACATGAGGGAACCGCCGGACCAGCTGGGACTCGAACCTGAAAGCAAAGGATTTAGGCGATTCTCGTCTGTAGTTCCTCAGTAAAATCAATTAGTTGAAATTTGGCGCCTCAGGTAGGACTCGAACCTACAACCCTTCAGTTAACAGACACGAGTGGCGTCATCGGCCAGGTGCCGCCTCGCGCTACAAACAAAAGACTTACACAGTGCTTTGCAGGCTTCCGCCACGGAGAAGCGTTCTGCCGTGTCGGATTCGTGCGACTTAGGAGGCAAGGCTGAAAGAGCGCATTGAATCCGGGACTAGACTCCTGATTCGTTGCAGGAATCTTTTGTCCCCTTTGTCCGTCGCCGGAGCGCCTCTTGATGCCACCTCCTGTTGCCACCACAATCGGGAACCGGCCGTCGGTGCCGATCGCCTATGAGCGACTCAAAGAACCTGTGAATACAGGGCATGTGTGCGGCAGTTTCCATAGCCGTACGTCGCCGGCGCACCGGCGCTTCGAGCGCGTCGCGGTTTACCTCCACACGGATGTGGCTGTAGCGCGCGAGCATCTGGCGGCTCACATGACCGGCTATGTCCATGATGGTCTGGTCGCCGGCGCCGCTCTCTGCAAGCTCGGTGATTAAAGTGTGCTGGTTGTCATGTCGTTTCGGGGCTTGGCGTAACAGTGAAACGTGCACCCTGCTCGTCGGCGAACAGGGTTCGGCTGTGCAGCGGTGGCAGGATAGCCTCTAAATCCAGCCGATCCGGCGCAGGAGGCTGTCGAGTCGCGGGTCGTCCCGGAGCCAGTCCATGTCGGCCGAGACTCCCAGCCACAGCAGACGATTGGAGTGTTCCTGGTAGGCGATTTCGAGCCACTCAAAGACCTTGTCGCGATCGCGAAGGCCATTGTAGACATCCACAAAGCACGAGGGGGGCACATAGCGTTGCTGCGAAAGGACCAGCAACTCCGCGAGTACTCCCTCCGCTTCCCGCCTTCTCCCCGCCATTCCATACGCGTAGCCAAGGGTAGATAGGGCAGACGGGGCGTGGGCGCGCTCGACTGCTTTCTGCAAGATCCTGATTGCGCCGGCATGGTCGCCCTTGGCGGTCAATGCGCTGCCGAGTTGCCACGTGGCCCATTGATAGTCCGACTCCATCCTCAACGCTTTGCGAAACTCCGCGATCGCCTCATTCTGCCGCCTCGCGAACCGCAGGATCCACCCGACCTGCGTCTGAATAATCGGGGACAGCGGATCCAGATCGCGGGCGAGCCGAACTTCCTGCAAGGCTTGGTCGAATTGGGCTCGCGCCGCCAGGTAATGGGCCAGCCAAAGATGCGCAGGCGCGTAGTTGGGGTTCAGGCTGACGGCCCGCTCCAACCCTTTCTTCGCGCGGTCCCAGTTCCATTCGTAAAGATCGGAGTAGCCCCGCGCAGCATGGGCCTCGGCCAACTCCGGATCAATCTCGAGGGCTCGGCTGGCGGCGGCAATGGCCATCTTTCGAGATTCCGATGGGGGGCGGCCGCCGATCATGACCGTGCCGAGCTGGTTGTAGCAGTCCGCCAGACCTGCGTAGGCGCGGGCATAGGCGGGCTCCTCATGGATTGCTTTCTGATACCAGGAGATCGCGGTCGGGATACTCTCAGCCGTACGCTGGTCCAGATAGTACCGCGCGCGGAGGTAGGCCTCGAACGCTGAGCGTTTGATCGGGGCTGGGCCGTTGCCGGACGGAGCCCCAGTGCTGGCCTGGATCTCGTGAGCTATCGCGCGTGCGATTTCGTGCTGAAGCAGGGGTACGTCAGAAAGTTCGCGATCATACGTTTCCGCCCAGAGATGCCTGTCGGAGGCCACATGAATCAGCTGCACGGTGATTCGAACGCGACCACCGGAACTAACAACGGAACCTTCGATCACCGCTTCAACATTGAGTTCGTCCGCTATCGTGGCGAGCGGTTTTCCGCTGTTCCGATAGCGCATTGCGGAAGTGCACGACGTGACGCGCGAGCGCAACGCTTTGGAAACCTCCGCGGTCAGCAGGTCAGTCATCCCATCAGCGAGATACTGCTGACCTGGATCGCCGGAGAAATTTCTGAGCGGAAGAACGGCGACGGACCGAATTGCGGAAGCACCAATGGCAGCCCGTCGGTAGTACCAGACGGCCGGGAGCCCGCCAAGGATCAGGCATGCCAATACCACGACGGCAACTCGCATACGGAATGGATTGGCGGCGTGCGGCGGGGTATTGGCGGGCGCAGATGGGGATGTCTGCCCCGGAGTGCCGGGCAGTTCCGTTGGGCCCTCCACGTCGGGAACCACCACATGGGCCACGAAGCGGTAGCCTCGCTTCGGCACCGTTTCAATGTACGGAGCGCAGTCCAACCCATCCCCGAGCGCCTTGCGAAGCACCGAGACGTTCTGGGCAAGATTGCTTTCTTCCACGAAGGTGTCGGGCCAGATCGCCCTGATCAAATCCTCTTTGGACACCATTTCGCCGCGGTGCGCCACTAGCACTGCCAACGTGTCGAGGACCTTTGGCGTCAGCGGCACGATCGCTCGGTCCCGCAGCAGAACCCTTGCCTGCGCATCCAGGCGGAACGGCCCAAAGTCGAAGAAACGGCTGTTTTCGCAGGTGTCAGACACTTTGAGAAATCTTTGAGGATTCTCTGAATACGCCAGAGCCAAAACGCCCTTAAGCTTTGAAGGCGACGAAACTCGATTAGCCCATGCAGATTGTATCACCGGGTCGCAACGGTGCAGCAGGTATTTGTGACTTTGCCAGCAGAATGGAATCTGAAACAGTATCAAAAGGTCTTGAACGGCGAAATGTGGCATGGGCAGCAGCTTGACCTCTGGCAACTCAGTTGATTCCGAGTAGAAGACATTAAAAGGAGAAGGAAGATGACGCATTTTAGGAAGCACCTGCCTGTGCTGCTGGTTCTGGCCCTGGGCCCGGCGGCCGTCGCGCAACTGACAAACATTGACGTGATCGATTACCCCGGATCGAAGGGCACTCTGGCGTATGCGATGAATGACGCCGGGTCCGTGGTTGGACACTACAGGGATGGACAGCAGCGATGGCACGGGTTCCTAATGAAGGCCGGCGTGTTCATGACGATCGACTACCCAGGCGCCGCCCAGACCACGCTGTACGGGATTAACGATCGCGGAGACATCGCCGGCGTGTACACCGACAGTTCCAACAAGCAGCACGGCTTTCTGCTATCCGGCGACAACTTCAAGGTTATCGATGTCCCAGGTGCGGACCAGACGATGCCTTACGGGCTCAATTCCAAAGGTGATGTGACAGGGATGTACTTCCTGCCGGGTGACACGAACAAGCATTACGGCTTCGCGTTGATCGACGGTCACTTCACCACTCTCGACTATCCACTGCCCAATAACATGAGCTGCGGTACCTGGATTGGTGACAACGGCGAGGTGGGCGGGCACGTTCAGGAGAAGAACGGAGCCTACCATGGATACCGTTGGACGGCAGGCCAATTCACCCTCGTTGAGCTACCAGGCGTGAAGGTAGGGCAGTTCTGGGACAGCATCTATCAGATCAACGCAGCGGGCGACATTCTTGGCGCGTATTCCGACGCCCGCGGCAAACAGCGTGGGTTCCTGCAGCGCAAAGGCGTCTTCACAACTTTTGAGGTGCCGGGATCGCAGCGCACGCGAGCCACCGGAATGAACCGCTCGGGCCAGGTAGTGGGGATGTTCGTGGACGCGGGCGGGGTCAATCATGGTTTCCTGTCCCGCGTGACCAGAGGCTGGCAAGGTCAAATCCTGACGGTGGACGACGATGGCGTCGAGTGCCCTGGGGCGCTGAGGACTATTCAGGAAGCAGTGGCGACGGCCTCGCCCGGCTCGACCATCCTGGTTTGCCCCGGTATCTACCAAGGCACTGTCAATATTGTTGGGCCTGAAAAGACCGCACTGAAGCTGATCGCCACCGGGGAAGAGGGGCAGGTGGTCCTGCAAGGTGACTACACCGAGCGGGACGGCTTCCACCTGGAGGACGTGACCAACGTCCTGGTCCGCGGCTTCACGGTCAGGGACTTCGGCAACATGGCAATGACTGCCACGGCGTGGGGTGCAGGCAACCAGATCTATTTACAGAACGCCCACTACAACACCATTGAGAACAACACAGTGGTCAACGGAGACATGATGGGAATCATGTTGATGGATTCCGGCAACAACAACGTGGTGAGGAACAGGGCCTATGCGGACAACACCAACCTGGCCAACTGCGGCATCCATGTCCAGGGAGCCAAGACGGCCAACAACAACTTCAGCCTGAACATGATTTGGGGCAACAAGTTCGCCGGGATCATGATCCGGGGAGCCGGCCCGGGCAACTTCGTCACGGACAACACAGTGGTGAGCAACGGCCGCTTCGGGATCGACGTTCAGGGCACGAATGAGATCTGGATCGAAGGCAATCGCGTCAGCTACGGCCGGGGCTTTTGGGGCGTGACCCCTGGCGGCACGCAGCCCGGAGTGGGCATCAACCTGGTAAACGTGAACAAGGCAACCGTGGTCGATAACCGCATGCTGAACAACTCGGGCAGCGATCTGAGCTGGGATGGTAAGGGCGAGAATACGATCGAGTCCAACGCCTGTGCGGCATCTACCACGGCGGGCGTGTGCAGCCGATAAAGGGCGGGTGATGCTGGTTGTCAGAACCGCGGTCGCCGGTGTCCCGGTGGATGGCTCACTCTGGGTCTGCGGCGCCCAATGGGCTGCGCGGGGCGTCGACGCACCAAGGCCTCGAGCGAATCGCGCTTTGCCTCCATCCGGATGTGGCTGTAGCGCGCGAGCATTTGGCGGCTCACATGAGGAAGGCTGGCTATGCTATGGGAAACACGCTTCTGCCGCCCTGACTCGTTCTTTCGCCGCCTCTCCGCGATCTCCTCAAGTGCTCTCCGCGTCGCGTCGTACTTGGCAGTAGAGCGAAAGCATCTGTCGGGAAACGCGGCCGGCGAGCGACGTGATCACCTCGTCCGGGCTCAGAGGGGATGGTGCCGGAGGTGGGACTTGAACCCACACAAGGGTGTACCTCGGCAGATTTTGAGTCTGCTGCGTCTGCCATTCCGCCACTCCGGCATGGGATGGGGCTTGGACGTTTTCAATATACCACCCACGTAGGGTTCGCGGCGCGCTACAGTGGGCGCGTGCGCAGTTTCATTACTCTTCTGATGACCGCCGGCGCTCTCGCGGCCGACCCGAATGTTGTCCCGCAACCGGCGAAGTATGAGGCGCGGAGTGGTGCGCTGGTGATTGCCGCTGGATTTCGCATTGTGGCCGAGGGGCCTTGCGCGGAGGCGCTGGGCCGGACGTGGCGCGACTCGCTGCGGCGGCTCTCGCGGATTACGGGGATTCCGGAGGCTCCCGCGGCCAGTGGCGCGGCTTTGACGGTGAGTTGCCGGCAAGGCTCGGCCGTGCCGGTGAAGTTGGGCGAGGATGAATCTTACTCGCTGGCGATCGACGCGCGGGGCGCGCGGCTGACGGCGGCGCGCTCGGCCGGGCTGTTGCGGGGCGTGGAGACGTTTCTGCAACTGGTGGCCCTGACTCCGCGCGGCTTTGAGGCGGCGGCGTGCGTGATCACGGATGGACCGCGATTTCCGTGGCGGGGCTTGATGCTGGACGTGGCGCGGCACTTCATGCCGGTGGAGACGGTGAAACATACGCTGGACGGGATGGCGGCGGTGAAGCTGAATGTGCTGCATTGGCACCTGAGCGACGACCAGGGATTCCGGGTGGAGAGCAAGACGTTTCCGCTGCTGCACCGCGTGGGGGTGGAGGGCGAGTTTTACACGCAGGAGCAAGTGCACGAGGTGATTGCCTATGCCGGGACGCGGGGCATCCGGGTGGTGCCGGAGTTTGATGTGCCAGGCCACGCGACGGCCTGGCTGGTGCATTATCCGGCGCTGGCCACCGTGCCGGGCACTTATGAGGTGGAGCGGGGCCACGGTATTTTCGACCCGGTGATGGATCCGACGAAGGAGAGCACGTATCAGTTTCTGGATCGGTTCTTCGGAGAGATGGCGCGGCTGTTCCCGGACCCTTACGTGCATATCGGCGGGGATGAGAACAACGGGCGGCAGTGGACGAAGAGCGCGACGATCCAGGCCTTTATGAAGGCGCAGGGGATCCAGGACACCGCGGCACTGCACGCGTACTTCAACAAGCGGCTGGTGGCGATTGTGAAGAAGCACGGCAAGGTGATGATGGGGTGGGACGAGATCCGGCATCCGGACGTGCCGAGGGAGGCAGTGATCCAATCCTGGCGGGGGCCAAAGGAGCTGGCGGTGGCGGCGCGGGCGGGCTACCCGGTGATTCTCTCGACGGGCTTCTATTTGGACCTGATGCAATCCGTGGCGCAGCACTATGAGCCGGACCCTCTGGGCGGCGAGGCGGCGACACTGCCGGCGGAGGCGAAGGCTCGGGTACTGGGCGGCGAGGCGTGCATGTGGACGGAGTTTGTGAATCCGGAGAATCTGGACAACCGGTTGTGGCCGCGGCTGGCGGTGGTGGCGGAGCGGCTGTGGTCGCCGGCGGAGGTGAGGGACGTGGAAGAGCTGTATGGGCGGCTGGAGGCGCTGACGCTGCAGATGGAGATGCAGGGATTCCGGCCGAGATCGGGCACGGAGCTGATGCTGCGGCGCATGGCTGGGACAAATGAGGTGGGGCCGCTGGTGACGCTGGCCGGCGCGGTGGAGCCGGTGAAGGAGTACATGCGGGGGATTCTCAGTCATCACGAAGTCACGCTGCCGCTGAACCGGCTGATCGACGCAGTGCCGCCGGAGAGCGTGGTGGCGCGTGATTTTGGTAAAGACGTGCGGGCCGCGCTGGGCGGCGACGAGGCGGCGCTGAGACGAGTGCGGGCGATGCTGGTGACGTGGCGGGACAACGACGCGCGGGTGAGGCCGATGCTGGAGGGATCGGCGATCCTGGCAGAGCTCGTCCCGCTATCGGACGCGCTGGCCACGGTGGCGCGCGCAGGGCTGGAGGCGATGGACAACGGACGGCTGCGGGCGGAGCGCAAGGCGGAGCTGGCGGCAGTGATCGACGGGGCCGGGCTGGCGCGATTATCGGCGAAGAACGAGGCGGATTGCCGGGCGATTCTGAAGCAGGACGGCGATGCGGCGGATGCGATTGCCCAGGCGTGCACAAAGCAGCATCCGGTGGCGGGGCTGCTGCTGGTGGTGAAGCCTGCCATTCAGGTGCTGGTTCGGGGCACACTATAAGAGAACAAGCTATGCAAACCAGACAACTAGGCAACAGCGATCTTTTTTTGACTCCACTCGGTATTGGCTCGTGGGCGATGGGCGGCGGCGGGTGGGCCTTTGCGTGGGGTCCGCAGGACGACGCGGAGTCGGTGGCGGCCATCCGCGCGGGCATCGACGCGGGGATGAACTGGATCGATACGGCTGCCGTGTACGGGCTGGGGCACTCCGAGGAGATTGTGGCGGCGGCGCTGGAAGGCGTGGCGCAGCGGCCCTATGTGTTTACGAAGTGCGAGCGGCGGTGGGGCATCGACAGGAAGATTTACAAGTCACTGAAGGCGGACTCGATTCGCGAAGAGTGCGAGGCCTCGCTGCGGCGATTGAAGGTGGACGTCATCGACCTCTACCAGATCCACTGGCCGGAGCCGGACGAGGACATTGAAGAGGGCTGGGGCGCGATGATGCGTCTGAAGGAAGAGGGCAAGATCCGCTGGGCGGGCGTCTCCAACTTCAGCGTGGCGCAGATGAAGCGGGCGCTGCCGATTGGGGCGATCACGTCGCTGCAACCTCCGTACAGCCTGCTGGTGCGGGATATCGAGGCCGAGACGATGCCGTTTTGCGCGGAGCACAAGATCGGGATACTGTGTTACTCGCCGATGCATTCGGGCTTATTGAGCGGCGGGATGACGGAGGAGCGCATTGCGGCGATGGCGCCGGACGACCATCGGCGGAACCGTCCGCAGTTTCGGGAACCGCTGCTCTCGCGCAATCTGGCGCTGGTGGATTTGCTGCGGGCGATTGGCGCGCGGCACGGCAAGGCGCCGGGCGAAGTGGCCATCGCGTGGGCGCTGCACAGGCCGGAGGTGACGGCGGCGATTGTGGGATTGCGTTCGCCGGCGCAGTTGACAGGCGTGATCGGCGCGGGCGACCTGAGGCTCTCCACGGCTGAAGTGGATGAGCTGGAGGGTTTCCTCGCCAAGCAGCAGTAAGCCGCTGCTTGCTATATTGGGAGTTCCCCCTTCTATGCAGCCCACTTCTCCGCTGGAAATTGTTTGCGCGCACAGTCCCGACTCCGACGACGCGTATATGTTCTACGCGCTGGCGACGCGCAAAATCCGCTCCAAGCTGGTGCAGTTTCGCCACGTGCTGGAAGACATCGAGTCTTTGAACCGGAAAGCGATGGTGGGTCACTATGACCTGACGGCCATCTCCTATCACGCATACCCCTATGTGGCGGACAAGTACATGCTGATGGCGGCCGGCTCGTCGATCGGCGACGGCTACGGCCCGATGCTGGTTTCCAACGTGCCGATGAGCGCTGAGGATCTGAAGGGCAAGCGCATTGCGGTGCCGGGCAAGATGACGACGGCGTATCTGGCGCTGCGCATCATGGAGCCGGATTTTGAAGCCGTGGTGACGCCTTTCGACAAGGTGCTGGATCTGCTGCACGAAAAGGCGGTGGATGCGGCGCTGGTGATTCACGAGGCGCAGCTCACGTACTCCAAGGGCGGCTACCATCTGATTACGGATTTGGGGCGCTGGTTTAAGACGGCCTACGATCTGCCTCTGCCGCTAGGCGCCAACGCGCTGCTGCGTAAGTTGCCGGAAGATGTTCGGACGGAGTGTAGCCGGCTGATGAAAGAGAGTATTGTCTACGCTCTGGAAAACCATGAAGAGGCGCTGAACTACGCCATGCAGTTCGCGCGCGACATGGAGCCGGCGCTGGCCGAGAAGTTTGTCGGGATGTATGTGAACCACTACACGGTGGATGCGGGTGAAGTGATTCCGCGGGCCGCGCAGAAGCTGCTGGACCTGGGCTGGGAAGCTGGTTTGATTCCGCATCAGATCCAGGTGGAATTCGTCCGTTAACCGTTGCCTGAGGCCAAGCTCGAAGCCATGAAGTTCATCGGTGTGACGCTCGCTATGCTGCTCGCCCTGCCGGCATTCGGCTGGCAGGACAAGGACTCCGACAAGCTCAAGATCAAGGGGCTGAAGGAGTACGGCAAACAGGGCTCCGTGGCCATCCCGAAGATCACCCCCTATCTGGAAGATGCGTCCGTGGATGTCAGGCGGGAGGCGGTGCGCGCGCTGGTGGCGGCGGGCACGCAGCGCAGCCTGGAAGCGCTGGTGGGGGGCTGCAAGGACAACGACCCCGAGGTGCAGATCTTCGCCGTCGATGGCCTCGTGAATTTCTACCTGCCCGGCTACGTGGCCACCGGCATGTCGGCCTCGCTGAAACGGGCGGGTGGGGTGCTGACCAGCCGTTGGAGCGACAGCGAAAATAGAGACGTGGTGGAGCCGGATACGCCGGTGCGCCCGGAGATTGTGCAGGCGCTGAGCGGCATCACCACGGGTGGCAGCGCGATGGAATCGCGAGCCAACGCGGCGAGGGCGCTGGGCATATTGCGCGCGAAGGACGGCGTGCCGGCACTGCTAAGCTCGCTGAAATCCAAGGACAGCCGCCTGATGTACGAGGCACTGGTGGCGCTGCAAAAGGTGCGGGATGTCTCCACCGGGGAACGAGTGGTGTTCCTGGTGCGTGACCTGGATGAAAAGGTCCAACTGGCAGCGATCGAGACGGTCGGCCTGCTGCGCACGAAAGAAGCGGGCACTGAGCTGAAGCGTGTGCTGGAGAACCCCTCGAACAAGAAGATCCGGCGTGCGGCGCTGGTTGCGTTGGGGCAGATCACGGATCCGGCCAATCGCCCGGTGTTTCTGGGAGTGCTTGGCGACAAGGATGACGAGGCGCGCGCGGCGGCGTACGAGGGGTTGGGCCGGATTGCGAACGCGGAAGATCGCGCGGCGCTGGACAAGGCGTGGGCGGAAGAGAAGAAGGCTGGGCCGCGGCTGGCTGCGGCGTTTGCCCTGGCGCAGATGGGCAGCCTGGACACGGGCAGCTATGGCAGCATCGGGCACCTCGTGAACAGCTTGAATCAAAAGGCGTGGCGTGGCGTGGCGCAGCCGTATCTGGCGGAGTTGGCTGTGAAGCAGGAGCCGCGGACGGCGATCCTGACGGCGTTGGGACGCGCGGGGACCAGCGATGAGAAGATCGGCGTGGCGCAGGCACTGGCGGCGTGCGCGTGCAAGGATGCCATACCCGCGTTGCAGCAACTGGCAAAGGACGACGACGCGGCCGTGGCTAAAGAGGCGCTGCGCTCCCTGCGAATCCTGCGGTAGACCAGTCTCCGACTTTCAGCGAATGATGGGGAACAGTTCGGCAGCCGGCGAATCGCTTTTTCTGCGGGCGAACGCACCCAACCACGCTTTGGCCAGCGAAACAGGCTGAAAGACAATACTGGGCCACAGAAACTCTCGTTGGTGCACCAGCACTCGCAGGCGGCAATGGACTTGCGTAGGGCGATGGCCTCCGGCGAGCGCCAGATCTCGCTGAACGACTGCGAGCGCAGGTTGCCGATCGGGGCGTGGGTTTCGCACAGGCTGACGTCGCCGTTGGAGTAGACGACGCCGGTCATCTTACCCGCCGTGCAGGGAACAACCTGCCGTTTTTCGACGGCCGTGCGCAGCTTCATCACTTGCATCATCGGTTCCACGACGGAGCCGAAGCGCTTCTCTTCGCGGGGCGCCCAGACGCTCTTCACATGGTCGCTCAACTGTTGGTAGTGAGCGAGGGCCGGCCCTTCGAGAGCGGGGTTCTTGCGATCGCCGCGGATCATGGCCAGGTTGTGGTGGTCCATTGAGGGGCAACGCTGGTAGAGGTAAGCGGTGAGTTGGCGGATCTCGTCGAGGTTGGAGGATGTGGCGGTGGAGATGGCGTGGATGCGCAAACGCTGATCCTGGCGTTGCAGCTCGGCCAAGGCATCATAGGTTTCCATAGCGCGCTGGAAGGCGTCGGCCATGCCGCGGAATTTGTTGTGGTAATCCGGCATGCCGTCCAGCGACAACTCCACGCTGAAGAGCTGGAGGCCGGGTTCCAGGAGCGCCTCCTGTACGGCTTTGACGGTACGGCCGGAGAATGAACCGTTGCTGGGGACATAGATCTGCTTGACGCCGTTGCGGGTGATGAAGGTTCGGCAGATCTGGCCGAACTCGGGGCGAAGGAAGGGCTCGCCGCCGGAGAGATAGAGAATTTCCAGGGGGCCGAGATCGGCGGAGAGGGCGTCCAGCTCGGCAAAGGTCAGATCGTCGCGCCGGTTCAGGTTTTTCCAGTAGAAACAGTGCTCGCAGGTTTGATTGCAGATGGAGTTGATGAACAGAATCAGGAAGGGCGGTGAGGGCGGACGCTCAGGCAGACTGGCGGCCAGCCGTGTCAGGCGGGCGTGACGAACGATCCTTGCCAGCAGCTGCCCCATATTCATCGAGGATAGCATCGAGCCTTGGCGAGGAGCGCTGCTTACCGGCTGGGCCTCTCGACGATGCGGTAGCCGGCGCCGGTTTGGCTGGGACCGTCTACCACCCAGACAGGCCGATCCGGGTAAGCGGCGCGGAGCTTGTCCACGACGCCCGGGCCGGCGTCGCGAGCATAGACAGGCCCGTCGCCCTGCCAATCGACGGGGTTGGTCCAGGCGACTGCGGCGTAATCCGGGAAGGAGGGCCCGCGAATGACGACGAGGCTGCGGCCGAAGTGCTCCCGGGTGGCGAGTTGTTGGAGTTGGGGCGTCATCCCGAGGTAGCCATAGTACTTGTCGAGGGAGCGCCACGGCACGAAGGTGACCCAGGCGCTCAAGGACAAGAGGGCAGCCAGCAGGAAGGTCCTATCGCCGTAGCGCTCGCGCGCCAGCACGATCCCACGGGCGGTGAGCGCGATGGCTGGCATGAGCAGCATAAACCAGTAGCGCGGGCCGAAATCGGGTCCGCCGCTGAACCAATAGAGGCTGTAGACGGCGACGGTGGAGACGGCAATGGCCGCCATCCAGCGATCGGCGGGGCTCCATTTTCGGATTGCGACGAAGGCCAGGAGGAAGATCAGGGAACCGGAGGCCCAGCCGAAGAGTTCGGTGTTGAGAGTGGAGAGATTGAGCTGCGCATTGACGATGACGTCGGGCAGTCCGTGCCCCGGGAAGGGATCGAGGGGCCAGGGGAATCCGCGATTGGCGCCGAACCCGAGCGCGTTGGTGCCGGCGCCGAAGACGCGATCGAGGTAATCGGCGAGCGGCAGTTTCAGAGCGTTGCCGGTGATGGCGTGGTTGTAGGGCAGCACAAGCGCACCGACGGCCACCGACGAGGCAAGGAGCGCGGGCCAAGGTCCGCGGCGCACAAACATCCAGATGAGGCACAGCCCGGCGAATGCGGCGGCGTCGAGCGGCCGGTTGAAGCTGAGCCAGCCCAGTGCCGCACCCGCGCCGGCGGCAGCGGCGACGCTGCCGTGGAGCACGCCCAGGGACGCCAGCAGGATGGCGGTGAGCACCGGGGTGTGATTCATGAAGCTCATGGCCAGGAACAGGTGCCAGGGCGAGGCAGCCAGCAGCAGCGCGCCCAGAAGCGGCACAGGCGGCTCGTAGAGCTTGCGTAAGAGCAGATAGAGGAGCCCGACATTAAGGCCGCCTAGCAGAGCGTTTACCAGCCACGGGGCGCCGAGCCATACGGCCGGAACGAGGAGCAGCGGGTAGCCGGGCGGGGGCGCCAGAGAAGTATGATCGGGGCGGAGATCCAGCAGGTAGTAATCGAACGCCTGCGGTACGGGGGGAGGCGGCATGAGGATGCGCCCGGCGGCGAAGGAGCGGGCGGCATGCAGGTGGGCGACCTCGTCCTGGAGATGCGGCTGCGCTTGGTAGACAGTCTGATTGAGAAGCGCGGCGGCGATACAGGTGAGAGTTGCGGCGGCAAGGGGCAGCCTTGGGCGCGGGTCCATGACAGCCTGTTTCAGGGCGGTAGCGATGGAATTGGGGGCGGTGCGGGCAGCCAGTAGCAAGGATCCGAGCGACGCCAACTGAGCTAAGGCGGCGAAGGCGGTTTCCACACCCCAGAGAACCGGATTGCGGGACACTGTCGCCGCCGTGGCGATGAAGAGCGGCAGCAGCCAGTAGCTTCGCGCCGGCGGGCGGAGGCCGGTGCGCCAAAAACCGGCGGCCACCAGCGCGACTTGCAGAAGAACAAACGCCATACATGCCGGGTGGGCCAGCGGGTAGGCGTGCTGAAAATGGACCTGCTTACCGGCGTCGATGGTGGAGAGGACGACGGCCTGGCCGGCGACTGCCAGCGACAGCCAAATGCACGCCTGGGTTGGGTTGCGTGGAGGCTCGGCGCCCTGCGAGAGTGGCAGATTTCCCAAAGTGTGTTCCTGGCGTAACTTCGGCAAGACGGGCGACGGCCGCGAGTGGGACGGTGCAATACCTTCGCCCGGAATAGGATAGCATCGGGCGGGCGAACTCCGGCATCCAGTCCACAAGTAACCTGTACCGGCGGCGGCTTAATGCATTGGGAACCACAAGGAGTGCCCGCAGATATGGTAAAATGTTGAGTTCCGTCAACTATCAGGGGATGCCGTGCTGGGCGCGGTTCAGCTGTTTTATTGCCGTTGCTACCGGAGCGGAGACTGCCGGAGCGGACTAGAGGGGGGAGAGCGTGGCTCGGTCGCTGAAATTCCTCTATCTCACGACATTCTACCCGCCATACAGTTTTGGCGGAGATGCCGTGTATCTCCATCGCGTGGCGCACGCCCTCGGCGATGCGGGCCACACGGTGGATGTGGTGCATTGCGTCGATTCCTACCACCTGCGGCACCCCGGTGAACCTGAGATCCAGTTCGCTGAGCATCCGAATGTGACACGGCACGAGTTGCGGAGTCCGTTTGGAGGGCTAAGCCCGCTGGTGGCGCACCAGTCCGGCCGGCCCCTGCTGACCGGGCGGAGGCTCCGTCAGATTGCCAACTCGAAGAAGTTTGACGTCGTTCACTTTCACAACATCTCTCTGCTGGGGCCGGGCGTATTGAAGCTGACGCCGGCGGGCACTGATTTCGTCAAGCTGTACACAACGCACGAGCATTGGCTGGTGTGCCCGATGCACGTCCTTTGGAAGTTTGATTCCAGGGTGTGCGAATCGACTGCTTGTCTGCGATGCACGTTGCGCGGGAAGCGTCCGCCGCAGCTTTGGCGCCACACGGGCTACCTGCGCGAGGCGGCGGCGCACGTGGATCAGTTTGTGAGCCCGAGCCGATTCACGGCCCGGATACACGCCGAGCGCGGGTTTTCGGAACCGGTGGACGTGCTGCCCTACTTCATGGCGCGCCAGGATCAGGACTGGCGCAACCCGGCGCCGCGGCCCCAGGAACGGCCCTATTTCCTGTTTGTGGGACGGCTGGAGAAGCTGAAGGGTTTGCATACGCTGATCGAGGCCTGGGCCAAGGTAACGGAGTGGGACCTCCTGGTGGCCGGCACCGGCAGCGCGGAAATGGACTTGCGGGCGCAGGCGAGCACGAATCCTCGTATCCGTTTTCTTGGGGCGCAGTCACAACAGCAACTGGGGGCGCTTTACACTCATGCGGTGGCCTCTATTGTGCCGTCTGTGACTTACGAAACGTTCGGGATGGTGCTGATTGAGTCTTTTGCCCGGAAGACACCAGTCATCGTGAGGGACCTGGGCGCGCTGCCGGAGGTAGTGGAAGATTCGGGCGGCGGGAAGCTATACCGGGACAACGAGGAGTTGTTGCGGTCCGTGGAGTTGCTGGCACGCGCGCCGGCGCTTCGTGGTGAACTGGGCGAGCGAGGATACCGGGCATTTCTCCGCCTTTGGACCACAGAGGCTCACTTCGAGCAGTACTTTGGCTTTATAAACTCCGCTCGAGTGCGGAAGTTCGGATCAACTGACGAATGGCAAATTACTTCATCACAGGCGGTGCGGGCTTCATCGGCTCGCATCTAGCCGAGCGGCTACTGGCCGACGGAAATCATGTGACTGCCCTGGATAACCTTTCCAGCGGGAGCATGGACAACATCACCCATCTGATGGGTCTACCGCGCTTCACATTTCTGAGGCACGACGTGATGGAGGTGGAAGTACTGGCGGAGCAGGTAGCGACCGCCGACGCCGTGTATCATCTGGCCGCGACGGTGGGTGTGTACAACATCATCAGGAGCCCGGTAGAGACCATCCGGAACAACATTGACGGGACCGAGGCCGTATTGCGGGCAGCGAGCCTAAGAAAGACAAAAGTGCTGCTGACCTCCACCTCGGAGGTTTACGGAAAGAGCGACCGGGCTCCATTTGGAGAAGACGATGATCTGGTGCTGGGCGCGACCAGCAAGGGTCGCTGGAGCTACGCCGCCAGCAAGATCATCGACGAGTTTCTAGCGTTAGCGTATTGGCGGGAGTTTCAGGTGCCCACGGTGGTGGTGCGCCTGTTCAATACGATCGGGCCGCGGCAAACGGGCGAATACGGAATGGTGGTGCCGCGATTCATACGCCAGGCGCTACGGGACGAGGACGTCACTGTGTTTGGCAGCGGTGATCAGACGCGTTCGTTCACTGACGTGACCGACGTGGTGGAGTGGCTGGTGCGGTTGGCGAATTGCGACGCGGCCGTGGGCCAGGTGCTGAACCTGGGAAACCCCACGGAGATCGCCATTAGTGGATTGGCCACGCGCATCATCGAACTGGCCGGCAGTGCATCGAGCGTGCGCTACATTCCGTACACGGAAGCCTACGAGGACGGGTTTGAGGACATCGCGCGGCGATTGCCGGACATTGCGAAAGTGGTGGCGTTGACCGGCTATTCGCCGCTGGTGCCGCTGGACGAGTCGTTGCGGCGGATCCATGCGTGGTGCGCACAGCGCGTAGAAGCATGAGCCTGCAGCCCGCCCAAGAGCGCGAATGGAGATTCCCGGCCCGAGGTATCGCTATCCGTCTATTCCTGACGTGCTGGCTGATCTACAGCCTGCATTTTGCCACCAACATTGTGCGGGAAATCTACCTGGGCCTTGCCATCGGCGACCATCTCAGCTTCCGGGTGGACGAGTACGGCGGCATGCATGACGACCTGTTTGAGACGCCGGGGCGAGGCTGGCATATCGGGAATAATCCGGGTGCGTCCATGCTGGGTGCAGTGCCCTATGCGGTGGCCCGGCCGATAGTGGATCGAGTCGTCGCGCAGGTGAACCGGCAACGCGCCGCCTCAGGGGCACAACCGCCGGCGTACAATTCACCGTGGCCGAAGGCGCGGCAGTTTTTCGCGGATTCGTGGCGGCGTGGCTACGATGTGAAGTTCGCACTGGCTGCCGTGGTGATGCAGGTATTTTGCATGGCGCCGTTTTCGGCAGCGTCCGTCGTGCTGATGTTTTTTGTGTTGCGCCGTTTGGAGGCTACGGACCGGCAGTCTGCGTGGCTGGCGCTGCTGTATGCGTTTGGGACGCCCGTGTTCTTCCGTACCGGGTTTCTGAACCAGAATATGCTGTTGGGCTATTTCGCATTGGCCGGTTTTGCGGCGCTGTGGTTTTGGGGCACACGGAACGGGGCCGTAGTGGCAGGACTGGCTGCCGGCACGTGCGTCCTGCTGGATTATTCCGGCGGCGTGATTGCAGCCGGGTTGCTGGTCTATTGCCTGCTGCGGCAGCGCGCACGGCTGGCCGCATTCGCCGCGGGCGCGATTCCTCCCCTGCTGCTGCTGTGGTTTTATCAGGGGCAGAGCTTCGGGCATCCGTTCTACCCCGGCCAGCATTGGATGCCGCCCGTGGAGTGGAGTGAGTTGGGTTATCAGGGCGTGGGCGGTCCGCAATTGGACCTCGCCTGGCAACTGGTCTTCGACTACCGGTTTGGGCTGTTCTTGTCCTGCCCGTTGCTATTGCTGGCATTCGCGGCGGTCCGTCTGCGGGGCCTCGCGATACCACGACATGTACTGGTGACGCTGTTGGGGATCTTTGCAGGGTTCTGGCTGTTCTTCTCGACGGTCAACTATACGAGGATCCAGTACAACACCGGGGTGCGCTATATGGCGCCGATGATTCCGTTGCTGTTCGTGCCGGCAGCACTGGTACTGCTGAGGATGAAGCGAGGATGGGTGTATGGGCTGGCGGTGGGAGCGGTGACGCAGGCGTGGTGCATGGCGATGTACCGGGATGTGGAACGGGGCCTTGGGCTGGGCGAACCGCTGTTGCGGGTCTTCACGGGAGGGTTCCAACTGCCCGTACTTTCGACGCTCGCACGCCTGGGCGCGGGCACTGAGCTGACAGCGAGTGGTGTATCGCCATTGCCTTTGTTCGCGCTGACGGGCGCGATTCTGTTTGGATTGTGGAGACGCTGGGCATGAGCGGGCGTTTCGTTGAGGTCGTCATTCCGGTGCTGAATGAAGCGCACGTACTGGAACGGAGCATCGCTACGCTGCGCGGCTATCTGAGGGCTGAGCTACCGTACACCTGGCGCATCGTGATTGTCGACAACGGCTCCACCGATGGCACGGCCGGCGTGGCGCGCCGCCTTTGCGAGCGGCATGCGGATGTGGCGCTGCGAACGCTGGCGGAGCGTGGCCGCGGCCGCGCGCTGCGCCACGCGTGGATGGAGAACCAGGCCGACGCAGTGTGTTACATGGACGTGGACCTCTCGACAGAGCTTCGGTTTCTGCGCCCGTTGCTGGAAGCGATCCTGGAGCATGGCTACGACGTGGCTACCGGCTCGCGGCTCCTGGCGGATTCGCAGACGCAGCGCTCGCCCTTCCGGGAGTTGCTCTCACGGACTTACAACTGGCTGGTACGAACCGCCCTGCGAACGCAGTTTAGCGATGCGCAGTGCGGCTTCAAGGCGATGAGCCGGGCGGCGGTGCTGCATCTGGTGCCGCAGGTGAGGGACGAATCGTGGTTCTTTGACACGGAGTTGTTGACGCTGGCGGAGAAGCAGGGATTCCGAATCGCGGATATCGCTGTAGCCTGGAATGAGGATGACGATAGCCGGGTGAAAATCCTGCGTACGGCCTGGGACGACATCAAGGGCATCTGGCGGGTGCGGCGCACTTTGCAGGTCGCGCAGTCTGATTCCGCGCTGGTCAGTGCCGGGAGGCGCCCTTGAAAGTTCTGCTCGTCAATCCATTTCAGGTGGACCTCGTACAGAAGCGGGGCCGCATCTTCACCCGCAAATGGACGCCCTTGGACTTGGCTTACAGCGCGGCCGGACTGGAGCAGGACGGGATCGAAGTGGCGATTCTGGACGCAAACGCGGAGCAACTGGGTCCGGAAGAGGTGGCACTCCGTGCGCGGGGCTATGACAAGGTATTCATCACGTCCACCAGCCTGGACAGGTGGCAGTGCCCGCACCTGGACATCCAACCGTTTCTGAAGACGGTGCATGCCGTGAATGCCGTGGCGCCGGAGGTCTACGTGATGGGCAGCCACGGCACGGTGAGACCGGAGGAGATGCTCAAGGAGACTGGCGCGCGAGCTGTTGTCCGCGGCGAGCCGGAGACAACAGTGCGCGAATTGTGCGGCGCGGCGCCGCTGAGCGAGATCCGTGGCATCACGTGGCACGACGGCGAGAGGGTTGTAAACAATCCGGACCAGAAGCCCGTCAACATGGAGAGCCTGCCGATGCCGGCGTTCCATCTGTTACCGATGCAGCAGTACAGCTACGAGATGCTGGGCGACCGGTTCACACTGTTTGAGATGTCGCGCGGCTGCGCCTCCAATTGCACGTTCTGCCTGTTGAAGACGTACGGCGTGGGCGTGCGCAAGAAGTCCGTGCAGAAACTGGTGGGCGAGGTGGAGCACGCGATCCGGAACTTCGGAGTGCGCCATGCCTATTTCATGGATCTGGAGTTCACGGTGCTGCGTAAGCAGGTGGTGGAGCTCTGCCAGATATTGATCGAGAAGCGATGGGACTTCACCTGGTGCTGCCAGACCCGTCTGGATTTGGTGGACGAGGAGTTGCTGGCCTTGATGAAGCGAGCCGGCTGCCGCCTGATCCATACCGGCGTGGAGGCGGGGAGTGAGGAGATCCTTCAATTGGTGGACAAGGGCATCACGCTCAAGCAGATTGAGAAGGGCATGAGGCTGATCCATCAATCGGGGATCGAGACAGCGTGTTTCTTCATCATGGGCTTTCCGGAATCCGGCCGCGATGAGATGCGGAACATTGTGCAGTTGGCCAAGCGGCTGAATCCGGCGTACGCGCTATTTCATGTGGCGGCGCCGTATCCCGGCACCAGGCTCTATGAGCAGGTGAAGAACGACCCCAATGTTCGTTTCAGCGACGGGACACTGTTTCCCGAGGCCATTGAAGGCCGATTCAGTTTGCCGGAACTGAAATCGATGACCCGTAACGCGTATCTGGAATACTACTTGCGGCCAAGCTATGTGTGGGCGCGAATCAGGAAGGGTGAGCTCCGTCCGCTGGCTAGCCAGTTTTGGCTGTTCCTGCAATTCGTTCGGACCTGAAGTCATGCAAACGCCAGTTTCTGTGATCATCCCGTGCTTCAATGAAGAGCGCGGAATCGCCTCGGTAGTCCAGGAGATCCGGCCTGTACTGACGGCTGCTGGCCTGCGGCATGAGATTTTGGTTGTGGATGATGGCTCCACTGATGCGTCGGCGGGTGCGGCGCTGACTGCTGGCGCCCGCGTCGTGCGGCACCGGAGCAATCGGGGCTACGGCGCCTCGTTGAAGACGGGGATTGTTGTGGCGACCCACGCCATCAACGTGATTATCGATGCCGATGGCACCTACCCTGCATCCTATATTCCAGAGTTGATCAAGCTGCTGGACCGGGCGGACATGGCAGTGGGGGCGCGTACCGGCGCCAACGTCAACATTCCGCTGGTTCGCAGGCCCGCCAAGTGGCTGCTGAACCGGCTGGCGAACTATATTTCGTCGTCGCGGATCCCGGATCTGAATAGCGGGCTGCGCGCGTTTCGAAGAGAGGTGGCGTCACAGTATTTCGGCATCCTCCCGAATCAGTTCAGCTTCACTACGACCATCACGCTGGCGATGCACTGTGACAAGTACGCAGTGGCCTATCTGCCTATCAATTATCTGCCGCGGACTGGAAAATCAAAGATCGTCCCGTGGGATGCTGCCAGTTTTCTGGTACTGATCCTTCGCACCGCCATGCTTTTCCGGCCACTGAGAATTTTCCTGCCGGTGGTGCTGTTATGCCTGGTCTACGGCGTGGCGAAGATGCTGGTGGATTTCACCCATCAGCCCAACATATCGGCGTCCGCGCTGCTTGCCTTTGTCTCAGCGCTGCAGATCCTCCTCATCGGGATGGTGGGTGATGCCATCGCCACGCGGCTGGGCAGAATGGTGCAGGGGCCGCCTAGCGTCCTGCGCGCGGAGGAGCTGGAGTCTACAGTCCCGGATTTAGAGGGGTGACGGGTGGACCCCCTTCGCATATACCTATTCGCGGCGATGGTGGCCCACAAGCTCGTCTGGGAGGTCCTCCGCCGGCGTGACGGCAATGCCGGGCGCCCACCGTTTACGCCGATCAAGGCAGTGAAGATTGCTGTGTTGAGTGGGCTGCTGTTGCAGTGTTTTCTGCCCGAGATCCTGCCGATGGCGAGTGAACCGCGAGTGCTGCGGGTGGCCGGTGCGCTGCTTCTGACGCTGGGTCTGGCAGTGGCCGTGGCCGCCCGTGTGCAGTTGGGGCGGAACTGGTCCAATGTGGAGTCGGCCACCGTGTTGCCTGGCCAGCAACTTGTATCCGCCGGGCAATACCGCCACATCCGCCATCCGATCTACATCGGTGACATCCTGCTGGTGGCGGGCTACGAGATGGCGCTGAATTCGTGGCTTTGGCTGATGGTGATTCCGCTCACGGTGTTTGTGTGGCGAAAGGCGGCGCAGGAGGAGGCATTGCTGGAGTCCGGACTCGATGGCTATGCAGGCTACCTGAA
Source organism: Paludibaculum sp. (assembly GCA_036504135.1). Classification (GTDB taxonomy): domain Bacteria; phylum Acidobacteriota; class Terriglobia; order Bryobacterales; family Bryobacteraceae; genus Paludibaculum. Next base: position 135,195 of record DASXVP010000029.1, read on the forward strand.
GACTTCGGGCCGGTTTTTCCCTCGCAACGCCGCAGTGGGAGTCGCCGCCGCTGCCATTGCGTTTAGCATTCAGTTCGCCAACGTCCAGGTCAATTTTAACGGAAACTGGAGCGGTGTGTTCTGCGCTGGGCGCGCGTTCCCCGCCCCGGCGTACTTGCATCACGAGAAACTCTTCGTCTTTCCCCACAGTGGGTATGACGGCCAGTTCTATCACTACATCGCGCATGACCCGTGGCCGAGTGAGCGGACAGCGCGCAGTATTGACGTGCCGCGCCTTCGATATACCCGAATCCTCGTACCGGCCTTGAGCTATGTCGTCGCGCTGGGCCAGCAGGACTGGATTGATCCGTCTTTTCACGCGATTTCGTTGTTGGCATTCGGATTGGGCGCCTGGTGGCTGGCTTGCTACGCCAGCCTGACGGGCGCGAACCGCTATTGGGGGCTAGCTTTTCTACTGATCCCGGCGGTTCTGATCTCGCTCGATCGATCGACGGTCGACGTGATGTTTTTGGCGTTTTGCTGCGGTTTTTCCTATTACGCGGCCCGCGCTTCCTCTGCCGGAATCTATGCGGTGATCGTGCTGGCGACGCTGAACCGAGACACCGGATTCCTATTGTGGGGAGCCTACGGCTTGCACCTCCTGATCAACAGACGTTGGACCAGGGCAGGCATCTTCGGAACTGCGGCGCTTCCGGCGGTGGCATGGCATCTGATTGTCCGGGCCAATACCCAAGCCGATTTTCCCAGTTTGGGGCTGGCGACCTCGGCGCACGCGATCTGGGACCACCTGCTGAAACCGGCACATTATGAGTTCCCGTCGCAGATCGCTAACTTAGCGGTCGCTCTGGACTACGTTTCCCTGGCAGGCGTCGCGCTGGCAATTGTCCTGGTTTTAGTGCGTGTGTTCCGGGAGTACGATAATCCATCGGTGCTTGCTGCCGCGGCCTTTGTGGCGCTGCCCTTCACGGTCGGTGGTCATCTGGCATGGCATGACCCCTTCGCCTACCCGCGGACGTTGTCGCCAATGCTTTTGTTTCTGGGGCTCGCCGCTATGAAGTCGCGGAGCTGGTTAGGGTACGTACCCCTTCTGCTCGTGCTGCCGCGGATCCTGATGGAATTGGCCGGGCGGTTACCATTCCTGCGCGGGTTGCTCCACTGAAATGATCTCGGGCAGGCAAAGAAAGAGGGCGGAGATTCCGGTTGGGAAGCTCCGCCCTGCTTGAAGAGTATTTGTAAACTCTGCCTATTCCTTGGAGTCTGCGGCGACCTCGTCGCCTTCGCGGCCTTCGCGCATGGCCTTCAGCCGTTCTTCGCGGCGCTTGGCACGGTCGTCGGCGCGCTTGATGAGCTGGGAACCCACGAGTTGAATGATGGCCTGCTCCGCGCCGTCGCCTTTGCGCCAGCCTACACGGATGATCTGGGAGTAACCGCCATTACGCTGGGCAAAGCGCGGTCCGAGCTTGTCGAACAGCTTCTTCACGGCGGCTGGGGTCATGAGGAATGCGGCGGCCTGGCGGCGAGCATGGAGGGTATCCTGCTTGCCGAGGGTGATCATCTTCTCCAGGATCGGCTTGACGGCCTTGGCCTTGGGAACCGTTGTGATGATGCGTTCGCCTTCAGTCTCAATAATGCTGGTGACGAGGCCGCGGAGGAGGGCGCGGCGGGCGCTGCTATCGCGCTTGAGTTTGAATCCTGCTACCTTGTGTCTCATATCGTTTTACCTTGCGTCCATACCCTGGCCAGGCGAGCCTGAGCCCGGATGGGCTGGTCTATTCACCCAGCTCCTGCAGATCGTCTTCGGAGCCGCTGGAGGAGCCGCCGATGGGACCGGTAAGGCGGCCCTGGGCGTCGATTTTCATGCCAAAGGAGAGGCCTAGGCCGGCCAGGATCTCCTTGATTTCGTTCAAAGACTTGCGCCCGAAGTTCTTGGTGCGCAACATCTCAGCCTCTGACCGCTGAACCAGGTCACCGATGGACTGAATGTTGGCGTTCTTCAGGCAGTTGTAAGAGCGCACGCTGAGCTCGAGTTCTTCCACGGAGCGGTTGAGAATCTCGTTCATATGCCCCGCGGCGCGCTCGACCACTTCTTCGACAACATCGGGGGTTTCCTCGAAGTTGATGAAGATCGTCATGTGGTCCTTGAGGAGCTTGGAAGCCATGCCGACGGCGTCCTGCGGGGAAACCGCACCGTTGGTCCACAACTCGAGGATGAGTTTGTCGTAGTCGGTCATCTGGCCGAGGCGGGCAGCCTCGACTGTATATTTGACCTTCCGGACGGGAGAGTGGACGGAATCGATGGGGATGTAGCCGACGGGGAGGTCTTCGTCGAAGTTGCGGTCACGGGAAATGTAGCCACGTCCCTGCTTGATGCGCAGTTCGATAGAAAGTTTGCCGCCGCTGGACACAGTCGCGATGTGGAGATTGCGGTCGAGGACTTCAATGCCAGGATCGGTCTCGATCATGGCGGAGGTGACTTCCCCAGCCTGATCGACGCGCAGATTGATCGTTTTGACGCCATCCTCCATCATCTTGAACGGTACTTGTTTGAGGTTCAGAATGATGTCGGTCGCGTCTTCAACGACGCCGGGAATCGGGCTGAACTCGTGGTCGACGCCATCGATCTTAACGGCCGTGATCGCGGCGCCCTCGATGGAGCTCAGCAGAATGCGGCGCAACGCGTTTCCGATGGTCGTCCCGAAACCGCGCTCGAATGGCTGGGCGGTGAACATGCCATACCGTTCGGTGAGGGTTTCGGTATTTGCTACCAGCCGTTTGGGTTTCTGGAATCCTTTGAACATCGCACGCTCCTCTTACTTCGAGTACAACTCGACGATCAACTGCTCTTCGAGTTTGATCTGGACGAGATCCTCGCGCTTCGGGTTCGATTGCACGCGGGCACTGAGTGCTTCGCGATTCACTTCGATCCAGGCTGGCGATGGGACATGCGCCGTGGCGTCGAGGGCGCTTTGGATGGCAGCGTTTTCCTTCGACTTGTCGCGGACGCTGATTACATCATTCGGGCGAACGATGTAGGAGGGGATGTCCACCTTCTTACCGTTGATGGCGATGTGGCCGTGCCGCACCAGCTGGCGCGCCATGGCGCGGGAGGTACCGAAGCCGATCTTGTGGACGATATTGTCCAGGCGGCGTTCCAGCATGGAGAGCAGGTTCTCGCCGGTGACGCCCTTCTGGCGGGCAGCCTTCTCGAACAGGTTGCGGAACTGAATTTCGGGGACGCCGTAGTAGCGCTTTGCCTTCTGCTTCTCGCGCAGTTGGAGGCCGTAGCCGACGATTTTCGGCTTCCGGTCCTTGCCGTGCTGGCCAGGAGGAAAATTGCGTTTTTCAATGGCGCACTTGTCGCTGAAGCAGCGGGCGCCTTTCAGGAAGAGTTTCATTCCGTCTCGGCGGCAGAGCCGACAGACGGGACCGATGTAACGAGCCAAAGGACCTCCTACAAATACCTATTTACGAGGTGCAGTTTACGGCGGATCGCGAGAGCCAGCCTTCGTCCTGCTTACCAGTGCTGGCATGGGGCAAGCCCCAACCGGCAGCTTTGAGCCGCAGAGCGACCAAGTTAAATATTACACTGTTCGGGCGCTACATGCACGTTTCGCGCCAACCGGCGTAACATGATGCAGACCAACCCGCAATGAAAGTGTCAGACGCGGCGCTTCTTTGGGGGCCGGCAGCCGTTGTGGGGGATCGGCGTCGTGTCCTTGATGTTGCGAACTTCGATGCCCGCGGTGGCCAGTGCGCGAATCGCGGACTCGCGACCGGAACCCGGGCCGGCGACGCGAACTTCCACCTGCCGCAGACCGCAGTCCTTCGCCTTGTTGGCAGCCGTCATGGACGCCTGCTGCGCAGCGAATGGAGTGCCCTTGCGGGAGCCACGGAAGCCCAGCGAGCCGGAACTCGACCAGGACAACGTGTTGCCGATCTGGTCCGTGAACGTAATGATGGTGTTGTTGAACGTCGCCTGGATGTGGCAAAGCCCAACCGGTACGTTCTTTTTCTCTTTTTTCTTGAAGGACTTCTTCTTGTTGGCCTTCGCTTGGGTTTTCGCCATCTTGATCAATCCACTCCTGATCTTCTAGCCAGAGATTACTTGGCGCCGGCCTTCTTCTTATTGGCCACGGTGCCGCGGCGGGGACCCTTGCGGGTGCGCGCATTGGTGTGCGTACGCTGGCCGCGCACAGGCAGGCTGCGGCGATGACGCAAGCCTCGATAAGAGCCCATTTCGATCAGGCGCTTGATGTTCATCGACGTCTCCTTACGGAGATCGCCTTCCACCGCGCCTTCCTCTTCCAGGATCTGGCGGATGCGTGCCACTTCCTCTTCAGCAAGGTCTGCGATTTTCTTTTCCGGGGCGATACCTGCCCGGTGAAGGATCGACTTGGCGCGAGTGCGCCCGATCCCATAAATGTAAGTTAGCCCGATCTGTGCCTGTTTACGGGCCGGAAGATCCACACCTGCGATACGCGCCATATCTTTCCTCGATTTCTCCGACTAGCCCTGCCGCTGCTTGTGCTTGGGGTTGATGCAGATCACTCGCACAACGCCTTCGCGATGGACGATCTTGCACTTGTCACACATTTTTTTGACTGAAGCCCGGACTTTCATAACTTGCCTCTTCTTCTCAATCCAAAACTCTTACCACTCGGGCCCGGCTGGGGTCGGCGGCCGTGAGCGCCACCTCTACCTGATCCCTCAACCGTAACCTGACAAAAGCGCGTTTCACAGCCGGAGCCAGGTGTGCAATCACCTGCCGCCTGTCCGCCAGTTCCACTCGAAAAGTAGATGCCGGCAAAATCTCGACAACCTGACCGGTGGCTAGGGTCTCGTGAGCACCCATGGACCATTGGCCGTTACCGCCACCGAGTGCTCAAAGTGAGCGGCATACCCGCCGTCCTTCGTCACCGCAGTCCAGCGGTCTGACAAAACCTTCGTCTCGGGCCGGCCGGCGTTCACCATCGGTTCGATGGCAAGGACCATGCCCTCCTTCAATCTCGGATTCTCGTTGCGCCGATCCACATAGTTCGGGACCTGGGGCTCTTCGTGAAGCGAAGTCCCGATCCCGTGCCCAACGTAATCCCGCACAATCGTAAATCCGTTCGCCGTGACGTGCCTCTCCACGGCGCCACAAACATCAAACAGGCGATTGCCTTCGTTCATCTGCCCGATCGCCAACTCCAGCGACTCCGACGTCACTCGCAAGAGGCGTTTGACCTGCTCGCTCACTTCGCCGACCGGAATCGTGACCGCGGAATCTCCGAAATAGCCTTCCAGACAGACCCCAGTATCGATCGAGACAATGTCGCCCGACTTCAACACGCGCTTGGCCGACGGCATACCGTGCACAACCTCTTCGTTGACGGAGGTACACAGAACAAAGGGGTATTTCCCCCCCGCCGCCGGCACATAGTAACCCTTGAACGCTGGCTTGGCCCCAGCGTCCTTGATCATCTTCTCAGCCACAACTTCCAGATCCAGTGTAGAGACGCCCTCAGCTACCATCTTTGTCATCTGCTGAAGGATCTCGTGCACCAGCAAGCCGGCACGCCGCATCTTTTCGAGTTCAGCCGGGCTTTTCCGGATAATCATTCCAGGTTCAACACACTGCAAACAGAAGTCAACACCTCTTGCGGAGTTCCTTCGCTGCCGTCCAACTCGTGGAACGGGTCGCCTGTGGCAGCGAAGTAATCCAACAAAGGCCGGGTTTGCCTGTCGTACGCCTCCAGACGTTCCCGGATCACAGACTCTTTGTCGTCGTCGCGAATCCCCAGCCTTGCACCTTCCAGATCACAGTGATCCGGACGCTGGGGCGGGTTCGAAGTGAGACTGTACAGCGCACCACACACAGGGCACTGCCTTCGGCCCGCGATACGAGCGATAATCTTAGTGTAATCCACTTTCAAGTGGATCACCACAGGCTGGAAGCCCTGTTGGCGCAACTGAGCGGCCAACACCTCAGCCTGCTGCAGCGTCCTCGGATACCCATCCAGAATGAATCCACCAGCGCAATCGGCCCGTGTGGTCCGGTCTGCAACCATTTGATTCACAATCTCGTCGGGCACCAGGCGCCCCGCCTGCATCAACTCCTGTACCTGAATTCCGAGGTGATCGCCAGAAGCGATCCGTTCCCGGAGCATGTCCCCGGTCGAGATGTGCGGCACCCGCAACCGCTCCCGAAGGAGTTTGGCTTGCGTGCCTTTACCCGAGCCCGGAGGGCCAAACAAAATCAGAGCCTTCGGTTGCATGGAACCCGCTTACTTCGCTTCTTTCAGCGGGCCATCTCCTCGGACTGGGAGGAGCCCGAACAGCATCCTCTAAGCCCCACTGCGCCGGCCGCGAATCCGGCCCGCCCGTGGAGTAAACCCCTCATAGTGCCGCATGATCAGCTGGGCCTCAACCTGATTGACCGTGTCCATCGCCACGCCAACGACAATCAGCAGTGACGTACCACCAAACACGAAAGTGACGCCAAGGCCATCCAACAGCCAGCGGGGGAAATTCGAGTCGATCCAATTGCCGAGCGCGGCCGGCGGAAGATGCTGCAGCTTGATTCCGCCGATCATCAGCTCGGGAATCAGCGAGAGGATCGCTAGGTACAATCCGCCCACCACGGTGATCCGCGTGAGAATCTTGTTCATGTAGTCGGCTGTATTCTTCCCCGGCCGAATGCCAGGGATGAAGCCGCCATACTTCCGCATGTTGTCAGCAGCCTCGTTCGGATTGAAGATGATGCTGACGTAGAAAAACGAGAAAAAGATGATCAGAGTGATGAAGAGGATGATGTAGAGCGGCTCGCCGCTGCGGATGGACGTGAGGATTCCGGACAACCACTTGTTGTTGGCAATGAAGGGAATATTCAACATCGTCAGGGGGAAGGCGAGCAGCGAAGAAGCGAAGATCACTGGGATCACGCCGCCAGCGTTGACTTTCAAAGGAAGGTGAGTGGACTGTCCGCCCATCATACGGCGGCCAACCACGCGCTTGGCGTACTGCACTGGAATCCTGCGCTCGCCTCGCTCCACGAGAACGATGAAAGCCACGACGCCTACCATCATGACCAGGATAATGATCAACTGGAGCGGGTGCCACGCGTTCGTCACAAACGTATTCTGATAGATGTTCCCGATCGCGGCGGGCAAGCCTGCCACGATGCCGGCGAAGATGATCAGGGACATCCCGTTGCCCACGCCGCGCTCGGTGATTTGCTCACCCAACCACATAATGAACGCAGTACCCGTGGTTAGAGTTAACATCGTCAGAACGATGAAGCCGATTCCAGGGTCGAGGACAAAGCTGCCCTGCTTCTGCAGAGCAGTCGCGATGAACATCGACTGCATCAGGCCCAGCCCGACCGTCAGGTAGCGAGTCCACTGCGTGATCTTGCGCCGGCCCAGTTCGCCCTCTTTCGAGAGCTTTTCCAGGGTCGGCACAACAATCGTCAGCAATTGCAGCACGATGGAAGAGGTGATGTAGGGCATGATGCCCAGCGCAAACACCGTCAGCCGGCGAAACTGGCCGCCGGAGAACAGATCAAGGAATCCGAAGAGGGTGCCCTGATTGCGGCTAAAAAACTCTTCGAACTTGATTGCGTCCACGCCAGGAATCGGGATGGCGGCGCCCAGGCGGTAGACCGCCAGGAGCCCCAACGTAAAGAGCACACGATTGCGCAGGTCAGGGACCCGGAAGACGTTGGCCAGAGCTTCAAAAAACTTTTGCATGGTTAGATCCGAACTCTGCCCCAGTTGTCACGCCGCGGGCGGAGAAAGAACAATTCTACTTTTTCGGCTGAGTATTCGGAGCGGCTTTCGGAGCAATAATTGTGCACGTGCCACCGGCGGCAGTGATCTTCTCGGTCGCCGTCTTGGAGAAGAGGTGGGCGGTGACATGGATGGCCCGGGTCAGATCGCCGTGAGCGAGGACCTTCAATCCATCGCCGAGCTTCTTGATAATGCCCGCCGCCTTCAACGATTCGGGGGAGAAGGTGTCGCCTTCCAGCAACTCCAACATTCCAGTGTTGATGATGGCGTGGTTTTTCTGGAAGATCGCGTTCGAGAATCCGCGCTTCGGCAGACGGCGGTGGAGCGGCATCTGGCCGCCTTCAAAACCGCGCATCTTAGAGTAGCCGCTGATGGACCGGGCGCCCTTTGCGCCGCGACCTGAGTACTTGCCGCGTCCGGATCCCATGCCCCGGCCGACCCGGCGCTGAACCTTGACTTGCCCTTGGGGCGGTTTGACTTCACTGAGATTCATGGCGATCCGTTCCTTACTCGACGATCTTCAACAGATGGGGCACCTTCCTCGCCATGCCGCGAAAGCCGGGCGAGTCAGGTTTGACCACCATCTGGTTCATCTTGTGCAGGCCCAGAGCGCGCACGATCTTCTTGTGCTTCTCAGGGCTTCCGATGGGGCTCGAAATGAGCTGGATTTTCAAAGTCGCGTCTGCCATTTTACAGGTTCTCCACGCTCAAACCGCGCAACTCGGCTACGGCCGCTTTGTCACGGAGCTGATCGAGGGCGTCGATAGTGGCCTTCACCACGTTGTGGGGATTGTGGGTGCCCAGAGACTTGGTGAGCACGTTATGGATGCCAACAGCCTGGATGACTGCACGCACCGGGCCACCGGCAATCACGCCAGTACCTTCGGGGGCCGGCTTGAGCAGGACGGCTCCGGCGCCGAACTTGCCCACGACGACGTGCGGGATGGTATTGCCCAGCGTGTGGATGTGGCGGAGATGCTTCTTGGCCGACTCAATGCCCTTCTTGATGGCGGCTGGAACTTCCTTCGCTTTGCCGGTACCGAAACCGACGACCTTCTGTTCCGGGTCGCCGATCACTACCAGAGCAGAAAAGCTCAGGTTCTTACCGCCCTTGACCACTTTGGTCACGCGGTTGATGCTCACGACCTGTTCTTTCAGGTTCAGAGCCTTGGGGTCGATTCTCTTCACAGGAACGGCTGGCATTATCTTAGAACTCCAGTCCCGCTTCGCGGGCGGCGTCTGCGAGCGCCTTGATGCGCCCGTGGTAGAGGAATCCGCCGCGGTCGAAGACGACTTTCTTCACGCCATTGGCAATCGAACGCTCTGCGATGAGCTTCCCGATCTCCTTGGCGCCGGCCAGATTGCCACCACTGGCGGTGGCATTCTTCTCCGAGCTCGATGCGGACACGATGGTCCGACCGGCGCGGTCGTCAATCAACTGAGCGTAAATGTGCTTCAAACTGCGAAATACAGCGAGGCGTGGCCGTTCGGCGGAGCCTGCCACACGCCTGCGGATGCGGACATGAATCCGTAGGCGGCGTGCGTCTTTATCAATAGTGCGCTTCATTTCTCATTACCCTCGCGCGATTACTTGCCACCCGCGCCGGTCTTGCCGACCTTCTTGCGCAGGACCTCACCGGTGTAACGGATGCCCTTCTGCTTGTAGGGTTCCGGGGGACGCAGCATGCGAACGTTCGCAGCCACCTGGCCGAGAGCCTGCTTATCGATGCCGCTGAGGACAAGATGCGTGTTCTTGTCGATCTTGGCATCGATGCCGGCCGGCAGGACATACTCGATTGGATGCGAGTAGCCCAGAAGGAATACGATGACGTTACCCTTCACTTCGGCGCGGTAGCCGATGCCGACGATGTCGAGCTCGCGCGTGAAACCAGCGCTTACTCCAACAACGGCGTTCGAGGCCAGCGCCCTAGTCAATCCGTGGACGGCCGCATAGGCATCACTGTCGCGCTTCACGTCCAGCGTGGCATCGTTCTTTTCGATGCGCACACCGTGCGGGATCGGTACGGTCAGTACACCCTTGGGCCCGGTCACTTCCATCTCCGCGCCGATGTTGATTTTCACACCAACCGGCAGCGGGATGGGCTTTTTGCCAACTCTAGACATTACCTTACTCCAGTCCGCTTTCCAGGAAACCTGTAGATTTCCAGACTTGAATCTTCTCGTGCCGCCAGGATCCTAGAAGACCCGGCAAAGCACTTCGCCGCCCACGCCTTCCTTGCGCGCGGCCTTCCCGGTCATCACCCCTCGCGGAGTGGTCATGATGTTGATGCCGAGGCCGCCCAGGACCTTCGGAATTTCGTCGCTGCCGACGTAGACGCGGCAGCCAGGCCGGGAGACGCGCTCGATGTTGGAAATCACCGGGGCGTTGGCCGCTGTGTACTTCAAGTAGACGCGGATGGCCTTGTGATTGCCGTCGTCCACGATCTTGTAGTTCAGAATATAGCCTTCGTCCTTCAGGATCCGGGCGATCTCTGTCTTCAGCTTCGAGGCAGGGACGTCCACCTTCGGGAAACGCGCCTTGATAGCGTTCCGAATGCGTGTCAGCATGTCGGCGATGGGGTCGGAAACCATGATTGAAACTCTTCCTGTCGTCTAACGGTTGCCAGTAGTTCAGCGTGTCAGTATCCGGCTGTTTACCAGCTGGACTTGGTCACGCCGGGGACCTCGCCGGCCAGCGAAAGCTGGCGGAAGCAGATCCGGCAGAGTTCGAACTTACGCAAGTAGCCACGAGGACGGCCGCACCGCTTGCAGCGGTTCCGGTGCCGAATCTTGAACTTCGGCGTTTTTTCGTCCTTGGCAATTTTGGCTGTTGTCGCCATTCTTATAGCTCCTTCTGCGGTGCCAAACCTAGTTCTGACGGAACGGCATGCCCATCAGCTTCAAAAGCGCCAGGGCCTGCGCATCCGAGTCCGCGCTCGTCGTGATGGAGATATTCATGCCCTTCACCTTTTCCACCTTTTCGTAGGCGATCTCAGGGAAGATGAACTGGTCCTTCAGACCCAGCGTGTAGTTGCCGCGGCCATCGAAACTCTTGCTCGAAACACCCCGGAAGTCGCGAACGCGCGGGAGAGCCACGTTCATCAGGCGGTCCAGAAACTCATACATCGTATCGCCGCGCAGAGTCACCATGCAGCCGATCGCCATGCCCTCGCGCAGTTTGAACGCCGCGATGGATTTGCGCGCCTTGGTGATTACCGGCTTCTGCCCACAGATCTGGCCCATTTCCGTAACGGCGCCGTCGATGAGCTTCGGGTTCTGCGTCGCTTCGCCTAGACCGATATTGACGGTGACCTTCTCCACCTTGGGAGCGGCCATCACGTTGGTGATGCCGAAGTCCTTCATCAGGACGGGCAGCACATTTTTCAGATAGTGTTCTCTCAGTCTCGCGCTCATTGCTTTCCTCTCAGCGTTTCCTCGTTACTTCTTGTCGAGGGACTCGCCGGTCTTCACCGCAACGCGGGTTCGCCGCGTCTTGCCGCCCACGGTTTCCATGCGCACACCGATGCGCGATGTCTTGCCGTCGGCGGTGACGATCATGACATTGGATGCGTTGATGGTGGCCTCACGCTCCGCAATGCCGCCCTTGATCCCCTTGCCAGGATTCGGCTTCACGTGCTTCTTCGCCATCATCACACCCTCAACCAGGATGCGTCCGGTTTCACGATTGACTTCCAGCACCCGCCCGACCTTACCCTTGTCGCGGCCGGCGATCACCTTGACGGTGTCGTTCTTGCGAATGCGAATCTTAACGGTCTCTTTCGGCTCGTTATGCCGGTTTGCCAGTCGGCCCGCCATGGTTAGATCACCTCCGGAGCCAGCGAAACAATCTTCATAAACTTTTTGTCGCGCAGTTCGCGCGCCACCGGGCCAAACACACGAGTCCCGACGGGCTCACCCAGATCAGTCACCAGCACGGCGGCGTTCGAGTCGAAACGGATATAGGTTCCGTCCTTGCGGCGTGTCTCCTTGCGCATGCGCACGATGACACACTTCACGACCTTGCCCTTCTTAATGCTGGAGTCCGGGGCGGCCTCCTTGACACTCGCGGTGACGATGTCGCCCAAGCCGGCCTGCAATCCTTTGTCGCCGCCGCGCGGCAGAATGCACATCAGCCGGCGGGCGCCACTATTGTCGGCCACCTCGAGGATTGTTCTCATTCCAATCATGGCAATATCCTCGTCTTCCTAAAATCGTCTTCCCAAGATCGTTGATCCAAGATTCCGGAGCTACTTCTCCGCGACGACGATCACGCTGGTATCCACCGCCCGGCGAATCACTTCGCCCAGCACCCAACGCTTCATCTTGCTCAGCGGGCGGCTCTCGATAATCCGGACGATGTCGCCGACCTTGGCCGTGCTCTCTTCATCGTGAGCATAAAACTTGTTGCGCTTGGTCACGATCCGCTTATACAGCGGATGCGGGACGCGGCGGGTGACCTGCACCACAATCGTCTTCGCCATCTTGGTGGAGACAACTTCGCCGAGCTTCTCGGTCTTGTGTGTACTTGGCGTATCGGCCATGAAACTACTTCGCCTCCTTCAACTGGCGTTGGCGCTGCACGGTGAGGATGCGGGCCTTGTCCTTCCGCAGTTCGCGGTACTTCTTCAGCCCTTCCATCTGTCCCATCGACATCTGGAATTTCAGCCTGAAGATCTGCTCTTGCATGTCCTTGACCTTCAGGGCCAAGTCCTTGTCGTCGATTTCCCGAATCTTGTCCGCTTTCATAGCGATAGTTCCTTATACGGGGCGCTTAGCCGACCGTTTCCTCACGAGTGATCAGCTTCGTGCGGATGGGGAGCTTCATGGCCGCCAGGCGCATCGCCTCGGTGGCAGTCTCCAACGGCACGCCTTCCATTTCAAACATGATCTTGCCAGGCCGCACAACGCAGACCCACTGCTCCGGAGCGCCTTTGCCTTTACCCATTCGGGTTTCAGCCGGCTTCTTGGTGATTGGCTTGTCCGGGAACAAACGAATCCAGACCTTGCCTCCGCGCTTGATGAAGCGCGTCATCGCAATACGGGCCGCTTCGATCTGCCGGTCTGTCACCCAGCCAACAGTCATTGCCTTCAGGCCGAAATCACCGAAAGAGAGCGTAGAGCCGCGCCACGCCTTGCCGGCGCGCCGGCCGCGCTGCTGCTTCCTGTACTTTACTTTTTTCGGCATCAACATGGGTCGTATTCTCCCTGGTTAATTCTTGGCTACTCGGCGGCGGGAGCGTCAGGCTCCTGCTTCCAGCTGGGGGCAACCGGTTGGGCGATCGGCGGCACTACAGAAGCAGCACCCACTGGCGCAGCAGCTTCAACGGGCGCCGAAATCACAGGCGCGGGCCCACGATCATCGCGCGTCGGACGCCGGTCCCGGCGGTCGCCGCGGTCTCCACCCCGGTCCCGATCGCCACGGTCCGGACGAGGATTGCGCCTCGGCTCGTCCGTACGAGGACGCCGGGAGAAGCCGTCGGTGGACACTTCACCCTTGTAGACCCAGCACTTCACGCCGATCACACCATAAGTGGTGTAGGCCTGCGCGAAGCCATAATCGATGTCCGCCCGCAGCGTGTGCAGCGGCAGTTGGCCTTGCAGATACCATTCACTGCGCGCGATTTCAGCGCCATTCAGGCGGCCCGAAACACGCACCTTAATGCCCTTGCATCCAAAGCGCAGCGCGCTCTCCACGCTCTTGCGCATCGCACGGCGGAAGGCCACTCGCTTTTCGAGCTGCAGGGCGATGGATTCGGCAACGAGCTGCGCATCCATCTCCGGCTTGTGAACTTCCTGAATGTCGATGAAAACTTCGCCGCCAGTCTTCTTCGCCAGTTCCTGCTTCAGCTTCTCAATCTCAGCACCCTTTCGCCCGATAATCAAACCGGGACGGGAGGTGGCGATGATGATCCGCAGCTTTGCGTCGCTCGGCCGCTCTACTTCCACAGAGCTGACGCCGGCGGCCTTCAGCCGTTCGCGCAGGGACTCTTTGAGCTCCAGATCCTGATGGAGGAGCTTGGCATAGTCCTTGGTCGCGAACCAGCGGGAGCGCCAGTTCTTGGTGACGCCCAACCGGAATCCGTAGGGATGAACTTTTTGACCCATGCGATCAATACACTCCGCTTATTTCTGGCTCGACGGGGCGGCGTTCTTTTCGCCGACCTTCACCACAATGTGTGCCGTCCGGCGCTGGATGCGGTACGCACGGCCCATCGGGGCAGGACGCACACGCTTCTGACGCGGGCCTTCGTTGACGTAGGCCTCGGTGACAATCAGTGTGTCGACATCGAGGTCAGTTTGACGATTCTCCGCGTTGGCAATTGCCGAGCGCAGAACTTTCTCGATCGTCGGCGCCACCCGCTTGTTGGTCGTTTTCAGGATCGTAATCGCATCGCCAGCCTTGCGGCCACGAATGAGGTCGATGACGAGCCGCGCTTTCTGCGCCGACACCCGGATGAATCTGGCTTCCGCTCTCGCTTCCATATCCTTGATTCCTTATTCCTTCCGGGAGCCTTAAGCCGGCTTACCCTTGTCGGCCTTAGCCGCGTGGCCCTTGAAGGTCCGGGTGGGAGAAAACTCACCCAGCTTGTGCCCCACCATGTTCTCGGTGACGTACACGGGAATGAACTTCTTACCGTTGTGCACGGCGATCGTGTGCCCGATAAACTCCGGCATGATCGTCGAGCGGCGCGACCAGGTCCGGACGACCTTCTTTTCGCTCTTGGCGTTCAGCGTCAACACCTTCTGGATCAGGTGATCGTCGGTAAACGGCCCTTTTTTCAGTGAACGGCTCATCGTCTTTAGTCCCTATCGCTTACTTGTTCTTCGACCTAGGGGTCGCGATGTACTGGTCGGTGCGCTTGTTGTTGCGGGTCTTGAAACCACGCGTCGGCTGGCCCCAGGGAGTGACCGGGTGACGGCCGCCGGACGTGCGGCCTTCGCCACCGCCGTGCGGGTGATCCACCGGGTTCATCGAAACGCCGCGGTTGTGAGGCTTGATGCCCTTCCAACGGCTGCGTCCGGCCTTCCCAAGCGATTCGTTCTCATGATCCAGGTTGCCCACCTGGCCGATGGTGGCGTAGCAGACCGTCATCACGCGGCGAACCTCACCCGAAGGGAGCTTCAACAGCGCCATGCCACTCTCTCTCGACACCAACTGAGCGGATGCGCCGGCCGAGCGGACCATCTGGCCACCCTTGCCGGGCCGCAATTCCACGTTGTGCACGATGGTACCGGCCGGGATATTCTCTAGCGGCAATGCGTTGCCCACCAGAATGTCAGCCTTCGGCCCCGATACTACGGTCCGACCGACTTCCAGGCCCACGGGCGCCAGGATGTAGCGCTTCTCGCCGTCCACGTAGTTGAGGAGAGCGATGCGGGCGCTGCGGCAGGGATCGTACTCGATGGAGGCCACCTTGGCCGGAATGCCATGCTTGTCACGCTTGAAGTCGATGATCCGGTAGGTCTGCTTGTGGCCACCGCCACGGAAGCGGATCACCAGGTGGCCCTTGTTATTGCGGCCGCCAGATTTCGTGATCTTCTGCGTCAGGCTCTTTTCCGGCGTCTGCTTGGTAATGTCTTCGCGCGTGACCACCGTCTGGAAACGCTTGGTCGGAGTCGTCGGGCGGAATGATTTGATTGGCATTTTGTTCAGTCCTCCCTTAGAGTTCCGTATACTCCGGCATCTTCTGGCCGGTCTTCAGCCGAACGTAGGCTTTCTTCCAGTCGCTCTTGTAGCCCGCGTAGCGGCCACGCCGGCGCAACTTGCCTTCGAACGTTGCCGTGCGGATGTCGTCCACCTTGACCTTGAACAGCGTTTCAATCGCGCCCTTGATGTCAGTCTTGGTGGCGTCCTTATGTACCTGGAAACAGAGGGTCCCCTCGGCTTCCTTCTTGCTGACGCCCTTTTCAGTCACGATCGGGCGCACAATGACTTCGTAACGGTTCATTACGCCAACGCCTCCGACAGCTTCATCGCGGCTGCCTCGCTTAAAACGACATGCTTATGTGCCAGCAGATCGTAGGTTGTCACCTCGTGCGTTGCCACCAGTTTGACGCCCGGCAGATTGCGGCTACCGAGTTCGAGATTGCGGTTGGCGTCATTGGTGTTAACCAACAGCACCTTCCGGTTTAGCTCCAGCGTCTGCAGCACCTTGGCCATCGACTTGGTCTTGGCATCGGCCAAAGTCCAGCCGGCAACTACTTTGAGCTCGCCGTCACGGAGTTTGGCGGTCAGCGCCGAGCGCAGCGCCCCTAACACCATCTTGCGATTCAAACGGTAGGAGTAGTCGCGCGGAACCGGTCCGTGTGTCGTGCCGCCATGGCGCCACAGCGGCGAACGGATGGAACCGACGCGCGCCCGGCCTGTGCCCTTTTGCCGCCACAACTTCTTACCGGCGCCCGCCACTTCGCGGCGCACCTTGGTCTTCGCGTTGCCGCTGCGCTGGCCAGCCAGATAGTTGCGGACCGACTCGTAGATCAGATTCTCGTTTACGGCCGCGGCGAAAACCGCGTCGGAGAGCTCGATCTCGCCCACCTTCTCATTCTTGAAATCAACGACGTCAACCTTAGGCATGGTGGGTTACCTCTTCGCCCGGCGCACGATCACGTACGCACCGTTCGGCCCGGGCACTGCGCCCTTGACCATCAGAACGTTATCTTCGGTGTCAACGTCGATTACCTCAAGATTGCGCACCGTCACCTGCACATCGCCCATCTGGCCCGGCAGGCGAGTACCCGGAAACACCCGCGAAGGGTAGCTCGAAGCACCGATCGAACCAGGCGCCCTGTGGAACATCGAACCATGCGATCCCTCGCCGCCGCCAAAGCCATGGCGCTTGACCACGCCCTGGAAGCCCCGGCCCTTGCTCACACCGGTGACGTCCACCTTGTCGTTAGGCTTGAACTGGTCCACCAGGATCTTGTCACCCAGCTTCAGGTCGCCATTGCCCGGCTTGAGCTTGAATTCGCGAATGTACTTCACGCCGTCTGCGCCAGCCTTTTTGAAGTGGCCGGTCATCGGCTTGTTCTGCTTCTTCGCGAAATCAACCAGCCCTACCTGTACGGCGTCGTAGCCGTCGCTGGCCGGCGTCTTGCGCTGCGTCACAACGCAAGGCCCCGCCTTCAGTAGAGTGACGGGCACCACTTGGCCATCAGGCCGGAACACCTGCGTCATCCCGATTTTTTTGCCGATTATTCCTGGGCTCATATTCCCTCAGTTCCCTGCTTCCGCCTCCAGCAGCAACTCGTTTTCACGCATTGCCCGGTCCAGCGGAGTAGTCTGCGTCACCAACTTACTCCAGCGGTTCAACCCGCCTGAGAAAGCGTGGTGGCGCTTACTTCGCCCCCTTGTGGTAGGCCTTGATTTGCACGTCGACACCTGCCGGCAGATCCAGCCGGCTGAGGGCGTCAACGGTGTCCTGCGTCGGCTCGAGAATGTCCAGCAAGCGCTTGTGCGTGCGGATCTCAAACTGTTCGCGGGACTTCTTGTCCACGTGCGGCGAGCGGTTCACTGTGAACGAGTTGCGCACTGTGGGCAGGGGGATCGGCCCCGCAACGCGCGCACCTGCACGCTTGGCGGTTTCGACAATCTCCGTCGTGCTCTGATCGAGCAGGCGGTGATCGTAGGCCTTCAACCGGATTCGAATTCGTTTCGTGAGCATTGCTTGTTTTCCTGCCGGACGGCCCGGGAGCCGTCCGGTTATCGGAGATTGCCTAGCTGACTACCTCGGACACCGTACCGGCGCCCACCGTGCGGCCACCCTCGCGGATGGCGAAACGGAGGCCCTTGTCCATGGCGACCGGCGTAATCAATTCCACATCCACTGTCACGTTATCGCCGGGCATCACCATCTC
>DASXVP010000030.1:0-325073 GCA_036504135.1 Paludibaculum sp.
TTCACGTCGATGCCGGAACGGTGCTCGCCGGCAAGGGTGCGCTTCGCCGCTTCGCGCCCTTGCCCGCTCCGCGCCGTTCCGGCCAGGCAGTCATGTGACGGGCGGCTCCGGCGGGAACACTTCACGATTTGTGGAGGTGCCCTGAGAAGGAAAAGGCCGGCCTCACTCCTTGCGGAGCGAGGCCGGCCTGAATTCAAACCCGCCAAACCCGGTGGGGCTTGACAGGGTCGCTCCATATCAGAAGATGAACTTGACCATGATGCGGCCGGAGAAGCCGGGGTTGAAGAGGTCAGTCATGCCAAAGCGGGGATCGAAGGGATCCTTGCCGGTGGCTTTGATGCGATTGAGCATGGCGTTGTAGTCGTACCCCTGGAAGAGGTTGACGTTGGCCAGATCGAGGGCGGAGGCGGAGTCGCCGGTGCCGGCGCCGCGGTTGATCTGGTTGAAGCGGTGGCGGGAGGTCTTCTGGTTGAAGACGTTCTGGGCGTTGAATTCGAAGCGGAGGCGTCTGGTTTCGCCGAACTTGAGTTCGTGGCCGACGAGGAGGTCGGTCTGGTTGAGCGTGGCGGTGCGTCCCATGGAGCCGCGGCCTTCCACGAAGATGGGAATGCGTTGGAGCTGGTTGGCGACGATGCTGAGTGGGGTACCGCTGCCGGCATAGAAGAAGGCGCCGACGTCGGTGCCCCACTTGAGCTTGTAGGAGCCGTAGGCCTTGAAGACGTGCGGGCGATCGGTGGCAAGGCGGCCTTCGACGAACTTGCCGTGGGAGTCGAACAGGTACTGATCGAGATCCCAGGCGCGGCTGCCGGTGGAGCCGGGGCGGGCGATGGAGCCGCCGGATTGCTGGGTGGTGGCGGAACTGGTGCCGGTGGTGGGAGTGCTGATTTCGTCGGAGTTGCCGAGACCGGCGTAGTTGCCGTAGAGGCGGCTGTAGACGTAGTTGGCGGAGAGGAAGAAGCGGGAGCTGAAGCGCTTGTTGAGCGAGAGCTCGAGTGCGTCGTAATCGCGCCTGGGTTTGGGCGTATCGAAGATGGGCGTGGCCGTGCTGGGCGAGAACTTGGCGGCGTCGCCTTCGCCGGGGTTGGCGAAGATGTAGACTTCGTTGCCATTGATGAGGGCGCCCATGTCTTCGATGGTGCGGACGAGGTGGTTGCGGACGTAGCCGGCGCGGAGAACGGTGTCGCGGGAGACCTGGTATTCGACGCCCGCGTTGTAGATGTCGGTGGACATCGGCTTCAGGTTTTTGGCGACCGCATCGAAGGAGGCGACGCGGCGGTCTTCGTAAGCTCCGAAGGGCCAGATATTGCGGCCGGGCATGTTGGTGCCGGAGAGGGCGAAGGGATCAAGGCCATCCATGGAGCGGTAGCGGACGGTCCAGAAGTCGCCGCCGAAGGTGCCGCGGGAGGTTTCGTATTTCACCCAGTCGTAGTAGCGGCCGTAGCTGCCGTAGACCTTGACCTTGCCTTTGCCGGTAACGTCCCAGCTCACGCCGACGCGCGGGGAGAGCTTATCGGAGAAGCCGAAGCTGAAGGCGTCGTCGCGGACGGCGCGATTGAAGGAGGGGACGTGCTCGTTTTCGGTGCGGAGGCCGAGCGTGAGCGAGACGCGGGGGTGGATGCGCCAGTGGTCCTGAATGTAGACGTTGGTCATCTTGCCGCCGGTGGCGCCGCGGGTGCCAATGTTGTGGACGGCGTAGTAGCCGTTGGCGCCGCGGTCGGAGCCGCCGCCGGGGATGGCCAGACTCTGGTTCCAGTAGACGAAGACATAGCCTTCGCCGGGGTAGGAGACATCCACTTTGTTGACGTTCTTCTGAGTACCGCCGCCGATCTTGATGTCGTGGCTGCCGAGGAAGCCGGAGAGGTATTTGGTGTAATCGGCCTGGACGTAGGTGCGGGCGGTGATGTCGTAGAACGTCTGTTGTGTGCGGGGGGTGTTGAAGTAGCCGGCGGGCTGCTGGAGTCCCGGGGCGAGACCGGGGACACCGACGCCGGAGGTCTGGTAGGTGACGGCGGAGTTTGCCGGGATGCCCCAGGTGCGGAAATTATCCCAGAAGCGGCCGCCGCGGACGCTGATGAGCGATGTGTTGCTGACGGTCCAATCGACCTGGCCGGAGTAGTTGCTCTGAGGCTGAGTCCAGCCCTGATTCTTCAGGGGTTGGGCGGACGTTCTGGAGCTGATGACGCTGTTGCCGTAGCCGTTGTAGGCGGAGAGGATGCCCTCAGTGCGGGTAGGGGTCCAGAGCCAACTGGCGGTGGCGCGGATGCGGGGTGTGACGTTCCAGGAGAGCTTATTGAAGAGCTGCTGGTTGGAGACGTTCTGCTTGAGTGTGTCGGGCTCCAGGCCGTTGGTAAAGAGATAATCCTGGCTGCGGCGTACGAGCTGGGGCGAGTAGGACGAGAAGAACCAGACTTTGTCTTTCACCAGATAGCCGCCGACGGAGCCGCCGAATTCGTGCTGGTTGTTGATGGGTTTGGCGTCCTGCTGATAGGTGGGATTGATGCCGTTGGAATAGGGATTGAGAAGCAGGAGGCGTTGGACGGGGCCGGCGTTGATGCCGCTGCCGGTGTAGTAGTAGTGGGCCTCGCCGTGGAACTGGTTTCCGCCGGAGCGGGTGATGGCGCTGACGACGCCGCCGAGGGCGCCGCCGTATTCGGCATCGATGCCGCCGGTTTTGACCTGGACTTCCTGAAGAAATTCGAAGGCGGAATTCTGGCGGGAGCGGCCATCCACGAGGCTGTTGGTGGACACGCCGTCGATGAAGAACTGGTTTTCCGAGCCGCTGGCGCCGTTAACCTGGAAGCCGCCCTCGATCTGGCCCGAGTTGACGCCGGGCGAGAGGAGGACAACGGACTGGAAGGAGCGGGCTTTGGGCAGGAGGCTGAACTCCGCCGAGGTGACGTTGGAAGACACCGTGACGCCGCCTGTATCGATTTGAGGGGCGGCCTCGGTGACCTGGATGGCCTGCTGGGTGGCGCCGATTTCGAGAGCGACGTCCACGTTGGACTCCTTGCCGAGCAGGAGCTGGACGTCCTTGAGCTCATGCTTGTTGAAGCCGGATTTCTCGAAGCGGATGGAGTAGCGGCCCGGCTCCAACTGGCGGGCGATGTAGACGCCGGTGTCGCCGGTTTCGGTGGCGGTGCTACGGCTGGTTTCCTGGTTGATGAGCGTCACGGTGACGGCCGGCACGACGGCGCCGGTGGCGTCCTTGACGGTGCCGCGGATTGTGCTGAAGCGTTCCTGGGCGCTGGCAGGCATGCCTATGGCTGCCAGAGTCAATAATGGAATGGCTGCCATCCATACTCTGGAATAGTTGTAAAGTCTCATGTAGTTCCCCTGGTTTCGGTGTAGCCGACAGCAGGATGGCGGCGCCCCACGAGCGCAGAAACACGCGTACCCTGGAATAGCGGCCGGCTAACAGGGAAGACGGATGAGCTGAGTAAGTGTTCCGCTATTGTTGCGAAATGATGGCAAATGTTGCCGCAGTAAACTAATTTGTTTACAGTGGTGAACGCGTCTGACGTTATTTGAGCATCTGCTCAAAAAACGTGGTCTGCTGCTGCATCATGTGCGTGCGGGCCTTGCCGCTGACGCCGTGGCTCTTTTGCGGGTAGATGATGGATTCGTAGGGCCTGCCGGCCTGCTGGAGGGCGTTCATCATCTGGAGGGCATTGGCGAAGAGCACGTTGTCGTCTTCGATGTTGTGCAGGAGCAGCAGGCGGCCTTTGAGATTTGCGGCGGCGTTGACGGGGGAACTGTCCTTGTAGCCCTCCGGGTTTTGCAGCGGGGTGCCGAGGTAGCGCTCGGTGTAGATGGTGTCGTAGTTGCGCCAATCGGTGACGGCGGCTCCGGCAGCGCCGTAGTGGAAGACGCCGGGCGCGTGGAGGAGGCAGTAGAGCGTCATGTAGCCGCCGTAGCTCCAGCCCTGGATGCCGACGCGGGTAGTATCGGCGAAGCCGAGGGAGGTGAGGTACTTGATGCCCTCGAGCTGGTCTTCGAGCTCCACTTTGCCGAGGCGGCGGTAGAGGGCGGATTCGAATTTCAGGCCGCGTCCAAACGAGCCGCGGTTATCCACCTGCCAGATGACGAAGCCCTTGTGGGCCATCACCTGATCCCAGGAGATGCTGGAGAAGCTTTCGCGGACGCTCTGTGCATGGGGGCCGCCGTAGATGGAGACGATGACAGGGTATTTTCTGGCGGGGTCGAAGTTCTTGGGCTTGATGAGGCGGGCGTAGAGGGTGACGCCGCCGGTGGTCTTGAAATTGTGGATCTCTGTCTTGAGGATGTCGAACTCGTCGAGGATTTTGCGATCGGCTTCGCGCCAGACCTTCACTTCGGCGCCCGTGCCTTTGTTGAGCGTGGCACGGGAGGGGTTTTCGAGGTTGGAATAGGTATCGATGTAGTGGTCGCAGGCGGGGCTCATGTTGACGCTATGGGAGCCCTTTGCCTCGGTGAGGCGGGCCTTGCTCTTGCCGTCGAAACCGACTACATAGAGGTGGCGCTCGAGCGGGCTGGCCTCGGTGCCGGTGTACCAGACACGCTCGGCCTTTTCGTCGACGCAGGCGATCTTTGAGACTTCCCATTCGCCGCGGGTGATGCGCTTGCGGAGCTTGCCGTCGGCGGCGTGGAGATAGAGATGGCGGAAGCCGTCCTGCTCGGAGGAGCGGAGGATGCGGCCGTCACTGATGATCTCGAAATCGTCGTTGACGTTGATCCAGGAGGCGCTCTTCTCTTCGATGAGCAGCGTGGCGGCGCCGGTGGTGGCGGAGGCGGAGAGGATGCGGAGGTGGTCCTGGACGCGGTTCAGGCGATGGGCAATGACGTTCTGGGAGTCCGGGGTCCAGTGGATGCGGGCGAGGAGGTGATCGCGGATTTCCCCGAAATCGAGCCATTTGGTTTCGCCGCCTGTGACATTGACGACGCCGACTCGGACGTCGGCATTGGGGGAGCCGGCCTTGGGGTAGCGCTCGGGTTCGGCGATGGCAGTGATGGGCAGGTGGTCGACGTGCGGGTACATGATCTCGCCGCTGACGTCGAACTGCATGTAGGCGATTTTTTTGGAATCGGGCGACCACCAGTGGGCGGTGCCGAGGTCGAGCTCTTCGGGATAGACCCAATCGAGCATGGCGTTCCAGCGGTAAGTGTTGCCGTCGGTGGTGAGCTGAGTGACCTTCTTGGTGGCGATGTCCTCGACGTAGAGTTCGTAGCCGCGGCGGAAGCTGACCTTGGTGGCGTCGGGGGAGAACTTGGGGTCGCGCTCGGCGATCTCGGTGGCGGTGAGTTGCTCGATTTTGCCGGTGGCTTCTGACCAGAGGAAGAGGTCGCCGGAGAGGATGACGAGGATGTGTTTGCCGTCGGCGGACCACTGGAGGCGCTGCTCGGTGACGCGGCGGTTCTCCCAGGCCATGACCTTATCGGGCTGGGAGGCGCGGGCGAGCTTGGCGGCCTCGGTGGTGGTGAAGAGATCTCTTTCCTTGCCGGTGGCGATGTCATAGAGGACGACCTTGTCGCCGCGGCGAAGGGCGAAGCGCTGACCGCCTGGGGCCCACATGGGCTGGCCGCCCATTTCGCCCATCATGCGGGCCATGCCGGCGCCGAGGTCATTGAGGGTGACGGGTTTCTTCTCGGCTGCGGGGGCGAGGGTCAGAGTGGCAGTCGCAAGGGCCAGAACGGTAGAACATCTTCGGAAATTTCGTAGTCCACTCCCTGACGGTCGTGGCTCGGTTCCGAGCCGCGCGCGTGAGCAAGCGGTGGTCGGCAACAATGGTGAAAGCGCTCCAGCGAGAGTCCTCATGAAAAATAGGATGGCACAATCACGGAGGAAGAGAGCCGATAGGCGGGTGTGCCGGGCGGGCGGATGGCGAATCCTTTGAAAATGATGGAACAAAGCGGCGGCGGGAGCGTTATGGTCAGGTATGCACTCAACGCAGGCTGGCGAGCCGATTTCGCAGAGACCGCTCCGTCTTTGGCCGGGCGTAGCCGTCGTGGCGCTGCAATGGCTGTTGCGTTTTGTCGTGCCGGTGTTCGTGCCGGCGGCCATCGCCATCGGGTACATCGCCGGGCTCGCTGGCGGTTTGGCAGTCATGGTGTGGTGGGCGTTTTTCAGCCGGGCGCCAAAGGTGGAAAGGTGGGGCGGCATTGGGCTGATGATCGTGGCGATAGCCGGGGCGACACGCATCATCGACAAGTCAATTGCGACGGGCATGATGGGGATGATGTTTTTCCTCCACGTCACTCCGGTGCTGAGCCTGGCGTTTGTCGTGTGGGCGGTGGCCACGCGCCGCCTCGCCGATGGGCCGCGGCGGGCGTGGATGGTGGCGGCGGTATTGGCGGCGTGCCTGGGGTGGGCACCGCTGCGGACGAGCGGCATCACGGGCGACGGGGCGTCGCAGTTTGTGTGGCGTTGGGAGAAGACGCCCGAGGAGCGGCTGGTGGCGCTGGCCGAGGTGAAGCCGGCGGTGGCTGCCGAGGAGCGCCGTGAGAATCCGCCCGTGGCCGCTGCAGTCGAGAAGGCTCCGGCGGTGGCGGCGGCGCCGGTCGGCGTCGAGAAGGCGGCCGAGTGGCCTGGTTTTCGCGGACCGAATCGCGACGGGGTGATGGGCGGTGTGCGGGTCGAGACCAACTGGGCAGTGGCCCGGCCGGCGGAGCTGTGGCGGCGGCCGGTGGGGCCGGGCTGGTCTTCCTTTGCGGTACGCGGCGACCTTTTCTACACGCAGGAGCAGCGCGGGCCGGACGAAGTGGTGGCGTGTTACAGGACGAGTACGGGCGAGCCGGTGTGGATGCACCGGGACGCGGCGCGGTTTTGGGAATCGAACGCGGGCGCGGGACCGCGCGGGACGCCGACGCTGAGCGGCGGCCGTGTGTATACGTTTGGCGCCACGGGGATTGTGAACGCGCTCAACGCGGCCGATGGCGCCGTGATCTGGACGCGCAATGCGGGCGCCGACACCGGCGTGAAGATCCCGGATTGGGGCTTCGCGAGTTCGCCGCTGGTGGTGGGCGATCTCGTCGTGGTGGCAGCGTCCGGTGTGCTGGTGGCGTATGACCGCGCGACGGGTGCACAACGCTGGCTGGGGCCGGGCGGCGGGTCGGGCTACAGCTCGCCCCATCTGGCGACGCTGGGCGGCGTGGCGCAGGTTCTGCTGCTCAACGGCGGAGGTGTGCTGAGTGTGGCGCCCAGCGATGGCAAAATGCTGTGGGAGCACAAGTGGAAGGGCGACGGCATCGTGCAGCCGGGCTTTGCGGCGGATGGTGATGTGCTGATCGGGACAGGCTCGGGCATCGGCTCCGAATCCGGTCTGCGCCGGATTGCCGTAACGCATGGTGCTGGCGCATGGAGCACCGAGGCGCGCTGGACAACGGCGGGTTTGAAACCGTACTACAACGACTTCGTGGTTTACGACGGCCATGCGTATGGCTTCGATGGCAGCCTCCTGGCGTGCGTCGACTTGCAGGACGGCAAGCGCCAGTGGAAGGGCGGGCGGTATGGGCACGGGCAACTGGTTTTGCTGCGGGAGCAGGGCCTGCTGCTGGTGTTGTCGGAGGAGGGGGAGTTGGCGCTGGTGAAGGCGGAGGCCGGACAGTTTACGGAGGTGGCGCGGATACCAGCATTGAAGGGTAAGACGTGGAATCACCCGGTATTGGCGGGCGACCGGCTGCTGGTTCGTAACGGCGAGGAGATGGCGGCGTTTCGGGTGACGCTGGCGGGCCGGTAACGGGGGCGGCAGGAGCGCGGGCGGCATCGCCGGCAGGCGCCCGTGTGCTTCAATCATGTTTGTGGAGACCCGTCGCGAAAGAGTGCTGGCGCTGGACGTTGGGCGGAAGCGCATCGGGCTGGCGGTGAGCGATGCCGCGGGCTGGGGTGCGCAGGGTCTCGACACGCTGCAACGCAAGACGCTGAGCGAGGATCTGAAGCGGATCGCGCAGATCGCCAAGGAGCGCAAGGCGGCGGTGCTGGTGGTAGGGCTGCCGCTGCACATGGATGGGCGCGAGGGCGAGATGACGGCGTTTGTGCGGCAATTCGGTGCGAGGTTGGGCATCGCTACGGGGCTGCGCGTGGAATTTCAGGATGAGCGGCTGACGTCGGTGACGGCGGAGGAGCGGTTGAGCGAAGGGGGGATGAGCTTGAACAAGCTGTTGGACGAGAAGCGCAAAGGGGCGGTGGACCGCATGGCTGCGGTGATCATTCTGGAGGATTATCTGCGGGGCAAGGCGGAATGAAGAGGGCGCTGATTGGGGGCTTGCTGGTTCTGGGGCTGTTGGGGGCGGGGCATTATTTTGTGCGGATGGAGGCATACCAGGGCTTTGCTGAGCCGGTGATGGTGGATATCCCGAAGGGGACGTCGAGTTTGCGGATCGGTGAACTGCTGGAGCAGAAGGGCGTGGTGCGGAGCGCGTTGCTGTTTGCAGCGGCGAGGGTGGTTTACCCCAAAGCCAAGCCGCAGGCGGGGGAGTATGAGTTCCGCGCGGCGGCGACGCCAGCGGAGGTGTTCGGACGGATCGCGCGCGGGGACGTCTACCGAGTGGAACTGCGGGTGCCGGAGGGGAGCACCGTGTTTGAGATTGCGGATTTGGCGGAAAAGGCGGGGTTTGGGCCGGCGGCGGAGTTTGTGAAGGCGGCGCTACCACTGGAGGGGTATTTGTTTCCCTCGACGTACCGGTTTGCGCGGACGGCCACGGCAGAGACGGTGGTGCGGACGATGCGAGCGCAGTTTGATAAGGAGTGGGCTCATCTGGGCGGCGGGGCGGACGGGCAGAAGAAGGCTGTGATTCTCGCATCTCTGGTGGAGACGGAGGCGCGGCTGGATGAGGAGCGGGCGCGGATCGCAGGCGTGTATGAGAACCGGCTGGCGAAAGGGATGAAGCTGGAGTGCGATCCGACTGTGGAGTATGCGGCGCGGCTCGATGGCCGGTGGCGGGGGAAGATCTACAAGAGCGACCTGGAGAACGAGAACCAGTACAACACATATCGTCATGCGGGGCTGCCGCCGGGACCGGTGGCGAATCCGGGGGCGCGGTCTTTGCAGGCGGCGCTGAAGCCGGCGGAAACCGACGAGCTGTTTTTTGTGGCGAGGGCGGATGGGACCGGCGGGCATACGTTCAGCCGGGACTATGAGGGACATCAGAAGGCTGTCGCGGTGTATCGGCATGGAGAAAAGGCGAGCCGGGCAACGGGCAAAAGCGCTGGCGTGGCTGGCGGCGGAAAGGGCTCCCCCTTTCGATGAAACTGCCTTCCACGCTCAGTCGCGTTGTTCGCTACTTTGTGATGGTTGCTTGGCGGCTTTCGTAGGCTTCCACTCCCGCGCCAATCGCTGGGCCTCGGCGATCTGCTGGGGCGTCATTTTCTGGGCAATGGACTCTCGCATCTCGGAGATTCTCGTTTGCATATAACCGCTCGCTCTAACTGCCGCAAGATTGAACCACTTGTGAGTCTCCACGTAGTCCTGCGGCACCCCTTGGCCACGTTCGTAGCTGGACCCCAAGTTTCGCTGGCCCATGGCTTCCCCCTGATCAGCGGATTTGCGATACCACCGCACAGCCTCTCGGTCGTCCTGCGGCACACCTTGACCGCTCTGGTAAAAGAACCCCAAGTTGGCTTGGGCCTTCGCATCACCCTGATCGGCCGACCTGCGATACCACTTTATTGCCTCCCCGTTGTCTTTCGGCACTCCCTCGCCGTTGAAGTACATGGTGGCGAGCAGGAATTGAGCCTCAGCGTCTCCTTGGTCACCGGCCTTTCGAAACCACTTCGCCGCCTCACCGTAGTCTTGCGGCACACCTTTGCCGCTTTCGTAAAGGAGGCCTAAGACGAACTGAGCGTTTACGTCTCCCTGGTCTGCCCCCTTGCGATACCACTTCACCGACTCCCCCAAGTCGCGATGCACCAATTGGCCGCCTTCGTCTACGAAAACGGTCCCGAGGTGAGAATCCACGTTCCCCCTCTCAGTAGGTTTCTTGGTATCTGAAACCACTGCTTTCGTTGGTTGCTCCGCCGACGGTGGCGCGCCAAACATCAGCAATCTACAAAACGCCAAGAGGCACAAAAGATTCTTGGACATGGCTTCTCTTTACTACCCCAGATTCATAGTACCCGCAGTGATGTGTGTAGTGCGACCTTTCCACCAAGTTTGCGGTCCCCAGTTCATCCACCTTGAACTGCGGGATTGGCTGGTGATCTCGACCTCACCTTAGCGCCTATGCTGCGCGGGACGGACCGATCATGATTGACGAATGATGCTCCTACGATCCCCTACTTCTCGCATCCCAAGCGCATCAAGCGCCTTAAGTCTGTATCATGGTAGCGCTTGGCATGGGCCCGGCGCGACGACAAGAGTACTAACGAACAGGCTCGGTTCGATATCGCACTCAGTGGTTTGGCTCGTGATGACGATGTCGGCTCCGAAGCGCTTAGGTGATGCCGACTATCTATCAGCTCACAAGGAATCACGACTCACTATGCGGTTATACCACTTCGTGAACGCCCGCTACGGACTGGATGACATCAAGAACAGCCGGTTGAAGATCTCCCGACTCAATGAATTGAATGACCCGTTTGAGTTGTTCAGCGTCGAACTCCCGAACAAGGCGGACCGTAAGGCTTTTAAGGAAGTAAAGGCGCGAATGTCTGAACAATGCGGACTCCTATGCTTTAGCAAAAAATGGTCAAACCCGGTGCAGTGGAGCCATTATGCCGATCGACATCACGGATTGTGCTTGGGATTTGAGGTCGCCGATGACCTAGTTACGCCAGTTCAGTACTCTGAAAAACGACTGCGCAGAATGGCCAAGAGTCCCGTCGCTGAAGGCCTCAATAGTGAAGTAACCATGCGTCGCCTGCTTGATACCAAATACGAGCATTGGAGATATGAATGCGAGGTGAGGTGCTTTCTCAACCTTCAGGATAGAGAGCCGCGTGACGGCCTGTACTTCGAGGGGTTTTCGGATAGTCTCAAACTGGTTCAGGTTATCGCTGGCGCGTGCGCAGACGTCTCAAGAAGTGATATAAGAGATGCACTGGGGGCTTTGTCGATGACAGTAGACGTTTTCAAAGCTCGCTTAGCTTTCCTGTCATTTAAAGTAGTTCGTAACAGGGACGAATCCAGGTGGGTGTAAGCGAATGTTCTTAAGATGAGCATACCCGTCTAGGCTTAACTGACAACGATTATCGTATAGATTATCAGATGGGAAGGCTTCCCGACGTTTACCCAGTTGTAGTCAACCTGCGTCGGATTGCTAACGGAAATCGAGTTGTCGTCTAACTCTGAGCTGGTGCTACTGGGTTGGTATCTCTGACTGTTCCGGTTTGGAGTAGCTACTTAACTGATTCGACCGCTTGCTACAGCCAACGCTGAAATCGTTGGAAACAGACGAGCTGTTTTTTGTGGCGAGGGCGGATGGGACCGGCGGGCATACGTTTAGCCGGGACTATGAGGGACATCAGAAGGCTGTCGCGGTGTATCGGCATGGAGAAAAGGCGAGCCGGGCAACGGGCAAAAGCGCTGGCGTGGCTGGCGGCGGAAAAGCCGGCGGTCCTCGATGAAGCGGTAGCGGCGCGGATGCTGGCGGCGCTGCCGGGGCTATCGGAGCGTCTGCTGCGTGAGGTGTGGCGCGGGTGCGGACTGCCGATGACTCCGATGGTGGAGGGGGTCCGGCAGGAGTCTCTGGCGGAGTTGGCGCGGAGCCTGGACGGGTTGGGACGGGAGTATGAGGCGGGCGACGCGCGGCGTCGGTTGGCGGTGCGGCGCGTGGTGATCACGGCACGGCGTCATGCGGAGTGGGTGGCGGCGAACCCGCGGGTGGCGGCTGAGAAGCGCGCGTTGAAGGTGGAGATGGGGTTGTGGCTGCGGGTGTGGCTGGAGAATCCGGGGGTGTTTGGGGCGTGGGTAGAGTTGCGGAAGGAGCGAGCCCATGTTTGAACGCTATGCGGAAGAGACGCGGCGTGCGATCTTCTTTGCGTTGCAGGAGGCCATCCAGGCAGGCTGCCCATTCATCGAGACGGAGCACCTGCTGCTGGGGATGTTGCGGGAAGATGCGGAGTTGGCCGAGCGGTTCCGGCAAGCGCCGGGCGGGATCGAAGCGGTTCGTGGGCGAATCGAAGAGGTGCTGCCCGGTGGGAGCGAGGTGCGAGCTTCAGCGGAGTTGCCGCTGAGTAAGGCGTGCAAGCGGGCGCTGAGGAATGCGAGCGACACGGCGAGCGCGATGGGGCAGATGGAGATCGGGATTGGACATCTGGTGTTGGGTCTGCTGAGCGAGGGGAACTGCCTGGCGGCGGAGATTCTGCGGGAGCGCGGGCTGGGCTGAACTTCTGTTCCAGGACTCTTCTTAATATTCCGGACACCCACGGAGCGGGCGGCGCATCTTAGAATGTAGATAGGCGCACTAGCTTGTGCGGCATCAGGGGAGGCGCAAACCGATGTTTGAACGCTACACGGAAAAAGCACGCAGGGTGATTTTCTTCGCCCGGTATGAGGCGAGCCAGTTTGGCAGCCCTTATATCGAGACAGAGCATCTGCTGCTGGGTCTCCTACGGGAAGACAAGGCGCTGGCCAACCGGTTCCTGCGGTCGCAGGCCAATATTGAATCAATCCGCAAGCAGATTGAAGCGCAGACGACCGTGCGCGAGAAGGTGTCTACCTCCGTCGACCTGCCGCTGAGCACGGAGTGCAAGCGCGTGTTGGCGTATGCGGCGGAAGAGGCGGAGCGGCTGGGCCACAAGCACATCGGCACGGAGCACCTGCTGCTGGGCCTGTTGCGCGAAGAGAAGTGTTTTGCGGCTGAGATTCTGCACGAGCGCGGCTTGCGGCTGGGCCAGGTGCGGGACGAGATCGCGCGGGCAACCTCCGAGAAGACCACCACGGCGCGGCCCAAAGAGAGTTCCCTGCTGGGGGAATTTAGCCGGGATCTGACGCAATCGGCTTCGGACGGCGCGCTGGATCCCCTGATTGGCCGGGACTATGAGCTGGAGCGCGTGATCCAGATTCTGTGCCGGAGGACGAAGAACAATCCGGTTTTGATCGGCGAGCCGGGCGTAGGCAAGACGGCGATTGTCGAGGGGCTGGCGCAGAAGATCTCTGAAGGCGATGTGCCCAGCTTCCTGGCCGACAAGCGGATTTTGGCCCTGGACCTCTCGTTGATTGTGGCCGGCACGAAGTATCGCGGCCAGTTTGAAGAGCGGCTGAAGACGATCATGAAGGAGCTGATGGAGAATCAGAACGCCATCATCTTCATCGACGAGCTGCACACGCTGGTCGGCGCGGGTTCGGCCGAGGGCTCGCTGGACGCCGCTAACATTCTCAAGCCGGCGCTTTCACGCGGCGAGATTCAGTGCATTGGTGCGACGACGCCGGCGGAGTTCAGGAAGTCGATCGAGAAGGATCGCTCCCTGGAGCGGCGCTTCCAGGCGGTGAAGGTGCCGCCGCCGAGCGAGGCCGATGCCTGCAAGATTCTCTACGGCATTAAGGAACGGTACGAGAAGTTCCACGCAGTGTCTTACACGGACGACGCCATCGAGACCTCGGTGTTCGCGTCGAGCCGCTTTATTCCGGACCGCTATCTGCCGGACAAGGCGATCGATCTGATCGACGAGGCTGGCGCGCGCGTGAAGCTGCGGCAGACCACTCTGCCCTCTGACGTGAGCGAGATCCAGAAACGGATCAAGTTCATCGTGCACCGCATGGAGACGGCGATCGCGAGCCACGAGTTTGAAAAGGCGCGGTTTTACAGCGATGAAGAGCGCAAGGAGCGGGAAAACCTGCGGCAATTGCGCGAGAAGTACAACCTAGACGACACCTCCACCGGGATTGTGACGAAGGACGACATCGAGGACGTGGTGGCGCGCTGGACCGGCGTGCCGATGACGGCGATCCGCGAGGAAGAGATCGCCAAGCTGGTGCGGATCGAAGAAGAGCTGCACAAGCGGGTGATCAGCCAGGAGAAGGCGATCTCGGCTCTGGCGCGGGCGATTCGCCGGTCGCGCGCGGGCTTGAAATCGCCGAAGCGGCCGGCAGGCAGCTTCCTGTTCCTGGGCCCGACGGGCGTGGGCAAAACGGAAGTGGCGAGGGCGCTGGCGGAGTTCCTCTTTGGCAGCGAGAAGTCGCTGATCCGCTTCGACATGTCGGAGTTCATGGAGAAGCATTCGGTCTCGAAGCTGATCGGTTCGCCTCCCGGCTATGTCGGCTATGAGGAGGGCGGCCAGCTCACGGAACGCGTGAAGCGGAATCCGTATTCGATCATTTTGCTGGACGAGATCGAGAAGGCGCACCCGGATGTGTACAACATCCTGTTGCAGGTTTTTGAAGACGGACAGTTGACCGACGGGCTCGGCAACACGGTGGACTTTAAGAACACGATCATCATCATGACTTCGAATCTGGGAGCGCGGTTCCTGGATAAGAAGGGGCAGCTCGGATTTGCAGCGCAGCAGGCCGTGGGCGTGCCCGGCAAAGTGGAAGAGATGGTCCACGCCGAGGTGAAGAAGGCGTTCAATCCGGAGTTCCTCAATCGTCTGGATGAGGTGATTCTGTTCACGTCGCTGGCGGAAGAGGACCTGCTGCAGATCATCGACCTGATGGTGGAGCAGATCAACGTCAACCTGGTGGCGAAGCAGATCACGATCCGGCTGATGCCGGATGCTTCGAAGTACATCATGGAGAAGACGTGCATGGACCGCAGCTACGGCGCGCGGCCGTTGCGGCGGGCTTTGCAGAAGTACATCGAGGATCCGCTTTCCGAGGCCCTGATCCAGGGCACGCTGGTGCGGCCGGCGGATTACGAGGTGTATCTGAGCGAAACCGGGATCTTCTGCCGACTGGTGAGCGCCGAAGGCGACGTGGCCACGGTGGGCGCGGGCGCCGGGACTGGCGGGGGCGAGGGCTTCTCGCTCTATCCGTTCTAGGTGCGCTGGTCAGATAGTGATTGCAGGCGCGGAGGCCGGATTGACCGGCAGCCGCGCCTGTTTTGCGTTTCGGGGTCTTGAGTGGCGCTGCCCTCCACATTACTGCCAGCGGCGCGAGTGAGTGTGCTGGCCGTGTTCTTTGTACACGGCGCGGTTTTTGCGACGTGGGTGTCGCGCATCCCGGAAGTGCAGGGCGGGCTGGGGATCTCCACGGGCCCGTTCGGACTGGCGCTGCTGGGCGTGGCGGTGGGATCGATCCTCTCCATGCCGGCGACGGGTTGGCTGATCGGGCGGCATGGGTCCAAGCCGGTGACGGCGATTGCCAGCGTGTGGTTCTGCCTGGCGCTGGCGCCGCTGGCGTATGCGGGTTCTGTTGTGTCGCTGGGCTTGGCGCTGGGTTTCCTGGGAATGGCGGCAGGCGCGATGGACGTTTCGATGAACGCGCAGGGCGTGGAGGTGGAGACGGCGGCGCGGCGTCCGCTGGTCTCGGGCTTTCACGCGATGTTCAGCATCGGCGGCATGGTGGGGGCGGGCGTGGGCGGGGTGATCGCGAAGCTGGGGATCGGGGTGCGGGCGCACTTCGTGGGGGCGGCGCTAGTGTGCCTGGCGGCGATATTGCTGGCATCCCGCGGATTGCTGGCGTCCGCGGTGCGGCCGTCCGGCGGCAAGGGTGGATTCCGGTTCACGCCGGCCGTCGCCGCGCTTGCCGCATTGACGTTTTGCTTTTTCCTGAGCGAGGGCTCGATTGCGGATTGGAGCGCGCTCTATCTGAGCCGTGCTTTGCAGGCCGGGCCGGTGCAGGCGGCCGCCGGGTACGCGCTGTTTTCGGCAACGATGGGTGCAGGGCGGCTGGCCGGCGACCGTCTGCGGACTCGGTACAGCGGGCGGTCTCTGGTGCGCACTGGCAGCCTGCTAGCGGCCTCCGGGCTGGCGCTCGCTCTGCTGGTGCCGCACACGGGCGTGGCCTTGGTGGGCTTTGCGATGGTGGGGCTGGGGTGCTCCGTGATTGTGCCGATCGCGATAGCGGCGGCGGGAACTGTACCGGGGGTGAATGCGGGGCAGTCGATCTCCACCGTGGTGACCATGGGCTACCTGGGCTTGTTCGTGGGGCCGCCGCTGATCGGCATGGCGGCGGAGGCGATTACGCTGCGGTGGGCGATGTTCATTTCGGTGGGTTTGTGTTTGTGCGGGGTGCCGCTGGCGCGGCTGGTGGAGAGTGCGGATCGAGAATAACCTCGCGCGGCTTGGGCTGCGGGAGGGGGGCCGGCTGGGCTGGGCGGAGATCGGTGAGAGTTGGCAGGATCTCGATGCGGAGTGGGTTGGCGCCGTGGAGCTCTGCCTCGGCGGCGAACCGGCGGAGGGCTGAGGCCTGTTCGTCCATCCGATTCTCTATCTGCCGCGCCAAGCTTGCCGAGTCGCGCCAGCGGATGATGGTCTCCGCCTGGAAGATGCTGCGAACGTCCGTCAAGGTCCGGCCGGTGAGGCGGGCCAGGTACTCTAACCTGTACTCGAACCGCGCTGTCGGGTAGGAGGCCCGGGAGTTGTCGGGCCAGTCCACGGTGCCGCCGGCTGGGACGATGACTCGGCGGTAGTGGACTTTTTGGGGGCCATCGGCGATCAGGACGGCGCCCCAGTCGCCAGCCAATGTCAGCCGGTAGAGGGCGATGGCCGGGAAGCCGGCAGGGAAAGATCGCTTGGGCGCTTCGGTCGTAATGCCTCCGGTGCCACCTGGCACTCCTCCGGGTACTCCGAGGGGTTTCGCTCTGGCCGTGACGAAGAAGTGGTGCGTGGCCGGCAATCCGTCGAGCATCCGCTCGAAGAGGTTCCCGGCGCGGCGTTCGAGCAGTATGTTGGAGATTGCCAGCCACCGGATGTCGTCCATGTATTCAGCCTGCATGGCCACGAGCGTGGGCGTGCTGTCCTTCGTCCGAGCCAGCAGGATCACCGCCTCCGTGGGCCAACGCGATCGATAGGGCTCGATGATCTCGGCGGGGACGGCGGTCTCGCGCTCGATCAGGGCGTCGAGGAGGGCCTGAATGTAGGCGTACTCGGGGCCATCCATTTTGGCGGCGCGGAGATTCTGATTGGCGCGGAGTTCGGCTATGAGCAGTTCGTCAAAGCCGGGGAGACGGAGGCCGGCGGCGAGGCGCACGCCCCAGGCCTTCTCGGTCAGATTGGGCGAGGCTAGGCGGTGCCTGGCCTGGGCGGCAAGGTCGTCCTGCGCGAAAGCTGAGGTGGTGACGAGGATCAGGGCGAGAATGTAAGTCATTGGCGTTGGCTCGTGACAAAGACAGGCGGCATCTGGTGGTGGGCTCTGCATTGTGCCAGATTGTTGCGGCGAACTCCCTCAGTCAAAACGATACAGGCTGAATCGGCCCTTGTGGCAGATGAGCGTGATGCCCCACTGCGAGGCGCGCTCCGAGAAATCCTGGGATCCGAGATCGCGGTCGCTGACGAGCAGCCAGCCGATGTTCTCCTTTTTCAGCGTCTCGATGGCGGCGCGCCTCATTTTCGGCAGGCGCGGCAATTGGTGCTCGCTGATCTTTGACGGTATGTCGCGCCAGGCGCCATCGCGGCCGCGGCCGCGGCCGAAGATCTGGATGACCACACCGTCGGGCGGGGGCGGGCCATCGAGCCAGACTTCATCGAGCGTGAGGTCGCGGTCGAAATCCACTTCGAGGAATTGTGGCGCATTGCCCGCCTCGCCGGCCGTCCACTTCGTCACCGGGTTGTTGTCGAAGGCCGCGGGAGTCTCCCAGATGTTGGACGACGCGCGCAGGCGCCAGCGCCTGTCGCGGGGCAGTTCGCTGCCAGCGCGGACGACGCGGAACTCGGTGACCGTCCACGGCTCGGCGCCGAACGGGACGTGCGCGTGGATGCGAACGGCGTTGACGGCGAGCGGCGCGAAGTTGGATGCGTAGCGGTGCGTGGGCCGCAGTTCGGCGAGCGCGGGCGTCAGCAAGGTGTCGCGGTAGGAGTTGGCTTGCGACGACTGGCCGGAGAGTACGATCTGTGGCTGGACGTAAAGCTGCGGGAATCCGCTGAGGCTGAAGATGCCCTGCTCCCGCGGCACGTTCTTGTTGATCTCCAGGGACATCTCGTACTCGGCGAGCGTCTGCTGGAGGTATTGCGGCTCAGGCTTCAGGCGCAGGGCGGCGGCCCACTGCGTACCCTCGATGCGCCACGCGCCCGGATGGACATAGCGCGAAAGCACGGGTGGGTAGCTCAGCACGGCGTGAGCCAGGACGACGGCGGAGCCCAGCCACACGGGCCGTGCCAGCGCCATCGCCATCGCGAGACTGAAGAATGGCAGGCACGGGAGCAGAAACCGCGTGCCGAGATTGGCGAAATAGGGCAGGCCGAAGACGAGCGCGGCGAGGAGCACCTGGCGGCCCTCGCTGCGGCGCAGCGCTAGCAAAGCGAGCGGGGCCAGCAGAAAGAGGGGCCCCACGACGCCCGTCAGACGCAGACCGTTCACCGTGGTCTCCAGCGGTATTTCGACCAGGCTCACCGAACCGTAGTTGCGCATCTGGCGCGAGATGATGTCCTCGAAGGCGGGCTGGATTACGGGGTTGGGAAAGAGCCGGTTGGCGAAGGGAAAGACGGGATTGCCGAGCATTACCTGATTTTTCACGAGGCAGGGCAGGGCGAAGGCGAGCGCCGCCGCGGCTACGATGAGGGCGGGACGCAGCCGGGGCCGGCGCGCGCGCAACAGCACCAATGCCAGCACGTATAGGAAGGCGAGGAACGCGGTGTATTTGATGGAAAAGGAGAATCCCGCGAGGATGCCGAGTGGCGCCAGCAGGCCAGGTTGCGGCTCTTCGCGCCAGATTTGCAGCGCGTAGACTAGCGCGAACGCAACGGCGGCCAAGGCAACGTCCACGTATGCCGCAGTGCCGGTCTTTCCGGCGATGGGGCTGAGGAAGAAGAGCAGCGCCGCGCAGGCTCCGGCGACGGGGTAGCCGGCGCGGCGGCCATATGCGGCCATGCCAAGGGGGAGGGTGAAGAGGAAGAGGAGATGGACCATCGCCGGCGCGCTGAAGCCGCCCAGGGCGCAGGCGAAGAGGAACAGCATGTCCGCGCCCTGCGGCATCCCGGCGAGGAGATTGGCGGCGATGGGGGCAAAGCCGTGGTACTGGAGATAGCGGGCGGGGAAGGCGACATGATAGGCGAGCGCGTCGGGGCTGGTTTCGGGTAGCAGTGCGTTGGCCAGATAGAGCAGCGCGAAGACTCCGTACACCAGCCACCAGCCGGTGGCGAGGCCGCGAGGCAAGCCCGGCAGCGTGGAGGACGCGGCGGCCCACTGCCTACTTCTCGCGCCATAGGCGATCACAATAGCGCCGGCGGCCAGAAAGACGGCGGGGTAGGCCAGCGAGCAAGCGGTCAGCAGGAAGGTGATGAGGCTGAGGCACGCCGAGCCCAGGACGAATCCGAGGAACAGAATCTCGCTGCGGTAGAGACGGGCTCGAAGAAGCCGCAACAGCGACACGCCCGCGGCAAGGCTTGCCCCGTAGGTGAAGAGCGTCGCGAAGAGGATGGCGGCGAGTTGTATCACGCGCCCTGCTTCCTGAATCCGATGGAGAAGAGCAGCACGCCCAGCTTGGTTCCATCCTGTGGCGATTTGTAGGGCGGGCGCACCTCGAATGAGACGGTTACTGGTTCGCCCTTCCTGAGCAGGCCGGAGGGCACGGCGGATCGAAACTCGTGATCGCCCTCGCTGCGGAACTCGGGCGTAGCGACGACGGCGCCATTGATGGTGACGGCCAGCTTCACGGGGCCGGTCACCCGGAATGTGTTCTCGGGGAGAAAGAGGTGGATGTAGAAATCCAGATCCTCCACGTCACTATTCAGAACCATGCGAAACGCGGGGTGGGCATTAGTCCAGCGGGCCGGTTCGCCCGTCTCGGCGTGCATCACGTCGCGGACGATATGGGCGTCGATATCGGCGTCCGCCATGGAGAGCACCAGCCGCGCATCGGGGAGCGACGCTGCAGCGGGCTCGGGGCCGGCGGGCATGGTGTACTGGGCCGGCATGGCGAGCGAATCTGGCGCCCTGGCGCATCCGGCTAGCAGGCACGCCAGCGGGAATGCGGCCTGCAATATGCGAGGTGGGGTGATTCTCGGCGCGTTCATCAGATCGATGTTGGAATGCGGGGTCCGCCCGAATCGTATCGCACTAGAAAACGCGCAAGCAAGCACGCTGAGGTTGCGGCATCTGGGGGTTCGTTACAATATAAGTTTGGCCGAAGTTTCCACCGCTGCACCCCCCTCGCTGGACCGCCGGCGCATCGTGTGCGCGTGCCTGGCGGCGGTAGCGGCGTTTTTGGCGTTTGACGCTCTCATCTTCCGCAGCGGGCTCTATGCGGGCATCACGGAGCCGAATTCCACGGCGGGCGCCTTTGAGTTGACCTATCGCCGGGAGTTGCAGAAACAGTCCGAGCTCGGCGGCAACGTGGTGGTCACGCTGGGCGATTCGCGCTTCGGCTATCTGCCGCGCCAGGCGAACGAGCTCACGGCGGAATCCGGCTATGTGTTCCGCCACGCCGGTGTGGCGGGTGGCGACGCTCGCACCTGGTACTACATGCTGCGCGATCTTGATCCGACGGCCCGCCGCTACCGCGCCGTGGTCTTCGGCGTGAACGACTTCGACGATGAGGACACCGGCTATCAGCCCGACACCGACCTGGGTCCAATGCATTCCTTCATCGGGCATCTGCGGCTCAGCGACGTTCTGGAATTCGCCCGATCCTTTCGCGGCGCCGCGCTGCAATGGTCCGCGTTTCGCGGATCGGTGCTCAAGGGCTTCGTCTACCAGTCTGATTTTCACGCCTTGCTCTCAAATCCGCTGAAGCGTGCCGACGATGTGCGGATGGGCCGTGAGGACTGGCCG
Organism: Paludibaculum sp.; assembly: GCA_036504135.1. GTDB lineage: Bacteria > Acidobacteriota > Terriglobia > Bryobacterales > Bryobacteraceae > Paludibaculum. Next base: position 20,781 of record DASXVP010000030.1, read on the forward strand.
CAGTGGACCTACGACTACGAAGAGGATCCGCGCAGTCTGGCGGGACTTTCCATCGATTGGAAACTGTGGCGCGCCGCGTTCCCGCCCGGCGCCGACGACGTCCAGCGCGAGACCGTGAGGGACATTCTCATGCGGCCGGTGGCCCGGCAGGAGGGCGTAGTGGCGGAGTTCCGCCGCCGCTGGTACGGCAAGATCTTCGAGCATTACCGCGGCTCGCCCACACGCATCATCTTCGTGCGGCTGGCGCGCGGACCTGTGCTGCGGCCGCAGAATCTGGTGGTGAAGCGCTCGTCGTCCGTTCGTGAATTCGCCGCGCTGCCCAACGTTGCGCTGGCGCAGGAGCACTTTCTGGATGTGCTGGAGCGCCCCGATTATTTCAAGGACGGAACCCATGTAAACAGGGAGGGCGCGGCGCAGTTTGCGCCGCTGCTGGTGCGGGAAGTGCGGAGGATTCTCGGTCCGGCCCAATAGAGTGGGCCGTTGTGAAATCCGCGCATGCCGTTCAACACAGTCCAATTCTTCGTCTTCCTCGCCGTTGCGCTGGTGCTGTTTTACGTGTCCCCGCAGGCTGTTCGGAAGTACGTCCTGCTGGCGGCCAGCTATTTCTTTTACGCGTTCTGGAATCCGCGCTTCGTCCCGTTGCTGTTGACGCTCTCGGCCATCGACTACTGCGCGGCCCTCTGGATGGAGCGGGCGCCGGCGGCCCGTCGCAAGCCTCTGCTGATTCTTGGACTCGCCGCCAACCTCGCCTTCCTCGGCTTCTTCAAATACTTCAACTTCCTGAGCGGGAACATGGCGCTGCTGATGGGGCGGTTGCCGGAATCGTTCGCCTTCGATATCGTGCTGCCGCTGGGAATCAGCTTCCACACGTTGCAGAGCATTTCGTATCTGGTGGACGTCTACCGCGGCGAACAGGCGGCCATCCGCAACCCCATCGACTACGCGCTCTTCATCAGCTTCTTCCCGCAACTCGTCGCCGGGCCCATCGTGCGTGCCAGAGTCTTCTTCCGCGATCTCGAGCCGTGGCGCGCGCCCGATGCCGGCCAGGCGGCGGAGGGGTTGTTCCTGCTGGTGTTGGGGCTCGTGAAGAAGATGGCCTTTGCCGACCAGTTCGCGCAGGTGGTGGATAGCTACTTCAAGAACGTCTCCAGCGGCGGCGGCGCGCTGACGGCGTGGAGCGCGATGATCGCGTTCAGCCTCCAGATCTATTTCGATTTCTCCGGATACACTGATATGGCCATCGGCATGGCCAAGCTCTTCGGCTTTCACTTCCCGGTGAACTTCCGGCGGCCGTACCTATCGAGCAGTGTGACTGAGTTCTGGCGGCGCTGGCACATCTCGCTCTCCACGTGGCTGCGGGATTACCTGTACATCCCCATGGGCGGCAACCGCGAAGGCCGTTGGAAGACGTACCGGAATCTGATGGCCACCATGCTGCTGGGCGGGCTGTGGCACGGCGCGAGTTGGAACTTCGTGATGTGGGGCGGATTGCACGGCGTGATGCTCAGCGTGGAGCGCCTGATCCGCGGCAACCGGCGGTACGAAGAGGTGCGCGGCTGGCGCTACTGGCCGCAGGTGGCGCTGACCTTCGCGCTAGTCACCATGACACGCGTGTTCTTCCGCGCGGCGAATTTCACGGAGAGCGTGCAGGTGCTGGGCCAGATGTTCGGCGGCGTGGCGGGGCGATGGCTGTTGGAGCCGTGGCACCTCTATCTCGCGGCGGTGTCGTTCGCAGTGGCCGTTGTTGAGGAGCGTTATCAGGCCACAGACAAGCTGATGCGCGCGCCAGCATGGGCGTACGCTACCGCGCTGTTCGCGATGCTGGTGTGCCTGGAATTGTTCGGCGTAGTGGACGCGTCCATTCCGTTTGTCTATTTCCAGTTCTGATTAATGCTCCACCGAGCCGTGCTTGCCGGCCTCGAAGAGACGCCTGTCCATCTTCGTGAGTCGCTTGATCTGGGCAGAGCTCAGCAGGTTCGTGTGCGCGATCTCGCCGAGGTATTCGGGGATGTACCAGACGTCCTCCTCGCTCGCCATCCAGCCGCGCGAATCGAAGCGCTGCAGCCGCACCGGCCGCGTGGAGTAGGCGCGGAGAGTCCTTTCACCCTTGAGGTTGAAGTAATGCATGAAGTAGGACATGACGAGCTCACGCAGTGTCTGGTAGACCGGCTCGCGGTAGCGGAGGCCGCTGTAGTTGGACTTGGCCAGGGCGCCCCAACAGCCGTGCTCCTGGAACAGCGCCAGCACGTGATCGTCGTCGCGCACAGATTCCAGATCCAGCAGCAGCGGTGGCCGTCCCTGGGCGCGCAGCGCGGCGGCGGCCAGCAGCGCGCCCTCCATGCAATGCGCGCGGCCGTGACGCAGCACCAGGCGCGGCGAGTAGCAGGTCTCGCCGCCAGTTTCGATGTTGTAGGCAATGTCGTCGTCGAGAAAGCGCTGCACTCGCTCGGGCCGGCGCAACTGGCGCAGCGTCCGCCACTCGGTCTTGGTCATGCCATACTGTGTGATCATCTTCCGGACAGCGTATCGCATCTAACATCCATGCCAGAAGTGCAAAAACCGCCCTTTGATCCCGGCCTCACTCAGACCTTTACTGGCCGCATCGGCCGCACCATCAACAGCGATGGATCGTTCAGTGTGCGGCGCGTCGGTGGACGGCTGAAGGACGCCGGGTACTTCCTGTACTTTATGAATCTGTCCTGGCCGGCGTTTCTGGTGCAGGTGCCGCTGATCTACATGGGCGTGATCACGGCTTTCGCCGGACTGTATCTGGCCGCCGGCATCGAGCATCTGCAGGGCGCCCCCGCCGCTACGACGTTCGAGGCCCTCTCCTCCGCCTTTTTCTTCAGCGTGCAGACCTTCACCACCGTGGGTTACGGACACATCTCGCCGGCCAGCCTGTTGACCTCCAGTATTGCGGCGGCCGAAGCCATGTGCGGAATTCTCAGCCTGGCCGTGGCCACCGGCCTGATCTACGGCCGCTTTTCGCGGCCCAACGCGCATCTGCTGTTCAGCCAAAACGCCGTCATCGCACCGTTCCAGGGAGGCCTGGCTCTCATGTTCCGCGTGGCCAACCGGCGGCCCAACGTTCTCCGCGAACTCCAGGTCAAGCTGATCCTGATGACCGTGGATCCCATCGACGGCGTCATGAAGCGCCGCTTCCTCCAACTCCCGCTGGAACGCGACAGTCTCGATATTCTGCCTCTCACGTGGACCCTGGTCCACCCGATCGACGAGAAGAGCCCGCTTCAGAACCGCACCCTGGAACAGCTCGAAGCCGAGCAGGCAGAGCTCCTCGTTCTCGTCAAGGCTTTCGACGATACGTTCTCGCAAACCGTCCACGCACAGATCAGCTACACCTCCGCCGAGCTCATTTGGAACGCTCGATTCACCCCTGCGTTTTCAGTGAATTCGCAGGGTGAGTTCGTCCTGGATCTCGCGCGCCTGAACGACTACGAAACGGCGCCGCAGGGCTAAAACGCCGGCGCGCTGAAGCCCGGCGCGGTCACCGCCACAACCTTCATCTTCGGCGCGTACTTTTTTACCGAGTCCTGAATCTTCGACGCATTGCCCACCAGCAGAAACTGCAGATTGGCGTCGGTGAAGTACTTCTTCACCACGGCGTTGGCTCGCTCTACGGTGACCGCATCGATGCTCGAAAAAAGGTCGTCGATCTCGCCTTTGTTCAGGCCGAAGATCTCCAGGTCGCCAATGACGTTGGCCAGTTGATCGGCCGTCTCCAGCCGCTGCGTCGGGAAGCCGCCTTTGATATAGGCTTTGGCGGAGGCGAGCTGCTCGGCGCTGATGCTTTTCTCGCGCAGGCCCTTCAGGACGTCCAGCGCCATGTCGATGGCCTTCTCCGTGGTCTCCGTGCGCGTGTAGGTGTTGATGAAGATCACTCCAGGGGCGCGGTCCATCGTCACCTGCGAACTGGCGCCGTAGGTGAGGCCGGCATTGACGCGCAGCGCGTCGTTCAGCATGGAAGTGAAGCGTCCACCGAAAAGCGTGTTGATGATCATCAGCGGCACACGGTCCCGGGTGTAGCGGTCCACGCCGGGCATCGCAATGCGAAAGTAGGTCTGGGTGGCGTCGGGTTTATCGATGAGCAGGAGCCGTCCACCGGCGTACTGCACGGGCGCCACCTTCGGGGCGGGGAATGCCTCGCCGGGCGGCAGCGCTGCGGCCAGTTGTGTGAGCTGAGCGCCAAGCCGGGCCGGGTCGAAATCGCCGGCGGCGATCAGGATCATGTTATTTCCGACGTAGTTCTTCTTGAAGAACGCGGAGACGTCGTCGCGCCTGATGTTGGCGAGCGTGGTTTCATCGCCCATCGACGGGCGAGCGTACGGATGGCCGGCCGGATACACGAACGGGTTGAAGTACTGCCCGATAGCGCGCGCGGGGTTGTCCTTGGATGATTTCACCGCGTCGATGCGCTGCGCCAGCAGCTTCTTGAACTCGGCCTCGGAGAACGCTGGGTGCAGCAGGATGTCCGAGAAGAGATCCAGGGCCTTGGCGGAGGTACGCGTGGTGAACTCCACGGAAACGACCGACGACTGCGCGTCGGAGCCGCCATTCATGATGGCGCCGATGCTATCGAGTTGCTCGTTGATCTCCTCGGCCGTGCGCTTCTCGGTGCCGCGGCGCAGCAGTTCAGCCGTGATGGCCGCCAAGCCGGTCTTCTCCGCCGCCACCGCTTCACTGCCGCCGCGGAAGGCTGCCGTCACCGAGACGAGCGGCACGTCGGGCTTCCGCAACATGATCAGCGTGGCGCCGTTCGGGAGGGTCTGCCGCGTATAGGGCGGGAGCTTGGCCTGGCCGAAGAGCGTCGCCGCGCCCAGAACAAAAAACAGTGCCTGCGTTTTCATCGTGCGCTCCCCTTCGTCTCCGGAATCAGCGTGGCCACTGTGCGGTTTTTCTCCGTGAAATACTTGGCCGCTACGCGTTGGATGTCGGCGGGCGTTACCTTCTCCAACTCGGGCGCGGCTTTGTTCACCATGTTCCAATCTCCGTAGAAGACCTCGTAGGTGCCGAGCAGATTGGCCTTGCCGGCGATCGTCTTCAACTGGCGGTAGAGATTGGCGAGCGTCTGATTGCGCGCCTTTTCGAGCTCCTCTGCCGGGACGCCCTCTTTGGCGAGCTTCTCCAGTTCCTCGTAGATCGCTTTCTCGAGATCGGCCGGCGACTTGCCGCTGCGCACCTGCGCGCTGAAATCAAACTGACCAGGATCGAGCGAGGGCTGGCTGCCGGCGCGGATGTTGAGCGCCAGTTGATCCTTCTCCACCAGGCGGCGGTAGAGACGCGAGCTGCGACCGGTGCTGAGCAGGGCTTCCAGCAGCTCCAGCGGAGCGGAATCGGCGTCCTGCGTGCGCGGGATGTGGTAGCTGATCATCACCATCGGCAACTGCGCAGGACGGCGGATGGTCACGCGGCGCTCGCCCAGTTGTTCGGGCTCAAACGTCCGGACGGGCGGAGGCGGCGGCTGCGACGGGATCGGCTCGATGTACTTCTTAGCCAGCGTCAGGACCTCGGCCGGAGTGACGTCGCCGCTCACCACCATCACGCAGTTGTTGGGGGCGTAGCCCATCTTGAAGTGGGCCTTCAGGTCGTCCATGGTCCAGGCCTCGATATCGCTGGCCCAGCCCACCACGGGCCACTGATAGGGATGGGCCGTGTAGGCCGCCGCGTTCAGTTGCTCATCCAGAATGCCGGCCGGATTGTTGTCCACCGAGTTGCGGCGCTCGCTGTACACGACGCCGCGCTCGCTCTCGACGATCTTCGGGTCAAAGGCCAGATCGCGGATCCGGTCCGATTCCATATCAAACATCAGTTCCAACGCCTGTTTCGGGAACCAGTCGGTGTAAACGGTGACGTCGCGGCTGGTGTAGGCGTTGTTGCTGCCACCGTTTTTCTCCATCGCGATGTCAAACTGCTTCGGCCCGTATTTCTTCGCGCCGTTGAACATCATGTGCTCGAAGTAGTGGCTGATGCCCGTGGTGCCGGGCTTCTCGTTACGGCTGCCGATTTTATAGAAGAAATAGAGAGCGACGTTGGGCACGTCGTGGTCCTCGTGAACGAGGACCTTCATTCCATTGGAGAGAGTGTGTGTGGCGACCTTGACATCCTGCGCGCACAGCGGCGCGGCGAGGAGTACGCACAGCGAAAGAATCCGACGCATGTGTACTAAATTAGCAGGCGCGTGACCTTGTGACGGTAGGCGAACATGCGCCGCAGTTGGATGCGGGCGAGCCAGGCGCCGAAGAAATCCACCAGCGGGCCCCCGGGCAGGGAGAAGTCGATGCGGTCCGTCAGGCGCGTGGTGGAGGTGTCAATAGCTTTAAACTCGTGGCGGTGGACCCAGCGGCGGAAGGGGCCCGAATCCTGCACGTCCACGAAAAGACGGTTCTTTTCGTAGTGGGTGTGGCGGGCGTACCACCTCGCTTTGAAGGGGCCGAATGGGACCAGCAACTCGACGCGCGCGCCTACTTGCAGTCCGGCGTCCTTGAGCAGTACCTCGGCGGGTTGCCATGGTGGCGTCAGACGCTCCAGGGCGTCGGGCGATTCGTGGAAAGCGAAAACTTTCTCTACCGGCGCCGGGATCACCGACGAGAAGACGAAAATTGGCATGGTTGGTAAGCTGAGTACTTCATCAGATGGTTCTTGAGCTGCGTTCGATCCAGAAGTGCTTCGGCGGCGTGCAGGCGCTGCGCAGCGGCGATCTGCGCGTGGCGGCGGGTGAGGTGCATCTGCTGCTGGGTGAGAACGGCGCCGGCAAGTCCACGTTGATGAAGATCGTAGCAGGAATGCAGGCAGCCGATAGCGGCGAAGTGATCTGGAAGGGACAGCCGGTGCGGTTTCGCAATCCGGCCGAAGCGCAACGGGCGGGCATCGGGATGGTGCATCAGGAGAGCCTGCTGGCGCCGCACTTGAGCGTGGCGGAGAACATCTACCTGGGGCGGGAGCCGCGGCGCGGGCTGGGCTGGGTGGATCGCCCGCGCGCTGTTCGCGATGCCGCGCGGCTCATCGACGAGCATCGCTTTCCGCTGCGCGCGGAGCAACTGGTGGGCTCGCTCAGTCCGGCGGGTCGGCAGATGGTGGAGATCTGCCGGGCCGTGGCGCAGGGTGCGTCGCTGTTGATCTTCGACGAACCGACATCCTCGCTCTCCGACGCGGAATCGCAGGAGGTGTTCCGCATTGTGCGCGGCCTGCGGGATCGTGGGGCGTCCGTGATCTACATCACCCACCGCATGGAGGAGCTGCGCGAGCTGGGCGGGCGCGTGACTGTGCTGCGCGATGGCGAGACCGTGTTTACAGGCGCCATGGCGGAGGTCTCCACGCCGGAGCTGATCCGGCACATGGTGGGCCGTAGTGTGGAGACCATCTACCGCCGCGAGCCGCTGGCGCCGGGCCGCGAGATGCTGCGCGTGGAGAAGCTGAGCCGGCGCGGCGTGCTGCACGACGTCTCGCTCACGCTGCGGGCCGGCGAGATCGTCGGGCTGGCCGGGCTGATCGGCGCCGGGCGCACGGAACTGTGCCGCTGCCTGTTTGGCGTGGACCGGGCGGAGTCCGGCAGCGTCCACGTGGAGGGCCGCGCCGTGCGGATCCGCTCGCCGCGCGACGCGGTGCGCGCGGGTTTGGCGCTGATCCCGGAGGATCGGCAAAAGGAAGGGCTCGCCGCAGGGTTGCCGGTGCGCGACAACGTACTGATGGCGTCGATGCAGCAGGTCTCCCGCTTTGGCTTCCTCGATTCTGCGCGGGTGCGGTCGCTGGTGGGGCCGGGCGGGGATCAGCGCGCCGGGCAGTTGAGCGGCGGCAACCAGCAGAAGGTGGTGATCCGCAAGTGGGTGCTGAGCGGGGCCAAAGTGGTGCTCTTCGATGAGCCGGCGCGCGGGATCGACGTCGGGGCGAAGGTGGACGTCTTTGCCGCGATGGACCGGATGGCGCGGGACGGCGCGGCGGTGCTGATGGTGAGTTCGGAGCTGACGGAGTTGATGCAGGTGGCGGACCGCATTCTGGTGATGCGGCACGGGCGCATCACGGCGGAGCTGCCGCGCGGCGCCACGCAGGAAGAGATCATGCGCCACGCGGCGCTGGAGAGCTTGCCATGATGCAGCGGCTGCTGCCATTTTTCACTTTGATTGCACTGTTTGTCGGGCTGTCGCTGGCCTCGCCGCACTTCCTGACTTCGGCCAATCTGGGGTCTGTCATCCGGCAGACTGCCGTGCTCAACATCATGGCCCTCGGCATGACGATGATCATCATTGCCGGCGGCATCGATTTGAGCGTGGGCGCGATCCTCGCCCTGAGCGGGCTGCTCGGATGCATGCTGATGACCAGCGGCTATCCCGTCTGGATGGGGCTCTGCGCCGGCGTGGTGGTGGGGGCGGCGTGCGGCTTGGCCAACGGCCTCATGACGGCGAAGCTCAGGATCAACCCGTTCATTGTGACGCTCGGCACGATGGGAATCTATCGCGGCGTGTCGCTGATTCTCTCCGGCGGATTGGGTGTCCATTCGCTGCCCAAGGGCTTCTCGTATCTGGGCGAGGGGAGCGTGTTGGGGATCCCCTTCGTGCTGCTGGTGTTGTTGATATGCGGCGCGGTCGTGCATGTTTTGCTGGAGCACACACGGCTGGGGCGCTATGCGTTCGCCATCGGGTCCAACCCGGATGCGGCGTTTTACGCGGGCATTCCAGTGGCGTTCCACACCAGCGCGATCTACGCCGCCGGCGGTCTGCTGGCCGGCCTGGCGGGGATGATCGAGGCCTCGCGCTTGATGACCGGCCAGCCCACCGCGGGGCAGGGCTATGAGTTGCAGGCCATTGCGGCGGTGGTGATTGGCGGCGGTTCGCTGCGCGGTGGGGCGGGCAGCGTGGTGGGTACGCTGATCGGCGCGTTCATCATGGGATTGCTCTCGAACGGCAGTGATTTGCTGGGGATTTCGCCCTACGTGCAGCAGGCGCTGATCGGCGCGGTGATCATCCTGGCGGTGTGGCTGGACGAGTTGAGGAAGCGGTCTGCGGGCGTCGGGGGCGGTCTACTCAATCGTTGATTGCCGCGCCGCCCCGTGTGTCTTACTTTGTTTTAGGCGAACTTCCAGCCCTTACGGAAATTCGGCTTCAGGTACTGGTTAGCCTCCGGACGGTTGGTGATCTTCATCTTCTGGGCGTCCCAATCGAGCTTGCCGTCAAACTTCATGGCGATCACGCCCAGCAGCATCCACTGCACGAACGGCGCGGCCACGCTGAAGTTGGAGCACGCCGGATCGCCGCCCTTGCAGGCGCGGATCCAATCGCGGTAGTGGCCCGGCGACCGCGTCAATAGCTGAGGCGGCAGCTTGTAGTCTTTCATCTTGGCGTCTGGCATCAGCCGCGTCCGCTCGCCGTAGCAACCCGTAGTCACCATGCCTTTGTCGCCAATGAAGAGGCTGCCGTTGATGTCTTTGTCGCCGAGCAACTCGCCGGCCGGGATGCCCGGGAACTCCGGCACCGTGGCGCGGCCATCGTGCCAGAAGAGCTTCAGGGCGGGCATGTTCTCACGCGCCGGGAAGTCGAACCGGATTACGGATTGCAGCGGGAACGTATATTTGCCCTTGCCCTCCTGCTTGATGCACTCGACGCTGGTGGGCGCCGTCAGGCGCATCGCCATGTTCGGCGTGCCCAGGATGTGGCAAGCCATGTCGCCGATGGCTCCGCAGCCGAAATCCGGGAAGCCGCGCCAGTTGTGCGGCACATACGCCGGGCTAAAGGCGCGCGGCGGCGCTTGCCCCAGCCATGCCTCCCAATCCAGCGTGGAGGGCACCGGCGCTTCCTTCGGCTCCACGTCCGGCCCCTGCGGCCAGTACTTGCGCGGGCGGTCCGTCCAGGCATGGACCTCGGTCACGCTGCCGATGTCGCCGTTCCAGATGATCTCGCAGCACTCGCGCGCGCCCGGGTTGGAATAACCCTGGTTGCCCATCTGCGTGGCGACCTTGTACTTGGCCGCGCCCAGTTGCAGTTGCTTCGCCTCCCAGATGGTCCGCGTCAGCGGCTTCTGGCAATAGACGTGCTTCCCGCGCGCCATTGACCACATCGCCACCGAGCCGTGCATATGGTCCGGGCATGACACCAGCACCGCATCGATCTCCCGCTCGTGCTTGTCGAACAACCGCCGGTAGTCCTTGTACTTCGGGACGTTGGGAAACTGCTTGTACGTGCGTTCCGCGCGCTTGTCGTCCGGATCGGCGAACGCGATGATGTTCTCCGTTGCGCAACTGGTAATGTCGGTATAGCCTTTGCCGCCAGCGCCCACTGCGGCGATGTTCAGCTTTTCATTCGGGGATTTGTATCCTGCGCCCTTGAGGGACGCAGTGCTGCCGAAGCCGGCGGCGGGCACCGCGCCGGCGAGGAGCGTGCCATAAAAGAAGTGTCGGCGAGATACGCCTTGGTCTGCCATGGCATCATGCTACATCAATTGGAGGAGTGCCAACCATGAGGATGCCCGCCCTGTTTGTCGGCCACGGTTCGCCGATGAATGCCATCGAAGAGAACGAGTTTCATCTCGGCTGGCGGAACATCGCCGCCCGTTGCCCAAAACCAAAAGCCGTGCTTTGTGTTTCGGCGCACTGGGAGACGCCGGGCGCCTCGGTGACCGCCGCCGAGCGGCCCGAGACCATCCACGATTTCTACGGCTTCCCCAAGGCGCTGTTCGATGTCCAGTACCCCGCGCCCGGTGATCCCGAGCTGGCTGCGCGCGCGGCGGGCCTGCTGCCGGGCGGGCTGGATCCAGCACGAGGCCTCGATCACGGCACTTGGAGCGTGCTTCGCGCCATGTATCCGGATGCCGATGTGCCCGTTGTGCAGGTGAGCCTCGATACGCAGCGGCCCGGGCCCTGGCACTATGCGCTGGCCCGCGAACTGGCAGGGCTGCGCGAAGAGGGCGTGCTCCTGCTCGGCAGCGGGAATATCGTTCACAATTTGAGAATGCTCGATTGGGGCCGGCCCGGCGGCTTCGATTGGGCTGAGCGGTTCAACGAGCAGGTGAAGCAACGGATCATGGCAGGCGAGCACCAGGAACTCGCCGCATGGCATACGCTGGGCGCGGAGGCGCGCGCCGCCATTCCGACTCCGGAGCACTATCTCCCCTTGCTGTACACCCTCGCCTGGCAGACGCCCGACGATGCGCTGGAGTTTTTCAACGACAGCACGATGATGGGGTCCATCTCTATGACATCCCTGCTGCTCGGCGGCGCATAAAGAAGACACCCCGCCACGCTGCCTTGCCAACTGAGCTATACTATTTGTAGTAACGAAGAAAATCTGCTTACGTCTCTCCCCCTCTGGTGGCTGGATCGCCGATTCGCTTCCCCCCAAACAGTCTGAATGAACAACTTTTCTGAACTCTCCCTGTCTTCCGTGCTCAAGGACAACCTCTCCAGGCACGGCTTTGTCACCCCAACCCCCGTGCAGGCCCAGGCGATTCCGCCGGCCCTGCTAGGCCGCGATATCGTTGCCACCGCTCAAACCGGTACTGGCAAGACGCTGGCCTTTGTATTGCCGATGCTGGAAAAGCTCTCCGCCGCGCCGCTGGCCAAGGGCGTGCATGCCGTAGTTCTGAGCCCCACCCGGGAGCTCGCGATCCAGATCCACGAAGCGTTTATGCTTCTCGCCTCCGGCACCGGCATCCGCGCCGCTGTCGTGGTCGGCGGAATGAACGAGCAGAAGCAACTGCTCGAAATCCGCAAGGGCGCGCAGGTTCTAATCTGCACACCCGGCCGCCTCTGTGATTTCCTCGAGCGCCGCCTCGTCCGCCTCACCGGCGTCTCGATGCTCGTCCTCGACGAAGCGGATCGCATGCTCGATATGGGCTTCCTGCCCGCCATCACCGAGATCCTGGAGACGATGCCCGAGTCGAAGCAGACTCTCTTCTTCTCTGCCACCATCGAACAGTCGGTGGCCCATCTCATCAACAACTACCTGACCAATCCGGTGCGCATCGCCGTTGGTTCCACCACCAAGCCTGCCGAGCACGTTGACCTCCACGTTTACGAAGTGGAGCAGGATCGCAAGCTCGGCCTGCTGCGCCAGATGCTGACCGATGAGCAGGGCTCGTTCCTGGTCTTCGCCCGCACCAAGCATGGCGCGGACCGCCTTTCCAAGAAGCTCTCCGCTCACGGTGTGAAGGCCACCAGCATTCACGGTGATCGCACCCAGAGCCAGCGCAATCAGGCTCTCAAGGGCTTCCAGCAGGGTTACTACCGCGTCCTGGTCGCCACCGACGTCGCCGCCCGCGGCATCCACGTCGATGGCATTGCGCACGTCGTCAATTTCGATCTGCCCCAGGTGCCTGAAGACTTCATCCATCGCGTGGGCCGCACCGGCCGCGCCGGCGCCCGCGGCGTTGCCTCTACCTTCCACACGCGCGGCGAGCGCGGCGAAATCCGCCGCATCGAGCGCACCATCCGGATGCAACTCGAAACCCGCCAGGTCCCGCGCGACCTGCCGCAGGAAGACAAGTCCCTGATGGCTACCACGGTCGTCGCCATGCCTGTGCCCTCCTCGAGGCCCCAGGCCCAGCACCACCGCAGCCAGGGCCACCCTGCCGCCTTCACCACCCGCCGCCGCGCCATGCGCGTCGCGCGCTAACAGCATCGACTTTCTCTGTGTTGACCCGTTCGTTTCCTTCCGCCAACGCGGTGGGGCCCGAACGGGTCGTTTTCTTTTCGGGCACTCCTTTCGCGCAGCCCGCCAGTCCGGCGGCCACTGTGATTTGATGGTACGCGGGTGAATTATGTCCGCCGCCGACAACCGCAAACTCCTCCGCCTGATCCACAGCCAGGCCCCCATCCGCGTCTGTGACAACGGAGGCTGGTCCGATACCTGGTTCGCCGGCCACGGGCAGGTCTTCCACATTGCCGTCGTGCCCGGAGTGGAAGTGCAGATGAAGGTCTTCACGCACACGCCCGGCGAGCCGCGCATCACCATCCACGCAGAAAACTACGGTGATCGCTACTCCATCGAGCCGCCCACCGGCCACTACTCCAAACACCCCCTCATCGAGGCGGCCATGGAGTACATGGGTATTCCGCACGGCGTCGCCGTGGAGGTCTCCATCCACTCCGAAGTGCCCGCTGGTTGCTCCACCGGGACATCGGCGGCCGTCAGTACCGCGCTGATTGGTGCGCTGGATACGCTGCGCGGCGGGCGTTTGGCGGCCCACGAGGTGGCGCTGGCGGCTCAGCAGATTGAGACCCGCATGCTGAACCTGCAATGCGGCATTCAGGACCAGATCGCCTCCGCGCACGGCGGCATCAATTTCATCGACATGTACCAGTATCCGCACGCCTCAGTCAGCCGCCTGCACGTACCGGAGATGCTGCTGTGGGAACTGGAGGCGCGTCTCAGCCTCGTGTTTGTCGGCCAGTCTCACAACTCGTCGGACGTGCACAAACAGGTGATCGCTGAGCTGGAGCGCGGCGGCTCGGCGCAAGACAAGCTCGAGCCCATCCGCCGCTGCGCGCGCGAGGCCAAGGAGGCGCTCTGCGCCGGCGATCTGCCCCGGCTGGGACGCAGCATGATCGACAACACCGCCGCGCAGGCCGCCCTCCATCCTGAGCTCGTCGGCGTGCACCACCGCGCCATCATCGAGCTCGCCCGAGCCCACCACGCCATCGGTTGGAAGGTCAACGGCGCCGGCGGCGAGGGTGGCTCCATCACACTGCTCTCCGGACCGGACTTCGCCGAGAAGCGCGCTATGATGCAGGCCATCGAGGCCAACGACCAGTACCGCGAGATCCCCATCCGGCTCAGCCCCGAAGGGCTGCGCGTCTGGGAGAGCCCTTTGCCTCCACTCGAATTGCCCGCGCTCGAAAAATAACTGTTCCGGTCTCCTCCGGCCGCCTGTCCCAATGAGCACACAAAAGAACGGGCCCGGGGTTCTAGGCCCTGGGTCGGGGTCTTTTGCCAAGGGCCGGCCGGCAGTGTTGGCGGATTCCCACTGCTGGCCGGCCAGGGTTCTCCATGCCTGAAACGGATATGAAGCCATATACTTGGGCTAGCTATCGAAAGAGCTAGCTGGAGGGCTTTTCTTGTCCGGACGCAAAAAATGGATCATCGGGCTGAGTGTCGGAATTGGGTCTACGCTGCTCGTCCTATTGGGCCTGGGTGTCTATTTCTCAAGCCGATTTGAGCCATTTCTTCGCGAGCAGACTATCTCCTACCTGCAGCAGAAGTTCGACGCCGATGTGGAGCTCGCCGCGCTCAAAGTGCGCATGCCGCTCGGGTCACCGCTGGAGATCCTGGCCCGGAGGGGCGTTGGCGCTATGGTCCGCATCTCCGGCGAGAGCATCTCTCTGAAGCTCAGGTCCCTGCCCGGCAGGCCGCCGCTCATGGCCATGCGCAGATTTTCGTTCGAAGTGGATCTGAATTCGGCGCTGGAAAAGAAGGCGCTGGTTCGAAAAGTGCGGTTGGAAGGGCTGGAACTCAACATGCCGCCTAAGGGAGAGAAACCTAAGTCCGGCAAGCCCAAACCGGAAAAATCCGAAGACGCCGCTTCGTCCCAGCAGGTTCACATCGACGATATTGTCGCCGACGGCTCGCTCCTGACAATTACTCCGAGCGATCCATCCAAGGACCCGCTGGTATTCGAGATTCACAAGCTGCGGCTGGACTCCGCCGGAAATGGAGTACCGATGCGCTACACGGCCGAACTGACCAACGCCAAGCCGCCCGGCTTGGTTCACGCCACGGGCAGCTTCGGACCGTGGAATACGGCCGAGCCCTCCGAAACCCCACTCTCCGGCAAGTATAACTTTCGCGACGCCGATCTCAGCGTGTTCAAAGGCATCGCGGGCAAGCTCGCCTCTACCGGCAGTTTCCACGGCGTGTTGAGCCGCTTTGAAGCCGATGGCGAAGCGCACGTCCCCGATTTCCGTCTGACCGTGGCCGGCAATCCCGTTCCCCTGGAAACGAAGTACCACGCCGTCGTTGACGGCACCAACGGCAACACCATCCTCGATCCCGTGGAGGCCAAGCTCGGCCAGTCCCTGTTTGACGTCAAGGGCGGCATCGTCCGGAACTCCGGCGAGAAGGGCAAGACCGTCGATCTGGACGCCACCTTCCGCAAGGGTAGGCTGGACGACGTGCTGCTCCTCGCCGTGAAGGGGCCCAAGCCCATCCTCCGCGGCGGCCTCGCCCTACGCGTGAAGATCGTCGTGCCGCCAGGAAAAGGCCCCATCGAGAACCGCCTCCGCCTGAACGGGACCTTCCGACTGATCGATGCGCGCTTCACCGATCACACCATCCAAAACGAGTTGGATATTCTCAGCCGGCGTGCCCAAGGCCATCCCAATGACACCGATGTAGACGAGGTGCCTTGGCAAATGGACGGTGTTTTTCAGATGGGCGGCGGCCGCGTCACCTTCCCGAAATTGAACTTCGCACTACAGGGCGCGCATGCGGAGATGACCGGCGCATTCGTCTTCGCCAGCCAGGAACTGGATTTCCACGGCACCGCGCGAGTCCAGGCGCGAGTCTCGCAGATGATGATGACCCGCTGGAAGAGCTGGCTGCTGAAGCCGGTGGACCCCTACTTCGCCAAAGAGGGCTACGGCACGGTAGTTGACTTCAAGATCGGCGGTACCCGCGAAACGCCCACCTTCGGCATCGATCGCGGCGCGGATCGCGCCAACGCCAAAAAGTAAGAGGCCCACTGACTCAGCGGGCCACTTCCACTTCTGACTACGGTTCAGACTATTCCAGCCCGAGCACCCGCCGGTTGCGCTTGGCATCCGTCGCGCCGCCCGCGAAATCGTCAAACGCCTTGGTGGGTACGTCGATCAGCATCGATTGAATGAACGGCGCACCCTCGGCCGCGCCCTGTGCCGCGTCCTTGAATACGCACTCCCATTCCAGCACGGCCCAATTGCTGTAACCCGCCGCCGTCAGCCGCGAGAACACCTGCTTGAAATCCACCTGGCCATCGCCCAGCGAGCGGAACCGGCCCGGACGCGCCGTCCAGTTTTCGTACCCGCCATAGACGCCGCACTTGGCCGACGGGCGGTACTCCGCGTCCTTCACGTGGAACGCCTTGATGTACGGGCCATAGGCGTCGATGAATCCCACGTAGTCCATGCACTGCAGAATGAAGTGCGACGGATCGTAGTTGATCGCCAGCCGGGGGTGATTGCCCGTCGCCGCCAGCAACCGCTCAAACGTGCAGCCGTCGTGCAGATCCTCGCCCGGGTGCAGCTCAAAGGCGATGTCCACGCCGTTCTTATCGGCGTAATCGAAGATCGGCTTCCAGCGCTTCGCCAGCTCTTTGAATCCTTCTTCCACCAGACCCGCCGGACGCTGCGGCCACGGATACATCATCGGCCACAGCAGCGCGCCGGTGAACGAAGGCGATACCGTCAGACCCAGATTTTTCGATGCCTTGATCACCAGCTTCATCTGCGCCGTGGCCCACTGCGCCCGCGCCTTGGGATTGCCGCGCACTTCCGGCGCCGCGAATCCATCGAACAGCTCGTCATAGGCCGGATGCGAGGCCACCAACTGGCCCAACAGGTGCGACGCCAACTCCGTAATCACCAGACCGTTGGTCTGGCCTTTCAACTCGTCGCAGTAGGTCTTGGATTCTGCCGCCCGCTTGAGATCCATCAGGCGCGAATCCCACGCAGGGATCTGCACGCCCTTGTAGCCGAGCTCCTTGGCCCAGGCTGTGATGTTGGGCAGCGTATTAAACGGGGCTTCATCGCCCATAAACTGAGCCAAAAAAATGGCCGGGCCTTTGATCTGTGACATGGTCGCCTCTCCTATGAATGAGTCCGCAATGGGAACCGACTCCATCATGTTATTCGATCCGCTGCTGTGTTGCATTACGGCGGACGATCCCTGTCATTGCTCATCCCCGGCGTTGCGGTGATACTGTGACTGCATGTTCTCGCGCCGCAACACGCTCAAGTCCCCGGCCCCACTCGCGGCGCCGACCTCGCCCCGTGAATACCTCGGGCATCTCCCTGCGCTGGCCGGGCTCAGATAAGGAGCATTTATGGATTGTCGAATTGGGCTAATCGCGCTCGCCGCAAGCCTGGCCTTCGCCGCCGAGCCCGGCGCCGGCATCGGCCGCACGATGACTCTGCTGGAGTCCAGCACACCCCAGCAACGCAACACCGTCAGGGTGCTCTTCTACGGCCAATCCATCACCATGCAGGACTGGTGGAAACAGGTGGCCGCCAACCTCCGCGGCCGCTATCCCTACGCCAATCTTGTCATCGAAAATCGCGCTATCGGCGGCTTCGCCTCCCCCATGCTGCGCCGCACCATGGTGCACGATATCCCCAACTTCGCGCCGGACCTCATCATCTTCCACGATTACGGCGGCGAGCCCGAATACGAGGAGATCATCCGCTGGATCCGCGCGAATACCACCTCGGAAATCCTGCTCCAGACCGACCACGTCACCTGGCTGCCCAACCCCGCCAGTGGCGACGCCGAGAAGGATCTCAAGTCCTACAACTGGCACGAAAAGCACTGTCGCGAATGGCTCCCCGCTCTTGCGCGGAAGTACGGCCTCGGCCTCGTGGACGTGCGCGAGCCCTGGAAAAGCCATCTTTCCGCCAACAAGCTCCAGCCCAAGGATCTGCTCCGCGACGGAGTGCATTTGAACGCGGCCGGCGATGCCCTCATGGCGGATCTCGTCACCGGCGCCCTCCGTCCTTCGGGCCCCAGCCTGCCCGGCCCGGTTACCGATCACAAGCCGGCATGGCAGGCCGGCCGCCTCGCTCTGGATTTCGACGGCAATCGCGTGGACCTTATGGCGTCCCGCTCCGGTCGCCAACCCTACACGCGAGCCCGCGTCCTCATCGATGGCAAGCCACCCTCGGCCTTTCCGGAGTTAAACGCCATCACGCGCCCGTCCGATAGCGTCGCCGTCGATTGGCCCTTCGTCATCCGCATCGATCACACTGCGCCTCTGGTCGTTGAGGATTGGTTTCTCACCGTCACCGAGACCGATGACGCCAACAAAGTGGTGCGCTTCACCGTGCGCGGCTCCGTCACCGGCGCCGATGGCGAAGGCATCAGCACGGAGCGTTTCGTGTCGAAATCCGGCCGCGTCGTGATCGATCCGGCCGATTGGCACCTCAACCGCGCCACGGAGTACAGCAAGAAGACTACGCCGGCCGGCTCCATCTGCCGCTGGCGGGTTGTGCCGATGTTTCAGGACATCTACGAGCCACCCGCCATCGGTGACCGCACGAGGGACTATCCGGTAACCATCGCCGCCGGCCTGCCCAACGGTAAGCACCGCCTGGAGTTCATTGCCGAAACACCGGAGCCCCCGCTCCTCGAATCCGTCCGCGTCTACCGCCCGCTGCCCCTCAAACCACCCGAAAACTAAGGAAACCGCGTGTTCCCCGTCGTCCCCGCGCGCACCGGAGGCGCACTCACGCCCGGCTGGCCAGCGCGCGCCGGCGAAATCCCAGCCAGATCCTCGTCAGTAAACTTTAAGCTCCGGTCCAGCACCATCTCCAGAGTCGAGCCCCGCTCGATAATCGCATCCGGCCCCCGCGTTACCAGCACGCCAATCAGCCCTGCCGCCGCGCCCGCCGCCGCGCCGATCCCCGCGCCCATGCCGGTCCGCGAGGCCAGCCCTCCGGCCATCGTGCCCCACCCGGCCGCCTCGCCCACCTTGCGCGCGTCACTGCCCTTGCCGCCCTCGCCCGTCACCTTGCCTTCCGTCCGGTCCAGCGTACCCGGATTCGAGCCGTCCATGCCGCCCAGCGAAGCGCGGAAATCGCGCGTCACGCCGTTTGGCAGTGTCAGCGAATCAAACCGCACATACAGCTCCGCCCGGCCCTTCACCTTCCCCGCGCGCTTCACGAAGGTCACCGTGCCGGTGACATACGCCCCCGGCGGAATCACAATTCGCCCATCGGCCAGAATCGGGAAATTCGTCTGCAGATACACGCGGTCGCCCACCACGGAGGTTTTCGTGCTGATACTGCTGATGAGCTGCAACGGTACCTTGGTGCCGGAAACAACCGTGTACGCCTTCGCGTCGGCCGTGGATTGGGCAAGCAGCGGGCAGGCCGCAACGGCTAGTAGGGTGAAGGTGGCGATCCGCATAACAAGCTCCTGATTACTAGCGTACTCCGTCACAGGCGCGGCGGCGCCCACTCACTTAGTACGCGCGCTGACGCTCGCAGGTTGCGGCTCACCGTCTGCACCCGGCCACCGCACTGGCAGCCGCAGCCCCGTCTGCGATACCGCGTCGCCCATCGCGATGGTGATTTCAGGGTCCTCCGGCGTGTCTGGCGGCAGTTCTAGCACGATCTCGTAGCACCCCGTACGCCCCGCCGCCAAGCCGGCATTCAGGATGTAGCGAGCCTCCACCTCTTGCCTGCCTAGCATCACCCGCAACTGATCCCCGTGCAAAATCGGCAGAAACTCCCGCGGCGCCTCGCCCGCCGGCAGCGGCCGCGCCGCCTCGCCCAGCCCAGCGGCATACAGCACGATGGTCTCCCCAGGCGACGCCGGGCGCAACTCGCTCACCGTCTCCAGCCCCTGCGCATGCCGCGCAAAGGCCAGCTTCATCTCATTCTCGAATAGCGCCGGCGCAAACTCATCCACCACAATCCTGATCAACGGCCCGTTGAGATTGTTGCGAACCAGCCGGATCGTGGCCGGCCCTGGAAACTGATCGGCCGGAATCAGGAATACCACCACATCCGGCGAGACGTATTCCAGTGGGGCGAACATTCCGCTGATATTGACGTGAACCGGCGGTGAGCCCAGGAAGATCGGCAGCGTGGCACTGGCCGTGGGCCCGCTCGCACGCGCGGCCGTGTTGATCGAGAGATCCCGCCCATACAGCGCCACCAGCGTGTTCGGCGCAAACGGCCCGGGCCGTCCCGTGACGAGATTGACGAGTGAGCTGGCCGCGTAGGACGGCGCCTGACGCGTCTCGATATCCTTCGCCCTGATGGCATAGGGCAGGATCGCCAGCGCCCAGAGGGCAAGGCGCAAGGTCATGAACGCTACGATGATACAGGAATCGGGGGCCGTGTTGGCAACAGCGCCAGCGCCTTTCGCGTCATCGTCGCCAGCGGCAGAGCCTCCAACTCCCCCCACCTAAACCAGCGGAATCCCTTCGGCGCCTTGCCTGCCGCCGCCGGATATACCTCAATCGTGTAGTCGTGCCGTGTGATGGAGTGCTTGAACGTGCCGGCGCTTTCGCCCCGTTCCGCCGAGGGTAGATCCCGCGCCTCCGGCAACTCCCAGAAGCCCGCCAGTCGCGATTCCGCCGGCCCGCGCTGTCGCAGCAGCACCCGGCCTTCCTTCTCCACTACCAAGAGCTCAATTGCCAGCTTCACCGGCTCGCGCTTGCTCAGCTTCACCGGCAACTCATGCTCAAGCCCCATCGCCTTGGCCGCGCAATGCTCCCGCCAGGGGCACAGCAGGCACTGCGGATTCTTTGGCAGGCACACCGTCGCGCCCAGTTCCATGATGGCCTGATTGAAATCGGCCGGCCGCCGCGGGTCCAGCAATCGCTGCGCCTGTTCGCGCAGACGCACCCGCACCGTCGACGATCCAATGTCGCCCTTCTCCGCGCCGGCCCGCGCCAGCACCCGCAGCACGTTGCCATCCAGCACAGCGTGCGGCAGGCCGAAACAGATCGATGAAATCGCCGCCGCCGTGTAGTCGCCCACACCCGGCAGATCGCGGATCTCCTCGAAATTCAGTGGAAATGCACCACGCTCGGCAATCACACGAGCAGCCCGTTGCAGGTTCCGCGCCCTCGCGTAATATCCCAGCCCCGCCCAGAGCGCCAGAAATTCCTGCTCCGGCGCCGCCGCCAGATCCTTCGCCTCCGGGTAATGTTGCAGGAATCGCTCGTAGTAAGGGATCACCGCCGCCACGCGCGTCTGTTGCAGCATCACCTCAGAAACCAGAATGCGCCACGGATCACGCGTCCGCCGCCACGGCAGGTCGCGCCGCGTCGCTGCATACCAATCCAGCAACAGTTTTGAAGCAAGGCGGAGATTCTGCATCCGATTGATACAATGATAGGCGAGTGGACGACTTCCTAAGAATCCGCGGGGCGCGGGTTCACAATTTGAAAAACCTGTCGGTCGATTTGCCGCACAACCGCCTTACCGTGGTCACCGGCGTGTCGGGCTCGGGCAAGTCCTCGCTTGTCTTCGACACCATCTATGCCGAGGGCCAGCGGCGCTATGTCGAAAGCCTCTCCGCCTACGCCCGCCAGTTTCTCGATCGCATGGAAAAGCCCGATGTCGATGAGATCGACGGCATCTCGCCCCCCATCGCCATCCGCCAGAAGAACACCACGCGCAATCCCCGCTCCACGGTCGCCACATCTACCGAAATTCACGACTTCCTCCGGCTCCTCTACGCCCGCGCCGGCGAGACCTTCTGCCCCCAGTGCGGCCAGAAAGTGGACCGCGATACCGTCGATCCTATAGCCAGCAAGATGCTCAGCCAGGCCGAGGGCTCCCGTTGGTACGCTCTCTTCCCCGTCCACACCTTCAAAGAGGGCGACACCGCGGCCCTGCGTGATCATCTCTTCGATCTGCGCAAACGCGGCTTCAACCGCCTCTTCCAGGCCGGCAGCGTCTTTGAGTTCTCCTCGCCCGAATCCCTGCTCGATATCGACTTCTCTCAACCCGTCTTTGTCCTCGCCGATCGCCTCGTAATCCGCGCCGATCAGAAGCAGCGCATCGTCGATACCGCCGAAATCTGCTACCGCGAGTCCGGCGAAGTGATATTCGAACAGGCCGGCGATTCCGAACCGCTCGTCCTGAGATTCAGCGAACGCTTCGCCTGCAAGACCTGCAACCTGGAGTTTCTCAACCCCGAGCCGCCGCTCTTCAGCTTCAACAATCCCTACGGCGCCTGCCCCAAATGCCAGGGCTTCGGCAACACCATCGATTACGACACGGACCTCATCATCCCCAATCCGGGCCTCTCCCTGGCCGAGGGCGCCGTCGATCCCTGGAACAAGCCCGCCTACGAATGGATGCGCGAAGAGTTCGCCACCCGTGCCGCCAAGCGAGTCCGCATGGGTGTCCCCTACGCCGATCTCAATCCGGCCGAAAAGACCGTCGTCCTCGATGCAATTCGCAAGTTTTTCGTCCAGGTGGAGCAGAAGAAATACAAGGTTCACGTCCGTGTCTTCATCAGCCGCTACCGCGGCTACACCCAGTGCAGCGCCTGCGAGGGCGCGCGCCTGCGGCCGGAGGCGCTGAACGTGCGCATCGGCGGCGCCACCATCGCCGCCGTCTCCCGCATGAATATCGCCGAGGCGCAGGCGTTCTTTGATTCGCTTCAACTCGCCCCGGAGCTTCAATCCATCGCCGACAAAGTCCTCGTCGAGATCCGCCAGCGCGTGAAGTTTCTCAACGATGTCGGCCTGCAATACCTGACCCTGGACCGCCTCTCCGCCACGCTCTCCGGCGGTGAGGCCCAACGCATCCAACTGGCAACGTGCCTCGGCTCCCGCCTAGTCGGCGCCACTTACGTTCTGGATGAGCCCTCCATCGGCCTCCACTCCCGCGACACCGCGCGCCTCATTCGCATTCTTGAAGAGCTGCGCGATCTCGGCAACACCATCCTCGTTGTGGAGCACGATGCCGATGTCATGCGCTCCGCCGATCACATCGTGGACATGGGCCCTGGCGCCGGAGAGCTCGGCGGTCAGGTGACCTTTGAAGGCAACCTCAAACAGATGCTCGCCAATGGAGCGAAAAAGAGCGGCTCCCTCACAGCCAGATACCTCAAGGGCGAGCTCCAGACCTCGCTCAAGACTGAGCGCCGCTCCGTGGATCCCAAGCGCGTTCTGCGCTTCATCGGCTGCCGCGCCAATAACCTCAAGGGCATCGATGTGGCGGTGCCGCTAGGCATGGTTACCGTGGTGACCGGCGTCTCCGGTTCAGGTAAGTCCACGCTGGTCCACGAGGTCATCCACAAGACTCTGGAGGCCCGCTACAAGCGCGACCTCACGCAGGAGGGCGCCGCCGCCGACGATCCGCAACTCGGCGAAAAGGTCGAAAAGCACACCTGCCGCAAGGTGGAAAAGGCAGAGCTGATCCGCGAGCTCGTCCTGGTGGACCAATCGCCCATCGGGCGCACCCCGCGCTCCAATCCTGTCACCTACAGCAAAGCGTTCGACGTCATCCGTGAGCTTTTCGCCGCCACTCCCGAGGCCGAGCGCCGCGGCTACACCGCCGGCCACTTCTCCTTCAATATCGCCGGCGGCCGCTGCGAAACCTGCCAGGGCGATGGCACCGTCACGGTGGAGATGCAGTTCCTCGCCGACGTGGAGCTGGTGTGCGAAGAGTGCCGCGGAACACGCTACAAATCGTCGATTTTGGAAGTAAAATACCGCGGCTTGAGCATCCACGAGGTACTCAAACTCACTGTCCGCGAAGGCCTCGCCTTCTTCGCCGATCAGCCGAAACTCGTCTCCCGCCTCAAGCCGATGGACGATGTGGGCCTCGGCTATCTCCGCCTCGGCCAGTCCGCCACCACGCTCTCCGGCGGCGAAGCCCAGCGCGTCAAACTAGCCTCGCACCTCACCCAGTCCGACGCCAAAGGCCTGCTCTACCTCTTTGACGAGCCCACCACCGGCCTCCACTTCGATGACATCACCAAGCTACTCGACGCCTTCGAGCGCCTCGTCCGCAACGGCGCCAGCCTCCTCATCATCGAGCACAACCTCGAAGTGATCCGCCACGCCGATTGGGTGATCGATCTCGGCCCCGACGGCGGCGCCGCCGGCGGCGAAGTAGTGGTCGTGGGCACACCGGAGCAGGTGTCGCAGAACAAGCGCAGCCACACCGGCCGATTCCTCCGCGAACTCCTCCGCCCGGCAACCCCCTGACCCCCACGCCGCCACACATAGCCACCCGCTCCGGCCAATCCGCCGAGCCCCACCCACCACGCACCACCGATCGCATCCACACTGGCCGCTTTCTCCGCGAACTCCTCCGCCCCGCCACGGCCCCTATATAATTGGCAAATCATGCGCCCCATCCTGCTCCTCCTCGCCGCCACCGCCGCATTCGCTCAAAACCCCGCGCCTCCCGGCGATTGGATCCAACTCTTCAACGGGAAAGACCTCACCGGCTGGACACCCAAAATCACCGGATACGCGCTAGGCGACAACTTCGGTAACACGTTTCGCGTCGAAAACGGCCTCCTGAAGGTCAGCTACGACCAGTACGATGAGTTTCGCAACCGCTTCGGCCACCTCTTCTACAAGGACAAGTTCTCCTACTACCGCATCGCCGTCGAGTATCGCTTCGTCGGCGAGCAGGCCAAGGGCGGCGCGGGCTGGGCGCTCCGTAACAGCGGCATCATGATCCACGGCCAGCCGCCCGAAACCATAATGAAAGACCAGGATTTCCCCATCTCCATCGAGGTGCAACTGCTCGGCGGCGCGGCCACGGGCGAGCGTACCAACGCCAATCTCTGCACCCCCGGCACCAACGTGGTCATCGACGGCAAGCTCTTCACACCGCACTGCATCACCTCGAAATCAAAGACCACGCGCGGCGAGCAATGGGTTCGCGTCGAGGCCGAAGTCCTCGGCGGCACCACCGTGAAGCACTACGTCGATGGCGAACTCGTTCTCAGCTACGAGCAGCCCCAGATCGGCGGAGGCAGCGTCAGCAACTTCGATCCCGCCGCCAAGCCCGATGGCAAACTGCTCACCGAGGGCTCCATCTCCCTCCAGAGCGAGAGCCACCCCATCGAGTTCCGCAAGGTGGAACTGTTGCCCCTGATCGGCTGCATGGACCCCAAGGCGAAGAACTTCAAGCCGTACTACGTGAAGGCCGACAACGCCAAGTGCGTGAGGTAGGTCCGCGATGAGCGCCGGCGGCGCCGGTGGTCACGCTGGAACCGATGGATGGCATTTTGCTGCGCCGCCGTTAAGATGAAGGTGTGAGTATCCTTGTCCTCGCCTTCGCATTAATGACCGCGCAGCCGCCGGCGGCGCCGCCGGACCCGATGGCGCAGGCATCCGCGCATCTGGACGCAGGCCGCTATGTGGAGGCGGTGGCGATTCTCAAAGAGTTGGCGGAGAAAGAACCCACCGACGTGGCAGTAATGTTCAACCTGGCGCTGGCGCGCACATTGGCCGGGCAGGACCGAGAAGCCATCGACGGATTCCGGCGGGTGCTCACTTTGAAGGCGGATTTGCGTGAGGCGCAGGTGAACCTGGGCCAACTGCTGATCAAGACAGAGCAGTACGAGGACGCGATCCCCTTGCTGGAAGCGGCCACCGTGTCGAAGCCGGACGAATCAAAAGCGCACTACCTGTTGGGACGCGCGCTGGCCGGCCGGCAGCGGTGGGCGCGGGCGGCGGCGGAGATGGAGAAGGCGGCGGAGCTGGAGCCGAAGAACAGCGAGTTGAAGCTGGAGCTGGCGGGCTTGTTTGAGAAGGCGCTAATGCCGGACAAGGCCGCCGCGATGTACAAGCTGTTTGAGGATGATCCGGCGGCGCGCGAGCGGCTCGGGCTGTTGCAGATGAATAAGGGCGAGTTTGCCCAAGCGATCCAGAATCTGGAGGCGGCGCGCGCCAAGTCGCCGACCCCCGGTTTGCTTTACGCACTGGCGACCGCGTATCTGCGCAATCAACAGCAGGACAAGGCCACGGTGGTGGCTCTCGATCTGGTGGCGCTGGAGCCCGGCAACATCGAGATGCGGATGTTTTTGGGACGTTTGCTGCGGGACCAGAAGAGGTATGACGAAGCGGCGAAGCAGTTCTACGCGGTGACGCAGGCCAAGGCGGATTCAGGCGAGGCGTGGAATGAGTTGACCAGCATGCTGATCCTGTTGAAGCGGTATGAGCCGGCGCTAGCGGCGCTGGAGAGATCCAAGGCGATCAACGGCGAAACCCCGGCGTATCATTACTTTCGGGCCATCATGTTGGATGCGTCGATGCAGATCAGGCCGGCGCTGGAGAGTTACAAGCAGTTTCTAGCGGTCAGCGAAGGCAAGTATCCGGATGAGGAGTTCAAGGCACGGCAGCGCGTGAAGGTGCTGGGAAAGGCAGTGAACAAATGACCTGGCAGATCGCGGTGTTGGCGTTAGCGATGGGCGCCGTTTCCATGCTGCAGGCCGGCGTGGCGGAGATCCGCAAGGAGCCGGATCCGTTGAAGCGGTTTGAGGCGGCGCTGGCATTGGCTGAAACGCGGACGAAGGCGGCGCGTCAATTGGTGAAGGAAAGCGGAAGCCGGACCGAACTGATGGCGGTGCTGGAGGAAGTGGAGGAGGCCTCGGTGCTCTCGCTGCAGTCTTTGCAGGCGACGGGCAAGCGGCCGCACAGCCTGACGAAGCAGTACAAGAAGGGTGAGCTGAAGACGATGGAGATGCTGCGGATCCTGAAGGATCTGGTGACGGCGTTGAGCATGGACGATCGTCCGGCGGCGGAGAAGGTGCGGGACCAGGCCGAGGTGACGCACGAGGAGTATCTGCTGGGCGTGATGAGCGGCAAGTGAGGGAGAGGCCGATGCGATATCTGCTGATGCTGTTGATCCTGTGCGCGCCGCTGATGGCGCAAAAGGACTTTCTCAATTCCGATGAAGCGGACCAGATCCGCGAGGTGCAGGAGCCGGACCTGCGGCTGCAACTGTACCTGCGGTTTGCGCAGCAGCGGGTGGACCAGATCGACCAGTTGATGGCCAAGCCGAAGACCGGGCGCAGCGGCATGATTCACGATCTGCTGGAGCAGTATGCGCAGATCATCGAGGCGATCGACACGTATGTCGATAACGCCATCACGCGGAAGAAGCCGATCCTGACGCTGGGGCAGGTGGCGAAGACGGAGCGCGAGTTGCTGGCGAAGCTGGAGAAGATCGGGGGGATGGAAGCGCCGGACAAATCACGGTTTCAGTTCGCCCTGGAGCAGGCGATTGAGACGACGCGGGACAGCGCGGAGATGAGCGAGCAGGATATCAAGACGCGCACTCTGGATGTGGAGGCGCGCGAGGTGCAGATCAAGAAGGAGCGGGAGGCGCTCTCGACGCCGGAGCGGAAGGAAGAGGCCAAGAAGGAAGCGGCGAAGATCGAGGCGGAGAAGACGGGCGTGCCGGCTGGGAAGAAGAAGCCGTCGCTGTATCGGAAGGATGAGAAGCCGGGGGAGAAGAAGCAGTAGCGGAGCGGGTCGTCGCTGCCGCGCGCCCACGCACCGGTCGAACTACCAGGCAATCGGCATGACGACCCTCAGGCCAATACCGGGGCGTTCGGTTGAACAGTAGATTTCGATGATGCCCGCGCTGTTTGCGCCGGTCTACTGCAAATCGACGGGCAGTTTCAGGTCAAGGTGATAGATGCCGGTCTCTCCGCGCGCCAGGGCGGCTGCGGCCACGGGAATGGCGCGGGCGCCTTCTGCCGCACCCGAGGTTGAACACGTGAGCCCATAGCGGATGACGGATGCCGGGCCATCGAGTGCCGCCGGCTGTCCGGTAAGTACGATGGGGTCCACAGGGCCCAGACCGGTGGCGACGACTCGCACGGTTTCGCCAGGCCGGGCAGGCGATTCGTCGTTCACGACCCGCGAATCGGGGTGGAGGACGTACCCGTAGGCCTGGAAGGGAGAGCCAGGGGCACCGTACTCCGCCGGGATCGGCCGCACTTCGGGCCTCAGAGTATCCATCAGGATGTCGTGCGTCATAGCCGGAGGGACAAAGGTCGAAGGCGGCACCACGGTCTCCAGGGAGAACGACGCCAGGTCCAAACTCGCCAGTTCCCAAGGAACCTGGACTGCCAGTTCACCCGGCGTGGACGATACCACGGGTGCGATCATCCCACCCATTCGCACGGTTACCGGTTCCGGATTTCCGTCTGGACCGGGGTAGCCGACTCCTTTGAATCGGGCGAGGGAACCAGCCACGAAGTACAGGTTGTCGTCGATGACAGCGAGCGTCCGCGGCACGATCTCAGTCGCCTCGCCTGTCGGGACATCGACACGCAGCAGACGTCCCGACAGGGTGACGGCGTAGGCGACCTTCCCGCTTCCGGAGAGAGTCGCCTCGCGGATGCCGGCGGGATCGTTGGTTAGACGCCGCATGCCTGTGCCATCGATGCCGGTCACATAGGCTTGGGGCGGCCCGACGAAGCCCGATTGATCAAAGCGGCAATTGGTCAGGAACAGTACCTGCCGGCCATCGTCGCTGAGCACCGGCTGATAGAAATCCGCAAAGTCCTCCGCTACGGTCCACACCAGCCCCGTCTCCAGGTCAATGGCGCGGATGCGCAGATAGGCGGAATGGGGCGGCGCCCAACGAGAGGAGTAAACAACCACTCGACCCGTCCGATCGATTATTGCCTCGCTGGGTAGCTCATAGAGTTGGAGATCGGCGGGCGAGTAAAACCAGAGTGAGTATCGCTTCCCGCCACGAAACAGATCCAGCGTAGCGAATTGTGTCTGAACGACCGTGCCATCGTCAGCCACCTGCCGGCCGGGCGAGAACGAACTCACCGGCTTGAGTACCAAGGGTTGAGCGACCCCTGTCATCAGATCCAGCAGACCACCCGATGCAGAACCGGCGCCAGTGCTCTGGGGCAGTAAAGCGTACCGGCCGTTGACGCTGATCTGCACGTTTCCACCCTGGGTTTGCAGGTCGGGCAGCCGCGGACGCTGGATGGTGATCTCATAGGAATCAGAGAACGCGCAGGGCTTGCCGTTCAGGCATTGGCGGGCGCCCCGGAAGGCTTTCGTCTCGCCGTCGCTGGAAACTGAGGCGCCGTTGAGTTGGAAGTAGTTGGTGAATGCGGGGCTGCCCAGGTATGGGCCGCTCGGCGGTACTTCTCGCTGGCGCTCCGCGAAGAGTTGCAGGCCGCTGGTGTCCACTGTGTAGATCCGACCCTGCCGCGTGTCCGTTGCGCCCGTTCGCGGATAGTCGGTGTCGAAGTACACAACTGAGCCGTCGGCGGGAGTGGCGAGGTGATAGTACTGACCCGGTAGGACTTGCGCGGATAGGACAGTCAACAAAACGCCAGAGAATCGGAGTCGCACGACCTGATTATCTGCAAACTCGTTGCCAATGCCAAATCGTGTTTCGCTCGCGCCCGCTCAGCTCTCAATTAGCGGTTCCGTCCCGTCGAGGTACTCCTCGCGGAGAATCCGGAAGACAGAGATGGCGACTGAAAAGACGACAGGGCCTGCGAAGATGCCGATGAAGCCGAAGGCCTGGATGCCGCCCATGAGGGCGAAGAAGACGGCGAGGGTGTTCATTTCGGTACGTCCGCTCAGCACCCATGGGCGGATGATGTTGTCGGCCATGGCGACGGCCAGGACGCCCCAGAGCGCCAGAAAGAGGGCTTTGCCCCAGAAACCCTGCGCTAGGAGGATCAATACGCCGGGACCCCAAATGACGGCTGGTCCGAAGACGGGCACGAGCGAGGCGAAGGCGGCAATGGCGCCCCACATGAAGGGGGCGGAGAGGCCGGCGATCCAGAAGCCGATACCGACGAGGAAGCCCTGGGCGGCGCCGACGGCAGCGATGCCGTAGACGTTGGCGATGATGGAATCGGAGATGGTGGTCAGGAGTTCTTCCGTGCGCCGGCGGGAGAGGGGCATCCAGCAGAGGAGTCCCTCGCGGATGGCCGGGCCTTCCATGAAGAGGTAGACCATGACAAAGAAGCTGAGGATCGCATTGCCCACGGTGGCAGTGAGATTGCCGAGGAACTCGCCGCCCCAGGAGATGAAGCCGGCGGTGTAGGACTGCGCTTTTTCGAACACCAGTTGATGCACGCTCGGCGCGGGCATCCCTGATTTTTCGGCGATCCAGGCGATGGGCGGGTCCAGGAAATGGCTGAGCCAGGCGCTCCAGCCGCCGCCTTGGGTGCTCTGCCGGGCAAGCTCGACGTAGGCATCGCGGGCTTCGCGGGCGATGGTGACGGCCAGCGCCCAAAGGGGCAGAAGGACGAGGAGCAGTAGCAGGATGCTGGCTGCCGTGGCGGCGAGGCCGCTGGAGCGGATGCGCAGCGAGAGCCAGCGGTAGAGCGGGCTGGCGGCAATAGCGAGGACTACAGCGAAGAAGATGGGCTCAAGAAACGGCTTCATCAGGAGGTAGATGAACCACGAGACGATGGCCGACAGGAGGACTATCGCGATCAGGGGCCGGCGTCCGTCGGTTTGGAGAGGCATCGGGTTCAGGTTAGCTCAGTGACGGTGATGATGCGGGACTCGTCGTCGCGGGCCTCGATACGGATCTCGATCCGTTCGCGGGGCAAGAGTGCAGGGAAGCGCTCAGCCCATTCGAGCAGGACGACGGCCGGGCGGCTGAAAATTTCGTCCAGGCCCAGTGAGGCGACTTCGGCGACGGTGTCGAGGCGGTAGAGATCGATGTGGTAGAGCTCGCCGGTTTCGCCGTATTCGTGGATGAGAGGGAACGTGGGGCTGGTGACGTCGTCGGCGCGGGCGATGCCGAGGCCTTCGGCGATGCCTTTGGCGATGGTGGTTTTGCCGGCGCCGAGGTTGCCGATGAGAAGGACGACGCAGGGGCGGGGCCAGGCGGCGGCGAGTTGGGCGCCGAGGGCGATGGTCTCGTCTTCCGTGGCGGTGGTGAAGGTGCGGGCGGGGGCGGTCACGGGTGCAGCTCCCGAATGGCTAGGGGCAGGTAGCTCAGCAGATCCGTGGCGATGACGGTTTGCTCGGTGGCGGCGGTGGCGGCGAGCTGGCCGGCGCGGCCGTGGAGCCAGACGGCGGCGAGGACGGCCTGGTGGCGGCGATCGGGCCACTGGGCGAGGAGGCCGGCAATCAGGCCGGTGAGGATATCACCGGCGCCGGCGGTGGCCATGGCGGGTGTGCCGGTGGGGTTGATGAAGACGCGGCCGTCGGGGGCGGCGATGAGGGTGCGCTGGCCCTTGAGGACGAGAGTGACGCGACGCCCGGTGGCGAAGCGGCGCGCGATGCCGACGCGATCCGCCTGGACGTCGGTGGTGGTGCAGCCGGCGAGGCGGGCCATTTCGCCGGGGTGTGGTGTAAGGACCCGGAACGGGCCGAGGCCCTGGAACGCAGTGCCGGCGAGGGCGTTGAGGCCGTCGGCGTCGATCACTATGGGCAGGGCGGACTGGGCGAAGAGGCGCTGGGCCATGGCTGCCATTTCGGGCTCGCGGCCGAGGCCGGGGCCGATTGCGAGGACGTCCTTGGCGCCGGGATCGTCTCCGATGGCCTGCGTCATCAGCTCGGGGGCGAGGGCCGTGACCGTGCGGCGCTCCTCTTCGGATGTCGCTACCGTGACCAGGCCGGCCCCCATTCTCAGGGCCGACAAGCCGGACATGGCGGCAGCGCCTCCTTTGCCCGGCGCTCCACCGACGACCAGGACGTGGCCGTAGCTGCCCTTGTGGGCGCCGCGGGCGCGGGGCGCGAAGAGGCGGCGGAACATGGCGGGCTCGACGAGCTCAAGCCACAGTTCCTTGTCCTGGTCGAGGAGGGCCGGTGGCGTGCCAATGGGGACGACGTGAAGCTCGCCCACGCGGTCGCAGGTGGGTGGGAGCACTTGCGCGGTTTTCGGCGCGGTGAAAGTGACGGTGTGGCGGGCGCGCACGGATTCGCCGTCTTCGCTGAGGCCGGAGGGGACGTCGACGGCGATCACTTCGGCGCCGGGGAAGCCACTGTTCATC
Organism: Paludibaculum sp.; assembly: GCA_036504135.1. Lineage (GTDB taxonomy): Bacteria > Acidobacteriota > Terriglobia > Bryobacterales > Bryobacteraceae > Paludibaculum. The sequence continues at coordinate 52,406 of DASXVP010000030.1, forward strand.
TCGCGGATCAACTCGGCGGCGCGGCCGCGCACCGGGCCGGCGAGGCCGGTGCCCAGCAGCGCGTCGACGATCAGGGTGGTGGCGCGCAGGCGCGGGGCAATCTCCGATGCCGCCGGTACGCCGCAGGCTTGCAGCATGCGCCAGTTTTCCAGTGCGTCCCCGGTGAACTCTTCAGGAGGCGCGGCCAGCACGACATCGAGCGAGGCGGGGTGGTGGCGCGTGTGCAACTGGCGGGCGATAACGAGGCCATCGCCGCCGTTGTTACCCTTGCCGCAGACGATGACGATGCGGTGGGCGGAGAGGGGGGCGTAGCGGCTCTCCAGGAACTCGACGAAGCGGCAGCCGGCGTTCTCCATCAGGATCAGGCCGGGGATGCCGGCCTCGATGGTGCGGCGATCGATAGCGCGCATCTGCTCCGGGGTGAGGACCTTCATGCGGTGCCTCCGGCGACACGGGCCTCCAGGCGGCGCAGTGGCTCGGGTTCGCCCATCACGATCAGGTAATCGTTGGTCTCGATGGTGGCCTCCGCCGGAGGATTGAAGACCATGGCGCCATCGGCGCGGCGGATGGCGAGCACGATGACCTTGAGCTCGCTTCGAATTCTGAGATCGGCCAGGGACTTGCCTTGGAGATCGCTGAGGACGGAGACCTCCAACTGTTCGATGCGGACGTTGAGCCCGATGGAGGTGGTGGCGAAATCGAGGAACTGGTGGACGTGGGGCTTGAGGAGAGACTGGGCCAGGCGAGTGCCGGTCATGACGTAAGGGGCGAAGACCGAATCGGCGCCCACCTGACGCATCTTGCGCTCGGCCTCCTCCTCGGCGGCGCGGGCGGCGACTCGGATACGCGAGTTGAGGGTCTTGGCGGAAATGACGGCGAAGAGGTTATCGGCGTCGGTGGCGAGGGCGGCGATGAGGCCGGCGGCGGTGTCGATCCGCACCTCTTTGAGAGTCTCGTCGCGGGTGGAATCGCCGAGGCAGGCGAGGTAGCCGCTCCGCATCGCCCACTCGACGCGCTCTTCGCGGCGATCGATGATGACGAGCGGCGCGCCGGCCTGGCGTAATTCGTTGGCGGCGCCGCGGCCCACCCGGCCGAAGCCGCAAATGATGTAGTGATTCTTGAGATTAGCGATCATTTTTTTCGACCGGCGCTTTTCCAGGAGATTACCAAACTGCAGCTCGATGATCGTCTGCGTCATGACGCCCATAGCCAGCAGCAGGGTGCTGGCGCTGAGGATGAGGAAGACGGAATTGAAGACGCGGCCGGCGTGGCCGAGCGGGCGCACCTCGCCATAGCCCACCGTGGTCATGGTGATGGCGGCCATGTAGAAGGCGTCGAACCAGGGATAATCGGCGACGACGACGTAGCCGACCGTGCCGATGGCAAGCGTGGCTATGATGGCCGCAAGCACAACAAGAATGCGCCGGACTTGCGGGGTCATGGCGTTACAGCTTCCGTGCCAGCAGTAGTGTCATGTCGTCCTGGAGCTCCGAGGCGCCGGTCCAGCGGGTGACGTCGGCGACGACGAGATCGGCAATTTCGGCGGCATCCTTATCCGCGTTCTGAATGAGCAGCTCGATCAGGCGCTGCTCGCCGTAGTCTTCCCCGTATGGGTTTTCCGGCTCCGTGATGCCATCGGTGTAGCACACCAGCAGATCGCCGCTTTCCAGTTGAATGCTGCATTCGCCGTATTTGGCGAAGGGGAAGGCGCCCACCACCATGCCGGTGGATTCCAGCGGGATGGCCTGGCCCCCGCGCACGAGGAAGGGCGAAAGATGGCCGGCGTTGGTGTAGGCAAGAGTGGCGGTCTGATCGTCGTAGAGGCTAAAGAAGAACGTGGCATACTTCTCGGGCGCAGTGGAGGCGTAGAGCTGCTGGTTGAGATTAGAGACCAGGCGGGCGGTGGAGAGCTCGTGGCCGCTGGTCTCCATGCACTGGCGCAACTGGCTGCGCATGGCGGATTGGAGGGTGGCCATGAGGAGGGCGGCGGAGATGCCCTTGCCGGCGACATCGCCCAGGCAGAGGGCAAGGCGCTGTTCGCCGAGGGCCTGGTAATCGTAGTAGTCGCCGGAGACCATGCGGGCGGCGTTGCAGATGGAGGTGACTCTGAGGCCGCCGAGGGCGGGCAGGAGTTTGGGATGGAGCTGGGCCTGGACCTCGCGTGCGATTTCAAGCTCGGCCTGCATGCGCTGGCGTTCTTTCTCTCCGGCGAGGAGACGCTCCAGGTTGCCGGACATGATATTGAACGAGGTGCCGAGCTCGGCGAGCTGATCGTTGCCATTGACCTGGATGCGATGGGTGAGGTCGCCCTGGCGGATGCGTACGGTGGCCTCGTAGAGATCATGGACGGCTGAGGTAATCGTGCGGGACAGCGAGAGGCCGACCCAGGCCGAGGCGATTTCGACGCTGAAGAACAGCAGGACCACCAGTGTGAATGCGCCCACCATGGAGGGCAGGCCGCTGTTGGTGTCGATGCCGAATACGATGTTGAGGGGGCCGGAGATGCGGGTGACCGCGCCGAGGAAGATGGTCTTGACCTCGCCAGGCTGCTCCCAAAGGGGGACGGCCAGCCGCACGCCCCATTTCAAGGGCAGGTCGAAGAGATTGACGGGCTGCGGGACGAAGGTGGAGGCGGCAAGGGCGGCGTCCAGCACCTCGCCGGGGACGGGCGGGTGGAGGCGGAAATCCAGCTCGCGGGCCTCGCCGGGCTGCACGCCGATGGGCTGGAGTACAATGCGTCCCATGCGCGGGACCAGACCCTGGAGGAGCGTGCGCGTGATGGGAGCCAGCACGACTACTTCGGATTCCGGACCGCCGGCATGGGCCCAGAGATAGAAGATCTTCTCCCGGATGACGACGCCGGCTGTTTCGGTATGGCCCTTGGGCGGCACACCGAGGGCGGAGTCTTCGGGGTAGCGGACTTCCCTGCCGTCGCTATCGTGGACGAGGATCTCCAGGCCAGGGAAGCGATCGCGAAAGACGAAGCCGGCGCGGCGGACGGCCTCGGCGCGCTGCTGCGGGGGAACGCGCGCCAGTGAGCCGGCGGTTTGGCGCAGCGAGGCGACGCGGCGGTCCATTTCGACGTTGAGGAGATAGGCGGCGATCTGGCCGGAGATCATCCAGACGCTGGCGGCGGTGAGCAGCGCCAGCAGGAGTACCGGTACCAGCGCGATGAAGAGATAGGCGACGATCAGGCGGTTGCGCAGGCGCCAGATGGCCTGGCGGATGAAGCGCAGGCCGAGCTTCCAGCAGAAGGCCAGGCCAAAGATGCAGGTCATGATCTGCAGGAACAACTGGGTGCTGTTGGACCAATTGAAAAGATAGGCGCACACCGTCAGGAGCAGGAAAACGGCGAGCAGCCGTTCCATCCAACCAAGGGCGCGCAGTTGATGAAGCCAGCCGGAGAGCATTCGGATTCAGGTTAGCGAATCCTGAAGCACTTCAGATACGGGACTTGGCGATATCCGGCAACTCCTCGGCGGCGCGGACCTGGTGGGGTTGGAGATAATGCTCGGCGAGGAAGGCCTTCAGGTGGTCCAGCGCGTCGTGCGGATCGTCGACGAACTCGAAGAGATCCAGATCCGCGGCGGAGATGACGCCGTGTTTGACCATGGACTCGAAACTGATTACTTCCTTCCAGAACTCGGAGCCGTAGAGCTGAATTTTGATCTTCTTGGCGAGCTTCTGGGTTTGGGCGAGCGTGAGGATTTCGCTGAGTTCGTCAATGGTGCCGAAGCCGCCGGGGAAGACGATGAGCGCTTTGGCCAGGTAGGCGAACCAGAACTTGCGCATGAAGAAGTAGTTGAATTGGAGGTTCAACTCTGGAGTGATGAACGGGTTGGGGTACTGTTCGAAGGGAAGGGCGATGTTGAGGCCCATGGTGTTGCCGCCGGCGTCGCTGGCGCCGCGGTTGGCGGCCTCCATAATGCCGGGGCCGCCGCCGGTGCAAACGACGAAGCGGCGGGTAGGCGGCTCCAGGGCGGCGGACCACATGGTGATGAGGCGGGCGTATTCGCGGGCGTCGCGGTAGTAGCGGCTGAGCGGGCCCTCTTCCTGGATGCGGGCGGAGCCGAAGAAGACGACGGTGTCGCGCACGCGGGCGTGGCTGAAGCGTTCCAGGGGCTCCAGGTATTCGGAGAGGATGCGGAGCGAGCGGCCGTTCCAGCTATCGAGGAAGGCTTCGTTTTTGTAGGCCAGCGGGGCCTGGTTCAGGTGAGCGCTTTTCTTCATTCCGTCTTTCCGTTGGCGGGCGATTCCAACTGCGCGATGCGCTTTTCGAGTTGCCGGATGGTTTTCAGCATCTCGGGGAGTTTTTGATAGGCGGTGATGCAGCGCCGCCAGTCCGCCGCATCGAAGGCGGGCGAGCCGGAGATGATGCTGCCCGCGGCGACGTCTCCGCCGATCCCGCTCTGGGCATAGACGATGGCGTTGTCGTGGATGGTGAGATGGCCTGAGACGCCCACCTGTCCGGCGAGGAGCACGTTCTTCTTGAGGATCGTGGAGCCGGCGAGGCCGGTCTGCGAGCAGATGATATTGTCCTCGCCCACTTCGCAGGCGTGGCCCACCTGGACGAGGGAATCGATTTTGGCGCCGCGCCGGACGCGGGTTTCGCCGACCGTGGCGCGGTCGATGGAAGAGAGCGTCTGGATCTCGACGTCGTCCTCGATGACGGCGGGGCCGGATTGCACGATCTTGCTGTGCGAGCCGTCGTGGCGCTTGGCGAAGCCGAAGCCGTCACCGCCGATCACAACGCCGTTCTGGAGGATGACACGGTGGCCAATGCGGCAGAACTCGCGCACGGAGCTTTGCGAATGGGCGACGAAATCATCGCCGATCTCCACGCCGGCATAGATGCAGACCAGCGGGTGGATGATGGCGTTGCGGCCGATGCGCACGTTATCGCCGATGACGGCACAGGCGCCGATGGAAGCGTTATCGCCGATAACGGCGGAGGGCGAGACGACGGCTCTGGGATGGATGCCGGGCGCCGGCGTGGGCGGCTGGTAGAAGAGCGCGAGGGCGCGGGAGAAATCGAGATAGGGGTTGTCGCTGATGAGGACCGGCAGGGAGAGCGGTGGCACCGAGGCTGCGGCGATCAGGGCGCCGGCGGCGGTGTTTTTCACCTTGTGGGCGTACCTGGGATTGGCGAGGAACGTGATCTGGTCCGGGCCGGCCTGCTCCATGCCGCGCACTCCGGTAATTTCGCGTTCGCCGTCACCAGGGGCGGACTCCCGTAGTATGCAGCCCAACTGTTGGGCGATGTCATTCAGCTTCATCCTTGCCCAGCGTATCGAATTCCGCGCCGTTCCGTGTCGAGCCGTTACACTGGGAGAGATCGTGTTCATGCGGATACTCATCCTGATTGCATCGCTGTGGGGCGTAGTGTGCCTGCACGCACAGACACCGCGGCCGGCCAGCGAGGTGCAGCGGGCGGCCGAGGAGTTCAAAGTGCTGACGCGCGACCTGGGGTTGCGCGAGGATAGCCCGGCGAAGGCGGCCAAGGGGCAGAGTCGTAAGAACAGTTTTCACGGGCGGCTATTCGAGAACTTCCGCAACGACATCCTCGATGCGGTGCCGCACGAGATCGTCCAGCGCGGCGGGACGAAGAACCTGCTGAGGCGGAACCAGTTTGGGTTTAACGTGAGCGGTCCGGTGGTGATCCCGAAGGTGTATAACGGCGGGCGCTCCACGTTCTTTTCCTTGAGCTATGAGGGCGTGCGGGAGCGGATTGGACGCAGCTATCTGCGGACGGTGCCGATCCTATCGGAGCGGGGCGGCGACTACTCGGAAGTGGTGGACAGCGCGGGCGCGCCGCTGCAGGTGTTCGATCCTGCGACGGTGCGGGCGAATCCGGGCTACAACCCGACGCAGCCGGTGTCGGTGGACAATCTGCAAAACGTGAAGGACGCGTTTCCGGGCAACCGGATGCCAGACTCGCGGATCGACCCGGTGGCGCGGAAGATGCTGAGCTTCTACCCCAAGCCGAATGCGAATGCTGGACCGTTCTTTCGCAATAACTATTTCATCGTGTCGCCGGAGACCAACACCGCCAATGGGATGATCGCCAAGGTGGATCACACGTTTCTGGACAAGCACCGGCTGGCAGTCACCTACTCGTTCACCAACGGGCTGGCGGGGCCGGCGCAGTTTATCCTCAACGCGGCGGATTCGGCGCCGGCCAACCGCGAGTACACAAACCGGCGCGGGGCGGCGGAGCACATCTGGACGCTGTCGCCGCAGAGTGTGAATACGGCGACGGTGGAGGCGGTGAGTGACGTCAACGCCAACATCACGGATTCGACGGACTGGCCGAAGCAGCTGGGCTTGAACGGCGTGCCGGGTAAGGATTTTCCCTACACCGTCCTGGGCAGTTACCTGCCGATGGGCCGCAGCAGCCCGGTGGCGCGCAACGTGCGGAATACGTTTGTCTTCACGGATGCGCATTCGCTACGGGTGGGCAAGCACAACTTGAGAATCGTGGGGCAGTTTGTGCGGTACCAGGTGAACACGTTCATCCCGTCTATGCCCTCGGGCGCGTTCTACTTCACGTCCAGCCTGACCAGCCAGCCGGGCATCGTGAATACGGGCCTCGGATTTGCGAGCTTCCTGCTGGGAGGGGCGGAGTCAGCGGACTACAGCGTGGTGCCGTCGCCCTCGTACTTCCGCGATTGGACGATGGTGACGGCGGTGCAGGATACGTGGGAAGTGCGCCAGGGGTTGACGCTGAGTTTTGGGCTGAACATGCTGACCTCGGCGGCGCGGACGGAGAAATACGACCGGCAATCGGTGGTGGATCTGAACGTGGCCAATCCGGTGAATGGCAAGCCGGGGGCGCTGGTGTTTCTGGGCCTGGGCGGCTATGGCCGGGCGTTGCAGCCGGTGCGGGTGAAGCCGCAGCCGAACATCTCCATGGCATGGAATCCGGCTGGTAACCGGAAGTCCGTGGTGCGGCTGGCGTACGCAATGAGTTGGCAGGCGTATGTGATCTACAACGGGCAATGGGCGACGCGCGGCTACAACGGGCATCCCTACTACTATTCGCCGAACGATCAACTGGCATCGGCTGTGGTCCTGGGCCAGGGCGTGCCGGCGCCGCCGAGCAATGTGCCGGATCTGACGCCAATAGCAGCCAACGACACGAATGCGAATCTGGTGGATCAGAAGGGGCGGCTGCCGCGCTATCAGAGCAGCTCGGCCAGCTATGAGCGGGAGTTGCCGGGGTCGCTGGTGTTGACTGCCTCGGCCGCCGTGTCGTGGGGGCGGGATCTGTTTGTCGGCAACAACGCGGTGAACCCCTACGCGCTATCGCCCGGCGTGATGGTGCTGCGGGATAAGTTGAACAATCTGGAGTTCAACCGGTCTCTGCGGCCGTTCCCGCAGTTCATCGGCACCGACGTGTTCAGCCAGTATCCGGACGGGCGATACCGGCGCGAGGCCGTGGCGGTGCGGGCGGAGAAACGCACCTCGTTGGGGCTGTCGTTGAACCTGAACTATTCATACTCCAGGCAGTACGACGATTACTCCGGGCCGTACGGCAAGCAGGACTTTTTCAATCGTCACAATGAGTGGGCGTTGACGGCGTATAACAGCCCACACACGCTGTCCTTCAACTATATGTACGAGCTGCCGTTTGGGGCGACCAAGCCGTATCTGGTGTTTCAGGACTGGCGGCGGTTTCTGGCCAACGGGTGGTCCATCAGCGGGATCTCCACCGTTTCCGGCGGCGAGCCGCTGGCGCTGCGGGCGCAGTTCAACAACACGGGCGGGGTGTTACAGACGGTGCGGGTGAACGTGGCGCCGGGGGTGGAGCAGCGGGCTGCCGACAAGGGGCCGGATAGCTGGTTCAATGCGGCGGCGTTTACGAGCCCGGACGATTTCAGCCAGGGCAGCGGTCCGCGGACGCATCCGTTCCTGCGGAATCCCGTGACTAGCAATCACGATCTTTCGCTGGCCAAGAGGTTCGCCATCGATACGGAGCGCAGCATGGAGTTTACGGCGTCGGGATTCAACTTCATCCACAACGCGAATTGGAATCCGCCGGATGTGGTGATCGGCACAGAGAGCGCTCCGAACGTGAACGCGGGCAAGATAGTGGGGTCGCGTGGCGGGCGGGTGATTCAGTTGGGCTTGAGGTTCAGCTTCTGATGCTGAGACGGCGCGAATTTGTGCTGCTGGCGGCCGGGGCGGCGGCGCCTCCATTGGGAGGGATCCGGCGCGTGACGGCATGGAGCACGGGCGGCGAAGTGGCGTCGGTGCAGGTGAAGGTGGAGGGAAAGAGCTCGAAGGTGGTGCGGTGCAAAGGGCCGCAGGACGATCTGCTGCTGCTGGTGGTGCTGGATGTGACGGGCGATCTGACGCTGGTGGATCCGGCGCGACAGGCTGCGGTAGCGGAGATCGAGAAGCTGCCGGAGGGCGTGTGGGTGGGGCTGCTGAGGTCTCAGGACGGGTTGCGTGTGCTGGTGGATCCGACGCCGGACCGCGCGGCGGTGACAGCGGCGATTCTGGCTGCGCCGGTCTCCGGCCGCGCCGGCTTGCTGGAGACCATCGAGCCGGCCGCCGGGCTGGCGACCAAGCTGCTACGGAAGACGGGTGTGCGAACGGCGGTGCTCTACCTGACGGATTCGAACATCACGAATTACCGGGAAGACTACACCAATCCGGTCATCAACATGAGCGATGCGCGCGACTTGAGCCGGCGGTTCCCGGAAGCGCTGATCAACGAGAAGACGTCGAAGATCGGCAACGTATTAGGCCAGATGGATGCGCCGGTATTCGTGGTGCATCTGGCGTTTCTGAGGGACCGGTTGAACGAGGCGTATCAGACGGGGTTGCAGCAGATGGCGGAGGCCACCGGCGGCCTGGCGGAGTTTTGCCGCACGCAGGGGGACATTGCGACGACGGTGGGCGTAATGTTCGGCAAGATCCAGGCGGCGTGGGCGGTGGATGTGGAGATCCCAGCGGGGACGCCGAGGAACTTCACGGTGCATTTCAGCGGTGGTGGTGACGTGCAGCACCGCACGCGGTTCGTGATGAGGAGTGGGAGGGAGTAAGATGCCTGCCATGAAGAGTCCGCTGACAATTCTGCTGGCCGTGTTGCTGGCGGTAGCTGCGTCGGTCGCGTTGTGGCTGTGGAGCGGCCAGAGCCGCGTGGGCGGCGAGACGTCGGCTCGCGTGGAGGCGGCAGAAAAGCTGAAGGCCGCGGCAACGGAGCGCGCGGCGGCGCTGGAGCACGAGAACACGGCGCTGCGGCAGCAACTGGCCGAGCGGGGCATTGAGCCGGTGGTGGCCAAGACCGCGCCGGCGCGGCCCGTGGAGGGCGACGGCCGGCACCTGGAGGCGGTCCGCGAGTTGACGCACACGCAGGCCAAGCTGGCCGCTACGCAGGCCGCGATCATCGAGTGGCAGAACAAAGTGCAGTCTCTGGAAGGCGCGGTGGAGCGGGCGACGGCGGAGGCGAAGCGAAGTGCGGCCGAGGAGGCCAGCATGCGGGAGGACCTCGATGCGGCCAAGCGCCTGGTGGCGGCCACAGATGGCGAGCTGAAGACGAAATCGGCGCGGCTGTCGCAATTGGAATCGGACAACCGCAAGGCGCGCGAGGATGTGGTGGCGGCGTCGCAGAAGTCGACTCAGGCGGCGGCGCTGGCCAATGAGCTGTTCGACATCAACCGCCGCCGGGAAAACGTCATCACCAGTATTCAGCGGCGGTACCGCGAGATGACGGACGTGCTGCGGGCGCTGGCCGTCAGGCTCGATACGCAGCGGGACAGCATGGCAGGCGCGGCGCCGGATATTTCGCGGATGCAATCGACGGCGCAATCGGCGGACGACGATCTGCGGCAACTGGCCAGCCTCAACGCGCAGGCCCAGCGGATCGCGCAGAAACTGTCTCAGAAGTAGTTGTCGGGTTTGGCGGGCCGCATGGGGACGAAGATGACGGCGCCGGCCTGGGTGGTGCGCGTTGCGCCGTCGGGGAGCTTTTCCAGCACGATCAGCTCCTGATCGGAGGCGCCGCCCACCGGAGCGACGAGGCGGCCGCCGCGGGCGAGTTGCTCGATCAGGCGGGCGGGGATTTGCGGTGGGGCGGCGGTGAGGATGATGCGATCAAAGGGCGCCTGCTGCGGCCAGCCCAAATAGCCGTCGCCCTGGCGGACGGTGACGTTGGCGTAGCCCAGCAGTTGCAGTGTGCCGGACGCCAGGCGCGCCAGTTCGGGTTCCAGTTCGATGGAGTAGACGTGGGCGGCGAGCTGCGCGAGCACGGCGGCCTGATAGCCCGATCCGGTTCCTATTTCGAGCACCTTGTGGCGGGGACCGGCCTGGAGCAATTCGGTCATCAGGGCGACGATGTAGGGCTGGGAGATTGTCGCGCCGTGGCCGATCGGCAGTGGGTTGTCCTCGTAGGCGCGCTTGCGGGAGGCTTCGGGTACGAAGAGATGGCGCGGTGTGCGGCGCATGGCGCGCAGCACCGCCGGGTCCCGGATGCCCCTCTGCTCCAGATGCACGCTGACCATGCGGTCGCGCTGCGCGGCCATCTGGTCATCGGCGATCAGCGTCCTCGTCATAGTCAGCGTCATCGGCGCCGCCAGCAAGCGGTTGAAGGTGCGCCGGGTGCCGCTCATGCCTTCACTATAATCCCGCCCACGCGTCCGCGTTGAGCTGGGCATCGGCGGCGGCGGTGATGCGCGCCAGTTCCTGGTGGTCCAGCCAGTTCAGGCGGCACTCAGGGCAGTTGTCGATGACGATATTGCCCGGGCCGCCGTAGATGTGGGTGTCCATGTGGGCGCCGCATTGCGGGCAGGCGACGGAGCGCTCCAGATCGGCGGAGTTGACGGGATGCGGCGGGTAGGCCGGGCCAACGTGTCGGGCGCGCAGGGTCTCGACGAGGACGAGAAAGTTGTCGATGTCGAGGAGCATGCCGCGGCAGGTTTCGCAGTAGAGCAGGGGCTGGCGGGAGTGGGCGGCGTGGACGAGCGGGGTCCGGCAGACGGGGCAGCACTGGTGCGATGGCTCGCCGAGTACGCGCACGCCATCGTCGTTAGGCTCAGGGAAATGGAGCGTCTTGCAGGAGCCGCAGGCAAGATGGTCTTTCCCTTCGACGACATCGAGGGCGTTTCCGCAGTTGGGGCAGTTCACTATGGTGTGATCGGCGGGGCGAGGCGGATGGTTTAGAGGAGAGAATGGAGGCATGAGCGAAGCGATGATCGGCGCGGCAATTTGCGGAGACGCGGCGCAGGTGCGCGCGCTGCTGGCGGATGATCCGTCACTGGCGAACTGCCGCGATCCGCACCTGGGCTGTGTCCCGTTGATCTACGCGGCGCATCGCGGGCATCTGGAAGTGATGCAGGTGTTGCTGGCCGGCGGCGCCGAGGTGGACGCCCGCGAGACAGGCAGTTGGACGACGGCGCTGCACTGGGCGGCGGAGGGCGGCCACGCGGGAGCGGCTCAGATGTTGCTGGAGGCGGGGGCGGAGATCGAGGCGGTGGACCAGTGGTTTGGGCTGACGCCACTCGGCTGGGGCACGGCGGTGGACTGGGCTCCGGAGTTTCGGTGCAACCGGCCGGCGACCGTGGAACTGCTGCTGGCGAGGGGCGCGAGGCTGGACCCGTTCTCGGCGATTGTGCTGGAGGATGGCGAGACGCTGCGCACCATGGCCCCCGAGCGATTGGAGCAACGGCTCGGATTTGCGGCGGAGGGGCAGCAGCCGCTGCACTTTGCAGCGGCGCGAGGGAATGCGCGGCTGGCACGGTTGCTGGTGGAGTTGGGGGCGGGCCTGAACGAACGGAGCGGCTTCGGCTTGACTCCGCTGGCTGAGGCGGTGCGGGCCGGGCAGGCGGAGACGGCGGCGGCGCTACGGGCGGCGGGGGCGGCAGAGGATCTAGGGTCGGCACTGCTGGCTGGCAATCTGGAGCTGGCGCGGACTTTCAGGCCGCCGCCGGCGGACGCCAGGCTGCTGCAAGTTTGCGTGGCCGCGGGGCTTGTCGAGGCGGTGCGCGTACTTCTGGAGATGGGCGCGGACCGGCGGGCGGTGGCGCCGTACTTGATCGACGAGGTGCGGCAGGAGGTGACGGCGCCGCGGCTGGCGGAACTGCGTCAGGACCGTGCGATGATCGAGCTTTTCAGCGCGGCGTGAGAGGATTTGCCGCGGCGGCGCACTAGGTCTGCGTGGAGAGTCATAGTGTCAGCTTTGCCGTAGAGGCCGCGATGATGCGTGAATCGGCGGGTGTGAGCGTCACCGATGCCATTTGCCGGATTCCCAGGCTGCGGCGCGTGTTTGCGGCGCATGCGGAGGAGCTCCGGCAGCGGCTGGATATCCTGGAGGTGGCGGACAGGCCGGTGGGGCGGCGATTGACGAAGCGGATGATCGGCTGGTTCTGGTGCGCGGTTTTCCTGCTCTCGGCACTTTCGTTTGGCGGGGGATATCTTATAGCCCTGCGTCTTTGAACTATCGTGGGAGTATGGCTGAACCGTGGTTGAGAGGGACTCTGGGCGAGATTCATCCCGTGCTGCGCGCGGTGGTTCACGCGCTGGAACAGGCGAAAGAAGATCTGCTGGCATGGACTGCCGATCTGGGCGAGGAAGAACTGTGGGTGCAGCCGCACGGGCTGGCGCCGGTGGCGTTTCAGTTGCGGCATATTGCAGGGAGTATCGACCGGCTGCTTACCTACGCCGATGGCGTGGAACTGGCCGAAGCGCAGTTGAATGAATTGCGTGGCGAAATGAATCCAGGATCCTCTTTGAAAGAGCTGAGGGCGCTGGCGGCGGGGCGGCTGCTGCAGGCCGAGGCGCGTGTGCGGGAGGTGGATCCGGCCCGGCTGGAAGAGCCGCGCTGGGTGGGAAAGAAGCGGCTGCCCACCACGCTGGCAGGCTTGCTGATTCATACGGCCGAACACACGCAGCGGCACGTCGGGCAATTGATCATCACGGTGCGGGTTTTGCGCGATCTACGGACGCCTGGTCAGAAGCGCCTGTAGATAAGCGGGGGCATCCGGTGAGCCTTCGGGCGGCGCCCAGGAGGCGAAGTCCTTGTCGGTGGCGGGGTCCCACGGTCCGGGCTTGATCTCAAATACGACGGCGCACTCGGAGATGACGCAAAGCGTGTGCCACACGCCGGCGGGCAGGTCGATGCCAAAAGTGGGGCTGTTGGCGGCGAGATCGCGGGCGGTGAGGATGGCGCCGGAGTCGTCGAAAGTGAAGAAGCGGACGGCGCCTTCCAGCAGGATCCAGGATTCGGATTTCGGTGGCGTGATGTGGCGGTGGGGCTGGCAATAGGTTCCGCGCATCATGGCGTTGAGGAAACGGTGCGGGTTATCGGCTGGGCCGGCGTGGAAGTTGTGGTTGGCGCGGAGGCGGGGCGAGGCCGCGGCGCGGGCGCGCGTCTCGGCGACCAGGGCGGCGGTGATCCATTGCTGCTCAGGCACGACGGGCATAATCCTCAATCAGTTTTTCTGCGTGGCGCAGGGCCTCGTTGGTGAGGCGCTGGCCGGAGAGCATGCGGCCGATTTCACGGACGCGTTCGGCGCCCTGGAGCTGTTCCACCTCGGCGACGGTGCGGCCTTGCGATTCGCGCTTGGCGACACTGTAGTGGGCGTCGGCGAAGCCGGCGATCTGGGCGAGGTGGGTGACGCAGAGGACCTGGCTTGTTTCGGAGATCTGCTTGAGGCGGCGGCCCACCATCTCGCCGGCGGCGCCGCCGATGCCGGCGTCCACTTCGTCGAAGACGAGAGTGCGCGGGACGCCGGCGTGGGCGTGCGGCACGATGCAGGATTTCAGCGCAAGCGCGATACGGGAGAGCTCGCCGCCGCTGGCGACCTTGTCGAGCGGGCGCGGCTCCTCGCCGATGTTGGCGGAGACCAGGAACTCCACGGCGTCGATGCCGTGCTGGGCGGGGGCGGCGTCGGTCATGGAGACGCGAAACACGGTGCCTTGCATGGCCAATCCGCCGAGCTCCTTTTCGACCTGTTTTTGAAGCTTAATTGCGGATTTTTGGCGGTTAGAACGCAGTTTTTGCGCGCTCGCGCGGAAGATGGCCTCCAGGCGCACGATTTCGGTTTCCAGGGCGGCGCGGCGCTCGCCGGCGGTTTCGACTGCGCTAAGCCGGGCCTTCACGTCTTCGAGGAAAGCCAGGATCTCGTCGATGGAGGTGCCGTACTTTCGTTTAAGCTTTTCAATCTGGGCGAGGCGGGTTTCCACCTCTTCCAGGCGATTGGGGTCGGCTTCGAGATTGCCGAGGTAGTGGCAGAGGTCGTGGGCGACCTCGTCGACGGCGATCTGGGCGGGCTTGAGCGTTTCGAGCAGCGGTGTGAGGCTTTCGTCGATGCGGGAGAGTTCCTCCAGCTTCTTGACGGCGATGCCGAGGCCGGTGGCGACGGAGGGCTCGGCTTCTGAAAGGGCGTCATAGGCGAGCGTGGCTGCCTCACTAAGGCGGGCGACGTTGCGCAGGACCCGCTTCTCGTTTTCGAGTTTCTCGTCGGCGGAAGGGGATAGGTCGAGCGCCTCGATCTCCTTGCGCTGCATGTCCCAAAGGTCGGCAAGGCGGAGCGTCTCCTGTTCGGAGCGGTTGAGCTCGTTCAACTCGCGGACGGTGGCGTGCCATGCGTCGTAGGCGGCGGCGACGTCGGCGACGAGGGCAGGCGATGCGGCGGATTCGTCGAGCAGCTCGCGCTGCGCGTCGGTGGAAAAGAGCTTTTGCTGATCGTGCTGGCCGTGGATGTCGCCGAGGAATGGCGCGAGTTCCTTGAGGAAGGCGGCGGTGACGGGGCGGCTGGCGGCGTAGGCGCGCGATTTTCCATTGGCAAGGATTTCGCGTTCGATGAGGAGTTCGCCCTCCTCTGTTTCGACGCCGGCGCCGTTGAGCAGGGCGCGCAAGGGAGGATCGGGCGGCAGTTCAAACCGGCCGGAGACAAAGGCGCGGGTGGCGCCGGTGCGGATCATCTCGGTGGAGGCGCGGCCGCCGAGCAGGAGGCTGACGGCATCCACGACGAGACTCTTGCCGCTGCCGGTCTCGCCGGTGAGGGCGTTGAGGCCGGCATGGAGCGGCAGGCGCAAGCGCTCCACCACCGCGAAGTTCTCGACGACGAGTTCAACGAGCATTCAGGACAAGTATAAAAGTTATGGCGGCCCCAGCAGGCGACAACTTTTTGGGCGGGTGGCGGCGTTATAGAGATGTAGGCCAATTGCGGGGGGACCGCTCCTGACGGTCGCGGCTCAGAACAGGGGGAGGCGGAAATGTTTGAAAGCGCGGCAGCGGCCTATGCGCCTTCGATATCATAGAACTGGACACAGTCTGAGGGAGCTTAGCATTGACACTGCCATTTGTTTGGGCCTTTCTGCAGCTTTCGCTGCTGGAGATGCTGGCCGGGGCGTCGCTGGTATCGAAGATCGTGCTGGTATTGTTGCTGGCTGGCTCGGTGATGAGTTGGGTAATCATCTTCGCCAAGTACAGCCAGTTTAAGAGCGCGGTAGGGGCTAACAGCGCGTTCTTGCGCGCGTTCCGCAAGGCGCCGAATCTGGATGCGGTGGCGGCGGCGGCGGAGCAATTCCGGGCGGCGCCGTTGACTACGGTTTTTGATTTCGGCTATCAGGAAGCGACGCGGCAGGTGAAGCTGCGCGGCGAGATCATCAACAAAGTGGCGCTGGAGCGCAGCCTGCAAATGGGCATCAGCGAGGAGATCACGCGTCTGGAGCGGCGCATGAGCTGGCTGGCGACGACTGCGACTGTCTCGCCGTTCGTCGGGCTGTTCGGCACGGTGCTGGGCATTATCGATTCATTCCAGGGGCTGGGCAGTGCGGGGAGTGCGAGCCTGCGGGCTGTGGCGCCGGGCATCAGCGAGGCGCTGATTGCGACGGCGGCGGGCCTGGCGGCGGCCATTCCGGCGGCGGTGGCGTACAACGCGTTTGGCCACAGCATCAAAGAGCTGGGCGCGCGCATGGACGACTTCGCGATGGAGTTTCTGAACATGACCGAGCGGCACTTCGAGGAGTAGAGCACCATGGCCTTCTCTTCCGGTGGTGGTGACTTTTCGCGGCGCGGGCGCTCGCGCGGCAACGGGTCCTTGGCGGAGATCAACATCGTTCCGTTGGTGGACGTGGTGCTGGTGCTGCTGGTGATCTTCATGCTGACTGCGCACGTGATGGAGTTTGGGCTCGAAGTGGAAGTCCCGAAGGTGAAGCAGAGCAAGGACAGCTCGCAGGAGTTGCCGGTGGTGTCCGTGAGCAAGGACGGCAACCTGTTTCTGAACGAGAAGGGCGTCAACATCAACGAACTGGGCGCGGCGTTCAAGAAGAAGTTTCCGGGCGCGAAGGCGGTATACCTGCGCGCCGACAAGCAGACGATCTACGACCCCATCGCGCAGGTGGTGAGCGTGTTGGGCGAAGCGGGGCTGGATGTGCGGCTGGTGACGCAGCCGGACGACGCGGGCTCCAACAAATAGACCATGATGCGGCACGTCGACATCCTGGACGAACGCGACTCGCTGAAGCGGCCACTGTTGGGCTCGGTGCTGCTGCACGCCGTTGTGTTCGGGTTTATCGGCGTGATGACGATTGCGCAAGTGGGTAAGCGCGAATCGTGGGGCGATCCGAATTCGGCGGGCGGCGGAGCGTTCACGGTGACGCCGGTGAAGGCGATTCCGTTGCCGGGGCGGACGGGGCCGGTGAACAAAGTGGCCTCCGATACCGAGTCGCAAATTCCGGAGCCTGTGAAGGCAAAGCCGGAGCCAAAGCGGGCGGTGAAGGACGATCCGAAGGCGATTTCGCTAAAGTCGAAAAAGAACGCCAAGGCTGAGAAGACGGAGCGGTATGCGTCGAACCGGCGCGATCCGCGCGAGTACTCCGATAATCAGGTGTACAGCCGCGCGGGGCAGGCGGCGACGTCGCCTTTGTACGGGCTGGCGCCGGGCTCGGGCGGGGTGGGTGTGGGCAACGGGATGCCATTCGGTAACCGGTTTGGAGCGTACGCGCAACTGATCCGCGAGCGCGTGGCGCAGCGGTGGAAGACGGAGACGGTGGACGGGCGGATCAAGACTTTGCCGCCGGCGATTGTGACGTTCGAGATTATGCGGAACGGGCAGGTGCGGAACATCAAGGTGTTCCAATCGAGCGGCAACGTGGCGCTGGACTATTCGGCGCAGCGTGCGATTACAGAGGCGGCGCCGTTTGAGCCGCTGCCGGCGGCGTATGACGGCAGTTCAGCAACGATCGAATTCTGGTTCCAGTTAAAACGATGAAAAACAGATACCTGGTTGGCTTGATCGCTTTCGGAGCGCTGGCAGTGGCAGCATACAGCCAGTCGCAAGATGCCATCGTTCTCAAACTCACGGGGGGAGAGAAGAAGAAGATTGCGCTGCCGGATTTCCGTGCGACGGGCGCGGCGGGCGCGCTGGTGGAGGCGTTCAACAAGACAGTTTTCGAGGACATCCAGCAATCCGGGTTGTTCGACATGGCGGCGAAGAGTTTCTATCCGCTGAACCCGCCGCAGCAGGAGGCGGATCTGCGCGCCGGGCAGGCGACGTGTGCGGGGCGGTGCCTGTCCGATTGGGCGGGGACGCCGGTGAGCGCGGGCTATCTGGGCTTTGGCTATGCAGCCGAGCAGGGGGGGCAGTTTGTGGCGTTCGGGCACTTGTACAACACTGCGGTGGCCGATCTCGCGGGAGCGAAAGTTTTCCGCAAGCTCTACAACGCGCCGTTGAGCGAAGAGGGCGCGCGCAAGGCTGGGCATGAATACGCGGCCGATATTCTGGCGCAGTTTGGGGCGGCGTCGCTGGTGGGATCGAAGATCTATTTCGTGAGCGACCGCACGGGGCGAGGGAACAAAGAGATCTGGGTGATGGATTTTGACGGATCCAATCAAAGCCGCGTGACGTCGTTCAACTCGATCACGACGATGCCGGCGATCTCGCCGGACGGGCGGCGGTTGGCCTTCACGACATATGCGAAGGGGCAGCCGCAGATCATGTTGTACTCGACGGAGACTTCGCGGTTCATCAATTTCCTGAATCCGCAGGCGTCGATGAACGCCACGCCGTCGTTCACTCCGGACGGGCAGAGCATACTGTTTTCCTCGACGATCAGCGGATTTTCGCAGATCTACATCGCCAACCAGAGCGGCGGCGGGATGAAGCGGCTCTCCAATTCGCGCTCCATCGAGATGGAGGCGAAGGTGAATCCGAAGACGGGGACGGAGATGATTTTTGTGAGCGGGCGCGGCGGGCTGCAACAAATATATAGAATGAGTTTGGACGGTGCGGACGTAGTGCGGCTGACCAACGGTGAGGGCGAGGCTTCAAATCCGGCCTGGCATCCCGACGGGCAGCACATTGCGTTTGCCTGGACCCGTGGTTATTCGCCTGGGAACTGGAACGTCTTCCTCATGGATGTGGCGTCGCGGGAGACCGTGCAGCTCACTCATGGGGAGGGGAAGAATGAGAATCCGACGTGGGCGCCCGACGGGCGGCATCTGGTATTCTCTTCGAACCGTTCCGGCCGCAGCCAGATCTATTCGATGCTGGCGAACGGGACCGAGGTGAAGCAGTTGACCACGCAGGGCGGCAACTGGATGCCGGTCTGGTCGAAGTAGACCGCGGAAGAATTTTGAGATAGTTGAAACTGGAGCAGTAGGAGGCTCAAGGCCGTAATGAAACAACGTCATATCGCGCTCACGCTACTTGCCACGTCTTTGCTGGTATTCGCGGTGGGCTGCAAGAAGAAAACACCCATCGTCCAACCGCCGCCGCCGACGCCGACAGCGCCCGCGCCCAAGGCAGAGAAAGGCCCCGCGGCTGTGATCAACAGCTTCACGGCGGAACCTTCCACGATTTTGAGGGGTGAGTCCTCGACGCTGAAGTGGAGCGTGGCAAACGCGACGGAAGTGACCATCGACAACGGCATCGGCCGTGTGCCGGCGACGGGCAGCCGGCAGGTATCGCCGACGGGTAACACGACCTACCGGATGATGGCCAAGGGTGACGGCGGAGACGCCATCAGCGCGGCCAGCGTGGCCGTGACGACGGCGCCGCCCCCGCCTCCGCCGCCTCCCGCCCCCAAGGCCACGATCAGCGAGCGGATGGCGCGCGACGTGCAGGACGTCTTCTTCGATTACGACAAGATGGAAGTGCGCGAGGATGCGCGGGCGACGCTGCAACGCAACGCGGACGGCATCAAGTCGATCCTGAACGACTTCCCCTCGGCCGTGATTTCGCTGGAAGGCCACTGCGACGAGCGCGGCTCGGCGGAGTACAACCTGGGCCTGGGCGACCGCCGCGCGACGAGCGTGCGGGAGTTCCTGTCGCAGATCGGGATTCCGGCCGAGCGGCTGAAAACGATCAGCTACGGTAAGGAAAAGCCGTTCTGTTCGGAATCGACGGAAGACTGCTACAGCAAGAACCGGCGCGTCCACTTCGTCGGCGTCCAGTAACCAAAGACCGAACCGGGCGGGCAGCAATGCCCGCCCTTTGCCTATTCGACGGAGAGTATCGCTATGCGTTTGATTCTGATTTCCTCGTTGTTGCTCGCTACCGTTCCTTTTTCCGCGCTGGCGCAGAAAAAGGAGATGATCGAGCTGGGCCGCGACCTCGCCCTGTTGCAGGAAGAGGTTCGCACGATGCAGAAATCACAGAACGACAGGCTGTCAAACATTGAAGGAACGTTGAAGGCCATCCAGGATCAGATTGCTGCTTCGAGCCGGGCGATCACGCTGCTCGACAGCGGGTTGAAAGATCGGATGGAGAAGTCGATGTCGACACCGCTGACGGGCCTGGGCGGGAAGGTGGACACGCTGGGGCAGGACTTCGGGTATGTGCGGGAATCGGTGACGGAGATCAATACGCGTCTAGGCAAGCTGGACCAGAAGATCGCGGATCTTTCGAACACGATCAAGACGATGCAGGCTCCGCCGCCGGCGCCCGCGGGATTGCCGGCGACTGCGTCTGGCCCGCCTCCGGGTGTGAGCTCGCAGAGCCTCTATCAGGATGCTATGCGGGACAAGTCGGGCGGGAATCTGGATCTGGCGTTGAAGGAGTTCAACGACTACGTGGCGTGGTTTGGGGACACGGACCTGGCTCCGAACGCGCAGTATTATGTGGGCGAGATCCTCTACAACCAGAAGCAGTACGAGCAGGCGCTGGTGGCGTTTGACCGGGCACTGGAAGCGTATCCGAAGAACGTGAAGACGGCGGACGCGCATCTGATGAAGGGCCGGACGCTGTTGAAGATGGCGCGGCGGAGCGATGCGGAGCAGGAGTTTCGCGCGGCCATCGCGGTATCGCCGAGCTCGGATGCGGCGGGGCGGGCGAAGAGCGAGCTGCGGGATCTGGGGCTGAGCACGTCTCCGCGGCCGCCGGCTGGGAAGAAGAGATAGGCGTTGTGAGGCTGGCGGCCGGGCTGGTGTTGCTGTGCGGCGTGGCGGCGGCGGGCGAGAGTCCGCGGAGCGTGCAGGCGTTTCCCGGCACCACTCCGGTGCTGGACGGGCGGATCGATGTGGCCGAGTGGGCGGACGCGACGGCGATCCGCGGCGCGCAGGGGTGGATGTCGCAGATGTCCCCCGTGCGGGATGCGAAGGATCTCTCTTTCACAGTGTGGGTGAAGCATGACGGGCGGCGGCTGTACTTTGCATTCCGGGTGCAGGACGACGTGCTGTACGGAATCGATACGCCGCGGTGGCTGCCTCCAAACAATGCCAAGGCGCATGAGCTAAGCCGTGAGGGCTGGCCGTGGTTTGGGGATGAGGTGGAGATACTGCTGGATTCCCGGCGGGCGGGGCAGGGTATTGAGGGGGCGGCGGGGGATGGCGGGTCGTGGCAGATGGTGTGCAATCTGACGAAGTCGCGATTGGGCGGAGTGGGCCACGGCGGGTTACTGGAGGGGGAACCGCGGAGCCGCGCTGCGGCCTGGGAGACGTATTCGCGGTGGATTCGGAGTGGGGCGATGGAGGCGGCAGTGCGGCCCTTGCCGGGCGGGCACGGGTACGAAATGGAGTGGGCGATCTCGTTTGAGCCCTGCCTGGAGATCGAGCCGGGGCGGTATTACAGTACGGCTCTGGGCGACCGGGCGTTTGGGCTGAACCTTGCCGTGGGGGATCTGGATGAGCCGGAGAAGGGGCGCGGCAACTTTGGGTTGTTTCATCATGAAGAGTGGTGGGCGGGCGCGAAAGATACGCCCACGCAGTTGAGATCTTGGGGGACGCTATGGATCAGAACGAAGCCCGGCCGGCGCTGACGACGTACGAGGATCTGGCGGGACGGTGGGACCACGCGATGGTGCGGCCGGACCTGGCCGATGAGGACATTGCCGCGGGCTGTGAGATGGCTGAGAGCTACGGCGTGGCGTGCGTCTCGGTGCGGCCCACGGATGTGGAGCTGGCGGCGCGGTTGCTGGGCGGGACGCGGGTGGCGGTGGGCGGTGTGGTGAGCTTTCCGCACGGCGACGCGACGACGGCGGTGAAGATCTACGAGACGCGCGATCTGCTGCGGCGGGGCGCAAAAGAGATCGACATGGTGATCAACATCGGCAAGCTGCGATCACGGCAGTTCCAGTACATCGAATCGGAGCTGCTGCAGGTGAGCAATGCGTGCCACGAATCCGGCGCGCTGCTGAAGGTGATCCTGGAAAACGCGTATCTGACTGAGGATCTGAAGGTGATTGCGCTGAAGATATGCAAGCGGTGCGAAGTGGACTTTGTGAAGACCTCGACTGGGTTTGCCCCGGGGGGGTGGACGGCGGCGGACGTGACTCTGATGAAGCGCGTGTTGAAGGACGAGTGCAGGATCAAGGCGGCGGGCGGGATCGACACGATTGAGGCGGCGCTGGAGGCGTATGAACTGGGCGCGGACCGCATTGGCGGGACGCGCACGGTGAAAGTGCTGGACGAGTGGCGGAAGAGGCTGATCCCGGGCGAAGTGATATCCTCGTAGGACCGTAGTCTCCATGCCTTCTCGTAGCACAACCTTACCTCGAATCTGCATTGCCCTTGGGCTGCCGGACCCGCAAAAGCTGATGGAACACGCGCGGCGCGAAGCCGACGCGGGTGAGCGGTTTCTGGAGTTTCGTCTGGATTATCTGCCGAATCCGCAGGACGGCCTGGCCGTGATCCGCGCGTTCCTGGAGTTGTACCCGGAAGCGACCGTGATGGCGACGTGCCGGCGGCATCAGAATCACGGGCGCTACAACGGCAGTATTGAAGAGGAATTCAAGGTGCTTGCGGCGGCGGTGGAAGCGGGCGCGCGCGCGGTGGATATCGAGATTGAAAGCGCGGAATCGCCGCTGGCGCGCATGGATCTCTTGGAAGGCCGGGTGACGGTCATCGTCAGCTACCACAACTTTGAAGGCACGCCGGCGATGGATGCGGTGATGCGGCGGATGTTGAAGGTGCCGGCGGCGATCTACAAAGTGGTGACGACGGCGCGGAAGCCGTCGGACAATCTGCGCGTGCTGGCGCTGGCAAAGGCGTATCCGAAGACGCCGTTGATTCTGCTGGCGATGAGCGAGACGGGCTTTCCTTCGCGGGTGCTGTGCACGGCAATGGGCGGGGTGTATACGTATGCCGCGCCGACAGCGGTGGACGGCACGGCGGCCGGTCAGGTGAGCGCGCGGACGCTGCGGCAGTTGTACCGGGTGGAGAAGACGGCGAAGGCGCCGAAGATTTTTGGCGTGATTGCGGAGCCGGTGCGGCACTCGATCTCGCCGGCAGTGCACAACCGCGCGTTGCAGGCGAAGCGGATCTCGGGGCTCTATTTGCCGTTTCTGGTGACGCCGCTGCAACTCAAGGATTTCTTTGTGCTGGCGGACAAGCTGCCGATTTCCGGGTTCAGCGTGACGATCCCGCACAAACAGCGGGTGCTGCGGTATCTGGATTCGATTGACCCGTTGTCCAAGCGGATCGGGGCGGTCAATACGGTCTACAAGAAGGCCGGCAAGTGGCGCGGAACGAATACGGATGCCGACGGCATTCGTGTTCCGCTGGAGAAGCGGCTGCGGTTGGCGAAGTCGTCGGTGCTGGTGGTGGGCAACGGCGGGACGGCGCGCTCGGCGGCGTTCACGTTGTCTGATGCCGGCGCGCGGCTGGCGATCACGGGGCGGAATCCGGACCGGGTGCGGGCGCTGGCCAAGATCTGCGACGCCGAGGCACTGACGCCCGAGCAGGCGCAGGAGCGGCATTTTGACGCGCTGGTGCATGCTACGCCTTTGGGGATGTGGCCGCATTCGGAGGCTTGTTTTTTTGACGGCGTGATTCCGGCGAATCTGGTCTTCGATCTGGTGTACACGCCGCACGATACGCTGTTGCTGCGGCGGGCCGCCGAGCAGGGCAAAGTGGTGATCCACGGCATAGAGATGTTTCTGGAGCAGGCGGCGCGGCAGTTTCAGTTGTTCACGGGTGAGAGCGCGCCCAAGGCGGTGATGGAGCGGGCGGCGCTGGAGGCCCTGGCGGAGCAGCAGGCGCACACGGCGGCGCATCCCGGCAATGGGAACGGAAGAGGCAATCACGTATGAGCGAAGCCCGGCGCATGACGCGGAGAACTTTGGCGGCGCTGCTGGGCGCAGGCACGGCAGGAGTGGCGGCTCCCGCGCAGACACAGCCGGCGGCCGAGGCGGATCGCCTTGAGGCGGAGGCGGCACTGGTGCGGAACTCCGAGGCTATCCAAAAGGTAGACGTGCCGTGGGACACGGAACCGGCATTCCGATTCCAAGCGTAGAGGCGAGTGAGCGATGGCTCCACTGTCCGAAGATGTCTTCTTCTCGACTGCCGTCGAACTGAATCAGCGGCTGGTACGGCGCGACTTCACGGCGGTTGAGCTGGCGCGCGCATTTGGCGAACGGCTCGAAAAACTGGGTCCGCGATACAACGCGCTGGCGCTTTCGCTGCGGGAACAGGCGTTGCGGCAGGCGCACGACGTGGATCGGGAACTGAAGCGCGGGCGGACGCGTGGTCCGCTGCAGGGCGTACCGTACGGCGTGAAGGATCTGCTGGCCGTGGCGGGGCGTCCGACGACGTGGGGCGCGCCTCCCTACGCGGGCCAGGTGTTCAGCGAAGATGCGGCGGTGGTGCGGCGGCTGGGCAAACAGGGTGCGGTACTGGTGGGCAAGCTGGCGATGGTGTCTTTGGCCGGCGGCGGAGGGTACCGGTACGCGGCGGCGTCCCTGCAGGGCGCGGGACTGAATCCGTGGGACCGCACAAGATGGGCGGGCGGATCGTCGTCGGGCTCGGCTGCGGCGGTGGCGGCGGGGCTGGCGCCGTACGCATTGGGCTCTGAGACGAACGGATCCATAGTGACGCCGGCGGCGTACTGCGGCGTCACCGGGTTGCGTCCGACCTATGGGCTGGTGAGCCGGCGGGGTGCGATGCCGTTGGCTTGGACCATGGACAAGATTGGTCCGCTGGCGCACACGGCGGAGGATTGCGGCCACGTGCTGGCGGCGATAGCGGGCGGGGATGGGGACGATCCGGGCTCGGCCGGGCGGCCGTTTCACTTCGCTCCGCAGTTCGCGCGTGCCATCCGCGATCTGCGGATCGGGATTGCTCCGGCTGACATTGAGGTGCATGCGGCGGCGCCGATGCGGGCGGTCTTGCGCGAGGCGGTGGAACAGTTCCGGCAGATGGGCGCGACGATTGTGGAACTGGAATTGCCGGACTTTCCATACTCGGCCGTAGCGTCGATGATTATCGGGGCCGAGGGCGCGGCGAGCTTTGCCGGCCTGATCCGCTCGGCGGCGATAGAGACGCTGCCGGACCGGCGTCAGGTTGAGGGCCTGAAGGCAGGGCTGCGGATCACGGCGGCGGACTATCTGCAGGCGATGCGAGCGCGACGGCTGATCCAGCAGGCGATGGGCGCGCTGATGGCGAAAGCCGATGTGCTGCTGGCGCCGGCGCGATACACGGTGGCGACGAAAGTGGACGAGGCCTTGGATGGCGGACGCGCTGCCGGTACTGGTATTGCCCCGCGCGGATTCCGGATGTTGACCACTGCGGGCAACCTGGCGGGGCTGCCGGCACTGGTGTTGCCGTGCGGTTTCGCCGAAGGGCTGCCGGTGGGAATTGGGCTGACGGGAAGGGCTTTCAGCGAGAACACCCTGCTGAAACTGGGGATGGAGTACCAGCGCCTGACCAAGTACCATCGCCGGAAACCAGCGGTCTAGGACCAGTGGGTACTGTAGGCCCAATCGCAATCATTCTCTCCTAGATTGTTCTAGGTAATTCACCCCAGTCCGCATAAGAATAGACGTATGGCTGCTCCCACGCCGGGACCGAAAGACCGGTGGCGACAAAGTACTGAGTTCGACGCGCTGACCGGGCTGATGCGCGGCGGAGATTTCACGGTACAGGTGGAGCGGAGGATCGGCGAGTATCCGGCAGCGCCGATGGCCGTGCTGGTGTTGGGTTTGGATCGTTTCCGGCATATCAACGAGTTGCTGGGGTACGGGGCTGGTGACGAAGCGATACAGGAGGCGGCGGTACGCCTGGGCAGGTGGGCGCCGGCCGGTACGACCCTGGGGCGTTTGGGAGGGGACCAGTTTGCGGCGTTTCTGCCGGAATGTGAGCCGGCGTACGCCTCGCTGCTGGCGGGTTCGTTGATTGAACTGCTGCACTCGCCCGCGGCTGTCGGACGGCGCGAAATTTTCCTTTCCGCGAGCATCGGCCTCAGCCAGTATCCGGAGGACGGACAGACGGCGGGGGAACTGTTGCGGGGCGCGGCGCAGGCCCTGGACAGGGCCAAGGAGAGAGGCGGGGGGGTGGTGGAAAGCTCGACCTCCAAGCGCGGTTTGTCGCCGGAGCGCCGTTATCAACTGGAACAGGCGCTACGCAGCGCGATGGAGCGGGACGAATTTGTGCTGCGGTATCAGCCGCAAGTGGACCGGGCCGGCCAGATCTGGGGCATGGAAACGCTGATCTCCTGGCATCACGCGGAGTTGGGGCGGGTGGATACGGAGATGTTCATCCGGCTGGCCGAAGAGATCGGGATGATCTCGGCGATTGGAGAGTGGGTGCTGGAGCGGGCGTGCCGGCAGATTCGGGCGTGGCGAGACATGGGGCTGCATCCGCCGCGCGTGGCGGTGAACGTCTCGCCCGTACAGTTTTCGTGCGCCGGATTCGTCGACCGGGTGCGGGGCCTGCTGGTTGAAAGTGGGATCTCCGGGGATGCTCTGGAGCTGGAAGTGACGGAAGGGACGATCCTACGGGACATCCAGGAATCGGCCGCCCGAATGGCTGAATTGCGCGCGCTGGGCGTTCGGATTGCGATCGACGATTTTGGCGTTGGCTATTCTCCGCTGGCGTACCTGAATCAGCTGCCTCTGGATGTAGTGAAGATCGACCGGTCTTTCATCCGTCAGATTACGGAGCCGTCGGGGACTCTGCCGGTAGTGCATACAATCACGGTGCTGGCGCATCAGCGTGGATTGAAGGTTGTGGCGGAGGGTGTGGAGACGGAAGAGGAACTGGAACTGGTGTACGCGGCGCGTTGCGACGCCGTGCAGGGCTTCCTGGTTTCGCCGCCGGTTGGGCCGGCCGAGGTGGCGCGGTTGCTGCAATTGCCGGAGTTGCTGATGCGGCAGAGTTCGGCCCTCCGGTAACAGCGACCTAAGCGACGCCCCTCTACGGCTAACGGGAACGTTCCTCACGAGCGGCCGAGGCGGCCTTCATGAGGGTTTGCTGGCGATTCTTTTCGAGCTTGAGCAGTTCGGAGCGTCGGCGTTCCTTGATGCTCTCGTCGATCTTGTGCCAGAACTTGCGGACGTAGTCGGCAGCGGAGACCAGGGCGAAGAGCATAGTGCCCCACAAAGCGGCCGTGGCCCACGGAGCGAGCCAAGGCTGCTCTACCGCCGCTAGGATGAGTGCAATGGCCAGAACCTGGGTGACCATTTTCGTCTTGCCCAGCTCGGAGGCCTGAATCGTGTAGCCCTCGCTGGCGGCGATGCTGCGCAGTCCGGAGACGGCGAATTCGCGGCCGATGATGAGGACGGCCATCCAGCCGGGCACGCGGTGGACCTGCACCAGCGAAATTAGGGCGGCGGAGATGAGGAGCTTATCGGCGATGGGATCGAGCAGCATGCCGACCGTGGTGATCTGATTCCAACGGCGGGCCAGGTAGCCGTCGAGCAGGTCTGTGAACGCGGCGACGAGGAAGATGATGAGGGCGGCGTTTTCGTTGGAAAGCAGCGAACCGAACACCACATAGGACGCGTCATCCTGCACGAGAACCGCCACCAGGAGCGGCACGAAGAAGATGCGGAGAAGCGTAAGCGCGTTCGGGATGTTCATCGGCCCTTCCCCAAGATAAACCAAACCGTCATTGTGGAAAAGGCGAATCTGTAAGTATTTGAAAAATAGGCGTCTTCACAGGCGTACGCTGGATATCCACATAGATTTCCACAGGCTGTGAATTACTGGATGCGGTAGGCGGCCACGCGCCGGAGGACCGAGGCGGGAACTTCGGCGGCGATCTCGCAGAAGGCCTCGGTGTAGTCCTGGCGGGTAACGCGGGCGAATTCGTGGAGGAGATGAACGGCGCCGAGGTCGTCGAGGGGGAAGCGGAAGAGGGCAGGTTCGATGGGGTCGGCCGGCAGGATGTCGTCGATGAGGGCGTAGAGGCGGTCGAGTCCCTCGCCGGAGCGGGCGGACATGCGGACACAGGGGATGCCGCCGGATTCGCCGGAGAGCCGGCGGGCGAGGGCTGCACGCTCTTCCTCGGGGCTGTCGAGGGCGTCCATTTTGTTCAAAACGAGCACCTGAGTGGTGTTTTCGGCGCCGATTTCGTTCAAAACGCGACGCACCTGGGAGCAGTGGGCGGAGGCAGCGGGCGACGACGCATCGACGATATGAAGTAGTAGCGACGCCTCGGTGACCTCTTCCAGCGTGGCGCGAAAGGCCTGGACCAATGGGGTGGGCAACTGGCGTATGAAGCCGACGGTGTCGCTGAGCAGGACGCGGCGGCGGGAGGGGAGTTGCACTTGGCGGACGGTGGGATCGAGGGTGGCGAACATACGGGCGTCGGTGAGAACGTCCGCGCCGGTGAGGCGGTTGAAGAGGGTGGACTTGCCGGCGTTGGTATAGCCGACGAGAGCGAGGGTCATAAGGGGGACGGCCTGGCGGAGGCGGCGCTGGACGCCGCGGGAGCCCCGCACGGCGCTGAGGTCCTGCTGGATTTTCTTAATTTTGTGATGGATGCGGCGGCGATCGGTCTCCAGCTTGGTTTCGCCAGGGCCGCGCGTACCGATGCCTCCGCCGAGGCGGGACATGGCGGCGCCGTGGCCGGTGAGGCGAGGCAGCAGGTAGTTGAGCTGGGCGAGCTCCACCTGGAGCTGGCCTTCCCGGGTGCGGGCACGGTGAGCGAAGATGTCAAGGATGAGCTGGGTGCGGTCCACGACCTTGCAGCCGAGGGCCTTTTCGAGATTGCGCTGCTGGGATCCGCCCAGCTCATGATCGACCAGGGCGACGTCCACTTCCATGGACTGGACGAGGTTCTTCAGCTCCTCCAGCTTACCGGAGCCGAGAAGCGTGGCCTGATCAAAAGACGAGCGCTGCTGGAGGACCTTTTCGAGCACCTCGGCGCCGGCGCTTTCGGCGAGCACAGCCAGTTCCTCTAGCGATTCGGATGGATCGGGAGCATCCGGCTCTTTATGCCGTCCGGTGATTTCAACGGCGATCAGGATAGCCCGTTCGCGGGGGGATGGCTTCAACTAAACCCTCAATCCTCCTCCGACTCGTTCGCGGGTTGGCCGGGGACCCCCGAGGCGCCGGTTGGGCCGGAGACGGGGTGCCCCACTGCCGGGTGAACCGGCCTGGAGATCACGACCGTCGAGATGGCGTGCTTGAAGATCAACTGTTCCTGATTGTTGGTTTCCAGGATGACTGAGTATTTGTCGAAGCTCTTGATGCGCCCGGATAGCTTGACGCCGCTCATCAGGTAGATCGTCAGGAAAGTCTTCTCTTTGCGGGCATTGTTGAGGAAGGCTTCCTGAATGTTCTGCGCCTGTTTCTCCATACCAGGACGCTTCGGACCCAACGGGGCTTTTCTAATCTCTTCCATCATTGTTCGGCCCCTCCCTTCTCCATAGCAAAGGCATATTGCCAAAAAATCGAACACACCACCGCAGCCGGCTCCGGAGCTCACTAATTCATGTACGTGGTGCGGGCGGCGTTCAGCAAGAGGGCGAACAAAAGGCGTCTGCCCGATCCTCCGTGCTGCCAATGAGTGTAATCCGGAAAGCCTACTCCGGGCAAGTGGTTCATGCACAACGGTGTTGCGGTACATTCGCTAGAGATGGCTAGTGCGGATAACTTAGGCAAAAGAGTATCGCTGATCAGCATGGCGGTGAGCGGCGGCCTGGCCGTGGCCAAGCTGGTCATCGGTTGGATTGCGGGCTCGAACTCGGTGATGGCGGACGGCGTGGAGAGCGCCGGGGACGTGCTGGCGTCCGGCCTGATCCTGTTTGGCCTGTGGGTGGCGGCGCGGCCTCCGGACGAGAACCATCCTTATGGACACGGCAGATTTGAGACTCTGACCGGACTGGCGGTGGGTATTGGGCTGGCGATGATCGGCGTGCTGATCTCGTGGCGGTCCTTGCAGAATATTGGTGCGGATCACACGCCACCACAGCTTTATGCAATCTGGCCGTTAATTGCGTCGGTGTTGATGAAGAGTGGCCTTTCTACCTATAAGTTCAAGGTCGGCCGGCAGATTGGCAGCTCCGCTCTGCGGGCCGATGCGTGGAACGACACGGTGGACATCCTGTCCGGCTCGGTGGCGCTGGTGGCAGTGGGGCTGACCCTCTATGATCCGTCGCGTTTTCTGGCGGCGGATCATTACGGCGGGGCGGCGGTAGGTTTGATTGTCATCGTGTTGGGATTCCAGGTGATCCGGGAGACCGGGTTGACGCTCATGGATACGATGCCGGACGATGGCAGTATCGGCGAGATCCGGGCCTCGGCTTTGAAGGTGCCGGGGGCGCTGGATGTGGAAAAGTGCTTTGCCCGCAAGACGGGGTTGCAGTACCACGTGGATCTGCATCTGGAAGTAGATCCGGAGCTGACAGTATTGCAGGGGCACTCGATCGCGGAAGAGGTCCGCAATCAGGTGAGGCAGGATCTGGACTGGGTGGCGGACGTGCTGGTACACGTGGAGCCCCACGGAGGGTGCGGCTATCATGGAAAACATTGAAATTGCGAGGCTGCTGGCGGAGACGGCGGACCTGATGGAGATCGGCGGCGAGGATGGATTCCGAATCCGCAGCTACCGCAACGCGGCGAGCGCGATTGAGGGGCATCCGGAGCAGATCGCTGCCATCGTGGCGGACCCGGCCCGCAAATTGACCGACATCCCCGGGATTGGTAAAGGCATTGCCGAGGCGCTGAAAGAGATAGTGACGCGTGGCTCGTTTGCGCGGCGCGATGAGATGCTGGAGCGCTATCCGCCCACTGCGTTGGAGATGCTGCGGATTCAAGGCCTGGGTCCGAAGACGGTACGGACGTTGTGGGAGCACTTCCGCGTGAGTACGCTGGAGGATCTGGAGCGGCTCTGCAAGGAGCATAAGCTCCAGGATCTGCCGCGCATGGGCGCCAAGCTGGAAGAGAAGATTCTGAAGGGGATCAGCCACTACCGGCAGGGAGCAGGCCGGTTTCTGGTGAACTACGCTGCGGCTGCGGCGGCGGAGTTGGTGACTTATCTGGCGGAGACGCCTGGCGTGGAGCTGGTGACGCCCGCAGGGAGCCTCAGGCGGGCCCGGGAGACAGTGGGGGACCTGGACCTGCTTGTGACCGGCGAAGGCGGCACGGCGGCTCTGGGGCGTTTTGTGGCCCATCCCAGGGTGCATGACGTGCTCGGTCACGGCGCCAATAAGGCCAGCGCGCGGTTTGGGCTGGAGGGCTTGCAGGTGGACGTGCGGGCCGTGCCCCGGGAGAGCTTCGGGGCAGCCTTGCAGTACTTCTCCGGCAGCAAGGAACACAATGTGGCGCTGCGGCAGCGGGCGCAGAAGATGGGCCTGACTCTGAACGAGTATGGGCTGTTCCGGGTGGATGATGAATCGCGGGTGGCGGGCGAGACGGAGGAGGAGGTCTACGCCGCGCTCGGCCTGGCGTGGATTCCGCCCGAGTTGCGCGAAAATCAGGGCGAGATCGAGGCCGCCGCCACGGGCGGATTGCCGGAATTGATCGAACCCGGCGCCATGCGCGGCGACCTGCACATGCACACCCGGGAGAGCGATGGCCGGGCAACTTTGGAGGAGATGGCCGAGGCCGCCATGGCGATGGGGTACGAGTACATCGCGGTGACGGATCATTCCAAGGCGCTGGCGATGGCGAATGGTCTGGACGAGCGCCGGGCGGTGGAGTTTGCGGCCCAGGTGCGCGAGTTCAACAAGGAGGGGCACGGGATCCGCGTTTTTTCCGGGCTGGAGTGCGACATCCTGCGCGACGGACGCATGGATCTGAGCGAGGACGCGCTGGCGGAGCTGGATTTCGTGGTGGCCAGCGTGCACGGCTACATGAATCTGGAGACGGCGGAGATGACGGACCGGCTGCTGCGGGCGATGGAGTGCCCGTCGGTGCAGGTGCTGGGGCATCCGACGGGCCGGGTGCTACTGCATCGCGAGGGGTATTCGTACGACTTTGACCGCGTTGCGGCGGATGCGGCGCGGCGCGGGATCTGGATGGAGATCAATGCCAGTCCGGAGCGGCTGGATCTGAGCGCTACGCTGATCCGCCGGGCGAAGGCGGTGGGTGTGAAGTTCACGATATCGACGGACGCGCACCATCCGAAGCATCTGGCGAACATGAAATACGGTGTGGCGATGGCGCGGAGGGGCTGGCTGACGCGCGAGGATGTCATGAATACGAAGCCGGCGGCGGAGTTCGCTGCCGCGAAACGGAGAGCGTAGATGGCGATGAAACTGATTTCCTCGGTGGAAGTGCTGAAGACCCGAGTGTTCCGCGTAACCGAGGACCATGCCGTGGATCCGGACGGGTTTGAGATCCAGCGGGCGATCGTGCAGCATAACGGGTCGGCCGTGATGATGCCAGTGGATCCGCTGAACCGGTTGCTGCTGGTGCGGCAGTACCGTCTGCCGGCGCGCAAGTATCTGTGGGAGCTCCCGGCGGGACGGATCGACGAGGGCGAAACGGCGCTGAAGGCGGCCAAACGCGAGTTGATTGAGGAGACCGGCTACCGCGCGAAGAAGTGGACGAAGCTGGCGCACTTCTTCCCAAGCCCGGGGTTTCTCGCCGAGACGATGACGATCTACGTGGCGCGGGAGCTGACGGCCGGGAAGGCCACGCCGATGGATGATGAGCGGATCGAATGCCAGTGGTTTCACATGCACGAGGTGGAGACGATGATTGAGAAAGGGCAGGTGCAGGACGCCAAGACGCTGATCGGGTGGGCGTGGTGGAAGTTGAAGGGGAAGGCACCGAAGCGATAGGGCGTCGCGCTCTCCCGACGGCCTTCCGGCCCAGACGCAACTTCGCTAAGCTGGGACAAGCAGCCTAGCAGGAAGTCTCCGATGACCATCACACTTAAGTTGAAACCCGAGGTGGAGAAAGGCCTTATTGCCCGAGCGCGGGAGCGAGGACTCACGCTGGACGCTTACCTGGATGATCTGGTTCAAAGGGAGGCTGGCCTCGCAGGCAGCGCTTCGCAGACCGGTAAGGAAAAGGCACAGGCTTTTGTGGCTTGGGCACGGGGCCACCGCCCGACCACCCCGCTCAGTGATGAAGCGATCAGCCGGGCCAAGATGTATCCGGAACGAGCCTAGATGGCGATATTGATCGACACGAATATCTTGCTCCGCTCGGTGCAGCCGACGCATTTCATGCACGCCTCGGCGGTCCAGGCTTTGGCCGCTCTGATCGAGCGGGACGAGACGCTGCTGGTCTCGGTTCAGAACATGGCTGAATTCTGGAATGTGGCCACTCGGCCAGAAGCCAACAACGGTCTCGGATTCTCGATCGAAGAAGCGCGAGATGAGCTTTCCAAACTGGAAGGATACTTTGCGGTCCTGCACGAGGACGGAGCGTCGTATGACGTTTGGAAGGCGTTGGTCGTTCAGAATCGGGTTCAAGGCGTCGAAGTCCATGACGCGCGGTTGGTGGCCATCATGATGGCTAGCGGAATTCGCCAGATTCTGACTTTCAACACCAAGGACTTTATTCGGTACGCGGGAATCGAAGCGATTCACCCTGACACGGTTCAGTGAATCAACGGCGGACCGGACGTGCTCTGTTCTCCATTCGGGCGCTCACCGGCGCACAAGATACGCTTCTCGCCTGACGACGGCAGGACCAAGGCGCCGAACGTGAGTTCTGCTGCAAGATCTATCTGGCAGACCGGTTGAACTTCAGCGCAGTCGTTACTGCGGCGTACGCGTCGATAATTCCACCACTTACTAGTTTTCCTTCCAGCGCGGGTAGGCGCCGCGCTGAGTCCAGGAGGATCTTCTTCACCTGCTCGGCGGTGAGGTCCGGGCGAACCGAGAACACCAGGGCCGCCACTCCGGTGACCACGGGCGCGCTGCTTGATGTGCCCCCGGCGAGATCGTAAGTCGAAAGGCCGTTGCGGACCCAGGTTGTGTAGTTCCGGGCTATGGCCGCAATCTCCACCGAATGTCTGCCGAAATTCGAACCGCTGATGCGGTCCCGCCCCGAGTTTCGGTCGAGATCTCCCTCGAAGTTGATCTCCGCAACGCGGATGATGTTCCGATTCGTGAATGACTCCGGATATCCGGCATTCGCCGGGAGATCGAGATCCACCGAGGAGTTACCCGCGGCGAGAATGATCAGCACTTCGCGCTGCTCGGCGTAGTCGAACGCGTCTTTCAGCTCCCGAAGATCGGCAAGGCGCTTGTCTTCCACGAAGCCACTCCAATTGATCACGCGCGCTCTGTTGTCCACGGCGTAGCGAATTGCGCGTGCTGCCCTGACCTTGCGCTGGAGATCGATTTCCCCGCGCGACGTGCCCTGCATACCGATCTTGAGCAGCATCATCGAGGTGTCCCAGTTGATGCCAGCGACCCCGATGCCATTGTTTCCCCGTGCGCCAATAATGCCCATGGCTGTGGTTGCGTGCCAGAAGGGCTGTATCCGGTTTCGATCCATTCCATCGAACACATAGGCGTCGGGGTCGGGATCATTGAATGCGAAGTCCCAGCCAACCACGTCATCAATGAATCCGTTGCCATCGTCGTCGATACCATTCGACTCTTTCGGTCGGCCGCTGGCATCGGTACCGGTTTCGCCAGGATTGTGCCAGATATTGTCGCGCAGATCCTCGTGCTGGTAGAAGAAGCCATCGTCGAGGATCGCCACAATCGTGCTGCGCGAACCCGTTGTGACAGCCCACGCTTTCGTGATGTTAAGGTCTAGGTCCGGCTGAGCCGAAAGGTCAACATCTGGCCTGCCTGCTCTGGTGGAGGGAAACCGGACCTGGGTTGTGACTGGATTAAAGTAACTGAATTGACGGTGGAAGAGCGGGTCGTTCGGAATAATCGATTTGACCTGCGGAGGCTGGGCCAACCCAACCGTCAGGCTCAAAATCGCACAGACACCGAATAGCCCGTTTAGCATCTTGGCCATATGCAGAAACAGACGCAATCGGCACTACGAACGTTGATTCGGATCCCTTGTTGGGGCTGCGAAAGGTTAAGCGACTATCAAATTGACACGGCAGGCGTGGCGCCATTGAACTAGTAGCGGCTTGGTGAAGACCTCCTCGGGTATTGGAATCTCCGCATCTATTTAGGTGGCCGAGACGATGACGATCTACGTAGCGCAGGAGCTGACCGCGGGAACGGCGACGCCGATGGATGATGAGCGGATCGAGTGCCAGTGTTCTCACCTGCACGAGGTGGAGACGATGATTGAGAAGGGGCAGGTGCAGGACGCCAAGACGCTGATCGGGTGGGCGTGGTGGAAGTTGAAGGGGAAGCCTGGGAAAATACTGAAGTAGCCACTTGACAATCGCCGGCGTCTGCTCAATACTGAAGTCACCACTTTAGTATTGAAAGGATGCAAGCCATGGAAGAACAAGCGGTCATTTACAATACCTTCGTTATTGAGCGCAGCTATCCGGCGGCGCCGGAGCGGGTCTTCGACGCATTCGCAGACTCGGGCAAAAAGCGTCGCTGGTATGGCGAGGGCGAGCACCACGACATCGAAGAGTTCGAGATGAATTTCCGGGTTGGCGGCAAGGAACTGGCGCGGTACCGCTTCAATGAAACCACGCCGTTTCAGGGCGTCGCTCTGGTCCACGAGGGCAACTATCTGGACATCGTCGCGAACCGGCGCATCGTGGCGGCCTCCACGATGAGTTTCGGCGGGAAGTGCATTTCGGCCTCCCTGGTGACGATCGAGCTGTTGCGTACGGAGCAGGGGACGGACCTGATCTGCACGCATCAGGGCGCATTCTTCGAGGGCGCGGATGGACCTCAGATGAGGGAGGCGGGATGGCGGAAGCTGCTGGAGAAGCTGGCGGCGGAGTTAGCGGAGTAACCCGCCGATGCGCCAGTTAGCGAATGTCGACCAGGTGTTTCACTCGCTGGGCGACCCCACGCGGCGGGCCATTCTGGAGACGCTGAGCGAAGGGCCGATCTCGGTTTCGAGATTGGCCCAGCCGCTGAACATCACACTGACGGCGGTGGTGCAGCACCTGCAGGTGTTGGAGGAAAGCGGTCTCGTGCGGACTGAGAAGGTCGGGCGGGTGCGGACCTGCCAGATCGATCCGGCCGGGCTGGACGCGGCGGCGGAGTGGATCCGGGACCGGCGGTCGATGTGGGAACGGCGGTTGGACCGGCTGGGGGATTTGCTGGCGGAGGACGGGGAATGACGCTGGGTGGAATCAGGCTGCTGCACACGGTGGTCTGGTTCTTCTTTGCCGGATGCATCGTCGCCGTGCCCATTGCAGGAGCCCTCGGCCATTTCCGGTGGGCTGCCATCCTGAGCGGGCTGGTCTGGGTGGAGTGCGCCGTCCTCGCTTTGAACCGCTGCCGGTGTCCGCTCACCGATGTGGCCGGCCGGTACACCGACGAACGGGCGGACAACTTCGACATCCACCTGCCGCTCTGGCTGGCGCGGCACAACAAGACGATCTTCGGGACGCTGTTTGCGGCCGGAGAGTTGTATGTACTGGCGCTTTGGCTCCGCTCCGGGCGGTAGCGGCGTGCTACCCTTCCGTGGCGGCGGCTATCGCGGCAACGGACTTTACCCGGCAGGCGTCGGCGAAAGCGCAGTACTGGCACCCATCGGTATCGGCCGGCTTCACAGTGATGTCGCCCTGACGGATGCGGGCGATGGCGTCGCGGGCAGCGGCGATGGCCTTGGCCACCCAGTCCCGCACCTCTTCCGGTTCATCGGACCCGCTCCACTTGGTTTCGTTGCGGACTCCGGCGAGGTGGAACGCGGCGGGCGTGGCGCCGTCCTGACAGAGCGCGGCCAGGTAGAGGCCGCCCTGGATGCTGGCGCCCTCATCGTATTTCTTGAGGCGGGCGGCGACGTTGGAGGTGAACTTGTAGTCCACTACGGCCACCTGCTTGCCATCGGGCGAGATGTCCACGCGGTCCGCGCGGCCCTTGATGAGGGCGCCATCGAGCGTCAGCTCCAGCTCTTTCTCGGCGTGCGTTTCCCAGCCTTCCGGGATGCGCTGATCCTGCTCGTAGAGGGCGAGGCTGCGCAGGATGAGCACGCGGGCGAGTTCTACCCGGTGGGAGGGCGGGACGCGTTTGCGCTGGAGAAGACGCTCCAGAGCGCGGGTAAATGTCTCTTCGAATGAGCCCATGCCGCGGTAGTGGTCGGCGATGGCCTGGTGGATCAGCGAGCCTTGCGCCAGGATATCGAGGCGCTCGTGGGGCAGGGGATTCGGCTCGCGCAGCTTCAGCGTATGGCTGGCGAAAAACTGGAAGGGGCACTGGAGGAATGACTCCAGGGCGGTGGGCCGGAAGTGATCGTGTATGGGGGGCGCGGCGGCGAGAGACGGAGGCGGCGCGGGTTGCACCGGTTGCGCCGGGCGGACCTGAATGACGCGGGGCGGGACGGGCGTGAGCGCGTGATGGTCCAGGGCGAAGGTGCGCAGGGTGGGCTGGCCCTTCTCGTCGTGCGTGGGGTAGGAGAGCACCAGTTGGCGCGTGGCGCGGGTGAGGGCGAAGTCAAACAGGAACGCCTCTTCGGCTTCGCGGTCTGTCCGCGTGGAAACGGGTATGCCGTTTTGGCGCAGGCGGAGGCGGGTTTCTTCGCTCAGTACCGGGTCGGGCTGGGCGGTGTGGGGAAAATCGCCTTCCAGCAGACCGCAGAGGAACACGACGGGCAGCTCCCACTGGCGGGCCTCGTAGACATCGAGGAGGTGGACTGTATCGCGGCGGTGATCGGCCAGGCGGAGGCTTGCCTCCTGAAGCGCCGCCTGGGCCTCGCGCCAGAAGCCTTCGAGGAACATGGGCTGGCCGCCGAGGAGTGGCACGATCTCCCGGAGCGTCGATTCGAAAACGCGCTGGGCTTCGGCTTGGGCTCGCCAGGTGCGAATGTCCTGGGGCGTGACGGCGCCGCCAATGGCGGGGGGCGGGATGAACGCGCGGAGCGAGGCGAGGCGGGCGGCCCATTCGGCTGGCGTGGCTGTTTCGATGGCCCAGGGCGTCAGCGGCTCCAGGGCTTGGATGCGCGGGTGGAATTCGGCAGGAGCGATGCGCAGGAGTGAGCTGAGCCCCTGGGCCGGCAGCGCAGCGCGGACGAGATCGTGCAGCGAATCAATGGCCAGGGCTTTGGCGGTGAGGGCGCACTCCCACTGGCCGAGGAGCGCGTCGATGATGTGCACATAGGTGCGGACCACGGGGTGGCCGGTGAGGGGCTGCGAGAAGTAGGCGCGCACCGGGATGCCGAGCCGCGCGCAGGTAGTTTCCAGCAGCGGCGCGTAGGGATCGGCCTGGCGCAGGATGATGCCCATCTGGCGCCACTCCAGGCCGCTGGCGCGGTGTTCCAGGATGCGGAGCGCGATGTCCTCCACCTCCCGCTGGCGCGACGTGGAGGCCACCAGGACGCGCTGGGGCGCGGCGCGGACCGGATGGAGCCGCTGCTCGCGGAAGCCCATCTGGCGCAGCGCGTCGAGGCTGGACGTGGCGCCGGGCCACTCGGGCAGCGTGATGGTGAGATGCGTGAGCGTCTTCAGCGCGCGGATCAGTTCCAGCTCGCCGCGGCTGAAGGAGAAGAAGCCATCGATGTAGATGTCTTCGGGCAGCGGCGGAATGTTGTCGCGGATGTGCCGGGCGGCGTCCAGCATTTGCGTGGCGCGGAGGTGCAGGCCGCGGCGTTTGAGCTCGCCTTCGAGATCGTCGTAGATCAGGCCGAGCGCCTGCATCGCGGGGCCTGAGTAGACGCCGAGGGTTCGCAGGGCGGCCCATTGCAGGGCGCCGCAGCCGGAGTTGGCGAGGTCTTCGAGCGAGTGGGCAAGCGCGGCCGCGAAGCCGGGGCTTTGCAGCAGAGAGGCGAATGCCGCTGGCTGGCGCTCTGCGAGGATCTGCCGGATGAGGAAGACGAGATCGACGGACGAGGCGAGCTTGGCGGCGGGGGCGAGTTCCTGAAGAAAGGCCGCGATGGTGGTGATGGACGACGGGCGGACCGGCGCGCCTTCGCGCGCGAGCTGATTGCGCAAATGTCCGGCCATGGTGGAGGTGGGCGCCAGGAGGCGGCCCGCCGGGCGGCGGCGCAGCTCGTCGAGAATCAGGGTCGTCTTGCCGGAGCCGGGTAGACCTAGGAGGAGACGCATGAGGGCTGGAGAATGGCCGCCGTGGAGCCGCGTTGTTTGAAGGTTGGCGTCAGCAGGATCTCGCGCGGTTGAGGCGTGGTGGTGAGGGATTCGAAGATGAGGCGGCCGATGAGATCGCGCGGGATGTGTGCGGTGGTGAGCGGCGGGCTGATGATGTCGGCGAGCTCGATGTCGTCGAAACCGGTGAGTGAGACGTCCTCGGGGACCCGCAGGTTGAGCGCGCGCAGTTCGCGCATTGCGCCGGCCGCCATGAAGTCGTTGACGCAGACGATGGCAGTGGGTTGGAAGCCTTCGCCGAAGATGGCGCGCACGGCCTCGCGGCCGCCGGCGAAGCCATCGGCGCCGGTGGCGGTGCGGTATTCGATGGCGGGGGAAAACTGGCGGACGATTTCGAGGAAGGTCTCTTTGCGGTCCTGCAATGGGCCGAGCGTTGTGTGGTGGCCGACAAAGGCGAGACGGCGATGGCCGAGCTCCACCAGGTGGGAAACCAGGCGTTGCATGCCGGCCCGGTAATCGATCTTGATATGGACGAGGCCGCGCCGCGTTGTGCCCACGTCGTAGACGACAATGGGCAGTTCGTGGTGGGCGAGTTCGTCCAGCAGGGCCGCGTCCATCTCGGAGACAACGATGGCGAGGCCGGAGAGGCGGCGGCCGATCATCAGGCGAACGAGAGCGTGGAGGCGTTCCGAGCGATAGCCGGTATTCGTGATCAGGACCTCATAATCGGCATCGTGGGCGGCGGCCTCCAGGCTGCGAAAGATGTCGAGAAAGAAGGGGTTTTCGAGGTTAGAAACGATGAGGCCGATCATGCGCGAGTCGCCACCGGCCAGGGCGCGGGCGTGCACATTGGGGTAGTAGCGAAGCTCCTCGGCCGCGCGGGTGACGCGCAGGCGGGTCTCTTCGCGAACCACTCCAATATTGTTCATCACGCGCGAAACCGTGGCGGTGGAGACGCCGGCGCGGCGGGCGACATCAGCGAGATTCATGCAAGTGCTCCGAGGAGCGAGTCTACCAAAGTTTGCACTGCTTATCAGCGGGACGAACCATCGGGTCGCCCTGCTTGCAGGAAAAGGCCTTGTGAAATTCTGGCATATTCTGCAGAGTCCCGATGGCGCGGAACTCGCCCAGCGGGTGAGGATTGGTATTGAGCTGGAGCCGTGTGGCCTCCGGCCGGTATTTGGTGCCCCAGACGCGCGCGAAGGCGAGGAAGAAACGCTGCTCCGGCGTGAAGCCGTCGATGGCGGCCGGTGCGGGCTTGCCCTTGAGCGAGCGCTGCCACGCTTTGTAAGCCAGGGTGAGGCCGCCGAGATCGCCGAGCGCCTCGCCGACAACGAGTTTGCCATTGTGGTGCAGGCCATCGGCGACATTCATGCTGTTGAACTGATCGATGACGCAATCGCGGCGGGCGTTGAACTTCTCTATGTCGGCGGCGGTCCACCAGTTTTTGAGGTTGCCCTCGGCGTCGAATTTGGAGCCCTGATCGTCGAAGCCGTGGCCCATTTCGTGCCCGATGACTGCCCCGATGGCGCCGTAGTTCATGGCGTCGTCGGCCTGCATGTCGAACATCGGCGGCTGGAGGATGCCGGCGGGAAACGCGATTTCGTTCATGGGCGGGCTGTAGTAAGCGTTCACGGTGGGTGGCGTCATGCCCCACTCGTTGCGGTCCACCGGCTGGCCAATCTTAGCGAGGCGGTAAAGGCGCTCGTTCAGCGATGCGGCGCGCAGGTTTTCGAAGTACTTGGAGGAATCGATTGCCACCTTGCCGTAGTCGCGGAACTTGTCGGGATAGCCGATTTTGGCGACAAAGGCGTTGAGCTTGGCGACGGCGGCCTGGCGCGTGGCCGGCTCCAGCCAGGTGGCATTGGAGAGCTCCTCGCGCAGGGTGGCGCGGAGGTTCTCCACCAGCTCATTCATGCGGCGCTTGGCCTCGGGCGGGAAGTGCTTCTGGACGAAGACTTCGCCCAGCGCTTCGCCGAGCGTGCGGTCCACGGTGGCGACGCAGGTCTGCCAGCGGGGCTGTTGCTCTTTGACTCCGGTGAGCACGGTTCTAAAGGCAAAGTCCTGATCGACGAAGGGCTTGGAGAGCGAGGGCGCGGCGGCATCGATCTGGCGCCAGCGCAGCCAGATCTTCCAATCGGCGACAGGCACGGCGCTGAGCTGGGCGTTGAACTTCTTCAGGTAGTCGGGCTCGCCGACGTTGATGGGCGTGGACTCTGAGAGATTGAACTGCGCGTAGACGGGCTTCCAGTCGAATGCAGGCGTGAGCGCGGCGAGGCCGGCGAAATCCATCTTGTGATAGCGGGAGTAGGGGTCGCGGCGCTGGACGTTCGTCATCATTGCGCCGGCAAGTTCGGTTTCAAAGGCGAGGATGGTCTTGGCGGAGGCGGCTGCGGCGTCGGGCGTGTCGCCGAGCAGGATGAGCATTTTGGCGATCTGCAGCAGGAGCTTCTCTCGGATCTCCTTGGAGCGGGGATCGTCTTTGAAGTAGTAATCGCGGTCCGGCAGCGAGAGCCCGCCTCCGCCGATCTGGATGATGACGTCCTTCGAATTCTTCAGATCCTGCCCGCCCCGCAGGGAGACTGGAGCGATGCTGCTAGTGCGTTGGAGCGAGGCGAGGAGGGAGGCGAGCTGTGGGATTGTCTGGATGGCTGCGATGCGGGCCAGGTCGTGCTGGAGCGGCGTGATGCCGCGCGCGTCGATGGCTGCGGTGTCCATGCAACTGGCGTAGAGATCGCCGATCTTGCGTTCCGCGCTGCCGGCCAGCGCGTTGGACTTGGCGGCGGATTCGAGAATGGTGCGCAGCCGCTCGCGGTTGCCCTCGGTGATGACGGAGAGCGTGCCCCAGGACGGGTAGCGGTCCGGGATGGGGTTCCTATCGAGCCAGCCGCCGTTGGTGTAGCGCCAGAAATCGTTGCAGGGCTTGCAGGTGGGGTCGAGGCTGGATTTGTCGAAAGCGGAAGATTGCGGGAAAGCGAGGACGGCGGTGAATGCCGCCAGTAGGAAGACACGAAGTGCGCGCATGGGATTCGACCTGTAGTTTACATCCGGCGGCGCTCGAATTGCCGCCAAGCCGATAGAATGGCTTTTCGGGGAGGACGCCGGCTCTTGTCGAATCCAATGGTCAGCTTCGAGAACGTGGTCTTCTGCTACGACCGCGCGGAGGCGCTCCACGATATCTCGTTCCGCCTCAGGAAGGGCGAGATCGTGGGACTCTTGGGCCCCAATGGCGCCGGGAAGACCACCACCCTCAAGATCATCGCAGGCATGCTCACTCCGATGGCCGGAACGGTCTCCGTATGCGGGCTGCCCTTGCCCGAGCAAGCCCTCAGCGTCAAGGAGCACATCGGCTACGTCCCGGAATCCGCCGCCCTATTTGAGAGCCTCACCGGCGAGGAGTTCCTGGAACTCTCCGGACGGCTCCACGACGTCGAAGAAGGCAGGTTGCAGGCTCGGATGCACAGTATCCTGGAGACCTTCAACCTCACGCCGGACCGCGTGAGCCGCCTGGATACTTATTCCAAAGGCATGCGGCAAAAGATTCTGATCGCCGCGGCGCTACTCCACGACCCGGACTTGATTCTGCTGGACGAGCCTCTTTCGGGGCTCGACGTGAATGCGTCCATCATGGTCAAGGACCTGCTGGCGGCGCTGGCGTCGGCCGGAAAGACGATCCTTTACAGCTCCCACGTACTGGACGTGGTGGAGAAGATCTGCGACCGAGTCCTGATCGTTCACAAGGGGAGGCTGATTGCCGACGGCACCCCCGAGGCCCTCCGGACTTCGACGCACCAATCCACGCTGGAGGATGTGTTCCGGACGCTGACAGACACCGGGAGTGTGGACGCCGGTGTCTCTCGAATCATCGCGGCTCTGCAGTCATGAAGAAAATCAGGGAGGCGGCCCAACAAA
Organism: Paludibaculum sp.; assembly: GCA_036504135.1. GTDB lineage: Bacteria > Acidobacteriota > Terriglobia > Bryobacterales > Bryobacteraceae > Paludibaculum. The sequence continues at coordinate 95,032 of DASXVP010000030.1, forward strand.
TCCTGAGGGGCTCACGGAGCTCACGATTTCTGGAGAGTCTCGGGATTGAGCCCAAGCGGTTCTGGCTTCTGGTGGACCTGTTCGAGACGCTCAGTGACCGCGGCGAGACTCTGGACCAACTTGGCCTGAACGGCGTGGCCCTGCGGACGATGGCCTTGTGGTACGCCGTCGCATCCGCCTTCATCGGCATCCTGCTGGTCGCCGCCCGGCCCGCACTGACCTTCTACGCATCCTCGTTTCTCGTCCTCTCGGCGTTCCTTCTCTTCACTGTGCTGCTCTCGGAGGTCGGCAACAGCCTGGTGAATCCGGTGGAGGGCCTGGTTCTGGCGCATCAACCGGTGAACGGGGCCACCTACACCGCCGCGAAGCTGCTGCACCTCGCCTATGTTGTCTTCTTTGTGACGATGGGAACCAACACGATCCCGGCGTTTCTGGGCCTCTTCCTGAAGGGCGCCCGCTGGTACTATCCTGTCTTCCACCTGGCCGTTGCGCTCGGCTCCGGAGTGGTCGCCGCCCTGCTGTGCTGTGCGTTGTGGGGCTGGTTGATGCGGTTCGTCCGGGTGCGCCGGCTGAAGGCCGCCGGGCAACTCGCGGGGGTGCTCCCATTCCTGGGCCTGATGCTGTGGATGCCGGTGCGGCTGTGGTTCGCTCGCTCTCAGATCGCCCTCTGGCAGCCATTGCAGTCCGAGTTTCGTTGGGCCTGGGGTGTCGCGGCCGCGGGCGCAGCCATCGTCATCGTTGTCCTGGGCATTCGGTCCCTGTCGGCCGACTACCTGATCCGGGTCTCCGCCATGATGCACTCCGGCTCGCACCGAAGCGGCCCGCCACGGAAACCACGGACGGGCGAGTTTGTCGCCAGCGTGTTCGGAGGACAACCGGCGCGTGCCGGTTTCGCGTTTGTGTGCCGCTTGACGCGCCGGGATTTTCAGTTCCGGCGGCAGATGCTGGTGTTCGTACTGATCTCGCTGACCCAAACTGTGAGGCTGATGGCGGAAGGCTGGCGAACCGACCCCTTTTCGGGCCGCTTCACGGTGGTGCACCTGCTGCCCCACGTGCTCGGCTTCTGGCTCGTTGCGATCTGTAGCGTTCTCGCCTACGGCAGTGACTTCAAGAGTGCCTGGATCTTTCTCCTGGCGCCGGCCCGGGCATTCGGCGGGTTTGCACATGGGGTTTGGGCGGCTTTGTGGCTCCAGGTGATTGCCGTACCGCACGGGGTGCTCTTCCTGGTCCTAGCTTGGTCTTGGGGTGTGCCGCATGCCGGTCTCTTCATCGCCTACAGCATCGCGGTCTCCTCGACGTATCTCGCATTGGAACTGCGACTGATCGAGGGCGTGCCGTTCACCTCGCAGGTGGACGCCGCGCACAACCCGATTCAGGGCCCCATCATGTTCATGGGCGGACTGGCTGGATCAGTCGCCGTCGCTCTGCAGTACTTCCTGGTCTTCCCCTCACCCTGGGTGGTCGCGATGGTAACTGCGCTCGTCGGCGCCGCGGCGTACTTCCTGACGCGGGGTTCGATAACAGCCTTGGAAGCCGCCTTTCGCTATCATCTTGGAATCCTGTCAGCGGAGTCGGGAGCGCTCTACCGGGAGATCAACATCTGAGGCCGTCGTGAGGAGCAGCGATCGCTGCTACTTTTTCGCAGCGGCGGGTGGGGCGGCCTTGGCCGGAGCCGCCGCTGCTTTGGCCGGAACTGCCGCCGGTGCGCCGGCCTTGGCCGGAGCCTTCGTGGCGGCGGGCTTCGCCGGGGCCGGTGCGGGCGCCAGGACGACGCCGCCGGCGGGCACGGGGCCGACGCGTTCAAATGTCACCTTCGAAATAACCACCGGCACGTTCGGCTTGTCGCCGCCGCCCTTGGGCACCGAGGTGATGCGCTTGATCATGTCCTGACCTTCGACAACCTGTCCGAAGATCGTATGCTTCCCGTTCAAATGCGGCGTGGGCACCTCGGTAATGAAGAACTGGCAGGAGCCCGTGTTGGGGCCGGCGTTGGCCATGGCCACGCGCCCGGGGATGTCGAACTTGAGCGTGGGGTGAAACTCGTCCTTGATGACGTCCGTGCCGCCCATGCCGGTGCCGGTGGGGTCGCCGCCCTGGATCATGAAGCCGGAGATGACGCGGTGAAAGGTGAGGCCGTTGTACAGAGGACGGCGAACGCGTGTGCCGGTCTTGGGGTCTTTCCAGGAAACGCGGCCCAGCGCCAGGTCAACGAAGTTCTTTACGGTGACCGGCGACTCGGTTTCAAACATCCGGTAGACGATCGCGCCCATCGGCGCGCCGCCCTGTGTGATCTGGAGCGTGGCGTAGAGGCCAGGCTCACGGGCGGGTTTGGCCGGCGCGGCGGGCGCGGCCGGTGTTGCTGCTGGGGGCGTCTGGGCGGCGAGCGTGCCGGCCAGGACGAGGGTCGAGAAAAGAGCTGAGAAGGTCCTCATATCAACAGAGTACCAGCGTGGCGCGGCCGGCGGTCCGGCGTCGTGGAGGATTCACCCGCGCGTCATCGCTGTGTCAAAGAGCGGGTTCATGATGGCGGCAGATGCAGCCAGCACCCGTGTTCGGTAGCGTGTTGAGGCAGATGGCGCCGGCGCCAGTGGCCGGCGCGCTGGGTAGGATCCTGCGGATCGACGATTTGGACCGGGTAGTGGAGCGCATTCGCGCGGGGCGGGACGCGAGCAAGGGGCTGACCTTTGCGGAGGAGACGTTGCACGCCCTGGGCGTGGAGATTCGCGTCAGGCAGGAGGAGCTGGCGCGAATCCCGCGGACGGGGCCTGTGGTGGTGGTGGCGAATCACCCGTATGGAATGTTGGAAGCGGCGGCGTTGTCATCGATGCTGGAACGCGTGCGGCCCGACGCCAAGGTGGTGGCCAATCACTGGATGGGCGCGGTGGCGGAATTGCGCGACAAGCTGATCATGGTGGACACCATGGGCGGCGGGGTCCAGGGCAACTTGCGGACTTTGCGCGCCGCTCTGGCGCACCTGGGCCGCGGCGGTTTGCTCGTGGTGTTCCCGGCCGGTGAGGTTTCTCACTGGGACGCCCGGCGCGGCGCCGTGGCTGATCCAAAGTGGAATGACGGCGCGACCCGCATGGCGCGGGCTGCGGGCGCGCTGGTGGCGCCTGTCTACTTCGCCGGCGCCAACGGCTGGGTGTTCCAGGTGGCGGGCATGGTGCATCCGCGGCTTCGCACGGCATTGCTGCCGCATGAACTGCTGAGCAAGAAGAACCGCGTGTTGGAGATCCGTGTGGGGCATCCGGTCCGGCCGGAGCGAGCCGAGACCGAGGAGATGCGGCGGCGCACCTACTGGCTGGGCGGGGCCCGGCAGACCGCGCCGGCGGCCAAGCGCAAGATGGCAGCTCTGGGCGAAGCCGCGCCGGCCGGGTGGATCCGGCGGGAGATTGCAGGGCTCGACGCGCACCAGGTGCTGGCCGAGTCCGGCGAATGGAAAGTAGTGCTGACCACCTCCTGGGCCACGCCGATGACGATGCGCGAGATCGGGCGCCTGCGCGAGGAAACATTCCGCGCGGCCGGCGAGGGGACGGGTTCCGCCTATGATTTGGACCGCTTCGACAACTGGTATCACCACCTGGTGCTGTGGAATCAGGACAAGGGCGAGATCGCCGGAGCGTACCGCCTCTGCGGCAATGACGAAGGGCGGGAGCTGTATACGGAATCGCTCTTCCGGATGGGGGCAGGCTTCCGTCAGCGTGTTGGCCCGGCGTTGGAGCTAGGACGATCGTTCATCCGGCAGGACTACCAACGCGCCTATCAGCCGCTGCTGTTGCTGTGGCGCGGTATCGGCGAGTTTATCGCCAGGAATCCGCGATACCGCCGCCTGTTTGGCGCAGTGAGCGTGAGCGCGGATTACAGCGCGGCTTCCCGTGGCCTAATGGCGCGCTACCTGCGTTTGCGCTGCTGGTCCGAGGAGTTGGCGGAGTTTGTAGAAGCGCGCGTGGCGTTTCGCGGAGACATCTCCGGCGAGTGGCCCACTGCGGCTGACGTGGAAGACCTGGACCATCTGGTGGGTGACGCTGAAGGCGGGGCACGGAGCGTTCCCGTCCTGCTGCGGCACTATCTGAAACTGGGTGGACGGCTCTGTGCCCTGGGTGTGGATCCGGGGTTTGGCTCGTGCGTCGATGGGCTGGTGGTGGTGGATCTGCTTGATACGGACCGCAAGCAGGTGGAGCGCTACCTGGGGCGGGCGGGGGCGGCGCGCTTGTATGCGGCGCACAATGCGGCTGGGCATTTGGGGTAACATCGCCGGATGGGGAAGAGCCGCCTGGAGGCGTTCAGCGATGGTGTGATCGCGATCATTATCACGATCATGGTGCTTGAGTTGAGGCCGCCGCACGGGGCTGATTTCGCGGCGCTGCGGCCACTGATCCCAGTCTTCCTGAGCTATGTGTTGAGCTTCGTCTACGTCGGTATTTACTGGAACAATCACCATCACCTGTTCCATTCGACGCAGAAGGTGAGCGCGGCCATTCTGTGGGCGAATCTGCATCTCCTGTTCTGGCTCTCGCTTTTTCCGTTCTGCACGGCGTGGATGGGGGACAACTACGGCACGGCGGCGCCGACCGCGGCGTATCGCGGGGTGCTGCTGATGGCGGCTATCGCGTACTACATCCTGCAGAGCGCGATTGTGGCCAATCAGGGACGGCGCGCGCTGCTGGCGGCGGCGCTGGGGCGCGATTGGAAGGGCAAGCTGTCGCCGCTGGCATACATCACGGCGATTCCGCTGGCGTTTGTGAATCCATGGATCTCGAATGGGTTATATGCAGTGATGGCGATGGTGTGGCTGATCCCGGACCGGCGGATTGAGCGGGCGTTGGCGGGTGGCACTCGAGATGATACGATTTAAGCATGAAAAAAGAGAGAATCCTCTCCGCAATGCTAGAGATCGGCATCGTGCCGGTGGTCCGCACGTCATCGGCCGATAGCGCGTACAAGGCGATCGAGGCCATCTACCGCGGCGGCATCCGTGCAGCCGAGGTCACCATGACGACACCCGGCGCGGTGAAGGTTCTGGAGAAGCTGGCCGACGAGTTCGGCGACAAGATGGTGCTGGGCGCGGGCACCGTGCTGGATCCCGAAACGGCCCGCATCTGCATGCTGGCCGGAGCGCAGTTCTTCGTCACGCCGGCCTTGAATCTGGCCACCATCGAGATGGCCCACAAGTACTCGCGGCCCATCTGCCCCGGCGCGTTGACGCCTACCGAAGTCCTCACTGCCTGGCAGGCCGGCGCCGACATCGTCAAGGTTTTCCCGTGCGACAACGTCGGCGGCGCCAAATACATCAAGGCGCTGAAAGGGCCGTTCCCGCAGATCGAGATGATTCCCACCGGCGGCGTCAGCCTCACCACGGCGGCCGATTTCCTGAAGGCCGGCGCGTGCGCCGTGGCCGTGGGCGGCGAGCTCGTCGATGCCAAGACCATCAAAGAGGGAAAGTACGAGATCTTCGAGGAGCGCGCCCGGCAGTTTCTCGAAGTCGTCGCCAAGGCGCGCGCCGAGATGGCCGCGTAAGACTGCTAAAATCGAGGTCACATGGCTGTCAGTCAAGACCTATTGGAAATCCTGGTGTGCCCGGTCTGCAAAGAGAGCGTGACACTCACAGTGGATCAGACCGGGCTGAAGTGCCCGACGTGCAAGCGGGTTTACCCGGTGCGGGACGACATCCCCGTGATGCTCGTCGATGAGGCGCGGGTCGAAGAGTAGCGGGCGCGCGCAATGCCATCCACTGTCGAGCGGCTGCCCTCGGGCGCGCGAGTCCTGGTGGTGCGCCTGCGGTCGCTCGGCGATTGTGTCCTCACCACGCCGGCGCTGCACCTGCTGCACGCGCACAGGCCCGATCTCGAAATCGGCATTGTAGTGGAAGCTCGCTTCGCTCAGATATTTGAAGGAAACCCGGCCGTGGCTGCTATCCTGCCGCCGTCCCGCAGGGCCGCGCTGGGTTACGGCGCGAAGCTGGCCGTCAACTTCCACGGAGGGTCCCGCAGCGCGCTGCTCACCGCTCTCTCGCTGGCCCGTTGGCGCGCCGGCTTCGGGCACTACCGCCGCCAGTGGGTGTATAACTTGTGCATCCCGCGAGCGCAGGAGATTCTTGGAGAAGAACGCACGGTGCATACGGCCGAACATTTAGCCTCTGCCATGTTTTATCTCGGCGTACCGCGCGCCGAGATCCCGCGTGCGCAACTATTCGTGGATAAACGCGCACCCTCGCGGCCCTGCGCCGTGATTCATCCCCTCGCCTCCGCCGAGGCGAAGGCCTGGCCGGCGCACCGCTTTCTGGAAATCGCCAGATGGCTGCGGGATGACCGCGGGCTCCAGCCCGTCATCATCGGTGGGCCGGGCGAGGACCTCTCTGCCTTCGCTGAGTTCGATCAACTGGCCGGCGCGCCCCTCAACGACGTGAAGCGCCTGATGAGCGGCGCCTCCCTGTTCGTCGGCAACGATAGCGGCCCGGCGCACATGGCCGCCGCGTTCGGCGTACCGGTGGTCGCGCTGTACGGCACGTCAGATCCCGTCATCTGGGCGCCGTGGCGCACTCGCGGCGAAGTGGTGGCCGCGCCCCAGGGCCTGTCAACGGTCAACGTGGAGCGCGTACGCGGCGCGGTGCAACGGCTGCTGGGGGATCCGCGGTGAAGGAACTGATCCGGCTCTTCTCCTTCGCCCGCAAGTACACACCCGCCCTGGTGGGCGCGGTGCTGATGCTCATGGTGGCCGGCATCATGAACGCTATGCTGCCCATCCTCCTCGGCCCCATCTTCGATCGCGTCCTCAAGCCCAACACGGCCGACGCCCGCATCCCGCTGCCCATCCCGAAATTCACCGGCATCACCGTCTACCTCGATCAACTCGTGCCGGGCGACATCCACAACGTCTGGACTCTCGTCGCCATCGTCATCCTGCTGGTCTTCCTCACCAAGGGCATCACGGACTACATCGGCAATTATCTGCTCAACTACGTCGGCCTCTCCGCCGTCACGGACCTCCGCCAGAAAGCGTTCGACAAAGTCGTCCGCGAAGAGCACGAATTCTACAGCTCCCATTCCACGGGGCGCCTGATGTCGTCAATCATGAGCGATATCGAGAAGATCCAACTGGCCGTCGCGCAGATGCTGGCCGATTGGTTCCGCCAGAGCTTCAACGCGCTCGGCATGATGTATGTGCTCTTTCACAGCGACTGGCGGCTGGCGCTGGTCTCCACCACCGTGCTGCCGTTTGTCCTCCTGCCCACCGCGCGGCTGGGTAAGCGCATCCGGCGCTCGACACGCTCGGCGCAGGACGACGCCGCGGAGATGAGCCAGATCCTCCAGGAAGCCTTCAGCGGCTACGCTGTCGTGAAGAGCTTCACCGCCGAGCAGCTCGAAAGCGATCGTTTCCGCAAGGCGGCCCGCAAGTTCAAGAAATCGAGCCTCCGCTACATCGCCCAGCAGGCGCTGCCCTCGCCCATCATCGAGTTCTTCGGCGCGGTCACCATCGTCGGGTTGCTCACCTACGCCCGAGCGCAGATCAAGGCCGGCGCCATGACCGACGGCCAGTTCACCAGCTTCGTCATGGCGCTGCTGTTGCTCTACGAGCCGGTCAAACGCCTCACCGGCATCAGCAATATCTTCCAGCAGGCGCTCGGCGCCAGCCAGCGCGTCTTTGAGTATATTGACCGCCCGCAGGAGATCATCGAGAAACCCGGCGCGCCGGACCTCACCGGGCTCACGAGCGCCATCGTCTTCCAGGACGTGAGCTTCCGCTATCCGAACACGCCGAATGGTTTCGCCATCCAGGGACTCACTCTGAAGGTTGCGCGCGGCGAGGTGGTGGCCCTGGTGGGGCCCAGCGGCGCCGGCAAGACAACGCTCGCCAGCTTGCTGCCGCGCTTCTACGATCCACAGGAGGGGCAGATCCTGATCGACGCCCGCGACATCCGCGAATGGAGCCTCCACTCGCTGCGCCGCAACGTCGCGGTGGTCAGCCAGGAGACCTTCCTCTTCAACGACACCGTCGCCGCCAACCTGCAATACGGGCGCATCGGCGCGTCGAAAGCAGACCTGCTGGAAGCGTCCCGCACGGCCCTGGCCGACGAGTTCATTCAGGCGCTGCCGCAGGGCTACGACACCATGATCGGCGAGCGCGGGGCCAAGCTCAGCGGCGGCCAGAGGCAGCGCCTCTCCATCGCGCGGGCGCTACTCAAAAACGCGCCCATCCTGATCCTCGATGAAGCCACGTCCCAGCTCGATACAGAGAGCGAGATCCTGGTGCAGACTGCGCTGGGCAACCTGATGCAAAACCGCACGGTGATCGTCATCGCCCACCGGCTTTCCACCATCCGCCGCGCCGATCGCATCGTCGTGATGGACGCGGGCCGCATCAGTGAGATCGGCACGCACGAGGAGCTGCTGAATCAGGGCGGCATTTACCAGCGGCTGCACGAATTGCAGTATGTGGATTTGGAGAACTAGATGAGCTTGCGAAGTATGACCGGATTCGCCCGCGCGCGGCGTTCAAACGATCTGGGCGAAGTGACGGCCACGGTGAAGAGCGTGAATCATCGAGCCATGGACCTGCACGCCCACCTGCCGGCGGAGTTTGACCAGTATGAGCCGGCCCTCCGCGGCGTGGTGAAGAAGTACCTTTCCCGCGGGCATGTGGACCTGCGGGTCAGTTTCGCGCCAGCCCACGCCATCTCGGCAGCCGCGCTCAACCGGCCGCTGTTTGAGGCCTATCTCCAGGCGCTGGACGAAGCCGGACGCGAATATGGTGTGCAGGGCGCCTGCGACATCAACGCGGCCTTGCGCATTCCAGGCATGCTGGCCCAACCGATCAGCGAGGACGACGCCCCCGCCGAATTGGAACAGTTGGTCACCTCCGCGGTGGAAGATGCGCTAGCGGCACTGAATCTCTTCCGCGAGCGGGAGGGCGCCGAGATTCGCATCTTGTTGAAGGGACACAACCTGGACGTGCGGCGCGATGCGGCCGAAATCGAGCAACTACGCAAGCCGGCCGTCGAGCACTTCCACAAACGTTTGGAAGAACGCCTGGCGGAGCTGCTGCACGGCGTGGCGATGGAGCCGCAGCGCCTCGCCCAGGAGGCCGCTCTGCTGGCCGATCGCAGCGACATCACCGAGGAGATCGGCCGCTTGCTCGTCCACTCCCGCGAACTGGACGTCCTGCTCGACAAGGGCGGAGAACTCGGCAAGAAGCTCGATTTCCTGATGCAGGAGATGAATCGGGAGACCAACACCATCCTGTCCAAGACTTCGGGCGTGGGTGAGTTAGGATTGAAGATCACGGCATTGGGCCTGGAAATCAAGGCCAACATCGAGCGCATCAGAGAGCAGGTTCTCAACATAGAATGAGCCAGGTATTTATCATTTCGGCGCCGTCGGGGTCAGGTAAGTCGACGCTGGTCAGGCGCCTGATGGAGAGTGATCCCAACCTCATCTTTTCGGTCTCTTACACCACCCGTGCGCCCCGCGGGCAGGAGACCAACGGCAACGAATACAACTTCGTGGCCCGCGCCGATTTTGAGGCGATGATCCAGCGCGACGAGTTTGTCGAGTACGCGAAGGTTTTTGACGACTACTACGGGACGCACAAACGCTATATTCATCAAGGACTTGCCGAGGGTAAGGATGTGGTCCTCGACATCGACGTGAAGGGTGCGCGACAATTGAGGGAGAGGATTCCCGAGGCTGTCAGTGTCTTTGTCCTTGCTCCCTCCCGCGAAGAATTAGAGAAACGTCTGCGCGCCAGGGGCGATGTGTCGGAGCAGGTGATCCGGAAACGGGTGGCCGAGGCAGCACGGGAGATCGAAGATTTCAGCCAGTATACGCATGTGCTGGTGAACGATGATGTCGAGAGAGCCTCCGATCTGCTGCATAGCATCGTGAAGGCCGCGCGGGCGCGAAGCAGCAACAGAGATGTGGTTGCCAGCGTCACAAAGATCCTGGGCACGTTCCAACAGTAAGAGGTTTATCCATGAGCAGCGCAACACCTAACCGCACCCCGATTCATGCCATTCCGGACGATCCGGAATCCAGCATCTACCGTTTCATCATCGTGGCGGCCAAGCGCGCGCGCCAGCTCCAGGGCGGCGCACGCTCGTTCCTGCCCGGCACCGCCAAGAAGCCCACCGTGGCCGCGATGGAAGAAGTGCGGCGTGGGCTGGTCAGCTACTCCGACGCGACGCAGGCGGCTGAAATTCTCGCCAACGAACAAAAGGACTAGGAGCCGGCCGATGGCGTCTCATCCCGTGATCCTCGGTGTGGGCGGCGGCATCGCTGCCTATAAATCCGCGGAGCTGGCGCGCGTGCTGATGGAGCGTGGCTGCACGGTGCAGCCCGTGATGACCGACGCCGCGCGTGAGTTTATCCAGCCACTCACCTTCGCCGCCCTGACAGGCCAAAAGGTCATCACGGGGATGTTCGGTGTGCGCAGCTCCGACGAGGTTCTCGCCTCCAGCGTCGAGCACATCCGTGTCGCCCAGGAAAACCGACTGCTCATCGTCGCGCCGGCCACGGCCGATCTCCTCGCCAAGTTCGCCAGCGGGCTTGCCGGTGATTTCCTCAGCACTCTCTATCTGGCCTTTGAAGGGCCGGTTCTGCTCTGCCCCGCCATGAATACGGCCATGTGGAATCACCCGGCCACACAGGCCAATCTGGAGCTCCTCCGCCGGCGCGGAAACCATATTTTGCCGCCCGATTCCGGCCCGCTGGCTTGCGGCACCGTCGGCGCCGGCCGGCTGCCCGATCCTCCGCGCATCGCCGATTTCGCCATCCGCCTCCTCACCCAAAAACACGATCTGGATTGCGAGACCGTCCTTATCACGGCGGGCCCTACGCGGGAACTGCTGGATCCGGTCCGCTTTATCTCCAACCGCTCCTCGGGCAAAATGGGTTATGCCATGGCCGAGGCCGCGGCCACGCGCGGCGCGCGCGTCATCCTGGTCAGCGGCCCGGTGCAGCTCACTCCGCCCGAAGGCGTTCAAGTGGTGCCCGTGCAGACGGCCGTGGAGATGCGAGATGCCGTCCTGGCCCATCTGGATGCAGCCACCGTCATCATCAAGACGGCCGCTGTTGCCGATTACTACGTCGCCGCCGTGCCCACGCACAAGGTCAAGAAGACGGCGATGCGTTACTCTCTGGAACTGGAGCCCACCCCGGATATCCTGGCCGAAGTGGGCCGCCGCAAGAAGGATCAGTTGCTCATCGGTTTCGCGGCCGAAACCGAGAACGTCGTCGCGGAGGCCCGCCGCAAATTGCTCGCAAAAAATTGCGACATGGTGGTGGCCAACAACGTCTCGGCCGAGGGCACCGGATTCGAAAGCGATGACAATGAGGTGGTGCTGGTGACGCGCGACCCCGCGGCCATCGCCCTGCCCCGCGCCTCCAAGCGCGCGCTGGCCGATCAGATTCTCGATCACGCCCTACAGGTGCGGCTCTCGCTGCACCCCTGATAATCCCGGCAGGAACGCATGGATCGCACCCAGCTCAAGCAGTATCTGGAATTCTACAGAGACCTGGGCGTGAGGAGCGTCTTCGTGGACGGGCAGTCCGCCGCGCCCGCTGCCCCCGTCCAGGTCGGCGCTACCGTCCGGCCTCCCGCCAGCGAGGATCCAATCATGCCCAAAGCGCCTCCGCCGGCTCAGCTGTTTCCCAAGCTCTTTCCCGCCGGCGATTCCGATGACTCGCTAGAGAAGATCCGGCAGGACATGGGGGATTGCCAGCGCTGCCGCCTGGGCGCCGGCCGCAATAAAATCGTCTTCGGCTCCGGCAATGAGCAGGCCCGCCTGGTTTTTGTCGGCGAGGGCCCCGGCGCTGACGAGGACGCCCAGGGCTTCCCGTTTGTCGGCCGCGCCGGGCAGTTGCTCACGCAGATGATCAACAACACCGCCTCGAAAGAGGGGCTCACCATCCAGCGGCCCGATGTCTATATCTGCAACGTCGTCAAATGCCGCCCGCCCGATAACCGCGCGCCGGAACCCGATGAGATGGAGATCTGCGGCCAGTTTCTCATGCGCCAGTTGCTGGTGCTGAAGCCGCGGGCCATCTGCGCGCTGGGCGCCACCGCCAACAAGGCCCTGCTGGGCTCCAGGGAAGGCATCACCAAGCTGCGCGGAAAATGGCAGCAGTGGCGCGATATTCCCGTCATGCCCACCTACCACCCGTCCTATCTCCTGCGGCCCTACAATCAGGATGCCAAACGGGAAGCCTGGGAAGATCTGAAGAAAGTTCTGCACTATGTCTACGATCACCCGCCACGGCCTCTTTCTGACTTTTGAGGGCCTGGACGGCTGCGGCAAGACGACTCAATTGCGCCTGCTGGCCGAGCGTCTGCGGGCCGCCGGGGAGACCGTGATTGAAACGGTGGAGCCGGGCGGCACCAGCATCGGCGGCGCCATCCGGCGCATCCTGCTTGATCCCGCCAACGATCATATGGGCGCCACCGCCGAGATGCTGCTCTACTTCGCAGCCCGCGCCCAGAACGTCCACGAGCTCGTTGTGCCGGCCACCGCCCGCGGCGAGATCGTGATCTCAGATCGCTGGACAGACTCCACCTGGGCCTACCAGGGCTTCGGCCGCGGGCTTGGTGTCGATGTGGTCCGGCGCCTCGATCAGATCGCCTGCGCCGGCCGCAAGCCCGACCTTACCTTCTGGGTGGATATCGACCTCGAAACCAGCCTCGGCCGCGCTAAACAGCGCAATGATGACGAAGCCGCCGCCGATCGCATGGATGCCCAGAGCCGTGCGTTCTATGAGCAGGTGCTGGAGGGCTACCGCTGCCTCAGCCAGGAGGAGCCGCAACGCGTGCGCCGCGTGGACGGCCGCGGCACGGTGGAGGAGGTCGCACAAAGAGTGTGGGCCGTGTTTGAAACACTGGGAGCCCAAAATGTTTGACAACTTCTGGGGCAATCCGCTCACAACGGCCGCGCTTGAGCAGATGATCGCCGCCGAACGCATCCCCCAGACGCTCATGCTGGCCGGACCCGCCGGCGTCGGCAAGGCCACCCTCGCCCGCCGTTTTGCCGCGCGCCTCCTGGGCTCTCCCGAGAAGATCGAGCTGGACGACCTCAGTCTGCCCGCCAATCGCGATATCATCGCCGAGCGGGAAAAGTGGCCCAGCGAAAAGCGCGGCGACGATCCCCTCTTCTTCTCCTCGCATCCCGATTTCCTCACCTTCTGCCCCGAAGGCCCGCTCCGCCAGATCTCCATTCAGCAGATGCGCCTGACCAAGGAACGCGCCCAGTTGCGGCCCTTGAAGGGCAAGTGGCGCGTATTTCTGATCGATCAGATTGACCGCGCCAACCTCCAGGCCGCCGATTCGCTCCTGAAGACCCTGGAGGAGCCGCCCAGCCACCTCATCCTCATTACGACGGCCGAGAACGCCTACGACCTGCCATCCACCATTCGTTCCCGTTCGGTGATTTTCTATATGTCCCCTCTGCCCGATTCGGAGATGCGGGCGTTCGCCCAGGCAAAGGGCCTGACCGACGCGGAGGTGCGCATCGCGCTGGCTGGCGGGTGCCCGGGCCTGGCGACTTCCATTGATCTTGCCGTGTATGAGAAGCGCCGCCGCGTGATGCTGGCCCTGCTCGAATCGGCCGCCGGCGTGGCGCAGTTTGGCGCCTGGGTCAAACAGTCCGAGGCGTTTCTGGCGAGCAAAAGCGAAAAGCTCGATCTCTACTTCAAGCCGCTCTACTCGCTGCTGGGAGACCTGGTTGTGTTACACGGCGGCGGTACCGCGATTCGCAATCTGGATCTCGAGCCGGCTCTGCGCAAAATCGCCGGGCGGGTCAGCTTCGATTGGCTGCGCGCGGCCGTCGAACAGTCCGACGAACTCATCGGCCTGCAACGGCGCAACGTGCAGAAGGGGCCGTCGGTGGATAGCTGCGTGGTGGAACTCAGGCGGCGATAGCGCACAACTGGTCCGGGTCCAACACTGTCCGCCATTTGTTGCCCAGCCGCACTCGCGACGGCGGCCGCACATCCTCCGGCCGAACGTCTTCAAACCGCGATACCGAGTCCACCAGAAGCGCCTCCGGCCTTTCGTCGATCAGCAGAAGACACGTGCGGCAACTGATGGGCCGCTCCGGCAGGCCGAGCGCGGCGTTCGGCACAATCACAGAGATGCCGGCTCCATCAATATTGACGACATATCGCAGCGGCTCCAGGTCCGAAACCGGCGTGAGCGCCAGGCCCAGCGCCTGCGTCATGGCCCGGATTCGAGAGGCCGGCAGGGCAAACTCCCGGCCGGCCACGCGAACAATGAGGTAACGCTGCGTGGCCACGGCTACTCCGCCATCGTGAGCACAGCGGATGCGTGATCTTTGGCCGAGAGGCTCCGCTGGCGTTCATTGCTCGGCGTCAAGCAGATGTGTACCTCCACGACCTCGCCCAGGCATTCAAACGGAACTACCGTCCAGTTACTCTTGCCCACGCTGCGCGTCGTGAAGTTCCGCCCATAAATTACCGTAGGAATGCTCAGCCCCATCGGCCCAAGCACCTCCTCCAGCGATGTCTTCACGTTGCCCAATACCATGTTGGTGATCTCGCCGATCGCATCCAGCACATCGGCGTCCACCGCGGAGAACTCCATCATCAGCAGTTGGCCCGAGATCTTTTGCGCCATCTCTGCCGAGCAGGAAAAAGTGCCCGAACCTGCCCAGGCCCCCGCCAGCCCAATCAGCGCCAATACGCCGGTATTGGGGCCGGGTACACCGTCACCCACCGATGGCTCGTGATCCACTAACTCGATACCCAGCATCGTGCCGAATACGTCGCGCGTGGATTGACGGACAAGTGTGACCAGTTGGTCGTGCGTCATGATAACAACTCCAATTGGATTTCGGCGGGCGGACGCCTAGATGATTCCCGCCAGCTTCTCTTTGATCTGTTCCGCGGTGAATGGCTTGCGAACGTAGCCGGCAGCTCCCAGCGAGACCGCCTCCATCACCTTGTTGCTGCTGCCCTCGGTGGTCACCATGATGACGGGCACCCCTTTGGTGGCCTCCTGCGACTTGAGCGCCGCCAGAAGTTGCAGCCCGTCCATGTTCGGCATGTTGATATCGGACAGAATGAGACCAACGGTGACGGTCTTCAGCTTCTCCAGCGCATCCTGGCCGTCCCCGGCCTCAACCACCTTTCCGATGGGCACGTCGGCCTGGATCAGAACCCTCTGCAGGATCTTTCGGATTGCCGCCGAATCATCGACGATCATGACGTCCAGTGACATTTGGACTCTCCCTCCCGTTGCTCAATTCCGCTCATCGGCGAGACGAAAGGGACTATGAGGGAAATGGGGCGGCTAGTTCGCCAGGATGTCTCGAAACTTCCCCGCGCGCCGCCCTACCCCAACTGCGCCAGCACCGCCGCCGTCACCTCTGCCGTTCCGGCCGAGCCGCCCAGATCGGCAGGCAACGCTTTCCCGGCCGCCAGCAAGGCCCGCACCGCGTCCTCCATCTGCGCGGCCATCGCGGACTGCTCCAGATGTTCCATCATCATGGAGGCCGCCAGGATCGTCGCCAGCGGGTTCGCCACGCCCTTTCCCGCGATGTCCGGGGCCGAACCGTGTACGGGCTCAAATAGAGAGGGCGCGTTGCGGCGCGGATCGAGATTCGCGCTCGGCGCCAGGCCGATGCTGCCCGTGATGATCGCCGATAGATCGCTCAGAATGTCGCCAAACAGGTTGGAGCCCACCACCACGTCAAACGACGCCGGCCGCCGCACGAAGTTCATTGCCGCCGCGTCCACCAGCAGCGAGCCGGTCAGGATGTCGGGATAGTCCGCCGCCACCTCGCGGAAAACGCGATCCCACAGCACCATGCTGTAGCCCTGCGCGTTGGATTTCGTGATCGATGTGACGTGCCGCGCACGGTTGCGCCGCCGCGCCAGCTCAAACGCAAACCGGATGATGCGCTCGCACCCGTGCCGCGTGAAGACCGACGTCTGCACGGCCACCTCTTCCGGCAGATGGTGATACAGGAAGCCGCCGACGTTGGCGTACTCGCCCTCCGTGTTCTCGCGCACCACCACCATGTCGATCTCGCCCGCCTTGTAGCCGCGCAGCGGCGATTCCACACCCTCATAGAGCACCGCCGGCCGTACGTTGGCGAAGAGATCGAAGCTACGCCGGATCGGCAGCAGCATTCCGTTCAGCGTGATGTGGTCCGGGATGTCGGGATGGCCCACGGCGCCCAGCAGGATGGAGTCGTGGCGGCGCAGCCGTTCCAGCGCATCCACCGGCATCATCACGCCGTGGCGGAAGTAGTAATCCGAGCCCCAGTCGAACTCCTCAAAGTGCAGTTGTACACCGTGTAGCGAGGCAGACTTTTCCAGGACCTTTCTGGCAGCCGGGATGACTTCCAGGCCGATTCCGTCACCGGGTAGGAGCGCGATGCAGAGCTTCGTCATAGCACCATGCTAGCCTGTGGATCATGGCACAGGCGAACCCATTTTCACTCTCTGGCAAAACGGCGCTCGTGGCGGGCGCCAGCCGCGGCATCGGCCAGGCGATCGCGGAGGGCCTGGCGCGAGCCGGCGCCCGCACCATTCTCGCGTCGCGCACGCTGTCGTCACTCGAAAAGATCGCTTCCGAACTGCGCGCCGAGGGCTGCGCCGCCGAGGCGCTGGAGCTCGATATCGCCTCCCGCGCTTCGCGCCAGCGCGCCGTCGCCGCGCTGCCCGATATCGATATCCTGATCAACGTCGCCGGCACCAATGTCCGCAAGCGGTTTGAAGATTACACGCCGGAAGAGTACGACCGGCTGGTGAATACGAATCTCACCGGCATCTTCGAGCTCACTCAGGCCGTCGGCAAGCGCATGATCGAGCGCGGCGCCGGAGGCAAAGTGGTCATGATCGGCAGCCTGACCTCCATTCTTGGCCTCCCCTACGTCAGCGTGTACACCGTCACCAAGGCGGCGCTGGCCGGGTTGTGCCGCCAATTGGCCGCCGAATGGGGCCAACACGAAATTCAGGTCAACTGCATCGCGCCAGGCTTCATCCTCACCGATCTGAACAAGGACATGTGGGCGCAGCCGGAGATGAGGCAGTGGATGAAAGGTGTGCAGCCCAATCCGCGCCTGGGCGCCCCGCAGGATATCGCGCCCCTCGCCGTATTCCTGTCGAGTCCCGGGTCGGACTACATCACCGGCCAGGTCATCACCGTCGATGGCGGAGTCTCCACATCCATCGTCTGGCCATTCCAGCCGGTGTCGTAATCACCGCGTCAACCGGATCTGCTTGCGCGGGTTGCTCTGCCCGGCGACGATCTCCACCTGCGCGCGGCGCAGGCCGAACTCCTCGGCGAGGAAGCGGATCAGTTCGTCGTTCGCTTTGCCTTTTTCGGGCACGGCGGCGAGCTTCACTTTCAACGCGCCATCGCCCATCTCGCCGGCCCACTGCGTGTGCTGGCTCTTCGGAATCACGCGGATGGAGAGCGCGAGCTTGCCCTCTGCCTTTAAGCGTGCGCGGAGCGAATCGAGATCCATGGCTATTGCAGCGGAGCGGACATCATCTCGCCCGCTTTCAGCCGCCAACCCGCCGCGGGCGGCGCCAGCGCCGGTAGTGGCGCGTAGTCCGGCCCCAGCAGAAAAATCCTGCCGAATGCGCCCACCGAGCAGGTGCCGTTCTTCGGCACTGGTTGCCGGGAGACGTCCCGCAGTGAAAGACACTGGGCGCCAATCTCCGCCAGGGCAGCGAGCCTGGTCCCGGGTGGAAGTTCTATCGCGGTCCGCGCCCAGCCGTCGCGCTCAATGTGGCTTTTCGCCAGCCCGTTGGACGAGCCATACCAGCGCTGTGATGCCCGGCCCCGTACGAGAAGCTGCACGGCGGCGGACTTCGATTCCGTCTGGAACTCCACCACCAGATAGTTGCGCGGATCACTGATCTTCTCGCCGTCAAACGCGCCGGCCGGTCGCAACTTTCCTTCCCGCTCCAACTCCTCGGCCGCGATGCGATAGGTAAACGGAGCCGCGTCCATCACCTTCTCCCGCGAGCCGCCGCCGAGCTCCGTCAGCACGGGCGCAAGCTGGTATCGAATCGGCGAGCCGGCAAGCGGCGCGGGCGCCACCATGTTGTTGTCAGTGACCGGCATCAGAATCGGATGGCTGCCCTCCCGCGTGCCGGAATAGGGAACGTCCACGTGATCCTTGGTCTGGATCAGTGTCTGCACGGGCGCGCCCGCGGCGTTCAACCACACGCGGTAGATGTACTCGATGTCCGTGGTGCGACCCCAACGGGCCATCAGGTCTCGCGTGGACGTCCCGCCATCTTCGTTGGAAAAGATCACGGTGTATTCCAGGTAGGCGCCCGCGGCGTCTTTGCCGCGCGTGCAGTAGGCCAGCAGCGGGACATCGGTGAACTGGCCCAGTGTGTTCGCGCGCGCCAGCAGGATGGGCGCGTGGGCAATGAAGTCGTCTTTCGATTCGCGAAACTTCGCGTCCACCGCGCGCAGTCCGGCGCCGGTGGCCGAGTACGTCGCGTGGCGCTCCACCTTGAGTGTGTGGGGACCGGCGTCGAGCTGGCCGAGGAACACGCTGTATGTCCGCGCGCCGCCGAACACCATGAGATTCTGCTGCGCTTTTCCGTCTACCGAGAGCGTGGCCAGCGATGCCTCGCGGCCCGGCTTGGACCAATCGGCGTTCGGCGCGTCCAGCACCAGGTCGGCGACGATCTCAGCCGGCTGGCGCACCTGGAACGCGAACTCGCGGGTCTGGGCGCTCAGGGTGGTGACAAAACATGTCAAAAAGAGCAAAAAAGTGGCAGTTAGACGCTCTAAAGTGCGCAAAAGACGCTCCGTTCCGACAGGTTTCGAAAGTGCGGCCGCCACGGCCCCGGATTCGCGCAAAGCAGCAACTTCGTGCGCGCAGCCGGAGAGGACCACGACAGGCAGGCGCGAGTCCAGAGCGGAGAGCTCCGTGATCAGCTGCAGGCCGTCGTCGGTCCGGGGCAGGCCGAGATCCATCAGCACGCAGCCGACACCACCGGCCCGAACACGGACCAGAGCGTCGTGCGCGTTGGCTGCGTCGAGCACAGTATGCCCGGCGCGCTCGAGGATCATGCGGCGCAGGATGCGTTGATCGGGGTTGTCTTCCACCAACAGAACAGTTGCCATCCGCGGATCAGTTCTCGAAGTCGATCCGCGCAATGACAAGCTGCGGCAGCGTCTGATTCCAACCGCTGGGGATGGAATCAAAGGGCAGCCGGAACGGGCGCGTCTCGCCGGGCGCCAGGCTGGCGGCGGTGCGCTTGACGATGGCCACGCGCTCGCGCAGAATCAGTTGCCCGTAGGGGTCGTAGAAGACGCAGTTGATCTCCACCAACTTCAGCGGGCGGGTTCCGCGGTTGGTGATCTTGCCGTTGATCTCCACCACGGTGGCCTTCATGTAGTTCTCGTGGGCTTTCATCTCCACATCAGACAGTCCGAGTTTGCCGACGTAGGCGCGTGCTTCCGGGGTGAGCATCACCTGCTGGCTGGCGGACGGCGCGGTGCGCAGGAACAGGAACCAGAAACTGGCGCCGGCGATCAGGATCACCGCCGCCAGGCTGACGAAGAGCGTTGAATTGAATGAGCGCTTTTCTTGCGTTTTAATGGCCACTGACCGTCATCTCCCCGATCAGAAGCGTCGGGCAGGCAACTGAACCACGGAACTCTAGGTCGTTGCCCACGGCTTCGATCTGTTCGAGCATTCGGCGAAGATTCCCTGAGATGGTGATTTCATGGACCGGCCACGTCAGTTGGCCATTCTCAATCCACAAACCGGCCGCGCCCCGCGAATAGTCGCCGTTGACTATATTGACACCGGAGCCGAGCAGTTCGGTCACGTAGAGGCCATTTTTTATCGAAGAAATAATCTGATCAGGCGACTGTTCACCCGGTTGGAGGTACAGATTGCCGTGTCCGGTGCCGGCGTTGCCTGTCACACCGCGCGACGCGTTGCCTGTCGTCTTCATGCCGAGCTTGCGAGCCGTATAGGAATTCAACAGGAAGTTGCGCAGATAACCGTCTTCGACCACCGGGGTGCAGCGGGAGGGCACGCCCTCATCGTCGAACGGCGAGGTTCCGAAGAGGCCCGGCATGGTGGCATCGTCGAGAATGGTGATGCCCGGCGCGGCGATCCGCTCGCCGAGCAGATCGGCGAGGAAAGACGCCTTCTGCCAGACCGCCTCACCGGTTACGGCCGAGAAGACGTGACCCACCAGAGAGCGCGCCACCATGGGGTCCAGGATCACCGGCACCTTCTGGGTGGCGGCCTTGCGCGCGCCCAGACGCCGCAGCAGGCGCTCAGCGGCCTTGCGGCCAATGTATTCCGGCGCCTCCAGCTTGTCGTGTGAGCGGGCGGTGGAGTACCAGTAATCGCGCTGGAGCCCGTCGCCGCTGGCGGCCACCGGCACCACACTCAGGGAGCAGGACGACGACCGGTAGCTGCCCAGAAAGCCGAGGGAGTTGGCGAAGGCGCGCCAACCGGTGTTGGAGCCGAAGCCGGCGCCCTCGCTGTTGGTGATGCGCGGATCGGCAGCCAGCGCGGCGGCCTCGCAGGCGCGTGCCTGCTCGATCTTGTAGGCTGCTTCGAGGTTTTCGACGGAGCTGGAATAGAGCAGCAAGTCGCCCGGCAGCGATCCGAGCTCGGCCTCATCCGGAAGGCCGGCGAACGGGTCCTCGGTGGAGATCTGCGCGAGTCCGGCGGCCGAGGCCACCATGCGTGCCAACCCTTCCTCGGAGAGATCGGACGTGTAAGCCGAGCCGACGCGCCGGCCGCACAAAAGGCGCACCCCGGCGGCCCTCGATCCGGCCTCCTTCAGGGTTTCCACTTCGCCCAGCCGCACATTCACCTCGAATTCGTCGCCCTCGGCGAGGGTGGCCTCCGAGGCGGAAGCGCCCTGCTCCCGGGCCAACGCGACGATGCGGGCCGCGATCTCTTCCTGCGGATTGCGCGGCGTCATGCGTTCCCTCCCACCGTGATTTTGTCGATCTTCACCGTGGGGATGCCCACGCCCACCGGCACGCTCTGGCCTTCCTTGCCGCAGATGCCGACGCCCTCATCGAGCCGCAAGTCGTTACCCACCATGGAGATGTACTTCATCGCCTCCGGACCGTTGCCTATCAGCGTGGCGCCGCGCACCGGGCGCGTGAGCTTGCCGTTTTCGATCAGGTAGCTCTCGGTTGCGGAGAAGACGAAATTGCCACTGGTGATATCCACCTGGCCGCCGCCAAAGGTGGTGCAGTAGAGGCCGTTGGGCACGCTGCGCACGATTTCTTCCGGATCGCTTTCGCCCGCCATCATGTAAGTGTTGGTCATGCGCGGCATGGGAATGTTCTGGTAGTCTTCGCGGCGCCCGTTGCCGGTGGTTGCCGAGCCCAGCAGGCGGCTGGAGAGCTTGTCCTGGAGGTAACCGCGCAGCACGCCGTTCTCGATGAGAACATTCTGCTGGGTGGGCGTGCCCTCGTCATCCACGTTGAGCGAGCCGCGGCGGCTGGCGATGGCGCCGTCGTCAATGACGGTACAGAGCGGGCTGGCCACCAGTTGGCCGATGCGGCCGGAAAAGGCGGAGACGTTCTTGCGGTTGAAATCGGCCTCCAAGCCGTGGCCCACCGCCTCGTGCAGCAGGATGCCGGGCCAGCCGGGGCCGAGCACGACGGTCATCTCGCCGGCCGGGGCGGGCTCGGCGTCGAGTTGCACCAGCGCCTGGCGCACGGCCTCGGCGGCGAATTTTTCGGGCAGGTTTTGCGAGGTGAAGTGATCCAGACCCACGCGGCCGCCGCCGCCCTGGTAGCCGTGCTCCACGCGGCCATCGGCGCCGCGCGCGAGCGCCGTCACGTTGAGCCGCGCCATGGGCTGGCGGTCCCACACCAGGCGGCCTTCAGAGGTGGCGATGAGGATCTGCTTGATGGAGTCAGCGAAAGATGCCATCACCTGAAACACTTTGGAATCGGCGGCGCGCGCGGCCGCATCGGCGCGGGTGATGAGCGCCACGCGCTCGGCCAGCGAGCAATCGGCGGCGGGCACGGGCACCGGGTAGAGATCCAGACGGCCGGATTCGTCCAGGCCGGACTTGAGCACGGTGGACGGCCCGGCTGCGATGCACGCAGCCGTGCGCGCGGCCTTCAGCACGCGCTCCGGGCTGAGGTCGCCGGAGTAGGCGTAGCCGGTGCGCTCGCCGGTGAGGACGCGGATGCCGACGCCGAGGGTCACACCCTGGGTGGCGCTTTTGACGATGGATTCATCCAGGCTGAGCGACGTGGATTCCACGTACTCGAAGTAGAGGTCGGCGTAATCTCCGCCGCGGGAGAGGGCCTCGGCCAGATAGCGTTCCAGGTCGCGCGGCGTCAGTCCAAACTTGCGGGCGTACAACGAATCAGAAAAGCCCATCCCTTCAGGGTAGCGGAGTGAGCGCGATCAGGTCCCAGGGTTTTCGCTGAGTTCGGCCCAATAACTTTGTTGCCTCGGGCTGATTGTCGAAATCCTCGCGGACGGAGTCCCACTTCAATTTCAGCCCGGTCTTGTAGCTGATATTACCGAGGTGGGGAATGATGGTGGAACGGTGCCCGGCCTCGATGTCGGCAGCCGGGCGCTTGCGCGAGCGGACGCATTCGATAAACGAGCGGGCGTGGAGGCCAGTGGCGTCGGTGGTATTCATCTGGCGGCGCTCCATGCGGAATTCAGCTTCACCCGAGGCTGCGGGCGGCCAGCCGCTGGCTGACATTTCCGGCAGGACCTCGTAGCCCACGCGGTCGGCCAGCAGTGTGCCGTTGGTGCCGTAGAAGGCCATTCCGTTGGGCCGGTCGAGCGGTCCGCGCGCATTGTAGTAGCGCATCCCGGGTGTGCGGATGCCCATGCCGAGCCCGTTGACGTTGATGCCCTCGTAGATCATGACGAAGCCGGGATACTCATAGGTGACCGTGAGCACGTCTGGCATTTCGCCGGCGTCTGCCAGGGCAAACCGGCCGCCGGTGGCGACGGCGGTACGCGGAGCGTCCACACCCATGATCTGATGCACGGTGTCGAGGCGGTGCGTACCGTAATCGGTGATGTAGCCGCCGGAGTAATCCCAGAACCAGCGATAGGTGGAGAGGAACCGTTTGCGGTTGTAGGGCGCGAGGGGCGCGGGGCCGCAATACATATCCCAATTCAACCCGGACGGCGCCGGCTCGTCCAGGCTGCGGCCGATGCCGCGCGGGATCATGTTGATGTAGTTCCAGACGCGGACGAAGTGCACCTTGCCGAGCTTGCCGCTCTGGACGAGCTCCGCCGCCTCGGCGAAGTGGGGTGAGGAGCGATGCTGCATGCCGGCCTGGGCGATGCGGTTGTAACGCCGGGCTGCCTGGACCATGGCGCGCCCTTCGCGGATGTTGTGGGAGAGCGGCTTTTCAGTATAGACGTCCTTGCCGGAGGCGCAGGTGAGGACGGTGGCGGCGGCGTGCCAGTGGTCCGGTGTCGCGACGAGCACAGCGTCGATGTCCTTGCGGTCCAGCAGGCGGCGGAAATCGCCGTAGGCCTCGCAGGCGCCACCGGCCCATTCGCGGGCAGAGTTGGCGTTGGTCTCATAGACGTCGGCGACGCCGACGAACTCCACGCCGGGGGCCTCCTTCATCAGGCGCGAGACGTAACGGCCGCGGCCTCCACAGCCGATGAGGCCCATCCGGACACGATCATTAGCACCCATCACATTTGCGGCGGACAGGGCGGCGATTCCCAACGCTTCACGGCGTAGCATGTGTCTACTATGCACGATTCGGAAGTGGGCGTCGAGCGGGTGGCGAGGAGGGCTGAAAACGCGGGGCTGGCGGGGCCGCGACGGAACGGCGCGGCCCCACTTCTGACGGGTCTGCGAACTCAGAGCGACTTCGGAGTGGTTGCAGTCCACTCCCTTACGGTCGGTGCCCGGAACCGAGCCGCGCGTGAGCAAGCGGTGGCCGACAACAATGGTGAAAGCGCTCTAGTTGGCCGATTCGAGGATCGCCTCGGTCTCGGTGTCCATTTCCGGCTTGGTCCCCTTCTCCAGAAGTTCCTTGCCGAACTGGAAGCCGCGGTCAAACGCCTTGAGGTTCAGATCCAGGAACTTCGCCGGCACGCAGTCTCTGACCGCCGCGAGGCAGGCGTCGTAGCTGACCGCGCCGGTGATGGAGCAGAAGAAGCCCACCATCACGACATTGAGCACCATCTTCTTGCCCAACTCCTCGGCAATACGCGTGGCCGGGATGCTGTAGACCTTCAGGTGCTGGGGGAGATTCTCCATGTGGACGAGATCCTCTTCCACGAGGAGCGTGCCGCCCTCCTTCACCTCGGGAGTGAAGCGGGTGAATGCCTCCTGGGAGAGGACGACGAGGATATCCGGGTTGGCGACGTAGGGGAACAGGACGGGCTGATCGCTGATGACCAGCGCCGCGCTGGCAGCTCCGCCGCGGGCCTCCGGACCATAGTTCTGCGTCATGGTGGCGTAGCCGTTCTCGTGCAGAGCGACGGCGCGGCCGGTGATGTGGGCGGAAAGGATGACGCCTTGTCCGCCGAAGCCTGCGATGCGGATCTCTTTTAGCATTCCGAACAGCACCCCTCGGGTTCTTGGTCTTCGACCTGTTCCGGGAATTCGCAATAATGCGATCCCAATTGACGGCGCATGCGGGAGAGGTAGTCCTCACGCTCGCGATCCACGAATTCACCGACGATGATATCGCCGCCGGGTTGCATGGCCACTTCGTAGGTGGGGGCGCCGTTCTTGATCTTGCTGCGGGTCTTGTAGTCCACCATGGCTGCGAGGCCGTCGCCCATGTTGTTGCGGCGTTGGTAGAGAGTGGGGCAGGGCGTGACCACTTCGATGAAGCGGAATCCCTTCTTCTTGAGCGCCTTGGCCATGGTGCGCTCCAGTTGCTTGACGTGGAAGGCGGTCCAGCGTGCGACGAACACCGCGCCGCAGGCATCCACCAACTGAGGCAGGCAGATCTCCGGTTCAAAGCTGCCGTAGGGCGTTGTGGTGGACATGGAGTTGCCGGGCGTTGTGGCCGCGGCCTGTCCGCCTGTCATGGCGTAGATCATGTTGTTGACGCAGACCACCAGGAGGTCCATGTTGCGGCGGGCGGCGTGGACCAGGTGATTGCCGCCGATGGAGGTGAGGTCGCCGTCACCGGAGTAGACGATGACGTTGAGCTCCGGGTTGGCCAGCTTGAGACCGGTGGCAAAGGGAATGGCGCGGCCGTGGGTGGTGTGGAACGAATCCAGCGCCATGTAGCCGCTGACCCGGCCGGAGCAGCCGATGCCGCTGACAATGGCCGTCTTTTTGAGATCGATGCCGGTGCCCATCAGCGCGTAGGCGAAGCTGTTGACCGTGGTGCCGATGCCGCAACCGGGGCACCAGATGGTGGGAATGCGATCCTTGCGGAGCACCTCCTCCACCGGATTGAGAATGGCGAGCTCAGGCGTGGTGCTCATTGTGCGCCTCTTTCGATGGCTTCCAGAATTTCGGCCGGTTTATGAACCGTTCCGCCCGGGTGGGGCACGCTGATGACCTTGCACTTGCCGCCGGCGCAGCGCTCGAGTTCGATCACAACCTGGCCCATGTTGAGCTCCGGCATGACCAAAGCCTTGACCTTGGGCGCCAGTTCGCGGATCAGCTTCTCCGGGAACGGCCAGACACAGATGAGACGCAGCAGACCGACTTTTAGGCCCTTGTCCCGCGCCATCTGGATGGCCCGGCGGGAAACGCGGGCGGTGATGCCGTAGGCGACGATGACGACGTCGGCGCCCTCGACGCCTTCGGATTCCACGATGGTGAGCTGATCGGCGGCGCGGCTGATCTTCTCAAACTGGCGCGTGACGAGCTCCCGCTGCATCTTGGGGTTCATCAACGGGTAGCCTTTGTTGTCGTGGGTCAACCCGGTGACATAGACGTTGTAGCCTTCGCCGGCGTGTGCCATCTCGGGGACCAGATCGGGACCAGGCTCAAACAGGAGGAACTCGCCCGGCGGCTTGGAGGCACGTCGGCGCGGATACAGCTCAATCTCGCTGGCTTCGGGGATGACCACCTTCTCGGTCATGTGTCCCACGCACTCATCCATCATGAACATGACGGGGACGCGGAACTGCTCGGCGAGGTTGAAGGCCGTTACCGTGAGATCGAAGCACTCCTGGGGCGTGCTGGGCACGAGAGAGATGGTGGAGTAGTCGCCGTGGGAGCCGAAGCGCGCCTGCATCATATCGCCCTGCGCGGGCAGGGTGGGCAGGCCGGTGGAGGGGCCGCCGCGCTGCACGTTGACGAAGACGCAGGGCGTTTCCGTCATGGCAGCCAGGCCGATGTGCTCCATCATGAGGGAAAAGCCAGGTCCGGAGGTGACGGTGAACGATTTCTGCCCGGCCCAAACCATGCCTTGCAGTGCAATGGAGGCCGCCAGTTCGTCTTCCATCTGAATGAAGATACCGCCCACGGCGGGCGCCCGCGAGGCGAAGCGTTCGACGACTTCGGTGGAGGGGGTGATGGGATATCCTGCGGCAAATCGCGCACCCGCTGCCAGCGCACCCTCGCAGCAAGCGGCATCTCCGTTGATAAAGTGGGTGCCCGTCAGGACACAGCGTGGATCAGCATGCGTCATGCCGGACCTACCTTTCCGCCCTTGAGATCAGGGAACTTGTAGCCGAAGATGGCGAAGTCCGGGCAGTACATCCCACAGAGGTTGCAACCTGAACATTTCTCGGCAGTTATCATGTGGGGTGGGTGGTAGCCCTTGGCGTTGAAAGCGCTCGAAAGTTCGAGCACGTGAGTAGGGCAAAACTCCACGCAGAAGCCGCACCCCTTGCAGCGTTCCGCGGTAATGGCAACAGAGCCTTTGGGCATTCAGCCCCTCCTTGACGGAAGGGTATATGCAATCCGAGTGCCAGTGAATCAGATGTGGAACTCTTCCACAATTCTACAGGTGCGGGTGCTCCGGAACGTCGCCGACGATAGGCGAAAGCCACTCGACGAAGTCAGGGACCACGTCGTGGCCGGATTCGGCGATCCAATGCTGGGGGAATTGGCGCAGTTTACCGGAAATCTCGGCAAGTGGAACCCAGCCGGCCTGGCCGGTGACCAGGATGCCGGCACGGCCGGCGGCGGCGGCTCGGGCTGCCTCCTTACCGCACTCAAAGGAGAGGGCGCGATCCGGCTCCGAGGCTAGGGCGGCGAAGCTGCGGCCCACGAGGCCGGGCCGCTCGCTGCGGGCGCGGACCTTCAGGTTGGTGTGAATGAGAGCCGCCAGAGAGTGGCCGAGCGTGGAGGCGAGGCGTCCTGCGCCGTCGCGATCGCGCTGGAGCTCCGCTCCGAACGGCTCGCCCCGTTCGTCCTTCATGCCCTCGCAGACGGCGATGACGCAGCGGCCCAGACGGCTCAGCACCTCGTCGACGTCTGTGCAGACGGTTTGCAGGGACACAGGGTGTTCCGGCAGGTAGATGAGGTGTGGCGCGTCGGTGGTGCCGTGCCGGGCCAGCGCCGTGGAGGCGGTGATCCAGCCGGTATCGCGGCCGAGGGTCTCCAGCACCATGACGGGGGAGGGCAGGGAGCGGTTATCTTCGCCGGCGTCACGCGCGGCATGGGCAAAGAAGCGGGCGGCCGAGCCGTAGCCAGGAGTCCAGGGGAGTCCCGGGATGTCGTTGTCGATGGTCTTCGGAATGCCGATGACTTGGAGGGTGGCGCCGGCGGCCTCCTGCAAGCGGTGGGCGGTGCGCATAGTGCCGTTGCCGCCGCTGACGAAGACAACGCGGGCGCCGTGGGCGGCCAGCGCTTCCAGGGCCTGGGCCAGCGCGGCATCGTCAACATTGTCGCGCGAGGTGCCGATGGCGGAGCCGGAGCCGTAGGCGAGCTCGTCGAGACGGGTCTGCGGGACGCTAGAGAGGTTGATCCACTCACGCGCCCACAGCCCGGAGAAGCCGCCCCGGGCGGCCATCAGGCGCGGAAATCCGGGCAGGCGGCGGGCCTCCAGCGCGAGACCGGCAAGGCTGGCGTTCCAGACGGCCGTTGGGCCGCCACCGTGAATCAGGACCGAGCATTCGTTCATAACGGGAGATACGTGGCGCTGCCGATGGCAACGACGTGGCCGTGCAAGTCGTGGACCTCGGCCGTTGCCACCACGAGTGTTTTGCCGATCTTGATGATCCTGGAGCGCGCCCTCACCTTGCCCTGGGCCGCGGGCCGCAGGTAGTTGACCTTCAACTCAACGGTTGTCGCCGCGCGGCCACCCAGTTGCTGGATCACGGATACGCCGATCACCGCGTCGATGAGGGATGCCATTGCGCCGCCGTGCAATGTGCCAAGGATATTGCGGAGCTGCGGGGTGATTTCCATCTCCATGCTGATGCCATCCGAATAGATGCGGGTTACGCGCATCCCCAGAAGATGGTTGAATGGCATGGTGGACACGAGCGAGTTGAGCTCTTTGAGGTTGAGGGGCTTGGGCTTCAAATCATCAGTGTAGGACATTCAACATGAGCGAACTTGTGCAGGTTACGCGGCGCGACGGCGTCCTGATTGCGGCTGTGAACAACCCGCCCGTGAATGCGTTGAGCCCTGGCGTGCCGGAGGGCCTGCTGGCGGCGGTGCGCGAGGCGGCGGCGGACGACGCAATCCATGCCGTGGTGATCATTGGGACGGGGCGGACGTTCATTGCCGGGGCCGACATCCGCGAGTTTGCGCGGATCGTCTCGGGCGAGGCGCCGCCGCTGAATCTGGCGGCGCTGCTGGACGAGATGGAGAGCTCGGCCAAGCCGGTAATCATGGCAATCCACGGGAGCGCGCTGGGGGGCGGTCTCGAGACGGCGATGGCGGGCCACTACCGGGTGGCTGTGGCGTCGGCGCAAGTGGGGCAGCCGGAGGTGAAGCTCGGCTTGATTCCCGGCGCAGGGGGCACGCAGCGGCTGCCCCGGCTAGCCGGCGTAGAGCAGGCGATGCGGATGTGCGCCCTGGGCGAGCCTGTGACGGCGGCGGATGCGCTGGCGTGCGGGATTGTGGACCGGATTATCGAGGGCGATCTGCTGGAGGGCGCGCTGGCGTTTGCGGCGGAGCGGCCAGCGGTGCGGCGGACGCGGGATTTGCGCGACAGGCTGCTGGACGCCGAGCAGAGTGAGTTGCTGGCGGAGACGTTCCGCGCGGAATGCCGGCGGAAACTGCGCGGGCAGAGCGCGCCGCTGGCGGCGCTGGATGCCGTTGCCGCCACCGCGCGGCTGAGCTTTGCGGAAGGTATCGCGAAGGAGCGCGAGCTGTTCGACACGTGTTTGCGCGGCGCGCAATCGCGAGCGATGATTCACGTCTTCTTTGGTGAGCGGACGGTGGCGAAGATCCCGTCTCTGCCGAAAGAGACGGCCACGCTGCCGGTGCGGCGCGCGGCCGTGGTGGGGGCTGGCACGATGGGCGGCGGCATTGCGATGTGCTTTGCCAACGCCGGCATCCCGGTGCTGCTGAAGGATGCTACGCAATCGGCGCTGGACCGCGGCATGGCGACGATCCGGCGCAACTACGAATCGTCGGTGAAGAAGGGCCGGTTGGCGACGGCGCAGGCGGAGCAGCGGTTGGCGCTGATCACGCCGACTTTGCAGTACGACGGCTTCGGCGATGCTGACATCGCAGTGGAGGCGGTGTTCGAGGCGATGGAGCTGAAGCAGCATATCTTCCGCGATCTCGACCGCGCGATGCGGCCCGGCGCGATCCTGGCCACCAATACGTCCACGTTGGATATCGATGCCATCGCCGCCGTCACCTCACGGCCCCAGTTCGTGGTGGGGACGCACTTCTTCAGCCCGGCGAACGTGATGCGTTTGCTGGAAGTGGTTCGCGGCAAGGATACGAGCCCGGCGGTGATCGCCACGGCGATGGATCTGGCCAAGCCGCTAAGGAAGATCGCGGTGCTATCCGGCAACTGTTTCGGGTTCATCGGCAACCGGATGTTCGGGCCTTACCGCGAGCAAGCAGTGTCGCTGGTGGAAGAGGGCGCCACCGCGCAGCAGGTGGACGAGGCTCTGACCGCGTGGGGCATGGCGATGGGGCCGCTGGCCGTGGGCGACCTGGCCGGCCTCGACGTCTCGTGGCGGGTGCGGCAGGAGGCTCTGCGGCTGGGGCGGCCGCATCTGGAGCCGAAGACGTTTGAGGACATGCTATACGAGATGGGCCGCTACGGCCAGAAGAGCTCGCTGGGCTGGTATCGCTACGATGAGAACCGGCGAGCCACGCCGGACCCGGAGGTGGAGCATCTGGTGCGGGAGTATGCGGCAGTGCAGGGCATTGCGCAGCGGACGTTCACGTCGCAGGAGATCGTCGAGCGTGTGCTATACGCGCTGATCAATGAGGGTGCGCGGCTGCTGGAAGAGGGCATCGCGCTGCGCAGCGTCGATATCGATATCGTCTACGTGAACGGCTACGGGTGCCCGGCGTGGCGCGGCGGGCCGATGCACTATGCCGGGGCTGTAGGGCTGGAGAAGGTGCTGGAGGGCGTGCGCCGATTCCACGACGAACTGGGGCCGGCGTGGAAACCGGCGCCGCTGCTGGAGCAACTGGCGCGCGAGGGCAAGACGTTCGAGCAGTGGAAATAACTTTACAACGAAAAGTACTTGGCGTATTCTGGCAACTATGAAGACAACGGTTGTGCTTCTCTTTGCCGTGTTTTTTCTAGCCGTACTACTGGGTGCGTGCGGCGGCGGGCGCATGACGTCTCGTTTAATTGGCGCGGCGCGCTCTGGCGATGTGGCCGCGGTGCAGACATTGCTGCGCGGTGGGGCAGACGCCAATGAGACCGGAGGCGTGAACGGATGGACGGCGCTGCAACACGCGATACACAAGAATCAGACGGGGACCGTGGCGGCGCTGCTGGATGGCGGCGCGGACCCCAACGCCCGAGGCGGGGGCCGCATGACTCCACTGATGATGGCGGCCGGTTACGGCCAGGAGGAGATCGTGCGGATACTCTTGCGGAAAGGCGCCGATCCGCGGCTGCGCGATCCGCAAGGCGAGGCGGCTGTTGATCTGGCTTTGAGCGGGACCACCGATATCGACCGCTTTACGGCGGGGCGCTGTCAGGCCGGCACGGTGAAGGTGCTGCTGGAAGCCGCGCCCGACACGCAGCCTGCGAAGAACGCCGTCTCCAAGGTGTTTTCGTTCGTCCAGAGCAAATCGGGCTGCGCGGAGTTGCGCGCCGTGCTCACCGAGCGGCGCTGATCCGCAGGGCGCAGCCGCCGTTCGCGGCCAGGTTCAACTCGAGAGTAGTGCTGCGATCCACCTGGAGTTGCTGCGTGCCGGAGTCGCAGTACACCGTGGCCTGGCGCCCGCCGCCGTACTTCAGGAATCGCAAAGGTAGCGAAACCGCGCGGGCCTGCTCGTTGGTGATGGCGCCGATCCACCACTCAGCGCCCTTGCGTCGGGCCACCACGGCCAGCTCGCCGATCTCGCCTTGCAGGGCGCGCGTCTCGTCCCACACGGTGGGCAGGTCGCGGAAGAAGTCGAGGGCCGGATCGGGCTGGATCTCATCCGGCTTGTCGTACCAGAACAGGAACTGCCACGGGCTGTAGTGAATCACGCTCTGCGCCATCTGGTGCGGACGGGTGGTTTTGAGCCGCGTCGTGGTCCAGCAGATTGTGTAATCGTAGGCGCCGGCGATGGCGCGGGTGAAGGGCAGGGTGGTGTTGTGGCGCGCGGTGGGCATGTGCTCGTTGCCGCGCACGCCTTCCACGGTCATCAGATTGGGATACGTGCGCGTGTAGCCGGTAGGGCGGTAGCCGTCGTGCACGTCCACCATGAGGTGATGCTCCGCGGCCTTGCGGATGGCCGTGTGCAGCCAGGAGCTCCACTCCTGCGGGCCGACGTTGACGAAGCCGAACTTCAGGCCGGCTACACCCCAGCTCTTGTAGAGCGGCAAGAGCTCGTCCAACTGCTTTTCCAGCGCACGGCGATTGACGTAGAGGATGATGCCGATGCCGCGCGCCCGGGCGTAGGCGATGACGGCCGGCAGGTCCAGACCGTCGTGATTGGGGATGCCGCCCACACGCTTCTGATCGAGCGAGACGCGGCGGGCGTCGCTGGCGTCATCGTATTCGTAGCCATACCAGCCGGCGTCGTATTCCACGTATTGCAGGCCGTGCTTCACTGCGAAATCCACGGCGCGCTTGCCGCCGGATGTGGAGAGCGTGACCTCGCGGATCACCTTGCCCGGCTTGATCCACGACACATCCGTCAGGGCCTGCGGGGCGTTGAGGTTGAGCAGCAGGTAGTCGTGCTCCAACAGGTCGCCGGGGCGGCGGCCGATGACGAAGACGCGCCACGGTGTTTCGAGCGGCGCTTGTCCTGCCTCTGCGCTGTCGAGCTGTGCGCGCAAGCCGCCCGTGCCGTCGGGCGCAAGCAGCATCCGCGGGTAATCCACCACGGCCGCCTCGGCGATGGCGACGAAGCGGCCGTCGCGCAGATCAATGGTAAGTGGCCGCTCGCATTTGTCCTTCACCTGCGCGACAGGGACCGGCGCGTACTCGCCCTCGGTGCCGTATTCAGACCACGCCACCGCGCCATCGGGCAGGCGGAACCCGGTCTTTTCGCCGGCGAAGCCCACAGCGCCCGCGCCCTCCACGCGGTAGCGGATGGCGAAGCCCTCGTTGTAGGCGCGCACCACGACGGAGAGTGTGGCCGTGCTGAGCGTGGTCTCACGGAAGTGATCCGGGATGACGTCGCGCTCTCCGTACACCGGCTTCCACGACGAAGAGACCTGGCGAGTGCGCACCTTCACCCCAGACCAGTCCGCGGTGATGCCGTCGAGGCCCAGCGGCGATTCTCCGATCAGCGGTTTGCCATCCAACGTGGCGCGATAGGAGAGTGTCGAGCCGGAGGGCGCGAGCGTCACCCGCAGCTTCCCATTGGGAGACTGCACGGTGACATCCCGCGCCGTCAGTGTCAGGGCAATCAGCGAAAGGAGGAGCGCACGCATGCACCGATTCTACTGTTCGCGATTGAACGTTGCCGGTCCTTTCGGCGTGGCCTTGCGGCTGAGGATCTCGAACGCGTCCATCTGCTCGTTCTTGATGAATTCGAAGACCGCGGCCTCAGACTTCAGCACCTTCTGCAGTTCCGGTACGGAGATCTCCTGCACCGCTTTGTTGTCCCGCAAGGCGAGCGACGCGGCGACACCGGCGGCATGGCCGAGGATCATGTACTGCGGTTCCATGCGCAGCGAGGAGTATGCCACGTGCGTGGCGGAGAAGCAGACGGGCACGAGGAGGTTCTGCACCTCGGCGCGTTTGGGCAGCATGACGCGAAACGGGATCTGGTAGGGCTGCACGGCCACCTGCATATCGCCCTCGTTCTCCACATAGCCCTCTTTGTTGATGAAGCGCTGGAGATTATGCGAATCCGAATTGTAGCTGCCCATGCCGATGACGTCGGGCTTGGTGCGCTCGGTCTGCAAGTCTTTCTGCGTCACTACGAACTCACCCACCATGCGGCGCGCTTCGCGGACATAGAGCTGGTGCGGCCAGCCGCCGGTGTCCTGGTATTCGTCCCTGGGCAGGCCCCACTGATTCACTTCGTCGCGCAGCGATTGCGGGATCCGCGGATCGGTGGCGAGGAAGTAGTACATCCCCTGCTGGTAATCGACGTGCTCCTGCCAGATGCGCGCGCGCTCAGCGTAGGGGCCGTCGGGGTAGGCGTAGTTCTTGCCGATGTAGTCGCTGGAGAATGCGCCCTGGTTGTTGAAATCGGCCTTGCCGTTGGGGATGAGGGCGATGAGCGTGACCTCCTGGAAGACCGGTGCGCGGTTGAGCTTCTTCGTCATGCCCTGGACGAGCCGGGCCATCAACTCGTAGCGTTTCGGATTGTAGCCGTTCGGCTTCGGCCAGGCGATGCGGTTCTCAGGCACATTGGTGGCGATGACGCGGAAGTTGTAGGCCTGCACCTTCTTGTCGGCGGCGCCGGGCTGCCCGACTGGTCCCGTGGAGATCTCCGGCAGCACGTTACCGTTCTCATCCTTGCCCGAGATGTTCACGAGGAACTGATGCTTGGGCGTCTTGTCGCGCACGCCGGCCAGCGATTCGCCATACTGCGCCATCGATTCACGGCCCCACGTATAGCTGACCTTGGCCTGCGCCATGAGGTCGCCCTCGTAGGTGCAATCGGCGAACATCCGGCCGCGGAACTTCGCGCCGTTGGTCATCGTGATCTCGGTGACGCGCGCGCCCTCGCGGCGCACTCCGTCCTTCTCTTTCAACAGGTGATCGTAGAGCACCGTGACGCCAGCCTCTCGCAGCATATCGCGCATCACGGCCTCGCCCACCTTGGGCTCGTAGAACCAGGCCACGGGGTTGTTGAAGCGGCGCATATCGTAGCGCTCGCCCACCCGATAGTAGAACTCCAGCGAAAGGCCGCCGATCACTTCGCGCCGGCCCACGTCGGTGCGCGAGAGGCCGCCGGTGACCATGCCGCCGACGTGCCGGCGCGGCTCCAGCAATACAGTTTTCAAGCCGTGACGCGCGCCGGAGATGGCAGTGGCGACGCCGCCAGCCGTGCCTCCGTAGACGACCAGATCAAACTGCTGCTGGGCTGCGCACAGCCCCGCGCACGCCAGCATCGTGGCGATGAATCGAAATGACATGATGATGATTGCCTCCGGTTATTTATTTGGTTCGGGACGGGCCCAGGGTGCGGGCCTGGCTGGCGGCGGTGGCGGCTGGTAGAGCGCGCGGATGCGAGCCAGCGCCTTGAGTTGGATCTCGACGCCTTGCTCGAAGACTGCGCCTTCCGCCAGTAGGGTTTTCTGCAAATCCTCCACGGACACGGATTGCACGGCGATGCCCTTCTGCGCAGCCATTGCCAGAGCCACGCCCGCCGCATGGCCCAGGATCATATACTGCGGCTCCATGCGCAGGCTGGAGTACGCGATGTGGCTGGCCGAAAAGCAGACAGGCACCAGAAGGTTCTCGGCTTCCTCCGTCTTCGGCAGGAGCACGCGGTAGGGGATCTGGTAGGGCTGCACCGCCACCTCGACGTTGCCTTCGTTCAGCACAATGCCCTCAGGCGAGATGTGCCGCTGCACGTTATGGGAATCCGAGTTGTAGCTGCCCATGCCAATCACGTCGGACTTGGTGCGGTCGGTCTGAAGGTCTTTTTGTGATGCCACGAAGAAGCCCACCATGCGGCGCGCCTCGCGCACGTAAAGCTGATTGGGCCAGTGGCCGGTGTCAGTGAACTCGTCCTTGGCCAGGCCCCACTGGCGGAACTCGTCCCGCAACTCGCGCGGCACTCGCGGGTCGTTGGCAAGGAAATAGTAGAAGCCCATCTGGTAGTCGACATGGTCCTGCCAGATGCGGGCGCGCTCGGCGTAGCTGCCTTCGGGATAGGCGTAGTTCTTGCCGATGTAATCGGTGGAGAATGCGCCGCGGTTGTTGAAATCGGCCTTGCCGTTGGGGATGACCCGCAGCAGGTTCACCTCGTTCACCAGCAGCGGCCGTCCCATATATTTCGTCAGGGCGGGGAGGTAGCGCGCCAGCAGTTCGTAGCGTTTCGAGTCGTAGCCCGCAGGCTTGGGCCACGGGATTCGATTTGCCGCGACGTTGGTGGCGATCACGCGGAAGTTGTACGCCTGGATCCGCTTGTCGGCCGATCCGGGCTCGCCGCGCGGTTCGGCTGAGACCTCGGGCAGGAGCTTGCCGTTCGCGTCCCGGGCGGGGATGTCCACGGCGAACTGATGACTGCCGGTGTGGGCGCGGACGCCCGCCAGCGGCTCGCCATACTGCGCGGTGCTCTCCCGGCCGTAGGTATAGCTGACGCCGGCCTGCGCCATCAGATCGCCCTCGTAGCTGCAATCGGGGAAGACCTTGGCGTGGAAGCGCGCGCCGTTCTCCATCACCACTTCCACGATCCGCGCGCCCTGCTTGATCACGCCCTTCTTCTCCACCAGGCGGTGCTTTTCGAGCAACGTCACCTTGGCATCCAGCAGCATCTGCCGCATGATCTTTTCGGCGACGGCGGGTTCCGGCATCCACGAAAGCTGCTGCAGATGACGGTCCTGCTGATAGTGGCGGCCGGCGCGCCAGTAGAACTCCAGCGCCATGCCACCGATTACTTCGATCTTGCCGACATCGGTGCCGGAGAGTCCTCCGGTCACCATGCCGCCAATGTGATTGCCGGGCTCCAGCAGCGCCGTCTTCAAGCCATGCCGCGCGGCGGCCGTGGCGGTGGCGACACCACCCGCGGTGCCGCCGTAAACAACCAGGTCAAACTGCTGCTGGGCTGGCGCGGCGCCAGTCAGCAGGAGAGTCAGAAAGAGTGTGCGCATCAATGGTGATCCTAGTCAGAACGAAAGGTGCATCCCCATCTGCATCCTGCGGGCATCCAACGCACCAAAGATACGCCCAAAGTTGGCGTTCGTGTTGACGCCCGCGGTATTGGACGCGATGAGTGTCTGTGCCGAGCTTCGAGGTCCTTCGAGAACAGAGAAGACAACGATGCAGCCCGGAATCGTCAGACCAGCAGGAAATCCCGGTCCTTCAATCCGCGCGACCGCCGGCAGACCTCGAAGCCTTCGGGCACGCCATCGTCATTCGTGTTGCCTTCAATGGTGGTCATCGCGTCGCCCTGCACCTGCGCCACGATGCCGATGTGCTGCCAGTGGAAGGGCGATTTCCGGACGAGAAACAGCGTTCCGGCCGCCACCTGGGCGAAATCCGCCGCCGGCTTCGTTTGCAGCAGGATCCCCTTGGTTTGAGCAATGCCGGCCAGCGAGTCGCAGCCAAAGACCCGCGGCAACGGCGCCGGCACACCCAGCGTATCGCTGGCCTGTTTCAGCACAAACGTGGCAAAGCCGGCGCACCACGGCCACGCCGGCCCTTCGTTGTTATTCATGTAGAGGCGCACCCACGGCCCGCTGTTCTCCCCGCCTACTTCTCGCGGATGCTGCGCCAGATGCCGCTCGGCGTAGGCGACAACTAACTGCCGCAGAGTCTTTGAGCCGGCGGGCAGCGGTTGCAGCGCCGCGCGCATCGGCGCCACCAGGGCATCCCAGGTGGGTTGATCCACCTGCCCGGTTGCGGCGAGCTTGGCCTTCTTTTGAAAGCCCAGCACCGCCAGTTCGGTTCCGGGGCCAAAGTCGCCGTCCACCATCACGCTAAAGCCGTTCAGGCAGAGCCACTCCTGCGCCAGGCGCACGAGCTTGCTCTTTTCTCCGCGCGCGGTTGTCTTCACGAATTCCAGTTCTTTCATAGCCGGGCCTCCAGTTTATTCCCAGTTCATTCACTTTACTGTAGTCGCAGGTCGGCTAAACTTTACTGTATGCCCATCTCGTCACTGCCGTCCCTTTCCCGCCGGGCTTTCTCGCTCACTGCCCTGGGCGCCGGGGCCACACTGCTGCGTTCCGCCGCCCCGCAGATGCACTGGGCTTTGCTCTCTGACACCCACCTCCCGGCCGATGCCGCCAACAGCTACCGGGGCTTTCAGCCGGTGGCCAATCTAAAACGGATTGTGCCGGAAATCGTCGCCGCCAGGCCGCAGGGCGCGCTGATCTGCGGAGACGTGGCCAGGTTGGAGGGGCTGCCGGCCGACTACGACGCGGTGCGCCAGATCCTCAAGCCCGTGATGGACAAGATACCTGTTGCCATGGCTCTGGGCAATCATGACCACCGCGCCAATTTCATCAACGCCTTTGGCGCGGCACAGACCGGCGTGCAGGCGCTGAAAAATCGTCATGTGCTGGTGATCGAGGGACCGGCCGTGCGGCTCGTCGTGCTCGATTCGCTGGTGGAGGCCAACTCCACGCCCGGCTTTCTGGGCAAGGCCCAACGCACCTGGCTGGCGGAGTATTTGAAAACGTCCAGTGAACTGCCCACCCTGATCTTCGTTCACCATACGCTGGCCGATGACGACGGCGCGCTGCTGGACGCTCCGCGCCTGATGGAAATGGTGCGGCCGGCGCGCAAAGTGAAGGCGATCTTCTATGGCCATTCCCACAACTACGCCTACGATCAGTGGGAAGGTATCCACCTGGTGAACCTGCCTGCCGTCGGCTACAATTTTCGCGATTCCGAGCCCGTAGGCTGGGTGGAGGCGAAGTTGCGCGGCGACGGCGCTGCTCTAACCCTCCGCTCATTTGGGGGGAATCAGGAGAAGAACGGGAAGACGGTGGATCTGCAATGGCGGAGCGCGTGAGCCGAGTGTTTGTCCCTGGTACGGGTAAGGTCTCGTACTCAGGTGACTAGTACGAAGGGAATCGGGGAATCGAGCTAAGGTACCAGCCGGATTTGAGTCCACAGTCCTATTGGCCTCTAGGCGGTCCCCCCTTAAGCTTCTAATAGGGTATTTGCATGGGCGCCATTGAACTCCAAGTCTTTGTTAGCCTCGTCGTCGTCCTCGGAGCCGCCTTCGTCGCACTGATCTGTGATTTTCTGAAGGGCAACAACGAGCAGTTGCGGGAGTCCAATATTGAAATGCGCGTCCGGCAGGATGAGCGCGAGAAGCGGGAAGTGATCCTGGGCGAGGTTCAGAGACACACCATTGAG
Source organism: Paludibaculum sp. (assembly GCA_036504135.1). Classification (GTDB taxonomy): domain Bacteria; phylum Acidobacteriota; class Terriglobia; order Bryobacterales; family Bryobacteraceae; genus Paludibaculum. Next base: position 133,499 of record DASXVP010000030.1, read on the forward strand.
ACCCTGGTGCAGGCCCGTGTGGCGCCGGCGCCGGTGGCCGCTCCCGCTGCGCAGCCAACGGCAGAACTGGGACAGTCGCTTCGTCAGGCCGCCGCGCAGGCGCCGGATATCTGTGAATCGTTCGAGCGGACCCAGCAGGAGCGTTCGATCCGCCGCCGCGAAGTTCGCCGGCAACAGCCTCCGCCCATGGCCGCCACGGAGCAGACGGTGTCACAAGGCAGCCAGGGATCCGGCTGGGCTGAGCAGGTGCTTCTCCAGAGGAACGAGCAGCCAGGTGCGGAACCCGAGGCCGCCGGAGCGAGTCCGGAAGCCACTCTGCCATTTGCCGGGACTCAGCCGGTTTTGGTCCGTCCCGCCGCGCCGGGCGCTCCGATGGCCCGCACGTCCGACTTCCCGTTTGCGGCCCAGTTGCCTGCCGAGGCATCTACGCCTCTCTCCGCGCTCACGCCGGGAAGGTGTGCAGCGCCGCCGCATGTTGAGACCCTCGCGGGTCTGCCGCTGCCGCTGTCGAATCGCCCCGCCCCGCGGTTCCAGGCTGCAACCGAAGCCATTCCCGTGACGGTCGTATCGGCGCCGCCCAGCGCCGGCCTGGTTCCGGAGACATCTATGTATGATCGCGAAGAAGCCGCCTCACAGGTCGTCGAGACCGAGCCGCCAGTTGTTCGGATCCGGGTGCTGGCTGAGAATGAAATTCTGCATTACGACGAGCCTCTGGAACTGGAACTTCCGGTGAACGACAATGTCTCGCTACCCGAGCCCAGGCATGCGGAGGAGGTAATTGCAGATGCCGTGGTTGAGCCGCTGCCGGCCGATGGTAGCGAGACGTTCGTGCCGATGGCCGGAATCGCGCCGCTGAACATTGCACTTCGGCCTCCAACATCCCTGCCGATTCCCGAGGCCGCTCCGCTCTCGCCCTCGCTGCCCGTCGCGCAGGTGGAACCCCGCTCCCTCGACGCTCCTTCCACGGCCGCGCTGCCCGCCGAAGTCCGCTCGAACGTGGTGGAGATGCCGGTGGCGTCGCTCAGCCGCAATGGCGAACTCACTCCGCAAGAGCTTGTCATCCCTGGCGGTTTTCACGAGGCCCCGGTGCTTGCGCGCCTGCTCGAAGAGGAGACGCCTTTCGTCGGCCTGGCTCTTGTGATCAGCGTCGTGGATTACGTCGTGCTCCTGGCCGATCAGGGCAAGCCGGCGGTGGAGCAGTTGATGGGCTCCGTTACCCGCCTGGTGATGTCCCTGGCACGAGAACAGGACTTCGCCTGCCGCATCGCCGAAGACGAATTCATCCTGCTATTCACGCAGGAAACCGGCGCCGCGGCCAAGCGCCGCATTCAGTCGGTTTCGGAGCGCCTGTGGGACTTCCAACTGCGGTCTCTCGGATCTGTTTCGGTAATCTTCAGTTGGGGCGCCTCGGAATCCACCAGGGAGGCTGTGGTCCACGCCGTCGAATTTGCACGCGAGCAGATGCTGGAGAGCCGCCGCAATCGCCGCGCCCTCGCCTCCGGCATCGGCCGTTTCCGTCGTAGGGTAGCCAACAGCTAAACGCACCTGCTGCTGCACCCGTCCCGCCGCCGGCGCCGCAACCGCCATCGGCGGGATTCTGAATGGATCAATCGCTCGGGGCCGCGTTCAGAACGCCCGCCACCGTATCCAGGACAGTCTGAATCCGCAGGGGCTTCGCGATTGTTCCGTGGGCGCCCAGATACCCTGCGATCCGCAGATAATCTCCGCCAAACGCCCCGGACATGGCGATCACTTTCACTGACGGATAATCCCGGCGGATTAGCTTGATCGTCTCGATGCCTTCCTGCTCCGGCATCACGAGATCCGTGATGATTACCTCAAATCCGTTGCTTGCCAGCATGGACAGGGCCTCACGGCCGTTGGATGCCACCGATACCGGATAGCCGCCGCTCTCGAGCATCGCCGCTACAAGTTCTCGCACCGCAGCGTCGTCATCGACAACCAGCACCCTGGCAACTTTGGCATCGTCGGAACTCATCCCAGTCCTAGTGTACAACTCAATGAAGAAGGCATGACATCGCTAGACACGCCCTTATCTCGACTTGCTGAGGCGCTCCAGCGCTTCCATTTCCTTGCCGGCCTCGGCGTACTGACCCTGCCCCATCAGCTCGCGGTAGCGTTTGAGACGCGTTCCGATCTCCTGCAGGGTCCTGTTCAGCATTTCCGGTAATCCGGGCGGCGGAGCGGCGGCCTCAGCACCCTTTGCAACTGGCGCCGGCGCCGCGCCCTGCGTCAGCCCGGCTAGCTCCGCAATGGCCTGCTCATAGGTGTCGGAATAGATCAGCCGGTTGCCCATCGCCACCACCACCTTCTTCATCTGTGGCATGCGGGCCTCTGACGCCTGGATGTAGATTGGCTCGATGTAGAGCAGCGTATTCTCCACCGGCAGCACTAGCATCTGCCCGCGCAGCACCTGGCTGCCCTGCTGGTTCCACAACGTCAGATCCTTGGAGATGTTTTGATCCTGATTGATCCGCGCCTCGATCTGCATCGGGCCGAAGATCAGCTCCTGCTTGGACAGTTGCAGGAACGATAACTCGCCCAGCGATTCGCCATCGCACCGCGCCACCATCACGCCAATCAGGTTGTCCTTGTTGCGCGGCGTGAACGTGGTCATCAGCAGGAACTCGGGCTCGTCGCTGCCCGGCAGTGTGGCCACGATATAGGTGGGGCTCACCGGCTCCGGCCGTCCGCCCGGGCCGTTCAGATTCCGCGCCAGGTCCCACTGGTCCTCCTTGTTGAAGAACGCCTCGGGATTCGTCATGTGATACGTGCGGTAGACCTCCGCCTGGAGGCGGAAGATCAGCTCCGGGTAACGGGCATGCGCGCGCAACTCCGCCGGCATCTCCGACGCCGGTGTCAGCAAATGGGGGAAGAGCCTCCGGTAGGCGCCCAGGATGGGGTCCTTCTCGTCAAACACATACAGCTTCACCGTGCCGTCGTAGGCGTCCACGCTCGCCTTCACCGAGTTCCGAATGTAGTTGACCGTGCCTTCCTCGCCAATCAGAAAGCGCTTCGCATAAGGATGCGCGTCGCTCACCGTATAGCCGTCCACCAGCCATACCAGCCGGCCTTCCTTCGTGATCACCAGATACGGATCCTTGTCCCACACCAGGAATCCAGCCAGCGCCTCCAACCGTTCGCGCACCTTGCGGTGCATCATCATGCGGCTATCCGGAGTCAGGTAGGACGTCAGCAGGATATTCCAGTCGCCCGTCGAGAGCGCCGCGGCGAACCGCATCAGCGGCGACGAGATCGGGAATCCACCCTTGCCCTCATAGCGCGTCTCCACGTTGCCAGCGCCCGACGGGTAGTTGAACTCCGCCTGCTGCGTGTGGACGAACACCGGCTCGTGGGACATCTCGCCGTAGTAGAGTTCCGGCCGGGTCAGCTTCAACGAAGACGTCTTCACCTCCGGCGGCGCATTTTGCACCAGCAGCAGCGGCAATCCTTCCTTGGTAATGCGCGCCGCCTCGGCCACCACCATACCGTAGCCGTGCGTGTAAATGAAGTGCGGGTTGATCCAGCGGGAGCGCGCGTCGGCCGGCAGTTGCGCCACGTCGATCTCGCGCGGCGTGATCAGCAACTGCCGCAGCTTGCCGTCGATCTGGTAACGGTCCACGTCGCTGTCGTGAAACACATAATAAGGGCGGAGCGCCTGGATCTGCGTCACCGTATCGTGGAAGGCGCGCCAATCCCACAGCCGCACGTTGTCGAGCAACTGCTTGTGCTTCGACATATCAATGGGCGCCTCGATCCGCGCCGGGAAATCCACTTCTTTCACCCGATCGCTCAGGCCGTAGGCGGCGCGCGTCGCCTGGATGTGCCGTTGGATGTAAGGCTTCTGGATCGTGATCTCGCTGGGCCGCACGTAGACCGATGTGACCAGGGGCGGCACTACCGCGGAGAGCAACAGCGCCACCGGCACCAGCAGGGCGATCTTCGGCCGCCGCGCCAGTATCGCCGCACCGGCGATCACGCAGACGGCCATGGTGATCCACAGCAACGGCAGCGTCAGATTCTCCGCCGTCCAGTCCACGCCCACCAGCGAGCCGTGGTCCTCCAGCAGCAGATCATAACGGTCCAGATAGTAGCGCACCGCCAGCCCGGCGAGAAACACGGCCGCGACGCCTCGCAGGAACGCTGATTCCAGCGCGCCGCGCGGGTCCAGATCGCGCACATCGAGCTGCGGGATGCCGCCCTCGCGCCAATTGCCCGCCTGTTCCTTGAGCGTCCAGCCCCGTGCCGTCAGCCAGTGCACGATTGCCGCCAGCACGCTCACGCTCAGCACAAATCGCAGCAGCAGCGAGTAGAAAGGCAGTTCAAAGAAATAAAACGCCAGCGGCTTGCCGAAGACGGGGTCGCGGTAGGCGCCCGTATCCAGTCCGCTGCCGCCGGCCCAGCGCACCACGGTCCAGGAATCCACCGTCGCCAGGGCCAACAGCAGGCCCACCACCATCACCGCCAGCGTCGAGAGTTTGGCGTAGGTCTTGTGTTCGCCCAGCCCGGTGCCGGCCTGTTTCATGCCGCGTGCATGGGCCACCCACAACACCGCGAATCCGATCAGCGCCGCCAGCACCACCGGCACAAAGCCGTAGGAGAGCATCTGAAACCAGGTCTCCACCTGGCCCATCTCCTGCCACCACTGATACTCCACTGCGTAGGAGGCCAGCCAGCGGCCGCCGCCCAGCACGAAAAGAAGAATGACAATGATCAGACCACGTCCCATGCCTCAACAGTAGCGCACGCCATCAACGCGCGAACCACAATCGCTCCGCGTTGGCGTTCATCACCCGCGGCATGTCCTTTTCCGGGATGCCGAGGCGCCCTGAGCTCAGCAGATCGATCTCGGCCGCGTAGGTCTCCTCGGTCTCCATCACGGGAAAGTTGGAGGCATAGATGAGCCGCTCTGCGCCATAGCGCCGGTATAGCTCCTGAATCTGCGGAATCAGCTCCGTGTACGGCGCCTTGCCCAGCTTGTGCATGCCGGAGATCTGCACGTGGACGTTGCGCCGCTCCGCCAGCGCCGGCGTGCCCAGGTGCGTCAACTGGATCTGCGTCTTCGGGTTGTGGCCGGCAAACGTGGAGAGCGCCTCGGTCACATCCTTGGGAAACGGAGCCGAGACCACCAGGTGCAGCTTCAACTGTGCCGCCCACTGCCACAGCGCCGGATGCGTGAGCAGCGATTCCGACGGGAACCGGATTCCGCGGAACGCGCCGGTCTCTTTCCATCGCCGAACCTCGTCGGCCGCCTTGGGGTTGGCCAAATCGACCAGAAACACGCCCGCAAAGCGCTTGGGGCGCGCTTTTACCACCGATTCGATGTAGCTGTTGTCGTACTCGCCGAGATGCTCGGCCAGCACGGTGCGCGAGACGCCGTGCCTGTCCATGCAGGCGTCCAGATCCGCCACCGGCTTGTACTTGCGCAGGCCGCAATGGGCATAGGCGTCGGTGATGATCAAGGCTGCACCTCGACAATCACGCGGCGGTACGCGCTCAGCGCCGGTGTCCCGTTGTCGGTCACAGTCAGGATAATGTGCGCGGTGCAGGGCCTGGCCGTTTTCGGCATCACCGCCTTGGCGCCGGCGATCTCCGCCGCGCACGTGCCGGCCTCCGGGTAGGCCATCCACGCCGCCGTCACGCGGTTGCCGTCCGGGTCAGACGAGCCTTGCGACGACAGGGCCACACTCTCGCCCGGCTTGGCGACGAGCCGCAGCGGGGCCTTGCCACCTACGCCATTGACCACCGCAATCGGATTGTGGTTGGCCTTGTCCTTCGGCTGCACGCACCAGTCCATGCGCGCCGCAAAGTCGTGCTGATAGGCCCGACGCCAGCGCCACACTGTGGCCTGGTTCGACGTATGCTCGCGGCCGTCCGGCAGCTTCACCGTGTCCCGCGAATTCGTCCAGATGGGCCGTGTCTCGCCATAGGTTTGGCGCAGCGCATAGCGCCCGCCCCAGCCGCCCCACGCCGGCGTCTCGTCGCTGGCCAGGCCGTTGCCGATCAGATTCAGGAAAGACGGCGTATCGCCCTCCATGATGTAGGCCAGCTTGGGATACCGGGCGCCCAGCGGGCCGTGGTTTTCGATAATGTTCGCCGTCAGCCACGGATTATCCACCAACTCGAAATCCACCATCTCGCCGGTCTTGTAACGCCGGTCGCCGGAGATGCCGCTCCACGTGGACATGTAGTATTCGGCCCCGCCCACCACGCTCGGGCTCACGATGTAATACAGGCCCGGGAACGTGATGCGCAGCCAGCGGCCAGCATCGTCCTGGTCCGAGATCGTATAGACGCGCAGCTTGGCAACAACCGCGTCCAGCTCCTCCGGCGTGCGCGAGTATTTCACGTCCCATAGCGCCTGCGCCAGCGTGTTGGCGCCGCCCCATATGGACACCCACAACGGCCGCGGATCGGGCCGCAGCGCCGCCTCCACCAGCGCTCGCGAGCCTTCCGTCGAACGCCCCTCCCCCACCGAAGTCATGCCGAGCCCTGGTTGGCCCGTCACGACGATGGAGTGGAGCTTGGCGGCAGTCGGGAACCCCGCGGCGTGCAGCGCCAGATTCGCCTGCACCTTGGCATAGGCGTCGATGTGGCCGTGAATGATATCGGCGCGAGTCCCGCTGCGCAGATGAATGGACGTCGTGGCCGCCAGGCCCTCCAGGTCGTATTCGTTCGAATAGACCAGCAGCCGGACCAGCGATTCCTCGTCGTCCGGTTCATTCGAGATATCGGTCAGTACAAAGAGCCGCGGCTTGGGCGACGCGGTCTGGGCGGAAACTCCGCCAGACAAAAGCGCGACGGGCAACAGCGCGAGAAACAGGTTTCGGGTGAAGGGCATCGCTCAATATTCTATGCCCTCCGCGCCATCACCCCTTCTTCAGTGCCTGCAGGATCTCCTCCCGCGACTTCCCCTGCGCGTCCTCCTGCAGCCTCTTCAGCGCCAGGCCCACGATGTCCCGGTGATGTAGTTGATGCCCCAGGCCGCCCTGCTGCAAATCCAGCCACAACTGATGCACGCGCTCGATATCCTCGGGCCATAGCCGCGGCGGATGCGGGCCGAGGTTCACAAACAGCGGCTTGGCCAGGGGATCGTCCGGCACGATCTCCAGCGAGATCGCCGGCCGCGGCTCCGGAAGCAATTCCCACTGCGCGCCCACCGCGTGGCCCTGTTCCGATGTGGTCAGGCGGGGTGAGTTCCCCACCACGATGCGCGACGATTCCAGCCGCGCCGCCGTCTGTACAATCGACGCGATGGGGTCCTTGCCCGGCACCGTCAGCAGCTTCACCGACTTGCCTGCTTTTTCGGCCAGTTCGACGCAGCGCGTAAATAGCTCGCTCTCGCGCTCCGTGAATTCGCTGTCCTCGTCGGCGATCGAGACCACCACGATGTCCAACTGATCCGTGTTGGTCTTATCGATCACGCGCTTCAAATGGACCAACCGATTCGGGTTGCGCACCGGCACCAGCACGTTGCCCGGCCGCACTTCCAGCGATTCGTACGAGATGTCGTCGCTTCCGTCCAAACGGAACTGCTCATGATGCGCGGTGGAGTCCGCGCCGGCCAGCCTCCGCCTGTTCAGCTTCTCCGCCACCGTGAACAATGTGAAAAACGCCACCGTAAAGGCCAGTCCCCAGATGGTGGCGATCTTCTTAGTCATCACGTTCGTGATCGCCAGGACGAAGAGCGACAGGGAGATCAGAGCCAGGCCCACCGGATACTCGCGCCCGCCGAAGTTCACGTTCAGCGGCACCTTCCATTCGCGGGGCCGCTTGTCCTTGAAACGCAGGATCAACACCGATGTCGCGTTAAACGCAAAGGACCACACCACACCAAACGCATACGCCTCGCCCAACAGATAAACGTCGCCGCGCGAGAGCACAATCGTCACCAGTTGCAGCAGCACGATCAAGTTCACAATGCGGAACGTGGTGCCGTACTTCTTGTGCGGCTTGCGGAACCACACCGGCAGCACGTTGTCTTCCGCCACGCGGTTCAAGACGCCATTGGAGCCGATGATCGACGTGTTCACCGCGCCCGAGAGAATCAGCGCGCCCACAAACACGACAAAGGCGTGGAACGCCAGCCGCAACGGCATCGGACCCGCCAGGTGCATCGCCAGGCCGCCGATCATGTTGTCCAGGAAGCCCTTGCGCGCCTCATCCGGGATGATCATCACGGCGAAAAAGGAAACCAGCGACGTGAACAGCAGCGAGTAGATGAAGATCACCAGGCCCGCGCGTTCCAGATTCTTCAGTTTCGGATGCGCGATCTCGCGATTGACCTGTGCCAGCGATTCCTCGCCCGACATCGCCAGCAGCGAATGGCCCAGGCCCACCAGCACCGCGATCATCGGGATCGACATCGCCCAGTTTTCCGGCAGCCATCCCAGCGATTCCTTGTTCAAATGCAGATTGCCCAGCGTGGGCGCCGGCACCGCCTGGAACCCCTGCACCATCAGCGTGTACAGAGACCACAAGATCAGCATCACCACCATCACCGTGGTGATCTGCATGATGCGCAGCGCCTTGTGGCTGGATTCGTGGATGCCAATCGTGTTCTTCCACCAGAAATAGAGCGTCACCGCGATGGCGAACACCACCGTGAACGATGGCGCATGAACTGCCTGCTGGATGTGCAGGAAATGCTCAGCAGATTCGTTGATCAGGCCCGAGAGGTACAGCCCGGCTGAGACGGCGCTGATCGGCCCCGTCAGAACGTAATCGAACATCAGCGCGGATACGGCGAGTTTCGCCATCTTCGAGCCCATCGCTTCATGTACCACCCGATAGACGCCGCCGCGCACATACATCGCGCAGCCCTCGATGTACACGGCCCGCACCGCGTACGAGAACAGCATGATGGCCAGAATGAACCAGGGCGCGGCTTTGCCGATGGCTTGTTCAGCAATGCCGCCCACGTAGAAGGCTGACGAGGCGAGATCGGATAGAACGATGGCGGCGGCGCGCCAGAAGGAAATGAACGAGAGGGCTACGGTTGAGGCGATGACCACGCGATTGCGTGTCAACGCCGGCGTAGATGAGGTATCCAAGTCGGACTCCTTATGCGCGGGCCCTAATCAGAAGCTCCACGACTCTTCAATTGGCCTGCGAGGTTAGCTGACGGGCTCGGGCTGAAAAGTACCCTACGGTGATTGCTTACCGCTACGCCCCGAAATTGGTTCCCCCGCCTCTTCCTTCAAGGGAAGAGCTCGGCAGACACCAGATTAACATGTCAATAAGTTGTCGCGCCGTGCCGGCTCACTGGGCCGCCGTAGCATCGCCAATGCGCAGCAGCATGCCGCCGCCCGGCGCCAGCCAGTTGGATTCGCCGCCGAAGCCGGCCTCTTTTCCCGTCACCGGTGAAACGCGCTGCACCGTCGCGCCGGCCTTCCAGGTCTCCAGCCGGAAGCTGAAGGACTCTTTCAGGCTCTTGTTCACCAGCATCACGTAGGGCCGCCCGCCGCCGTCCACAAACTCTCCCACCAGCAGTTTCCCGCTGGTCTTGATGTCCTTCAGCAGCGGCGTGCCGGCCGCGGTGGTCACCGGCCAGTGATAAACGCCCGTGCTACGCAGCTTCGCCATCGTCGGCGCCAGCGCGTGGACCTGGTTGTTCGCCCGCCGCATCACGTCCCACGTCGCCGTGCGGTTGCCGTAGTGGTCTATGGCGGCCAGGCGGAAGTTGCCGTTGTCGGCGGAGAAGTAGGTGAAATACTGGATGCCGCTGCCGCCGTAGGCCAGCGTGGCGTACACCTGCAGGGAGAAGGTCGCGTCCGAGGGCTCCATGTAGCGGAACAGTGCCGTGGCCAGGATGCAGTTCCAGAAAGGAATCCGCGCCTCCATCGCCAGCCGCCGCGCCGTCTCCAGATTGTCGTAGAAACTCGGCTGCATCTCTCCATCCGTCAGCGAGTAGTTGTCCCAGCTCAGCACCCGCGGCTTCACTGTTGTGAGGTATGTCTTCACATAGGCTTCATAGTCCGCCGTGCCCAGTTGCTCCCGGTTGGCGTAGTTGGGGAACAGGTTGACGTAGGCAAGCTTGTTGGGCATCGCTGCCCGCAGCGCCGCCGCCAGCCGCCCGATCATTGGCATCTGTTTCGCGTTCGGCTCGTCGCGCAGGTACACCCCAAAGGCCGCCGGATGAGAGCCGATGCGGGCCGCCAGCGCCGTCACGGCTGCCCGAATTTCGGCGTCCGTGGTCTCGGGCTTGTCGATCATCGCCTCCAACGGCGTTCCAGAAACGATGCACGCCAGTCCGGCGTCGCGCACCTGGTCAAGCTCTTCCACCCGGCAAAAGCCCGTGATGTTGAGGCCGGCCTCCTTCATCAGCCGCAGGCTCTCCGCGTCGGTTGGCGAGCCGCTCCAAGCCATCACCGGAAACTCATTCGGGCCTACGCGCACGGAACGATGCGCCCAATCCTCGGCGCAGGCGGAGAAGAGAATCAGCGCCGGCAGGGCGCGGAGCATGGCAGGCATACAGGCATCATAGTGGATCGTCAGCGGCGCGCCGTGAAGATCGCGATGTATTGTTTGCCGGGCACGTGTTCGATGCTCTCCACCAGTTGGAAGCCCGACGCCTCCACCTCTTTCACCACGTCGTCCTTGTCCAGCCGGATGTGCTCCAGCGCATTGGCGCCCCCGCCCATGGCCCCTTGCCGCTTGTAGTAGTCGACCACCACGAATCGCCCGCCCGGCTTCAGCCCACGCCGGATGCTGGCCAGCATCTCCTTCGGATAGTCGTAGTGGTGATAGGCGTCCACTGTCACCGCCAGATCCGCCGAGCCCGCCGGCAGCCTGGCATCGCGCTCCGTCCCGAGCAGGTAGGTCACGTTCGCCAACTGAGCATTCTGCTTCTTCGCGCGTTCCAGGAAATCCGGGAAGATGTCTTCCGCAATCACTTTCCCTCCGGCGCCCACGGCCGCGCTGAACAAGGGCAGCATCGCGCCCCCGCCGGTGCCCAGATCCGCCACCGTCATCCCTGGCCGCACGTGCAGCACCTGCACGATCGCTTCGCCCTTCAGGCGCTCGGCCCGGTCCGCCGCCGCCAGATTGCGCAGCATACCCTCGCGCTGCTCCACCGTCTGATAGCTCTTGTTGGCGCTCTCCGCCACCTGCGCGGACAGTGCCGCCGCCGCGCCGACCAACAGCAATAAAGTCTTCATTAGAGGCTCCGCTCCATCGTGATCGCCAGCGGTGGTTCCACCATGAACGGCAGTTGGCTCATCTTCTCCACGGCGCTTCGCACGGCGGATTCCCGTGCTGTCTCCAGCGTGATGACGAACGGCAGGTTGTGCTTGTCCAGGTCCGGCAACTGCAAAACAGCGTCAATCGAGATGCCGTGTTCGGCCAGGATCGACGCCAGATCCCGGATGATGCCCGGTTGGTCCGTGATGCGGAATCGCAGATACCACGACCGTTTCTGCAACCCCATCGGCAGCGGCCTGGTCTCCACCAGATCCGTAAAGCCGAAGGGCGGCACGCGGTGCGCCGGCGCCGGCCGCAGTTCTCTCGCCACCCGCATCAGGTCGCTCACCACCGCCACGCCTGTCGGCAGCGGACCCGCACCGCGCCCGTAGTAAAACGTGTCCTGCCCAAACGCGCCCTTGCACCACACCGCGTTGTACGGGCCGTGCACCCCGGCCATGATCGCCTGCAACGGCATCAGCGCCGGCCGCACGCTAACAAACAGCCCGTCACCCTCGCGCCGCGCCGAGCACAGCAGCTTGATCGTGCAGCCCAGTTGCTTCGCGTATTGGAAATCAGTCGGCGAGATCCGCCGGATGCCCTCGGTGTGAATGTCGGCCGGCTGGATCCGCGCGCCAAAGGCGATGGAGGCCAGCAGCGCCAGCTTGGATCGCGCGTCAAATCCATCCACGTCCGCCGTCGGATCGGCTTCCGCGTAGCCCAGCCTTTGCGCCTCGGCAAGCACGTCTGCGAACGCCGAGCCGTGCTGCTCAATCTCCGTCAATATGTAGTTACTGGTCCCGTTCAGGATCCCGAAAAGAGTCTCCACACGGTCGCCCGCGATGCCTTCGCGCAGCACCGCATGCACCGGAATGCCGCCGCACACGCTCGCCTCCATGGCCAGCGTGACGCCCTTAGCTGCCGCCCGCTGCCAGATGGCGAAGCCGTCCAGCGCGATCAGTTCCTTGTTGGCCGTCACCACGGATTTGCCATGGGCGATGGCGCCCTCCACCACCTCGCGCGCCACCGTCGTGCCGCCGATCAGCTCTGCCACGATGTCCACTTCCGGATGGCTCACCACCTCGCGCCAGTCGTCCGTGATCAGCGCCGGCGCTACGCCCACCGGCAGCGTCTTCGTCTTCGCCGTGCGCGAACAGACCGCCGTGACATTCAGCCGGAATCCGAGCTTCTCGCTCATTTGGGCGGCGTTTTCAGCCAAAATGGTAAGTGTCCCGCCACCCACGTTTCCGAGGCCGACGATGCCAACATTGACGTCTTGCATTACCCGCCAGTTTAGCAAGCGGTGCGCCGTCGCCCTGTGCGCCGCCACCCTCTTCGCCCAGCCGCCCGATAACCGCCGGCCCTCCGATCCCGAGCCCGACGTTCACCTGCCCAACGGCAAGAGCCAGAAGGAAGAGATCCTCAAGACCGACTACGACGAGAATCTCAAGGACCTCGAAAAGATTCGAAGACTCGCCGAAGGCATCGAATCGGACCTTCGCAAGAACGACCGCCACGTCCTTTCTCTCAAGGCGCTCAAGGATCTGGACGAAATCGAAAAGATTACCCGCCGCGTTCGCACCCGCATGCGAAGATACTGAAGGTTGTAAACTGTCTTCGATGAGTGCCACGCGAGAAAAAGCCCAACTGATGAGTGCCTCCGAGATTGACCGCACCCTGGTCCGTCTCGCCCATGAAGTGCTCGAAAAGACAGACGCCCCTTCCAACCTCGCCTTCATTGGCATCCGGCGCCGCGGCATTCCCATTGCGCAGCGCCTCGCCAGGAAGATCGAGTCGCTGGAAAAGATCAACATCCCGGTCGGAATCCTCGACATCAAGCTCTACCGCGACGACCTCACAACGGTAGATGACCAGCCCGTCGTCAGCGATACGAAGATCGATTTCTCCATCGCCGGCAAAGACGTCGTGCTCATGGACGACGTGCTCTACACCGGCCGCACCATCCGCGCCGCCCTTGACGCTCTCTTTGAGCTCGGCCGCCCGGCGCGCGTGCAGCTTCTCGTGCTCATCGATCGCGGCCACCGCGAACTGCCCATCGAGGCGCAGTATGTCGGCCGCAAAATCCCCACCTCCTCCCGCGAGATCATCGAGGTCAAGCTGATGGAGGTCGACGAGCTCGAAAAGGTTCTGCTGGTGGAAAAGGTCGATTAGGGATCCACGCCATGCCCAAAGGACTGCTCGGCATCGAGGAACTGGAACGCTCCGAGATCGAACAGATTCTCGAGAGGGCCAAGGTATTTCAACCGCACGGCGGCCAGACGTTCGGCAAGGTCAACACCTGCACCGGACGCATGGTGGTCAATCTCTTTTTCGAAAACTCCACCCGCACCCGCTCCAGCTTTGAGATCGCAGCCAAGCGTCTGGGCGCGGAGACCATGTCCATCACCGCCTCCGGCTCCAGTGTGACCAAGGGCGAGAGCCTCGTCGACACGCTCAACACGCTGGTGGCCATGCGGCCGTCGGCCATCGTCATGCGCCACGCGGCCTCGGGCGCGCCCCACTTCCTGGCCCGCCATCTCACCACGCCCATCGTCAACGCCGGCGACGGCACGCACGAGCATCCCACCCAGGCGCTGCTCGACGCGCGCACCATCATGGATCGCTGCGGCCGGCTCGATGGCCTGCGCGTCGCCATTATCGGCGACATCGCCCACTCCCGTGTCGCCCGCAGCAATATCCACCTTCTCGCCAAATTCGGAGTCGATATCGTCCTCTGCGGCCCGCCGGCGCTGGTCCCCCGCGATCTCGCCCGCATCGCCACCGGCATCACCATAGAATACGATCTGCGCCGCGCCGTTCAGGGCGCTGACGTCATCATGATGCTCCGCGTCCAACTCGAACGCATGCATGAGCCGTCCATGCAGCCCGGCGAGTACTTCCGCTTCTACGGCCTGCGCCCGGAACACGTCGCACTGGCTAATCCCGACGCCATCGTGATGCACCCCGGCCCCATGAACCGTGGCCGCGAGATCTCCTCCGAGGTGGCGGACTCCCAGCAGTCCATGATCCTCAATCAGGTCGAAAACGGCGTCTCCGTGCGCATGGCCGTACTCGAAAGGGTTCTCCTGCAGTGAAGCTACTCATCCAGAACGGGCGGGTGATCTGCCCTGAAACCGGCCACGACGCTGTGGCCGATGTGCTGATCGAAGACGGCCGCATCGCCGGCGTCGGCCCCGGCTTGCCCACCGGCGGCGCCGGCGTCATTGATGCCGCGGGGCTCATCGTCGCGCCCGGATTCATCGACATCCATGTCCACCTCCGCGAGCCCGGTTTCGAGTACGCCGAGACCATCGAATCCGGCGCGCGCGCCGCGGCCGCCGGTGGCTTCACCACCATCTGCTGCATGCCCAACACGAATCCGGTGAACGATTCCACAACCGTCACCAGCTTCATCGTGGAAACCGCGCGCCGCAAAGCGCCCATCAGTGTCTTCCCCATCGGCGCCATCACCAAAGGCAGCCAGGGCGAGGAGCTGGCCTCCATCGCTTCCATGGTCGCCGCCGGCGCCGTGGCCATCAGCGATGACGGCCGCCCCGTTATGAATGCCCGCGTCATCCGCCGCGCCATGGAGACCGCCCGCGCACTCGATATCCCGTTGATCGAGCATTGCGAGGATCTCAACCTTAGCGCCGGCGGCGACATGCACGAATCGGTCGATTCCATCCGCCTCGGTCTCCGCGGCATCCCGTCTGCTTCAGAGGATGTCATGGTGGCCCGCGACATCATCCTGGCCGAGCTCACCGGCGCCCGCTATCACGTCGCCCATATCTCCACGAAGAACGCGGTCGCCATGGTCGCCTTCGCCAAGCAGCGCGGCCTCCACGTCACCTCCGAGGCCACGCCCCACCACATCGCGCTCGATACCGGCGCCATGAAGCCCTACGATTCCAACTACAAGATGAAGCCGCCGCTGCGCTGCACGCATGACGTCAACGCCTGCATCGACGGCATCGTCTCGGGCGCCATTGACTGCCTGGCCACCGACCACGCGCCCCATGCCGGCGACGACAAGATGCAGGAGTTCGAGAAGTGCCCCTTCGGCATCACCGGCCTGGAAACGGCGCTCGGCATCTCGCTGGAAGTGCTCGTCCACTCCGGCAAGATCAGCCTGCCGCGCCTCATCGCGCTCTACACCTCGCAGCCGGCTCGCATCATGGGCTGGAAAGATGCCGAGGCCCGCGGCGCGCTCAAGCCCGGCTATGTCGGCGATGTCACCATCTTCCACCCTGAGTACCCGTGGGTTTACGACGTGAAGAAGAGCGAGTCGAAGTCCAGCAACACCCCGTTCAACGGACGCACCTTCCATGGCGGCCCCATCATGACTATCGTCAACGGCCAGGTGGTCTGGCGCGCGCCCGGCTTCTGATGACTCGCGAGGCTGTTCGCGCCCTGCTCAACCGCGACCGCCCGTGGGCCGTGTACGCCCTGGGCGATCTCGCGCCTGAGGCCTTCCCGCAGTGCGAGTGGTGGCAAAACGGCGAGAGCCTAGGCCTCCTCTATCGCGGTTTCTCCACACCCATCTTCTGGGCGGACGGCCCCGTCGATCTTCCCCTCGGCGAGCCCGCCCTCATCCTCCAGATCCGCGAAGAAATGCTCCCGGCAATCCGCGCCATCTACATGCACGTGACCCTCAAGAAGATGCTCCGGATGGCCCTGCAAGGCACCCCGGAGCCATCGGCGACCGTGCGCCTGAGTCAGGCCCACCTGCCTGCCATCGAGCGCCTATATGCCGCGCCAGACGGCCCAGATTTCTTCCACGCCACGATGCTGAATCAGGGTGTCTTCTATGGCGCCTGGCAGGACGAGCAGCTCATCGCCGCGGCCGGCACGCACATCCTCAACATCGAGGAATCCGCCGCCGCCATCGGCAACGTCTACACCCATCCGGACCACCGCGGCCGGGGTCACGCAGCCCGCCTCACCGCTGCCGTCGCCTGCGAGTTGCGCCGCCTCGGCATCGAGACGATAGCCCTCAGCGTCGCCGCCGCCAACCCCGTCGCCATCGCCATCTACACGCGCCTTGGCTTCCACCCACACTGCCCGTTCTACGAGGGCTTCGCCTCTACCGGTCGTACAGCATAGCTAGTTCGTGCAGCCGCGCGGCCATCTCCGGCGTGAGCGCGCCCCGCTTCATCCGCCACAGCCAGTTGGTCCCCAGAGTCGAGGGCATGTTCATGCGCGCCTCCGTGCCTAGGCCCAACAGGTCCTGGGCCGGGAATACCACCGTGTTCGCCACCGAGCCCATCAGCGCACGGATGAAGCGCCAGTGCAGATCGTCCGCATTCTCCATACCCAGATAGGCGAGCGTGCGCCGCCGCTCCGTCCGGATGTCGTCGGCGGTGCGCGTGGAGTCGCCCGCACCGGCCGAGGTCCACCACCCCATCGTCGTGTCGTTGTCGTGCGTGCCCGTGTAAGCCACCACTTCGCGCGGATAGTTGTGCGGCTTGAAATCCGGCGCCTGCGGATCGGCGCCAAAGGCGAACTGCAAAATCGCCATGCCCGGAAACTCAAACCGGTTGCGGATGGACTCCACCTCCGGCGTGATCACTCCCAGGTTCTCCGCCACAATCGGCAGGCGCCCCAGCGCGGCCTCCACCGCCTCGAACAATCGCGCCCCCGGCCCGGGCACCCACTTGCCGTTCACTGCCGTGGTCTCGCCGCCCGGCACCTGCCAGAACGCGTGGAAACCGCGGAAGTGATCCACGCGCACCATGTCGAAGAGCTGAAACGTGGCACGGAAACGATTGATCCACCACTCGAATCCGTGGCTCTCCATCACGTCCCAGCGATAGATCGGATTGCCCCACAGTTGCCCCGTCGCGCTGAAGTAATCCGGCGGCACACCCGCCACCAGCGTGGGCGCACCCGTCTCCGAGAGGTACCAAAGGTTCCGTGCGCACCACACGTCGGCGCTGTCGCCGGCCGCGTAAATCGGGATGTCGCCCATCAGTTGGATGCCGCGGGCGTGGCACGCCGCGCGCAGAGCGTTCCACTGCCGGAAGAAGCACCACTGAGCGAACTTCACGGCGTGGATCTGCGCGGCTTCCGTCTCGCGCAAGCGCTCCATTGCCGCCGGCTCGCGATCCCGGTGCGGCGCGTCCCACTCATACCACGCCACGTCATTGTAGAGACGTTTTGCTGTCATAAACAGCGCAAAATTGTCCAACCAAGGCCCTTCCAGCGTGCAAAAATCGACAAATTCCGCACGGCGTGCAGCGGTTGCGCGCGCCGCGAAGTTCGCCGCTGCCCGAGCGAGTAATGGCAGCTTGAAGGCCTGCGCCGCCTCGTAACTGGCGCGTCCTTCCACAAACTCAACTCCGCGCAGCGAGGCTTCGTCGAGCCAACCCTCTTGCGCCAGCAACTCCAGCGACACCAGCAGCGGATTGCCCGCGAAGGCGGAGAAACACTGGTAGGGCGAGTCGCCGTAGCCGGTGGGGCCCAGCGGCAGCACCTGCCACAGCGTCTGCTTCGCCGCCACCAGGAAGTCGACGAAGGCGAACGCCTCCGGGCCCAGGTCGCCGACGCCGTGCCCGCCGGGCAGGGAAGTGGGATGCAGAAGGACGCCGCTTTGCCTTGCAAATCGCATACCTGACAGCTTAAATCTTTGCTACCCTCGCGTGATGATCAAAGTGCAGATCGACAATGGCATCAAGACAGTCACGTTCGCCGCGCCGGAGCGCAGGAACGCCGTCAGCCGCCAGATGACGCTGGATTTGCAGCGCGTCGTCGGCGAGACCGCGAGCGACGGGACGCGCGTGATGATCCTCACCGGCGAGGGCGACGCCTTCTGTGCAGGGGCCGATTTGAAGGCCGGGTTCGAGCCGGGCGATGATGTCTCCGAATACTTGCGCCGTGTCACCAATCCCACCATCCTCGCCATGCGGGCCTTGCCGATCCCGATCATCGCCCGCGTGCACGGCGTCGCCGTCGGCGTGGGCTGCAACTACGCGCTGGCGTGCGATCTGCGCATAGCCAGCGCGGAGGCGAAGTTCGGCCAGATCTTCGCCAAGATCGGCCTGATGCCCGATGGCGGCAGCACGTTCTTTCTGCCGCGTATGATGGGCTACGCCCGAGCGTTTGAGTGGATGGCCACTGCCGAGATCTGGGATGCCGCGCGGTGCCGGGCGGCGGGCATCGTCAATCAGGTGGTCCCTTACGCGGAACTCGATCATGCCGTGATGACGCTGGCGCGCCGGCTGGCAGCGGGACCGGCGCTCGCCTACGCCGGGATCAAACGCGCGCTAAATGCCGGCGATTCCGGTTCTCTCGCCGACGCTCTGGAGGCCGAAGCCACAGGGCAGGGCGCCTGTATCCGGAGCGGCGATTTCCGCGAAGGCGTCGCCGCCTTCCTGGAGAAGCGCCCACCGAACTTCCGAGGTGAGTAGTCTGGTAGTCAGCATGATCAGCGAAACGCAGCTGAAGACATCTGACGGATTGAGTCTATACGCCTGGACCCGGCGGCCCGCTGGAACTCCGCAGGGCGTCTTTGCGCACGTACACGGCATGGGCGAACACAGCCGCCGGTACGATCACGTCGCGGCGTATTGGGAAGCGCGCGGCTATGCGTCCGCGGGATTCGATCTGCGCGGGCATGGTCGCTCAAGCGGGCAGCGCGGCCACACGCCATCGTACGAACAACTGATGGATGACATCGCAGGCTTCCTGGAGTGGGTGCTGGCTGAGTTCCCTCACGCGCCAGTGACGCTGTACGGCCACAGCATGGGCGGCAACCTGGTGCTCAACTATGCGATCCGGCGCCAGCCATTCGTGGCGCGAGTTGTGGCATCGGCGCCGTACCTGCGGCTGGCCTTTGAGCCGCCGGCCTGGAAGGTGCGCATGGCCCGCCTCTTGCGGTGGATCGCGCCAACCCTGACACAGAAGACGGAGCTGGAACTGGCCGCGCTTTCCCGCGATCCGGCCGTCATTGAACGTTATCTGGCGGACCCGCTGGTGCATGACAAGATCACCGTCTGCTTCTTCGCGGAGGTCCACGACGCCGGCGAGAGCATCATTGACAGGGCCGCGGAGCTGAAGATCCCCACGCTGGTGATGCACGGCAGCGCAGACCGGCTGACCAGCCCGGCAGGGTCTCTGGATTTCGTGGATGAATCCTCGGGGAAAGCCCTCCTTCGAGTCTGGGAGGGCTTCTATCACGAACTCCACAACGAACCCGGCTGGGAGGCCGTGCCGGCCTTCGTGTTGGGCTGGATGAAGGGTTAGCTCTTCTTCCCGCCGACCACCTCATCGGCCACGGCGTAGAACGTTTCCAGATCGCGCGGCCGCGTGTGGATGTGCGTGGAGAGGCGCAGCGGATCGCCGCCATAGACCCAAATCTTGCGTTCCGATGCCTTGCCGTACAACTGATCCGTCTTGGCGCCGCGGAACCCGATGGTCACCAGTCCGCCGTAGAGCCGGTCATCGGCGCCGCTCTTGATCTCGATGTAGGGCCGCTCGGCCGCCATGCGGTAGTTGCGTTTCGCCAGATCATGAATGCGCGCGTAGACGTGCTCCGGCCCCAGGTCTTTCAGAAACTTCAGGCCGGCCATCATGCCCACGATCAGAGAGCGGTTGTTGGTGCCAATCTTCATGAAGCGCGCCGCCTTCGCCTCTTTCTTATCCCAATCGCCCGTCACGATGGTGGGCCAGAGGCGGTCCAGATTCTCCTCGCGGATGTAGAGCAGGCCGCAGCCGGGCGGCGCGAAGAGCCACTTGTGCGGGCTGCCGGCGAAGTAGTCGCAGCCGAGCTCGCTCAGCCGCACCGGCACCTGCCCGTTCATGTGGGCGCCATCGATCACGGTGATCACGCCCTTGGCGCGGGCCGCGTCGCAGATCAGCCGCACCGGCATGACGATGCCCGTGGGGCTGATGATCCCGCTGAAGGAGAGCACGCGCGTGCGCGGCCCGATGGCGGAAACCACGATGTCCGCCAACTCCTCCGCGCTCTTGGGCGGCAGTGGCAGCTTCACTTCCCGCACCGTCACGCCGTGGCGCTGCGCCCGCACGGCCCAGCCTGCCTTGCCGCTGGGGTGCTCCTGGTCCGTCATCAGCACTTCGTCGCCGGCCTTGAGGTCGATGCCCGCCGCAATGGTGGACATGGCATCGGTGGCGCTGTGGACAAACGCCAGCTCATCCTTCTTGCAGCCGACGAAATCCGCCATTTCGGTGCGCTCGGCGTCCAGCGTCTCGTAGCCCCAGCGCGGATACTCCTGCGTGGCCAGAGTGGCGCCCTTCTCCAGATGCGCCTCCACGGCGGCCACCACGGGCCTGGGCGCCACGCCGAGGCTTCCATTGTTCAGGTAAGCCCGCCACTCGGGCAGGAAATACTGCTCGGCGCGGACCCGCGCCCAATACTTCTCCGGATCCGATACGCGCAGCGCCGGGTCCGGCAACGCTTTCACTTCCAAATCCCCACCCAGCGCCGCCAGACCAAACAGCGGAGCCGCCAACAGTTGTCGCCTCTTCATGAAAGCTCAGTCTACAGCACGCGGCTGGAGAATCCAGCCTTCGCGCCGGGCAATCTCCGGCGTCTCCGGCAACGTCACGCCCTCCAGCGCCCGGGCGATGCCCATCACCTGGCGGGCGTCGCGGATCTTGTGCGCGGGCAACTGCGCTTCGGTTAGCAGCGACGGCCAGACCTCGGCGATCACGATCCGCGCCGGCGCCTCAAACGGCCACACGCTGAGCTCTTTCCCAAACCGCCGCCGCAGCCGCTCCAAAACAGGAATGCCTGTCAGTGTTTGTGAGCCCACCGAGCCATGCCCCATCAGTTGAAAACCAGGATGCGGCCTGCGGCTGAGCGCCAGCTCCGTTGCCCGGTACTCCACCCAATCGTAAGGGCGCGGCTTCTTCTGCGGCAACTCTGGCCGCACGTAGGGGCAACCCCAGAAGGGCGCGGCGCCGCCGGTCAGCTTACCATTCAGCAGGGCTGCCACGCCAAAACGGTCTGCCGTCGTGCGCGGCGCCGCCTCCAGATAACGCCATAGCGCCTGCCAGCCACCGAGCTTTTCCATGGCCCACTCGGGGTAGGCGAGGCTGAAGTCGAATCCCGCCAGTACGCGCCCTTTGAGCTTGGCCAGATGCGCGCCGATGTGCTCTTCGGCCTCTTCGCGCGTGCGGCAGTAGACCACCTTCTCTTTGCCGCCCTGTCGCAGGCAGTACCAGATGGCGTCCTCCGTCGGATACGGCGGCGCCGGCTTCGCCCGGGCGCTCCAGTCAACCATCAGGTAGGCGTCAAACATACTTCTATCCTCGCAGCCCCTCAGGCTACTCTAAAAGAGTGAAGATTATACTGATTGTCCTCGCCGTCCTTATACTGGTTGCTCCGCCCATTGCGCTTTTCTTTCTCTCCGCGCCGCTCACGGTTGAGTTCGCCCCCGTACCCAAGGGCCTGGGGCCCGCTAACGATATCGGAGTCCGCGTCACCAATCCGCACGGGATTCGCTCCCTGACGTTGAGCCTGCATCAGGGCACGGTCACCGCCACGGTGTCGCAGCAGGAGCCGGCCGACCGATTCCTCTTCTGGAAGAAACACCTGCCGCCGGCCGATCACCACCTGATGCTGCCCGCCGGAGCGGACAAGGGATTCAAGAGCGGCCCGGCCAAGCTCAGCGTGGAGGCCGTTGCCAACGACCTCGGCGCGGCCACCATTACCCGCACCGTGGATGTCATCATCAATCTCGAACCGCCGCGCGTCACCGCCGATGCGGAGCAGCACTACATCAACCAGGGCGGCGCCGAGCTCGTCACGTTCACCGTCTCGGGCTACATTACGGAATCCGGCGTCAAGGTCGGCTCGCACAAGTTCCGCAGCTTTCCCCGTCCTGGCGGCAAGGGCGAGAACGACCGGTTCTGCCTGTTTGCCTTCCCGTGGGACACGCCGGCCGATACGGTCCCGCTGGTTTACGCCTCCAATGCGGCCGGGCAGGAAGTCACGGCCCAGTTCTGGTTCCGCCTCAAGCCCAAGAAGTTTCGCCAGCGCGATCTGGAGCTCACCGATCAGTTCATGGACAAGGTGAACGCGGAGCTCGATCCGGGCGGTACGGGTGACAGGGTGAAGCGCTTCCTCAAAATCAACGGCGAGATGCGCCGCGCCAACAACGCCACGCTGGCCGCGTTTCGGGATCAGACGGAGCAGCGCATCCTCTGGACTCCGCCCTTCCAGCAGCTCTCCAACTCCAAAGTGGAGGCGTTCTTCGCCGATGTTCGCACGTACAAATACAACGACGAGAAGATCGATCAGCAGGTCCACCTGGGCTTTGACCTCTCCAAAGTGAAGCAGGCGCCCGTGGTTGCATCCAATACCGGGAAGGTCCTCCACGCCGGCCCGCTGGGCATCTACGGCAACTGTGTGGTGCTGGACCATGGCTACGGCCTGCAATCCATCTACGCGCACCTCAGCGCGATCAGCGCCAAGGTCGGGCAGACCGTGCAGCGCGGCGAGGAACTGGGCCGCTCCGGGGCTACCGGCATGGCCGGCGGGGATCATCTCCATTTCTCGATGCAAATCGATGGCGTGCAGGTGAACCCGGTGGAGTGGTGGGATCCGCACTGGCTGAAGGACCGGATCTTTTCGAAGGTGCCACAAACGCCTTGATCCCACGGGGCGCCTGGAGTACTGTCTGGTTGAGGGCCAATGCAGCTACACGCTCCGGCTGAGCTGACGACCTGCCGCCTGCACCGTTTGGGTGAAGGCATCGGCAAGGTGGTGTACGCCTCGGAGCACTGGGTGGTGAAGCGCGAGCGCCATCCTTCCGAGATCCTCGCCCTGATCGTCATCTGGAAAGCGCTACGGCGTCTGGAGTGCCTGCTGCCCGGCCATATGGCGGCGCGTCCGGCAGGCCAGATCCACTGTCTCAGGGTGTTGGTGCAGGCCCTGGTGCGCGTGGTGCCGCGGGGCCTGTGGATGATGACTCACGCCGGCGAGGTGTGGACCACCTATCGCGCCCGCGATCAGCACGGCGAAGAGCTGACCCGCGAGTACCTGGCGGGCACGCCGGTGGTGCCTCTGACCATCCGGTTTCCTCCGACCCGTGTGGAGGTGGAAGGCTGGCCCGGCTATCTGACCGTTACCGAGGCGACCGAGCGCATGGAGACCACGCTGTACCAGCGGCTCCATGACCTGGCCGCCGCCGGACGGCTGGACGAAGTGGAGTTGTGGCTCAACAGCTGGCTGGCGCTGCGCCAGGCCGGCTGGCAGCGCGGCGTCTTTTCGCTGGATACGCATCTGAAGAACTTCGGCGTCAGCGGGGATCGGGTGGTGTTACTGGATCCGGGCGGGCTCACGCAGGATTGGTCCGCCATCGAGAAGCGCCTCACCTACGAGGGCGCCGTCGCCAGCCCGCATCGCCAGTTGGGCCTGGCCGCGCTGCTGCGGGGCCATCCCGACATCGCACGCCGGTTTGACGCGCACTGGCGGGCCACCGTGAATCCCTCCACCGTGCTGCACCACTGGCCCGCGCGGGCTGTGCGAACATGACGGCCAGGAGTCCTCATTCTTATGCCAGCCAAGAAGATCCTCGCACTCGCCGGTGATTACGTGGAAGATTACGAGCTGATGGTGCCGTTCCAGGCTCTACAGATGGTGGGCCATACCGTGCACGCCGTTTGCCCCGGCAAGACCGCCGGCCAGCAGATCCGCACCGCCATTCACGATTTTGAAGGCGATCAGACCTACTCCGAGAAGCGCGGCCACAATTTCGTTTTGAATACCACGTTTGATGACGTCAATCCGGAAGAGTACGACGCTCTGCTGATCCCAGGCGGCCGCGCGCCGGAGTATCTCCGCCTGAACGCGCGTGTGCTCGAAATTGTCCGCCACTTTTTTGAAGCCAAAAAACCGGTGGCCGCCATCTGCCATGGCGCGCAACTTCTGGCCGCGGCCGGGGTGCTCAAAGGCCGGGTGTGCTCCTGCTATCCCGCTTGCGGTCCTGAAGTCAATGCGGCCGGTGGAGCCGTGCCGGGCATCGCGATCGACGCTGCGCATACGGATGGGAATCTGGTAACGGCGCCGGCCTGGCCCGCCCACCCGGCGTGGCTGGCGCAGTTTCTGACGGTGCTGGGGACGCGGATCGAGCTGTAATTGGCGCGACGGATGTGAGGCGCTCAGCCCGCCTCCATCGTCCACTGCCCGATGCGGATGATGACGAACTCGGCGAGCTTCACCGGTGCTACGCCGATCTCGCAGATGAGCCGGCCGCTATCGATGTCGGCCTGGGTCATGGTGGTGCGATCGCATCTGACGAAGAACGCCTGGCTCTCTTTGTTGCCCAGGAGCGCGCCATCGCGCCACACCATGCCCAGGTAGAACTCCACGCTGGCGCGGACCGCGCTCCAGGTCGGCTCGGAGTTGGGCTCGAAAACGACCCACTCGGTGCCCTTCGCGATGGAACGCTCCAGGAAGATGCACAGCCGGCGCACGTTGATGTAGCGCCACTGGGGATCGGAGGACATCGTGCGCGCGCCCCACACTCGGACGCCGCGGCCCGTGGAGCGAAAGTCGCGAATGACGTTGACGCCGCGCGTATTCAGGCTGTCCTGCTCGCTCTTGCCGAGGGCTAACTGCACGGGGTCTGATTCGATCAGCCCGTGCAGCACCTCGTTGGCGGGCGCCTTGGCGACGCCGCGGCCCAATTCCATCCGGGCGATGAGGCCGAGGACGTGGCCGCAGGCCGGGACGAGGATCTGCCCGCCCGGCGTGTGCGGCGCGGGGACGCGGAGCTTCGGATAGTACCAGGCGGCGTAGCTGGTGTCGCGCGCGGGGCGGATCTGGGAGACGTCGCGTTGATCGGCCGGCTCGCTCAGAACGGCGAAGCGGTCGCGCAGGCGCTCGCATTGATCGATCAGCGCCTCGCCGAGCGAGGGGATTGCGGCTTCATCGGGGATGGCCAGCAGGCCGGGCTCTTCGATGTCGCAGAGTGCGGCCAGGGCTGCGCCGTATTCGGCGGCGGTCGCTGGCGCCGATGAACCGCCCTCGAGGACAATGCCGGGCCACGCCGATGCAGCGGGCGGCGCCGGGCAATCGACGATCCGGACGAGGCGCGAGGCGGCGTTGACTGTCGTGGCAGCCGAGGCGGCGGTGAGGCCGCGGAATTCCTCCTGCGCGTCGGGGACGCGGTCCGCCGGGCCATTCGGCGGAATCCCGTCGCGGAAGTAGAGCGCCTGGAGGGCGAAGCGTTCCGGATTTTCGGAGTCCGGCTGGACGAGCACGACGATGCGGTTGCCCGAGCCGCCGGGTCCGCAGGCCGCGACGATTGTGTCTCCGCCTACGCCCGGCAGTGCGCCTTGCGCGATGGTTGCGCCCGTGCCGGAGACCCGCGCGACATACAAGCGCCGCCCGCCGTTTTCGAAGAAGCCGCGCACGCCATAGGGCAGGTAGATGTTGGGCGTCGGCGGAGGGAGCGTGCGATCGAGGAAGTCGCCGTACGTGAGGGTAAACTGCTGCCAGTCGGTGATCAGTTGCGGCTCCAGCGGCCCGCGCTCGGTCTCGCCGGCCATGGCGGCGGTGGCGGTGCTGACGTCCTCGATGGGGCGTGGCGCGGGGCCGGGGTCTTCCACGAACACGCCGGGGGCGATGTAGTCTGGCATGGCTCACTCAACGATACCGCTCGTGCATGAGCGAGTGAGAGCGCCGTGGAGTAACGCCGGCCGCGCCGGTGATATGCTTATGCCAAACCGCGCTTCCCTATTATCGGAACGCGCGGACAAGGAGCCCAATTATGCTTCACCTTCGTCGCCCTATCGTGGCCGGCCTGCTTCTCTTCGGTCTCACCGCGCTCTCTGCCTACGCCAAGCCGAACTTCACCGGCTCCTGGAAACTGAACTCCGCCAAGAGCGAGTTCGGCCAGTTTCCGGCGCCCGCCAGCATGACTCAGAAGGCCACGCACGAGGATCCCTCGCTGAAGGTCGCCACGAAAATGGCCACCGACAACGGCGACTTCGATTTTGAATCCACCTACTCCACCGACGGCAAGGAGACCACCAACACCTTCGGCCCCAACCCAATGAAGAGCGTGGCCAAGTGGGAGGGCGACACGCTGACCATCCAGACGAAGGGCCAGTTCGGCGACGGCGAAATCACCATTCAGGACAAGTGGGACCTCTCGGAAGACGGCAAGACCCTCACCATGCGCCGCCATTTTGCCAGCAGCCAGGGCGAGATGGATCAGAAGTACGTGCTCGAAAAGCAGTAGCGGCGCTGGTCAGATCTCGTTTCTCGGGAAGGGCGGGATTTCCTCCCTGTACCGGCGAGGCAGCGCCCGCCCCAGTTCCTCGCAGTTGCGTTCAATTCGGGCTCTCCATTCGTCGGGAACGAAATCCGCAGCCACCTGCACCGCGTCCAGCGCATAGGGGCCGAGTTGCGAAGCAGCCACCACTGCTCTCTGCTGCTTGGGGGCGAACGCCATCAACGCCACTGCTGCGATCACGCAGAGCAGCAGCGCGTTCACCAACCCGGCGGCGCCGCCCAGCAACTTGTCGAGCCAGCCCTGATCGGTTTTACGCAGCCACTTGCCCAGGAAGCACGCGCCCGCGCCCACCATGCAAATTACTCCGACGAATACGATCAGGAACCCAACCTGATAGGGAGGATACAGCCAGGAGGCGGCCAGGAACGCGAATACGACGGCCAGCAGGCCCAGTCCGGACCGCGAGATGCCCTTGCGGATACCGGAAGTTACCGCCACCGCCAAGAGCCCGATCAGCGCCAGATCAAACCAGTTCATCGGAACCTCCAGCCAGAAATACGCGAATTCTGCCATGGAAGTTCGGCCGGTCTGCGGTCTCCGATAGCGCCTCACCCCCCGCTCATCTGCTAAACTGACCCTTTGGGCCGCACTCTGCCCTAAATCAGGTTTTTACGTAGAGGTTCCCGCATGTCCGGACATTCAAAGTGGGCGACGATCAAGCATAAAAAGGCTGCCACCGACGCGAAGCGTGGCAAGGCCTTCACCCGTCTCATCAAGGAAATCGTCATCGCCGCACGCTCGGGTGGTGATCCCGACGCCAACTCCCGTCTCCGCACCGCAGTCGCAGCCGCCAAGGCCGTCTCCATGCCGGCTGAGAACATCAAGCGCGCCGTCATGCGCGGCACCGGCGAACTCGAAGGCGGCCAGATCGACGAAATTACGTTCGAGGGCTACGGCCCCGGCGGCGCTGCCATCATGGTTTTCGTCGCCACCGACAACCGCAATCGCACGGTTGCCGAGATTCGCCACCTGTTTTCCAAGCATGGCGGAAACATGGGCGAAGTGGGCTCGGTGGGCTGGATGTTCGAGCGCAAGAGCCAGATTCTCATTGAGAAGGAACTCGCCACCGAAGATCAGCTGATGGAGTTTGCGTTGGAAGCCGGCGCCGACGACGTTCGCGATCAGGGCGATAGCTGGGAGATCCTCTCCGCCCCCGATGCCCACAACACTGTTGTGGACGCCCTCGCCAAGGCCAAGATCGCTACCGTTTCCGCTGAGATCGCTATGATCCCCAAGAATCTTCATGCCGTGGATGCCAAGCACTCCGCGGGCATGATGCGCATCATGGACTTCCTCGACGAACATGACGACGTTCAGAACGTCTACACCAACGCCGACTTTGGCGACGAGGACGACGAAGGCTAAGCCGGCAGCCTCGTCCAGCCGAGCACCGCGTGCGAATTCTGGGTATCGACTGCGGCAGTCAGACCACCGGCTACGGAGTCATAGACTCCGACGGGACGCGCCACGCTCTCGTCGATTTTGGGGTCATCCAGACCAATGCCAAGGATGAGTTTGCACAGCGCCTGCTTACCATCGGCGCCGGCATCCGGGACGTGGTGGCCCGGTATGCGCCGGAAGAGGCGGCAGTGGAAGATACGTTCGTCTCCACTAACGCGCGTTCTGCTCTGAAGTTGACTCACGTGCGTGGTGTGGCGCTGTTTGTTCTGGCCGAGGCCGGCCTCACGGTGGGTGAGTATCCGCCGGCGCAAGTGAAAATGGCCCTCGTCGGCAATGGCCGGGCCGAAAAGGAACAGGTACAGTGGATGGTGCGCGTGCTGCTGAAACTACCCGAACCCATTCGTCAGTTGGACGCGTCCGATGCATTGGCGGTCGCCATCTGTCACGCCGCCCGCCGCCCCGTGGGAATTACCCGATGAAGATCCTGCTCGCCTTGTTGCTGCCCGTCCTCGCTTTTGCGCAGGACGCCCCGAAGATCTTCTTCTCGAAGACCTTCCCGGGTTCCCGCCCCGCCTATATGGAGGTCCGGCTCGATCACGACGGCCGGGCCGAGTACCGCGAGGGCCCCGACGAAGACAACCCCATCGTCCTCAAGCTCACCAAGGAAGACACCGATGCCATCTACGCCCTGGCCGACAAGCTGGGCCACTTCAACCGGGAACTCGAATCCGGCCTGAAGGTGGCGCGCATGGGCGACAAGCTCCTTCGCTGGGCGCACGGCGCCGAAAAGCACGAGGCCAAATTCAACTACTCCACCGATACAGACGCCCAGGCCATCCACGACTGGTTTGAGCGCATCAGTGAATCCGCGCTGTACTTCATCGATCTCGAACGCGCCGCCAAATACGACAAGCTCGGCGTGAATTCTGCGCTGCTCAAACTCGAGGCAGCCTGGGACCGTCACCGTCTGGTGGCGCTGCCTCTGTTTCTGCCTCTGCTCGATCGCGTCGACAAGAACGATACCTACCTCAACATGGCCCGCGAGCGCGCCGCCCGCCTCGCCGCACTCTTCCGCAATCCGCCGCCAGCCGCGCCCGCCAAACCCTAATCATGCTGCTCTCCTTCCTACTTTTTGCTCTCCTGGCGCCTCAGGCCAAGGCCCCCGCCGAAAAGGATAAGGGACCCACCAAGGAAGATCAGGAGCTGGAGCAGTCTCTTGGCGAGGCCGGCAACAGCCCTGTGGAATACGCCCGCGCCATCGAGCGCCACTTGAAGAAGTACCCTAAGTCCGAGCGCCGCGCCGAGATGGAGCGGGTCCTCACACAGGCATCCATTGAGATGCGGGACAAGCGCCGCATTCTCCTTTATGGATTGCCCACGCTGGAGGCAGGCAGCCGCAGCCCCCTGATTCTTGATCACGTGACGCGCGCGCTGCTCGACAAGGACGACAAGACCTCCAGCGAGCAGGCTCTGAAGTATTCGCGCCTGCTCATCGAGATCCTCACGGATCAGCGCAAGTCTCAGATGGAGGCCAAGGAACTCGCCCCGGCGCGCGGCCGCCGTCTGGACGAGACCGAATACGCCATCGCCCGCGCCTACACGTTTGAATCCCGCGCTCTCGGCAATCTCGGGCGCTATGACGAGGCCGCCGCCGCCACGCTCAACGGCTGGGCAGTCTGCCCCACCTCCGAGAACGCCCGCGAGCGCGCCCGCTGGTTTGAAAAAGCCAACAAGCCCAAGGAAGCGCTGGCCGCCTTTGCCGACGCCCTGGCGCTCAACGACGAGCGCACCGGCAGCGCCGACGTCACCAAAGACCGCGCTCGTCTGGCCGAGCTCGCCCAGAAGGCCAACGGCAGCGAAACGGCCTTCGGCGAGGCACTGCTTGCCGCCTACGATCGCGTCGCTGTTGCCGCCACCGCCCGCGAACAGCGCCTCAAGGCATTTGATCCCAACACCGGCGCCAAGAGCCTGCTCGATTTCACGATCTCCGGCGTCCAGGGCGATTCGCTCGCCATGGCGAGCCTCAAGGGCAAGGTCGTCGTTATCGATTTCTGGGCCACCTGGTGCGGCCCCTGCCGCGCCCAGCACCCGCTCTACGAGCAGGTCAAGCTGCGCTACAAGAACAACAAGGACGTCGTGTTTCTAGCGATCTCCACCGACGAGGATCGTGACCTGGTCAAGCCCTTCCTGGAGGCCCAGAAGTGGGGCAAGCAGGTCTATTTCGAGGACGGCATCGCCACGCTGTTGCGCATCAACTCCATTCCCACAACGGTCATCCTCGATAAGCAGGGCAACATCATCAGCCGCCTCAACGGCTTCATCGCCGAACGCTTTGTCGACATGATCAGCGACCGTGTCAACGGTGCGCTGACGGAGTAGCCATGCCTTACCAGCGCGTTATCTGGATCGTCCTCGATAGCGTCGGCATCGGCGCCATGCCCGATTGGCGCGAGTTCGGCGACGATATGGCCAGCGACACTCTGGGCAACTGCGCGAAGCTCCGCCCGCTCCAACTGCCCAATCTCACCGCGCTCGGCATCGCCAATATCCGCCCTCTAGCTCATCTGACGCCCGCCGCCGCGCCCCGCGCCGCCTACGGCCGCTGCGCCCTCGCCTCCCCCGGCAAAGACACCACCACGGGGCATTGGGAGATGGCCGGCATCCTGCTGCACAAGCCCCTGCCCACGTATCCCAACGGCTTCCCCGCGGAGCTCATGGCCGAGTATGAACGCCGCATCGGCCGCGGCACGCTCGGTAACTGCACCGCCTCCGGCACCGACATCATTCGCGATCTCGGCCCACTGCACATGGCCACCGGCAAGCCCATCGTCTACACCTCCGCCGATAGCGTCTTCCAGATCGCCGCTCACGAAGAGACCATTCCCATCCCCGAGCTTTACCGCATCTGCGAGATCGCCCGCGAGCTTCTCACCGGCCCGCACGAAGTGGGCCGCGTGATCGCGCGCCCCTTCATTGGCCAGCCCGGCGCGTTCCAACGCACGTCAAATCGCCACGATTACGCCGTGGCGCCGCCGTCCGGCATGCTGCTGGATCAGCTCGCCGCCGCCGCCGTGCCTGTCGTCAGCGTCGGCAAGATCGCCGATATCTTCCTCGGCCGCGGCGTCACCGCGTCTCACAAGACCAAGACCAACGCCGACGGCATGGCCCAAACCCTCACGGCCCTGGCCGCCATGGACCGCGGCCTCCTCTTCGTCAATCTCGTCGATTTCGACATGCTCTACGGCCACCGCAACGACCCCGAAGGCTACTCGCAGGCCCTCGAAGCCGCCGACGCCTGGCTGCCCCAGCTCGACGCCGCGCTCCGGCCCGGCGACCTCGTCATCCTCACCGCCGATCACGGCTGCGACCCCACCACTCCCTCCACGGACCACAGTCGCGAATACGTCCCGCTGCTCGCCTACGGCCCGTCCACGCCCGCCGGCGTCAACCTCGGCACCCGCGCATCGCTCGCCGATATCGGCCAGACCGTAGCCGCCAACTTCCACACCACCAGCCCGGCCGGAACCAGCTTCCTCGACGCCATCCCGCCACAGCCATGACCCAGCAGGTGCCGGCTACTCTAACGCCGGCTCACCGCCTTGAATACACCACTCTCCAAGTCAGCAAAAGTATCGTGATCGCGCCATACACCACAGGCAGCCGCACATCGCTCTTCACCAGCCAGTAGTAGTGGATACACCCGGCGGCCGCGCTCACATACACCAACTGGTGCAGCAGCCGCCAGCGCCGCCCGCCCATCCGCCCGATCCACCCCGCCGTTGACGTCACCGCCAGCGGAATCATCACCACCATGCTTAACATGCCCATCGTGATGAAACGCCGCTTCGAGACGTCCTTCCAGATGTCCGCGACGTCGAAAAACTTGTCCAGCCAGACATACGTCATCAAGTGCAGACAACCGTAGAAGAACGCAAACAACCCGATCATCCGCCGGTACTGCGCCAACTCCGGACGTCCCAGGATCTTCCGCAGCGGCGTCACCGCCAGCGTCAATACCAGAAACCGCAGCGTCCAGTCGCCGGTGGCGTGCGTGATGAATTCAATCGGATTGGCGCCTAGTTGCTGCTGGAATCCACGCCAAACTAAGTACAGCAGCGGCGCCAGCCCCGCCGCGAACGCCACCACCTTGCCCCAGCGCATCTCAGAAGTTCTTCCGCAGATCCATGCCCGCATACAACCCGGCCACCTGATCCCCGTAGCCGTTGAACATCAGCGTGTCCCGCTTGAAAAACTCCCCGATCCGCCGCTCCTTCGATTGTGTCCAGCGCGGATGATCCACGCCCGGATTCACATTCGAATAGAAGCCATACTCCCCGGCGTTCGCCAGGTTCCACGTGGTCGGCGGCGCCTTCTCCGTGAACCGGATGCGCGCAATGGACTTGATCCCCTTGAATCCGTATTTCCACGGCACCACCAGCCGCAGCGGCGCGCCGTTTTGATTCGGCAGCGTCTCCCCGTAGAGCCCCACGCACAACAGCGTCAGCGGGTGCATCGCCTCATCCATGCGCAGCCCCTCCACATAGGGGAACGGCAATCCGCCGTATTGCGCCCGCGGCATCTGCTTGCTGTCGAAAAAGGTCTCAAACGCCACGTACTTCGCCTTGGATGTCGGCGCCATCTTCTGGATCAGCGCCGCCAGCGGAAATCCGATCCACGGCACCACCATCGACCAAGCCTCCACGCAACGGTGCCGGTAGATCCGCTCTTCCAGAGGCGCCATCTTCATCACCGCATCCAGGTCCAGCACCTGCGGTTTCGCTACCTCGCCCTCAATCCGCACCGTCCATGGCGAGGTCCGGAATGCCGCGGCGTTCACAGCGGGCTGATCTTTGGCCGTGCCAAACTCGTAGTAATTGTTGTACGTCGTGACGTCCTGATAGGGCGTCATTTTCTCGTCCGTGCTCAGCCGGCTCTTGGTGACGCCAGGCAGTTTCGCGCCCGCCCACGCCACAGAGCCCAGCCCGATGGTCCCTGCCAGAAATCGCCGCCTGTTTACGTAGTCCGCCCTCGGCGTTACATCCGAATAGCGCAGCCCTTTTTCGACACGAATGATCATCCCAGCCTCCAGTACTTGCTATTCGATGCACGCCACCGGGTTGGGGTTTACAGTATCTTTGCAGCCGGCGCCAGACGTCCTAGCGCTCCGGTGCGTCGGCCCGGTTGGCCAGCGGCTGCACCAACCCCACGCCGCAAAGCCCCACTCCCACCTTGAGCATTGCGGTGAGAAAACTGAATAGCACCCCGTACAGCAGTTTCTCGTTGACGGCCTGGCGCCCCGGCAGGCGGAAATGCACCGGCAGTTCCTTTTGGATCTGCACCTTCAAAGCCCGGCGGTGCGGCCGCCCGCCGGAATCCCGCAAATTCGCCACCACAAACGGAGTCTGCATCACCGTGCCGCTCCGCCCGTCAATGTAAAACTGGCACCGCGAGAACCATCCCGCGTTTGCCGGCTCCGCCGCATCGAAAATCAGCAGCGGCGCCTCCCGCTCCAGGGCGCTCAACTCCAGCATCGTCACTCGCGCATCGTCCACCACCACGCACGCGTAGCCGGCCTCCTCGGCGCCCTGCCGCAGCAGTTCGCAATCGAGTTCCAGCAGGACCACTTGGCTTTCACCGGCCTGAAGCACTTGCATTCCTTTCAGTGTAACGTGGGTCCATGGCGTCTCTGGTGCTTTTTGATATCGACGGTACATTGGTGAGCCGCGCCGGCCCGCACCATCGCCAGGCCCTCGAGGACGCCTGCCTCCAAATCACGGGCCTTTCCGCCACCACCCAGGGCATCCCCGTCCAGGGCATGCTCGATTGCGAGATTCTCCGGCAAATGCTCGCCGCCGTCGGCGCCGCGCCGTCCGCCGTCCGCGCCGCGCTCCCCGCCGTCATGACCCGCGCCCAGTATCTCTACAGCCGCAGTTGCCCCGATATTCGGGACAAGGTCTGCCCCGGTGTCGCGGAGCTCCTCCCCGCTCTCCGGGCGCGCGGAGCCGTTCTGGGCCTGGTCACCGGCAACCTCTCCCGCATCGCCTGGAAAAAGATGGCCCGTGCCGGCCTCAAGCCCCACTTTACCTTCGGAGCCTTTGCCGAGCAGGGACCAACCCGCAACGCCCTCGCCCGCCTGGCCGTCCGCCACGCCCGCTCGCAACACTGGATCGCCCGCCAATCGCGCATCACGCTCATCGGCGATCACCCCAACGATATCGCGGCAGCCCGTGCCGCCGGCATCCGCTCGGTTGCCGTTGGCACGGGCCTTGTGCCTTTGGATGAACTGGCGCGGCACCGGCCGGATCAGCTCGTGACGGATCTCCGCGCTCTGGATCCAGCCTGGCTCTTCGAGCAATAGCGCTACCGCGTCACCGGCCCGTTCGATGCAGCGTATCAGGATCTCCGTGCGCCCTCTCATCGCCTGCATACGCGAGATAGAACGCGCGGATCGCCTCCGGAGTCGCCGTGATCACCAACCGGTCGTCCACCTTCTGGTTCGCCAGTTTCTCTCCCACCAACCTCTTGAACCAGTCCGTGTCGAAAAACGCCATTCGCAGCGAATCGCCATCCACCCACACCCGCATCGCAAAGTGCACCGGCAGATGGAACGGCGCCTCATTCGTGGTTACCAGGTCCAGCACCATCGCATCCCCAATCTTCCAAAGACGCCCATCGAACTTGTACGCCGTACCCGATTTCTCGATGTAGGTGAAGGCGTACCCGGCCCCTTTGGCGCCGATGACAAACGTGTCCTTTCCCTCGGCGTCCAGCCACGTTCCCAACAATTCTGGTTCCACTGTGGCGTCCTTCTCCGTCACGAAGGGTTGCAGCGAAACGATGCTGGCGCATCCCGTCATCACGATCACACTGGCGACGGCGCTCGCCGCGAAAATGTTTGCGAATTTGAATCTCATTGTCTTGGCCTCCACTCTAGTACAGCGTCATCGCGAGGCTGGGATTTCACCGTCTCACAAAATTTCTGATGGCCACCCGGATCCGGGCGTAGTTTGCCGCCGCCATCATCAACGCCAGGCCCACGCACAACAACGTGATTGGCCAGATCGCGCGGTCCTGAAAGACGTTCTGTTGTAGCCGGTACACCCCGGCGGCAAAGAACAGTAATCCGCTCACCAGGAAGTTCTTCATCTGCCGGGAGATGGCCGCAAAGACAAACACACACGCCGCGCCCGGCAGCAGCCACTCCAACGCCCGAGCCTCCGCCGGCGCTTTGGCATTGATGCCCAGCAGCAACAGCGATGTCAGCACATGACCCGGGATCACAAAGCGGAAGGACTTCCCCACCATACGGATCTGCGTTGACGCGAAACGGTCGCAGGCGCGGTCCAGCACAAAATAGATTGCCGCGTTTACGATGAACAGGTATTCCAATTGCCCGCGCGTCCACGGCGCTGCCGCCTTCAGCCACTGCGCATAGGGCTCGTGGAACAGTGCCACGCCCGTCAGCGCCGCCCACGTGAAGACCACCGCGAAGGGGTAGAAGTAGCGCGAGTCGTCCGGCAGCCGCAGCCGCTCAAACGTAAAGCCGGCGATCATGAACAGCGCGGCACATGGGATCAGGTGGAAATAAAGCCGTCCCGGATCGTTGTCCACCCAGTGAAACAACCCCATGCGCAGCAGCGTCGCCAGGCACAGCAGCGCCGCCATGGTGGCGAACATCAGCGAGAACACCTGGGCCCGCGTGAATCGCCGCAGCCACCAGGCGACAGGCAGCGCCGCCGCCAGCGCCCACCAGACTTGTGCATTGGTGGCCTGCTTGGCGAATTCCAGCCTGTGGAACAGCTCCAGCTTGGGATCGCCCCACGTCAGCGCGGTGAAGACCTTCAGCTCCTCCAGGCTCACCAGAATCGCCACAGGCACCGTTAGGCACAGTGTCAGCAGGTACGCGATCGCTACCCGCAGATAGCCGGCCCGCCAGGTTCTGATCCCGATCCACGCCATCGGGGCCGCCGCCGCCCACGCAGTCACAATCGCCGGAAATCCCGTCAGCGCCGGGTACGGGAAGAACGTCAGAAACGCCGCGCCCACCGCCAGGATCCACGCACCTAGATACAGCGTCACCTGCGGCAGCGTCAGCCGCCGTGCCTGCAGAATCCATGAATCTTCGCGTTCAATCAGCTTCTGATAGCGGGTCCGCAGAGCGTCGTGCTCGGCGGCCGAGATGATCTGATCGTGCTGCCAGGATTCCAGCTCGCGCAGGTGATGCGCCACCTGCGCCGAGATCAGCCGCGCGTAAGCGGCTGGCTCGGCCAGCACGGGTTCCCCGGCCAGAAACCGCCGCAGGTCGTCCGCCATCTCCCGCGCCGAGGCGTAGCGGTGCGCCGGATCCTTTTCCAGAGCCTTCAGGCAGATGTTCTGCAGGTCGCGCGGAATCGCGGCGATATGACTCCGCGGCATCGTCGGCTCCACTTCCCGGATGCGGCGCAGCAACTCCGTTAGAGTCGCGGCCTGAAACGGAGGGCGCCCGGTCAGCAGCTCATACAGGATCGCTCCGAGAGCGAACACGTCACTCGCCGCCGTCAACTCCTGGCGCCCGGCGGCCTGTTCGGGCGAGAGATATTCGGGCGTGCCGGCGATCTCCCCGATCTGCGACAGCCGCTCCTGCGCCGCGAGGTCCAGCGCCAGGCCAAAATCGAGCAGTTTGGGCTCCAGATCCGCCGACACCAGGATGTTGGCGGGCTTCAAATCACGGTGCAGGATTCCGTGCTCGTGGAGGAACTGCACCGCTTGCCCCACCCGCAGCAGCAGCGCGGCCCGCTGCTGAAACGTCAACGGCCCCGCCGCTCGATTCAATGGCGTGCCGTCCAGCAACTCCATCACAAAGTGCGGCGGCTCGCCCGCCGGACCCAGCGAGTAAATCCGCGCGATATTCGGATGGTTGAGCCGCGCCATCGCGCGAGCCTCCGCCATAAACCGCGCGCGCAGTACGGGATTGCTGGCAAATCGGGCGGCCAGTGTCTTGATCGCCACCTGCCGCCCCAGCGCCTCATCGGCAGCCAGGAAGACCCGTCCCATGCCGCCGGACCCGATCTCGCTCAGGATTCTGTGCCCGGAGAGCTGCGCGGGCGCAGGCAGCGCCACCGGCTCGTCAAGAATATCGTCGACCTCCGCCAGCGCTGCCAGTTCCTCTGCCAGCTCCGCGCACGGCGCCTCCGTTACCGGAGCCTCCGCCGCCTGCTCGTCCAGCATCCGCGCCAGCGCCTCGGCCAGTTCTCGTTCGCGCGCCTCGTCCATCAGGTGCGCTCCGCTGCCAGCACGCTGCGGAATCGCTGCACCGCCCGGAACAGCAGCACGGCCACCGCCTCGCGCGACTTGCCCAGATGCGCCGCGATCTCGGCCGTCGAGAGCCCTTCCACCTTCGCCAGCA
This sequence comes from Paludibaculum sp., assembly GCA_036504135.1. Lineage (GTDB taxonomy): Bacteria > Acidobacteriota > Terriglobia > Bryobacterales > Bryobacteraceae > Paludibaculum. Next base: position 170,750 of record DASXVP010000030.1, read on the forward strand.
GAATCAACTGCCGGGCATCTTCGGGCAGCGCGTCCAGTCGCGCCAGCAACTGCTCCACCGCCTGCTGCTGCGCAAACAGGCGGCTCGGTGTCGTCGAGGTCGCCGGGTCCGGCCCATGCGGATTGGATTCCGATCGGAACGGCACATCGTCACCCGCCCTCCGCGCGCGGTTCTGATACCGCACCCTGTCCACGATCACATGATCGGCAATCGTCGAAAGCCAGCGCATGAACGCCCCCGGCGATTGATACGTGAAGGAATGAATGTCCCGGAATGCGCGCAGGCAAGTCTCCTGCACGATGTCCTCGACGTCGGCAAAATTGCTCGTTCGCGGAGAGAGCTTGCAGTGGACCAGTACAGCCAGCCGCCGCCGCGTCCGCTCAAACGAGCGGGAAAGCGCGGGATTGTCGCCGGCCTTGGCCTGTTCGAGAAGTAGGAACGTGGTGGTGGGCGACTGCATCGCGCGGCCTGAGCATCATCATAGGAGATTTGCGCCAGCAGCGGTGGCCGCCTCCACCATCGCGTCCAGCGCCTGAGCCCGATGCGAGATCCCCATCTTCCGCTCCGCCGGAGCCTCGCCGAACGTGCAGCCAAATGGTTCGTGGAAGAAATGAGGATCGTAGCCGAAGCCGTTCGCGCCGCGCGGCTCATCCACAATGCGACCCTCCACCTGGCCCCGGTACGTCCCGATCAATTGCCCCTGCCGGGCCAGCGCAATGACGCAAACAAATCGCGCCGCACGGTTCTCCACGCCACGCAGATTGGCGATCAGCAGCCGGTTGTTCTCCAGGTCATCGCCGTCCGGGCTGTACCGCGCCGAGTAAACGCCCGGCGCTCCGCCCAGCGCGTCCACCTCCAGGCCCGAGTCGTCGGCGAAGATCGGGTCCGCCGTGAACTGGCTATAGTACAGCGCCTTCTTGATGGCGTTCGCCTCAAACGTGGCCCCGTCCTCTTCGCACGGCGGGATGGACTTCAAATCGTCCAAAGGCTGGATGTCCACCTCCGGATGATTCGTGCGAAACTCCCGCAGTTTGCCCGCGTTCGTGGTCGCGCAGCGCAGGATCATTGCCCTTCGATCGCCGCCTTCTGATATTCGAAGATATGCTTCAGACCCTGCCGCGCCAGCGTGATCATCTCGATCAGGCGGTCGTCCTGGAAGCTTACTTTTTCCGCGGTCGCCTGCAATTCGACAAACTCACCAGCGCCCGTCATCACCACGTTCATGTCCACGTCGGCCGAGGAGTCCTCGTCGTAGCAGAGATCCAGCATCGTTTCGCCCCGCACCACGCCCACGCTCGTTGCCGCCAGCATGTCGCGCAGCGGATTCTTCTTGATCGCCCCAAAGGCCATCAGCTTCTTCACGGCCAGCGCCAGTGCGACGTAGCCGCCCGTGATCGCTGCCGTGCGCGTGCCGCCGTCGGCCTGGATCACGTCGCAATCCACCATGATCGTGCGCTCGCCCAGCGCGTGCATATCGACGATGGAGCGCAGCGAGCGCCCAATCAGCCGCTGGATCTCGTGCGTGCGGCCCGATGGCTTGCCCTTGTTTACCTCGCGCGTGTTGCGCTCGGAGGTGGCCCGCGGCAGCATGGCGTACTCCGCCGTCACCCAGCCCCGGCCGGAGTTGCGGAGGAACGCGGGCAGCGAGTCCTCGATGCTGGCCGCGCAAAGGACACGCGTATGGCCCACCTCAATCAGGGCCGAGCCCTCGGCGGTGAGCAGGTAGTTGGTGGTGATCTTCACCGGGCGCAGTTCGTCCGCGCGGCGCTGGTCGGTTCTCATGAAATCCTTACTTGGCGAGCGAGTAGTACAGCACAACGGCGACCAGGATGAGCGCTAAGCCAATTAAAACGATGCAGCCGATTGCGCCAGGGTTCGCCGGCCCAACAACGCCTTTTTTCGGACCGCCAGCGATCTTGATCTTTGCCATACGGTTACAAGCGTAGCATTCAGCCGTGGCGCAGGCTTGCGGCCGCGGCCTGGAAAAACTCGCCCAGCGCCCGCACGGAGGCTTCGGACGTGTCCTTGATGGTGATGGATACCACCAGCCGCGCGCGCTGCTCCAGGGCCATCTGGGTGGCCAGAAACTGCGCTCTGTGGTAGTCCGCCGTGTGGCCCGCCTCCGGGATCGCCTCCGCCTTCAGCGGCAGGATCACCGTCGATAAACATCGCCCATGGCCAATCACCATCTCGTGATACGAGTGGTTCATCGCCGGCCCTTCGTACACATCCACCGGGATCTTCAGCCTGTCCCGGAAGATCGCCGCGGCGGCCTTGTCCAGCACCTTGCGCAGATTCTGTCCGCGCTTGTCATAGCGCGTATCGGCAAACGCCGTCAGCTCGCCGTACTCGATTGTCCGCGCGTCGTTCAGTTGCTCCAGCAGCGCGGCATAGGCCGAGGCGGCGTTGCGGTCCTTCATCTCAAAGCCGCACGGCAGCCGGTCGTAATGCAGAGTCACTCCGCCCCGCCACTTGATCTGCCTGGGCGAGTTCAACAGTTGCCGCCACTCCGGCGTGTTCTCGATGCCGCCCTGAAAGAGCCCGTTCTGGTGCAGCGGATTCGTGATTGCCTTGTATAGCTCCACGCCCGGTTGTGTGACGAAGTTCATCTCCCGCAGCCAGCCCAGCCCGAATACGGCATAGTGGATGATCTGCATATAGCGCGAAAGCGGAGCCCCGGCCTCTAGGCTCAGCACCGCGATCGGGTAGCCTGCGCGCTTCAGTATGTTGAGCTTCACCCGGTCCAGAGCCGGCTCGCCCTTCCGCTCGATCAGCAGAAATACCCGGTCCTGCCGCGGGTCCTTCGCCGCCCGGTAGCCCGTCATCTTGAACGGTTCGCCGATGACGATCTTGATGCCCAATTCCTCGCTCTTGCCGAGGCTCTCCTCAAAGTTCTGCTTGGTCCACAACGCGGCCCCTGCCAGCGATTTCGATGCCAGCAGCGTCACCTTGTCCCGGCCCGCCACCCCCCCCGCCTGGAGAAACGAGGAAAGCGTCCAGGCCGTCTGGATTTCCTGTTCGCCCAGGAATGTCCCCTGGATCCATGCCCCCAGGTCCACACCGGCCAACCCCAACGGGTATAGGCTGCCGCGCGTCAGGGGTCCGGAATGCCGGCCCGATGTGGAGTTGCCGTTGTCCAGTTGCATCTCCACCTTCCGGTACCCGCGCGGTCCGGCAAACTGGTCCAGCAGCGAGCCCGGCAGCGTCATGTAAATGAAGTTGGCGCGCGAATCGATCCCCAGGTTTTCATACAGCCGGGAGAGCTTCTCCAGATTCACCACCGGCTCGTAGGACGTCATGCCCAGCGCCTGGCCCACCACCAGCGTGGCTGCCAGGCCTGATTTCAACGAGCCGTTGGAGCGTCCGGCAATGTCGGCGAGTATTGCCTTCAGCTTGCCCGGATCCGTGCTGTCCAGCACATAGCACCGCGGCCCCTTCGCCAGCAGGCCCGCCGCCTGATACATGGATTTGTCTTCGGCCGAGCCGCCCATGCCGGCCCAGATCAAAAACTTCAGCTTCTTCTTGTGAGCCGCCAGAATCGCAGCCCGGATCTCGTCCAGTTCAGCCGCAATCTGCGCCGGCCACTCTGGGTGCTGCTCCGCCAGCCACGCCAGGTGGAACAACCCGTAGCTATTCTTCGTGACCCTGCCTTCGGGCGTGTGCTCCATGCCAAGCCGGATCAACGCGCTCTTGGTAGCATCCAGCGAATCCAGCCCCTTTCGGAGTGCCTTGGCATCGATGGCGTGCAGCTTGGAGAGCAGGCGATCCTCGGCAAACCGCGTCGCGAAATGCAGAGAGTTGGGGGTATCGTGAAACAGACTGAGATTCACCTCTCGGTTGTAGCACATGGTCCGGCCCTGTCAATATGAATTCGATGAGAGTCCCATTTTTTGGCCTTGCTCTCGTACTGGCCGGTTGTAGCTTATTGCCATTGAGGCAGCCCCCGGCTTCAGTTGGTGAATGGGTCCGCATGGAATCGGCCGCGTTGCCGGGCGAGCGCGTGCCTGAGCAGTTTCGAGCCATCAAGCCTCAGGCGTGGTTACACGCTCGCTATCAGAGGCGCGGCTCCGAGAGAACTGTTTTTGTAGACGTTCTGCGCTTTGTCAATGAGCCAACTGCAATCGAGGCCGAAGCGAAATGGGGAGTACGAATGTTCGCACCGGAACAGGGGCCACTCTACGCTTGGTACCGGAAGAAAAACGTTCTGGTTCTTTGCTCCTCCTTCTCGGAGCCCGGAGGAGCCGGCGGCGCGATTTGTACCGAACTCAGTCAATCATCGTGGTAACGGATGAACCGGCAGGATTCCTTGCTGATTCGGACGCTTACCACCCCACCCGATACCATCCCCATCCGAGCGATGGTATTGTTTCTCCATGGTGGTTTCCGTGCGTCTCACGCTTTTCGCCTTCAGTCTGGCCTTGGCCGGCTGCAGCGCGCTGCCGCACCGGCCCCTCATTCCCGTCCCGCCCGCCGCCTTCGAGGGCTGGGCGCGCGCCGGCCTCGACACTCCGTCGCTGGACCAGGCGCCCGAAGCCATCCGCGCCCTCCAACCCGTACAGTGGGTGCGCACCAGTTACAGGAACAAAGACTCCCGCTCATCCGTGCTCGTGGAGGCATTCGGCCTGCCTACCGATTCCTCGGCTTTTGAGGCCCAGCAGAAGTGGCGCAATGAACCTGGCACCGTCTCGTTCCGCCATGGAAACGTCTTTGCCGTCTGCTCCTCGCCAACCGAAACCACGCAAAGCCTCGTCGCGTTTTCGAAAAAGCTGGAGACCGCATGGCTGCCGCAGAGCCGCTAGGCTTCCGCGAAAGATCGATCCGCCGCTTTTGCGAGGCGTCGCTGCTGGCCATGCTCATCAGCGGCTACGGCGCCATGCTCTCATCCGAGGGTCTGCAATCCGGCGCGCTGGATATCGTCAGCACCGCCGTGGCCGGCGTTGCGCTGCTGGTCCGCCTCTGCATGGTGGTGGCCGGCATCACCTTCGAGGTCCGGCCGCGCTACATCAACGCCATCACCCTGCTCTACTTCGGCTTCTACCCGCTCGATTTTCTCTACGTCAGCGGTGACTTCCTGAAAGCCACTCTCCATCTCGTCTTCTTCGTGGCCATCGTCAAGGTCCTCACCGCGTCGCGGCCGCGCGATTTCTTCCTCCTCAAGATCATCGCTTTTCTCGAAATTTTGGCCGCTTCGATCCTCTCCGTCGATCTCTCCTTCCTTGTCTTCCTCATCCTCTTTCTTTGCGCCACCGTGGCAACCCTGGCCAGCACCGAGATCCTGAAGGCCAGCCAGCACCGCCACTTGGTCACGCGCGGGGCCGGCGCTTTTGGACGCCGCCTTGGCTGGCTTACCGCTCTTACCACGGTGGCCATCCTGGTGATCACTTCGGCGCTTTTCTTTGTCCTGCCGCGCACGGCCCGCGCGGCGATGGAGCGACTCCTTCCGCCCATGCAGCGTGTCTCCGGCTTTTCCAGCGAGGTCACTCTCGGTCAGGTGGGCGAGATCCGGCGGCTTAGTTCCGCCGTGATGCACGTGCGCTTTGAATCCGGTTTCCAGCCGGTGAATCTGCGCTGGCGCGGCGTCGCGCTCACCGAGTTCAATGGGTTGAAATGGTACAACTCGTCAAAGAACGGCAAGCTCCTCACTCCAGAGAAGGGCTGGCTGGCCCTCGTCGATGACGATGAACGGCGCCGCCCCGGCCGCCGAATCACCTACCAGGCGCTCCTCGAGCACACCGGCGCGGACTGGCTCTTTCTCGCCGGCCGCGTCGAACAACTGCATGTGCCGCCCAATCTGATGGTGGTGGAGACGCCCTCCGCCGGTTACCGCGTGCCGTTTATCGAATCGGACGGCCTGCGCTACGACGTCTCCGCCACGCTGGGCGAGGCTGGCGCCAACCGCGCGCGCATGCCGGAAGACACCCGGAACTTCCACCTGCGTCTGCCGCCGCTCGACCCGCGCATCATGGCTCTCGCCCAGCGCATTACTGCCGGCGCCAAGACCGACTACGATCGTGCGCGCGCCATCGAAGGCTATTTGCGCACCAACTACTCCTACTCGCTCACGCCGCTGCAACGCGAGGTGGAGGACCCGTTGGCGCATTTCCTGTTTGAATCGAAAAAGGGCCATTGCGAGTACTTCGCTTCCGCCATGGGCGTCCTGCTGCGTGCCGTCTGGGTGCCATCGCGCGTGGCCACGGGCTTTCAGAGCGGGAGCTTCAATCCGCTCAGCGGCTGGCATGTCGTCCGCGCCTCAGACGCCCACAGTTGGGTGGAGGCATGGGTGCCGGGCGAGGGCTGGCTCACCTTTGACCCCACACCGTCGGACCCCGCCGGCGGCGGCGCCAGCGCGTTCTCCCGCCTGGCGCTCTGGGCCGACGCCGCTTCCGTGTTCTGGCAGGAGTGGGTGCTCGGCTACGATCTCGATCGCCAGCTGACCCTCGCCTTTGAAGTGGATCAGAAACGCCGCGGCGTCAGCCTGCGGTGGGCCGAACGGCTCGCCGCCCGCTTTAAGGCGGGCTTGCGCGCCCCTTCCCTTGAGTGGAAACCGTGGCTGCTCGCCGTGCCCGCCTCACTGCTGCTCGTCTTCCTCGGCCCGTGGTTGTGGGCGCGCGTGGTGGCGTGGCGCCGCCTGCGCCGCTTGCGCCGCGGTCAACCCGCGCCCGACGATGCCAGCCTGATCTATCGCCAGATGCTGGCCGCGCTGCGCCGCCGCGGCCTCGTCAAATCCGGCGCTGTTACGCCCGCCGAGTTTGCCCGCGGCCTCCAACCCGAGGCCACCGCCATCGCCGTGGGCGAGTTCACCGAACTGTACTACGCGCTGCGCTTCGGCGGCCGCCGCGAGAACGCCGCGCGTCTTGCCGCTCTGCTGGACAAGATCGAGAAACTGCCATGATGATCAAACTCGCACTATTGGGTGTTTTCGCCATCGCGCTGTGGGGCGCCGACTCCGATTTCAACGGCCGCTGGAACATCGACGTGAAGACGCCGCGCGTTCGCGTATGGTGGCTCGAAGTGCAGGGCGCCGGCACCGGCAAACTCACCGGCAACTTCGTCGGCGCGCCTGGCGGCCAGGTGGATGCCATCGAGGGGATGCGCATCGAAAACGGCGAGTTGGTGTTCAGTTTTGAGCGCAAACCGGCCCTTAAACAGACATTTCGAGCACGTTTTGACACGCTAAACGGCGTTAGCACGCTGCGCGGCACCCGCTCGGAGGTCGTCGACGGCAAGCCCTCGCCGGTTCTGTCCTGGACCGCCGAGCGCGCGCCCGTCCTCCGCGAGAAAGACGACGGCTCCTGGAAGCCGGGCCGCACGGTGGAGTTGTTCGATGGCAAGAGCGTCGCCGGTTGGCATCTGTTGCTGGCGGGACAGCCCGACTGGTTCGTGCAGGACGGGAGGTTGCGAAACAACAAGGGCGCCTCCGACCTGGTCTCGGATGCGACGTTCTGGAACATGGAAGTACGGAGCGAGTTCCGTCACGCCAAGGGCTCCAACAGCGGCATCGCCCTGCGCGGCCGCTACGAGATTCAGATCTTCGACAACTTCGGAAAACCGCCGGACCAGCACGGCACTGGCGCGCTCTATAGCCGGATAGCGCCCAGCGCGAACGCCAGTAAGGCGCCGGGGGAGTGGCAGACTATGACAATTCGGCTAATCGGGCGGGAGTTGACGGTCGTGTTGAACGGCGCCAAGGTGATTGACCGGCGCGACGTGGTGGGGCCGACGGCGATGGTGATGAGTCCGAAAGAGGACACGCCGGGCCCAATAGTGTTGCAAGGTGACCACGGTCTGGTGGAGTTCCGCCGTCTGCAAGTAGTTGAGTTGGTAAATAGATAGCCCTCGGACTGGAAGTTGGAGGCTGCCCGTTTGCTATAATAGTGATCACTTACTTATGCAACAGAACGGCAGTGCCGGGAAGAAGGTCATTCTCCTGCGTCCTCGGGGATTCTGTGCCGGGGTGGTTCGGGCGATTGATGTAGTTAAGATTGCTCTAGACCTCTATGGCGCTCCGATCTACGTGCGCAAGGAAATCGTACACAATCGTCATGTCGTGGATGAGCTGCGCGGGCTGGGCGCGATCTTCGTCGACGATCTACATGAGGTGCCGGCTGGGAACCGGTTGATCTTCAGCGCGCATGGCGTATCGCCGCTGGTGCGCGAACAGGCGAAGGCGCAGAGCCTGGAAGTGATAGACGCCACGTGCCCGCTGGTGACCAAGGTGCATCTGGAGGCGACCAAGTTTGCGCGCCTCGGCTATTCGATCCTCTTGATCGGCCATAAGGTGCACGAGGAGATCGAGGGCACATTCGGCGAAGCGCCGGAAAACACCTATATCGTGCAGACGGAGGAAGACGCCGAGGCTGTCCAGGTGCCCGACGCCGCCAAGGTTTGCTTCCTGACCCAGACGACGCTGAGCCTGGACGAGACGCGCGGCATCATCGAGATCCTGACGCGGCGATTCCCGCAGATCTCGGGGCCGAAGTCGCAGGACATCTGCTACGCGACGGAGAACCGCCAGATGGCTGTGAAGGCGGTATCGCCACTGTGCCAGTTGCTGTTGGTGGTGGGCTCGCAGAACAGTTCAAACTCACGCCGGTTGGTGGAGGTTTGCGAGAAGACCGGTGTGCCGGCCTACCTGCTGGACGACAAGTCATTCCTGAAAGACGAGTGGTTCCCCGGCGTCGAGACGATCTCGGTGACGGCGGGCGCATCGGCGCCGGAAAACCTCGTTATGGAACTGGTGCAGGCGCTGAGAGATCGCGGCTACAACACAGTGGAAGAAGTGGACATTGTTGAGGAAGATGTGCGGTTCAGCTTGCCGCAGGAGTTGCAGGGCGGCACCGTGAGGCTGACTACCATCGCCACACTATGAGTTCCGGTCTACAGGTAATTGAAGAAGCGATGCTCGCATCCGGCGCGGAGTCGATGCGAAAGGCCGTGGACCATCTGCTGGCGGCGCGGAAGCCCGAAGGGTACTGGTGGGGCGATCTGACGGCGGATTCCACGCTGGAATCGGACTGGCTGCTGTTGCTGTTGTGGCTGCACCCGCCGCAAGGCGGAGTCTGGACTCCTCCGGACGCCGCGAAGGTAGCGCGGGCGGTGCGGGCGATTCTGGCCAAGCAGAACGACGACGGCGGTTTCCACATTTTCGCGGCCGGGCCTTCGGACCTGAGCGCCAGCGTGAAGGCCTACTTCGCGCTGAAGCTGGCCGGGATGGCGTTGGACGATCCGCGCATGGTCCGGCTGCGCGAGTTGATCCTGGAGATGGGCGGCATTCAATCCGCCAACAGCTACGTCAAAATCAACATGGCGCTGTTTGGCCTCTATCCGCGCGAGCATGTGCCGAGCGTGCCGCCGGAGGTGATGCTGTTGCCGGGCCACGCGCTCTACGAGATGTCGTCCTGGACGCGGGCGATCGTGGTGCCGTTGTCGATTGTGCAATCGGCCACCACGGGCGCGCCGCGGCCGGCGCCCGCCGGCTTCACACTGCAGGAGCTTTTCCGGGCCGACATTCCAGTGTCGTTTCATCAGGCTGAGAACTTCTTTTCGTGGAAGAGTGTGGCCCTGCTGGGCGACAAGGGTGTGAAGTGGTGGGAGCGCAGCCGCCTCACGGCCGGGATCCGGGCGAAGGCGATCGGGCGAGCCAAAGAATGGATGTTGGAACGTCTTTGTCACTCCGAGGGCCTCGCCGCCATCTATCCGAGTATGCAGTACGCCATCATGGCGCTGGATGTGCTCGGCTACGGCGTGGAAAGCCCGGAGCGGCGCGAGGCGCAGAAGCAATTCGACGCGCTGCTCGTCGATGACGGGGAGCGTTTCTTCTTCCAGCCCTGCTTCTCTCCGGTTTGGGATACGGCGATCGCGGCTCATGCCGTGGGCGAGACCGGCCTGGCACCGGCTGCGGCGATGCGTCCGGCGGGCGACTGGTTGTTGAGCAAGGAAGTGCGGCGCAAGGGCGACTGGGCCATCAAGCGGCCCAACACGGAGCCCTCGGGCTGGTACTTCGAGTTTGCCAACGAGTTTTATCCCGATATCGACGATACGGCCATGGTGCTGATGGCGTTGCGCCACACACGCGCCTCCGATGAGACGGCCTACAACGGCGCCATTCGGCGGGGCGTGAACTGGCTGCTGGCAATGCAGTCCAAGGACGGCGGCTGGGCGGCGTTTGACGTGGACAATGATTGGGACGTGCTACGTGACGTGCCCTTTGCGGACCACAACGCGATGCTGGATCCCACGTGCCCGGACATTACGGGACGCGTGCTGGAGGCGCTCTGCACGTGCGGCGTGGACCGCGCATCGGCGCCCGTGCAGCGCGGCGTGGAGTTTCTGCGCCGGTCTCAAGAAGCCGATGGCAGTTGGTACGGGCGCTGGGGCGTCAACTATATTTACGGGACATTCCTGGCCCTGCGCGGGTTGCGCGCGGCCGGATACGACGACCACGAGGCCGAAGTGCTGCGCGGCGGCGAGTGGCTCCGCTCGGTCCAGAACGCCGATGGAGGCTGGGGCGAAAGTTGCGAGAGCTACGCGAAGAACACATTTGTCGAGGCCGAGAGCACGGCATCGCAGACGGCCTGGGCAGTGCTGGGGCTGCTGGCCGGCGGAGACACCACCAGCGAGAGCGTCCTGCGGGGCGTCGAGTATCTGGTGAAGCATCAGCGCGAGGATGGCGGATGGGATGAGCGCCTGGCGACGGGGACTGGATTCCCGCGCGTGTTCTACCTGACGTACCACCTCTACCGGCAGTCTTTCCCGACTCTGGCGCTGGCCGAATTTATGAAGTTGAAAAATGGATCGAAAGAGGGGCTTGGATGAGATTTCCGCTGTCGTTGACGGCCGGAATGGCCGGCTACATCGCCAAGAACAAGATGTTTCCGAAGCAGGCATGGCAGGAGAACCGGGCGGCTGAGCCGGACCCGAACAATCCCTTCCAGATCATGCAATCCATGTCCGGCGCCAAGAAGTCCACGCCGCACCCGATGATCAACAAGCGGTTCCCCATCGTGCTGATGCTGGAGCCGCTGCACGCCTGCAATCTGACCTGCACGGGATGCGGGCGCATCCGTGAGTACGAATCGAGCATCACCGACCAACTGCCGTTGGAAGAGTGCCTGCACGCCATCGACGAGTGCGGCGCGCCGATTGTGGCCATCGCCGGCGGTGAGCCGTTCCTGTACAAGGACATTGTTGCGCTGACGAACCAGACGCTGGCGCGCGGCAAACACATCTACCTGTGCACGAACGGGATGTTCCTGCGCAAGCGGGCGAAGGAGTTTACGCCGAGTCCGCGGTTTTTCTTCAACGTTCACCTGGACGGGCTGGAGACCAATCACGACCTGGCCGTGGAGCGCCCGGGCGTGTTCAAGGAGGCCGTGGAGGGCATCAAGGCCGCCAAGGCGCTGGGCTTCAAGGTCTGCACGAATACGACGGTTTATCAAGAGACCGATATGAAGGAGATCTGGGATTTGTTCGCGTTCCTGGAGACTCTGGGCGTGGACGGGCATCAGATTGCGCCGGCCTATGGCTACTCGGCGGTGAACGATAGGGAGATATTCCTGACGCGGGACGAGATCCTGTTGAAGTTTGCCGAGATCGATAAGATGGCGGACCGCTTCCCGATCAACAACTCGCCGCTGTATCTGGACTTCCTGCGCGGCGACCGCGAGCTGCCCTGCACGGCGTGGGGTAATCCCACCTACAACACCAAGGGGTGGAAGGGCCCGTGCTACCTGATCACGGACTCACACCACAAGACGTTTGAAGATCTGATGACGCGCACGCCATGGGAGAGCTACGGCGCGGGCAACGATCCGCGCTGCGAGCACTGCATGGTGCACTGCGGCTATGAGGCATCGGCGGCGTTTGGCATCAACGGGCGCCCGGGTGACAACCTGAAGCTGCTCAAGTGGGCGATGCGATAGAGAAGCGGCGGGACACTGAGAGATCTTTGATGGAATCTGACCCAAGCGGGGGGCGACAGTGAAGCCGGCACTGGTGACTGGCGCCTCAGGGTTTCTAGGCTGGCATGTGGCCCGTGTTCTCTCCGAACGCGGACTGCGCGTCCGCGCGATGGCGCGGCGGCCCGAATCCGTAAAGGCGATCGACGCTGAAGTGGTGGCCGGCGATCTGCGCGACGCCGCCTCGCTCGAGCGGGCCGTCGCCGGGTGTGGGCTGGTGTTTCATGTAGCGGCGGACTATCGTTTGTGGGTGAAGAACCCGGACGAGATGTACGAGGCCAATGTGGGTGGTACCAAAGCGCTGCTGGCCGCCGCGGAGCGCGCGGGCGTGGAGCGGTTTGTCTACACCAGCACCGTGGGCTGCATCGGATTTGTCAAAGGCGGATTGGGTGATGAGACCACGCCAGTGAGCCTGGTCGAAATGACCGGGCACTACAAACGCTCCAAGTATTTGGCCGAGCAGGAGGCGCTGCGGGCGGCCGAAGGCGGATTCCCCGTGGTGATTGTGAACCCCACGGCGCCAGTGGGCGATCACGACGTGAAGCCGACGCCCACGGGCCAGACCATCGTCGATTTTCTGAAAGGCAAGATGCCGGCCTTCGTCAATACAGGACTCAATATCGTGGACGCGAGAGAGACGGCGGAAGGCCACTGGCTGGCCTGCGAGAAGGGCAGGGCGGGGGAACGCTATATTCTGGGCAGCGAAAATTTGACTCTGGAACAGATCCTGGGGAAGCTGGCCAGGCTCAGCGGCAAAGCTGCGCCCAAGGTGCGTTTGCCGTGGATTGTCGCGTTGCTGGCCGGGCTGTTTTCCACCGGTCTGGCGGCGGTAACGGGGCAGGCGCCGCGCGTGCCGCTGGACGCCGTGCGGATGGCGAGGAAGCGGATGTGGGTGAGTACGGCCAAGGCGGAGCGGGAGCTGGGCTTCCGGCCGTCTGGAGCGGATTTGGCACTGGGGAAGGCAGTGCGGTGGTTTGAAGCCAATGGCTATTGCTAGGGATCAGTTGCGGAAGGACGAAGTGCGTGCGGGGACCGCTCCCTTTGGATGTGGCACGGATGGTCGCGGCTTAGAGACGCCTTCGATCCTGGCTGTTGCCGCCGAGGCGCGCGAGTTTGCCGGCCTGCTGAAGCACGCCTCCGGCGTAGCAGGGCTTAGCTGGCCGTTGAGTTTTGCCTGCAAGGCGGTGATCGGCGGACAGCCGTGGGTGCTGGTGGCCAACGGTCCGGGCGCGACGCTGGCGCATGAGGCCGCTTGGACGGGGTGCGGGATGACAGCCGTGCGCGCCGTGGTCTCGACGGGCTACTGCGGCGGGCTGGACCCGAAGTTGTTGGTGGGGGATATTTTTGCGGCCACCGAGGTTCGGATTCATTCCAAGGCAAGCAGCTTTGCGGCGATGCCGGTGCAGGCGCCGCATAGCGGCCCGCTGCTCTCTGTGGACCGGGTGGCGGTGACGCGGAGGGAGAAGGCCGCGCTGAATTCCAGTGGCGCCGCCGCGGTGGAGATGGAAGCGGGCGCCGTGGCCGCGGTGGCCGGATCCATGGGCTTGCCATTTTATTGCGTTCGCGTGGTGAGCGATACGGCTGGCGAGGAGCTGCCGCTGGATTTCAACCGCTACCGCGATCTGGCTGGCCGGTTTTCGCGCGCCGGGATTGCGCTGGCTGCCGTGACGCGGCCGTGGCTGATCCCCGGGCTGATTCGTTTCGACCGTAACAGCCGCCGCGCATCTTTGACGTTAGGAGACTTCCTTGCCGACTGCCGATTCTAAGCTCAACGGAACCATGATGGCGGCTGTCTATACCGGAAACGGCCAGTTGCACGTGCAATCGGTGCCCGTACCGCCCATTGGCCGCGGCGAGATGCTGGTGCGCGTGGAGGCCTGCGGTATCTGCCACACGGATCTGAAAAAAGTGGAGCACGATCTGTTGCCCCCGCCTCGCATCTATGGCCATGAATCGGCGGGCGTGGTGGTTGCCCTGGGCGAGGGCGTAGCGAAGTATAAGCTGGGCGACCGCGTGATTGCGTTCCACCACATTCCATGCAGCAACTGTTTCTATTGCGAGCGCAAACTATACGCGCAGTGCGAAACGTACAAGCGGGTTGGCATCACGGCGGGATTTGAACCGGCGGGCGGTGGCTTTTCCCAGTACATCCGCATCATGGACTGGATTGTGGAACGCGGAGTGGAAGTGATTCCGGACGGCGTCTCCTTTGAAGTAGCGAGCCTGGTGGAACCGGTGAATACCTGCCTCAAGGCCGTGGTGGAGGCGGCGCCCAAGACGGGCGATGTGGTGCTGGTACAAGGACAGGGTCCAATTGGTTTAACATTCACAATGATGCTTAAGCGCAATGGAGTTACGGTGGTTGCCACCGACGCGATGCCGGAGCGGCGGGCGCTGGCCCTGCGCTTTGGCGCCGTGGAGGCATGGGATCCACGCGAGGGCGACGTGGCGCAAAAGTGCAAGGCGATGACCGCGGGCCGCGGAGTGGATCAGGTGTTCGTCGCGGCGTCGGTCAGAGGGATCGTCGGGGAGGCTATCGCTTCCTCCCGTCCAGGCGCTAAAATATTGTTATTCGCGCAGACCTCGGACACGGAAAGAATCGAATTGTCCGGGGCTGACATCTGCAAGTTGGAGCGTACTCTGTTTGGGTGTTACAGTGCGTCCGTGGATCTACAGGCGGAGTCGGCGCGACTTGTGTTTAGTGGGGAGATTCCAGTGGGAGAGTTGGTTACTCATCGGTTGCCATTGACGGAGATCGGGTACGGGATCGACCTGGCGTTGCATCCCGATGCCAAATCGTTGAAAATAATGGTTCAGCCACAGAGGTTGTCTTAAGTGAATAAGCAGATGATGGCCGCAGTGCTCTATGGGCGCGAACAGGTTCGCGTGGAGAACGTGTCCATTCCTCAAATCGAGAAGGGCGACGTCCTCGTCCGGGTTCGGGCCGCGCTCACCTGCGGCACGGATGTGAAGGTTTTTCGCAGGGGCTATCACGCCAAGATGATCGTGCCGCCGGCGCTGTTTGGGCACGAACTGGCGGGGGACATTGTCGGCGTTGGTGAGCATGTGGAAGGGTTCCGGGTTGGCCAGCGTGTAGTGGCCGCCAACTCGGCGCCGTGCCTGAACTGCTTCTACTGCCGCAAGGGTTTGGAGAATCTCTGCGAGGATCTGTTGTTCAACAACGGCGCCTACGCCGAGTTTATCCGCATCCCTGCGCGCATTGTGCAGCGCAATCTCTATGAGATCCCGGCCCATCTGAACTACATGGACGCGGCCCTGATTGAGCCGTTGGCGTGTGTGTTGAAGGGTCTGGAAGAGACGCACGTGCGGCCCGGCGACAACGTGGTGGTAATCGGCCAGGGGCCCATCGGGCTGATGTTTGTGAGGCTGGCGAAGGTGTACGGCGCGCGCGTCATCGCGCTGGGCCGGCGCACTTCGCAACTGGACCGTGCCCTGCGCATGGGCGCGCACGATGCACTGCTGAATACCGATCCCGAAGACGTCGCGCGCCAGGTGCGCGGCCTTACCGGCGGCTATGGCGCCGATGCAGTGATTGAAGCGGTGGGCATTCCGGATACGTGGGAGCTTGCCGTGAAACTGTTGCGGCGCGGCGGCACAGTGCAGTTCTTTGGCGGTTGTCCGAGCGATACGCGCATCACGATGGAGACGCAGACTCTGCACTACAGCGAGATCAAATGCGTGGCCAGCTTCCATCACACGCCCTCCTACATTCGCAAAGCCTTGGACATCGTGAGCCGCGGCGACGTCAGTTCGCGGGACTTTGTGAACCGCGAAGAGCCGCTCACCAACCTGCTGGAAGTGATGCGCCATCTCATGAGCCACAACGGGCACATGAAGACGGCCATCATTCCATAGAGACCGATGACGGCGGCGTTTTTCGCGTGAATCTGCAACCCGTAGAGTTTCTCCAATCGCAGGATGCGATGACACGAGCCTGGTCCCTGGATCAGGCTTTGTCGTATACCCACTGGCTCGCCACCCACCACTACGAGAACTTCCACGTCGTCAGCGTGCTCCTACCCAAACGGCTGCATCAGGACTTTTACAGCGTCTATGCCTTTTGCCGCTGGTCGGACGATCTCGGCGACGAGATCGGCGACACGAACGAAAGTCTTCGCCTCCTCCAGTGGTGGCGTGGCGAACTTCATGCGCTCTATAGATGGGAGAAACCCAGCCATCCGGTTTTTGTTGCGCTCCGGGAGACGATTCAACGGCACGAGTTGCCGATGGCGCCTTTCGATGATTTGATCACTGCCTTTGTGCAGGATCAAACCGTGACGCGCTATGCCGATTGGGACGGCGTGTTGGGTTACTGTGTGAACTCCGCCAATCCGGTGGGGCGTCTGGTGCTGATGCTCGGCGGCTATCGCGACGAAGAACGCTTCCGCCTCTCGGATGCCACCTGCACCGCGCTGCAACTGGCGAACTTCTGGCAGGATGTCACCGTGGATCTGCGAAAGGACCGCGTGTACCTGCCGCTGCATCTTTTCGCCAGGCACGGCTACACGGTGGAAGAGCTCTTCGCGCTGCGCTACACGCCGGCGTTCCGCGCCGTGATGGTGGACGCGGTGGATTATGCGCAGCGCCTTTTTGAGGAAGGCCTGCCGCTGGTGGGATTGCTGGACCGCCGCCTGGGGCTGGATATCGATCTTTTCAGCCGCGGCGGCATGAAGGTGCTGGATAAGATCCGCGCGCAGGATTACGACGTGCTGCAATCGCGGCCGGCGGTGACGAAGGCAGAGCGGGTGCGGTTGCTGCTGACGAGCCTGCTGCGCATGGCGGTGCGGAGAGCGGCATGACGGAGCTGGCGGCATCGTACGAATACTCGGTGGCCGTGGCGCGGGCGCGCGCCAAAAACTTCTATTACTCGTTCCTGGTGCTGCCGGAGCAGAAGCGGCTGGCGATGTGCGCCGTCTACGCGTTCATGCGCGAGTGCGACGATCTCAGCGACGAGGCCGGCGCCACGCGCGAGCGCCTGGCGGAATGGCGCGGGCAGTTGGATGCGGCGCTAGCCGGGCGGTTGGGCCAGCACAAGGTGTGGCCGTCGTTTGTGGATGTCATGCAGCGCTACGAGATCCCGGTCCGCTACGCGCACGAGATGATCGACGGCGTAACTTCGGATCTCGATCCGCGCCACGTGGAGACGTTCGACGACCTCTACCGCTATTGCTATCTGGTGGCCTCCGTGGTCGGGCTGACCACCATCCACATCTTCGGTTTCAAAGACCAGCGGGCGCCGCTGCTGGCCGAGCGCTGCGGCATCGCGTTTCAGTTGACCAACATTATCCGAGACGTTGGGGAGGACGCGCGCAACGGACGGCTGTATCTGCCGTCCGAGGATCTGCAGCGGTTTGACGTCACGCCGGAGACTCTTTCCAGCGGCGAGACGACGGACGCCGTGCGGCAGTTGCTGGCGTTGGAGGGTCGGCGGGCTCGCGCCTACTACGACGAGGCGCGGCCGCTGATCGGCATGATGGACGAAGACAGCCGCCCGGCGCTGTGGGCGCTGATGGAGATCTACTCGCGGCTGTTGCGGCGGATTGAGGTGCGGGGTTACGACGTGCTGCCAGGCAAGATCCGGCTGAGCGCGGCCGAGAAGAGCGGTGTGCTGGCACGCGCCTGGGTGCAGCGTCTGCTGCCGTGATGCCGGCGTCTTTCTGAAAACCTCTGGGCCGGCGATGCAGCGCGACAGGCCGGATTGGCGGGCCTCCACGCGCCCGTGGCGGGGCTGTTGGAGGGCTCTTGCACCGAAGCCAGGGGCGAGGTCTCGCGCCGCCTGGAGTGCCGTGGGGCGACCGTAATGTAGTCCTCGCAGACGACGCTGACCTTCGTGCGGGCCGCATCCTGCGCCCCTCTGGCCCGTGCGGAACGAGGAAAGGCGAAAACTGTGAGAGAATATGTCCAATCTCTGAAGATATGACCGGGGGTATAGCTATGGGCGTTGTCGCGGGCACAAGAATCGTGAACGGCGTTCTGGTGGTGGATCTGGCTGGACGCCTCACATTGGGTCCCGAAGTGGAAATCCTGCGCGCGGAATTGCTAAAGGCGGTGGATCGCGGCGAGCGACGGTTACTGCTCAACTGTGACGGGCTCACCTATGTGGATAGCGCCGGTGTGGGCGAGCTGGTTTCCGCCTATTCGGCTGTGGTGCGGCGGGGCGGGGAGCTGAAGCTGTTGAAGCCGAATGGCCGTCTGCGCGAGGTGCTGCAGATCACGCGGCTGGATACGCTCCTCCCGGTTTGCGAGGACGAAGAGACCGCGGTGACGGCGTTCACCCCGGCCTCCTCGCTCAATGCCAAACGGACGCTCGACCGCTACTCGGAATAGCTACCAGGCGAGCTTCAGGTCCGACGTCCACTTCTCGTCGGCCTTCATCATCTCTTCCCACGTTACTTCGCGATTCTTGTAGGCCGCGGTCCGGCCGAGGATGCCGGTGAGGTTGCTCTTCACCGATTCCTCGTAGTTGTAGATGGGCGTGCCGCCGCGGATACTGGCGATGAACGACTTGACGTTTTCCACCGCACCGCCCTTGAACGTATCGTCCTTTTCGGCGCCCTTCCAGGGGTTTTTGCCGACAATTGCCAGCGAGCCGCCGTAGTGGGTATCGGCCGTGCCGTCGATGCCGATGACGCGCACGCACAAGTCGCTGAACGCGCCGTTGAGCTGGTGGGAGCTGAAGCTGGCCTGCACGCCGTTGGGGTAAAAGTAGGTGACAGCGAAGTGATCCCAGGCGTCGCCGGTGTCGTTTGGCGTGCCGCGCCAATCCGAGCGTCCGCCGGTGCCATAGGCCTTCACGGGCGCGCCGCCGAGGAACCAGTTGGCGATGTCGATGACGTGGATATTCTGCTCCACGATGATGTCGCCGCTGAGCACGCGGTCGCCGAACCAGTTGGCCATCTTGCGGTGGCCTTCATCCATGCCGGGCACGCCTTTGTCTTTCCACGGACGGCCGGCGTAGTAGAAGACCTGCGCCAGCGCGGGCTTGCCGATGTCGCCGCGGTGGATGCGCTTGGCGGCCTCCTGATAGACCTCGCGGGCACGCGATTGGAAGTCCACCCAGTAGGTGAGCTTCTTCTCGCGGGCGCGCTGGCCGCTGGCAAGAATGCTGCGGCAGCCGGGGACGTCCACGGCGAGCGGCTTGGCGCAATAGACGTGTTTGCCGGCCTCCACGGCCAGCCTGGCCTGCTCGGCATGGAAGTAGGTGGGTGTCTCGATGACGACTGCGTCCACCTTGGATGCGGCGAGACGCGCTGCGGCGTCGGGGCCATGGTAGGAGCGCGTGCCGTCCACCTGGAATTTGGCGGCGGTCTCCGCGAGGTTCTTCTTGACGACGTCGGCCAGCGCTACGATCTTCGCGCCGGTGTATTCCGGGAAGAACGGGCCGATCCAGTTGCCGCGTCCGCCGCAACCAATCAGGCCGACCTCGACGTTGGAATTGGCCTGCGATCCAAACACGGTGGCGGGCTTCAGGATCAGCATGCCCGCTCCGGCGGATTTGAGAAAGTCTCTGCGTTCACTCATGGTGGTCTCCTACTTGGAAATTTCAGTGATGCGGCGGATTGCTCTGGGGTCATTCCAGACATCGGGCTTGATGCGCATGCCGAAGCCGGGCAGGTCCGGAGCGGTGATGTGGCCGTCCTTGGGGACAGGCGGATCTTCGAGCATCAGCGGCCAATCGTGCTCGTAGAATCGCTGGCAGCTCTCCTGGATCCACAGGTTGGGCATGGCCGTGGAGAGGTGGGTGGAGGCAAAGAACAACAGCGGGCCTCCGGCGGTGTGCGGCGCAAAGGGCAACTGATGAGCGTCGGCCATGGTGCAGATCTTGCGGGCCTCGGTGAGGCCGCCGCACCAGCAAACGTCGAACATCACGAACTTGGCGGCGCGCGATTCCATCATCTCTTCGAACTGGAGCTTGCCGGCGAAGCGTTCGCTGATGGTGAGCGGCAGCGTTGTGGATTCGGCAAGCTGGCGGTAGTTGGCCCAGTTGCCGGGCATCATCATGTCCTCCAGCCACATGGGCTGGTAGGGCTCCAGCGATTTGGCGATGCGCGTGGCGGCGGTGACGTTCCAGTTGGAGTGAAACTCGATCAGGATCTCGATGGAGAGCCCGAAGGCATCGCGCAGCATGCGCACCGGCTTCAGCGCTTCGTCGATCTGTTGCTGGGTAATGTACTGGCGGTTGGTCTCCCGCGCGGCGGTATCGAACGGCCAGATCTTGATGGCGCGCACGCCGTGTTTCTCAATGAGCTCGGTCATGATCTTGACGGGCTCTTTGAGGAAGTCGTATTTGTGCGGGAAGCACGTATTGTAGAGGCGCACTCGCGGGTTGGCGCGGCCTCCTATGAGGCGGTAGACAGGCGTGTTGAGCGAGTGGCCCAGCAGGTCCAAGAGGGCGAGATCGATAGCGCTGAGGGCGCGGATCTCGGCGCCGCCGGCGATCTGGAAATCGATCATGTGATAGAGGTCGTTCCAGATGCGCTCAATGTCGCGCGGGTCTTTGCCGAGCAGCGCCGGGGCGAAGTGCGAGTGGATCATCTCGGCCTCGCCGGGGTTGCGCGGATAGGTTTCGCCGATGCCCGCGATGCCGGCGTCGGTGTGGATCTTGAGCCACGTCCAGTGCGGCCAGAAGGGAACCTGGTCGCGCGACTTCCAGTAAACAGTCTCGATCTTCGTGATCTTCAGCGGTGGCGCGGACCCCGCGGCTAGAAGGGCCGGCAACAGTTCACGGCGGCTCAGCATGGCGGCTATTGTTTCACGTTCGCGAGCCGTGTGCGAGCGTCCAGAAGGTAGGCGTTCAGCGCGACGGCTTTCTGGAATTCCGCCCTGGCCTTGACGTTGTCGCCGGCGCCTTGCGCGGCCAGACCGCCGACGTAGTGAGCCATGGCGAGGCGCGCGCGGGGCGACTGGCGCTCGCCGAACTTGGCGAAAAACTCCTGGCCGGCGGGCTGTGTCTCTGCCTTGGCCGCGGCTGCGGCGAGCGAGGCGAACAGCGCCTTGGCGCGCGCAAGCTGGCCGAGTTTGCCGAGCGACAGCGCCTGGTAGTAAACCAACACGGCGCCGTTATCCACCGTGGCGCGCGGGACGTCTTCCGTGCCGATCAGTTCGGCCGCGGATTCGCGCCACGCCTTCTTCGCGGCGTCCTGGTTGTTCATCGCGGCGTGCGTCAGACCAACGTAGTAGAAGACCTCCGGCGCGCGGCTGCCCCGATAGGCGCGGGTCACTTCGAGGTTTTCGGGGTATTCCATGGAGGCCTGATAATCGGCCAGCGCGGCGGTGTAGTCCTTAGCGGCGAATTTGCGATGGCCGCGCAGCAGGTGCGCGTCGGTCCAGGCGTCCTGCACGTTGAAGCGCGCGCCGCCCTCCCAGAGATGGAAGTGGCGTTTGGTCATGATCTCGATGGCGGAGTCGTAGCGGCCGGCGAGGATTTCGAGCGAGACAATGCGCGCTGTGGCGTCGTCGCGCTTCTCTGCGGCGGCACGATGGCTGTCGAAGAGCGCCAGGCGCTTCTCCACCGGCGTCTGGGCGAATTCGTAAAGGCGGTCCAGTTCGTAAAGGTGAAGTGGATCGCCGCTGCCGAGCGAGACGGCCTTCTCGAGCGCGGCAATCGCCTTGGGCGCGCCATTGTCCTGGCGGCCGTAGGCGACGGCCAGATTGCGATAGGCGATAGCCATGGTGGGGTCGAGCTCGATGGTCCTGGTCCACAGCTTGACTGCTTCGTCGGGCTGGCGATCGAACAGCAGCAGCCCCAGATAGTAGGGCGCGCGGGCATCGGTGGGGTTGGCCTTGATGGCGGCGCGCAGGGCGTCCATGGCCTCAATCTGGAAGGGAAACTGGCCGTCGTAGGGCATCGCCGCCGCGCGTTTGTAGTGGGCCAGAGCGGTTTCTTTCTGGCCCTGCAATTCGGTGAGGTAGCCGCGATAGTAGTGCACCATGGGCGATTTCACCGGCATGCGGTCCAGCAGCATATCGGCCTCGCGCCACATACCTGCGTTCATGCAGGAGACGATCAGCTCCAGGCCCTCCACGGGCTGCTTCTGGCTGGTGGTGAAGAGCTCCATGGCGTCGCCGAAACCGCGGATATCGATGGGGTCGATGGCGTGCAGAGCCTTGCGCGCCGCCGATGCTTCGCCGCCGTGTCCGGTGCTGATCAGGATGCTGGCCTTTAGCGACAGCGCGCGTGTGTTCCACGCGTTGGTGACGAGCGAACGGTTGGCATAGGCGAGTGCCGCGTCGGTATCGCCCTGCCGCCCCTTGATCTCAGCGATCTGGAAGTAGGAGGCGGACTGCCAGGCGTAGGTCCAGGCGGCGCGCTGGAGCCAGTCTTCGGCTTCCTTGAGCTTGCCCTGGAACTTCAGGGCGAGGCCCAGATAGTAGAGCGAGTCGCCGTCCTTGGCTCGCGTGTAGTTGGCGCCCACACGCGTGGCGGCGGTGCGCAGGAGCTTTTCGGCGGCGGCGTAGCGGCCGCGCTTCAGATAGAGAATGCCCAGCGCGGTGTTGTTGCGCACGTCGCCGGCGTCGCGGCGCAGCGCCTCTTCGTAGTATGGGTCGGGCTCGAGCGCCGGGCTGTGAAACTGCTCCAGCCGGAGGCCGGCGAGGTAGAGCTCCTCGGTGCTCTTGATCTCCTTCGGCGGGGCCGGCGGCTCCACCGGCTTCGGCATAGGCTGCTTGACGAATTCTACCGGCTGGTAGGACACCAGCTCGCGTCCAGCGCCGAAGAGCGTGATCTTCAGATCGGTTTCCTTCACGCCGGCCGGCAGCGCGAACTCCTCGACAATGGCGTGCGCCGGATCGATGTTTTTCGTCACGCTCCACAACTCACGCGTGCCCGCGGTGACGCTCGCCTTCACCTGCGGGAACGCCTGTGTGGCATAGAAGCCGGCCTTCACCCTGCCGGCCTTCACTTCGAGATTGACCGCAGCCTCGCGTGTGGCGTTCTTGGTCCCGCCGATCTCGCGGAACGGATACCAGTACTGCTTCACGGTCTTGGTCTCGTAGGGCTGCAGCCAGCTGTAGTCGGGCTGGTTGTCGCTCCACGCGCCCACCATCAATTCCAGATAGGGGCCATCGGTGTCGCTGAGAATCTTGTCCCACAAGCGGCCGCCGGGACCGGTGCCCCACGTGAAGAACTTCTTGCCAGGCACCTGGTGGCGATCGGCTACGTGCAGCGTGCCGGCCTGTTTGCCATGGTCGTAGCCGGAGAGCCAGTCGTCCTTGTCGTTCACGGCGAACATCGAGATCGAGCTGGGGTGGTTCTTCCACATGCTGACGTCGACGCCCTTGGTGAAGTCGATCCCGTTGTAGACGGAGTCGGCGATGGGCCAGCGGGCGAACTCGCGCTTGGCGTGCTGCGTGGCAAATTGCGTGCTGGGCGGGAAGATCACCTGGTAGTTGTCGTTCGTATGCACGGCCACGTTGGCGAAGTAGAGCAGCGAGTTCTGTACGGGTGTGGTGTTGAGCGCGGTCATCTGCGCCTCCAGCACCGACGAGCCCGGACGCAGCGTCAGGCCGACTGCCCAGCGCATTCGGTCGCGCAGTTCCGCTTCGCCCATCCAGATGGTCTTTGAACCGTCGGGGAACTCCTGCGTCCGGTAGAGGATGGGCATAAAGCTCGATGCGCGGTGATGGTGCGGGATGTTCCACTCCACGCCGCCAGAGATCCACGCGCCCAGCATTCCGATCAGCGCCGGCTTGATGACGGACTGTTTGTAGAAAAAGTTATAACCGTTGGTTTTGTCCACCGCTTCAAAGATGCGCCCGCCGAGTTCCGGCAGCACGCACACCTTGATGAACTCGTTTTCCAGGCACACCTGCGTGTAGCTCTTGTCCTGCTTGACGTCGCTCAGCGTGTCGTACATCGGGTACGGATAGATCAAACCCTTGGCGCCCTGGTAGGTGCGGCCCGTGTAGAAGAACGGATTCGGGTCCGGCGCGCCGGCGACGTAGGTGGGGATCACCA
Source organism: Paludibaculum sp. (assembly GCA_036504135.1). Taxonomy (GTDB): domain Bacteria; phylum Acidobacteriota; class Terriglobia; order Bryobacterales; family Bryobacteraceae; genus Paludibaculum. The sequence continues at coordinate 194,684 of DASXVP010000030.1, forward strand.
CTTGTGATTCGGCGACCTTGACTTGAGCGGGGAGAAGAGCGGAACAGAGGAGGAGGAGGGCGAAAACTCGTGAAGACATGGGTGGGATTCCTAATCGGGACCGCTCCCTGACGGTCGCGGCTCGGTAACTCGCGTGTTCGGTTACTCGTGTGTTCGGTAACTCGCGTGTTCTGAGCCGCGACCGTTAGGGAGCGGTAGTTTAGCTGTACAGCCGGTCGTGGCTGCGCTCGTTGTTCCAGTTCTCCGTGGGTTCGAAGTAGCCGGAGCCGGGCGCCAGGTGCTTCTTGACCTCGTCGGGATTGGGCTCCACGCCGAGGCCGGGCTTGTTGGGGACGATGGCGAACCCTTTCTCGTACAGAGGCTGGTCGTTGCCCTTCACAAGGTTGGTCCACCACGGAACGTCCACCGAATGATGTTCCAGCACCAGGAAATTCTCCGTGGCGGCGGCACAGTGCACGTTCGCCATGAACGAGATGGGCGAGCCCGCGAAGTGCATGGCCATGGCGTGGCCGTACTCCATGGCGACGTCGCCGATCTTCTTCGTTTCGAGCAGTCCCCCGGAAGTGGCCAGATCGGGGTGAATGATATCGACGGCGTGGTTCTTCACTAGTTCGATGAAGCCTTCCTTCAGATAGATGTCCTCGCCCGTCAGCGTGGGGATGTTGACGGCGTTGGTGATCTGCTTCCAAAGCTCCGTCTCCGTCCACGGGACCATGTCCTCCAGCCAGGCCAGGTTGTATTTTTCCAGACCTTTGCCGAGGCGGATGCAGGAGTTGACGCCGAGATGGCCGAAGTGGTCCGCGCACAGCGGCACCTCCCAGCCCACCACCTCGCGAATCTGGGCGACGTAATCGCCCATCAGCGCAACGCCTTTCTCGGTGATCTCCATGCCCGTGAACATGTGCGGGATGTTTGCTACCCCACGCTCGGTCATGCCGGCCGGCCGGGTGACGCATCCCGGAATCTTCTCGACGAGATCGACACCCAGGTCCATCTTCATCCAGGTGAATCCGTCTTCGATGCGCTTCTTCATCCGCTCGCCGTACACCTTCGGATCGTGCGATTCGGTGGTGTCGCAATACAGCCGGATCTTGTCGCGGAACTTGCCGCCCAGCAGTTGATAGCACGGCACGTTGTATGCCTTGCCGGCCAGATCCCACAGCGCCATCTCCACGCCGCACACGCCGCCACCCTGCCGCGCGTGGAAGCCAAACTGCTTGATGCGCCGGAAAATCTGATCCACGTTGCAGGGGTTCATCCCCATCAGACGGCTCTTCAGCATGAGCGCATAGGTGACGCTGGCCCCGTCGCGCACTTCACCATAACCGGAGATGCCCTGGTTGGTGTCGATGCGGATGAGCGGTGCGCGCATGGGCGCCCCGGTGATGTGCGCGAATCGCAGATCGGTGATCTTCAGATCCGACGCTTTCGATGCGGTCGAAACGTTGCCCTGATACGCCTGGATCGTGTCTTCCGCCCAGAATGTTCCGGCGGCCGCGGCGCCTAGCGCGCCGCCCAGGAAACTCCTGCGGCTTGCGCCGCGCTGATTCTTCCACCATTTCTTGGTCATGGGATATTCCTCGCTTCCTAGCGCTGCCCCGCGGGCTTCATGCGCATCTTCGAACCCTTGGACGCGGCCCACTTATTGAATTCGTCAATCATGGGCTGAGACCACCCGGCATCGATCTGGCCGGGCGTATACTTCTGTTCGCGTAGCATCGTGTGGCCCCAGTTGTCGCGCAGTTGCGTCAGCTCGCTCTCGTCGGCCACCTTCTCCGCCAGTTGCGCCGGCACAAAGACTATGCCGTCGGGATCGCTGATAACGATGTCGCCCGGCAGCACCGTGACGTCGCCGATGCGGATCGCAATGTTCCAGCCCATCAACGTAACATCGGCGATAGCGCTGGGATGAAAGTCGCGGGCGTAGACCTTGAAGCCGGGGATGTCCATGATGCCGGTTGGGTCACGCACGGCGCCGTTTACCACCAGGCCGGTTCCGGTTTTGGTCATGATCGATGTGGCCAGGTTGTCGCCGATGATGGTGCCGTCCTTGATCTTGCCAAAGAGATCCACCACCATGACGTCGCCCTTGGTGAGCGAGTCGATCACCCAGGAGTTTTGCCCGCGTCCCACGCGGCCTTCCTGCTTGCCGTGATCGTTGATCATCTTCTCGACGTCCGGCCGCATCGGCATGAACTGCGCCGTCACCACGCGGCCCACCAGCCGTTCGCCAGGCTTCACATTGAGGGTCTTCCAGCCGCCCTCAAACTGCAGGCGATAGCCGGCTGCCCGCATCGTGCCCCAGGCTTCTTCGGCGCTGACGGTCTTCATCCGGTTGAGAACTTCATCCGGCACCTTGGGGCGGCCGTCGGGGAACCGTTCGCCCTTCCACTCCCGGGTGAGTTCGGTCCGCTGCTCTGTGGTGAACATGCCCAATTGCGCGGATAAAGGGCTGACGCTAAGCGCCGCAAGCGAGGCGGCGAGTAATGCTGTGCGAGTCATATCGGACTAGGTGCTCCTAAGTTAAAAGATGTTACGGTTTACCAGAAACTGTGGTTGGTGGCGATGAGGCCCGGGAAGACGTAGGCGTACATCATCACGATGAGGCCGATGATCAGGGCGAGGATGATGCCGTGCTTGAACACGGCGCGGAATAGGTCGCCCTCCTGACCCTCGATGCCGGCCGCGACGCAAGCCACTATCAGCGATTGCGCGCCGATCATCTTGCCCATCACGCCACCGGTGGAGTTGGCCGCCGCCATCAGAACAGGGCTCAGGCCCAGCTTGTTGGCGGTGATTACCTGCAGGTTGCCGAACAGCGCGTTGGAGCCGGCGTCCGTGCCGCTCAACGCCACGCCCAGCCAGCCGATCATCGTTCCGAAGATCGGATAGAAGAATCCGGTGTGCGTCATGGCCAGGCCCATGACAGCGTCCATGCCGCAATAGCGGGTGACGTAGGCGAGGCAGATCATTGCCATGATGGCCACCAGGCTGAAGCGCATCCGCAGGAATGTCCTGCCGAACACCCTCAGTGTGCGGCCCAGGGAAAGGCCCAGCACAGGTCCGGCGATCAGGCCCGCCAGAAACGTCGCTGTACCCACTGCCGCCAGCCAGTCAAAGCCAAACACCGCGGTCTCCAGCACATCCTTCGGGACGACGGGAGCGGTCCGCAAAACCAGATGATCCAATCCCGGCACCGGGACTTTGAAGCTCGTGGTCACCAGGAACTTCTTAACCGGTGGCAGGCCCCACAGCACGACGAAGAGGCCGATGAGGATGAACGGCGACCACGCATGGATGATCTGCGCCGTGGTGTACTGCTTCTTCGTTGCCTGGACGGTGTCGCGCTCTTCGGGGAAACGATAGACCGGCTGCGGTTTCCAAAACTTGAAGAACACTGCGCAAACCAGCAGCGCGGCCATGCCGCTCACAATATCCACCAGCGAAGAATCGATGTAGTTGGACCAGAAAAACTGCGTCCCGCCGAACGCCAGGCCCGCCGCCAGACACCCCGGCCAGGCGCGCCACGTATCGCGCCAGCTCACTTGCGTGCGCACCAGCCAGAATGGCAGGAAGCACGCGATGGGTGGCAGGATGCGGCCCATGGTTGCGGAGAGGTCCGATTCCGCCAATCCCGTCACGGCCGCCAGCGTGCGCACCGGATTGCCCATGCCGCCCCACGCCACGGGCGCGGTGTTGGCCATCAGGCAGACCACCGCCGTTTCAAAGGGACGGAAGCCCAGGCCGATCATCATCGATGCCGTCACCGCCACCGGCGCGCCACCGCCGCCAGCGCCCTCCAGCACCGCGCCGAAGGCGAATGCGATCAACAGCAGTTGAAACCGGCGGTCGTCCGTAATGGCGCCAATCGAGCCCTTAATCGTCTCAAAATGCCCGGTTTCGACCGTCAAATCGTACACAAAAACTGCCGCGATCAGGGTCCAGCCGATCCACACCACCGCATAGACGCCACCGTGCGCCACCGCGCCCGCCACCATAGTGGCCGGCATGCGGAACGCCGCCAACGCCACCACGATGCAGGTGACAAAGCTCCACACCGCGGCCCAGTGCGCAGCCATGCGGCGCACCGCCAGTAGATAGAAAAGCATCGTGATCGGGACCGCTGAAACGATAGTGGAGAGCACCACGTTGCCGAGCGGATCGTAGTTCTGGACCCAGGGTTGCACGGGCATAGAGGAAGCGGAATCTTATCACAGCCATGCCGCCTGTGTGATTATCGAATGTTAAGACATGATGAACTCGGTTTGTGTCTATTGCGGCTCCAGCTCAAGGGCCGCTGAGCATTACTTCCAGGCAGCGCGCGCCACGGGTGAGGCGATCGCCGCGCGCGGTTGGGAGCTCGTCTACGGCGGCGCCAGAGTTGGGCTGATGGGTGTAGTGGCGGATACGGTTCTGGCGCGCGGCGGAAGCGTGGTGGGCGTGATCCCGCGGGCGCTGGTCGAAAAGGAAGTGGCGCACCGGGGGCTCACCGTGCAACACGTTGTGGAATCCATGCACGACCGCAAGGCGCTCATGGGAGAGCTCGCCGATAGCTTCCTCGCTCTGCCCGGCGGCTTTGGCACGCTCGACGAGCTCTTCGAAATGCTCACCTGGTCGCAGCTCGGATTTCACGCCAAGCCGATTGGGCTGCTCAACACCGCCGGGTATTTTGACGGACTCCTGTCGTTTTGCGACCGCGCCGTAGACGATGGCTTTGTGCACGCGGCGCACCGGGCGATGATCCACACGGGTACCGATCCGGATGCGTTGCTGGAGCAGATGGCGCTACACGCCACCGCTTCCTGACGGTCGCGGCTCGGATCCTGCATGGCCTGCCTCGTAGGCAAACCGCAGACTCTGCGCCGCCGTATAGCGCAGGTCTTCCTCGCTGAATCCGAACACGTCCCGCGCGATTTCGTACTCCCGTAGCAGCGTCGTGTGGAACATTGGCGGGTCATCCGTGTTCAGCACCACTGGCACGCCCGCGTCGAAGAGCTGCCGCACCGGGTGGGCCGCCAGCGATGCCACCGCGCCCGTGCACACGTTGCTGGAAATCGAGACCTCCAGCGGAATCTGCCGGTCACGCAAATGCGCCACCAGAACCGGATCGTCGAAGGATCGGATCCCGTGCCCAATCCGTTCCGCCCCGCACTCCAGCGCCTCCCAGACTGACTCCGGCCCCAACACCTCGCCGGCATGGGGGTTCAAGTGCAGGCCGTTCTGTCTCGCATAATCAAACGCGCCCCGGAAGTCGTGGATGGAGCTATGCGCCTCATCGCCCCCGATTCCGAACCCCACCACGCCCCGCCCGCGCGACGCCACCGCCAGCTCCGCCACACGCTCCGCCAGTTCCACGCCGAACTGGCGCGCGGCGTCGAAAGAGAACCGGACCGGAATCGGGCCGCGCTCGGCCTCCATCGCGATGGCGTCGAAGATCGGCGCGAACTCCTGTTTGCGCCACAGCATCACGCCCACGCTGACAATGATTTCGGCATACACCACGCCCTGCCGGACCAAATCCTCGATCAACCGCCGCGTGATCAGCGCATAGTGCGCCGGCTCGGTCAGATGCAGGTTCACCCACTTGTACGCCATGAGGAAGCCCATGAAATCTTCGTACTGGTAGCGGGCGTGGATCTCCTCCAGAGTGCGCGCCGGATCGATCTCCCGCAGCGTCTCCGGCCGGACGGAGCCCTCCAGGTGAACATGAAGTTCGGCCTTCCTCAGTAAACGTAAGTCCATGAACTGACATAATAGCCGCATGAAGCCAGGCGAGTTGGATGCAATTGCGGGTGGGTACCATGGTGACCCCTTCGCGCTGCTTGGTCCGCACGAGGACGGAGAGGGTTGGATTGTACGAGCGCTAGTGCCGCAGGCCGGCAGCGCATCGGTGCGACTAGGCGACGATTCGCTGGTGCCGATGGAGCACGTGCATCCCGGCGGAGTTTGGGAGGCGCGCATCCCGGACGCCCCCGGACGCTATCGCCTGGTGATGGAGCTCCAGCGCGGCGGCACGGAGGAGATCGAGGATCCCTACCGCTTCGGCGATCTGCTGAGCGACTACGACATTTACCTCCACGCCGAGGGCACCAACTACGAATCCTGGCGCAGCATGGGCGCGCACCTCACCGAGGTGGACGGCGTCGCCGGCTGCCGCTTCGCCGTCTGGGCGCCTAATGCCGAAATGGTGGGCGTTTGCGGCGACTTCAACCAATGGGATCCCTACCGCCATCCCATGCGCCACCGCAACGGCGGCCTGTGGGAGCTCTTCATCCCCGGCGTCCGCGAGGGCGACATCTACAAATATTTCGTGCGCTCGAAGATATTCGGCGTGGCCGGCATGAAGTGCGACCCCTACGGCTTCGGCTCAGAGAAACCGCCCAAGCAGGGCTCCGTCGTGTGGGATCTCACCCGCTACCAATGGAACGATCAGCAGTGGATGGAGCAGCGCGCCGGCACCAATTCGCTGGAGCGCCCGGTGAGTTGCTACGAGGTTCATCTGGAGAGCTGGATGCGCTCGCCCGAGGGTGAGCCGCTCACTTATCGCGAACTGGCCGGCAAACTCGTCCCGTACGTGAAGCATCTCGGCTTCACGCACATCGAACTGATGCCGATCATGGAGCACCCCTACTCCGGGTCCTGGGGCTATCAGGTGGTGGGCTACTTTTCGCCCACGGCCCGCTTCGGCAGCCCGGACGACTTCCGCTTCTTCATCGATGAGTGCCACCGCCAGGGCATCGCCGTCATCGTCGATTGGGTGCCGGCGCATTTCCCGAAGGATGCGCACGGCCTGGCCCGCTTCGATGGCACAGCCTGCTATGAACACGAAGATCCGCGCATCGGCGAGCACAAGGAATGGGGCACGCTGATCTTCAACTTTGGCCGCAACGAGGTGAGGAACTTCCTGATCTCGAACGCCATGTTCTGGCTGAAGGAGTATCACATCGACGGTCTGCGCGTGGATGCAGTGGCCTCCATGCTGTACCTCGATTACGACAGGGAACACGGCGAATGGCTGCCCAACAAGTACGGGGGCAACGAGAATCTCGAGGCCATCGACTTTATCCGCAAGTTCAATGAAGAGGCGCACACCGTGCCCGGCGCCGTCACCATCGCCGAGGAGTCCACCTCGTTCGCAGGCGTCTCCCATCCCGTCTACACAGGCGGCCTGGGCTTCACCATGAAGTGGAACATGGGCTGGATGCACGACATGTTCGCGTACTTCAAGTCCGACCCGCTCTTCCGCCGCTACAACCACAACCACATCACGTTCAGCCTGGTCTACGCCTTCACGGAGAACTTCCTGCTGCCCATCTCGCACGATGAGGTGGTGCACGGCAAGTCTTCCCTCATCGGCAAGATGCCGGGAGACGATTGGCAACGCTTCGCCAACGTCCGCGCCTTCCTCGGGTATATGTTTGGACACCCCGGCAAGAAGCTGCTCTTTATGGGCTGCGAGCTCGGCCAGTATGAGGAGTGGAACTGGCAGGGACAGATCCGCTGGGATCTGTTGCAGTACGCCCCCCACCGCGGCCTGCAAAACTACCTGCGCGAGCTGAACTTTCTCTATCAGAACGAGCCCAGCCTCTACGAAGTGGACTACCACTGGAAGGGCTTCGAGTGGGTGGATTTCCACGACCTCGATGGCAACGTCATCAGCTTCGTGCGCCGCGCCAAGCACCCCGACAATTTCCTGCTCTTCGTCTGCGCGTTTGCGCCGCAAGTGCGCCACGGCTATCAGGTGGGCGTCCCGCGCGAGGGCGTCTATCAGGAGATTCTGTGCAGCGATGCCGAGCAATTCGGCGGCAGTGGCGTGCAGAATCGCGATCCGGTCCGCGCCCAGCGGGGCGAGGTGCAGGGCAAGCACCACTTCATTACGGTCACACTGCCGCCGCTCGCGGTGAGTGTGTTCCGCCGCATTTCGGATTAGAACTGACTAATCCCAAACAAACGAAAGGGGCGCCTCCGCCGGGAGACGCCCCTTTCTCACGCCAATCCGGCGCGAGTCAGAACGCGAGCCGCAATCCGAAGCGGAACTGGCGTGTCGAGGTCGCGCCGGTGATCGTGGAGAAGCCACGCAGCGGATCGGCCACGGACGTGTTCAGCGATCCGTCCGCATTCAGTTGCTGGCTGGCCGACGAACCCGACGGATTGTTCCAGCGCGCATTGTGGGCCACGTTGGTGGATTCCGCGCGGAACTCCATGTTCACCCTCTCGGTGATCCTGAAGCTCTTGAATAGCGCCGGATCCAACTGCCAGAAGCCGGGCCCGTGGAACGGGAGCTTGCCGGTGGAGCCAGGCTTGAATTCGCCAGTCTGTCTCTGCCAGAAGAGCGGGTCGCGGAAGGCGCTGGGCTCGAAGTAGGGCTGTTGCGGCCCCTTTTTGCCAATGACCTTGAACTCGCCGATCTGTTCCGCAGTCTGCGTGCAGCCGATGCACTGCAGCGACGAGCCGCTGCCGCTGATGTAGAACGGCGTGCCCGTGTAAGCGCTGAAGATGCCGTTGACGCGCCAGCCGCCCAGGATTGCGTCGGCCACTCCGCTCATGGCGAACTTCTTGCCCTTGCCGAACGGCATTTCGTACACCCATGCCTGGGTATACATAAACTTGCGGTCGTAGCCGGCGTAGCCGTAGTTGCGGCTCATCATCGGCTCCCAGTTCCAGCCCCAAAGGCCGGCCCAACCGGTGTCATCCGCCATGTTCAGCGCCTTGCCCCAGGTGAACGCCGATTTCAGGAACAGGCCTCCTGAGAAGTTCTTGTTCAGCGTTGCTTGCAGCGAGTTGTAGGTGGCATAGCCGATGCCGTCCCACATGTTCGCCCCAATGGTCTTGCCATAGAGTTTCGCCAGCGGCAGGTTGGCCGTGGTAGTGCCCAGGCCGGGGCCTACGGTGTTGATGTTGCGGTCCAGTAACTGGCGGACGGTGTTGGTGGCCACATAGCCGACCGACCCGATCATGCTCCAGGGTAGTTTCCGCTCCACCGTGAAGTTCCACGATTGGATGTAGCCGCGGTGGATCTGACCGCCCCACGGACTGCGCGGGCCCATGTCCATGCTGACCGGCAGGAGGGCCTGACCCTTGCTGGTGTCTGGGGCCACGATGTCCGGGATGCCCTGGTCCACGGTGTTGTACCAGCCATAGGTCGTCACCGGCGAGTTCCAGCCTCCAGTCAGTGTAGAGGGGTAGAGGCCACGCAGCGGACGGCCAAACGGAACTGCGTCATACGTGATGCCGTAGCCCGCGCGGACGACGTTCTTCTCTCCAATGCGGTACGCGAAGCCGAGCCGTGGGGCGAACAGCTTCTTCGAGACCGTTATGCCGGCGTTGCGCGGGGTGCCACCCACCCCGCCGAAGTAAACGATGTTGGTGTAGGGGTCCCACCGCTCGATGCCGCGATCATCACGGTTGATCAGCGGATAGTACTCGTAACGCAGCCCGAGGTTCAACGTCAACTTGCGGCTGATCTGCCAGCGGTCCCGGAAGTAACCGGCAAACTGCCACTCGCGAGTCTTCATCTCGTAGTTCTGGATTGACTTGGAGTAGTTGTTGACAAGGCCCAGCAACGCGCCGGCAAAGCTGTTCGGTGACCCACGCTGCCCGGTGTTCAGCGTCGGGTGAATGGTGGTGCCGCTGCTGAATCCGATATAGCCGCGAGGGTTCGCGGTCTCAGGCTGCCAGTGGTTCATCTCCAACCGGCGCGCCTCAAAGCCCCAACGGAACTCGTGTGCGCCGGTGATCCTGCTGAAGTTCGTCTGGTAGGTGTAGCCACGCTCTGCGCGCCACACCGGCGCCCATGTGGCGCCGACGCCGACATAGCTGAAGCCGAAGCCGTCAACCTGGGGCGCGCCACCGTACCGGTCGTCTTTTGCATACTGCCTGCCGCCATTCGTCCCAGGGATCTTCCAGAGGTCCAGCCCGATGTTCTTGTCCACGTTCGGAATCCCCACCACTTGGTCCATCCGGGTGTAGCCGAACACGCCATCCATGAAGAACGACGGAGAGAAGGTGTAGTTGTAGCCGACCGTCGGAATCTGGGTCGTTGTGTCGCCGAAGCCCTCGGATCCCAGCGCCGGCCCGCCGAGGTCGCCGAAGATGTACTTGCCCGCGACCGGTGCGTCCATGCGGCTGTACTTGCCCCAGATCGCGAGTTTGCTGCTGGCGGCGTAGTTGATCTTCACATCGTACTGGTTGCGGTCAAGCTTCAGGACTCCGGCCGCGTAGTAGTTGCCCCCCAGGTTGTACAGCAGATCCGTGGGCGATTTCTGGTTTGGCAGCGGAACGTCCTTGTAGATATTCGGGAAGATGGGATTGAAACGCGACTTGGGCACGATGTTGCCGGCGAACGGAGTCCGTCCAGCCGCGTTGGTCATGGGCGCGGTCGCCGGGTCGTAGACCACGCCAAGCGCCGTCCACTGGCTGAAATCGCCGTCCCGCATCGCTTGCGGCGCCACGGAGTAGTTGCCGTCATAGCCGGTCCGCTCCGACGTCCGTTCATAGCTGAAGAAGTAGAACAGCTTGTCCTTCTTGATCGGGCCGCCGATGGTGCCGCCGCCCTGATTGAAGATGGTCAGGGGCAGCTTGTAGGTCGCCGACCGGAAGTAGGGAGCCGTGTTCAGGTGCTGGTTGTTGTGGAACCAGAAACCGACACCATGCAGGTCGTTCGTGCCGGACTTGGTGGCCACCGTGATGGCAGCGCCGCCGGCCATGCCCTGCTCGGCGTCGAACGAGTTCGTAGAGATGTTGACCGTCTCAATCGACTCCGCAGGCTGAACATAGGCTGTATGGTGCGGCAACCAGACGTTGATGTTCACCGCGCCGTCCGTCAGAGTGTTGTTCGTGTTCCTCGCCGTGCCGTTCACGTTCGTCGTCAGCGCGCGTCCGGGAGTGTCAACCACTGCATTCTGGAATCCGGCCGGCGTTGCGCCCGGTACCAGGTTGATGAGTTGTTGATAGTTCCGGTAGCCGTATAGAGGCATCGACGTGATTGCGCTGGAGGCTATCTCCGACCGAACGTCGGATTTGTCCGTCTGCAATGCCACAGTGCTGGCCGATACTGTCACCTGCTCGGCGATCTGGCCGACCTCGAGTTTCGCGTCCACACGTGTGACGGTGTTGATCGATATCTCAACGCCAGTCCGCGTCAAACTGCGGAATCCGGCCTTGGTCACCTTCAGCGAGTAGAGTCCGGCCTGCACGTTGGGCACCGTGTACCGGCCCTGGTCGTCGGCCTGGCTCTCTCTTGTCGCGCCCGTGGCGGGGTTGGTGAGTGTAATGGATGCACCTGGCACGACTGCGCCCGTGGGATCCTCGACGGTGCCGACGATCGAACCGTACAAAACCTGCGCGGAGGCAGGAAGCGAGCACAGCGCCACGAGTGCGGTGACGCTCAGAACTCTCAGCAAGGGTCTCTTTACAACTGTCACGAGCGAACCTCCTCAGGAGAGTTTACATTATTATCCAGCATTGTAAAGTGAAGACTTGGTCGCGATTCCTGTCCAGCCAACCCTCAAACGGAACCACTACACTGGTGGAAGCATGGGCGATCCCCTCTTCCTGTCAATCTGGCTGCGCGGCTACTCGCCGATCGCTCTGCCCATCTATTTCCGCAAGGCGCTCAGCATCTTTCCGTACTCCACACTCGCGCCGATGAGTGTCCTGCGCATCTACGCCGTTTCTTTGCACGAGGCGCCGATCTTCGAGGAGTTCATTGAAGGCGTCCCCGATCCGCAGGCCGTCGCCCAGCAGGCGCAGGAGTTCCTGCACGAGGACTGCGCTTTTCAGTTGGAGACCCAGTGGGATCTCTTTCAATGGGATGGCGAGTGGGAGCTGAAGCCGTCCCGCGCCGTCATTGAGGTGTATGCCCCCGAGTTTGAGGGCGCCAGTGGCGAGAACGTGCGAATCGATCTTGGTCCGCACGGGCTGTATCTGCCGCAACCGCAGAGTGACCAGTTGCGGCCTGTGCAATCGAATATCCGCAGCCTGCTCCGGCTCACACAGGATCTGGAGGAGGAGCTCACCGTGGACCGCCGCCTGCTCTGGTCTGACGAAGAAGAGGACTTCGCCGAGCGGCTAGGCGCTTTGCTCGATTGAGGCTACGCCCAGCGCCTCCAGCAACTCCTTGGGCATATAGGGCTTCAGCAACGAGCCGACCCGGTCCCGCTGGTGCGGAGGCAGGATCTCGCTGCTAAAAACAGTTCCGCTGGAGACCACCACGCGCAGTGGAGCCGGGATATTCAGCAGCTCAGGTAGCATGTCGAGCCCCGACATATCGGGGAGGGTCAAATCCAGGACAATAATTTGAAAGGGACACGGCGTCTGGCGGCATTTCTCCAGTGCAGCCTGGCCCGTTTCGGCGGTGTCCACTGTATGACCCAGCCGTTCCAGGTACTTCTTCAGAAGGGCCAGCAGTGGTTTTTCGTCTTCGACCAGTAGCAGCGAGAGGTTCGCCATAAGGCTCCCTCTGAACATACCATCGAAAGTAGGGGATTCGGTATGAAACAGATTTTGTCGATCGTCCTGAGCGCGGCGCTGCTGCCGGCGGCGGAACTGCCAGTCACGCGCGTGACTCTATACAAGAACGGCGTCGCCTATTACGAGCGGGCCGGCGAAGTAAAGGCGGGCGAAACGGCCCGGCTCGAATTCCAGGCGTCGGAGATGGACGACGCGCTCAAGAGCCTGGTGCTCGACGTCGCTGGTGGAGTGGCCAGGGTCCGCTATGAGCTGAGTGAGCCGCTGCAGCGCAAGCTCGCCGACCAGGGCATCAACATCCAGCCGCAGCAGCCGCTGGCGCTGATCCTGGATCAGTGGCGCGGTGCGCGAGTGGAGATGAAGTTTCGCGGCGAGCCGGTGGCCGGCGTTATTGTCAGCGGCCGCCTAGCGCCGCTGCCCAATCAAGGGCAGCGGCAGGAGTTGACGGTGCTGGCCGATTCCAGTGAGCTGCGCATGATCGACCTCGACAACGTGACGGCTCTGAAGCTGACGGATGCGAAGTTGCAGGCGCAGTTTGCCGAGGCGCTGGGAGCGATTGCGCAATCGCGTTCCAAGGACAAGCGGGCGGTCAACATCGATCTCGCCGGCGGCGGGGCAGGGAAGTTGACAGCGCGCTATCTGGTACCCGCGCCCGTCTGGAAGTCGAGCTATCGTCTGCTGCTGCCGGATTCCGGCGAGGCCACGCTGGAGGGCTGGGCGATTATCGATAATGCCAGCGGCGAGGATTGGACGAAGGTGGATCTGACGGTGGTCAGCGGCAAGCCCGTCTCGTTCGTCAGCAAGCTGTATGAGCCGAAGTACCTGCGGCGGCCTGAGGCGTCGTTGGCCGATGAGCAGGCGGTGGCGCCGGTGCTGTATGAGAGTGCGATGGCGGATAAGAAGGTGGACGGGGCGTCCCGGATGGAGGCCGTGGGCCGCTTGCGGAAAGCCGGGGCGATGGCCAGCGGGATAGCCTCGATCGCAGAGGAGCGTGACGCGCTAATGCCGGCTACGCCACCACCCCCTGCGCCCATGATGATGAGCAATGTGATTGCGAACACGGTCACCCGCGAGGCCGGTGAGTTGTTCGAATACCGCTTCGCGACGCCGGTGACGGCGAAGAAGGGCGAATCGATGCTGCTCCCCTTCGTCCAGCAGAAGATCGGCGCGCGGAAACTGCTGGTCTTCTCGGACCGCTCGCAGCTCAATCCGCGCAATGCCGCCGAGATCACGAACTCCTCGGGCAAGACCCTCGATGGCGGCCCCATCACGGTCTACCAGCCCGGCGGTTACTCCGGCGAGGCACTGATCGAAACCCTGAAGGCCGGCGAGAAGCGGCTGATCTCTTACTCCGTGGATCAGGGCGCGCGCGTCACCACCAACTTCGACAGCGGCTCCGAAGTGATTCGCGAAATCAAGGCCCAGCGCGGCATGATCACCACTCGCGGCGCTATCGAGATGACCACCACCTACACGGCCGATAACAGCGATGCCAAGGACAAGTCGCTGTTGATCGAGCACCCCGTGGACCCCGGAATGAAGCTTCTCAAGCCCGTGGCCGAAGAGACCTCGCCCACCCGCTATCGCTTCGCGCTCAAGCTGCCCGCCAAGTCCGCGCAGAAGCTCACCGTGGTGCAGGAGCGCGTGCTGGAAAACTCCATCATGGTCAGCTCGCTCACGCCCGACGCGCTGCTCTCCTATTCGCAGAACAAGGTGCTGTCGGCCGCAGCAAAGGCGAAGATCGACGCGATTCTGGCAAAGAAGAGCGATGTGGCGACGGTGGAGCGGGACCTCCGCAACATCGAGATTCAGATGGCGGAGATCGCGAAAGACCAGGACCGTCTGCGGCAGAACATCAACAGCCTGAACCGCGTGGAGGGCCAGCAGGCGCAGGTGACGCGCTACGCGGCGGAGCTTGCCAAACAGGACGGCGCCCTCGCCCAACTGCGCGACCGGCAGAGCGAGTTGCGCAAGCGCCAGGGCGCGCTGCACACTGAACTCAACGCCCTCATCGAGAAGCTTGAGTTTTGAAAGTTGCAATCATCGGTTATGGCAACGTGGGGCGGGCCTTTGCCCGGCTCGTCGAGAAGAAACGCGCCGCCTTTCCTTTCCGGATTGTTGGCGCGCATACCGCGCGGCACGGCACCGCGTACGACCCGAAGGGCTTGTCCGTTGAGCCCGCGTTCGGTCCGGCCGCGTTGGATTTCGATGCCTTCCTCGCCCAGGCGCGGCCCGAAGTTCTCGTCGAGCTGACGCCGCTAAATCCGGAATCCGGCGAGCCCGCCATCTCCCACATTCGTGCGGCTTTCCAGCGCGGCATCCACGTCATCACGGCAAACAAGGGACCCATCGCCTTTGCCTACGCGGCCTTGGCCGAAGAGGCTCGCCGCAGCGGCGTGGAGTTTCGCCACGAGGCCGCCACCATGGACGGCACGCCCGTGTACAACATGGTCCGCAACAATCTGCCCGGCGTCACGGTGAACGGCTTCGCCGGCGCACTGAACTCCACTACCAAGGTCATCCTCGGCGCCATGAGCCGCGGCTCGACGCTGGAGCAGGGCATCGAAGAGGCGCGGCGCCTCGGCGTGGCGGAGGCTGATCCGTGGTTCGATATCGATGGCTGGGACTCCGCCTGCAAGGCCGCCGCGCTGGCCAACGTGCTGATGGACGCACGCCTCACGCCGCAGCAAGTGGAGCGGCGCGGCATCGGCAAGGTGACGCCCGATAAGCTGGCCGAGATCGAGGCGACGGGCAAGACAGTGGTGCTCGTGAGCCGCGCTAAGCGCACGCCCGGCGGAGTGAAATTGCGGGTCCGCGCCGAGGTGCTGGACCGCCACGACCTGCTGGCCTCCGTGCGCGGCACGTCGAATTTGCTGATTCTGGAAACCGATCTGATGGGCCAGCTCGGTGTGTTCACGCTGGAGCCGGGCCTGGAGCAAACCGCCTACGGCCTGTTCTCCGATCTTGTCGATATTGCGAGGAGTCTATGAAACTGATGCGCTGCCAGCATGGTCCGGCCGTCCTGCGCGACGGCGAGGCCGTGCTCTTTTCCGAGATCAATGCGAAGCGCGGCGCCAGTCTGCCGGATTCGCTGTTGGCGCTGATTCAGGGTGGCTCGATGGACGCACTGCACGATTTGCGCGGCATCGGCGGCCTGCCTCTGCCGGAGGTGACGCCGCTGCTGCCCTATCCCGTGCCGCCGAAAATCTGGTGCATCGGCCTGAACTACAAGAGCCATGCCGAAGACATTAATGCAGTGCAGCCCGAGGAGCCGGGCAGCTTCATGAAGCCGGCGTCGTGCCTCTTTGAGCCCGGTGGCAACATCGTGCTGCCGCCAGCCGATGTTTCGGATGACGTGGATGCGGAAGGCGAACTGGGTGTGGTGATCGGCCGCCGGTGCCGCTTTGTGCCACGCGAATATGTGCATGAAGTGATCTTCGGCTACACGACGACGCTGGATCTCACGGCGCTCGACGTGCTTGCCAGGAATACGCGATACCTGACCCGGGCGAAGTCCATCGACACGTTCTTCAGCTTCGGCCCGATGATCGTCACGCCCGATGAGGTGCCGGATGTCGAGGGTCTGGAAGTGGTCACAGAGCACAACAATGGTGTCTGTTCGCGCGATTTTGTGCGCAATATGCGTCACAAACCGCTCGATCTGGTGCGTTTCCACACCAATTTCTTCACTCTGGAGCCCGGCGATCTGATCTCCACCGGCTGCCCCAAGGGCGCGCGCATCAAGGCCGGAGACTCGGTTCGCAGCCGCATCGACGGCGTGGGCCTGCTGACCGCGCACGTCACGCAAGGACAGCGCGTGCCGCTGTATTGAGCGCCGTCACTCCAAACGCCAACAGGATCAGCGCCGAGCCCTTGTTGATCCACACCAGGTGGGCCGGAGCGAGCCTGTCGCGCAGCAGTCCCGCGCCCGCCGCCAGCATCGCCCACCACAGCACGGAGCCCGCGAAGACGCCTGTCATGAACCACGCCGGCGATGCCGCACCCGTGCCCGCGCCCATACTCGCCGCCATTGCCGCGAAGGAGAGAATGGTCATCGGGTTGGAGAGCGTCAAGGCGAAGGTGCCGGCGAATCCGGCGCTCTCCGCCGCCTCGCTACACGCCGCGCTGCGCCACGTGCGCCACGCCAGCCAGCATAGGAACGCGCCGCCCAGCGCGGCGGCCGGCGTCTGCCACGCGGCCAGAAACGTAATACCGAAAGCGGCCAGCGCTCCGTAACAGAGGTCGGCGGTTGCCGCTCCCAGTCCCGAAACGAATCCGGCAGTGGCGCCGTGCGCCAGCGAACGGCGGAGCACGAGGAGGCCGATGGGTCCTACTGGTGCGGCGATGGAGAATCCGAGAATGGAGCCGGTGGCAACTGGGTGCATAGCCACAGTTTAGGAGGCTTCACCGAATCCACACAGAGCCAATCAAAGGTAAAATCACACAATGACTTTCGAATGGATGGACGATCGCGACTGGCAGCTATTGAAACTGCTCCAGACGAATGCGCGGGCCCCTTTGCCGAGCTTGGCCGCGGGGTGAAGCTCACTCCGCCGGCGGTGGCGGAGCGCGTGCGCCGCATGGAGGATCAGGGCGTCATCGAGGGCTATACGGCCCGCGTTAGCCTCGCTGCGGTTGGGCGCGGTATGCGTGTCTTCCTGCGGGTGCAGGTGCAGACCAAGGAATACCCGAAGTTCCTGCGCACCGTGCAGACTCTCCGCGCCGTGGAGGAGTGCCACCACATCACGGGCGGCGAGTCCTTTCTGCTGAAGGCCGCGGTGCGCGACGTGGGCGAACTGGAACAGTTGATCGAGAAGCTCAGTGTCTTTGGCCAGACCGTGACGAGCCTAGTGCTCTCCACGTCGCTTTCGCACAGGCTGGTCGAGCCCGGCTGAAGCGTGTATGCTGCCTATGCGAGCCCTTTCATGACACGACGCGATTTCCTCGTTACCCCCGCGGCCCTGGCCGCCCCCACACCGTCAGCGCCGTGGTTTGACCGCCCCATGCGCTGGGCGCAGATCGCCTTTGTGGAGGACGATCCCGGCAACTTCGATCTCAAGTTCTGGACCGACTATCTCAAGCGCATCCACGCCGATGCCGCCTGCCTCTCCGCTGGCGGCTGCGTGGCCTTCTATCCCACGAAGGTCCCGCTGCACTACACCAGCAAGTTCATGCAGCCCGGCACGGATCCTTTCGGCGACTTCGCCAAGGGCTGCCGCGAACTGGGCATGAATGTGGTGGCCCGCGTGGACCCGCACGCCGCGCACGACGACATGTATCAGGCCCATCCGGACTGGATTGCGGTGGACGCCGCCGGCAAGCCGCGCCGCCACTGGGCGATGCCCTCCTACTGGGTGACGTGCGGACTGGGTCCCTACAATTTCGAATTCATGCGCGATGTGGTGAAGGAGATCGTCTCCACCTACCAGGTGGACGGGATCTTCTCCAACCGATGGTCCGGATCCGGCATCTGCTATTGCCAGCACTGCCGTACGAACTTCAAGGCGTTCTCGAAGATGGACCTGCCCACGGTGACCGATCCCCGCGATCCGGCCCGCCAGCAATACACCATCTGGCGCAACAAGCGCCTCTTTGAGCTGTGGGAGTTGTGGGACGGCGAGATTCGCAGGATTAACCCCAACGCCGCTTTCATCCCAAATACCGGCGGCGGCGCGAATGCTGAGATCGACATGAAGCGCGCCGGCGAGTTGGCCCCCACGCTGTTTGCCGATCGCCAGGCGCGCAGCGGCGTGGCTCTCCCGTGGGCGAACGGAAAGAACGGCAAGGAGTACCGCGCCACGTTCGGCCGCAAGCCGATTGCGGGCTTGTTTTCGGTCGGTCTCGAAGCACCCTACCGCTGGAAGGACTCCGTGCAGAATCCCGCCGAGATCCTTGTCTGGGCGGTCGATGGCATTGCACAGGGTCTGCGTCCTTGGGTGATTAAATTCAACGCCCGCCCGCTGGACGAGCGCTGGCTGAAGCCCGTGGAAGACCTCTTCGTCTGGCACTGGAAGAACGAGTCCTACCTGCGCAACGAAGACAATCTCGCGCGGGTCGGCCTCGTCTATTCGCAGCAGACCGCGCAGTTCACCACCGCCAATGTGGAGGACCACACCCGCGGCGCCTATCACGCCCTGGTGGAAGCGCGCATCCCATTCGAGATGGTGCACGATGGGCTGCTCGATGCCAAGAGCCTGGCCCGCTACAGGACTCTCGTGTTGCCAAACATCGCCGCGCTCTCCGTCAAGCAGTGTGCGCAGATCCGAGCGTTTGTCGATCAGGGCGGCGCGATTGTCGCCACGCACGAAACCTCGCTCTACGATGAGACCGGCAAGCGCCTGCCTAACTTTGGCCTGCGCGATCTCTTCGGCGTCTCCTATACCGGCAACACCATCGCGCGCCAGCAAAATGCCTACATCGACATCGTGGACCGCAAACACCCGCTGCTGGAGGGCCTCCAGGACGCCGGCCGTTTCATCCACGGTGTGCAGCGCGTGGAGATCCGCAACGATCAGATGCGCCACGCCGCGCCACTGATGACCGTGCCCAGCTATCCCGACCTGCCGATGGAGGAGGTCTATCTACGTGCCAAGCCCTCTGGAATTCCGGCCGTGATGTGCCGTCTCTTCGGCAAGGGCCGCGTGGTCTACTTCCCTTGGGATATCGACCGCACGTTCTGGGAGGTGCTCTCACCGGACCACGGCCGACTCTTCGCCAACGCAGTCCGCTGGGCCTCCGCCGAGCCGCAGCCCTGCACGGTGGAAGGCCCCGGTCTTGTCGATCTCGCCGTCTGGAAGCAGAAGACCTCGGCCACCGTGCACCTCGTCAACCTCACCAACCCGTATGCGATGAAAGGGCCGTTCCGCGAGATCATTCCGGTGGCCTCGCAGAAGATCCGCTTCCGCTGTGCCACGCCTCCGAAGGCCGCCAAGTTCCTGGTGGCGGGCACGCCCGCGAAGTTCACGCACAGCGACGGCTGGCTGGAGGTCGACTCGCCATCGATATCCCTGCACGAGGTGCTCGCTCTTGACCTCTGAGGTCTCACTTCTGGTTGACGCTCTCGATGAGGCATTCGACAAAGCGTCGTGGCATGGTCCGAATCTGCGCGGCGCATTGCGCGGAGTGGATGCGGCGCAAGCGGCGTGGCGGCCCCAAACGCAACGCCATAGCATCTGGGAGCTCACGCTTCATGCGGCGTACTGGAAGTATGTCGTCCGCCGCCGCATCACTCGGGATAGGCGAGGGTCGTTTCCGTTGAAGGGCTCGAACTTTTTCCCGATTCCGGAGCCGCCGAGCGCCGCAGCGTGGCGCGAGGCGATGAGGCTTCTGGCAGAGCAGCATCGCGCGCTCCGGTCCGTCGTCGCCGGCCTAAGCAGCGTCGAGCAGGTGAGGATGATCCGCGGCGCCGCCGCACACGACATCTATCATGCCGGCCAGATCCAACTCATCAAACGCCTGTTTAGCGACCGTCCGGACAAGTAACCCGCAAGCTGAATATACTTGCATTGATCCGCTCTCATCACCCACCCGACCGCCAAGGAGCTCCGATACATGGACCGACGCCAATTTCTTGCCGCCTCCGCCGCCGGCATGACCTCTGCTTTTGCTGATGACAAGCCGAAACGGGTCGGACTGATCGGTAGCGGCTGGTATGGCAAATCCGACATCCTGCGGCTGATCCAGGTCTCGCCCGTCAACGTCGTTTCCATCTGTGATGTGGACAAGCGCATGGTGGCCGAGGCGGCGGATCTGATCTCCACACGCCAGGTCTCCAAGAAGAAGCCCCGCACCTTTTCGGACTATCGCGAGATGCTGAAGCAGAAGGATCTGGACCTCGTCCTGATCGGCACGCCGGACCACTGGCACGCGCTTACCGCCATCGAGGCGATGAAGGCCGGCGCCGACCTTTACCTGCAGAAGCCCATCAGCGTGGACGTCACCGAAGGGCAGGCCATCCTCGCCGCCGCCCGCAAGTACAAGCGCGTGGTGCAGGTGGGGACGCAGCGCCGCTCCACGCCGCACCTCATCGAGGCCCGCGACCGCATCCTGCGCGAGGGCAAGCTCGGCAAGATCGCGCTTGTCGAGATCTATTGCTACTACACGATGCGGGCCGGGGGGAACCCGCCCGATATCAAGCCGCCCGAGTATCTCGATTACGAAATGTGGACCGGTCCGGCGCCCATGCGCCCCTACAACCCGCTGATCCACCCGCGCGCCTGGCGTGCATTCATGGAGTACGGCAACGGCATCGTGGGCGATATGTGCATCCACATGTACGACATGGTGCGCTGGATGATGGATCTCGGCTGGCCCGTGCGGATCTCCAGCGAAGGCGGCATCCTGGTGAGCAAGGGCACCAAGGCGAATATCTCCGATACGCAGACCGCCACCTTCGAGCACAAAGACCTGCAGATCGTCTGGACCCATCGCACTTGGGGGGCGCCGCCCGATCCGAAATACCCGTGGGGCGCTACGTTCTACGGCGACAAAGGTACGCTCAAGGCCAGCGTGATGGGCTACGATTTCACGCCGCTGCAGGGCAACCCGATCCACAAGGACGTCACGTACGAGTTTGAGAAGTACCCTGTGGACCGCACGGAAAAGGACCTGGAGCGCCACGTCGCGCCCGCTATCCGAGGCCACATGACGGATCTGTTGAACTGCATGGCCACCCGGGGCAAGCCAGTGGCCGACATCGAGCAGGGCTACATCTCCACAGCCAGCTGCATCATGGCGAACATCTCGGCGCAACTCGGCCGCACCCTGGCATTTGACCCCGCCAAAGGCATCATCCCCGGGGACGCCGAGGCCACGCGTCTCCTCACGCGCCCCTACCGCAAGCCGTGGATCCACCCTGATTCCAAGACTGTCTAACCCGGAACGAAGCACCATGAAACTTAATGCCTACCTGCTCAAGGCCACAGTGGTCGCCGCCCTTGGCGGCCTGCTGTTCGGCTTCGATACCGCCGTCATCGCCGGCGCCACGCACGCCCTCACTTCCGTGTTTTCGTTGACTCCGGCGTCGCTTGGCCTGACCGTTGCCAGCGCGCTCTACGGAACGATTCTGGGCGCGATGTTCGCGGGTGTGCCGGGCGACAAGTTTGGCCGCCGCCCCAGCCTGCGCGTCCTGGCGGTCCTCTACTTCCTCAGCGCCATTGGCTGCGCCTTCGCCTGGGATTGGAATAGCTTTGTGCTCTCCCGCTTCCTGGGCGGGCTCGCCATCGGTGGATCGTCGGTGCTCGGCCCCATGTATATCGCCGAGATCGCCCCGGCACGCTGGCGCGGCAGGCTGGTCGGCTTCTTCCAGTTCAACATCGTCTTCGGTATTCTGGCAGCCTACCTCTCGAACTATGTCGTCGGCCTGATGGGATTTGGCGATGCCGAGTGGCGATGGAAACTCGGCGTGGCGGCAGTGCCCGCGGCGTTTTTCCTG
The DNA here is from genome assembly GCA_036504135.1 of Paludibaculum sp. Lineage (GTDB taxonomy): Bacteria > Acidobacteriota > Terriglobia > Bryobacterales > Bryobacteraceae > Paludibaculum. The sequence continues at coordinate 216,585 of DASXVP010000030.1, forward strand.
CTGATGCTGTTCGCCATCCCCGAGAGCCCGCGCTGGTTGGTGAAGATGAAGCGAGTGAAGGAGGCCACCGAGGTGCTTCGCCTCACCGGCGAGGAGAACTACCAGCAGGAGATGGACGACATCGTGGCCTCCATCGATGCCGATCACGGCAAGGCCAGCGAATCGCTCTTCACCTGGAAATACCGCTTCCCCATCTTCCTTGCCGTCACCATCGGCATGTTCAATCAGCTCTCCGGCATCAATGCCGTGCTGTATTACCTGAACGACATTTTTGCAGCGGCCGGCTTCGACAAGGTGAGCGGCGATCTCCAGGCCGTTGCCATCGGCTGCACCAACCTGCTGGCCACCATGATCGCCATGACGGTGATCGACAAGATTGGCCGGCGCACGATGCTGCTGGTGGGCTCGGTGGGTACGGCCATCAGCCTGGCGGGCGTGGCCTACATCTTCTCCACCAAGGCCAACCAGCACTGGCTGGTGTACCTGCTGGTGGGCTTTATCGCGTTTTTCGCCTTCTCGCAGGGCGCGGTCATCTGGGTGTACCTCAGCGAGGTCTTCCCCAATCGTGTGCGCGCCAACGGCCAGGCGCTCGGCAGCTTCACCCACTGGATTATGAATGCCATCATCTCCGGCATCTTCCCGATGCTGGCGGCGTCGTCCGGCGCGGCGCCGTTTGTCTTCTTCGCCGCCATGATGGTGGTGCAGTTCTTCGTGGTGCTCATTTGGTACCCGGAGACCAAAGGCCACACGTTGGAGGAGATGCAGAAGAAGCTCGGCATCGCCTAGCGGCGCATTTCGCTCTCCTGCTACGCTGGTTTTTATCGTTCTTCGATCGGCCCTGGGGCATCCAACGTAGCAGAGGTCTCGTGTCTAAACTCATTCTCGTTTTTGTACTTTTCTCTCTGGCCATTGCCGCGCAATCCATTCGCGGTTGGATCGCCGGCTCGACAGCGCCCGGGGCGCACGTTAGATTGACGAGTGTTGAAACGGCCCGCGGCCGCGAGTTGGTTGCCGACTCGGCCGGCCGGTTCCAGGCGCTGAATGTTGCGCCCGGCGAGTACACCGTTGAAATCAGCGCGGCCGGTTTTGCCACGCTCACGCGCACCCTCGCCCTCGGGTTGAATCAGGAACTCGAACTGGAAGCGCCGTTGGTGCGCGCCGGCGAGCGCCAGCAGGTGGAAGTTCACGGCGCCGCGCCGCTGCTCAGAACCGAATCCGCGGCCCAGGGCGGCCTGCTGACCAACCAGCAGATCGTGGACCTGCCCCTGGACGGACGCAACTACTACGAACTGGCGCTGCTGCTCCCGGGTGTCTCGCCGGCCGCCCAGGGTGCAGCCGGCGGCGTCCGCGGCGACTTCGCCATGTCTGTCAACGGCGCGCGCGACGACGCGAATCTCTTCTCCCTCGACGGCGCCTACAACGGTGATCCCAAACTCAACGGGGCGGCCATCACGTCGCCCGTGGACGGCATTCGCGAGTTTGAAGTGGCCACGTCCGGCTACGATGCGTCGTTTTCCCGCAACGCCGGCGGGCAGGTCAACGTGGCGTCGAAGTCCGGCTCCAATTCGCTCCACGGCACTGCTTACGAGTTTTTCCGCAACGGCGCTTTGGACGCCCGTAACTTCTTCGCGCCCGCAGGAGAGCCTGACCCGCGCTATCAGCGCAACCAGTTCGGCGGCTCCCTCGGCGGCCCCATCCGCAAGGATAAGACCTTCTTCTTCGCCGATTATGAAAGCCGTCTGGCCCGCGAGGGATTCGCACGCCGCACGAATGTCCCCACCGCTGCTGAGCGAACAGGCGATTTTTCGGCCAACCCCTACCCGGTCATCGATCCCTACACGCAGGCGCCGTTTCCCGGCAACCGCATTCCGTCGTATCGTCAGGATCCCATCGGTGTGAAGATCGCCGCGCTTTATCCCCTGCCCAACCGCAACGTCGCCGGCCAGAACTTCGCCTCAGCCCCAATTGGCCGCGATGATTCGCACACCACAGATCTCCGCCTGGATCATTCGATTGGCGCCCGCGACGAGCTGATGGCCCGCTACTCGTATTCCAACCGCGACCTCTTCGAGCCCTTCTCCGGCGCAGCTTTCGCGCAGTTTCCCGGCTACGGCAACAACGCCCCGCGCCAGGCGCACAACGCCGTCATCGGCGAGACTCACACCTTTTCGCCTGTGCTCATTAACGAAGCGCGCCTGGCCTTTAGCCGCCTCTCGCTGCGGGTGAATCAACAGAACCAGGCCACGGATGTGAACGCACAGGTGGGCCTGCCGCGTCTGTGGTCCAACAGCCGCGACAACGGGCTCAGCTACATCACGGTGCTCGGCTACTCGCCGCTGGGCGACGAGTACAACAATCCGCAGCGCGGCGTCACCAACATGTATCAGTTGACGGATCAGGTCTCGTGGTCGCGCGGCGCCCACATCTACAAGTTTGGCGGCGAGATCCGCAAGCTGGAGCAGAATGCCTTCCGCGATGTGCAATCGCGCGGCTTCATCAACTTCATCGGCTTTACGGGCAACGCCCTCTCGGAACTGCTCCAAGGGCTGCCGGCCATCAGCGGCGGTGCGCGGCTGGATAACCCACAGCACCTGCGCACGGAGAGCTACAGCCTCTTCGCTCAATCCACGCACAAGGTCACCCGCGATCTGACCATCACTGCCGGCGCCCGTTACGAATACAATTCCCCGGCAGTAGATCCGGCTGACCGCGCCAACCTCTACGACGTCCAAACCGGCGGCCTCACTCCTGTCGGCAAGAACGGCATGCCCCGCGCCGGATACTTTGCGGATCGCAACAACTTCGGACCGCGCATCGGCTTCGCCTATTCGCCCAGCCTGCCCGGCACCGTGATCCGCGGCGGCTACGGCATCTACTTCGACCAGTCCTCGCTTGCCCCCAGCGAAGGGCTCTACTTCAACGCGCCCTACTTCGATTTCCGCCTCTTCTTCGCGCTGCCGCAGTTGCCGCTTTCACTCGCCAACCCGTGGCCGGCGAACTTCCCTTACCCCACGCCGCCCTCCGGATTCGCCTTTGACCGCAACCTCCGCACACCTTATGTCCAACAGTGGAGTTTCGGCGTGCAGCAGCAAGCCGGCGCCGGTCGAGTGGTGGAGCTGAACTATGCCGGCAGCAAGGGCACCCGCCTCTATGGTGCGCGCGACATCAATCAGCCAGGACCTTCCGCCGCGCCGCAGAACCCGCGCCCGAACTATTACTTCGACGACATCAACCGTCTGGAGTCGCGCTCCAACTCGAGCTACCACTCCATGCAGGCGTCGGCCCGCCAGCAGTTCCGCCGCGGCCTCACCTTTTTCGCTGGCTACACCTGGGCCAAGTCCATCGATGACGCATCCGGCTTCTTCCCCAGCGCCGGGGACCCTAACTTCCCGCAGGATTCCCGCAACCTCAGCGCCGAGCGCGGCCGCTCCAACTTCGACGTGCGCCACCGCCTGGCCGCCAGCGCATCGTGGCTCATGGGCCGTGGCTTCTCGCTCAACGGCATCCTCACGATACAGTCCGGCCGGCCGTTCACCGTCGCGCTGCCCTCCGAGCTCGATAACTCGGGCACCGGCCGCTCGTCACTGGGCTTTGGCGCCAACGATCGTCCCAACGTCAGCGGCGACGCCAGGCTCGCTGACCCGACGCCGGAGCGCTGGTTCAATACCGCCGCCTTCGCCTTGCCCGCGCGCGGCACATTCGGGAATGCCGGCCGCAATATCCTCGACGGGCCGGGCCAGGCCGCTCTGAACGTCTCGCTGCTCAAGTCATTCCGCCTAAAGGAGAGCCTCTCCGTGCAGATGCGCGCGGAGGCGTTCAATCTCCTCAACCACACCAACTTTGATCTTCCCGCGAATTTCCTCGGCGCTGCTGGGTTCGGAAGCATCAGCTCGGCCCAGAACCCGCGGCATCTTCAGCTAGGGTTGAAGTTGCTGTTTTGACACGATGACCATAGACTGCTCGATGGAATGCAGCGCACCGGTGAGGTTAATGTCGTGACCAAGAGAGCGAAGCCTGCGGCTGGTCTCATCGCACCGCCAGCGGAGAGCACTGAGCCGGTGTTCGGCCGACAGGAAGGCTCGATGACGATTCTCGGCGACATCGTTCACGCGGAAGATGTTCATGCCGGCGGAATCCAAGAAATGGAGCAGGAGCGGGACGAGCTACTTGGACGCCCAGCGGCCGGAGAATCCTCGCCACCGCAGGATCAGTGACCGCCCCTAGCCGCTACCGCGCGATGCGGTAACAGGCCATCTCCGCGCCGTTTCGCACCAGTAGCATCCCGTCGGCCATCGCGGGCACGTTCCAGGTTTTGCCGGCGATCGCCTCGAACTTGGCCAGTTCCTCGTGCCCCGTGGGCGTCGCCTTCACCAGCACTACTTCGCCAGCCTCGGACAGTACCACCAGATGCTCGCCGGCCAGCAGCAGCTGTCCAAATCCATACCGCCCACCCTTCCATCTCTTCTGGCCCGTCTGAGCATCCATCGCAGCCAGAATTCCTTCGTCTATCCCATACACCGCACCTTGATAGAGCACTGCGTTGTTGAACTTGCACTTCATCGCCTTGCTCTGCCAAACCTCGCGCGCGCCCTCGGCCGCCAGTTCCACCATGGCTGCGCCGTGCCCATATCCGGCTGTCAGAATCAGATGGCTCCCGTCCACAAGTAATGGGAGCGCGCTATTGATCTCGTAATCCGTTTTCCACGGATGCGACCACAGCACCTTGGCGCCATCGAGCGTCAGGCCGAGCGCCCGTTCTCCCGTGACAGCTACAATTTGCCTCTGGCCGTTCAGTGTGGCCACCATCGGAGCCGTGTAGGCGCCCTTGTCCTCCAGCGCACTCCACAGACGCTTGCCGGACTTCGAATCATATGCCGCCACACCCTTGCCCGGCATGACGATCACCATGCCGTCGACGATCAACGGCGACGCAGCCATGCCCCACTGTAGATTCGCTGCGCCGCTGTCGGTAAGGATGTTGGTTCGCCACAGGACCTTGCCCGTCAACGCGTCCAGGCATCGCAGTTCGCCCTCCGCGCCCAATGGGTACACGCGCCCATCCGCCCACGCCGGCGTGGCCCGCGGCCCATCGCCGCCCATTGATTCCTGAAAGAACGCCTTCCAGGAGTTGGCCCATACCTCGCGGCCCGTTTTCAGATCGTAGGCCGCAGCCACTTCCTGATCACGCCGCTGCTCTATCGTGAAGACCAGCCCCTGCGCCACAATCATCGACGCATACCCGCCGCCCACGGGCCTCCGCCACACCTCTGGCAAGCCCTTGGCGGGCCAGTTTACCTGAATCGGCCCGTCCCGGTAAACGCCGTCTTGCTTCGCGCCGTAGAACAGCGGCCAAGGCGCGCTCTGGTCCGCCACTACGGCCGCCGGCTCCGCTGAGGCAGCAGCCTCCGGTTGATGCTCCACCGCCGCCCGCTTCTCAATTTCCTGGAGCCGGCGCTCCGTGCGGTCGACATACGGCAACGGCCGCATGCCCGTCCCATCGCGGTCAAACCGCAAACCGAAGAACGCCATTCCCACTCCGACGATCACGCCGGCCGCGACCAGCAGTCCGCCGAACCACAGTAGAACTCGCTTGATCCTGGACATCTCAACATCCAGCCTCGCACACAACGAAAAAGGCCGCCCCGGAGGGCGGCCCTTTCAAAACTACGGAACGTCGCGAAAGCCAGCTAGACCTTGGCTTCTTTGTAGCTGACGTGCTTGCGAATGGTTGGGTCGTACTTGCTGATGACGATCTTTTCGGTCTTGGTCTTCGGGTTCTTCGTTGTCGTGTAGAAGTGGCCGGTACCAGCCGAGGAAACCAGTTTGATAATAATGCGCGGCATCGAATAACTCCTAGAACTTCACACCTTGCAGCTTCAGTTCGGCCAACACGACGTCAACGCCGCGCTTGTCGATGGTCTTCAGTCCCCTGGCGCTGACACGCAAGCGAACAAACCGGCCCAGGGCCGGAGACCACAAACGCTTTTCGTGCAGGTTGGGCTCGAAAACGCGGCGGCTCTTATTGTTGGCGTGCGAGACCCTGTTTCCGCTGATGGGCTTCTTACCAGTGACAGGGCAATACTTGGACATAACGATCTCCGGTTGGAAAGTGGCGGGGAATGCAGGGAATCCCTTCCATGTAGTATACACAACAGATAGCTCTTATGCCAAACTTCTGCCTGTCTGCCCTTGCCATGATAGCGGCAAGCCTTTTGAATGCACAGTCTTACAGGGATTCTGCCAGCGGTGTCGATGTCCTGGAATTCGCTCCTTCCAGCCTCCAGCCCACCAACCTCTACTTCCATTTCTCCAACTTCACCGCCGACAACCGCGTCGTGGTATTCGCAGGCTCCGAGGGTGCCAACGCTCAAGTCTACGCCTACGACCTCGCTTCCCGGCAGATCGTCCCGCTCACCTCGGGCGAGGGCGTCTCGGCCTCCACCGCGTACCCGCACCCCACGAACGCCAATATCCTCTACTATCTGCGAGGCCCGCGCGTCTACGAACTCAACCTTGGCACAAAGAAGGACCGGCTCATCGGCGAGATCCCCGAACCGCGCGCCGGCGGCTACCAGCAACCCACGCTATCGCACGATGGCAAGTCTCTCGCCCTCACCAAACAGCGCGACGCCGCCAACTGGGAGATCGGCCTGATGGACCTCGGCACCGGCGCCTGGCGCACCGTCATCACGCAAGGCTTCCGCATCGGTCATGTCCAACACCATCCCAAACTGCCCATCATTTTCTATGTCTGGGAAACCGGCGGCTTTGCTCCGCAGCGCACCTGGCTGGTGAACGACGATGGCAGCGCCAACCGCCCGTATTACTACACCACTGATCCCAAGCAGTGGATCACGCCCCTGAAGGAATGGGCCACGCATGAGGCATGGGTTCGCGATACCGGCGACATGACCATCATCATAGACAAGGTTGGCATCGTCATCGCCGATCCATCCGGCAAGGGCCGCCTGCTGCCCGGGGACTACTGGCACGTTGCCGCCCGGCCCGATGGCAAGAAGCTTGTCGCCGACGACAGCAAGGGCAACCTGTGGCTCATCGACGCGGCCACCGATAGCAGGCGCCTGCTGGCGAGCGGGTTGCGCGACGGAGTCCGCGCCGTGCACGCCCACGCTTCCTTCGATCACACAGGGCGCTACGTGCTCTTCAACTCCGGCCGCACCCGCCAGACCGTCGCGCTGATAGACCTCTCCACCGTGGCGCAGTAGTGTTCGCACCGCGTGCGGCATAATCGAAAGATGCGATTTGCCTTCGCGTTGATGCTTGCCGCTGCCGCCCTGGCTCAGCCGCCCAAGGCTGCCCGCTCCCCCAGCGTGGAGGACTTCCACGGCACGCGCATCGTGGAGTCCTACCGCTGGCTGGAGGACCCCGACTCGGCCCCGACCCGCCAGTGGGTGGAACAGGAGAATCGCTATACGCAGGAGTACCTCGGCAAACTCAGCGGCCGTGCCGCCATCACGGAACGACTGGAGCAGTTGTACCTCTACGACCGCTACCCCGGTTTCACCACCGGGGCCGGAGCGCGCGCCGGCTACCTTACACGCGGCGTTCGCGCTTTCTACCTCAAACAGACTGGTCTGCAGAACCAACCTGTGCTGTACGTCCGTGAGCCATCGGGCGACCGCCCCTTGCTCGATCCCAACACGCTCTCGAAAGAGGGGACTGCCGCCATCAACACGTTCTCGGTCTCCCGGGACGGCAAATGGCTGGCCTACGCTGTCGCCAAGGCCGGTTCCGATTGGATCGTCTGGCGCATCCGTGACGTCGCCACTGGCCAGGACATGCCCGATGTCCTCGATTGGTCCAAGTTCTCGTCCGCCGAATGGGACGCCCGCGGCGACGGTTTCTACTACGGGCGCTATCCCGCGCCGGCGGCCGCTAGCGCGCTCCAGGCGTTGAACGAAAACTACCAGCTCTGCTATCACAAGCTCGGCACGCCGCAATCCGCTGATCGCGTCGTTTATCAGCGGCCCGATCAGCCGCGCTGGTCCTTTGGCGGCACGGCCTCCGACGACGGCCGGTACCTCGTCATCGATCTTCGCAGCGGCACCAGCGTGAACCGGCAGTTGTATTACTTGGATCTGACCCAACCCGCCGCGCAGCCCCGGCCCCTGATCACCGAGTTCTACGCGGCCCACGATTTCCTGGGCAACCGCGGCACGCGCTTTTACGTACTGACCAACTACGATGCGCCGCGCTACCGGATCGTCGAAATCGACCTAGCCAAACCGGAGCGCGCCAACTGGCGCACCGTCGTCGCCGAGTCTCAGGACACCATCAAGCAGGCGCAACTCGCCGGCGATACATTTGTCCTGAACTATCTCCACGACGTAGCCGGACGCGTGAAGCTCGTGCCGCTCAGCGGCGGACCTGCCCGCGGCGTGCCGCTGCCGCCTAACTCGACCATTACGCTCGGCCAGGGCTCCTCCAGCATCTATGCCGTCTCCGGCTTCACCGCGCCCGAGACCGTATACGAGTGCAGCCCCGCCGCCTGCCACCCCATGATCCCGGTCAAGCTGCCTTTTGAGCCCGCTCAGTTCGTCACCCGCCAGGTCTTCGTTGCCTCCAAGGACGGTACGAAGATCCCCATGTTCATCAGCCATCGCAAAGGGCTCAAGCTCGATGGCGCCAATCCGACTCTGCTCTACGCGTATGGCGGCTTCAACATCTCCGTCACGCCAGCCTTCTCCACTTTTGCCACCGCCTGGATGGAGCGAGGCGGCGTCTACGCCTCGGCCAGCCTGCGCGGCGGTGGCGAATACGGCGAGCAGTGGCACCAGGCCGGAATGAAACAAAACAAGCAGAACGTGTTTGACGACTTCATCGCTGCCGCCGAGTGGCTCATCGCGGAAAAATACACGGCCAGCCCGAAACTCGCCATCCGCGGAGGCTCGAACGGAGGTCTACTGGTCGGTGCAGTTCTGAATCAGCGCCCGGATCTCTTTGGTGCGGCGATTCCCGCGGTCGGCGTCATGGACATGCTTCGCTTCGATCGCTTCACTATTGGTCACGCCTGGACTTCGGACTACGGCGATCCCCGGAACCCCGAGGATTTTCGCATGCTGGTGAAGTACTCGCCCCTCCACAATATCCGCCCTGGCGCGAAGTACCCGGCCACCATGGTCACCACAGCCGATCATGACGATCGTGTCGTGCCAGCGCATTCTTTCAAATACGCCGCCGCCCTCCAGTCTGCCCAGGGCGGCCCCGCGCCCATCCTGATTCGCATCGAAACCTCCGCCGGCCACGGGGCAGGGAAGCCCACCAGCAAGCGCATCGAAGAGGACGCCGACATTCTGGCATTTCTGCTCAACGCCGTAGGCTCCTGAAAGAGCCGAGCAGTATGGCGCGGGGCAGGTCGATTTGCTAAACTGAAAAAAGTTACCGAATGGCCAGGTAGCTCAGTTGGTAGAGCGCGGCCCTGAAAAGGCCGGCGTCGGCGGTTCAAGTCCGTCCCTGGCCACCATCTTCTTGCAGCCCCTCCCCAAAACCAAGTCCGTTCCGTTCCAATTCCACATCCCATGGTCGTCGCCACCGCGCTACTGTCCTCGCGCCAGGCGCCTCATCTCCCACAACTCCCTCCGGCTCTGCGATAGCAGCGGCCGGATCGCAAGCAGGCCCGTTCGCCCGATGCTCTTCTCTAGATAAGCCAATTCCTTGAACTGGGCCTCGATCTCCGCGTCAGGAGGCGCCGACAAGCCCGCCTCTCTCAGCAGCATGTCGCCCTTCGCCCGCACGCTCAACTCGATTGTCAACTGCAGCATGCACAACATATCGCCGCGGATCGCCGGAGGAAACGAGTCCTGCAGAGACTGCAGATACGCGCCTGCCCGCGTCTTGTGCAACTCACCCGTCGCAATCATGTTCAGCAGTTCGATGTCGCGGTCCAGCTTGTCGCCCAGCCAGGAGCGCAGCGACGACTCCCCCCAAAGAAACACACCTGAGATCAGCAACGGCATCGTCACCAGCATCATCGCCGCCGACGCCGCCGGCGGCAGCAGCCCCTGATTGAATAGCGAATGAATCCCTATCGCCGCAGCAAGCCCCGGCATGAACATCCGCCAACCGTGCCAGCCCCGCCGTTCGGAAATGAACACTGTCAGCATCGCACCAATCGACGCCACGCCTCCATGCATCAGCGCCGTCCCAAACCCGCGTAGCGTCGTGACCGCCAGCCCGTGCGTCGCCGGCTCCTGCAGGTAAAAGAAGTTCTCCACCAGGCTGAAGCCCGCGCCCACCGCGAAGCCACAGATGCCTGTGTCCACCAGAAACGCCACCCGAGCCGTCGCCACCAGGAAGATCCACATGGCCGATTTGGCCAGTTCCTCAACCACTGGCGCTCCGAACCGCGCGAGCTCGCTGCTCCTCTCCGGCGCTACCTGCAACATTGCGCCATTCAGAAAGTAGCTCACAATTGCCGCAACCGCCCCCGCAGCCAAGGAGTACAACACCCGCTGCCGCGGCACCAGCTTGAAGGTGTCCATCAGTCGCAACGCCGCCAGAAATGCCAGCACTGGCACAAACGCCACCCCGTAGCTGAGCGCTTCCGTTGGATGCATCGCGTTCAGGCCCCAGGCATCGCTTTCATCCGGAACCGAATCCGGTTCCAACCGTCATCCCGCTGGTATTCGAGCGCGTCTGTCAGCTGCCGCACCAGGAAGATACCCAACCCGCCCACGGCGCGATCCTCGAGCCTCGCCGGCAGATTCGGCTCCAGACGCGTCAACGGATTGTACTCTGTCCCGCGGTCCGCCACCTCCACGCTCAACACCCCCCGCTCCGGCGTCTCACACCGTATCTCCACCTCTCCCCTTTGGCCCTCCGCATAGGCATAGCTGGAGATGTTGACGAAAAGCTCCTCCACTACCAGGGCCACGTGCTCCCAGCGCCGCTCGGGTAGTCCGGCGGCCCTCGCGCCTTCCAGGGCAAACTCCATGGCTTCGCCCAATGAAGCGAGGTCGGCAGCCAGTCTTCGCACGCGTGTCTCCTGCGGCATTGCTCAAACGCGGGCCAGCGCCGCTTCCACCGACTCGTGAATCGGGAACACGCTGTCTAATCTAGTGATCTCAAAGACTTGCTTCACCAGCCCGGTCAGGCAGCACAGACGGAAACTCCCACCCTTCTCCTGCTGCAGCTTGCCAATCACCACGAACGAACGAAGCCCCAGACTGCTTATATATGTAAGTTCGCTCAGGTCCACGATCACCGACCCGGCGCCCTTGGCCACCCACGCCTTGCATTCTTCTTCAAAGGTCGTTGCGTGGACGGCGTCCATCCGGCCCGCCACCTTCAGGACCACGCCGCCATCGTATTGAGTTGCTTGGATGTTCACGTAGCTCCCAGAATCGTCTACTACTGTGGCAAGCGTCAAGAGCGCACCTTTTGGACCGCTGTCCCAAAAAAAGTCCGCCTCCATGATGGAAATCTCCTGTCGCTCCTGTTTACATGGATAGAACGGTAAAGTAGACTCTACCGTACGTCGGTCAAGGAGGCTGGAATGAAAGCTGGGAATCGGAAAGCATATTTGTTGTTGGGCGGCATCGCCATTGTGGGGCTCGCCTCGGTCGGGTATGTCGCCCACTCTAACCAGTCCTCGGACTCCGCGTCCGTGCGGGGCGCCATTGGTCAGCGTTCGGTCTACCGCGACTCGGACGCCACTACCGGGGTTGACTCCAAAGCGACCGCCGAGTTTGAAAGACTCTACGTCTCGGGCGTCTTCAAGGGAGTTGCCGATGATCCGCAGTTCAAGCAACTTGCCAAGAACCCCGACTTCGCCGCGTTGATGCAGAACGCGGACTTCCAGAGACTTGTTCTCAGCGCCGACTTCCAGAAGCTCGTCGGTTCCAACAGCTTCGAGAAGATGATGCAGTCTGCCGACTTCGAGAAGATGATGCAGTCTGCCGACTTCGAGAAGATGATGCAGTCTGCCGACTTCGAGAAGATGATGCAGTCTGCCGGCTTCGAGAAGATGATGCAGTCTGCCGGCTTCGAGAAGATGATGCAATCCAAAGAGTTCATGCGCATCGTCTGCTCCAAGGAGTTTGGCCGCTTGTTCAACTCCGGCCAATTCGAGCGCGTCTCCCAACTGATGGCCAACGCGAAGTTCCAGTCGGCAGTCTTACAACTGAGACAGCAATAAGGGCCAAGCATCTGCACAACCAATCTGAGCACGAAGCCCCGGCGCCCCACGGCCCGGGGCTTCGCTCTCTTCTGAATCATTCTGCGATACTGTGCTGAAGTGCGTCTCGCCTCATCGTTCCTGGTCCTTTTTGCTGTGGCGGTTCCGCTCGCGGCCCAACTGCGCGTAATCGAAACCCAGGACCTGCGCCTGCTCTTTTACGATCCGCGCCACACCTATCTTGCACCCCAGTTGATGCGCGGCTTCGAGAACGCCTTCCAGTTTCACAAGCGCATGTTCCGCTACCAGCCCTCTGGCCAGGTAAACATCCTACTGGAGGACTTCGCCGATTATGGCCACGGCGGCGCCGACGTCATCCCAGTCAACCATGTCAACGTCGGCATCGGGGCAGTCAACTACACGTACGAAACCGTTCCTTCCAACGAGCGCATGACGTGGATGATGAACCACGAACTCGCCCACGTCGCCGAAATGGATGGCTCGCGGAGCAGCGACCACTTCTTCCGCCGGCTCTTCGGGCTCGGCGCCTTCCCCGGCAAAGTCGCCCCGCACGCCGAAGACCCCATCTCCATGGCGTACTCCTTCCTGACTGTCCCGCGCCGCTACGCCCCCCGCTGGTATCACGAGGGGCTCGCCGTTTTCCTCGAGACCTGGATGGCCGGCGGCATGGGCCGCTCGCTTGGCGGGTACGACGAAATGGTCTTCCGGGCCTTGGTCCGCGACGACGCCCGCATCTACGACCTCGTCGGCCTGGACGTCGAGGGCACCACCATCGACTTCCAGGTTGGCGTCAACTCCTACCTCTATGGCACACGCTTCCTTTCATGGCTCGCTCTGGAGTACGGGCCTGAGAAGGTGATCCAATGGGCCGCCAGCGGCGACGGCAGCAAGGCTTACTACGGCGCGCAGTTCCGCCATGTCTTTGGCCAACCCATCGCGCGGGAGTGGTCCCGCTGGATCGAGGCCGAACGCGCCTGGCAGCGGGAAAACCTCACGTCCATTAAGCAGTATCCCGTCACACCGGTGCAGCGAATCTCCCGCATCGCCCTCGGCTCGGTCTCCAACTCCTTCTTCGACGAGTCCACCGGACGCTTGCTCGCCGCCGTTCGCTACCCCGGCCCCATGGCTCACCTCGCCGCCATCGATCCGGGCACCGGTGCGGCCCACCGCCTTCAGGAGGTGGAAGGCGCCGCCCTCTTCTTCGTCACCTCGCTCGCCTTCGATCCCTCCGGCCGCCGGCTCTTCTACACCACCCACAACAACAACTGGCGCGATCTTCACGTCTACGACCTCAATACCCAGAAGGACACCAAGTTGATCGCCGACTACCGGGCGGGCGACATCGCCTTCGACCGAGCCGCCGGCTCCCTTTGGGGCGTCCGGCACGTCAACGGGCTCTCCATCATAGTTGAGTCGCCTCCGCCCTACAACAAGATCGTCCCGCGCCACGAACTTCCCTACGGACATGACCTTTTCGATCTCGACATTTCGCCCGACGGCCGCACCATCGTCGCCATGTTTGCCGATACCAGTGGCCGCCAGAAACTCGTTCAATTCGAGACCGGTCGGCTCCGCGACGGCGACGCCTCCATGCAGACCCTGCATGATTTCGAGTTCAGCAGCGGAGCCAGTTTCCGCTTCACTGCCGATGGCTCGCAACTCTACGGCACTTCCTATTTCACTGGCGCTTCCAACATCTTCCGCTTCGACTTCTCCACCCGCGCCATGGAGATCCTCACCAATACCGAAACCGGCCTCTTCTGGCCGCAAATGCTTGCCGACGGCCGCCTGCTCGCCTATGAATATACGGCACGTGGTTTTTGCCCCGTCGTCGTGCAGGCCGCCAAACCGCTCCAGGATGTCAGCGCAGTAAAGTACTTTGGCCAGCAGATCGTCGAGAAGTATCCCGTCGTGCGCCAATGGAAGCTGCCGCCGCCGGAGAAGATCGATCTCCAGAAACTCACTACCCGCGCTGGCGAATTCAGCACCTTCCGTAATCTGAGGCCATACGCGCTCTACCCGATTGTGCAAGGCTACAAGGACTCCGCCGCCGCCGGTGCGCGGCTCGACTTCACCGATGGCCTCGGCCTCTCCTCGCTCAGCATCACCGGCAGCTATTCCCCCGATGCCTCTCTCGCCGCCGGCGAACGCTTCCATTTTGGTCTCGACCTCCACCACTGGGGCTGGCGCGTTCAGGCCAACTACAACAAGGCCGATTTCTACGACCTCTTCGGCCCCACCAAACAGAGCCTGAAGGGATTCGAAGGCATCGTCGGCTACCGTAAGAACCTTCGCTACAAGGCCCCGCGTTCCCTGGATCTCGACTGGAGCATCGCCGGCTACGCCGGGCTTGACCGCGTCCCCGACTATCAGAACGTCCGCACGCCCTTCGACAAGCTGCTCACAGCCAGGCTGGGCCTCTCCTATTCCAACCTCTCCCGCTCCCTCGGAGCGGTGGATGACGAAAAGGGCTACCGCTGGAAACTCGCCACGCTCGGCAACGCCGTCAACTCCGAGTTCTTTCCCCGCTTCTACGGCCTCTTCGACTACGGCTTTCTCACGCCCATTCGCAATTCGCCCATCTGGATCCGCTCTTCCGCCGGCAAATCATTCGGTAACCGCCTGCAACCCTTCGCCAACTTCTACTTCGGCGGCTTCGGCAACAACTACGTCGATCACCTCGACATCAGCCGCTACCGCGAGTTTTACAGTTTTCCGGGCGTGGATCTGAACCGGATCGGCGCCACCAGCTTCGGCAAGACACTGCTGGAATGGAACTTGCCGCCGTTGCGTTTCCGCAACTTTGGCGTCCCTTGGCTCTACTGCAATTGGGTGCGCCCCACCGTCTTCTCGGGCGTCATCGCAGGCAACCTCGCCAGTTCACGACTTCAAGTGGTCCCCGCCACCGGCGCAACCTATTACCTCGACGCAGGAGCACAACTCGACTTCCGCGTCGTCATCTCCTCTTATCTCAACACCACATTTTCTGCCGGGTATGCCGCCGCGCAGGATCGGCAGGGCCGCCGCTCCACCGAACTCATGTTCTCGATCAAACTCCTCTAATCGACGCCAGGCGCTCCGCGACATCCGTCATCGCCGGCCTCGCCTCCGGCTCGCGATCCAGCATGCTCAACAACAGTCCGTCGAGTTTCCGCGTTATCTCAGTTCGAAGCTGCGAAGGCGCAACCGGTGTCCGGCATTCGATCGCCTCGAACACGTCCAGCGGCGTCGCGCCCGCGAACGGGTGCCGCCCCGTGAACAGTTCATACACAACCGACCCGAACGAGAAGACGTCGGATGCCTTGGTCGCCGTCTCGCCGCGCAGCAGTTCCGGCGACATGTAAGGCAGCGTGCCAGACAGCGTGCCCGAAATCGTGCCCGAACTGCCCGCCCCATCCATTTCCACCACCAGTTCGCCACCCAGCCGCGCCAGTCCGAAGTCGAGGATCTTCACCGCTCCCTCCAAGTTGAGCATCAGGTTCTCCGGCTTGATGTCGCGATGCAGGATTCCGGCTTCGTGCGCGGCCGCAAAGCCCCGCGCCGCCTGCTGGCTCCAGTCGAGCGCCTCTCCGGGCGAAACCTCGCCGCGCATCCGGACTCGCCACGTCTCGCCGTCCACCCATTCCATTGCCAGGAAGAGGCCTGCCTCGGCTTGGCCGAACTCGATCGCGCGCACGATGTTCTCATGCCACAGCGTCCCGGCTGCCCTGGCTTCTCTTTCGAACCGCTCAGCCGCGTGCGCATCGGCCGTCATGTGCCGCCGCAGGAGCTTCAGCGCCACCCGCTCCCCTTTGAGCACGTCTTCCGCGAGGTAGACTTCGCCCATCCCTCCTCGGCTTACCAGGCTTCGCACGACATACGCGCCTACCCTTTCGCCTGCCGCAAGAACTGCCGGTTGCCTTTCCAGCAGATCCGCCGCCAGGCTCGACGGCGGCGCCTCTAAAAAATGGCCTCGCTGTTCGTCCGCCGCCAGCAGACTCTCCACCTCTGCTCGTAATT
This sequence comes from Paludibaculum sp., assembly GCA_036504135.1. Classification (GTDB taxonomy): domain Bacteria; phylum Acidobacteriota; class Terriglobia; order Bryobacterales; family Bryobacteraceae; genus Paludibaculum. The sequence goes on from DASXVP010000030.1 coordinate 232,741, forward strand.
CCGCCCGCCCCGCGCAAGCACAGTCCAGATAGGCCGCGCGCGCCGCACCCCGCAGCCCGCTGGCATCCAGGAAAACCAGTTCCACCTCAGCCCACTCGGCGCTCATGCCGGACTCGCACCCAACTCCCTCGCCAGCCATGCCCGCGCCGCCTTCCAGTCGCGCGTCACCGTGATCGTTGAGATGCCCAGCGCCTCCGCCGTCTCCTCGATGCTCAACCCGCCGAAGTAGCGAAGCTCCACCACCTGCGCCTTCCGCCGATCCAGAGTCGCGAACCGTTCCAGCGCATCGTGCAGCGCCAGCACCTCTCGTGCCTCTCTCTGTACGGCCTCGTCTGCTTCCTGAAGGGGCACGGTGGCCGCTCCGCCGCCGCGCTTCTCCGCCAGGCTCGCCTCCGCGTGGTTTACCAGAACCTGCCGCATCGCCATGCTCGCCACTGCGAAGAAATGAGCCCGGCTTTGGAACGCCCGCTCACCGTGGCCCACCAGTTTTAGGTATGCCTCATGAATTAGCACAGTCGGCTGGAGCGTGTGGTCGGATTTTTGGACTCCCCAAGCCCTTTTCGCGATCTCGTGGAGTTCGCCGTACACGAGCGGAATCAGATCATCGAGCGCCTGCCGGTCCCCTCCGGTCCAGGCCGATAGAAGCCGCGTTACTTGATCCCCAGGCTGCAAACCCCTCTCCGAGTCCGGCATGCTGTCCATGATACCCTCTCAGGCCCTGATCGCCATCCGCTTTCTTGCCTAGAGCTGATTGGCACAGGTTGGCAGTCACTCCACCGACCCCTGCCACACCGCCATGCATACAACTTCGTACTCGGCGTTTCGAGACTGTTACGCCAACCGCCATTTCTCACACCCCCTCTCCCTTGGAACTCGCTTGGTATGGGCTCCTGCCCGTCGGGCGTACGCACCGTCTGAACCAAAGACCCGTAGGTATTGTCCTTGCCGTCTTTGCGCCGGCGATTCGGGCGCAACAACATACTGGCCCGATCTTGTGATCACAGCCCAAGGTCTTCGATCAAGAGGTTTGGTCTACACAACATTGCACTTTCAGAACGCGCCGACTCAGGGCAAAGTGACTCACTCGGCCGGTGCGATCAAGAATCGTCGTTGTCACTCGGCCGTGACGAACTTCAGCTGGCTTCGAGCGCATCCGGTGGGCACGGAATCTCCCCGGCAAGCAGGCGAGTCGCTTAGGATAGCGCTGCTCAGCATACTGCGATAAGCCACCGCGGTACTCACGCACTCGCGAGCTCTCTAATCTGCCGCAGAGCCGCCATCATCGGGGGAGGTTGGTAGGTCACCGAAGTTCGAAAGGTGTCCGCGATGGGGAGCCAGTTCGAGTTAGGCAGATGGCGGTGGAGCGAGCACCTTTGTGACGCCGTTGTGGCTCCATTCGCGCCCATTCTTCGCATACAGGGGAAACGGCCTGCACCTGGGTACGCGTCCGGAAATACACACGCTCCAGGGCTCGATTGTTGAGTGTTTTCCAGGGCTGGCCTTTGCGGATTCCAGTTCTGTCTTCCGCTAGAGCCCTCTCCGCATACTGAGTCGAAAATCGGCACGGTGGGACTCAGCGAACTGGTCACACAACAACTAACTAGCAAGCTCAATCTCACGGAGTTATCGGCGAGCAGTCCCGAACGAGCATCAGTTGGTTGCAGTTGGTTGCACTTTGAGACCACTTTGGGGGCACATTGTGCAATCTAAGTGATTGATACTAAAGCACGTAGACGTGGCGGATACCAGCCCTGAAAAGGCCGGCGTCGGCGGTTCAAGTCCGTCCCTGGCCATCATCCCTTCAATCACTTATAGACATTCCGAATCCAGGGTTCATTCCGTTTCATTCCAAAACATTGGTTCGCTGAGACTCGCTTCTCGGTTGAATCTGGGTTTGGGATCAATCTGGAGGGCTCTCGATCCTTCTTCATCTATTCCGCTGGTGTCATCAGGACTAGAACTACCTTCGGACATCAGTCGATTCGAACAGAACTGGCCATCTGCCGCTGTTTGGTCCTAGATGGTTTCCGAAATTGCGGTTTCTGGCCACGGGCCTCGGTGCTAGCCATCCGGCTGAAGTTGCGAAGCGACGAGTTGTTTGACTGCCGTGGCTTCGCAGTCCAGGAAGCCGTCAAGAACATATCGTAGATGGACAGGTGTGGGGATTGACCCCAGTCGGTATAGCGGAGCCTCCCGAAGAGTCATCCCGACGAACGGCCATTCGGGAGCCGACGGGGCAAGTCACCGACATGCCGGTCCAGCATCCGCGCCATCCAGACAACCGAAGTTCGTCTGAGCTCTGCCTCAGTGGACTCAAAGCCGTAGGCAGCTGGACTGCAAGCAACCTGGACCGGAAGCAACAGCGTACTGTGGCAGCGCGCGCTGGGCCGCCAGGACCGTGTGTAGGAACGAGAACCAGCCCGAGGCTTCATCGGATCGCAAAGCGGCCTTGTGAATGAGTGCCTGGCGGACGTGCCAACGCACCGGGGTGTCGTACTGTCCCCGCACTAACCCGCGGGCAGGACCGAGGAATGGATCACCAGCCTTGGGTCGTCCACACCGGAGAGTGTCTTTCTGTAAGTCGTGTGAGGACCACGCTTAGTTTCAGCCGAAAAACAACCCTACCGGGAAAGAAATCCACTGACGACGCATAAACTGGGTTCGGCATTCTGCCGATGGATCTACCACGACGGAGACTTGCCAATCTTTAAGATAGTCTACCTTTCATCCGCCGTGGGAGAACCGCCATCGAACCGCAGGTAGCGAGGGAAAGATGCAGATAAGACGTCAAGGGCAGAAGGGGTTCGTGCTGATAATGATGGCAGTATGCCTGGTGCTCCTGCTGGGCATGCTCGGCCTGGTGTTCGACCTCGGACGGGCCTTCATCGCAAAGAACGAGGCACAGGCGTTCACAGATGCATGTGCGCTGGCCGCAGCGGTCCAATTGAATGGTGAAAGTTCTGGTCTCGCCAATGCGGCTACCGCAGTCACCACGATGACGGCGGCAAACAAGTGGCAATTCAACACGCGGTCTTTTGCCACGGTGAACGTGGAGTTCAGCACGAACAAGACCAATTGGGCGACGGCACCTGCATCGCCGACTGGCGTGAGGTATGCCCGAGTGACGACGACGACCAATAGCGTGACAATGTACCTATTGTCCGTGCTGGGTACGGCGAAAACAATGAACGTAGCGGCGATGTCGATGGCCGGGGGCGAGATGCCCACAAAATTCAGCCAGGGAGTGTTTCCGTTCGCGCCGCTTGCGCATTCCGCTACGCCTCCTAACTTCGGGTATAGCTACGGCGACGAACTCACGCTGTTGTGGCCATCCAGCGTGGGGAGCAACGGTCCCGTGAAGCTGAACAATTTGTGTGGCGCGGACAGGAACATGGATGCTCTCAATGCCGTTCAGGCGGGCACGACCTCGGACCGTGGATATATCCAGGACACGAGCGCATCAGCTATCGCTTCATCCATAGAGGACGACCACTTGGATTACGTGGTCGCGCTGAATTCGCCCGTGAGTAGGACCGGCGGCATCAAGGGCACTGACGTAAACCAGAGCCTCGACGACCGGGTTGCGCAGGACTCCTCGCCGAACGTCGTGGACTACAACGGATACATCACATCGCACGACTCATCACCGCTCCGCCGGGTGGTGCTGGTCCCGATAGTGAGCGACGCCATAAACGCAACGGTCGTCGGATTCGCGAAGGTCTTCCTTCCTCCGAGTCAGCCGAAGAACCCGAACGACGCGAAGTGCGCGATGTACATCGGGCCGGCGGATGGGACGGGTGGAAACATGGCCAACGGCGCCAACATCGTGAGGCTATTTCAATGATGCTCCGAAGGCAGAAGCAGAGCGGGAATGCGATGGTTGAGTTCGCTTTGGCGTGCGCGGTGCTGATTCCAGCCCTGGCCGGCGCATTCCAATTCGGCTACACGTTCTACACCTATAACCTGCTGCAATCCGCGGTGTCCAACGGAGGCAGGTACGCGATGGGCCGAACGTACCGTTGCCTGTCCGGGTCCATCGATGTGACGAAGATCAAGACGGCAGTAAAGAACATGACAGTCTACGGCTCGCCGACGACCTCCGATAACTCCGCGCCGCTGGTGCGGGGACTGACGCCGGCGGCCATCGATGTTGCCTATACTCTGAACGCTCAACAGATCCCGACGGCCGTGACTGTCAGCGTGAACACCTTCAGAGTAAACGCGATCTTCCAAAACTACACGTTCACGGGGAAACCGAAACTCACCGTGCCATATATAGGACGTTATGCCGCTGAAGAATCAGAACCGTAAGGCAACTGCTCGCTGCGGACAATGGGGTCAGGCCATGGTGGAGTCCGCGCTGATCCTGACCGTGGCCATCATAACCTTGATTGCGATCCTGGACTTCTCGCAGGTACTGTTCACCCATCAGATGCTGGTGGAGAGGACCAGAGCCGGGTTGCGATGGGGCATGATCCACGCATGGGACGGAACCGGAGACCAAATCGCGAACGTGGTCATGTACGGCCAGCCCGCAACGGGACCGGGAAACCCATATTCGGGGTTGACACGCGCCAACATCCGCGTCATCTATGATCTGCCCACCGTTGCGAATCCGAACGATACCCGGCTGAAGGTTTCGATTGTGAACTTCAGGTATCGGTTCTTCACGCCGTACTTAGCGAGTTCACTCACGACCTACGTTTCAGTGAATGAGTCGGCTCCGTATCTGTATCGCGACTGAGTGGCGATTGTCATTGATCCGCCAAGCAGCGCCGATTTCGGAACTCTGCCGCGAGCGAGGCCTGCAGTCCCCAGCCGGGACCAGTTTCCCATCAAGCCGGTCTCTCGTCCCCGTTCGGTATTTGCGCGGTGGATCGCCCCTCACGGCAACCAATTTCGATTGTTGCCGAGTGTGTGACTAGCCGAACCACGGACCCGGGGGTTGCTGTCTACAACCGTGGCGTGTGGTCAATCCCACTTCCGTTGAGGGGCAAGCGTAGGGAGTGTCTGAAGGCAATCAATGCCGAGTCGATGGCAAGGCGCACGAAAGTGGGCCCCAGACCCATGTGTGGTCCGCCCATCCCATCGGTGACTCACGTAGAAGGCGGCGCGGCGGGGTGTCATCTGGCACCGCCGTGGAAGAGGAGCAGGTGCACGAGCTGGATCACGATGGCCGACTTGAACAGTCCGCTGGTGATGACGTCCACCACGACGTTGGCGGATGGCCGCCACCGGGGGACGTTGCCAGGGCGGGGAATGCAGGCGCAGTCGGGGCCGTGGGACCGGCGCTGATGCCCTGTGGCATCCCCTCTGACGGCACTTGCCGCCAAGGTGACGAGTCTTACCCACCAGTGCCGCCGCCCACTACGTGCGCGGTTCAGTACGGTGGCAGGGTTCGTTATTGGAGTGTTATCAGCCATTTACATCAACCTCAGGTTCATTCTGGGGTCGAGGTAGATGTCATTCAGCGGGATTGAGAAAAGTGAGTGATGCAGCGTGTGGCCGTCCCTGGCCACCATCCATCTCAGGGACCTCCCCTTGGCCCCCCCCAAAACAACGCAATACCTGCGGGTTCTGGCGGGCAGTTGCTCTCAGCACTCAGTTCAATTTGAAAACAGCGGCCGACCGCGATATAGTTGCACTGGCCTTACTCATGCAAGCGCTTGCGATCGTGCAGGCAAAGAACGAGCTTGGCTGCTATGGAGGGCCGCGACACCATCACAGCAGCGAGCTGGGCTGCTCCAGTGGTTTCTGAGGAGTTCTCATGACGATCCGGCTTTCGAGAACGGGCGGGCGAAGAATGCAGACGAAGCTCACTCACCGGCGACTCGATGCGCCTCGGCTGGCCGCGCAAACAGCGGCGGATCCGGTCTCCGCGGCAGTGCCGCGTTGGATATGCTCGACACCGTTCTGTCTCAGCAATTGGCGATAGGCAAATAGGATGAATATGAAAACGAGAATCAACTCTGCGCTCCTGCTCACACTGGTACCCGCACTGCTTGGCGCTACATGGATGATGGCAGCACCGGCCGGGTCGGCTCCGCCACGCCCACAGGGCCCGTGCGATATCTACGCCTCCGCCGGCGCCCCCTGTGTGGCGGCCCACAGCAGCACGCGTGCGCTGTACGCATCCTACAAAGGTCCCCTCTACCAGGTTCTGCGCCAGTCGGACGGCAAGTCCTTGGACATCGGCGTTGTCCAGCCCGTCTCCTCGCCGGTCCCGGATGGTGGCGGATACGCCAACGCAGCCGCGCAGGATGCCTTCTGCGCCAATACATACTGCTGGATCACCATCCTCTACGACCAATCTCCCAAGCGCAACCACCTCATCCAGGCGCCCCGCGGCGGATTCAGCGGCCCGGCCATGGGCGGCTTCAATAATCTGCCCGTTGCCGACATGGCGCCGGTTACGATCATGGGCCACAAGGTCTACGGCGTCTTCATCGCGCCGGGCATGGGCCTCAGGCAGAACGACACCAAGGGTACCGCGGTCGATGATCAGGCGGAGGGGCAATACTGGGTCATCAACGGTCATCATTACAACTCCGGTTGTTGCTTCGACTACGGCAACGCCGAAACAGACAGCCGCGACGACGGGAACGGCACCATGGAAACCACCTACTATGGCAACGCCACCGCCTGGTATCGTGGCATTCCCCCCGGACCGTGGATCATGACCGATCAGGAGAACAATCTGGTTGGTTGCGTCAACCCGGATGGATCCAAGTACTGCGCGAACCTGCCGAGCATCACTTGGCGGTTCGTGACCGCTACGGCCGACGGTGAACCGCATCATTGGACCTCGATGGGCGGCGACGCCCAGAAGGGCGGGTTGAAGGTCATGTTCGACGGTCCGCGCATCAACGCCACCTACGACCCGATGCGCAAGCAAGGGGCCATCCTGCTTGGCAACGGCGGTGATAACAGCGTCGGCTCACAGGGCACCTTCTATGAAGGTGCGATGACCGCAGCCGGCACCTTCCCGGCCCAGGAAACCAACCAGCGGATACAGGCCAACGTCGTGGCTGCCCGGTACGACGTTCAGCGGCTGAGCCTGGCGCCGGCCTCGGCCACCGCCACACCGCCCGGACTTCAGACGTTCAACCCGGGCTCCTCGCAGGACACCACGGTGACGTTCACCAATACCACCGGAGCACCCGTCAGCGGCGTCAATTTGAGCATTGCCGTGCCCAGGCAGTGGACCTCCATCGTTCCGGGCACCACCCGGACTTCGTTCACCATCCCTGACCCCGTCGCGCCCGGCGCGAGTGTGAACACCACCTTCAAAGTCACCTCCGGGCCGGCGGCCTTCAACGGCGACGTCGTCGGCAACGTCTCCTGGACTGATCCGAGCGGCACGACTCACTCCGAAGCAACGGCCTCGAAGGTGCGCAACGTCAGCCCAATCAAGATCAACGAGTTCCGTGTGAGCGCTGGTAATCCGCCGAACTCGACGAATTCGTTCGTCGAGCTCTACAATGCCGGCGCCAGCGCCGTTGACATCTCCAACTGGACCCTCACCCAACACCCGGCCCAGTTGCCGATCTTCTCCTCGGCAAAGATACCAGCGGCTACGAAACTTGCACCAGGTGGTTTCTACCTGCTCGGCCTCTCTGACTCCGGGCTGGCAGTTCCGGCGAGCTCGGGGGAGTCAACCATCCACGTTAGAAGCACCACCGGTATGTCGATCGGCGATACGGTCGAGATCGACGCAGGAGTTGGAGTAGAGACCCGCAAGATCGCCAGCATCGGGACGCCGGCCAGCAACCCGACGACACTCTGGCAACCCCTCCCGGACGGTATGGTGATCACGATTCCCGCCGGTTCGACCAACGTGCCAGTCACTAGCGTCGCCGGTTTCGCGATCGGCGAAAAGGTCGCCATCGGCTATGGCGCTACCTACCCCACCGTAGCCAAGGCCCTGGAACGCTACGAAGTGGCTACCGTCACTGCGGTCGGCAAGGCGGGCACGCAAGCCTGGCTGACTGCCGACGCAAAAGCCGGCAGCACCAACCTCAAGGTTTCGTCGGTCGCCAACATTTCACCCGGTGACAGGATCAGATTGGACATCGACAGCGTTGGACATGGGATAGAGACCGTCACGGTAGCGCGCGTCGGCACCCAGTCGGTTCGGAACGCCTTCGCCGGTCCGCTCAAGGATTCGGAATTGGGCACGGGCCTCGAACTCACCGCACCGCTGAAGTTCAATCACGCCTCGAACATGCCCTTCAGCGTCAGGGGAACAGGGATCACGTTCCAGCCGGCGACGGCGTTTGCCCATTCGAGCAACGAGCCTGTCCAGCCGCTCGGAACCGGCATCACGCTCGACAAACCCCTGGCCAGGGCGCACACCATCGACACCGTTGTGCGTGACGCCGCGGTCACCACAGCGGGCTATCAAGGCACTCCGGCACCCAACCAGTGGTTCGGGGGGCCAGCCCTTTCGCCCAGCGCCGGCAACATGGTGCTGCGTGACGCCGCTGGTTCGGTGGTCGATAGCCTCAACTACGGACTCCTGGTGGATCCCTGGGCCTCCGAGGGTTACCACGGCAGCTCCGGAGCAGGGCAGAGCGGTTGCCTCGTGCCGGCCCCCGGCTTCCCTCGCCGCCCCGGCCCTGCCGCCGCACCCGCCGGTGCGACCAATCGAAGCGCAGGCCGCTTTCCGGACGGCGCCGACTCCGACAGTAACTGCGGCGATTTCCTCCTGCAGCCCGCGACAACTCTTTCGACTGGCTCCGCCGCCGGCGCGAGTAACATCAAAGTCGCCAGCGTAGCGGAGTTCACCGCCGGCCAGACTGTATTGATCGATGCCGGCGCCGAGCTCGAAAATGCCGTCATCCAGACGGTCGGTACGGCCGGAGCGTCCACAGTGAATGCGGCCACCAACATCGGCGCAACGGTTGTCCCCGTGGCCAGCTCAATGGGCTTCACCGCCGGTCAGGCCATCATCCTGGACAATGGCGCCAACCGTGAAACAGCAGTGGTCGCCTCCGTCACCTTCGGGTTCAGAAACTCCTCCATCACCGTCGCTGCGCCTCTTGCCATGGCTCATGCGGCCGGTGCTCAGGTCTCCGGCACCGGCATCACCCTGGCCGCAGCGTTGAGCAAGGCACACGCCAGCGGAACACAGGTGACCCGGAGTCTGCCTACCCCTGGCGCGCCCAACCAGTATGTCCGGGCGAAGTAAGAGGCCATCAATGGCGGCGTAAAGGAAGCCGCTGACGGTCCGGCGCCCGGCGCTCCAGCAGGGCGGCAACTTCAGGATCGGGCGGCATCCGCCTTCCCCGAAAGTTGCGCGAAGATCTCGCGGTAGAAAGAGGGGTGCGATTGCCACGTCTGCGCGGTGATCATGCGTCCGTCACGTACTGTCTGCTCGTCTACGAAGGTTCCGCCGGCTTGCTCCACTTCGCAGCGGACGTGCTCGTAGCAGGTCACTCGCCGGTCTCGCACCAGCCCCGCCGCGGCCAGCACCTGCACGCCATGGCAAATTGAGAAGATCCACTTTCCCTGACCCGCGAACTCGCAAACGATCTCGCGAAGTCTGGAGTTGTTGCGCAGATACTCTGGCGCCCTACCGCCAAGGACGAGCGCCGCGGCATACTCCCCGACGCGGACATCGTCGAATGGCAAGTCGGCTTGGAGTCCGTAACCTGGGCGTTCAACGTACGTATCCCAACCCGGTTCAAAGTCGTGCATAACCAGGTTCAGCCGCCGTGGCGAGGGAGCCGCGACCACCGTCTCCCAACCCTCCTCTTGGAACCGGTGCACGGCGTACAGCGCTTCGTAAGATTCTCCGCCGTCACCCGTGATGATCAGTATTTTGGACATTCCTCTACTGTAAACCCTGAATGTTGGGAGAGCGATCCCCTACCTGTCTGCTCCAGCCTCACGCCGGCTTCGATTGTTGACTTTGACCGGACCATTTGATCCTATGGTGCTCGATCTATGAAGACGCCATTTTGTCTCCTCCTGGCCGTTGTGTTCTGTGTAGCGCCGGACGCAAACGCGCAGGGCCGGGCCAAGCCATCGAAAGCCGGACCCGGCGCTTTTGCCTCCCAGCGTTTCCGGAACCTGTTTCTGGAGTCCGGGCATCCGCGGAAGGAGATATCGGCGAAGGTCGAGGCCGCCTTCAGGCAGCTGTTCCACGGCGATCCGGAGACGCAGGCCGTCTACTTCCAGGCTGGCCAGAACGCGAACGGCCCCCTGGCTTACTTGAGCGACATCAACAATCGCGATGTGCGTTCGGAAGGCATGTCCTACGGCATGATGATCGCGGTTCAGATGAACAAGAAGGCCGAGTTCGACGCTCTGTGGAACTGGTCGAAGACCTACATGTACCAGTCCTCGCCCGTTCATCCTTCGTATGGCTTCTTCTCGTGGTCCATGAAGCTAGACGGCACACCGAACAGCGAATCTCCGGCGCCGGACGGGGAGGAGTACTGGGCCATGGCGCTGTATTTCGCCACCGGTCGATGGGGCAACGGGGAAGGGATCTACAACTATCGCGCCGAGGCCGATCGCCTGCTCGACAACATGAAGAATCGCAAGATCATCGACGGCCCCACCAATCGCGCCGCGGAGACCGGCGGCCCGCAGTTTCATCCCGAACACAAGATGGTCCGGTTCACTCCGAATCTCCGCCGGCCCGACCACACCGACCCCTCCTACCATCTGCCTGCGTTTTACGAATTGTGGGCGCGTTGGGGGCCCGTCGCAGACCGGCCGTTCTGGGCGGATGCCGCTCAGGTGAGCCGCGATTATCTCCAGAAAGTGACGCATCCTACCACCGCGCTCGTGCCCAATTACGCCAACTACGACGGCACGCCAGTGACCGGCGGCGGAGGGCAGAACGCCAACTTCGGACCCGACGCGTGGCGGACTGCGGCGAACTGGTCCGTGGATTGGTCCTGGTGGGAGGCCGACCCGCGAGAGCGCGAGTTGAGCGACAGGATCCAGGCCTTCTTCGAATTGCAGGGCCTCGATACCTACGGAAACCGGTTCACGCTCGAAGGCAAACCGCTGGGCGGCAGTCACTCGACTGCTCTGGTAGCGGCAAACGCTGTCGCAAGTCTTGCCGCCACTAACCGTGAGCGGTCCGCGAAATTTGTCGAAGCGCTTTGGAAGACAGAGATTCCGTCGGGCCGCTACCGCTACTACGACGGCATGTGGTACCTCATGGGCCTGCTCCACTGCAGCGGTGAATTCCGCATCTGGGCGCCGAAATGACGGTGCGCACGAGCAAGGGGCTCCGTTGATGGAAGATCTGCCTGGACATGCCCGGTCCGAAATCCACCATCGGCCGCTGTTTGGGCACCTGGCGATCGGGCAGGATCATTGGGGGTGCTGCCAGCGATCTGACTGTGAACGCAGTCTGCACTTGCGTGCGAATGAGATGGATGAAAGAATCCAGAGCGTAGCCATTGCGCAAACTGTCGTCGTCGCGAGCTGCTCGTAAGACCTATTCCCGAGAGCCCGCCAGAAGTGAGGGGCTCGAATGTCGTTATTTGCCCACTGCGTTCCGAGAGCCCTGGCCATTCTATTACTGGTCTCGGCCGCGTCGACTCCAGCCTGGACGCAAGAGCCCAGCCTGCCGGCTCTGGCGCCCATCACCGAGTGCGCCGAGCTCGCCAAGGCGGATTTCTCCAGGTTGCAGGATGCCCCGCTGCACATCACTTCGGCGGCCGAGGTCCGCGACGCTCAGCCCGCCGGTTACTGCCGGATCCTCGGCGTTGTTTCCCCGAAAGTGAACTTCGAAGTGCGTCTGCCCCTCGCCGGCTGGACCCAGCGCTACCTCCAGACCGGCTGTGGCGGGCTTTGCGGCAACCTCAATATTCGCGTCAACAACGCCGACGGCTGCCTGCCGGCGCAGCGCGGCGAATTTGCACTGGCATCGACGGACATGGGACACCGTTCCGGGGATGGCGTGTGGCAGGAGAATTCGCAGCAACGTATTGATTTCGCATACCGCGGCGTGCACGTGACGGCGGTCGCGGCCAAAGCGCTCATCGAGAAGTTCTATGGCCACAAACCGCGCTACTCCTACTTCGCCGGCTGCTCCGACGGAGGCCGCGAGGCGCTGATGGAGGCCCAACGCTATCCGGAGGATTTCGACGGCATCACCGCCGGTGCGCCGGCCATGAACTTCATCACACAGAATACCTTCTATCACGCCTGGAATTCGCGCGTGAATACCTCAGCCGGCGGCGCCGCCATTCTTACCGCGGACAAGTTGCCCGCGCTCCACGCCGCCGCCGTAGCGGCCTGCGACGAGATCGACGGACTCAAAGACGGATTGATCAACGACCCGCGTGCCTGCAAATTCGACCCTGCAGACACGCAGTGCAAGCCCGGCCAGGATCCGGCCACCTGTCTCACCGCCGCCCAGGTTGACGTTGCCCGCAAACTCTATCAGGGAGCCCACGATGCCGCTGGCCGGCAGTTAGTCATCAGCGGCCCGCAGCCCGGTTCGGAGGTCGCCTGGAGAGGCGTCTTTGTGCCCAATACTCCCGGGCAAAGCGTCATGAGCACTCAGATATCAACCGAAGTGATCAAGTACATGGCGTTCGCCAGGAACCCGCCGCCGCAGTTCACCCTGGCCGATTTTCGGTTTGACCAGGCCACGTTTCAGGCCATCGCTCCCATGCACGCGATCTACGATTCCACCAACCCGGATTTGTCTCCATTCGCCAAGGCGGGCGGCAAGCTTATCCTGTGGCACGGCTGGTCCGATCCGCACATCTCGCCTCTGAATACCATCGCGTACTACAAGGCCATGCAGGGGCTGATGGGCGAGGCGCGCGTCACGCGGTTTGCCAGTTTGTATCTCTTCCCGGGCGGCTATCATTGCGGCGGCGGCGACGGGCCGTTCAGTGTGGATCTCCTCAGTCCGATCACGGCCTGGGTGGAGCGTGGAATCGCGCCCGGTTCTCTCTTGGCTTCGCATACTGCCGGCCAGGGTTCCACCCCGGCGCAGCGCCCCGCTGTAGACCGCAGACGCCCCGTTTTCCCCTATCCCCAAATCGCCCGCTACAAGGGCTCCGGCAGCCTCGATGATGCCGCCAGTTTCGAAGCGTCCAGCCCCGCCAAGCCATTGCCCGAAAAGTTCGATTGGTACGGTTCGGCCTTCTTCTCCGCCGGCTACGAGCAGTGGTGCCAGCCGAACGGAAACGAACTCGCCTGCCAGGGCGCCCGGAAATAGACAGTGCAACTATTCTAAACAGGTAAACAATGAACCACCCGAATTGCAGAACTCTTATCAGTGCGCTGATTCTGATCGGCTCGGCATTCCCCGCTGCCGCCGCCGATCGCGTCAAGACCGCGAACGGCACCGTCGAAGGGGCCGGAGCCCTGGTCTCCGGTATCCGCATATTCAGAGGGATTCCCTTTGGTCAGCCGCCCGTCGGCGATCTGCGCTGGAAGCCGCCGCAGCCAGTTAAGAACTGGACCGGCGTTCGGCCAGCCGCCCAGTTCGGTCCGCGCTGCATGCAGAGGCCCATCTACGGCGACATGGGCTTCCGCTCAAACGGTGTGAGTGAAGACTGCCTGTACCTCAACATCTGGACCCCAGCCAGTTCCGCCGCCGCGCGTTTGCCGGTGCTCATTTATTTCTACGGCGGGGGCTACCAGGCCGGCGATGGCTCGGAGCCCCGTTACGACGGCGAGGCAATGGCTGGTAAGGGCGTGATCGCTATCACGGTGAACTACCGTCTCAATCTGTTCGGCTTCTTCGCCCACCCCGAGCTCACCAGCGAGTCCCCCAATCACGCCTCCGGCAACTACGGCCTGCTGGATCAGAGCGCCGCCCTCCACTGGGTCTACGACAACATCGCGGCGTTTGGCGGCGATCCCAAGCGGATCACTATCGCCGGAGAGTCGGCCGGATCGTCTTCGGTCAGCGCCCAAATGGCATCCCCGCTCTCCCGGGACCTCATCGCCGGCGCCATCGGTTCCAGCGGATCGCTGCTGGTCCGGGGCGGAGGCGTGCTCGTTGGTGCGCTCATCTCCCGCACTGAGGTGGAGCAGAACGGACTCAAGTTCTCGGCATCGGTCGGCGCCGCCTCATTGGCAGCGCTCCGGGCCATGCCGGCTGCCGATCTGCTGGCTGCCACCGCCAAGCCGGACGCCCCCCGCTTTGCGCCCACGGTGGATGGCTACTTCCTGCCCAAGTCTCCGCGGGAGATATTCGAGGCCGGTGAACAGGCTCGCGTGCCGTTGCTCGTTGGATGGAACTCGGAGGAGGCCAACTGGCGGGCGGTCATCCGGACCGGCGATCCGACACCCGAAAACTACGCCAAGGGCGTGCAGTCCTTCTACGGCGACAGCACCCCGGAAGTCCTGAAACTGTTCCCCGGCGCCACCCCGGAAGAGGTCGTGGATTCGGCGACGTCTCTCGCCAGCCTCCGGTTCACGGGCTTCGGCACATGGAAATGGTCCGAGATTCAGATGAAGACCGGCGGCAAGGCGGTCTACCGTTACCACTACTCTCATCCCAGGCCCGCCATGAGGCCTGAGATGGGCGATGCAGTCGCGGGTACAGCCGGCGGCGTGATTACCGGGGCCCAGGCGCAGGCCAATCGCCCGCCCGCTCCCCGCGGAGCCGTCCACTCTGCCGACATCGAGTACGCCATGGGTAACCTTGCCACGAACAAGGTCTACGCCTGGACTCCGGACGACTTCAAGCTCTCCGCGATCTTCCAGTCCTATTACGCGAACTTCGTGAAGACGGCCGACCCCAACGGTCCCGGCCTGCCCAAGTGGCCCGCCGCCACCGCCGCCGGCCCATTGCGGGTCCTGCAATTGGACGTCGAGACCAAGGCCGTACCGGAGGTGCACCGGGAGCGCTTCGTGCTCCTGGAACGGCTTGCGGCAAAGATGTCAAACTAGCAGGTACGCTGGGACCCGATATCCGGCTGGGGAGACAAATGTTGAATTCACGATTCGCTCGTGCGCTTCTCTTGGGCGCCATTGGCTCTGCTTGCTTGGTGGGACAAACCGCTCCTTCGGCAACGTTGCTGGTGCTCTCCAAATCAGACCAGACCCTTTCGATCGTCGATCCATCGACGCTCAAAGTCCTCGGACGCATACCCTCCGGGCCGGACCCGCACGAAGTAGAGGTTTCCCCGGACGGCAGATTCGCCTACATCTCCAACTATGGAGGGGGCGCATACAACACGATTTCCGTGGTGGACCTCGCCGCGCAAAAGGCGCTGCCGGCGGTGGACCTCGGCCCGCTGCGCGGACCCCATGGCCTCGCCTTCGCCGGCGGGAAAGTGTGGTTCACCGCGGAGGCCAACAAGGTGATCGGCAGCTACGATCCAGCCTCCGGCAAGGTCGATTGGATACTCGGCACCGGCCAGAACCGGACACACATGATCTTCGTCTCCGGCGATCTCAAGCGGATGATCACGTCCAACGTCAGCTCCGCAACCATGACTTTCATCGAGAAGAGCACCGGAGCTGCGCGTGGCGGTTCGCCGCCACCGCGCTCCCCGCAGGGCGATTGGGACGAGACAGTGGTGGCGGTCGGCCGCGGGGCCGAGGGCTTCGACGTCTCGCCCGATGGCAAGGAGCTCTGGGCCGCCAACGCGCTGGACGGCACGATCTCCATCCTCGACGTGGCCGGCAAGAAGGTGATCGAGACCCTGCCGGCAAACGTCGTAAGCGCCAACCGGCTGAAGTTCACACCGGACGGAGCGCTGGTATTCGTCTCCACCCTGCGCAGCCCGGATCTGGTGATCCTCGACGCCAGCACTCGCCGCGAGGTCCGGCGCGTGAAGATCGGTCGCGGCGCCGCCGGCATCCAGATGCAGCCAGACGGAGCCCGTGCCTACGTGTCCTGCACGCCGGACGACTACGTCACCATCATCGACTTGAAGACCCTCGAAGTGGCGGGCCAGATCATCGCGGGTAAGCAGCCCGACGGCCTCGCCTGGGCCGTCAGACACTAAACAGGGTCCCTAACGGAACAGCATCTGCGAAAAGTCCCGTAGGTATTGGCGCCAGTTGATCCAGGAGTGGCCGCCCTCAGTCTCGTGGTACTCGTGGCGGATGCCATGGCTCTTGAGTGTCTCCGAGAGCCTCCTGGGGCCGTCGGTCACGGTGCGGTCGTCTTTGCCGGAGGCAATCCAGAATAGCTTCACTTGCCGGTTGGTCTTTTCGGGATCGGCGAAGAACGCCGCGTTGCGCTCGACGAAGTCCGTATTCACCCCGGCGTTGCCGCCCTCCTGCAAGCCCATGCTGAAAACGCCGATATAGGCGAACCGATCGACATTCGAAGGCGCAGCCCGCAGCGTTTCCGCGCCGCCCATCGAGAGCCCGGCGATGGCCCGATTCTCCCGCGTGTCCAGCACCCGGTAGGTCTGCTCCACATGCGGAATGATGCCCGTCAACAGGTCGCTGACGAACGCGTCGTGCAGCTTGGAGATGGTGGCGATCCGCGCCGCGAGAGCCTCCGGAGTGGTGGCGCCCCGGCCGCCTCCCATCGGATTCACAACGCCCGGCAGTGTGATGCTGCCATTCGGCATCACCACAATCATCGGCTTGATCTTGCCGGCGGCCATCAGGTTGTCCAGAATAAAACCCGCCCGCCCGATTGTGCTCCAGCCGGAGTCCTCGTCGCCGCCGCCGTGAATCAGGTAAAACACCGGATACTTCGCGCTCCCGCGTTCATAGCCAGGCGGCGTGTAGACGTGCATCCGGCGCGGTTGCCCCAACGTGGTGGAGTTGTACCACACGGCGCGCACCTCCCCGTGCGGCACCAGTAACGTGGCCTCAAAGGCGGACTCCGGCCCAGGCACTTCAAACATGCTCTCCAGCGTGGAGACGCCCCGTTTCACCATGGCGTTCTTCGGATCGATCGTGCGCACGCCATCCACTGCAAAGGTGTACGCATAGAAGTCCGCCGGCAGCGGCCCTACCGTGAGAGACCAGACACCCTGATCGTCCTTCGCCAGCTGCCCGGCCGTACCTAGACCTTGCGCCACCCAATCGCCAGCCAGGCTCACTTCGCTGGCCTTGGGAGCGTAAATGCGAAACACCACCCGCCGGTCGGGCAGAACCTCCGTCGATCGCAGCGTGTCATTGGGGCTGGGCTGCCTGGGCGGTTGCCCCATCGCCAAGCCCGCCATGACGGCGATTGCCAGCGATAGAGAGAAGCCTCGGATGAACGCACGATCTGTTTGTTTCACGATCAACTCCTGCCGCGTCGGTTCGGCGGCGCAGCCATCATATCGAGAATGCACCTGGAGTTTGCGCCCTCGCGCGCCTAGATGTAATACATCAGTCCTTCCGCCGCCTGAGCATCCACCCGTGCCGCATCACCCCGCCGGCACGCGTCCGCCAGCGTTATCCGGTCCAGAATCTTCGCGGTGGCGTCCCGCACCTCTCTCATCACAATCCGTGTCTCACACGTCTCCGGATCCGGACACTCCTCACACGCGCGGTACCCCGTCTCGCTCGCACACGGCAACGGCGCCAGCGGCCCCTCCATCGCCCGGATCACACGGCCCATCGTGATACTGTCCGGCGGCAGCGCCAGCGCATACCCCCCACCCTTCCCCTTCTTGCTCTCCACGATTCCGTCGTGCTTCAAAACCAGCAGAATCTGCTCCAAAAACTTCTTGGGAATCGCCTCGCGCTTTGCCAGGTCAGAAATCAACACCAGCCCCTTCCCATCTTGCGCGGCATGATGCCGGGCCATTGCATACATCGCCCGCAGACCGTATTGGGTCTTCCTGGAAAGTGTTCGCATCGCTTGATCCAAGCCTAGTTTGACACTAGACTATGGAATCTGTCGACTACTTGATTGACAGCGCATTCCAATCATAGTATTCTCTATCTATGAACTCGTCTAGTCAGTCGCTCTGTTTGGCCAGTTCGTGCTGTCGCCGCTAGCCGGTCGCCTCCGCCCTTTCCCCGCATATAGCCGATCCAGGAGCCAAACTGTGTCTTTTCCGTCCTTGATTCATCAACTTAGCCATCTCGCCGCCTCGAACCTGCCGCCTGCTCAAGTGGTCGAACAAGGCGGCAATCTCATCCTCAACAGCCTCGGCGCCAGCCGCCTGGAAATCATGCTTTGGCATGAAGATGCCCGGACCCTCGGCAGTTTCCAAGCCGGCCAGCGAAGGCCGCCCACCCTGAGCCGTGGCGGACTGTTTGTCTTTTCCCGCCCTATAACCCTGCGCGGAGTCGAATACGGTTGGTTCGACCTCGAATTGCCCGCCGCACTCGCCCCTCAAGCAGAGCTACTGCTTGTCGGTGAACTCGTCGTCAACATCCTCGGTCAGTTCGCCGCGAATGAGGCATTGCTCGCCCGCAAGGACCGGCTTCTCGCCGAAAGACGCGATCTCGACTGGCAGGTGAAGCTCGACAAGCTTCTCTCCCGCGCCGGTGGCATCGTTTCGGCACGTCGCAAGCTCAACTCGCGCGGCGCCATCGCATGGCTCCGTGACGAAAGTCTCCGCCTGAGGCTGCCACTCTGGCAGGTGGCCGAGCGAGTCGTGGAAGGGGACAAACTAGTCCGAGCCTTTGACGACGGGCGCCCCGGAGCCGTCCTGCGCCGCACGGCATGAGCCGCCCGCCCGCGATCAACAGAAGCTCGCCCTTCAGCGCCCCGAGCGGAAGGGTGACGCCGGCAAGCCCTCGCCGTTCCGCAACGTGCACTCCGGATTGTCCAGCCACCCGTACCGCACCTGCCTCGGCGCGTCCACGCTCGCCGCCGACACCACCACCGTACCACCGTCGATCCGCGCCTCGGCCGCCACGAACTTCCCGTCCGCGCCGGCGATCTCAAATCCACGCACCGCGCCGCCAGCGGCCTCCAGCCTCGCCGCGTGATCAAACCACACGCGCAGGCTGCCGCCCTCCACCGCGCTGGTCCGGTACAGGGGCCCTGAGTATTCGATCTGCTCCCCATAGCCGAGGGCCCTCGCTGCCAGCGCCAACCGCCGCCCTACCTCCTGCTTGTTCTTCGGATGGATGTCCTGTGCGTCACCGATGTCGATGGCCACCGCCATGCCCGTCTTCGCCACGCTCAGCGTCTGCAACTGCGCCTCCCGCAACTCGGGCCAGCGGCTGCTCTCTCCAGCCTTGAAATTGGCCAGTTGCACGAACAGGAACGGAAACTCGCCCACGCCCCAAGCCGCGCGCCAGTCGCGGATCATCGTCTCGAACATATGCGCATACAGCGGCGCGCGCTCGCGGCTGGCGTTGCTTTCACCCTGATACCACAGCACGCCGCGGATGGGGAACGGCGTCAACGGCGCAATCATCCCGTTGTACAGACCGCCCGGCATCCACGAGTTCTCCTGATTGTTCGACCATGGCCTCCCCGGCGCCGGCTTGCCCGCCTTTTTCGCTTCCTCCACTTCCCGCTCCCACTGTTTTAGCCGTCCCCCCCAACGCCACTGCCAATCTTCAAACTCGTCCATCGTCTGCGACCACAGCGCCAGCGCCGGCATCAGGCTCGCGTCGGACGTCAGCGAACGCATGCTCATCCACGCCTCTAATGGAGTGCCGCCCCACGACGAGTGAATCAATCCGATCGGCACATTCTGGCTGGCCTGAATCTGCCGCGCAAAGAAATACAGCACCGCCGAGAACCCCTCGGTCGTCGTCGGTGTACTCACCGCCCAGCCCTCCGCCTCGGTCTCGGAGCGCGGATACTGCGACGCTCGCCTCTTCACCGTGAAGAGCCGGATCCGCGGCTGATCCGCGCCCGCGATCTCCGCCGCGGCATCTTTCACGCTCGCCACCGCCATCTCCATGTTCGATTGACCCGAGCCCACCCACACATCGCCCACCAGCACGTCGCGCAGCGTCACGGTGTTGGCCGCCCGCACCACCAGTTCAAACGGGCCGCCCGCCGCCACAGGCGGTAGATACACGCTCCACGCGCCCCGCTCGCTCGCTACCGCCGCCCGCTCCGCCGCGCCGAAACGCACCGTCACGCGCTCGCCCGGCTCACCCCTGCCCCACACATGCACCGGCATGTCGCGCTGGATCACCATGTGGTCCGTGAACAGAGACGGCAGCGTCACTTCGGCGCGCAGCGCGCATAGCGCCATCGAGATCAGGGCAATCGCCCGAATCGAAACGGAAAGGATTGACGTCATAAACTCCGCCCCTACTTGGAAATCAAGTCCAGTGATTTGCTCTTGGCCTGCTCTTTGAAATAGTCGAGGAACAGCTTCACGTCCATAGCGCCAAACTCACTGCTCACCGCATCCGCGATATCCAGCACGCTACGTTTGCCATCGGCAAACGCGCGCGCCTCCTGGGCGCCCATGCCGGTCAGCCGCGCCGGTTCCTGCTCCCCGCCGCCACGTCCGCCGCCGCCACCGAAGCCCATCCCGCCACCAGCGTCCGGTTTGCGGACCACCACCAGCTTGGCCGCCTCCGCCTCGTTCTCCGTCAGCGGGTTGTCGCCCATCCCACGCGCCGCCGCATAGGACCGGATCCGCGCCGTATCCGCCACAATGCCGCTCTCTGCGAACGTCGCCGCCAGCGCGTCGATCTTCGCAGCCACACCAGCCTCGCTGCCTGCAAAAATCTTGGCCGAGCGGATCGCATCCGCCTCCCTGGCGTACGTGATGCGCGTCCGGTTGATCGCCGCCCGCACCGTGCCGCCGTCGCCCAGCCACTTCAGCGTCTCGCCCAGCATCCGGCCGGAACGCTCAGCCGCATAGCCGGAGACCATCTCCGCCACGCGCAATGCGTCCACGCCATACGTCCCCGCCGCCACCAGGCTCGATGCCCACGCGATGAACCCGGCCCGCTTCAACTGCGTCGCGTCCGCGTTGAACACCCTGTCTTCACTCGTGTGATACGCGCTGTCCGGCCAGTTGTTATACAGCAGCGCCGGAATCCCCTGACCCAGATAAACAACGTGATCAGACGCGCCATAGTGCTTCTCGATGTTGAAGTAAAACTGCTCGCGCGTTCCCTGCGGATCCAGTATCGGATACTGATACGCATACGCGACGCGGCGGTTGTTTACCTTCTCGCGGTTCGTATCCCCCACAAATTCGAAGAACTGTTGCGAGACGTCGTTCACCCAGTGGTTCACCGAGTACGGCGTGCGCATCATCCGAAAACTGTTGTGACCCTTGCTCACGTCGCCGCCCGCCATGTCCACCGAAATGGCCGCAATCGTCTTCTTCACCTCGTCCGGATATCGGCGCAGATACGCGATCGTCCCGGAGATCTCCGGCACCCACAGAAACCGCACCGTCCGCCGCGGCCGCGGCACAACGCCCTCATCCACAGCCTTCTTCCACGCGCGCGCCACCTCCAGGATCAGCGCGCTGCCGGAGGCGTTGTCCATCGCCCCCTGCTTCGCCACGCCCTCAAAGAGATGGGCGGCCAGCACCACTTCCTGGTCCGTCGTGCCATCGCCTTTGATTACGGCCGTCGGCACCTGCATCTCCGCCTCATACTCCGTCGATTTCACACGCGCACGGACCGTCACCTTCTCGCCCCGCTCCAGCATTTCCACCAACTCCATCCCGGCCCGGTGAGACAGGCTGAACGCAAACGTGCCCGCCGCGCCGCCCACGCTGCTCCACGCAATCTGATCCGGCTTGTCAATCGGCTTACCCGTCCGATTGCTGAACGACACAATTCCCGCCGCGCCAAATTCCCGCACCGCCAGCGCCGCCGCCGCGCTTGGCGCTCCGCTGATCAGCACGATCTTGCCGTTGATGTTCTTCCCCGCGTAGTCGGATTTGTCCGCGCCCCGGCCGCAGTAAATCAGGTCCGCCGTTGCGTCGGCCGTCTTGCTGCCCGTCGCCAGCGCCGCCGCCACGTCGCGATAGCTGATGATCAGCCGCTTCACCGGGGCCGTCATCCACAGCTCGCCCAATTCGCCGTCCCACTGCTTCGCCGTCACCGGAAAACGCTCGATGTGCACGTCTTCCAGACCATATTGCTTCGCCATTCGCTCCACATACGCGGCCTCCCGGTAGACCGTCTTATACTCCTCCGCCGGGCGATCCCGCTCGTATCCCGCGATCTCGATCATGTGATTCAGCGCCAGCGAGCCGCTGATCTCCGCCACCATGGCGTCAATCGTCGCCTGCGGCAACAGGGTCTTCATGTTCGGCTGCTCCGGTGGGCGCAGATTGGGTGAGTCAATCAGTTGCGCCATGGCCAGAACCGGCAGACATAGGACGGGAAGAATACGAGACAACATATGGGCGTAATTATACGTCCTACCCGCCCACGCGTCCCGCCCGCTCGGCGACCCGCTCGGCGACCCGCTCGGCGACAATAGACACCAGGACCCTTATGCAGAGAAGACATTTCGTAGCCGGCTGTGCCACCACAGCCGCCAGCCTCGCAGCCGGCCTTTCCGCCGCACCCGCTCCTGCCGCGTCGCGCGAGCTACTCCGCGAGTTCAACTACTCCGATGTCACACTCACCGGCGGGCCCCTCAAAGACCACTTCGATCGCACCCATGCTCACTTCCTCACGCTTGATAACGATCGGCTCCTGAAGGTCTACCGGCAAAAGGCCGGCCTGCCGGCACCCGGTGACGACATGGGCGGATGGTACGACGCCAAAGGCTTTGTCCCCGGACACACCCTCGGCCAGTACATCTCCGGCCTCTCCCGCATGGCCAGCGCCACCGGGCACGCGCCCACCCGCCAAAAAGTGCACGCCCTCGTCGAAGGCTTCGCCGCCACGCTCGGACCAGACGGCAACCCGTACGCCAGCCCTGTCGCCTCCACCACGTGGCCCTGCTACGTCCTCGATAAATACGAGGCCGGGCTGCTCGATGCGTACCGCCTCGCTGGCGTCACCCAGGCGCACCAACTGCTCGGCCGTGTCGTCACCGGCGCCCAGCACTTCATTCCCGATCACACCTACGACCGTGGCCCCGATAGCCCCAAGCAGGCGCCCTACGACGAGCCCTACATCCTGCCGGAGACTCTCTTCCACGCCCATGAAGCAACGGGCGAAAAGCGCTACCTCGACATGGCCCGCCTCTACCTGCTCGATAAGGAGTACTTCGATCCCCTCGCCCGCGGCGAGAACATCCTACCCGGCAAGCACGCCTACAGTCATGCCATCGCGCTCAGCTCCGCCGCCAAGGCCTATCTCGTCCTCGGCGATCCCAAGTACCTCCAGGCCGCCCGCAACGCCTGGGACATGATCGAAACCACCCAGCAGTTTGCTTCCGGCGGCTGGGGCCCCAAGGAGGCATTTGTCCCGCCCGGCCAAGGCAAGCTGGGTGAGAGCGTCCTCTCCACTCGCGATCACTTCGAGACGCCCTGTGGTTGCTACGCCCACACCAAGCTGGCGCGCTATCTGCTCCGCTGCACCGCCGGCGCCCGTTACGGCGACGGTCTGGAACGCGTCCTGTTCAATACCATCCTTGGCTCTATCGACCCCGACGATCAGGGCAACTACTTTTACTACTCCGACTATCACGCCGGCGCCCGCAAAGGCTACTACAAACGAAAATGGCCTTGCTGCTCCGGAACGGTCGTCCAGGGTGTGGCAGACTACCTTCTCAACCTCTACTTCCACTCTGGCGCCGGCATCTGGGTCAACTTCTTCACTCCCTCCACCGTGCGGTGGCATGCCGGCCGGACGCCCGTGAAGCTCATCCAAACCACCGGCTATCCCCTGGAGGAGACCGTCAATCTGCGCGTCGAGATTCCCGCCCCGGCGGACTTCGCCATCAATGTCCGCATCCCTGGCTGGGTTTCCGCCGAGCCGCGGCTGGAGCTGAACGGCAAGCCCCTCGACGTTCCGGCCCGCCGCCAGACGTTCGCCTCCGTTCGCCGTCGCTGGAAGAACCACGACACCCTCACCTTGCGGCTCCCGCTTGGGTTCCGTACCGAGCCCATCGACGACCGCCACCCCACGCTCGCCGCCCTCATGCGCGGACCTCTCCTCTACGTCGCAACGGACCCGCCCGCCGATCTCGCCTCCACCCCGCTGCCCCTGCCCGGCGGCCTCTCCGCCACAGCCCACAACGCCTCCGCCTATCAGGCCCAACTCGCCGGACGCGCCCTGCAATTCAAGCCGTTCTATGAGGTCCGGGAAGAGACCTACGATACCTACCTCTCCGTCGTGCCAGGCGCCCGCTAGCGAAACAAACCACCATGAACTCCAACCTCCTCGCCCTACTGCTCCTCCTCGCCCCGGCCATCCAGGCCGCTCCGGCCGCACAGCGCCCGCGCGTCGTCGTCTCGTCGGACATTGGCGGCACCGATCCAGACGACTTTCAGTCGATGGTGCACCTCCTCCTCTACGCCGACGTCCTCGATCTCGAGGGCATCATCTCTTCCCCCTACGGCCCCGGCCGCCGCGAACACATCCTCCAGGTCATCCACCACTACGAACAGGACTATCCGAATCTCAAAACCTACTCCAACCGCTACCCGACGCCCGACTCCCTGCGCGCCATCGCCAAACAGGGAGCCTTCGATTCTCCCGGCTCTACCGGAGTCGGCAAGCCCACCGAAGGCTCCGCCTGGCTCATCCACTGCGCCCGCCGTCCCGACCCTCGTCCGCTCTACGTTCTCGTCTGGGGCGGCATCGAGGACCTCGCCCAAGCACTGCACGATGCGCCCGATATCCTGCCGAAACTCCGCGTCTACTTCATCGGCGGACCCAATAAGATGTGGAGCGTCGATGCCTACAACTACATTGAGCAGAATCACCCCAAGCTCTGGATGATCGAGGCAAATTCCACTTACCGAGGCTGGTTCACCGGAGGCAATCAGCAGGGCGAGTGGGGCAATTCATCCTTCGTCACGGCCCACATCGCAGGCCACGGAGCGCTCGGCGACTACTTCGCGACTCACCTCAAAGGCACAATCAAGATGGGCGATAGCCCGTCCGTCGGCTGGCTGCTTCACGGCAAGCCCGAGGACCCGTCCCAGCCCGGATGGGGCGGCCGCTTCGTGCGCATTTGGGACCGGAGGAAAACGGTCTTTGATCGCCTCACCACCGAATCCGATACGGCCGAGGCCTTCGGTGTCGTCGAATTCGCAATCCCACTGCCCGCCGGCATGACCCGTGACAACTCGGCGCGCGTCCTCTTCGACAATCGCATCGCCGTCAATTCCACCAACGACGGCCGCACCCTGCATTTTCGCTTCTCCCCCCGTGACGCCAAGATCTGGCCCTACGTCATCACCAGCGATTTCACCGCCATGAACGGCCAGTCCGGCAAGTTCAGTGCCGTGCCGCCGCCGGCCGGCCGAACCAGCCATCCCTCCACCCTCCACCCCAATTGGTGGATCGACGATCCTGCTCCCGCAGCGGCTGAGGGCATCCACGCCGGAGCCCGCAGCGTCAACCAGTGGCGCGAGGAATTCCTGCGCGATTTCGGCCTCCGCATGCTCCGCTGCCAGGCGCCCAAACTCAAATAAACACGGCGTCACTGATGCCTGCCCCGCCGTTCGCTTCCAAGTCCATCGATTTCAGCGCGTTACCGAGCCGCGACCGTCAGGGAGCGGACGCGGACCGCAAAGGCGTCTTCAACGGAGCGGACGCCAGGAACTTGAGGCGCCATGTTCAGTCACTCAAATAGTCCCTGGCACCCCATACCCGCTTGTGATATCAAGGTGTGGAATCATCCGCCCGCAAGGAGCCCAATATGAGCCTCACCCGCAGGAACTTTCTCACCGCCGCCGGAGCCGCGGCCACCCTCGGCGCCGCGCCACGAGACCAGGTGAAGATCGGCGTGGAGATGGGCTGCATCAGCTCAGCCAAGTACACGCCCTTCCAGTACTTGGATTACCTCGCCGGCATCGGCGCCAGCGTGGCTCAGTTCTCCGCCAGCACACTCGGTGTCAACCTGGCCAGCCCCGACGAGGACGTCATCAAAAAGGTGCGCGAATACGCCGCGGCAAAGGGCATCACCACGCCCGCGTTTTCATCCGGCTGCATCTGCCCCACCTCCAGCGGCTTCAACAGCAAGGTGGGTACTGCCGAGGAGCAGATCGCGCAAGGGCTGAGACTCTCGCGCATGATGGGTGCCACGGCCATGCGCGGCGTCGTGGGTGGAGCCAAGGAGCGGCCCCAGATCGAGATTCACATGCAGTCCATGAGCCGCGTGCTCAAAGGAATGCGTTCCCAAATCAGGGAATCGGGCGTCAAAATCGCACTTGAAAACCATGGCGGCGATTTCCAGGCCCGAGAGCTCAAAGCCCTCGTCGAAGATGTGGGCTTCGACATCCTCGGCATCTGTCTGGACTCCGGCAATCCCCTCTGGATGCTGGAAGACCCGCACCTCACGCTGGAACTCCTCGGTCCCTATTCCATCGTGAGTCACGTCCGCGACACCGCCGTGTGGCGTGTGCCGGAAGGAGTCGCCGTGCGCTGGGTCAACATGGGCGAGGGCAACGTCGATATCGATGGCTGGATCAACCGGTTCCTCGCCGTCCAGCCCGGTGTCCCCGTCACTTTCGAGAACATCGTCTCCGGCCAGCCGCGCATCATCCGCGTCTTCGAATCCGCCACGTTCAAGGATTACCCCAGGATGCCGGCTGGCGACCTGGCCCGTTTCCTCGCTCTGGCCGAGCGTGGCAGGCCCGTCCCCGCCCAGCCTGCGGCGCCCGGGAAGTCCCGCAGCCAGCAGCAACTCGACGATCTCGAGCTCTGCGTGCGCTACACCCGCAAGCTTCTGTCAGCGGCTTGAAACGATTTCGACGAAGGAGCTCCACCATGCGCCGGCGTTGTTTCCTGCAATCCCTAGCCACGGCCTCTGCCGCCCTCGCACAGCAGCGCCCCAGCCCACCTCCGCCCGAGCTCTTCAAACCCTCGGAAGGAGCCAATCAGCCGCTCGGACTAGGACAGGGCATTCACCCCGGCCGCGTGGTCTGGACCCGTGACGCTGCCGCCACCACCTGGGACGGCACAACCGGGCACTGGTGGGACGACGCTCACACCAATGAGCGCGTGGTCCAGCGCATGACCTCCAACCTGCTCACGGACCTCACAGGCCGCAAAGACGGCAGGCAGGCGTGGGATGCGCTCTTCCGCAACTTCAATGAGACCCGTCACCAGGGGCGTTCGGGCTACAGGCCCGGCGAAAAGATCGCCATCAAGGTCAACTGCAATCAGGATCGCAACGCCGAGTGGGGCGGGCCCAACGCCGGCCCGCGGGCTCCCATCAACGGCCTGCCCAGCCCCCATGCCATCGTCGCCCTCGTCACTCAACTCATCGAAGTGGCCGGCGTGCGCGGCGAGGACATCCTCGTCTATGACGCCACAGCCACGCGCAACGTCGGCCAGCCCATCTTCGGCCGCATCCGCGCCAACGGTGGAAACCAGTTTCAACGCGTGCAGTTCCTCGCGGGCGCCGATTACAGCCTCGGCGGCAGGCTCTCTGCCGAGCCCGATACGGCCAACCCCGTCCGCTTTTCCAATCCCGCCATCCCCACGGGCTTCATCCCCCGCCGGGTGGCCGAGGCCCGCTACATGATCAACATGGCTCTGCTGCGCCCGCACGGCATGGCCGGCGTCACCCTGATCGGCAAGAATCACTTCGGCTCACTGCAATTCCCTAACGACGGTGGCTGGTTGCCGCGCGTGCTGCACAACCACGTCCTGCGCACTTCGCCAATGGGCTCCTACAACGCTCTGGTCGATCTCATGGGCCACCGCCACCTCGGCGGCAAGACGATGCTCTATCTCCTCGACGGCCTCTATACCGCCGAGCACAACGAAGGCAGCGTCTTCCGCTGGGCCTCTTTCAATAATCACTGGGCTTCCAGCCTGCTGATCTCCCAGGACCCGGTGGCCATCGATTCCGTCGGCCTCGATATCCTCTCCAGCGAGCCCCGCGCCACTCAGGTGCGAGGCAATGCCGATAACTATCTCCACGAGGCTGCCCTCGCCGCCAAACCGCCCTCCGGCACACTCTACGCGCCCGACGGCTCCGGCGCCCTCTCCAGCCTCGGCACGCACGAGCATTGGAACAATGCCGCCAGCCGGAAGTACTCGCGCAATCTCGGCCGCAAGGAAGGTATCGAATTAATCGCCAATATCTGATCCGCAGCGGCCGGTTCTGCCATACAATATCCGCATGACGCACACTGCTTTGACTCGTCGCCAGGCGCTCGGCCTCGCCGGCTCCGCGCTCGCGGGTTGGTCGAAGACGCCCCCCTCCTCCACCGTCGCCATCGCCCGCAGTCGCGCCTACGATGCCAAGGTCTATGACACGCTCAAGACACTCACCGATCAATGCGGTGGCCTAGGCAAGGTCGTCAAGGGCAAAACCGTTGCCGTCAAACTGAATCTCACCGGCAACCCGGCTCGGTTTCCAGTCAAGCCTGGCCTCCCCTACCGCAACGATCCGGGCACCGTGCTCGCGCTCTGCCAGCTCATGGCCAAGGCTGGCGCAAAACGAATCCGCCTCATCGAGAGCTTTTTCCCGGGCAAGCAGGATCTGGAACTGTGGGCGCGCTACGGGCTGGATATCAAGGCGATCGAAAACTGCGGCGTCAAGGTCGAGTGGGAAAACACCAACAACCTCGGTCTCGCCAAGCAGTATGTGCGCATGAAAGTGCCGGGCGGCGGCATCATGTATCCCGCCTACGACCTGAACCACTCGTACCAGGATTGCGACGCCTACGTATCCCTCTCCAAACTGAAAAACCACTGGATCGCCGGCGTCACCATGACCATGAAGAACAACTTCGGCATCACGCCCTGTTCCCTTTACGGCGGCGATGCCGGGCCGGACGGCAACGAGGATCCAAAGCAGGAGCGCGCGCCCGTCGGCCACAACGGCGCCAAGACTCCGCCAAAGGGCGTGCCGCAGGAACTGCATCCCGAATCACCTCGCGAGCCCGGCTTCCGCGTGCCTCGTATCGTCGTGGATCTCTGCTCCATCCGGCCCGTTGACCTCTCCATCGTGGACGGCGTGGAGACCATCCGCGGCGGCGAGGGCGAATGGAATCGCGGCGTGGAGATGATGAAGCCCGGCGTCATCCTCGCCGGCCGCAACATGGTCTGTGTGGACACCGTTTGCACGGCAGTGATGGGCTACGATCCCCGGGCCACCCGTGGCGCGTCGCCGTTCCTGAACGGCGATAACACTCTTCTCCTGGCCGAGGCGGCCGGCCTCGGTTCGGCGGACCTCGCAAAGATTGAGATCGCCGGACTCCGCCTCAAGGATGCGAAGATCGACTTCGGTCCCGGTCCCGTCGGGAAGAAGGTTTTTTCCTAGGACGAATCCGCCGCCTCGCCTCTCAACCGTCGTGGTGATGCGTGCGCCCCGTGAGGGCGCGGTTCACCTTGACGAAAACCGTGCGGATACCGTCGTGAATTTCCGGGAATACGGCGCTGCCGGCGGTTGCCAGCAGCCCCAGCAGCAAGGCGTATTCAATCAGGTCCTGGCCGTGGATGTCACGTTGAATTCTTGCACGCAAGGCGATGCGATACGCTGCTCGGACCATGGCAGAACTCCTTGATACACCAGCTTGGCAGCGTTTGCCGCCATTTGACATCCGGCAAACACCCGAAATTCGACCAATTCCCCGTTCAAAGAGTTCCGGCTAACTCACGCAGCCGTCACCCTGGTGTCTGACTTTGACCCGATCGGCGGCGTCGCCAATTTGAGCTCCACCGTGCGGGATTGCCCGAACGCCGCGCACGCCAGTGTGATGAAGAGGCATCCAAGAAATACAATTGCGCTTCGTTTCATCGATGTACCGCTGTCGGATCTCGCTCGCAAAAGTATCGCGCGCCACCCACACGGTATGACCGAAAATGCCGTCTGATGCCCCTAATTGGGCCCGTAGCGATGCCATTTCGCGCCAGTACTGGGAGATTCAATATCAGACTGAAAGGACCCTAACGCAGCCTGGCCAGATATACCAGGCTCTGCCGGATTTGCGGTACCGCGTCCACTGCCTCTTCCTCCAGGAAATACTGCTGCACACCACACTCCTGCGCTGCCAGCAACGCGGCCCGCACGTCCACCAGGCCCGTGCCCAGGGGCACGCTCTCCTCCTCCAGCACGTCCGCCGGAGAGCCGCCCAGCTTCGTCCCCTTCCGGATGTCCTTTACGTGCATCAGCGGGAATCTGCCCGCATATCGCTTCAGCATCCGCGCCGGATCCTGGCCGCCGTAGACGATCCAGAAAATGTCCATCTCGAAGTTTACGAACTTCGGATCGGTGAGCTTCGCCAGCGTGTCAAACTGCGTTCCGTCAGGCGACGGGTCGAACTCCGTCCCGTGCGTGTGATAGCAAAGCCGCAGTCCTGAGCCAGACAACCGCTCGCCCCACCGGTTCAGGTTCTCTGCCGCCGGCGCGCAGTCTTTCGCCGCCAGATGCTTGGCGCTATGCGGAATGGTTGAGCAAACCACGTATTTCGCCCCCAGCGTCCGCGCATGAGCGGCCACGCCGTCCAGGTTCTTGCCCAGCGCCTCATAGCCAGCCCCGA
Organism: Paludibaculum sp.; assembly: GCA_036504135.1. Taxonomy (GTDB): domain Bacteria; phylum Acidobacteriota; class Terriglobia; order Bryobacterales; family Bryobacteraceae; genus Paludibaculum. The sequence goes on from DASXVP010000030.1 coordinate 263,154, forward strand.
TCGATGTGGCCCTCAGCCCCGCGGATTGGAGCAATCCGCGAAACTCCGCCGGAGTCCGTCCGTAAAGATCGCCCGCCTCTACCTCGCGGAACCCGAGCTTGGCGATCAGCCACAGCGTGGACGGCAGATCCTTCGCCGCCAGGTAACGCAGGCTATAGATGTTGATGCCAACCGGCGCCCGAAACGCCGGCGCCGCAGCGCTCGCCGCAGTCGCCGCGCCGCCTGCCATCGTCAGAAACCCGCGCCGCCCGATCATGCCTGCAACTTCCACGGGCTGCGATACTCCCGTTGAAGCAACGGTCGAGCGCCTTCCTGCTCCACCGTCTGCCTTTTTTCGTCCCAGTCCAGCCGCATCCGGGCACGCATCGATAGGTTGCCCAGGATCGACGTCACCGATGAACGCACGCACGTCTCGATGTCGCTGTTCGGCCGTTTCCGCGTTCGCACGCAGTCCAGGAAATTGGCCCAGTGCAGCGGATGCGGATCCGTCACCCGCTTCATTTCGAACGGCTGCAAGTCCGCGCCCTTCTCCGGCGTAATGCGGATCACCGCGCGATCGACGTACAGCGTGCCTCGCGAACCATGGAACGTAATGCCCATCAGTCGGTTCGAACTCAACTCCGTATTGTTCGATCGGTGCTCCCAGGACCCCACGAACCCCGGGTACTCATATGTCGCCTGCATCGTGTCCGGCGTCTCGCTGTTGTCCTGGAGCCAGTACTTCCCGCCAATCGCCACCACACCATGCGGCATCACATCCCCGAACGCCATCTGCACGATATCCAGCATGTGAATGCCAGAGTCCGTCAACTGGCCACCCGCATAGTCCCAGAAAAACCGGAAATACGAGTACGCGTCCGGGTAGACACCAAACCGGTTCGGATTGAACGGCCGGGCCTGAGCCGGCCCTTGCCACAGATCCCAATCCAGCCCGGCCGGCGCGGCCTGCTCCGGAGGATTGCCGATCCCCTTCGGATTCTGGTTGCTGTAGATCCAACTCCGGACAAATGCGATCTTGCCCAGTTCGCCTCCACGCACGATCTCGCACGCCTTCTGGAAATGAGCACCCGATCTCTGCCACGTGCCCGCCTGCACCACGCGGCTGTACTTCCGCGCGGCCTCCACCATCACCGCCCCTTCGCTGATCGCCACGCATGCCGGCTTCTCGACATACACGTCCTTGCCCGCCTTGCACGCCTCCACGGTGATGTACGGGTGCCAGTGGTCCGGCGTCGAGACACAAACGGCGTCGATTGAAGGATCGGTCAGAATCTGCCGGAAGTCCCGGATCTCCTTTGGCTGGTGGCCACCGCGCCGCGCCAGCGCCGCCGCCCGCTCCAGATTCGGTTGGAAGACATCGCACACGGCGCTCACGGCCACGCCCGGTTGCTTCATGGCGGCGCCGAGATTCTCAGACCCCATTACCCCGACACCGATAAAGGCCGTCGAGATCCGGTCATTCGCAGCGACCGCGGACCCCCGCAGAGCAGAAGCGGCGGTCGCCGCGGTCGCGGAACGTAAGAACATCCGGCGCGCGATTTCTCTGGTTGGCATTGCCGAATCTTATCGCAACGCCAAGCCGCCGGGGAATGTACGCCTGCTTGCCGTCGCCGGACACGGTGAACTACATTCTCTGGTAGATTTCAACCTGTAAGTGCCGCCGATTTCGATGATGGCGGCCTCGGTGTTGGGACTGGTCGAAAGTGTCTAGCGGAGGCCGAAGCGAGCCGGGCCCAGCGAAGGGAGACCGTGAGAGATGTCTGATTCCGGTTTCGCGCGGAGGGACTTCCTGCGTGCCTTGCCCGTGGCCGCAAACGCGGCAGTGCCGGGCACGCCAGGCACGCTGACGGTGGATCCGGCTCCGCTGTTCGACATTTCGCCCTGGCTGTACATGCAGTTCATGGAGCCGCTGGGCGCCACCGACAGCACGGTGGAGGCAGCGTGGGACTACGACCGCGACGACTGGCGCAAAGACTTCGTCGACGTAGTGCGGGACTTGGCTCCGGACGTGATCCGATACGGCGGGCTGTACTCGCGGCACTACAAATGGCGGGAGGGCGTGGGGCCTGCCGCACGGCGGCCCTCCACGCGGAACTACTTCTGGGGCGGGAAGGAAACCAATCGTGTGGGCACGCACGAGTTTGTCGATCTCTGCCGGCGCGTAGGATCGGAGCCGCTGTACTGTGTCAATTTCCTGGCCGACGGGGAACAGCGTTTCCGCGGCACCACCGAGGGCGATCGCACGGGAGATGCCCGGGAGGCGGGTGACTGGGTTTCGTACGCCAACGATCCCGACCATCGCGAGCGGAAGGCGAACGGTTCACCGGCGGTGTTTCCCATCCGCCTGTGGCAGATCGGCAATGAGACGTCGTACGGGAATCAGACCTTCACGCGAGATCAATCGATCCAGCACACCATCGAATTTGCCCGCGAGATGCGGCGTCGCGACCCCTCGATTCAATTGATCGGCTGGGGCGACCGCGGCAGGGAAGGCCGTGAGCTCTGGGCGGGCGAGCTGTTGAAGCGCGCCGGGGATCAGATCGACATGGTGGCCATCCACATGATGGGACAGAGCCCAAAACGTCCGGACACCGTGCTGCGGGGAATGCGCTACCAGAGAGAGCCGGAGCGCGCGTGGGAGGAGTTGATAGAGCTATCGAACAACGTGGAGACCCGCGTGAAGGAGCTCGAAGAGGTCATCGGCGAGTCGGGCCAGAAGAAGGGTATAGCGATCACCGAGGGCCACCTGAGCCTGGTTCCGCACAACGCCAATCCGATCCTCACGGAGTGGCTCTCAGCGGCCTACCACGCCAGATCGCTCAACATCTATCAGAGGCACGGCGCGAGCGTGAAGATTGCGACGGCGGCGGATTTTCAGGGCAACCGCTGGACGGTGAATGCGGTGATGCTGCAAACTCCGCGCGGCGTCACCTACCCGCTGCCGGTTGGTTCCATCGCGCGGCTGTTCAAGCGGCACAACGGCAAGCAGGGCATCGGCGTGACGGCTATGCCCTCGGGCCTGGACATTGCGGCGAGCCGCAGCGGCGACCGCGTCTATCTGCACGTCGCGAACCTGGAGTATCGCCGAAGCGTGGAAGCGTCGTTTGCGGTGCGGGGCAAGGTGATCACCGGAGGCCGTGTGCTTGCCATTGCGCCCGGCGACCTGCGGCAGTATGTAGGCCTGGACCAGCCTGACATCTTCCGGCCGAACGAAACTGCGCTGGCGGCCGGTCCGGCGCCTAAGTGGAGCTTTCCAGCGGGCTCAGTGTCCGTGGTCGAGCTCGACCTACACTCGGCGTAGCCGTATTCCGCATCCTCAGAATTTCTGCGCGAAACGGACAGCTGGGCTGGCGCGACGACCCTACACTCCTATTGCTCGAGTTCGTGCCGGTAGACCGGCCAGCCAAAGTACGTCTCCAACGCCTCAGCCAGCACCACTCCACACTGCGAGCCGTTCATGGCCGCATGGTGTTCAAACCCATTGCGGCAGATATGGCGCATCAGCTTCTGCAGTTGCGGCACCTCCACCACGGCGCGGCTGCCGAAGGTGGTGAGCGGATCATCCGTAAACCGGCCCTCGCCGACATAAGCGCGGATGGCGCCGCTGGTATCGTCGGTGCTGATGCGGGCAAATGTGACCGGCCCGGCAGGAGTGCGGCCCGAGAGGGCGCCGAAGGTGTTCTCCTCACCCAGCGTGGTGCCGAGGATGGGTGCGGTGCCGATCTGGATGTCGGGCAGGAAGCTCTTGGCCCAATTGCCGCAATGGAAGAAGACGCACTTGTTGCGATCCGCGCCGTAGTTGTTGTTCCAGTCCACCAGAGCGCTGGGCCGGCCCGATGCGAGCTGGAGCGCGTACATCGCCACCACGCCGGCGATATCCACTTCACAAGCGCTGGGCATCAGGCGCTCGCTCATCATGCTCATCACTGTGCAGACGTTGACGCCGAAATTCTGCTGCATGGAGCTCCAGCACTGGATGGCGGAGGCGTCGAGGTCGTTCTGATCCATCCAGTCCAGCAGGACAACGGCCAGCTTGGACATGCGCGTCAGGGCAGAGCCAGGCACCTGGGGCGCAGTCGCATACCCGCCGATCTCGGCGAGTTTGGCCAGCACGCGCGGGTCATCGTCGGTGATGCGCGACGCCTGTCCGAAGACATCGGAGAGGTCCATCGTGCTGACGCTGATGCCCGCCGCTTGCAGCAGCTTCTCGCTGTAGCGCGTTGTGTTGAAGGCGTTGGGACGCGCGCCGACGGCGCCGATGCGCGCGCGCCGCAGTCCGCGCACGACGCGGCACTGGGCGACGAAGGCATCCAGGTCGCGGCGGAATTCCGCCGAGAGCGGATGGATGGTGTGGTCTTCGGTGAGGCTGAATGGGATGCCGTACTGGCGCAGGTTGTTGCAGACCGAGATCTTCCCGCAGAAGGCGTCGCGGCGGCGCTCCACGGCCAGGCCGTCCAGATCGTCGGGGTAAGCCTGGACCAGCACCGGCACATTCAACTCGGCGAGCTTCAGCGTATCGGCCACGCCCTTCTCGTCGCCGAAGTTGGGCAGCGAAACCAGCACGCCATCGATCTGATCGCGATGGGCGCGGAACAGCTCGGCGCAGAGTTTCGCGTGGCTCCAGGTTTCCACTGCGCCCCGCTTGGTAGCCTGCTCATCGAGCAGCACCGCATCGATTGACAGTTCGCCTAGCAGCTTGAGCAGGTCCCTGCGGGCCTCATCGACGAGGATATCGGGGAAAAAGTCGCGATTCCCAACGATCACACCCAGTGTCATTTTGCGCATCGGTTTCACTCCTCGGGCGTTGCCGCCTAGTTCCTGCCAAACAGACCGTACTGCGCGGCATTGGCCGGCGTGACCAGCTCGCAGTCTATCGCCTGTTTCTCACTCGCTCCGGTGGATCCGGTGGTGATGTACTTGTGGGCTTGATCGACGGCGAGCCGTGAAATGGTGGCGGCCGGCTGGAGGACGGTGGCCCGCATCCCGCCCGCCTTAATGGAGGCGATGGCGTCCGGGCTGCCGTCCAGCCCGACTACGATCACCTTCTCCAGCCCAGCGTTCTTGAGTGCCGCCACCGCGCCGAGCGCCATCGTATCGTTGGCCGCAATTACGCCCTGAATGTCGCGATTGCTTTGCAGCATCGTCTCGACCTTCTGGAAGGCCTCGGTCTGGCTCCAGTTGGCGCTTTGGCGCCCCACCTGTTTCAGCGTGTCGTACTTGTCGAGCACGTCGTGGTAGCCGCGCGCCCGAATGGCCGCGTTGGTATCGGACTCGCGGCCCACCAGCTCGATGTACTTCCCCTTCTCGCCGAGCAGCCTGAGAAACTCCAGTGCGCCAATAGTGGCGCCCTGGTAGTTGTTGGAGACGATCTGCGAAACCGCCACGCCGGTGGCGTTGATTTCACGATCGATCAGGAATGTTGGGATGCCGGCCGATTTTGCTTTTTGGACCGCGGCGACGGAGGCATCCGCGCCCGCATTGTCGAGCACGATGGCGGCGGCGCCGTTGGCGATGGCCACGTCGATCAGCTTGTCCTGCTTGTGTGCATCGTCGTCGTGCGAGTTCACCGTCACCTCGTAACCGAGTTCGCGAGCCCGCGCCGCGGCCGTGTCTGCCTCGGCCTTGAAAAACGGGTTGTCGTGCGAGGGCGTGATGATGGCCATCAGCTTCTTCTGCGAACCAACCCTTGGCGCGGACTGGCAACCGGTAAACCATGCCGCGCAGAGTGTAAGTGTCAATATCGAGGCGTTCCGCAGATTCATGTCAACTCCTTGTGGCGGCGGCGCGCCGGCTATACCGCTGTTGCATCTGATCGAGGATGACGGCCAGCACAATCACGAGGCCCTTGATTACGGTTTGCCAAAACTCCGACACGCCCAGTAGGATGAGCCCGTCGGCAAGTACGCCGATCACGAATGCCCCGATGATCGTCCCGCCAACGCTGCCGCGGCCCCCCATCAGGGACGTGCCGCCCAGCACCACTGCCGCAATCGCGTTCAGCTCGAACGTCTCCCCGGTGGCAGGATGCGCGGCGCCCAACTGGGCGGCGATGATCACTCCCACTAGTGCCGCGCACAGGCCCGAGATGACGTACACAGCGAATTTGATGCGGCTGACGCGGACACCCGAAAGCTCAGCCGCGCGCTCGTTGCCGCCTACGGCGTAAACGCGGCGGCCGAAGGGTGTGCGTGCCGCCACTAGCGCGCCCAGCCCGGCGCACGCAACCATGAGCCAGATCGGCACGGGCAAGCCCAGCATGCGTCCGGCGCCGAGCCACAGAAAGCCGGTATTGCCGAGTTCGGGCCGCCCGGCCAGATCCGGAAATGTCGCCCCGTTGGAGATCAGCAGCGCCGTGCCCCGCGCTACATAGAGGGTGCCCAGCGTGGCGATGAAGGGCGCTACCCGCAGATGGGCAACTAGCCCGCCGTTGATGGCGCCGGCAAGCGCGCCGGCCAGCAACGCAATCAACACCACCAGCCACGTATGAAAGTAGATGACGATTCCGAATGCTCGGAGGATCAGCCCGCTATGGATCAAGCCGCCAGCCACAATGCCGGCCAGGCCCGCCACTGAGCCCACCGAGAGATCGATGCCGCCACTCAGAATCACAAACGTCATCCCCAGGGCGAGGATGGCGTTGATGGCCACGTGTTTCACCAGAATCGTCAGGTTGCCGGCGGTGAGGAACGCGGGTGATAGCGCGGCAAAGGCCGCTGCCAGAACGAACAGCACGATGAGCGCACGCAGCCGGAATAGCTGCGTGCCGATGCCTCCCCAGCGGGCCTGCCGTGAATTCAGCATTGTCTCGTCCCCGCCTCCAGCTCCGGTTGCACGCTCGCCGCAGTGGCCAGCGCCGCGCCCGTGGCCTGACGCGCGTCGAATTCCGCTGTGATGACGCCCCGCGAGAGTACGATGATCCGGTCCGCGACGGCAAGCATTTCTTCCAGTTCCGATGAGACCACGATGATGCCCATTCCAGACTCTGCCAACTTCCGCACAATTTCGTGGATCTCACGCTTTGCCCCCACGTCCACGCCGCGCGTCGGCTCGTCGAGCAGCAACACACGCGGGCTGGTGAGCAGGCACTTCGCGAGCACGACCTTCTGCTGGTTGCCACCGCTGAGCGATCCAATGTTCTGTTGGATGCCGGCGGTCCTGATGTGGAGGTCCGTCACCAGTTTCCCGGCCGCTGCCTGTTCCAGGCCCGGCAGTAGCCAGCCGCCGCGCGTACACTGGCGCAGCGAGGCGAGCGTCATGTTGCCGCAGACCGAGAGAGTCTGGACCAGTCCGGCGCCCTGGCGGTCTTCCGGCACAAGTGCAAGTCCGGCGGAGATCCGCGATGACGTGGCCTGACCGTCCAGACATTGGCCATTCAGCACCACGCTGCCGGACGCATTTTGATGCAGCCCCATCACGCACTCCACCAGTTCCGTGCGGCCCGCGCCCATCAGCCCGTAGAACCCCAGTATCTCGCCTGCGCGCAGCGAGAAGGAGGCGTTTTGCAGCACCACTTTGCCCGAGGCCGAGACCAGCGAAAGCCCTTCCGCGCGCAGGATTTCTGCCTGCGCTGGGGCTTGCGGCCCTTTGTCAGTCACTGCGCTGGTGCGCCCCGTCATCTGCTCCACAATCCAGCGCGTATCAATCACTCTGGCTTCTGATTCGGCCACCAGGCGGCCGTCCCGCAGGACCGCCACCTCGTCGGCGATCTCCAGCAATTCCTCGAGCCGGTGGGAAATATAGAGGATTGCCACGCCCCGCGCGGTGAGATCCCTGATGATGCGGAACAGGATCGCGATCTCGGCCGGGCTCAGCGCCGAAGTGGGCTCATCCATCATCAGGACACGCACGTCGCGCGCCAGAGCCTTCGCGATCTCGACAATCTGCTGTTGTCCCAGCGGCAAGTCCCCGACGAGCGCTTCCGGATCGATCGGATGCTCCAACCGCGCCAGCAGCGCCTCTGCCCGGTGGTGCTGCGCGGTGGAGTCGAGCAGACCGTGCGTGGTGAGTTCGCGCGCCAGAAAGATGTTCTCCGCGACACTCAAGTTGGGGCAGAGATTCAGCTCCTGGTGGATCATCCCGATGCCCAGGGAATCGGCGTCGCGGACTGACCGCAACGCAATGGGCTCTCCGTCCAGCAGCAGGCTCCCGCGAGTTGGACTTTCGACGCCCCCCAGTACCTTGACCAGTGTGGACTTGCCAGCGCCGTTTTCACCGATCAGCGCGCTTACCCGGCCCGCCCTCAGCCGGAACGTCACGCCGTCGAGCGCGAGCGTCCCTGGGTATTGCAGGGAGACCTCGCGCGCTTCCAGCACGGCTTTACTCATGGCTGCAACTCCAGGCGGACCGGGACGAGCGCATGAATCGGCGGTACGCCCTCGTCCGCCGCGGCCGTGCCTAGAAATGCCACCTGCCGGCCTTTGAGCGCCTTGACGTCCAGCGGCGCCAGCACCAACTTGAGCACACGTTCGTTCAGCTCGTTGCCCACATCGGCGAAGTGGAGCTGATTCAGAAAATCCGTGAAGGGCACAAGCCCGGTGGCATCGCGCAGCGATGTTCCACGCAGCACCGGGCCGATCTGAATCGAAACGTCCGGCCGCCCATCGAATGGTGCAACATCCACCATGATGAGCCCGTTGCGCGAGCGTTGATCCACCGCCACTACGCGGCCCTCTCCCTTGACCATCCAATACGACGCGGCGTTTGTATTGGGGCGCGCGTACTGAGCTTGCGCCGCGGACAATCCCTTTTCCATGCTGTGAATCAGGGCCGGAGCGTCAACGGCCGAACCCGCAATCGCAGGCAGCAGTTTCGAGGTCCAGATCTGATCTACGTAGGCGGAGGGCGTAGTGATCCCTTTGGCGGCATTCACCGTTCCGTCCTCAATCGGACGCACCGTCCACGGGACGCAGCCGATCAGCCCGGAACAGGCGGCACAGACGGCGAGAACTCGGTGACGCAGTATGTTCATCGCCGCTTGCCTGCCATCCTCGACGCCGGCCGGACCTTCTCGGCCGATGGCCGCTCCAAAAGCAACGCTTCGGCCGAGCCCAGGTCCGTGATCAAAACGTTTACCAGGTTGCCGGCCAGCGCACCCCGGATGGCGCCAGTCTTCCGCTTTCCGCCAGCCACCGCCACCACCCGCGGAATGGTGCGGAGTTGATCCAACTCAATGCTGATGACGCGGTCGTTGAGCTCCGTCACCACCTGCTGTCCGGCATGATCGAAAAACCTGAGGCAGATGTCGCCCACTGCGCCCTGGGCTGCCAGTCGCCTCACTTCCAGTGGCGAGAAGATGTTGCCGCTCGATGCCAGCGCCGGCGAAGGCTCGGTGGCGCCGATCCCGACCAGCGCGAGCGTGACGCTGGGGAAGAGATCGAGCGCCGCCCGCACGAAACGGTCCTCCATCAGAACATCCCGTGCTTCCTTCGAGCCCACCACTCCGGGCGCCGGCAGCAGCGTGGCCTCACCGCCAATGAGATCGGCGAACCGCCGCGTCACAGACGTGGCGTGCACTTCCGCATTGGGGTTTCCCACGCCCCCCAGGATTTGCAGGACGCGCGTGTTCTTCCATTTCAGCGACGGGTGCAGGGCGTTGACCATCGCCAGCAGCGCCGCGCTCCACGACGAGATGCCGATCACCTGGCCGTCCTTGAGTGTGTTCTCCAGGTAGAATGCCGCCGCCGCGCCGAGGTCGCGAGCCACCTGCCCTTCATCCTCCAGTGAATCGACGACGATGGCCTCCCGCAGTCCGTATTTGGACTGCAGCGCGACTTCGATCTCCGTGTGCGTTCCAGTCGGCAGGCTCACCGTTGTGCGGACGATTCCTTCGCGCTCGGCGCGCTTGAGGACCCGGGATACCGTGGATTGATGGATGTTGAGGCGCTCGCAGATCGTCGCCTGGCGCAGTCCCTGCGTGTGGTACATGTGCGCCACTTTCGCCATCAGCCGGAGTTCGTCGAGTCGCGCCATGGAGGTCTATCCCACCGCCTCGTTTGCGCCCGCGGAGGACTTGGTTCTGGCGAGTGCATCCTGCCATCCGGAGATCAACTCCCGCCGCCGCGCCGGCGCCATTCGCGGCTCGAATCGATCAGTCGGGCGGGGCATCGCCGCGATTTCTTCCAGCGAACTCCAGAAGCCGATGGCAAGCCCGGCGAGCCACGCCGCGCCGATGGCGGAGAGGTCCGGCGACGAGCTCCGGATGACAGGCCGCTCCAGGATATCCGCCTGGAACTGCATCAGCGCATCGTTGCGGCTGGCCCCGCCATCGGCCAGCAGGGCCGGCATGGCGATGCCTGCATCCCTCCCCAGAGCCTCGAAGACATCGTTGACCTGGAATGCAATGGACTCCAGCGCGGCGCGGGCAATATGCGCGGCGGTGGTTCCGCGGGTCAACCCGCAGAGCACGCCGCGCGCGCCCGAGTCCCAATGCGGCGCACCCAGTCCGGCGAAGGCAGGCACCAGATAGGCGCCGTCAGAGCGGGGCACGGTAGCGGCGAGGCCGGCGATTTCTTCCGCGCCGCCAGATAGGCCCAGCAGTTGTGCCAGCCACTGCATTGTGCCGCCCGTGTTGGTTATGTTGCCTTCCAGCGCGTAGCTGACGCTGCCCGGGCGAGCCCAGGCGATGGTCGAGGAAAGTCCGTGGCGCGACGCCACCGGCGCATCGGTCAGCGTCATCAGCGAGGAGCCTGTGCCATACGTCGCCTTGACGGAGCCGGGCACGAACGCCGCGTGCCCAAACAGAGCCGCATGAGAGTCGCCGATCAGGCTGGCAACCGGCACGCCGGCCGGCATTCGCCCACAGCCGGATGTCTCGCCGAAGACGCTACTGGACGCTTGCAGCGCAGGCAAACACGCGGCTGGAATTTTGAAGACATCCAGCAACTCCGCGTCCCATTGGACGGAGCGCAGATTCAACAATTGCGTGCGCGACGCGTTGCTCGGATCAGTCGCGTGCCGCGCCCCGCCGCTCAGCTTCCAGAGCAGCCAGGAATCGACGGTGCCCACGCACAACTCGCCGGCCGAGGCGCGGGCGTGCCCGTCGGGGATATGCGCCAGCAGCCACGCCGCTTTGGAGGCCGAGAACAGAGGATCGATGGGCTGCCCCGAGCGTTCCCGAATAATCTGGTCCAGACCGCGCTCGTGCAGCTTCGCGCAAAACGCGGCTGTTCGCCGGCACTGCCAGATGATGCATGGCCCCGCCGGCTCCCCGGTGCGCCGGTCCCAGACGATCACCGACTCGCGCTGATTGGTGACTCCAACCGCTGCCACTTCCGCACCGTGCGCCTGTTCCAGGCAGTCATCCATCGCCTCGATGACCGATGTCCACAATGCCAGCGCGTCCTGCTCCACCCAGCCCGGCTCAGGAAAGGCAATGCCTAGCGGCCGTGAGGCTCGCGCGCGCACCGTGCCGGCGCAGTCCATCAGTAGTACCTTCGTGTTGGTTGTGCCCTGGTCCACTGCGAGAATGAGCTTCTCTTTAGACACGGCTGCACTCCTTCAACAGATCCAGCGTGACGATCCGGATATTGGCGGCAGTCAGACCAAAGTGCTCGAACAGAAACTCCGTGGAGCCGGTGGGCGCGAACACGCCGGGCACGCCGAGGATTCGCATGCGCGTCGGATTCGACTTGACGACAGCTTCGGCCACGGCGCCGCCCATGCCGCCATACACAGTGTGCTCTTCGATGGTGACAATCGGCCCGGCAGCCGCCGCGGCGGCAATTGCCTCGCAATCCAAAGGGCGCACCGTTGGCAGATTCATCACGCTCGCATACACGCCATCGGCCAGTAGGAGGTCGGCGGCCTCCAGGGCGCGGCAGACCATCGTGCCGTTGGCGATCAACGTTACGTCCGAGCCTTGCCGCAGCCGGACCGCGCGCCCGATCTGGAATTCGTAGTCCGAGGCGTTCACTGCCGGCACTGGCATCCGGCTCAGGCGCAGGAACACCGGTCCTTCGTACGCGGCGGCCGCGCGCATTGCCGCCGCTGTCTCGGCTGGGTCCGCGGGCACAATCACGGTCATGTTGGCGATCGCTCTGGTCCAGGCGATGTCCTCGATCGAGTGATGAGTCGGCCCCAACTCTCCATAAGCCATTCCGCTGGAGATGCCGCAGAGTTTGACGTTGGACCGGCTGTAGCCGAGATCCACCTTCACCTGCTCCAGCGCGCGCCCGGTGATGAAACACGACGCGCCGCAAACGAATGGCATCAGGCCGCCGTTGGCCAATCCCGCCGCGACGCCAACCATGTTCTGCTCCGCGATGCCGACGTTCACCAGTCGCTCCGGAAAGCGCTTCTTGAACTCCTTCAGGTTGGAAGAGCCGACCGAATCGTTGCACACCGCCACCACCCGCGGGTCGGCCTCAGCCAACGCGACCAGCGCTTCGGCGAAGGCCGCACGGCAATCAAAGCGTTCTGTCATTGCTGTGCGCCTCCGCCCAATTCCACCAGCGCCGCGGCCAGTTCAGCGTCGGTGGGCACCCGATGATGCCACTCCACCCGATCCTCCATGAACGAAACGCCGCGTCCTTTGTGCGTATTGGCGATGACACAGTTGGGCCGCCCGGTCTCAAAGGGTACGCCGCTCAACGTCTGCGCCAGCACCCCCAGGTCGTGCCCGTCGATCTCACGGGTATTCCAGCCGAAGGCGCGCCAGCGGTCCGCCAATGGGTCCAGATGCATGGTCTCTTCGGTGCCGGCGCCCTGCTGCAACCGGTTCCGGTCCACGATCACCGTGAGATTGTCCAGGCCAAACTGGCTACCTGCCATGGCCGCTTCCCAGTTGCTGCCCTCCTGGAGTTCACCGTCGCCTACCAGCACGAACGTGCGCCAGGAACCGCCGGTGATCTTGGCTGCTTTCGCCACACCAACGCCAATGGGCAGCCCATGGCCAAGCGGCCCGGTATTGGCTTCCACGCCTGGCACCTTGTTGCGGTCGGGGTGGCCGTTCAGCAGCGACAGCGGTCCCATATACTCCGAGAGTTTCTCCCTGTCGAAGTAGCCGGCCTCCGCCAGCGTGGCATACAGCGAGGCCGAGCAATGCCCCTTGCTCAGAATGAAACGGTCGCGTTCCGGCCAGCGCGGATTGGTGGGGTCTAATCGCATCACGTGAAAGTAGAGCGTGGCCAGAATGTCCGCGGCGGAAAAATCGCCCCCAGGATGCCCGAGCCGGGCCGCATGCACCATCCGCAAGGCGGTACACCGGATCGCTCGCGCTCTCAACTGCAAGGCTGCTGCATCCGCAGCCGGAACTTCAAACATGTGGCCCCTTTTGCATATTTATGCGACTTCGAGAAGTAATGCTATCACTCTGCGAGTTGCCGGTCAACTTTGCTTCAGTCTGCCCGCGAGGCCACACCACCAACGAGCCGCACCCTCGAACATTTGCGCGGCAGAGGCTATCTTTCGTCGGCGCCCCACCTATCCGGCGCCAGATTAAGGATTTCTTACGCTACAAATCGTCCAAGCCCGTTTATACTACCGACAGTGATCTTCAGGGTTCTGGGCTTTTGTGTGCCTCCCTATGCATATTTATGCGTAGGCGCATGATGTTCCCCTCTGACTGATTGAATAGAAAGGTGACCTCGAATGTCAAATCGATTGCGATCGGTCCGACCCATCCTGCAGGCCGCGTTTGTGCTGCTTGTCTCCGGCATTGCCTACGGACAAGGCTTCGGTACCATCGTCGGTACCGTGACGGATGCCACGGGTGCAGTTGTCCCCGCCGCCAAAATCCGCATCACCGACGAACGTACCGCCGCGTCTCGTGAAACCTCAACGAACGAACAGGGCTATTACGTCCTGCCTTCTCTGCGCCCGTCCACTTACACGATCGTCTTCGAAGGCGCCGGCTTCAGCCCGGCCACGCGCAAGGGCGTCGAACTCCAGGCCGATCAGAACCGGACTGTCGACCAGATGATTTCCGTCCAGCAGGGCGTTGAGAAAATCGAAGTGAGTGCCTCGGCGCTACAGGTGGATACCACCACGGCCACCAGCAATGCGGTGGTCGATCAGCGGCGCGTTGTGGATCTCCCGCTGAACGGTCGCAACGCCGCCTCGCTGCTCCTGGTAGTCGCCGGCGCCATTCCCGCCCCGGCTAACGACGTGGACCAGGGCAACACAAAGACATTCCCCGCCGTGGTTACGGTTTCCACCAACGGCAGCCGTCAAAACCAGGTCAGTTTCCGTCTCGACGGCAGCTACAACAACGACATCTACACCAATGTCAACCAACCATTCCCGTTCCCCGATGCGCTACAGGAATTCAGTGTCCAAACCTCCAACTACTCTGCCAAGTTCGGCGGCAACGCCGGCGGCGTCGTGAACGTGGTCACCAAGTCGGGCACTAACGAGCTCCATGGCTCGGCGTTTGAATTCGTCCGCAACGCCGAATTCAACGCCCGCAACTTCTTCGCCCCCAAACGCGACCAGTTGAAGCGCAATCAGTACGGCGGTACCCTCGGCGGCCCCATCACGATTCCGAAGCTCTATAACGGCGCCAACAAAGACTTCTTCTTCTTCGGCTACCAGGGCACCCTGATCCGCAACATCGGCAACACCTCCAGCGCCTACGTGCCGCTTTCTCAAAACCTCACCGGCGATTTCTCAAATACTCTGAGCGCAACAGACCCGACCAACCCGTTCGGCAAGGCAACCCCGGCGCTGGATCCAACGACCGGCACACCCTTCGCCGGCAACCTGATTCCAACGTCCCGCCTCGACCCCGCCGCCCTCAAGTTCATGAAGTACATCCCGGTCCAATCTGCCGGCAACGGGCGCATCTTCTATTCCACTCCGCTCGCGCAGGACTTCAACGAATACCTGATCCGTGTGGATCACACCTTCTCCGATAAAGACCGGCTCTCGGTGCGCTACTTCCTCGACAAGTTCAACAACAAGTCCTTCCTTTCGGACAGCAACTACCTGGCCAACGCCAACTTCTCCGAAATCTACTCCCAGAACGCATTGATCGGCGAAACGCATGTCTTCTCTCCGCTCCTGCTGAACGAGTTCCGCGCCAGCTTCTCGCGCCAGACCTCAAACCGCGGACCCTCGCCAACCACCATCAACCTGGCCGATCTTGGCGTCAACATCTGGCAGCCCACCATCAAAGCGCTAAACGGCATCTCGGTCTCCGGCTTCTTCAGTCAGGGCCAGACCGATCCGGCCGCCTTCATTCGCAACCAGTACAACATCAGCGACGACGTCAACTGGGTGAAGGGCAAACACAACATCGCTTTCGGCGGCACTGCCCTCCGCGGCCAGGTGCTGCTGCGCAACCTGTTCCGCACTTCCGGCTCCTTCGGCTTCACCGCCGACAACACGAACAACGCGCTCGCCAGCTTCGAGCTCGGCTATGTTCGGACGTTTGCCCAGGGCTACGGCGAGTACAAGGACAACTCGCTCTATAGCTACAGCCTGTATCTGCACGACGACTACCATGTCACCAGCCGGCTCACGGTCAACATGGGCATCCGCTGGGAGCCCTTCTTCCCCTGGAAGGAAATGCAGAACCGCATGGAGCAGTTCTCCCCGTCGGACTTCATCGCCGGCGTGCGTTCCAAGGTGTACACCAACGCTCCCGCCGGCCTGCTGTTCCCGGGCGACTCGGGCATGCCCTTCTACGGGCAGACCCCGGCCTACAAGAACTTCTCGCCCAGGATCGGTTTCGCCTACGCGCTCACGGCCGACAACAAGACCAGCCTGCGCGGCGGTTCGGGCATCTTCTACGATGCGCTCCAGCCTGGCGTCTATAACAACCGCTTCGTCGACGTCACGCCCTTCAGCCCGCAGATCAGTTTGACCCAGCCGCAGGGCTCGTTCTCCAACCCCTATAAGGGCATCGTGAATCCTTATCCTGCTGTGTGGCCGCCCCCGGCGAACGCTGCGTTTCCAGGGCCCGTGCTTGTGATCAGTTATGATCCCGCCAACAACGGCAAGGCCATGACGCCTGTCATCTACAACTGGAACCTGATCCTTGAACGCCAACTCGCCAGTGACTGGGTGGCCCGCCTGGCGTATGTCGGCTCGCACGCTTCGCGTCTAGGCGAGGCCATCGAAATGAACCCGGCAGTCTACACCGCCGGCTCCAAGCTCTCGGCCGACGCCAGGCGCATGTTCCAGCCCTACGGCTCCATCAGCCAGGCTTCGTTTGACGTCAACTCAAGCTTCAACTCCATGCAGTTCACCATGCAGAAGCATTACTCCAAGGGCTTCACGCTAATGGCCAACTACACATGGTCGAAGTCGATTGACGACACTCCGGCCAACATGGGCATCACCGGCGTGGCGCAAGGCAGCAACTCGCCGATCCCGTGGAATTGGGACGGACGTCATCAATACGACCGCGGGCTTTCGGAGTTCGACCATCGCCAGCGCATGGTGCTCTCCTACGTCTACGATCTGCCGAAGCTGACCGGCGCGAACCATTTCGTGCGCACGGCCGTTGGCGGCTGGCAGATCACTGGCATCTTCACCGCCCAGACCGGCGGCCCGCTCACCATCCTGGCCGGAAAGGACCAGTCTCAGACTGGTATCGGCAGCGACCGCGCCAACTATCTCGGCGGAGACGCCTACGGCGCCGGCGCTTGCACCGGGACAAGCACGTGCGTTTCCTTCCTCAATCCGTCGGTCTTCGGCCTGCCCGCCACAGGCACCTACGGCAACCTCGGAAAGGGCGCTCTGACGGCCCCTAAACTAGTGAGCTGGGATACCGGTATCTTCAAAGAATTCCCCTTGGGTGGAGAGCGCTTCCGCCTCCAGTTCCGCGGCGAGTTCTTCAATACCTTCAACCACGCCAACTTCAACAACCCCAACGTCAGCCAGAGCGCGAATGGTTTCGGCAGCATCACCAGCGCCCAGGATCCCCGCATCGGCCAGTTGGCTCTGAAGTTCCTGTTCTAGGACAACGCAACCTGCCTGGTCCCAGCGGGCCGGGCCATAACTCAATGGCCGGCGGTTCTTCACCGGAAGGAGCCCCGGCCATTGTGCGTTTCCGCCTGCGCTGGAACACGCCGCCAGCGCACCCCTGCCGGGCGAATCCGCGCGTGGCCGCGCCCTGGCGCACGTCCTCCCTCCGCCCAAAGCACCTGCCCAATGCTGGTGGTAAGCTACTGACGTAAGAGCGGGTCCAGCGTGCCGGGCAATCGGTCTGGGCGCCTGCATCCGCCGACCGTCTGGATTCAAGATCAATGCCATCCATCAAACACTTCCTGGGCGCGGTCACGCTCGCCGCAGCCACCGCCTGGTCTCAGCAATACGACCTCCTGCTCAAGGGCGGGCACGTCATCGACGCGAAAAATCGCATCAGCGCGGTCCGCGACGTCGCCATCAAAGACGGCAAAATCGCCGCCGTAGCGGCAGACATCCCCGCGACGGAATCGGTCAAGACCGTGAATGCCACGGGCCTCTACGTCACCCCAGGGCTCATCGATATTCACGTTCACGTCTACGCGGGCACAGGTGAAAAGGCCTCCTACGCCGGCGACCTCAGCCTCTATCCCGATGGCTTCACTCTGCGCAACGGCGTGACCACCATCGCCGATGCCGGCAGTTCCGGGTGGCGCAACTTCGAGGATTTTCAGGATCGCGTCATCAACCGCTCGCGCACCCGCGTGCTGGCATTCCTGAACATCGTGGGCCACGGAATGCGCGGCGGGCGCTATGAGCAGGACCTCAATGACATGGAGGCCAAGCCGACCGCCGAGATGGCGCTGAAGCACAAAGACGTCATCGTTGGCGTCAAGAGCGCGCACTTCACCGGCCCAGAGTGGGCGCCCTATCAGCGCGCCGTGGAGGCCGGCAAAACGGCTTCCATTCCCGTGATGATCGATTACGGTAGCAACCGGCCGGAGCGGACACTCTATGATCTCGTGACCAAAGTGCTCCGTCCGGGCGACATCTACACCCACTGTTTTTCCGGCCTGCGCGGCGAGCAGGACTCCGCCGGCGGCCCCAGCAAGGCGCTCATCGATGGGCGCAAGCGCGGTGTCATCTTCGACGCAGGCCACGGCGGCGGCAGCTTCTCCTGGCGCGTGGCGGCGCCCATCGTCAAGGCCGGTTTCCTGCCGGACTCCATCTCCACCGATCTCCACGTCGGCAGCATGAACACAGGCATGAAGGACATGCTCAACGTGATGGACAAGTTTCTGGCCCTGGGGATGTCGCTCGACGATGTGATCGCCAGGTCCACCTGGGCGCCCGCCAGGGAGATCCAGCGGGAAGAGCTGGGCAACCTCTCCGTCGGTGCGCCGGCCGATGTGGCCGTGCTGCGGCTGCGCAACGGCAGTTTCGGTTTTGTCGATATGCACGGCGCCCGCATGGATGGCGCACAGAAGCTGGATTGCGAGCTCACGGTTCTAGCAGGCAAGGTCCTCTACGATCTGAACGGGCTCACCCGCGAGCGCTGGGACAAACTGCCCGCAGGCTACGGCCCGCAGGGCGATCCGCGCTGGGACGGCTACAGCCGCGCGCCGCGCCGTCCCGCCGCACCCAAAACACAGGAGAAATAAGATGCTCTGGAACAACTGGAAACAATCCCGGCGGGAGCTGTTCCGCACCGGCTCGCTGCTGGCGGCCGTGCACACCCTGGGCGGCAAACTGGCCGCCGCTCCCATGGAATTCACCGCCCGCCTGTATGAGTCCATCGGCGTCAAGCCGATCATCAATTCCCGCGGCACGTTCACCATCATCACGGGCTCCCAGTCTCTGCCTGAAGTGAAGAAGGCCATGGACGAGGCCTCGCGCCACTTCCCACAGATGGACGAACTCATGGATGGCGTGGGCAAGCGGCTGGCGGAGATCACCGGAGCCGAGTGGGGCATCGTCACCAATGGCTGCTGCGCGGCCATCGCCCACTGCACCTGCGCCGCCATCGCCGGCAACAATCCCGAGCGCATGCAGCAGCTGCCCGATCTCACCGGGCTCAAGAACGAGGTCATCATCCCCGGCTATTCGCGCAACGTGTATGACCACGCTGTGCGCATGGTGGGCGTGAAGATCGTCGAGGTGAAAGACCCCGGCGCTTTGGAGGCTGCTTTCAACGAGCGCACCGCGATGGTCTACATTCTCGGCGGCCCCGGCGACGATGGTCCGCTGGGCACTCGTGTCATGGCGCAGGCGGCCAGGCGGCACAACGTGCCCGTGCTGGTGGATGCCGCGGCCGAGATCCTCACCATCAAGCCCAACGTCCACCTGGAACGTGGCGCCACGGCCGTCGCCTATAGCGGAGGCAAGTGTATCCGCGGACCGCAGGCCGCGGGCTTGCTGATCGGCGAGAAGGCGTGGCTGCAGGCCGCCTGGGCCAACAGCGCGCCGCACCATGCCTACGGCCGCGCCATGAAGGTGGGCAAGGAAGAGATCATGGGCATGCTGGCCGCCGTCGAGATGTGGCTCAAGCGCGACCACAAGGCCGAGTGGAAAGAGTGGGAGGACCGCCTGGCCCACATCGCCGATCGCGCCCAAAAAGTCACCGGCGTCACCGCCAAAGTCACGCAGCCCAGCCCAGATCTCTCCAACCGTTCGCCGCGCCTCACCCTGCAATGGGATGGAGCGGCGTTGGGCATCACCGGCACCGAACTCGCGAAGACCCTGCTCGATAACGAACCGCGCATCGTCGTGGCCGGCTCCACCGGCATGCGGCCGGGCAGCATGGCCAGCACGCTCTCCATCATTCCCTACCAGATGATGCCCGGCGAGGAGAAGGTGGTGGCCGAGCGCATCTTCACCTATCTCTCGAGGCCGCCGAAACTGCCCGCTCCGGAGCCGGCGCCCACTGGAGCCAGCGCTACGGTCGCCGGTCAGTGGGAGGTGCGTCTGGAGTTCGGCCGGGGGTCGGCGAATCACACGGTCTTTATCGAGCAGGATGGCGCCAAGCTCGCCGGCACGCATCGCGGCGAGTTCTTCTCCGGCGATCTTTCCGGTTCCGTCGCGGCCAACACAGTGCGCTTCCGCAGCTCCCACCGCGTGCACGGCACCCGTCTCGGCTATGAGTTCAGCGGTGCCGTATCTGGCGATCAGATGACCGGCACGGTGAACATGGGCGAATACGGCACCACCGCGTTCACCGCCCAGCGCCACAAGTATCAGGCCGGCGGACGGCGCGCCGGCTAGAGCGCTTTCACCATTGTTGTCGACCACCGCTTTCTCACGCGCTTGCCTCGGAACCGAGCCACGACCGTCAGGGAGTGGACCACGAAATTTCCGAAGATGCTGTAGGTTCGTAACGGCGCCAGCGCTGAGATCGCATTCAGGCCGGCGGCGCCTGATACTTGCGGAAGTCCGGGAGCGACCACGTGATCACTGCCGAACCCAGGACGCATAGGACTCCGCCGGCGACCACGGAGGGCCCGAGGCCCAATAGGCGAGCAGCGAAGCCGGCTTCAGCATTGCCAAGATAGGGACCGCTGAGATAACTCACCATCTCAATGGCCGCGGTGCGTCCGCGAAGGCGAGCAGGGATGGTCTGGTTCCACACCGTCATGCGGAAGAGGCCACTGACCATGTCCGCGGCACCGGCCAGTGCAAGAAACAGCAGGGCCAGCCAGAGGTTGGTGGCGAGGCCGAAACCGATGATTGCGAGTCCCCACAAAGCGGCTGACCAGGCGATGGCGAGGCCGTGGCGCCGGATGCGTGCGGCCCAGCCGGAGGTGAGGCTGAGCACGAGAGCGCCCGCCGGTCCGGCAGCATAGAGCCAGCCCACATTCCGAACTCCGAACACATCTCCGAAGGCCGGGAACAGCGCATTGGGCATACCAAAGAACATGGCATTCATATCGATGAGGTAGGTCCCGAGCAGATCCTTGCGCTGGAGGGCGTAGCGCCAGCCTTCGGCGAGCGTGTGCCAGGTGAGAGCGCCTTCCTCGCCCCCCTTGAATTCTTTGCGGGCCATTGCCAGGACGGCGGTGATTCCGCAGACGTAGGTGGTGGCGTCGATGCCGAACGCAGCGGCAGGGCCATATGTGACTGCGATCCAGCCGGCGATCCCTGGGCCTAGGATGTGGGCGGCAGTGCCGCGGATTGAATTGAGCGCGCTGACGGCGGGCATCTCCTCCGGGCGGAAGAATTGGGGCGTCATGGCTTCCATGGAAGGGCGATGGACGGAGTTGAGTGCGGCCAGCAGTGCCGCGGCGGCGAACAAGAGCGGCACGTGAGGCCGGGGCAGAAGCGCGTTCAGGGTGAGGCCGGCGAGCGTCACGGCCATGAGCGACTCAGTTCCGAGGATCAGGGCGCGGCGATTGAGGCGGTCCGCCAAGGCGCCGCCGAGGAAGGCGACCAGCAGCATCGGCACGAACTCCGCCACGCCGAGCAGGCCGACCATCACCGTGGAATGGGTGAGCTGGTACATCTGGACGGGCAGAACGACATAGGTCAATGCGGAGCCGAAACCCGAGATCATCTGCCCGATGTAAAGCAGGCGGAAATCGCGGGAGCGCTTGAGCGGAGAGAGGTCGGGTAGGAGATCGGACATTGGTCGGCAGGACCCATTGTCGCGTAGGGACTCAGTGCGTGGCAGCCCACGCGGCCTGGACGTCCTTTAATTTGGTTGATAACTGACAAACGCCAACTTGCGTCCATCCGGCGACCAGGACGGCACGTTGATTGTGCCCTGTCCCCCAAACAGCTTGGCCAGCACGGTGATCTTGTGCGTCCCCAACACCATCACCCGCAGCATCACGTCCTTGTCCTCCGGGTGCCCGCTTACGCCCTTTTCATAGGTGAGAAACACGATCCGCTGCCCATCCGGCGATACGTGCGCAAACCAGTTGTTGTACCCGTCGTCGGGCGTCACCTGCTCCTGCTCGCTCCCATCGGGCTTCATCCGCCAGATCTGCATCAGCCCGCTGCGAATCGAGTTGAAGTAGATATAGGCGCCGTCCGGCGAATACTCCGGACCGTCATCCAGACCCTCCGCCGTGGTCAGCCGGGTCTCCGCGCCGCCCGCCGCCGGGATGGTGTAGACGTCGAAGTTGCCGTCTCGCTCACCGCAATACGCCAGGGTTTTTCCATCCGGTGACCAGCCGTGGAAGTACGACGGCGCCTTCTCTGTCACCTTGCGCGGCGTCCCGCCGCCAATCGGCACAACGTATACGATGGATCGCCTCTGCTCCTGCGATTGATCGCTGATGGCCATCATCGTGCCGTCCGGCGAGATGGCGTGATCGTTGTTCAGCCGCGTGGCGAACCCCGTGTCGATCATCACGGGCTTGCCGCCATCGGCGGGAATCCGGTGCAGCCGCCCGCCCCCATTGAAATAGAGCTGGTTGTCGCTGCTCCAGTTTGGCGCTTCAAACCGGCCTTCGGCCACATGGACCACGCGCCTGTCTGTGGAGGCCACTGTGATGGTCTCCAGCACACTGTACAGCTTCCGCGTGCCCGGCGCGGCCGGCGCTGGTGTGATCTCCACGTTGCGGAAAACAGCCGTCTCCACTGCGTCCTTGTTATGCGCGCTCACACCGATCCCGATGTAAAACGGCTCTTTCAGCTCCACCTTCATCGTGCCGCCCGCCAGGCGCAGCTCCTCGCCTTCGCCCGCTAGCGAAAGGTAGAAATACGCGCCGGATTTCGTGATCCGCACGCGTTTCGGCGCCGAGACGTTGGATTGCACCTCGTGCGTGGCCGCGCCCTTCTCGTCGCGCGATTGCAGCGAGACCAACCCGCTGCCATGCACCGCCGCGTCAGCATAGGCGGAATCTTCCTCCAGACCCTGCCGCAGCATCAGCACCGCTTTCTTGTGGGGATCACCGCCCGTCGTCGGGAATGTGATCTCCGCCGTCAGCGAGACGTCGCCGCTGACCTTCTTCCAGACGTAGTGAAACGCGTCCGCCGTGCCCCAGATATTGGCCCCGCTGGCTGAGATGCGGTAGGTCTTCAGCGCCGGGTCAAATTCCACCGTCCCCGGATGCTGCGCACTGCCGACGTCCCCGTGCCCGTCGAAGATCCCGGTCTGCGCCGTTATCGCCGGCGATGCCAGCAGCGCCGCGCCCACCATCCAAACCGCCCATCGAATGTCCATGCAAAGCCTCCTGCCGGTCGCCAAGTCCATTATGCAGGGGGCGGAGCCCGGCTTTCACCAGGCTCCTTCCTCAGTCCGGACCCCTACCCCTCCCGGCTCCACGCCCGGATGGATGCGATCTCGGTCTTGTCGATCTGGAGGAACTCCAGAAACTTCTGGTGATCCTCCGGCGCCATCCGCTCGAAGGTGGCGTGCAGTGCATGCATCTGCGCCTCCGTCACTCCGGCGGCTTTCAGGATGGAAACGAACGTGTCTTTGTTCATGGGTAACTCCTCAACCCATCCTCAACTGTGAATCGATAGACGGGTCAAGAGAAATCTCATGCTGCTGTCTTGGCCGCGTCCACCCGCGGTCGCAGCAACGCAGTCACCACCGCGCCCACTGCCGCCAGCAGCGCCAGCTTCCAGTACACCTCGCGATACCCGCCCGCCAGATCGCCTGCCAGCCGCGCGCGGTCCATGATGCCGGCGAAGTATCCCGGCACGAGGAAGCCGCACAGGCCCCAGGCCGAGAACATCAGTCCGTAGTTGGCGCCCACATGCTTCGGCCCGTAGTAATCCGCCGTGAAAGATGGCATCAACGCCAGATAGCCGCCATAGGCGAACGCCGCCAGGCACAACCCCGCCAGCAGCATCCCAAAGCCCGATGCGGAGCGCAGAAAGCCCAGGCACGCCACCACGGAGGTCACGCACATCGCCAGCACCGCCGCCTTGCGTCCGAAGCGATCCGACACGCTGCCCCACGCCAATCGCCCCACGCCGTTGAAGATACTCATCACGCCCAGAGCCGCGCCGGCTGAGAGCACCGCGCTCGCGCTCGCCATCTCTTTCAGCAGCGGCGTCGCTTCCCCAATCGCCGTCAGCCCCACCGATGTGCCCAGGAAGTACAGTAGCCACAAAGCGTAAAACTGCCACGTCCCCAGCATCTGCACCGGCGTCATCTCGCTGGCGCCAGCGCGCCCCGGCGGCGGAGTCCATCCGTCGGGCCTCCATCCGGGCGGCGGCACTCTGTAGAACTGCGCCGCGCCAATCACGCCGACGTAGAAGATTCCTGCCAGGATCAGAAACGTGCGAGGCAACGTGACGGCCAGTTGCGCCGGGTCTTTGCCGATCAGGTATTCCAGCAGCGGCCCAAATAGCAGCGGCCCCACGCCGAAACCCATCACCGCCAGGCCCACGATCATGCCGCGCCGGTCCGGGAACCACTTGATGCACGTCGCGATCGGCGTGACGTACGCAAAGCCCACGCCAACGCCCGCAAAGACGCCGTACGCCAGCACCAGGCCGTTCACGGTGTCGCCGATCCAGGCCGCCAGCAGGCAGCCCGTGCCCAACAGAAACCCGCCCACCGATGCCACCAGGCGCGGCCCCTTGCGGTCCTGCCAGAAGCCCGCCACGATCATGCCCGCGGCAAAGGCCAGCATCGAGTAGCGGTACGGCGCGATGGTTTCCGCCTTGGACCAGCCGTAAAGCTGCGCCAGCGGTCCGCGGAAGATCGACCACGAATAGATCACCCCCAGCAACACCTGCATGAATATCGCGGCGGCTGCGTATCGCACACGGGGCATGGGGGGCGATATGGTCTGATTGGGGGGCATCGCCATAGGATAGACGAAAGCTGCGGCGGCCACAGCGGCCCTTGTTCGGGATAGCCTATTGAGCATGAAACGCCGTGATGCTTTGAAGACTCTTGCCGCCAGTCCGCTGGCTCTTCAGGCCCAATCGAAACACACATTCGGAGTACAGGGCGATCGCTTCGTTCTAGATGGGAAACCGTTCGTCGTTCGTTCCGGCGAGATGCACTACGCCCGCATCCCGCGCCCCTACTGGCGCGACCGCATGAAGAAGTTGCGCGCCATGGGGCTCAACACCCTCTGCATGTACTCGTTCTGGAACGCGCACGAACCGCGCCCTGGCGAGTTTCACTTCGAAGACAACCTGGATATCGCCGCCTTCATCCGCACCGCCCAGGAAGAGGGCCTCTGGGTGATTGTCCGCCCCGGCCCCTATAGCTGCGCCGAATGGGAGGCCGGTGGTTTTCCCTCGTGGCTGTGGGCCACGCCCGATATCAAGGTGCGCAGCACGGATCCGCGCTTCCTTACACCCGCCAGGCGCTACATCCAACGCTTGCTGGCCGAGGTGGTCCCGCTCCAGATCTCGCAAGGCGGCCCCGTCATCATGGTGCAGGTGGAGAACGAGTACGGCTCGTTCGGCAAGGACAAGGTCTATCTCAGCGCCATCCGCGAGATGATCCAGAGCAGCGGCATCGATGCCATGCTCTATACCTCCGATGGCTCGCTCGATTACATGCTCGCCGGCGGCACTCTGCCCGATCTGCCATCGGTGGTGAACTTCGGCGGCGCGCCGCAGCAGGAGTTCGCCAACTTCGCAAAGTTCCGCACCGGTGTCCCATTGATGTGCGGAGAGTATTGGGTGGGCTGGTTCGATCACTGGGGCGAGAAGCACCATACCGGCGACAACGCCGTGCACCTCGCAGGCATCGAATGGATGCTCCAGCGCAACGTCGGCTTCAACCTCTACATGGTGCATGGCGGCACGTCCTTCGGCTTCATGAACGGCGCCAACTGGGACAAGGTCTATCAGCCCGACGTCTCCAGCTACGACTACGATTCGCCCATTGATGAGGCCGGCCGCATCGCGCCCAAATTCCATCTCTATCGCGACGCCATCAAGAAATATCTGCCGCCCGGCGAGACCCTGCCGCCACTGCCGGCGCCGCTTCCATCCATTGATGTCCCGCGCATTGAACTGAACGAATCCGCGCCGTTGTTCGCACTGCTAGGCAAGCCCGTCACCGCCGCGCGCCCGAAGAAGTTTGAGGAACTTGGGCAGGACTATGGCTTCCTCCTCTATCGCGCGGCGCCTCGCAAAGTGGCCGCGGCCAAACTCGAAATCACCGAACTGCGCGATTACGCCGTGATTCTCGAAGGCGCCAAAACACTCGGCACGCTCGATCGCCGCCTCGCGCAGAACTCCATCGACATCACGCTCGACGGTTCCGCTCCGCTCGACATCTTAGTCGAGAACATGGGCCGCCTGAACTTCGGCCCGAAGATGGTGGACGATCGCAAGGGCATCACCGAAAAAGTCACGCTCGCCGGCGCGGAACTCACGGGCTGGCAGATGTACTCATTGCCGTTGAACGATCTGCGCGGCTTGAAGTTCAGCGCGCGCGCATACTCCGGTCCGGCGTTTCATCGCGGCTTCTTTGAACTGAAGAAGACCGGCGACACGTATCTCGATATGCGCGGCTGGGGCAAGGGCTGCGTGTGGGTGAACGGTCATCATCTGGGCCGCCACTGGAAAGTGGGCCCGCAGTTGAGCCTTTACTGCCCCGGCGTGTGGCTGCAGCAGGGCCGCAACGAAGTGATCGTGCTGGACCTCGAAGACGTGCAAAAACGTGCAATAAAGTGTCAAAAAGACCCCGTTTGGGGCCCTTAGTAGTTCTTTTTTCGCTCAAAACGCGCACGTTGTGCGCGTCCCATCGCCTTCACGCCCGCCAGCGATGGATCCTGCGCCGCCAGCGTATCGAGATTCGCGGTGACCTTCTCGACAGCACGCGCCACGTCGCGCACGTCTTCGTCGCCGCCGATCAGTTCGAACTGGAAGAGCCACACGGATTCGTCGTAGGCGGCGCGCTCCGAGACAGGGCAGTGGCACTGCGCATAGTCCATCTCCGTGTCGCGGCCGAGCTTCAATTGCTCGCAGTTTTGCGGCGTGGCGTAGAAGAGATCGCTCTTGTAGACCGCCTCGTAGAAGCGTCCGTCGCAGGGGATGCCTTCCTTTTCGAGCGCCGCCACAAAGAGATCGCGCGAGGGCGCGGGCTTGTCCGGTTCGGGCCGGTATTGGAAGACGTAGGTGTAGAGCGTGGGCTGCGTGATGGCGGCCTGCGGCGGCAGCACGCGCACGCATGGGATCTGCGCGAGCAGAGACGTGAGCAACTCCGCGCCGGCAACGCGGCGCGCGCGCAGTTCCGGCAGAGTCTCCATCTGGCCGATGAGCAGCGCGATCTGCAGATCGCTCATGCGGTAGTTCAAGCCGAGCAGCCGCTGTCCGTATTCGTCGGTGAGGCTGGCGCGGCCGCAGTTGATCACGGTCTGCAGCGCTTCGTAGCAGGCGAGGCTGTTGGTGGTGACCATGCCGCCCTCGCCGGCTGTCATCAGCTTGCTCTCCTGCATGCTGAACGTACCAATGTCGCCCATCGAGCCGGCGCCCTTGCCGCGATAGGCGCCGCCGTGGGCGTGGGCGCAATCCTCAACGACCTTCAAGCCGTGCTGCGCGGCCAGTGCACAGAGAGCGTCCATCTCCGTGAAGCGCATCGCCAGGTGCACGGGCACAATCGCTTTCGTGCGCGGCGTGATGGCGCGGCGCACGCCCTCGACATCCAGGCAGTAGGTGTCCGGATCGACGTCGGCAAACACCGGCACTGCGCCCATGGCCAGGGCGGCTGTGGCTGTACCGTCCCACGTATAGGCGGGCACGATGACTTCATCGCCAAAGCCGATTCCCAGCGCCTGCAGCGCCACCGTGATGGCCACAGTGCCATTGGCGACGGGCAGGGCGTACTTGGCGCCCTGCATGGCCGCGAAGTCCTCACAGAAGCCCTTCGCCAGCGCGGTGGGCAACGGGTAGCCACCCCAATGGCGGCTCTCGACGGTCTGGATGAGGCGGTCGATGTCAGACTGGCGATACTGCGGCCACGGTGTGAATGGCTTGCGGCGAAGTGGCTCTCCACCTAGAATTGCGAGTTGGGTCATGGTGATGAAGCTCCTGCTCCTGCTGCTGTTTTTGTGTCAGGCCGCGCCGGCTGCGACGCCGCAGAAGTTTCGTACATTCTACCGCCTGGACGATCCGGCGGTGCCGGCAATGGTGCGCGCGACGCCCGGCGTGTTGCGCGCGGCTGCGTCCGATGGCGTGGTGTGGCGGGGCACGCCGCAGGGGCTCTGGCGCGGCGACAAAGAGTATTTCGCCTCGCGCCGGTACCTGCCCGACGACGACGTGCAGCACATTGTCCCGGATGCCGCGGCGGGTGTGTGGGTGCGGACGGCCACCGGGATCTCGCACATTGAGCTGCGGCCAATGACGCTGCTGCAGAAGACGGAGCCATTTGAGGAGCGAATCCGGCTGCGGCATGACCGGCACGGCCTGGTCTCGCCCTCCACGTTGGGCACGCCCGGCGATCTGGCCACATCGCGCACCCGCGATGACGATAACGATGGTCTGTGGACGGCGATGTACGGCGCGGGCGAGTGTTTCCGCTACGCCGTGACGAAGGAACCGCAGGCGCTGGCGCTGGCGCGCAAGTCGATTGAAGCAGTGTTGTTCCTGGAGAAGGTGACAGGCCGGCCGGGCTTTCCGGCGCGCTCCTATATCGAACGGGGCGAGCCGATGCCGCGCGACGGAGAGTGGCACTGGACGGCGGATGGCAAGTACTACTGGAAGGGCGACACCAGTTCCGACGAGATCGTCGGGCATTTCTTCCTGTTTGCAGTTGCGTGGGACACTCTGCCGGCGGCCGATCCCCTGCGGGCGAGGATCGGCGCCACCGCCCGGAGGATCATGGATCACATTCTGGCCAACGGCTACTACCTGATCGACCTCGACGGCAAGCCGACGCGCTGGGGCAAGTGGTCGCTGGAGTATTTCAAAGAAGAACCCGGAGACGCGCCGCTCAACGCTCTGGAGCTCCTCAGCTTCCTCCAGACGGCGCACCACATTACCGGCGATGCGCGCTATCAGCGGGAGTACCGCAAGGCGGCCCTTGACCTTGGCTATGCCAAGGTGATGACACGGCTCAAGGAGTGGCGCGAGCACCTGAACTACTCCGACGAAGAGCTGGCGATGCTGCCGTTTTACTGCCTGTTCCGCTACGAAAGAGACGCCCAACTGCTGGACAAGTTCTATCGCCCGGCGCTGGACCAGTGGTGGGAGAACATGAGCCGCGAGGCCAATCCGTTGTGGACGATGATCTACCTCACGAGCCGGCCGAAGGCGCGGGCGGATCTGCCGGCAGCGATCCGCACTCTGGAGCAGATGCCGCTGGATCTGGTGACGTGGACGATCCGCAACTCCCATCGCGAGGACGTTGTCATGACGAATGAGCTTGACCGTTTTCAGCTCAAGCAAGCGGTCACGCTGCTGCCGCCCGATGAGCGGCCCGTGATGAAATGGTACGCCAATCCGTTCATCGTGGACGGCGGCAATGGCGGACTCGGCGAGGATGATGGCGCAGCGTTTTTGCTGCCTTACTGGCTGGGCCGTTACCATCGATATCTGACTGGAGAACGATGATGCGCTTCACGCTGTTGCTCCTTTGGGGAGCCATTCTGCACGCGGCCGAGATCCGGGCCATCGTCTTGACGGAGCCGGCGACAGCGGTTCGCGCCGAGGGCGCTAATGGCGTGGCGGCAGTCACTGCCAAGGGTACGTTCCGCTGCGCGCCCAGCAGCGCCTTCCGGCCCGCCGATCTGACAGACCGCAGCGGAGCCTACCTGTGCGCGCCGGCGCCAACTCCTGTGCCGGCGGTGATTCCGGCAGGCTTGGCCGGTGCGGTGCGCCAGCACGCACAGGCCGGCCCACGGCAGGCGGCGGCCACGGAGGCGGGTCTGTTCGTCCGTGAAAACGGCAAATGGCGCTCCCTCACACCGACCGCCGGCAAGCGCAGTTGGGCATTGGCGGACGTGCGGGGCGCCGTTTTCGGCAGCGACGGGGCGCTCTGGTTTGCCAGCCCGCAAGGTGTTGGCCGGATGGCCGGCGCGGGCCAGTGGCAGCTCTGGGCGGCCGAGGACGGCCTGCCCTACGACGACTTCACGACCGTGGCTGCGGCACCCGATGGCTCGGTCTGGTTGGGCACGCATCGAGGCGCCATTCACTTTGACGGCAAGACCTGGGAGTACCGCCAGGGCCGCCGCTGGCTGGCCGGCGACGACGTGCGCTCCATCGCGGTGTTGCCCAACGGGGACGCCTGGTTTGCCACCGATGGCGGCGTCTCGGTGATCGAGCGGCGCGCGGTCAGTCTGGCGGAGAAGGCCCGTTTCTTTGAGGCGGAGATCGACAAGCGGCACCGGCGGACGCCGTATCAATACGTGCTGGGCGTGACGCTGGCGCGGCCGGGGGACAAGTCCGAATGGACGCAGCACGATTCCGACAACGATGGGCTGTGGACTTCCATGTATGGCGCGGGTCAGTGTTTTGCGTATGCGGCCACCAAAGATCCGCTGGCGAAACAGCGCGCGACAAAGGCGTTTGAGGCGATGCAACTCCTGCGCACGGTGACGCAGGGCGGGGAGCATCCGGCGCCGCCGGGCTTTGTGGCGCGCGCCATCCTGCCCGTCTCGCAGGGCGATCCCAACGCCACGCACTACACGCCGGAGCGGGACCGGCAGACGCGCGACAGCAAGGACAAACTCTGGAAGATCATCGCGCCGCGCTGGCCCAGGAGCGCCGATGGGCAGTGGTACTGGAAAACGGACACATCGTCGGATGAGCTCGACGGTCACTTTTTCTTCTACGCGCTTTACTACGATCTGGTTGCCGCTACGGAGGAGGAGCGCCAACCGGTGCGGGCGCAGGTGGCGGCCATCGCGGATCACCTGCTGGCCCACAACTACAACCTGGTGGATCATGACGGCAAGCCGACGCGCTGGTCTGTCTTTGATCCGGAGAGCATGAACCAGAACAAGGAGTGGTGGCAGGAGCGCGGCATGAACTCGCTCTCGATCCTGGCTTACCTGAAGGCGGCCGCGCACATCACGGGCGATGCACGGTACGAAGCTGCCAGTCAGAAGCTGATCCGCGAGCACGGCTACTCGATGAACGTGCTCTCGCCGAAGACGCACCTGGGCGCCGGGGCGGGGAATCAGTCTGACGACGAGATGGTGTTCATGAATTTCTTCACGCTGCTGCGCTATGAGAAAGACCCCGATCTGGTGCAGAAGTACGCACTCGCCTTTTACAATGCATGGCAGAACGAGGAGCCGGAGCTGAGCCCGCTATTCCATTACCTGACCGCCGCCGCCACCACGGGCAAGACGTTCAGCCATTCGGGCGGCACGGACGATCTTTCGCCGTCGGGACCGTGGCGCGAGGAATCGCTGGATACGCTGCGCCGCTACCCGCTGGACCGTGTGAACTGGGGCCAGCAGAACAGCCACCGCACGGACATTGTGCCGCTCTCCCGATTCGCCCGCGATGGCAGCCCGCGCGCTCGCGGGGCGCGTAACAACGGGCGCGTGCTGCCGGTGGACGAGCGGGTGCTGGAGCATTGGAATCACGATCCGTGGGCCCTGGATACCGGGGGCAACGGGCGGAGCCTGGCGGACGGAAACTCCTTTCTGCTGCCTTACTATATGGGCCTCTACTTCGGGTACGTCCCGGCCGGGGAATGAGTCATGTGGGAGATTGGAGAGCGAGACACACTAAGCCGGCGGAGCTTCGCCGCAATGATGCTCGCGCCGGCGGCCGCTCCGATTATCGACACGCACACGCACTTCTATGACCCGGAGCGGCCGCAGGGCGTGCCATGGCCCCGGCCGGCGGAGAGGGCGCTTTACCGGCGTGTGCTGCCGCTCGAGTTTATCGCGCTATCGCGGCCGCACGGCGTGACGCGGACCATCGTGGTGGAGGCCAGCCCGTGGCTGGAAGACAACCAGTGGGTGCTCGATCTGGCAAAGGATCATCCGGTAATTGCCGGGCTGGTGGGGCATCTCAATCCGGGTGAGGGCGGCTTTGGCGAGCACCTCGCGCGGTTCCATCGAAATCCTCTGTTTCTGGGAATCCGGCTGGGTGGGGAGGCGCTGGCAAAAGGGTTGGCCGTGCCGCTGTTTGTCGCGGATCTGCGCCGGCTGGCAGGCGAGGGCTTGCAGGTGGATCTGCTGGGCGGCGCGGCGATGCTGGCCGATGTGGCGAGGCTGGCGCGAGCCGTGCCGGAGTTGCGCATCGTAATCAATCACCTGCCTCTGGATGTGCCGGGCGGAGAAGCACTGGCTGTGCTGCGGGAGTATCCGCGCGTGTACGCCAAGGTTTCCGGCCGGACCACCGACGCGGAGGGCCTGGACGAGCTGTGGCGCGTGTTCGGCGAGGACAGGCTGATCTACGGGTCGAACTGGCCAGTGAGCGAACGCGTGGCGCCGTATGAACGGATCTTCGAGACGGTTCGCACCCATTTTGCGGGCAAGGGCGAGACGGCGCTGCGCAAGTATTTTTGGGACAATGCGCGGACCGCGTACCGCTTCCGGGTTTAGGGCTTCTTCGGCGGGAAGTCGGCGAACATCTTCGCCGAGGCTTTGTCGATTTTGGCTTCTCCCTGGTTTTTGTCCACGGTGTCCTTGGCCATGGCGATCCAGGCCGATTTCTTCGTCTTCGTGTCGATGAGATTGACGACGAAGGCTCCCTTGGCGGAGTAGCTGGAGATTGTCATCACAGGTTGGGCGGTGCTCCAGTAGGTGCCATAGGTTGTACCGCACTCGGGGAACCAGCCATAGATTAGGGCGTCTGTGTGCGGTGACGTCGCCTTCATGGCGGCCGTGGCCACTTGCTGCTCGCCGCCGCTGGCAACTTCATTCAGTCCCTTAGCCTGCAGCTCGCGATTGACCGCTTCCCGGATGATGGGCGAGGCGGTGGGGTCGTCGTCAATGAGGCCTGTTTTGCCCACGGTCCGGACGGGCAGCCACGAATAGGTCTTGTACTGCCTGCAATCGTCGCCGGCCTGATGCTGTGACTGCACCTTTATCTTCGCGGTTAGAGGCGTAGACAGCAGGGCCGCCACGCAGAGTGCGATCAGAGTGTTCTTCCGGGTCATAGGGCCTCTCCTGGTACTGCTCAAGATTGATAGGCTGATACCGAATCATGCCCACCAAGACACGCCGGCGATTTCTCCTGGCCGTTCCGGCCACGCTCCCCGCCGCACCGGCGCCGCCTCTCGGGCCGCCTTGGTATCGCAGGCATCTCCTGATCGGCGGCAATTCGGGCGGCGCGGCGGCCGTGGACGAGATGATGCTGGAGAGCCACAACGACGCAATATATTTTTTGCTGGCCCAGCCTGCGGTGTGGCCGGTGGGTTCGTGCGAGGGGCGCCGGGTGCGGCAGGGCGTGACGGTGGAGCTCAATAGGCCTGGTGGCAAGGCGACGGGTGCGGACTATCATGTGGCGTTCTCGTACGGGAGTGTTCAATGAAACTATTGCTGCTTCTGATCGCCGGCGCCGCTGTCGCCGGGGCCGCCATCAAGCCCTATTCGCTGGAGTGTGAGGCGCGCCGGAACCCGCTAGGAATCGATTCCGCGCAGCCTCGCCTTGGCTGGAAACTGAAGTCCTCCGAACAGAACCAGAAACAGACCGCCTATCGGATCCTGGTTGCGTCGGCGCGGGAGAGGCTGGCGGCGGACGCGGTTGATATGTGGGACTCCGGCCGGGTGGCCTCGGACGAGACAACCTGGATTCCGTACGCCGGCAAGCCACTGGTGTCGTTTCAGAAATATTGGTGGAAAGTGCGTGTGTGGGATGCCGCCGGAGTTCCGTCAGAGTCCGATGATGCGGCCGAATGGACGATGGCGATCGCCGGCGGCGAGTGGCGCGCGCGCTGGATCAGCCACCTGGACCATGCTCTGCGCTCCGGTCCGTTGCCGCTGTTCCGCAAGGAGGTGGTGCTGGACAAGCCGCTGCGCCGCGCCATCGTGTTGATTGCCGGCGTGGGCTTTCATGAGCTGCGGATCAATGGCGCAAAGGTTGGCGATCACGTGTTGGCTCCGGCCTGGACAAACTATCGGGCCACCGTGAATTACGAGACGTTCGACGTGACGGCGGTGTTGAAGCCCGGTGCAAACGCGGTGGGCGTGATGCTGGGCAATGGATTCTACAACGTGGCCGGCGGGCGGTATACGAAGTACACGGGTTCGTTCGGCCATCCGCGCCTAGCGCTGCAACTGCATCTGGAGTTTGCCGACGGCACGGCGCGCGAGGTCACCACCGATGGCACGTGGCGCACGCACGAGGGGCCCATTATGTTTTCCTGCATCTATGGCGGCGAAGACTACGACGCGCGGCTCGAACTGCCGGGGTGGGACACCGCTGGTTTCGACGATTCCCAATGGAGCCGCGTGACGACGGGCGAGGCGCCTGGCGGGACACTGCGGGCGCAGGCCAGCCCGCCTATTAAGGTGCAGCGCACGCTGGGAACCGCGCGGGTTACCGAGCCGCAGCCCGGTGTGAAGGTCTACGACCTGGGGCTGAACTTCGCGGGCTGGCCCAAACTGACTGTCCACGGCCCGGCCGGCGCAACCGTAAAGATGATCCCCGGTGAACTGCTGACGCCGGAGGGGCTGGTGACGCAGCGCTCCTCGGGTGGTCCCACGTCGTTCAGCTACACGCTCAAAGGGAGCGGTGCGGAGGTTTGGACGCCGCGCTTCACCTACTACGGCTTCCGCTACGTACAGGTGGAGACAATCGCCAGCGTCGACAAGCTGGAAGGTGAGTTTGTCCATCTGGACGCGGCGCGCACCGGCACGTTTACCAGTTCCAGTGAGTTGTTCGATCGCATCCACACGCTGATCGATACGGCCGTGCGCAGCAACCTGCAGCACTCGCTGACGGATTGCCCGCACAGGGAGAAGCTGGGGTGGCTGGAGGTGTCGCATCTGATGGGCGCATCGCTGCTCTACAACTGGGATCTGCGCACGTTTCTGGCGAAGGTGATCCGGGATGTGCGGGAGGCACAGACGGTGGACGGGCTGATCCCCAGCATTGCTCCGGAGTACGTCACATTTGGCGGTGCGTTTCGAGATTCGCCGGAGTGGGGCAGCGCCGGGGTGCTGCTGCCGTGGCTGGCCTGGCAGTGGTACGGCGACCGGCAGACGCTCGGGTTCGCCTATCCGATGATGAAGCTGTACAACGAATATCTGGGCACGCGCGCCAAGGACGGGCTGCTTGCTCATGGCCTGGGCGACTGGTACGACATCGGGCCCGGATCGCCCGGCGCTTCGCAACTGACGCCGCAGGGGATCACGGCCAGCGCGACTTGGTGGGCGGATCTAAAGGCGTTGGAAGGATCGGCCCAGGTGCTGGCCAAGCCGGCGGAGGCGGCCGCACTGGCGGCACAGGCCGGCACGTTGCGCCAGAGGTTCCAGGACGCATTCTATCAGCCCTCGGGGGTCACCTATGCGACCGGCAGTCAGACGTCACTAGCCATGCCTCTAGCGCTCGGAATGGCGCCTGTAGAGGCGCGCGCCGCCATGGCGGAGAAGCTGGTTGCCGACATCCGCGCCCGCGGCAATCACACCAGCGCGGGCGACGTGGGCTACAGCTATGTGCTCACCGCGCTCACCCAGGCGGGGCGCGGCGACGTGATCTACGACATGGCCGCCAACCCTGCGGCGCCCAGTTATGCCGCGCAACTGGCGAACGGCGCGACCTCGCTGACGGAGGCGTGGGACGCCAATCCGGCCAGCTCGCAGAATCATCTGATGCTGGGCCACATCGTGCAGTGGTTCTATGCGGGGCTGGCGGGGATCCGGCCGGATGGCGGGTCACCGGGCGCGCGGCACGTCTTGATTCAGCCGGAGCCGGCAGGCGACGTGCGGTGGGTGAAGGCGGCTTGGGAATCTGTGCGCGGTCCGGTGAAGGTGGAGTGGCGGCTGGCGGGCGGAGCGATGCGGCTTAGCGTGGAGATCCCGCCGGGCATGACGGCTGATGTGCGGATGCCGGGCACGGCGGCGAGGGCGGTGGGTTCGGGGCGGTATGAGTTTACGCAGCGGCGGTAGCGTGCCTACTGTCGCGGCGATTCGAACACGAACGGCAGCAGCACGGTGGAGGGAACGGGTGTTCCATTGGCGTCGCGGGCGGGACGAAAGGTGGAGGCCTGGGCGGCGATGACGGCGCGCTCGCTGAGGAAGCGGAACAGGCCATCGCCCTCGCCCCGCACCACGGCTTTTGTCACCTTGCCGCGGGCGTCGACGGAGACATCGACGTGCACGACGACGGGGACCTCGATACGGGCGCGAATACCGTCCGGCAGTTCTGGCGCAGCCCGCTGGATGAGAGCGGCCGGCACGACGGGCGGCAGCGGTCTTGCTGGTTTTGGCGGAGCGGGCGGTGGGACGACGGCGGGCGGGGCCTCGATCCTCGGCGCAATGATTTTGGGGGCGGGCGGCGGCGGCTCGGGCTGCCTGGTGGAACTGCCGTAGTCGTATCCCGCGATGGTGGCGACGCTCAACATCAGCACCAGCGCGACCCAGTGCCACGCGGGCCGATCGTGGAGCGCCGGTGATTCCACGGCTTCTGGTTTGGGCGGCAGTGGCGGCGGAGCTTCCGGCACGGGCACGAGCGAGAGCGGGGCCGCCGATTCCGCGGCCCGCGTTTCGGGTGGCGGCGGTGTTTCCTCTACAGGCGCGAGAGATTGTTGGGCCGGCATCTGCACGGCTTGCCGTTCGGGCGCCGGCGCCAGCGCCACAGACGCGTGAGGGAGCGGGGCCGGCGATTCCACGGCCTGCGGTTCGGGTGGCGGTGGCGTTTCCTCTACGGGCACGAGAGATCCGAGGGCCGGCGTTTCCGCTGGGCGAGCCTCGGGAGTTTCCAAGGTCTGCCTGTCGTCGAAGGGCATCGCCGGGTGGCTGGGAATGGTTGGCATCGTCCCGCTCTGAGGGAGGAAGAACCACGCCTGGCAGTCCCGCAGAGACAGTGGTTTGATGGAGAGGACAATTGATTCCGGCCCAGGGAAGCGGGTGCGCAGGAGCTCCAAATCGGCGTCGTCAAGCGCCTGTTCGCGGCCGGTGCAACTGCGAAAGTAGCCGACGATGGCGGCATCGTCGCGGGATGTCAGTTCGGCGAGGAGCGAATCCAGTCCGGCCAGATCGTTATCCGAGAGGATGAATGTGGGGCCGAAGCGGTGCTCGCATGGCACTGGTTCAAAGGCTGTGATCTGCACCTCGAGCGGATCCCGGTTGAGGACCCGGCCCAGCAGCACCCCCCCTACCTCCATGCCTCTTTTCGGCAGCGCCAGGAGCCCTTCGGCGACTTTGGCCTTGAGTTGGTTTACCAGGCCCGCCTGCATGGTGAAGACGGCGCCACCGCCCGGTACTCTCCAGGTGCAGGTCCGGTCTTCCAATGAGACGATCCGCATGCTACGCCTTGCGGCAGTTGCGCTTTGTTGTTCCATTGCATATCCCCGTTTGCCTGAACGCGTGCCCGATTCACCCATCGGCGCACCCAAAACGGCCGAACGCCGGCCGCTATTTTGTTTCAGTTTAGCGCGACGCGGGCGCCCGGCGGTTCGGCTACACTGCTTCTCATGCGAATCGGGATTCACTGTTCCACTTCGGGCGCGCTGGTGAACGCGGCGAAAAAGGCTCATGAGCTGGGCGCCAACTGCCTGCAGATCTTCTCCGGCAGCCCGCGGATGTGGAAGGCGGTAATGCCGCCGGACGACGCGCTGGCGGCCATGCGGGCGTATCGCAAGGAGC
The DNA here is from genome assembly GCA_036504135.1 of Paludibaculum sp. Classification (GTDB taxonomy): domain Bacteria; phylum Acidobacteriota; class Terriglobia; order Bryobacterales; family Bryobacteraceae; genus Paludibaculum. Next base: position 300,635 of record DASXVP010000030.1, read on the forward strand.
ACGATCTGGCGCCGCTGGTGGTTCACGTCAGCTATCTGATCAACTGCGCGGCGGCCGACGAGGTGATCCGCGCGAAGTCCATTGCGGCGATGCGCGGCGAGCTGGAGCGGGCCATCGCGATGGGCGCGGAGTATCTGGTGATGCATCCGGGGAGCGCCAAGGATCAGACGCTGGAATCGGGCATTGAGACGCTGGCGAACTCGCTGGAGGAGGCGGCACGGGGGCTGCGGCCGAAGGGGTTCCGGCTCTTGCTGGAGAACACGGCTGGGGCGGGCTCGACGATTGGGCGCACGCTGGAAGAGCTGAAGGCGATCCGCGATCTGGTGGCGGGGCGGCTGCCGTTTGAGGTGGGCTACTGCCTCGACACCTGCCATCTCTATGCGTCGGGCTTTAACGTGGTGACGCAAGAAGGGCTGGATGGCGTGGTGACAGACGTGGAGCGGGTGCTCGGTCTGGAGCACGTGCCGGTGATCCACACCAACGACAGCAAGTGTGAATTCGCCTCGCGTCTCGACCGTCATGCGAACATAGGGGAAGGACACATTGGCCTCGAAGGTTTCCGCAGGATTCTGAACCATCCGAAGTTGCGGGAAAAGGCCTTCGTGCTGGAGACGCCCATCGACAACGTGGGTGACGACCAGCGCAATGTGGACGCCCTGAAATCACTATGCCGGAAAAGCCGTACAACCACGAAGAGATCGAGCTGAAATGGAGCGCAAGCTGGGACGCGCAGCCGGACCTGTACAAGGCCGCTGACGACGGAGCGAAGCCGCGCTATTACGTACTGGAGATGCTGCCGTATCCGAGCGGGCGGCTCCACATGGGGCACGTGCGCAACTACTCCATTGGAGACACGCTGGCGCGCTATCAATGGATGCGCGGCTTTGACGTGCTGCACCCGATGGGGTGGGACGCTTTTGGATTGCCTGCGGAGAACGCGGCGATCAAGAACAAGCGGCATCCGGGCGAGTGGACGCGCTCCAATATCGCGCACATGAAGGTGCAACTGCGGCGGCTGGGCTTTGCCTATGACTGGGCGCGCGAGGTTTCGACGTGCGAGCCGGAATACTACCGCTGGAACCAGTGGCTCTTCCTGCGAATGATGGAGAAGGGTCTGGCGTACCGCAAGACTTCGCTGGTGAACTGGTGCCCGGAGTGCGCCACGGTGCTGGCGAACGAGCAGGTGGAGAATGGCTGCTGCTGGCGGCACGAGACGACGCCGGTGGAGCAGCGCGAGCTGGTGCAGTGGTTCCTGCGGATCACTGCGTATGCGGAAGAGTTGCTGAACGACATGCAGCAGATCGAGGCCGGGTGGCCGTCGATGGTGCTGACGATGCAGCGCAACTGGATCGGGCGGAGCGAAGGTGCGGAGATCGATTTCGGGCTGAAGGGCTCGGATGAGAAGCTGCGCGTGTTCACGACGCGCGTAGACACGATTTATGGCGCAACTTGCGTCATTTTGGCGCCGGAACACCCCGTTTCGAAGCAGTTTTGCACGGGTGATCTGGCGGTGCGTTTGAAGGCGATGGTGGACGACCAGAGCCGCAAGGATCCAGAAAATCTGGTGAAAGACGGGTTCTTCACGGGCCACTACGCGGTGAACCCGTACAACGGCCAAGAGGTGCCGGTGTGGGTGGCGAACTTTGTGCTGTGGGGCTACGGCACCGGAGCGATCATGGCCGTGCCGGCGCACGATGAGCGCGATTTCGAGTTTTGTACGAAGTACGGCATCCCGATTGTGCCGGTGATCCGGCCCGTGGATGGCGTGTTGGCGGTCTCGCCGACGGAGCCGTTCACGGAATATGGCGTGGTGGAGAATTCAGGTGAATGGTCCGGGCTGGCGAGCTCCGACGCGCGCAAACAGATGGCCGCGCGCGCGAAGAGCGAAGGGTTTGGCGAGGCGTCGATCACGTACCGGCTGAAGGATTGGGGTGTATCACGGCAGCGGTATTGGGGCACGCCGATCCCGGTGATCCACTGCGATACGTGCGGTGTGGTGCCGGTGCCGGATGATCAACTGCCGGTGGTGCTGCCGGCGGACGTGGAGCTGACGGGCAAGGGCAAGTCGCCGCTGGCGAGTCACGCGAGTTTCGTGAATACCACGTGCCCGAAGTGCGGCGCGGCGGCGCGGCGAGAGACGGATACGATGGACACGTTTGTGGATTCGTCGTGGTACTTCTTCCGCTACGTGGATCCACAGAACGAGTCGCTACCGTTTGATCCGGCCAAGGTGGCCCCGTGGTTCCCGGTGGATCAGTATATCGGCGGCGTCACGCACGCCATCATGCATCTGCTCTATTCGCGCTTTTGGAGCAAGGTGATGCGCGACATCGGGCTGGTGCAGGTGGATGAGCCGTTCAAGAATCTGTTCACGCAGGGCATGGTGCAGTTGAACGGGCAGACGATGTCGAAGTCGAAGGGCAACATCGTGGACCCGGACGAGATGGTGGTGAAGTACGGAGCGGATACGTGCCGGCTGTTCACGCTGTTTGCGGCGCCGCCCGAGAAGAACATGGATTGGAACGAATCCAGCGTGGAAGGGCAGTACCGCTTTGTCACGCGCATCTTCAAGTGGGTGACGCGCAACGCGGATGCGACCGAGGGCAGTGGCGAGAACGACCCGCGTGCGCTGCGGAAACTGCATCAGACGATCGCCAAGATCACGTCGGACTTCGACAACCGCTGGCACTTCAACACGTCGATTGCGGCGTTGATGGAGCTGCTGAACGAGTTGCAGGCGTGCGAGGCCGGGATGTCTCCGGCGGTGCGGCAGGAGTGCGCGGGCAAGCTGACGCTGCTGCTGGCGCCGTTTGCGCCGTTTGTGGCGGAAGAGCTTTGGGAGACGATCGGGCACGCGGGGCCCGTGTTCAAGCAGGGCTGGCCGGTGTGCGACCCCGAACTGGCGCGGGAGGAGTCGCTGGAGATTCCGGTGCAGATCAATGGCAAGGTGCGCGGCCGTGTGAATGTGCCGAACGGATCTACCAAAGAAGAGCAGGAGCAGGCGGCGCGCGCCGATGACAAGATCCAGTCGCTGATTGCCGGCAAGGAGATCGTAAAAGTGATCGTGGTGCCGGGCAAGTTGGTAAATATCGTTGTGAAGGGGTGACGTGCCATGCGGACTCTGGTCCTGTTGCTGCTGGCGAGTGTGGCTTTCGGGCAGAACTCGATGGAGCGGATGCGGGCGCTGATCCGCCAGGGCGAGATCCCGGGCGCGGTGATGCTGGTGGCGGATCGCGGCGGCGTGCGCCAGTTGGATGCCATCGGGTACGCCGATCCGGCGAACCGGACGGAGATGCAGACGGACTCCATTTTCTGGATCGCGTCGATGACCAAGCCGATCACTGCGACGGCAATTCTGATGCTGGAGGAAGAGGGCAAGCTCTCGGTGGAAGATCCGGTGAGCAAGTACATCCCGGAACTGGGCGGGTTGAAAACGAAGGACGGCGTGGCGGCGACGGTGACGCTGCGGCATCTGCTGACGCACACCTCCGGCATGGGCGAAGCGACGCCGGCTGAGGCGCAGGCGGCGCGCGTGCTGGCAGAGTTAATTCCCGCGTTCGCGAGCAAGCCGCTGGGTTTCGTGCCGGGCAGCAAGTGGCAGTATTGCCAGTCCGGCATCAACACGCTCGGGCGGATCGTTGAAGTGGTTTCAGGGATGCCGTTCGAGGAGTTTCTGCAGGCACGGCTCTTCGGGCCGCTACAGATGAAAGACACCACGTTCTATCTGCGGGCCGAACAGATGCCGCGCTACGTGACGCCATCCCAGTTGAAAGACGGCAAACTGGTGGAGGCCGCGCGCGCGGGGATGGGTGGCGAGGGGCCGATGTTCCGGGGCCACTATCCGGCGGCGAACGGCGGGCTGCTCTCGACGGCGGGCGACTATGCGCAGTTTGCGCGGATGCTGCTGAACGGGGGCACGCTGAACGGGCGCAAGTTCCTGACGCAGCAATCGGTGACGAAGATGACGACGCTCCAGAGCGGCGACCTGGTCACCGGCTTCACGCCGGGCAACGGCTGGGGGCTGGGCGTGTGCATTGTGCGTGTGCCGCAGGGCGTGACGGCGATGCTCTCGCCGGGGACATATGGCCACGGCGGCGCATATGGGACGCAGGCGTGGATCGACCCGGTGAAGGGGCGCGTGTACGTGCTGATGGTGTCGAGATCGAACTTCGCAAACTCCGACGATTCGCCGGCGCGGCTCGCGTTCCAGCAGGCGGCGACGCAGTAGGGCTACTTCAGGCCTTCGGTGCGCTGGGCGACGGGCGCGAGTGCGGGGAGGCCGTTCTCGGGCTTGTCGAGGTAGAAAAGCGCGACGGCGGACCAATCGTCACGGCGGTAGGCGTTCACCCAGGCGTCGTCGGGCGCTTTCAATGATTCTAACTGAACGGTCTCGGCGGCTTCGTTGAGGTTCGTGAATTTGCCGCCGTGTTCGACGCTCACCGGGCGCATGGCGACGCCGCGTTTCTGCATGGCGGTCATCTTGTCCTTGGGGTCGCCGCCGATCTGCTGCATGGTGACCCGCAGTTCCTTGTGGAAGTAGACGGGATCGGGGATGTGGTAGCGGTAGAAGGCGTACTGGCCGGCCTTGGCGTCGGAGACCAGGCTGCCCTGATAGCGCTGATGGTAGAGGCCCTGTCCCCAGCCGGTGCCGATGTAATCCTCCGTGCCGGTGCCGATGATCGTCGGGAGATTCGTGTCGCCATCGACGTACATCTTCACTTCGCCCTCGCCCCACCAGCCGGTGTTGTCGGGATGGGTGATGATGCCGACATGGACTCCGAGGAAGCGCCCTTCGCCCTGGACGTGGGGGAGCAGTTCGAAGTCGCGGCCGAGCGTGGTCCAGCGCTCGCGATGCCACGACGCGTGGAAGTAGAGCGAGTCCGGATCGGGCTTGTCGAGCGCGAGCGTATCGATGTCGTAGAAGAAGAGCGGGATGTGGCGGGCGCTCTCGTTGGTGACGGTGACGCGCGCGCCGGTGCGGAACGGCATGGGGATGTAGCAGTTGAACGAGCGGCCTTCGGGGTCGGAGAAGAGCTCGTTTTCGAAGGCGACGGGGCGGCCGAGAATTGCGCCGAAGAAGTCGCCGGCGGGGACGGAAACGGCGGGCGTGGGGCGGCCGTCCCAGTAGATGTCGAGGCGCATGGAGCGCAGCATCTCGGGGTCGCGGTCGCGCACGGTGAACCAGATGCGGCGGATCTCGCCGGCGCCCTTCACGTCGAGCAGGGTTTTGGTTTCACCGGCGGCGATGGCATCGAAGGCGTGGCCCTTGGCGCCGCGGTTTTCAGCGCCGCCCGCGCCTTTGGCGGCGGTGGGGTTTTCGAAGGACGACCAGCGCGTGTGGGCGCCGGGGCGGCGCTTGGCGAGGGTGGGGTCGGCGGCGGGGAGGAGGGTGATGCTAAGTACGAATAGCAATGCGCGGTGGGCCATGGGGAGATGCTATCGCAGATGGCGGGGTTGGTAGAATGCGGGGGAGAATCGGGCTTTCGGGGGGGCGGAGAACTAAAGGTGCAGGAGCCGTGAACGAACTTAATGTGGCAAAACCTCCTTTGGCGTGGCGACCGATCTGGATAGTCTGCACAGTCAATTTCCTCTTCTGGGGCTGGCTTTGGGCCGACGTGACATGCAACCTCGAGCCCTTTGCCGATCGGCTAGCGACCTTCGAGGAAGTCCTGCCCGTGTACAAGTTCGGCGGACAGGCCATCTCACCGGCCGTTGAGCATTCTATGGTGTCCCTAAAGGCGATGCAGACAATTCAGCAGCCATCCTATTCTCTGGTGGCGAGGATCGCGAACAGGCTGAGTGGCGGGTCCTGGGAACTGCGATGGGGGCCTGGTCAGTTGGGTCAGCGGTACTGGTGGCTTCGATGCTGGCGTCTTTCCTGCAGTGGGGGACTATTGCTTGGATGGTGGAGCGGTTGTTCCGGCGACGGGCGCCAAGTAGGTCGTAGTGAAGCGGCCGGGACCCACCAAGCGAGAGCTTTCAATACGTCTTGGCGGACCTGTCAGAATGCCGACAGCCAACTTGAACGCTCCCAGGCGCGATCCACATGGTTCACCACGAAGGTCATGGCCCCTACTTGGGGTGTGGAATGATCGTGATGATCTCGTAGGCGTCACCTTGGATGGTGAAGTAGAAACGCCAACTGCGGTTGATGCGGGCCTGCCAGATATCTTGAGCTTCGCTGTACTTCTTGGCGTGCAGGGAGGGGTGTCGCAGATTGGCCAAGAGCAGTCCTAACTGCTTCTTGAAGGCCTTGCGCACGTCGGCCGGCGCTTCCGCATAGTCGTTCGCCGCCTTTTCGGTAAAGCGGGCGACCATTACCGCTTGGACTTCCTCGGGGCGGCGGCTTTCTTGTCAAGTGCGGCCACCGCCTCCTCCGCGCTGCGGTAGGGGCCGTGTACTCTACCGGCTTTCAGGTCCGCCATCCCTTCCGCGACGTGGCGGTCGATCAGCGACTTGGGGGTGAGTGTAATCACGCCGCCGCGCCCGATCCCAACCTCCAGAAGGTCGCCTACCGCGAGATTGGCTTGAATGCGCAACTCGTTGGGGAGTGTCACCTGGAACTTATCTTTGACTCGTACGAGGGGTTTGAATTTCGGCTGAGTGTGCATAGTGTTAGAAAGTTGGAAATAACGACTCTCCTACTGGAGGATGCCTCCAAGCGATAGGGAGAGTCAAGTGCTGGGCTCACAGTACTGCGCCGGCCGGAAGCGGCACGAATAGTGCCGTAGGAACTCCGGCTGCTCCGTGATCACATAGCCGCGGTGGAGCGTAGGGTGCTGCTCTAGAGGAAGGGGAGTGCGCGGCGGCCATGGGGTGGTGTTATCGCGGATGGTGGTGATGAGAAGATGCTGGCCAAGGAAATAGAGCGCTGAACGAACCAGGGTGCGCAGTCCGATTCTGGCTCACGATTGTGACCATTGTCGTGGTGCCGCCCAACCTCTATTCGGTATTCGGCGGAGACTTCGGACACGTTGTGATGGGGCGGAGTCCTTTGTTGATGCTAATGATGGTGACCTCATCTCTATCGCTTACGGTCGTGGGCATACTCGTCTGCTGGTGGGTGTTCTACCGGCATTGGTGGCAAAGTGATTCCGGAACTCGGGCTGCCCGATGGTTCTGGCCCTTCGTCCTGGTGAGTGTGCCATACGGCTTGTTGGCGTACTACTTCTTCGCGTACAGAAACAGCGGCCCGTTCGACGGCGCTCGCAGCCTACACCGGCCGGAAGCGGCAGGAAAAGTGCCGTAAAAACTCCGGCTGCTCCGTGATCACGTATCCGCGCAGCTCGCTCTTGCGCGCCTCGATTTCCAGGATGGCCTCGACCACGTAATCGATGTGGCTCTGCGTGTACACCCGCCGCGGAATCGCCAGCCGCAGCAGTTCGTTCCGCGCGTGCTCGCCGAACATCACGGAGCCGATCTCCACACTGCGTATACCAGCGTGGCGGTACAGCTCGACGGCCAGCGACTGCGCGGGGAACTCGTGCTTCGGGATATGCGGCAGGAAGCGGCCGGCGTCGATGTAGATGGCGTGGCCGCCGGGGGGCTCGACAATCGGCACTCCGTGGTCGGCGATGTGGCGGCCGAGGTAGCGCGTCGAGGCGATCCGGTATTCGAGATAGTCGGGGTCGAGGATCTCTTCCAGGCCGATGGCGATGGCTTCCAGGTCGCGGCCGGCTAGGCCGCCGTACGTCGGGAAGCCCTCGGTGAGGATGAGCAGGTTCTTTTCCTGCTGGGCCAGCGCCGGGTCATTCGTACAGAGCAGGCCGCCGATGTTGGCGAAGGCGTCCTTCTTGGCGGAGAAGGTGCAGCCGTCGGCGAAGGAGAACATTCTGCGGGCGATTCGTTTGGGCGACCAGTTCTGATAGCCGGGCTCGCGCTCTCGGATGAACCAGGCGTTTTCGGCGAAGCGGCAGCAATCGAGATAGAAGGGGATTTTGTGGCGGCGGGCCACGGCGCTGACGGCCTCGATGTTGGCCATGGAGACGGGCTGTCCGCCACCGGAGTTGTTGGTGACGGTAAGCATGATGAGCGGGATGCGCTCGCGGCCGTGCTCGGCGATGACGCGCTCCAGCGCCTCGACATCCATGCCGCCTTTGAACGGCCCTTGCGATTGGGTGTCGGCACTTTCGGCGAGGGGCAGGTCCTGCGCTTTGGCTCCGGTGAATTCGACGTTGGCGCGGGTGGTGTCGAAGTGGGTGTTGTTGGGGACGACGTCGCCAGGCTTGCAGAGGCAGGTGAAAAGGATGCGCTCGGCGGCGCGCCCCTGGTGGGTGGGGATGACGTGGCGGAAGGCTGTCAGATCTTCGACGGCGGTCTTCAGGCGGAAGTAGCTGCGGCTGCCGGCGTAGCTCTCGTCGCCGCGCATCATGGCTGCCCACTGCTCAGTGGACATGGCGGAGGTGCCGGAGTCCGTGAGGAGATCGATCAGGATGTTGTCGGCGTCGATCAGGAAGAGGTTGTAGCCGGCCTTTTCCAGGAAGGCGGCACGCTCGCCGGGCGTCGTTTTGCGGAGCGGCTCGACGCTCTTGATGCGGAAGGGCTCAATGATGGTCTGCATGGTTTGCCGACCACAAGTGTATCGCCGCGCCGAACAAGAAGAGGCGGCTGCCGATGCAAAGGAAAGGAGTTGGCAGCCGCCGTTAGAGGAAGGAGTAGGACACCGCCGAGTAAACCGGCGCCCTTTTGGCTCATCGTCTCTCTTCAACTAATCAGACGGCGGCCGGTGGGGTTGGGTTTCCGGCGGGTAGACTGGAGAGTGATGAAGCTCGTCTTTCTTCTCATTCTGCTGACCTGCTCGCTTTCGGCGCAGGGTCTTGATTACGTTCTGGCGAACTATACGAAGTTTGAGTTCCGGGTGCCGATGCGCGATGGCAAGCGGCTCTTCACTTCGGTGTATGCACCGAAGGACCACTCCAAGACGTATCCGTTCCTGATGCAGCGAACGCCCTATAGCTGCGGGCCGTACGGCATCGAGAACTATCGGGCGAGCCTGGGGCAGGGCGAGGCGTACGTGCGTGAGGGCTACATCTTTGTGTGCCAGGACGTGCGCGGGCGGTATGAGAGCGAGGGGCAGTTCATCGAAATGACGCCGCATGGCGGCGCGGTGAGCGAGAGCACGGATACCTACGACACGGTGGAGTGGCTGCTGAAGAATGTGCCGAACAATAACGGCAAGGCCGGCATCTCCGGCACGTCGTATCCGGGGTTCTTTGCGGCGGCCTCGATACCGGGGGCGCATCCGGCGCTGGTGGCGGTGTCGCCGCAGGCGCCGATGATCGACCTGTTCCGCGGGGATGACTCGTTCCACAACGGTGCGTTCATGCTGGCGGCGAATTTCGGGTTTTATCGCTTCTTCAATGAGCACAAGGAGCCGCAGCGTCCGGACCGGGAGCGCGCCACGGGGTTTGAATACGGCACGCCGGATCACTACGACTTCTTCCTGCGGCTCGGCCCGATGGCTAACGCCGACGAGAAGTACTTCAGGTTTCAGAATCCCTACTGGAGCGCGAACACGCAGCACACGTCGTATGACGAGTTCTGGCGGTCTCGCAGTCTGGAGCCGCACATCAAGGGCACAACGCCCGCGCTTCTGATTGTGGGCGGGTGGTTCGATGCCGAGGACTTGCAGGGGCCGCTGCGGTTGTTCCGCGCCGCCACCTCGAATGGGCCGCAGGCGCCAGTGACCATCGTGATGGGGCCGTGGACGCACGGCGGCTGGAATCGTGGCGAAGGCTCGTCGCTGGGGTCGGTGAAGTTTGACGGGAAGACCGGCGAGTTTTTCCGCGACAAGATCCAGTTTCCGTTCTTTCAGGCGCTGCTGAAGGGCAAGGGCGAGTGGAAGCCGCCGGCCGCGTGGATGTTTGAGACAGGGCGGAATGAGTGGCGGACGTTTCCAGTGTGGCCGCCGAAAGAGAGCGAGAAGAAGACGCTGTATTTCCATGCCGGCGGGAAGCTGGCCTTTGCTCCGCCGGCGGAGGCCGAGGGCTTTGACAGCTACGTGAGTGATCCGGCCAAGCCAGTGCCGTTCACGAGCTTCGTGGCCAGCGGCGTGCCGCAGGTGTATATGGTGGACGATCAGCGGCACGCTTCGGTACGGCCGGATGTGCTGACGTTCCAGACGGAGCCGCTGGAAGACCAGGTGACCATCGGCGGGCCGCTACTGGCCAAGCTGTTCGCCTCGACATCGGGCACGGATTCCGATTGGGTGGTGAAGCTGATCGACGTATATCCGGGCGACGCGCCCGACCCCATGCCGAATCCGCAAAATCTGCGGATGGGCGGATATCAGCAGTTGGTGCGCGGCGAGCCGTTTCGCGGGCGGTTCTGGAAGTCGATGGAGAAGCCGGAGGCGCTACCGGCGGGACAGTTTGTGAAGATCGAGTATGCGCTGCCGGACGTGCTGCATACGTTCAAGCGCGGGCACCGGATTATGGTGCAGGTGCAGAGCTCGTGGTTTCCGCTGACGGATCGGAATCCGCAGAAGTTCGTTGCGAACATCCCCGATGCGAAGCCGGAGGATTTTGTTCCGGCCACGCAGCGGATTGGGCGTTCGAAAGCGATGCCCAGCGGAGTCGAGGTGATCGTTCTCCGCTGAGGGGCTACCGCTCCCTGACGGTCGCGGCTCGGAAACGAGGGCGGCCCGAAGGCTAGTGCCGATCGTTGTAGATGCCGTAGTCGGGCCAGCAGTTCAGGTGCTCGCCATCATCCTCGGCGCCGGCGCGGCCCATGCCCGCTGTGGCGGCGGCCGGGGCGGGCGGCACGAACTTGGGATCCAGCATCCTGGCGATCTGGTCCTTCATGTCGTCGAGGTGGGCTCGGGTGGCGCGATCCGTGGCGGTGGCCATGGCGCGCGTGGCGTCGGCGCTCAACGTCTTCAGCTCGGCCCTTACCAGCGCGCGGGCGTCATCGCTGACGGGCGCGCGGCCGTTGAGCTTCTCGGCCATCTGATCCAGATAGATCCGCTGGGTGTTGCGGCGGAAAGTATCGATCACCGGCTTGCCGGCGTAGACCTCGGCGAAGACGCCCTTGCGCACGTCGGCCAGGAAATCGGCCGGCGCGTAGGCTTTGGGGTCCATGGCGGCCTGCTCCACCAGCCGGTTGATGCGTTGGGTGGAGAGCATGGCGGTCATCAGACGATTCTGCGCCGTGCGCACGCGTGTCACCGCGCCGTCCGGCTCAATGCGCCGCAGTACTTCCGGATTCAGCGCCCACTTTGGCACGTGCAAGCCGTTGTCGAGCAGGAACTTCGCGGCGGCCTGTTGGCGCTCCTTAGAGACAGGCGTGAAGCGCACGCCGGCCTGACCACCGTGCATCTGCTGCGAATCCGACGATCCGATCAGCACGGCCACGTGGCCCATTTCCAGCGACCACTGCCCGAGCAGCCGGCCATATACGCGCTGGAGCTGGCTCCAATCCTCGCCCTTCTCTTCCGTCGCCTTCAGTAGGAAGCCGGCGACACGCTCCAGGTTTTTCAGCCCCAGCGTGGTGGCCTTCACTGCGTCGGCATCGCCCACGGCTTCGGTATTCTCACCGGGGTCGGAGCCGTTGGTGCCATCGGTGGAGAAGCGCAGATACGGGGTCTTCTCCTGGACGCGCGCCCACTGGTCCAGCGTAGCCTTCTCGTCGTCGGGGGTCTTGGCGCCGGGGATCGGCTTGTAGCCCCACATGGTAGCGAACTTGTCGTACGGGCCGATTTTGGGAATCAGGTCGATGGGGTCGATCTTGTCTTCCGGCTGCGCCACATAGTTGAAGCGCGAGTAGTCCATGAGAGTGGGCGTGTGGCCCATGGTCTTGACCCACTCGCGGTCCCGCACCTTTTCGATGGGGTAGAGCGAGCTGGCCTTCATGTTGTGCTGGAAGCCGAGGCTGTGGCCCACCTCGTGCGCCACGACATACTCCACCAGTTTGCCGAGGAGATCTTCGGGCATCGGGTATTTCTGCGCGCGCGGGTCCAGCGGGCTCACCTGCGTGAAGTACCAGTCCGAATTCAGCTGCTGGATGTTGTGGTACATCATGATGTCGGCCTCAAGGATCTCGCCGCTGCGCGGGTCGGAGATGTGCGGGCCCATGGCGTTCTCGATGGTGGAGGGCAGCCAGCGGATCACGCTGTAGCGGGCGTCTTCCGGCGCCCAATCCGGATCTTCCGCCTTGGAGGGCGCGTTCTTGGCGATGATCCCGTTCTTGAACCCAGCCGCTTCAAAGGCGGGCTTCCAACTTTCCACGCCAGCCTTGATGTAGGGGATGAACTTGGCGGGGGTGGCGGGGTCCACGTAGAAGATGATGGGCTTGACGGGCTCGCTGAGGGCGGCGCTGGGGTCCTTTTTTTCCAGGCGCCAGCGGGCGATGAAGGTGCGCTCTGTTGCTTTGTGCTCAGGCCGGCTGTAGTCGAGGTGGCGATGGGAGAAGTAGCCGACGCGCTCGTCGAAGAGGCGCGCCATCATGGGCTTCTCCGGCAGCTTCACCATCGAGAAGTGGACCTGCACGGTGCCGCTGCCGGGCCGCATGCCGGTGGCGAACGGATTCGGCGGCGTGGGCGCGCCAGCGCCGGGTGTCGGGTCAGTGGGGACGGTGTAGGTATGCGTGGCGTCCACTTCAATGTTGGTGGGGAAGCTCACCACCTTATCGATAAACGTGCGGGTGGCATCCATGCCGCGGGCGCGCAGGCGGGTGCGGGCGCTGAACTCGGGCACGTCAGTGGTGAAGAGGCGGCTGACGTCGATCACCGGCGCGCCATCCTTAGTGAAGGCCTCCACGTTGAACGCCATCACAATGGTGTTCTCGTTGGCGTCCCGCACTGCCTGCGCTATGGGCTGGCTGGGATCGGCCACCACGTCGTAGTTGACGAGCTTGAGAAGAACGCGCCGGTCGCGCAGTTCCCATCTCACGACGCGATTGCCAACGGACTGGCCGCCGTAGCCGGCGCCGAGTGTGGTGCGGCGGATCTGCGTCACCCACAGGAACTCCTTATCGAGCTCGCCCTTGGGGATCTCGTAGAGGACGCGATCGCGATTGCGATGAACGTTGAAAACGCCGTCGTCCGTCTTGAACTCCTTGGTGACCACCTTGTCGTAAGGCTTGGGCTCCGGCGGACCGGCGCTTCTGCCGCCACCGGGCGTCGCCGCGGATGAATCCGGCTTGGGGGCCTCTGCGGGCGGCGTGTCCTGGGCGAAGAGAGCGGTGAGTGCCAGCCCGGTAAGGCAGAATCCCGCCAGAGACTTTGAGAGAAAGGGCATATAGATGCTATTTGTAACGCAGATTGGTCCAGGGATGTTACCGGGGGCGATGTTACCATGTTGAATTCTGCTGCCATGCGATACCTCGTCTGCTCTCTACTCACAGTCATTCTGCTCTCCGGTGGGGAGTTGAGCGCTCCCGAAAGGAGCCTGCTCACACCGATCGCCGCCGACACCCTCAAAGGCCACGTCTCATTTCTGGCCTCCGATGCGCTGGAGGGTCGGGATACGCCGTCGCGTGGTCTGGAGGTCGCGGGTGAATACATCGCCTCGCAGTTCCGCCGCTTCGGGCTGGAGCCGGCCGGAGATGAGGGCTATTTTCAGAACGCGCCGTATGCGCAGGTCACGCAGCCCATGGATCAGTTTCAAGTGACGCTCGATTCGAGCGGAAAGACGTGGAAGGCTGCGCCGGCCAGCGTGATGCTCACTGCCGCTTCCGCGGTTTCACTCGCCGGTGCGGATGTCGTCAAGGTGACACTGCCGGACGAGAACGCCCCCTTGCCAGCCAGGGAACTGGTGGAGGGCAAGGCTGTGATTCTGGTGGCGCCCGGCCGCACGAGGGCCATGATGAACAGGCGGGACGCCGTGCTGGCGATGGGTCCGACGGCGGTGGTGATGGCCGGCTTTGTCTTCTCCAGCGGGCCACGGTTGATAGAGAGCCGGGTGGAGGGGGCTCCGCGGCGCGCTCCGCTTGTGGTGACATCGGACCCCGATTTCGTCACGTTCGCGGCCGATTTGCCCGAAGGGGCCACTCCGGCGAAACTGACCGCGACGCTCCAGGCGGCGGTGGACCAGCCGATCAAGCTGAAGAACGTGATCGCTAAACTGCCAGGCAGCGATCCCAGGCTGGCGGACACCTACATTCTGCTGACGGCCCACTACGATCACGTCGGACTCTCGCTCCGCGGGGAGGGCGACCGCATCAACAACGGCGCCAACGACGACGCCAGCGGCGTGGCAACAGTGCTTTCGCTGGCCGAAGCCTTCTCCCGTCTGCCGCAGCGTCCAAAGCGGACCATCGTATTCATGACTTACTTCGGCGAGGAGAAGGGTCTCTTCGGCTCGCGCTACTACGCCAGCCACCCGGTTTTTCCGCTGGCCAAGACAGTGGCGAATCTCAACTTTGAGCACATGGGCCGCACCGACGACAACGAAGGCCCGCGCGCCGGCAAGATTACGGCTTCCGGATTCGACTACACCACCATCGGCGATGTGCTGACCGAGGCCGGCCGGTTGACAGGCGTAGAGGCATGGAAGCACGAGAAGAACAGCGATCTTTTCTTCGCGCGCAGCGACAATCAGGCGTTGGCCGACGCCGGCGTGCCCGCGCTGACGGTGGCAGTGGCTTGGATCTTCCCCGATTATCACCGTCCTGGCGATGAGTGGGAAAAACTCGATTACGCCAACATGGAAAAGGTGGTGCGCACGTGCGCCATCACCGTTTCGCGGATTGCGAACGAGGAGAAGGCGCCGGGCTGGGTGGAGACTAATCCCAAGGTGGACAAGTACGTGAAGGCCTGGAAGACGCTGCACGCGGGGAACTGAAGCCCACTGCGCGGCAGTGGCTACTTCTTCTGATATGCCGGATTGTAGGCGCCGGCTGTGCTGAAGCCGCCGAGCTCGGGGCGGGTGGGCGAGTAGCGCGGGTAGGATTCCCAGATGCCGGGATTCACGCCCAGGCGCGGGTCGCCCTGGGCGCGGAGTTGCGCATCGAGAGTGCGGCGGAATTCGCGCATCAAATTGCGGTGTAGCGGGCTGGTGTTGAGATTCGTCAGGCAGCCGGGATCCTTCTGGATATCGAAGAGCTCTTCGGCGGCGTGTTTGCCGAAGGCGGCGTCGAAGAGGGACTGGATGGCGGCATCGTTGCGATGGGCGATCATCCAGGCCTTGGAGGGGCCGTCGTCGATATCGAAGTAGCCGGGGGCATCGCCGGCGGGCCAGCGAGCGGGGGCGAAGTTGCGGACATAGAGATACTGGCGGGTGCGCATGGCGCGGGCCGGGTAGCCGAGCAGGTCCGCCCGGGCATGGCTGTGGCGCTCGCGGCCGCTAAGGACGTAGGGGCGGTTGAGCGGCTTGGCCGTGGTGAGGTAGGGCAGCAGGCTTTTGGTGGGTAGGCCCGCGGGAACGGCCACCCCGGCGGCGTCGAGGAAGGTGGGGGCGAGATCGGCCAGGCTGACGAGCTCTTCACAAGTGCGGCCCCCTTTGACGCGGGCCGGCCACTGGATGGCGAGGGGTACGTGGATGCCGTACTCGCGCATCTGTGCCTTGGCGCCGGGGAACGACATCCCGTTGTCGGAGGTGGCCACGACGAGGGTGTTTTCGAGCTCGCCGGCGCGCTCCAGGGTGTCGAGGATGGCGGAGAGCTGGCGATGGTAGGAGTCGATGGCGGCGTGGTAGTCGGCGAGGTCGGAGCGGACCTCATCGGTGTCGGGCAGAAATGGCGGGACTACGATGTCGGCCAGTCTTTTGCCCGCACGGACGCCGGCGCCGGGCTCGTACGGGCGGTGGGGCTCCTTGGCGCCGTACCAGAAGCAGAACGGCTGGCCCTTGGCGCGGGACTTCAGGAACGAATCGAAATCGGGCGCGGTGGCGCCTGCGGGGTTATGCGGCCAGCCGGCGTCCTTGAAGTTGCAGGGGCCGGCGCCCTTGCCGGTGATTCCTACCGCGTAGCCCGCATTTTCGAGCAATTCCGGGTAGACGGCGAGCTTTCTGGGGAACAGGCTGGCATGGGTGCCGGCCTCCTCCAACTGCCAGGGGTACTTGCCGGTGAGGATGGCGGCGCGCGAAGGAGCGCAACCAGGTGAGGCGCAGATGGCTTGTGTGAAGCGGACGCCGGATTGAGCCACGCGGTCGAATCCGGGGCCGGCGGCGTGAGCGAACGACTGATCGTCGGAGACGGCAATGAGGATGTTGGGCCGGCGGGCGGCCTGGCTTCGCAGGACAGAGGGCGCGGCGAGCGCCGAGCAGAGAAACGTGCGGCGTGTGAGCATCAGTCCCCGAGAACGCGGCCGTAGGCGCGCATGGATGGAATGTTGTCGAATGCGGCCTTCAGGCCGGCGGTAATTGGGATGGCCAGAACGAGGCCGGCGCCGCCCCACAGCAAATACCAGAGCATGAGGGCGATGGTGACGACCAGCGGATTGAGGTGCACCCTGGCGCCGACAAGTTTCGGATAGAGCAGGTTGAGCGCGATGAGATGGAATAACGCCGTGGTGGCGCCCACCAGCACGTAGGCGGGGAGACCGGGGAAGACTGGCAAGGCAGCCACGAAGGGCGGGATGACGGCCAGCGGGAGGCCCAGGTAGGGCACCAGGCTGAGGAAGCCGCTCATAGGCCCCACTACCTGCCAGTAGGGCAGTTTGACAAACCAGAAGAAGGCGGCGCTGGCGATGGAGAGTACGACGCCGAGCAGGAAATTGCCCACCAGGTAGGCACGGGCGACGTTGGCGACGCCGTCCCAAGCGCGCTGGAGGTTCTGTTTACTGCTCTCGGTGCCCACCAGGAGGAGGAAGCTTTTCCGGAAGTGATCGCGCCAGCTCAGGAGGAAATAGACGAGAAAAGGCACGAACGACGCCATCAGGGCGGCGTCATAGAAACCGCCGAGATGCTCGTAGATGGCGTTGACGAGCTGTCCTTCTTCCTGTTTGATGCGCACTTCCTGGACGGCCGGCGGCGGCGGGGGCGTGGCAGCCGCGCGCTTGGACCGCTTGCCGGCCGGCGCGGGCTCCGTGATCTGGGGCTGTGCCTCGCGCAGGCGTTTGGGCACCAGCAGGTCCTGGGTGGTTTTCTCGAAGTTCTCCACCTGGCGCGTGGCGGAATCGACGATGTTGGTCACCTGGCGGCTATAGGTGGGGAGATCGTCCCAGAGGCCGATCACTTGAGTCCAGAGGCCGAGGCCGAGCAGGTAGACCACACCTAGCATGAAGGTGCAGGCCAGGAAACTCGCGGCTGAGCGAGGAACCCGGAAGCGCATCAGGGTATTGACGATGGGTTCGAGGATAAAGGCCAGAAGGATAGCCGAAATCAGCGTGATGAAAAAGACACGGCCGAGGTACAGGAGGACTACTACCAGCAACAGTGAGGCGAGCACCCCGGGTAAGGTCATCGGATTGCGCTCAGTGTGTGTATGGGGCATGGCGAGAACATCTAGCGCCGGGCGATAACCTCCTGCAGATTCTCGCGGGTGAGAAAGAACTTCACAGACTTAAATTGCTGGAAGAATTTCTCGATGGAACGCGTGCTAAACGGCACAATGGTGCGCGCGTGCGGCCTGGGAGTCAGTTGCAGATTCCGGTTATCGAGGATGCGGCAGACGTGCGGTGCGGCAGGGCCGGAGTTTTCCGGGTGGAAGAAAGCCATCAGAAGAGAATCTGGCGCCAGCACGCGGTAGAGCCGTCCGAGGACGGCCTGAGCGATGTTGGGCGGCAGGAACTGGAGCGTATCCCAGATTAGGGCAGCGTCGCAGGATTGATCCTCGAAATCAAAAGTCCGATCGAGGAACTGTTCGATGCGCTCGGGCGCGAACTGGCGGGAGGCGACCTCCTGCTGGCTGAAGAAGTAGTCGTAGGCGAGCATCAGGTTCTCGCCGTAGATACGGTGGCCGAGGCCGGTGACGAACTCCAGATTGGGCTGGTTGATACCGCCGAAGTCGAGAACCTGGAGGCCCTGATGGGCGCGGAGGTAGCCGCTGAGGTTCTCCAGCGCATGGGAGCGGCGCGCCCCCGGCGGCAGGTCCGAGGGAGGCGGATTGGCGCCGGTCGGGAGCGGCCTGGACGTCATCCCTTGCGATTCTCCGGCTTACTGTCTGGCAGGAGGCTGGCCTGCGGTTCCACCACGATGGGCGGGGCGGCGGGCTTGGGCGCGGGTTTGTCGATGCGAATGGTCTCCACATTGCCCTTAAAATACGCCTCGTCCTCGATGACAGGGCGCTGGGCCTTGAGATCGCCGATGACCTTGGCGTTCTTCTTGATCTCCACGCGCTCGCTGGCCTCCAGGTTGCCCTGAATGCTGCCGAGGACCACGATTTCCCGCGCCCGCACGGCGCCCTGCACATGGCCGGTGACGCCGACGGTGAGGCGGTTCTCCGGTAGATCCACGTCGCCCTCAAGGCGCCCGTCAATGACGAGATCCTCCTGGCCACGGATAAGGCCCTTGATGATCAGGCTCTTGCCGATGGTGGCCACGGCGCGGGTGGCAGAGAAGTCGCCCTGACGCGCGGCATAGGACGAGGTCGGTATCGCCTCGCGGCCGTAGTCGCTCGACGAAGGTGCTGGCGTCGCGGGACGGGACGAAGCCTCGTCATCTTTTTTGCTGCGATTCCACATTCTGGCCTCCTGGAGCCGCGGGTCCGGGCCTGGTGCTGTGAGGGCCCTGCGGTTCTTCCTATGGTAGAGTCCGCCGAGCACCGAAATCAACGGCGGTCTGCGGGGAGGGGCACGAATTGGCATAATGGCAGCGTGGCACGAGGCAAAGATCTGGAATCGCGGTTGGAGCGGCTGGAAGAGCAACTCGGCGTCTATCAGCGGGTCAGCCGGTTGATGGTGCGCGAGTTGACGCTGGCTGACACGCTGCAGGCAATCTCCAAACTGGTGCAGGATTTTACACAATGTGATTCCTGCCTGGTATACCTGATCGACAACAATGAACTGGTCTTGTGCGCCAGCAACAACCCGCATCCCGCGCAGATCGGCAAGGTGCGGCTGAAACTGAATGAGGGCCTCACCGGCTGGGTGGCGCGCGAGCGGAAACTGCTGGCGCTCTCGGTGGAGGCGTACAAGGACAGCCGCTTCAAGACGTTCTCCGAACTGCCCGAGGACTCCTTTGAAGCCTTTCTATCGGCGCCCGTAATCGCGCGCAACCGCGTGGTGGGCGTCATCAACGTGCAGCATAAGCTGCCGCACCGCCACAGCGGCGCGGAGATGGAGCTACTGAATACCATCGGGGAGCAGGTGGGCTGCCTGCTGGTGCTGGCGCGGCTGTCGCCCATGGCGATCGAAGAGGCCAACCATGTGGAGTTGGTGCTCTCGCATGGCCACATCGCTCCGCGCGCCGGGGATCAGAAGTGAGTGGCCTGAGCCGCCGCGAATGGCTCGCCGCGGCTGCCACGCTTCCTCTCGTGGAGATCGGCGCCGGGGCCCAACCGGCCACCGGCATGCCCGAGGTGCCTAGCGGCCCCATCGCCAAGGAGACGGCCGCTGCCGGCCGCTTCGCGGGCAGAACCTGGCGCATCCAGCAGATGGTGGACGAGGACGACACCGCCGCCGTGATGACCGATATCCAATTTGCGTCGGTCGAGCGCGGAATTGTAACCGGCAGCCTGAACCGCAAGGGCAGGGAAGAAAATCAGGCATGGCTGACGCGCAATGGCGGGGCGAAGTGGACGGCGGTGAAGCTGAAAGATTTTCCGGTCAGCGTCCAGATGCTGGATGAATCGCGGATCTTTCTGGTGGGCCGTGACGCCCTGTGGTTCTCGAATGAAGGCGGGTTGACGTGGGAAAAGCGCAAGCTGCCGAAACTCGACAAGGCCGCGCGCGAAAAGGGTATGTTCGTCAACCGCGTCAGCTTTGCCGATGAGAGACGAGGCTGGGCGTTTGGCGGCGGTAAGGTTTTCTACGTCACCGCCGATGGCGGCCTGACCTGGGCGCCGGTGCCGGAGTCCGAGGCGTTGGGCCTGAAGTCGGAAAACAGCATTTGGTTGTGGATGACTTGGGTGACGCCGAAGACCGCGATGATCGTTGGACATTCGGCGGCGGTGTCCAAGGATAGCTCCAGGTATCCGGACTGGATGGTGCCGGAGCGGGCGACGCGCCGCCGCCTGACGCCCTCAACCACAATGGTGGCCGAGACCTACGATGGCGGCGTGAAGTGGAAAACGTCAGTCGCTTCCACTTTTGGAGAAATCGTGCGGATGCGCTCTTTGGGGACCCGTGCGCTCTCGCTGTTTCACTACGGCGATGGGCTGGAATTCCCCTCCGAGGTCTACCAGTTGGACATGAAGACCGGCACCAACACCGCGCTGTTCCGCCGGAAGCAGATCTTCGTCCAGGATGCCGTGCCGTTGAACGGAGGCGGGGCGATGATCGTGGCGGTTGAGCCCCCCGGCCGGCTCAATAATTCGCCGATTCCCGGCAAAATTCGCGTGTTTGTGACGCCCGATGGCTTGGGCTGGTCCGAGATGAAGGTGGACTACCGCGCCATCGGGAGGCGGGCCACGCTGGCGCGCTACGACGACCAGAACATCTGGCTGTGCACGGACGAAGGTATGATTCTGCGGTTGGTGTAACGCGGGCGGGTGGATTCGGGCATAATTGCCCTATGACTCTCACCCGCAGAGCAATGCTCGCCACCGGCGCGGCCGCCGCATCCCTGGCCTTGCCGAAAGAGACGCCCGCGCAAACGCCCGCGCGGCGCCGGTTGCCGCTGGCTGTCTCCACTTACTCCTACTGGCACTTCAAGCCGGTGAAGTACCCCATCGAAGACATCATCGACGACGCTGCGAAGCTGGGCTTTGACGGCGTGGAGATTCTCCACCGCCAGATGACGGACGAGTCGCCCGCGTACGTGAATGGACTGAAGAAGCGGGCCATGGAGCGCGGACTGGCGTTTCCGCTGCTCTCCATTCATCAGGATTTCGTTCATCCCGCCGCCGACGAGCGCAAGAGGCAGATCGACCATACCCGGCGCTGCCTGGAACTGGCGGCCCGCCTCGGCATCCCCTGCATGCGGCTCAATTCGGGACGCTGGAAAACGATTCCCAGCTTCGATGAACTGATGAAGGTGAAGGGCGATGAGCCGCCACTGCCGGGCTTCCAGGAAGCCGACGCGATTCAGTGGTGTGTCTCCTCGATTGAGGCTCTGCTGCCAACGGCGGAGAAGTTAGGTATTGTGATGGCGCTGGAAAACCACTGGGGCCTCACCACCAAGATCGACGTGCTGTTGAAGATCAGGAAGGCTGTGAACTCGCCCTGGCTCGGCATCAACATGGATACCGGCAACTACCCGGGTGATGCCTACGAGGGAATTGCGCAACTGGCGCCTCACGCCACCATCGTGCAGGCCAAGACGTACTATGGCGGCGGTGAGTGGTACACTCTGGACCTCGATTATAAGCGCATCGCGCAGATCATGCGCCAGGCGAACTACAACGGATGGGTTAGCTTGGAGATGGAGGGGAAGGAAGACCCGAAAACAGCCGTGCCGAAGTCGCTCCAGGTGCTGCGGGAAGCGTTTACATAAGCTACGCCTCTACTAGGGGCCGTCACGTAGTCGTAATTGTGGTGATTTCCCACAGGACCTCCAGGTCTGATATTCTAGTAATGTCAGCCGCCGCCCGCATATCTACTTTGGGCGGCGACCCTGTCATAGAAGGTAATCATTCATGCCTAAGACGATTGATGTGACCGAACTGATTCTACGCGACGCCCATCAGAGTTTGATGGCGACGCGCATGGCGATGGAGGACATGGTTCCGGCTTGCGAGGACATCGACAAGGCCGGTTATTGGTCTGTGGAATGCTGGGGCGGCGCAACGTTTGACTCCTGCATTCGCTTTCTCAATGAAGATCCATGGGAACGGCTGCGGATGTTCCGCAAGTTGTTGCCGAATTCGCGGTTGCAGATGCTGCTGCGGGGCCAGAACCTGCTGGGGTATCGCCACTATGAGGACGGCGTGGTGGATCGGTTTGTGGAGAAAGCAGCCGAGAACGGCATGGATGTGTTCCGTGTGTTCGACGCATTGAACGACATCCGCAACGTGCGGCGCTCCATCAAGGCAGTCCGCAAGGCCGGCAAACACGCCCAGGGCACCATCTGCTACACGGTGAGCCCGCTGCACACGGTGACGGGCTATGTGGAGATGGCAGAGCAGTTGGTGGATCTGGGATGCGAATCGATCTGCATCAAGGACATGGCCGCGCTGTTGAAGCCGCAACCGGCCTATGACATTGTGAAGGCCATCAAGAACGCGTGCGGCGATGAGACGCGGGTTCACGTGCACGTTCACGCTACTACCGGCGTCACGCTGGTCAGCCTGATGAAGGCAATTGAAGCGGGCGCCGATTGCGTGGATACGGCCATCAGTTCGCTCTCGCTCGGGCCGGGCCACAACCCCACGGAAAGCCTGGTGGAGATGCTGGAAGGCACGCCCTACGTCTGCAAGTTGGATAAGGCGCGGCTGCTGAAAGTGAAGGAATATTTTGCCGGCATCCGCCCGCGGTATCAGGAGTTTCTCTCCAACATCACTGGCGTGGAAACGGAGATTTTCGATTCGCAGATTCCCGGCGGCATGATCTCCAACATGGAGTCGCAGCTCAAACAGCAGGGCGCCGGCGACAAGCTCAAGGAAGTGTTGCTGGAAGTGCCGAACGTGCGCAAAGATGCCGGCTATCCGCCGCTGGTCACGCCGTCGAGCCAGATTGTGGGCACGCAGGCCGTGTTCAACGTGATGATGGGCCGTTATAAGGTGCTGACGGGCGAGTTTGCCGATCTGATGCTGGGCTACTATGGCTCGACGCTCGGCCAGCGCGATCCCGAAGTGCTGCAACTGGCGCAGAAACACGCTAAGAAGGACCCGATCACAAGCCGTCCGGCGGACCTGCTCAAGCCGGAATGGGATGCATTGCGATCGGCCGGTCTGGCTTTGAAGGGCTGCAACGGCTCCGACGAGGACGTGTTGACCTACGCGATGTTCCCGCAGGTGGCGCAGAAGTTCTTCACCACCAGGAGCGAGGGGCCGAAAAATCTCGGCAAGGATCCCTCGGCCAAGCCCGCGGCGGCGGCGCCCGCTGGACCCGATACGGGCAAGGGCCCGGTGATGACCACCATCGCCTACGACGTCAAGCTGAACGGCAAGACGCACAAGGTGACGGTGTCGCCGGCGACCTGAGGCCCAACCTGAATCATCAGGCCGGACATGCGCCATGCGCGGCGTGTCCGGCCAGGCAATAATCTTGAATTAAAGAGTTATAGGTAGGATTCATGGCAATCAAATCGATGGAACAGAGGATCGAAGAGCTTAAGAAGAAGCGCCAGCACGTGATGAATGGCGGCGGCGCGGACAAGCTGGAGAAACATCGTGGACAAGGCAAGCTGACGGCCCGCGAACGGATTGACACGCTGGTGGACGCAGGCAGCTTCATGGAAACGGGATGCTTTGCGCAGCACCGCGCGGTGATGTTCGGCATGGCCGGCAAAGAGACCGCGGCTGACGGTGTGGTGACGGGCTCGGCGGCGATTCACGGACGCCTGGTGCATGTGGCCAGTCAGGACTTCACTGTCTTGGGCGGCTCGGCCGGCGAACTCCACTCCACCAAGGTGGCCGAGGCGATGATGCAATCGCTGAAGACCGGTTCGCCCTTCGTGTTTGTGAACGACTCGGGCGGCGCGCGCGTGCAGGAGGGCATTGATTCGCTCTCCGGCTACGGCAAAGTCTTCTATACCAACGTGATGCTGTCGGGCGCGGTGCCTCAGATCTCGTTAATCTGCGGGCCGTGCGCGGGTGGTGCGGCTTACTCTCCAGCGCTGACTGATTTTATCATTCAGACGCGCAAGGCGCAGATGTTCATCACCGGGCCACAGGTGATCAAGCAGGTGACGGGTGAGACGGTGACGGCGGATGAACTGGGCGGGCCGGACGCGCACATGGCGAAGTCTGGCGTGATTCATTTCATCGCAGAGGACGACAAGGAAGCGATCCTGATCTGCCAGAAACTGCTGAGCTTTCTGCCCTCGAACAATCTGGAGGATCCGCCGGAGGTTCCGGGAGAGTACAACGTCAATCCGGATCCTGCGTTGAACGACATCGTGCCAGTGGACGGCAAGAAGGCGTACGACGTTCGGGACGTGATTCTGCGGATCATCGACAACGGTGACTTCCTGGAAGTGCAATCCGGCCATGCGCCGAATATTGTGATTGGATTCGCCCGGGTATGCGGCCGGAGCGTGGGCATTATCGCCAACCAACCGGCTTATCAGGCGGGTGTGCTGGACATCGACGCTTCCTCGAAGGCCGCCAGGTTCATCCGGTTCTGCAACGCGTTCAACGTGCCGCTGGTGACGCTGGTGGACGTTCCGGGCTTCCTGCCGGGCGTGGAGCAGGAGTACGGTGGAATTATCCGCCACGGCGCGAAGATGCTGTTTGCGTATTCGGCGGCGACGGTGCCGAAGGTGACGGTAATCCTGCGCAAGGCATATGGCGGGGCTTACCT
>DASXVP010000031.1:0-371404 GCA_036504135.1 Paludibaculum sp.
GAGATGGTGATGCCCGGCGATAACGTGACAGTGGATGTGGAATTGATTACGCCGGTCGCCATGGACAAGGGCCTCCGTTTCGCCATCCGCGAGGGTGGCCGCACGGTGGGCGCCGGTACGGTGTCCGAGGTAGTCAGCTAGAGTTTGTAACTGGCAGGGGCGGCGTTCCGGTTGGGAGGATTCCACCGTTCGCCGCCATCTGTTTGATTGAGTTACAATGGAGTGTGTTGCCCGATTAGGGGGTTAGGTTAAGGGTAGACCTGCGGTCTCCAAAACCGCTAGTGGGGGTTCGAATCCCTCACCCCCTGCCATTTCTCTACGCGGCCGGCTGGAGCCGGTCGGATTCAGCGTAATAGTAATAGTAAAGGTGCCAAGTATGGCGGCAGAAACCACGGCAGTGACAGGAACCAACGACGCCCCGAAGGGCGCGATGGCTTGGCTTCAAAGCGCGAAAGATTATATCGCCGATCTGAAGGCGGAGATGCGCCGGGTCACCTGGCCCAGCCAGGAACAGGTAAAGGCCACCACCGCCGTCGTCATCGGCGCGGTGTTCCTTTTCGCTGCCTATTTTGCGGTAGTCGACCTCATCTTGGGTCGCGCCATCAATCAGATTTTCCAGACGCTGGCACGCCGCTAATGGCGGGGCTGTTCGTTTGTAGCAAGTTCGCTGTGAGGGTTTAGCTTCATGTCCGAGCAGGATTTCGACAACCAGGACGAAACAACCGGCGGCTCCGAGCCAGAGGCTCACATCCCGGATTCCGAGACTGTGTCCTCTGATGAACAGGTTATGCCGCTTGAGGAAACTCCTGAAGTCCCGGTAGGCGAATCCGTCCCCGTGCCGCCTGCGGAAGAGGCTGCGTTGGAGATGGAGGCCGAGGGCGCGCCCGCCTTGGACCCCAACCATCTTCCTGGCATGGACTGGTACATCATCCATTCCTATTCCGGTTTTGAAAACAAGGTGGCTGAGTCGCTGAAAGCGCGCTCAGAGGCCTATGGATTTGCCGATCGTCTGGGCCAGATTCTGATCCCCACCGAAGAGGTGGTGGAGCTCCGGAATGGAAAAAAGGTGACCAGCAAGCGGATGCTCTATCCGGGCTACGTCATGGTCCAGATGGCCATGGACGACGAGCTCTGGCATCACGTCAAGAACACGCCGCGCGTCACTGGCTTCGTCGGAGGCGGCAATACGCCCGTCCCGCTGACCAGCGAGGAAGTGGACGGCATCCTCAACCGTCAGGCCTCTTCGGTGGATCGCCCGCGGCCCAAGCTTAATTTCGAAAAGAATGAGACCGTCCGTATTATCGACGGCCCCTTCACAAACTTCCAGGGCAAGGTGGACGATGTGAACAGTGACCGCAGCACGCTGCGGGTTCTCGTCACCATTTTCGGCCGTGCCACTCCGGTCGAGCTCGAGTTCCTTCAAGTGGAAAAGATTAGTTAGAGATAAGGTTTCAGCAAAATGGCGAAGAAAGTAACCGGTCAGGTTAAACTGCAAATCCCAGCTGGCAAGGCCACTCCGGCCCCGCCGGTCGGCACCGCGCTCGGTCCGCAGGGCGTCAACATCATGGAGTTCTGCAAGGCGTTCAACGCCAAGACCTCCGCCAAGGATCAGGAAGGGTTGATCATCCCCGTGGTGATCACGATCTATTCGGATCGCTCCTTCACGTTCATCACCAAGACCCCTCCTGTGGCCATTCTGGTGAAGCGCGCCTGCAATTTGGCGAAGGGCAGCGCCGAGCCCAACAAGAACAAAGTCGGCAAGATTTCGATGGCGCAGATCGAAGAGATCGCCAAGCTCAAGATGCCGGATCTGAACTCATTCACTCTGGAATCGGCCGTCGCGCAGGTGAAGGGCGCCTGCGTGTCAATGGGCGTGGAAGTCACTCAATAGTTGTTCGTTCGTAACGGCGTGGACGCAGGCTGCTGCGCCATGCTAAAGTAGTAGTTTCGTTCTTTTCCAATCTAACGGTAAGCCCGCTCCGCGGGTAAATCCGGTCACATTGGGAGGCTTCCCCCTCCAGAGATGGTTGTGGGGGCCGTTTGGACCAGTCAAAAATATGGCAAGAAAACCAGGCAAGAAGTATACAGCGGCCGTCGCTCAAGTTGAGAAGCGGCCCTACACGCTCGACGAAGCCATCCCGCTGGTGCAAAAGATCAAGTTCACGAAGTTTGACGAGACAGTTGAAGTGCATATGAGATTGGGCGTGGATCCGAAACACGCCGATCAGATGGTGCGCGGCACTGTGGTTCTCCCCAACGGGCTAGGCAAGAGCAAGCGCGTTCTCGTGATCGCTTCGGGCGACAAGATCCGTGAAGCAGAAGCGGCAGGCGCGGAGTTCTTCGGTGGCGAGGAACTGGTCGAGAAGATTGTGAAGGAAAACTGGCTGGACTATGACGCTGTCATCGCCACGCCGGATATGATGCGGTCGATGGCACGCCTCGGCAAGGTACTGGGCCCTCGCGGCCTGATGCCCAACCCGAAGACAGGCACCGTCACTACTGACGTTACCAAGGCCGTGCTGGAAGTGAAAGCCGGCAAGGTGGAGTTCCGCGTCGACAAGACGGGTGTGATTCACGCCCCTCTCGGCAAGGTCGCCTTCGCCACCGCCAAGCTTCTGGAGAACGCAACCACGTTGATCCAGGCGGTCATCAAGGCCAAGCCTGCGGCAGCGAAGGGCAAGTACATCAAGAGCGTTACCGTCTGCTCCACCATGGGGCCGGGCGTTGCTTTGGATGTGACCTCCTTCAACGCCAAGCAGGTCTGATCGACGCGATCGCGAAAGGAAAACGGTCATGAAGGAACGAAAGAAAAAACAAAAGGACCTGGAAACCCTCCGCGGCGCGTTGCAGGAAAACAGCAGCGTATTCGTTACGGGATTTTCCAAGCTGACTGTCGCACAGGACTTCCAGCTGCGCAAGGCTGTCCGCGGCGCGGGCGGGATGTATCACGTAGTGAAGAACACCATCGCCAGCAAGGCCTCCGCCGGCCTTCCTGCCGAACAGGTTCTCGCTGAGCTGAAGGGTGTCTCCGCGGTGGCCTACACCGCCGGCGATCCCGTCGCTCTCGCCAAGGCGCTGTCCGCCTACGCCAAGGCAAATCCGGCATTTACCTTCAAGGCTGGCCTCGTGGAAGGCCGCGCCATCAACCTGGCCGAAATCCAGGAACTGGCCCTCATGCCGCCGAAGGAAGAGATCTACGCCAAGCTACTCTGGGTCATCAATGCCCCGGCACAGCAACTGGTCACCGCCATCAACGGTGTGGGCCGCAACCTCGCCATAGTCGTTGACCAGGGCGTGAAAGAAAACAAGTTCGCCTCCGAGTGAGGGATGCGCCCCATATCGGGGCCATGAATACGATTTTTCAAACGATAGGGA
Organism: Paludibaculum sp.; assembly: GCA_036504135.1. Taxonomy (GTDB): domain Bacteria; phylum Acidobacteriota; class Terriglobia; order Bryobacterales; family Bryobacteraceae; genus Paludibaculum. The sequence continues at coordinate 3,376 of DASXVP010000031.1, forward strand.
GTATCGAAGAAAATGGCTGACATTAATGTGATCGCTGAAAATATCCAGGGCCTGACTCTCCTGGAGGCCTCCCAGCTCGTGAAGCTGCTCGAGGAAAAGCTGGGCGTATCCGCCGCTGCCGCATCGGTTTCGGTCGCCGCTCCGGCCGCTGCCGCCGCCGCCGTGGTGGAAGAGAAGACGGAGTTCAACGTCGTTCTCACCGCCGCCGGCCCCAACAAGATCAACGTCATCAAGGTGGTCCGCGAGGTCACCAGCCTCGGTCTGAAGGAAGCCAAGGACCTCGTTGAGGCTGCTCCTAAGGCCATCAAGGAAGGCGTGACGAAGGACGAGGCCGCTGCCATCGCGAAGAAGTTCGTCGACGCCGGCGCCACTGTCGAAGTCAAGTAGGCTTGCGCGTTCCATCCGGAACGCTCACTCCTCAACAACAACCGGGCGGTTGCAGGGCGGCTCCTGAAACGGAGTTGCCGCTGCGGCCGCCTTGTTGTGTCGTCATCCGAAGTTGACGTGTTGTTTTTGTTTCTGATAAGCTCTAGTCATCCGACTCTGGTTATAGTGGGGATCTACTGCTCTTGCGACCTTTCCTTATCCAGCGGCAACCGTTTGCTGGCAGGCGCCGAAGTCCTCGCATTTCAATATCTCTCCAGCAGGCCCGCCTGCTGACCCTCTGCCCGCTGATCGATCCATTGCCCTTGGTGTCAGCCATACCTGCGCCGGGCATCTCCCGAAATTCGTGATTGTGTCCGATCCCTGCCGCCGTTAGATTTGGCGAGCAGGGGAGTTCGCCTGTTCCGGCCGTTGGCTTGCCACGCTGAGAAGTCAGGACGAACCGAAGGAGTGGAGAATGGCTACTTCGCCTACCAACACGCCGCGCGAGCGTGTCGATTTTTCAAAGATCAAGACGTCAGTCCCCATCCCCAACCTGATCGAGGTGCAAAAGCGCAGCTACGAGCGCTTCCTGCAGATGGACCTGCTGCCCGACGAGCGGGATGACATCGGACTGCAGAGCGTCTTCAAAAGCGTCTTTCCCATCAACGATTTCCGGGGCTTATCCGAACTGGAATTCGTCGACTACGCCATTGGCAACTGGGAGTGCAAGTGCGGCAGCCTGAAGGGCTTGAACCACCTGCGCACCGTCTGCCGCAATCCGGCCTGCGGCGCCACCATCAAGACGGATCCGTTCCACCCCGGCGACGTCCTCTGCGACAAGTGCGGCACTTTCAACAAGAACGTCGTCACCTTCTGCAACCGCTGCGGCGATCCCGTCGGCCTCCAGCTCAAGTACGACCAGGCGGAGTGCGAAGAGCGTGGCATGACCTATGCCGCCCCGCTCAAGGTCACCATCCGGCTCAAGATGTTCGACAAGGACGAGTCCGGCCGCAAGACCGTGCGCGAGTTCAAGGAGCAGGAAGTCTTCTTCGGCGAGATCCCGCTGATGAGCGCCAACGGCACATTCATCATCAACGGCACCGAGCGCGTCATCGTCAGCCAGTTGCACCGTTCGCCTGGCGTCTTCTTCGAGAAGGTTCAGGCGCAGAACTACTTCCTCGGCAAAATCATTCCCTATCGCGGTTCCTGGGTGGAGTTTGAGTTCGACTCCAAGAACCTCCTCTACGTCCGCATCGACCGTAAGCGCAAGTTCTACGGCTCTGTGTTCCTGCGCGCCCTGGGCATCAAGAGCGATAGCGACATCATCAAGGCGTTCTACAAGTGCTCCGAACTGCACCTCAAGGACAAGAAGATCTTTTGGAAGGTCGACGAGTCCCTCATCGGAGTCAAGCTCGGCAACGCGCTGGTGAACAAGGCCGGCGAGAGCATCCACCCGGCCAACCGCAAGATCAAAGAGTCCACCATCAAGGACCTCCTCAAGGCCAAGGTGGACAAGGTGGAAGTGACCACTGCCGAGATCGAAGGCGCCTGGGTTGCCTCCGACGTCATCGATATGGAGACCGGCGAAGTGCTGGCCGAGGCCAATCACGAGCTCACCACTTCCATGCTCGCCAAGATCATGGAAGCCGACATCCCCAGCGTGGATGTCTTTTTCGCCGATCGCGACGAAGTGGGCAACGTGATCTCCGCCACTCTGCGCAAGGATCCGGTCAAGACGCAGGCCGACGCCCTGCTCGAAATTTACCGGAAGCTGCGTCCGGGCGATCCGCCCACCCTCGACACCGCTAACCAGCTTTTCCACGGCATGTTCTTCGACCCGCGCAAATACGATTTCTCGCGCGTCGGCCGCATGAAGTTCAACATCAAGCTGTACGACAGCTTTGAGTACATGCCCGAAGGCTACACCGGCAACCCGCTGGACCGCCGCGTGCTCGATCAGAAGGACTTCACCGACACCATTCAGTACCTGCTGAAGCTCCGTCGCGGCATCGGCGCCGTCGACGACATCGATCACCTCGGCAACCGCCGCGTCCGCGCCGTCGGGGAACTGCTCGAAAACCAGTTCCGCATCGGCCTCGTCCGGATGGAGCGCGCCATCAAGGAAAAGATGGCCGTCTACCAGGAGATGTCGACGGCCATGCCGCACGACCTCGTCAACGCCAAGCCGGTGATGGCTGCCATCCGCGAGTTCTTCGGCTCCAGCCAGCTCTCGCAGTTCATGGATCAGACCAACCCGCTTTCGGAGATCACCCACAAGCGCCGTCTGTCGGCCCTTGGACCAGGCGGTTTGAGCCGCGAACGCGCCGGCTTCGAAGTCCGCGACGTCCATCCCACCCACTACGGCCGTATCTGCCCGATTGAAACGCCGGAAGGCCCGAACATCGGTCTGATCTCGTCGCTCAGCTGCTTTGCCCGCATCAATCAATACGGCTTCATCGAGAGCCCGTACCGCCGAGTCGAAGACACCATGGTGCAGGATGACGTGAAGATCCTCAACCCTGGAGGGACCAACCTCAAGGTCGGCCAAGTGCTCACGCGCAAGGAGATCGATAAGGTATTGGCCTCGCCCGACGGCAAGAAGACCCCGCCCGAGTTCGAGGCCCATTGCGACTACCTGTCGGCATGGGACGAAGACAAGTACGTCATCGCCCAGGCCAACATGGCTCTCGATAAGACCGGCAAGATCGTCGAGGAGCTTGTCAACGCCCGCAAGGCCGGCAACTTCTCGCTGATGAGCCGCGACGAGATCCAGTACATGGACGTCAGCCCGAAACAGCTCGTCTCGGTCGCTGCCTCGCTCATTCCGTTCCTCGAAAACGACGACGCCAACCGCGCTCTCATGGGTTCAAACATGCAGCGCCAGGCCGTCCCGCTGCTGCGCGCGGATTCGCCCATCGTTGGCACCGGCATGGAGCGCGTCACCGCGCGCGATTCCGGCGCCGTGGTGCTCTGCAAACGAGCGGGCATCGTGGATAGCGTCGATAGCGAACGCATCATCGTTCGTGTCGAAGGCAACATTCACGAGGGCCAGATGTCGCGCGAAGTCGGCGCCGATATCTACCCGCTCACCAAGTTCAAGCGCTCCAACCAGAACACCTGCATCAACCAGAAGCCGATTGTGGCCCACGGCCAGCGAGTCCGCAAGGGCGACGTGCTGGCTGACGGTCCTTGCACGGATATGGGCGAGCTCGCTCTCGGCCGCAACGTGCTGGTCGCCTTCATGCCCTGGCGCGGCTGCAACTATGAGGACGCTATCATCGTCAGCGAAAAGCTGGTGAAAGAGGATTACTACACTTCGATCCACATCGAAGAGTTCGAGATCGAGGCCCGCGACACCAAACTGGGTCCGGAAGAAGTCACGCGCGACATCCCCAACATCGGCGAGACCTTCCTGCGCAGCCTGGACGACAGCGGCATCATCATCATCGGCTCCAAGGTCAAGCCCGGCGACATCCTTGTCGGCAAGGTCACGCCCAAGGGCGAGACTCAGTTGACCCCCGAAGAAAAGCTCCTGAGGGCCATCTTCGGCGAGAAGGCCGGTGATGTGAAGGACGCCTCGCTCTACTGCCCGCCCGGCATCGAAGGCGTGGTGGTGGATGCGAAGGTGTTCTCGCGCAAGGGCGCGGAGCTCGACGAGCGCAGCAAGTCGATCCTGGAATCCCAGGTCGATAAGCTCCACCGTAACCTCGACGACGAAAAGCGTATTCTCGGTGACGAGCGCTCCAAGCGCCTCGCCGCACTGCTCGACGGCAAGGAGATCCTGGCCGACCTGCACGACGAGAAGACCAACAAGAAGCTGCTCGCCAAGGGCACGCCGCTCACGCGCGACCTCATCGAGAAGATGAAGGCGCGCGATTTGAAGCGTATGAAGCTCTCCAGCCGCGACCCGCGGTTGAACGAGTCCATCGACGAGATCGAAGAGCTCACGTCGCGTCAGATCCAGGTGCTCGAAAAGATCACCGAGGAGAAGATCGCCAAACTCAAGAAGGGCGATGAGCTGCCGCCCGGCGTCATCAAGATGGTCAAGATCTACATCGCCATGAAGCGCAAGCTCTCTGTCGGTGACAAGATGGCCGGCCGCCACGGTAACAAAGGTGTCATCAGCCGCATCGTGCCGGAAGAAGACATGCCTTATCTCGAAAACGGCACGCCCGTCGAGATCATCCTCAATCCGCTCGGCGTTCCTTCCCGTATGAACGTGGGTCAGATTCTCGAAACCCACCTCGGCTGGGCCGGACGCGAGCTCGGTGTCAAGTTCGCAACGCCCGTCTTTGACGGCGCCACCGAAAAGGACATCAAGGAGCGGTTGACTACCGCGGGCCTGCCCACCTCGGGCAAGGTCATGCTCCACGATGGTATGACCGGCCAGGCCTTTGAGCAGCCCGTCACCGTCGGCATCATCTACATGCTCAAGCTGAGCCATCTGGTGGACGACAAGATCCACGCCCGCTCCATCGGCCCGTACTCCCTGATCACCCAGCAGCCGCTGGGCGGCAAGGCTCAGTTCGGCGGCCAGCGCTTCGGCGAAATGGAAGTCTGGGCGCTCGAAGCCTACGGCGCCGCCTACGTGCTTCAGGAGCTTCTCACGGCCAAGTCTGACGACGTTTACGGCCGCGCCAAGATCTACGAAGCCATCGTCAAGGGTGAGGCCGCCGCCGAACCCGGCGTGCCTGAATCCTTCAACGTTCTCATCCGCGAGCTGCAATCGCTCTGTCTGGATGTGGAACTGATGAAGAAGCCCAAGGAAATCGTCGACACCGCATTGGCGGCCGACTAAGGATCCCGGAAGAGACAGGAGGCGAATATGTACAGATCATCCCCTTACGATCGCGCGAATCTGATCGCGGACTTTGATTCCATCCGCATCAGCCTGGCCTCGCCGGAAAAGATCCGGAGCTGGTCCCATGGTGAAGTCACCAAGCCCGAAACCATCAACTACCGCACTTTCAAACCTGAGCGCGACGGCCTGTTCTGCGCGCGCATCTTCGGCCCCATCGCCGATTGGGAGTGCCTCTGCGGTAAGTACAAGCGCATGAAGCATCGCGGCGTCATCTGCGACAAGTGCGGCGTCGAAGTCACACTGTCGCGCGTCCGCCGCGAACGCCTCGGCCACATCGAGCTGGCCAGCCCCTGCTCGCACGTCTGGTTCTTCAAGGGCCTGCCGTCGCGCATCGGCTACCTGCTCGACATCACGCTCCGCGATCTCGAACGCGTCCTCTACTTTGAAGCCTTCGTCGTGGTCGATCCCGGCGAAGTGCCCAACTTGAACCGCGCCGAAGTGCTCACCGACGAGCGCAAACGCCAGCTCGAGCTCGAATACCCCGGCAAGTTCGTCGCCATGATGGGCGCCGAGGGAATCAAGGAGCTGCTCCGCAAGATCGACGTCGAGGACCTCTCGATCAAGATCCGCGAGGCCATGAAGACGGAACAGAGCCAGCAGAAAAAGCTCAAGTTCGCCAAGCGCCTGCGTGTCACCGAGAGCTTCCGCAAGTCCGGCAACAAGCCGGAGTGGATGATCCTGGATGTCATCCCCGTCATTCCGCCGGAACTGCGCCCGCTCGTTCCGCTCGATGGCGGCCGCTTTGCCACCTCCGATCTCAACGATCTCTATCGCCGCGTCATCAACCGAAACAACCGGTTGAAGAAGCTCATCGAGCTGCACGCGCCCGACGTCATCGTTCGCAATGAAAAGCGTATGCTCCAGGAGGCCGTCGACGCCCTGTTCGATAACGGCCGCCGTGGACGCGTCCTGCGTGGCGCCAACAACCGCCCGCTCAAGTCGCTCTCCGATGCCCTCAAGGGCAAGCAGGGCCGCTTCCGCCAGAACCTGCTCGGCAAGCGCGTCGATTACTCCGGCCGCTCCGTCATCGTCGTCGGCCCCGAGCTCAAGCTTCACCAGGCCGGCCTGCCCAAGAAGATGGCGCTGGAGCTATTCAAGCCCTTCATCTATCACCGTCTCGAACTCCGCGGCCACTGCACTACCATCAAGCAGGCCAAGGAGCTCGTCGAACAGCAGGATCCGGTCGTTTGGGACATCCTCGAGGAAGTGATCAAGGAGCATCCGATCCTCCTCAATCGCGCCCCCACGCTCCACCGTCTCGGCATCCAGGCCTTCGAGCCCGTGCTGGTGGACGGCAAGGCCCTCAAGATCCACCCGCTGGTCTGTACCGCCTTCAACGCCGATTTCGACGGCGATCAGATGGCCGTCCACATCCCGCTCTCGCCCGAAGCGCAGATCGAAGCATCTACCCTGATGCTCAGCGCCAACAACATCCTCTCGCCGGCGCACGGCGCTCCTATCGCCGTCCCGACCCAGGATATGGTGCTCGGTCTCTACTACCTCACCAAGGTCCGCAAGGGCTCCAAGGGTGAAGGCAAGAAGTTCGCCTCCGTCGATGACGTCCTCATCGCCTACGAGATGGGCGAAGTGGAAACACAAACTCCCATCACCCTGCGCTTCACCGGCCAGGTCATCGACCTGAACAACGCCTACGATAGCCAGGACGTGCTGCATACCCAGCCCGTCGAGTACGCCAAGACCGACATGGAAACCACTGTCGGCCGCGTTGTCCTCAACGACTGTGTGCCCAACGAGATGCCGTTCGTCAACGGCCTGCTCAAGAAGAAGGGCCTCACGCAGCTCGTACAGTACTGCTACCTGAAGTTCGGTCTCAAGATCACCGTCGCCATGCTCGACGATATCAAGGACCTAGGCTTCCTCTCCGCCACCAAGGCCGGTATTTCCATCGGCATCGATGACATGGTCGTGCCCGCCTCCAAGGCCGAACTGGTCAAGAAGGCTGAGCGCGCCGTTGTCGAAGTCCAGGGCCAGTACCAGGAAGGCGCCATCACCCAGGGTGAGCGCTACAACAAGATCATCGAGATCTGGAACAAGGTGACTGACGACGTTTCTTCGGAAATGTTCAAGTCCATGGAGGCCGACGACAAGAGCGGCCGCTACCTGAACCCGATCTACATCATGGCCGATTCCGGCGCTCGCGGTTCCAAACAGCAGATCCGCCAGCTCTCCGGTATGCGCGGCCTGATGGCCAAGCCCAACGGCGAGATCATCGAAACCCCCATCACGGCCAACTTCCGTGAAGGTCTCAACGTGCTGCAGTACTTCATCTCCACGCACGGCGCCCGCAAGGGTCTCGCCGATACGGCGCTCAAGACGGCCGATTCCGGCTATCTCACCCGCCGCCTCTGCGACGTCGCCCAGGACGTCATCGTCAGCGAACTCGATTGCGGCACCTCCGACGGTATCTACGTCGAGCCCATCGTCGAATCGGGTGAAATCATCGAGCCGCTCCGCGACCGCATCATCGGCCGCGTCGCCCTCGAAGATCAGCTCGACTACGAAGGCAAGGTCATCGTCCCCGCCAAGGACGAGATCACCGAGGACATCGCCCAGGCGATTCAGGACGCCGGTATCGACCGCGTCAAGATCCGCTCAGTGCTCACCTGCGAGTCCAAGCGCGGCGTCTGCGAACTCTGTTACGGCCGCAACCTGGCCACCGGCCGCCTCGTCGAACGCGGCGAAGCCGTGGGTATCATCTCGGCCCAGTCCATCGGTGAGCCCGGCACTCAGCTCACCATGCGCACCTTCCACATCGGCGGCGCTGCCGCGGCCGGCGTGGAGCAGAACAAGCAGGAAGCCCGCTACGACGGCTTCGCCAAGTACATTGGCATCAACACGGTCAAGAACGCTCAGGGCCATATCATCGCCATGAATCGCGCCGGCCTCTTCGCCACAGTCGACGAAAAGGGCCGCGAACGCGAGCGTTACCAGGTCGTCTACGGCGCCCACATCCTCATCGAGGACGGCGCGCCCATCAAGGCCAACCAGACCTTCCTCAAGTGGGATCCCTTCGCCTTCTCGATCCTCACCGAAATCAGCGGTACCGTCCACTTCAAGGACATTACCGATAGCGTCACCTACCACGAAGAGCTCGATGAAGTCACCGGCCTCTCCCAGTGGGTCATCATCGATTCGCCCGACGAAAAGCGCCTCCCGACGGTCATCATCCGTCCCGACGGCGGCCACAAGTCGGACGAGAAGCGCTACCTCATGCCCACCCACGCTCACCTCAGCGTGCGTGACGGCGACCGTGTCCACGCCGGCGACGTGCTCGCCAAAATCCCGCGTGCCACCACCAAGACCAAGGACATCACCGGCGGTCTGCCCCGCGTGGTCGAGCTCTTCGAAGCTCGCAAGCCCCGCGAGACCGCTGTCATGAGCGAAATCGACGGCACCGTGCGAATCGGTGAAGTCGTCAAGGGTATGCGTAAGATCTCAGTGGCCGGCGCCGACGGGACGGAGAAGGAATACTCCATCCCCCGCGGCGTGCACATCAACGTGCAGGACGGCGAGAAGATCAAGGCCGGCGACCCGCTCATGGATGGTCCCCGCAACCCGCATGACATCCTCAAGGTCCTCGGCGAAAAGGAACTCCAGAAGTACCTCGTCAACGAGATCCAGGAAGTCTACCGTCTCCAGGGCGTCAACATCAACGACAAGCACCTCGAAGTGATTGTCCGCCAGATGATGCGCTGGGTCCGGATCGACGACATCGCCGATACCGAATTCCTCCCGGATGAGATCGTCGACAAGTTCCGCTTCCGCGACGAGAACGAAAAGACCCGTGAGGCCGGCGGCCGCATTTCGCAGGGCAGCCCCGTGCTGCTCGGCATCACCAAGGCGTCGCTCTCCACCGATTCGTTCATCTCCGCCGCGTCGTTCCAGGAGACCACCCGAGTGCTCACCGAAGCCGCCATCAACGGCAAGGTGGATTACCTCCGCGGCCTCAAGGAGAACGTCATCATGGGCCGCCTGATCCCTGCCGGCACCGGCATGGATTACTATCGCCGCGTCAAAATCGCCGGCGAGGATGTCATCGAAGATCCGCTCCAGGAACCCGATGTCATGGCGGACTCCTTCAACGTCTACGACGAAGAGACCAAGGGCAGCTACCTCGGTGGCGAGGCCCTCGACATGAACATTGACGAGCCCATCGGCGAAGCGGAATAAATCCGCTTCTCAGCACCGCAAAACGAAAACGGCCGGAGCCAATCGCTCCGGCCTTTCTCTTGATTTACGCCACTCGCGTTCGGACGGTGGCGCTCCTCGAACCGTGCGAAAAGCGATCGTGCATGGTTTCCCCCCGCCCCCTTGTCTCGGCAATTCATTAGCACTCCCGTGCAAGATATTTCTCACCAGGGTGCGAACAGTTCTCTGCGTTGGCCGCTCATATCAGGTGTAGGTACATGACAGAGCCTTGGAACGTAGACGGCTTGGTAGTGGCGCGCGCGATCGCAGGCGACCGTGATGTCCTGGACGGCATCCTTGCTGCTCTGCAACGTCCGATCTACCGATACATATCGAGGCTGTTAACCCATCGCGAAATGGCAGAAGACGCCCTACAAGAGGTGCTATTTCGAATCTGCAAGAAGATTGTCTGGCTGCGGGATCCCGAACTTCTACGCCCGTGGGCCTTTCGCATAGCCAGCCGGGAATGCTTCCGGCAGTTGCGCTCAGAAAAACGTCGCGGTGAGGAAATACTGGACCCGGACACTCTGGAAACGGCTGCCAGGGAGAGCATCCCCCAGAAATGGGAGCCCCGTCTCCTTGATTGGGTTGATGACCTGCCGCCAGCGAGCCGCGCCGTCATCGTGCTGCACTACCTGGAGGAGATGAGCCTCCATGAAGTCGCCGCAGTACTCGAGATTTTGCCAGGAACCGTGAAGTCCCGGCTAGCCTATGGGCTCTCGCGGTTGCGCAGGCACGCGGCCGGTACGCAAATGAATGCTGGAGGAGGAACTCACACATGACAGAATTGCCCTGGGACACCGCTCGTCAGAACGCTTTGGACAGGGTTGACCGTTCTGAACGGCGCTTCCGCTTATTTGTGATCCTGCTAATCGCAGTTGAAGTGTTTTTTCTTGTGGGGTTTGTGCAATTGGCAGAGTTTTCCAATCGCGTGCACGTGCTCATCTTCTGGTCGACTGTCTCCACTTATACGCTAATGATGCTTGGACTAGCGATACTGTGGGGCCATGTAAGCCAAAGTACGAGGCTCGTGCTGAAAGCCATCGATCTCTCCACGAGAAAGGTCCCCGTAGAAACGGCGCATGCGTCCGACCCTGCTAGACCGCGGCAAGACCGGTGAAGCTCGAATCGCCCAACCAACCCCTGTTCACACGCCAAGCGGCCCATTCTCGGGAGCCGCACGGAATCGCGGTCTCCACCCACGCCGAATCGGACTCGCCAATCGCCGAAGGATGCAGCTCAAAATGACGTACTTCATGTTTTGTGCAGGCTTGCCGAAAGGAAACGGCGCTTTCGAGCAGAGACTCCAGAGAGAACCGCAAACTCCTCAGCATCACCCCGCGCCGTGCTCGGTGCCAGTTGGTTTTTCCGGCCCGCAATCCTGTTGAGAAGTGTAGGCGTCGAATGTAAAATGGTCACCACGATGCGGAGGCCGTTGATGATTGCCGTTACAAACGACATCATGCCGATTCGTGTCTGTGCCGCATCAATCGCGCTGACTATCGTGTGCGCGTCTATGGGCGCCACCCACCAGCGCCTTTCTGTGCAAGCTCGAAACGCCTCCAACGCCTTGTATCCATCCAAGCGGATGGCGGATGGCAAACAATGGACGACATACAATCTGAACGTCAACACTGTCCCGTCCTACTGCTACGAAAACGCGGAGACGAATTGCTCTCAGTACGGCCGTTTGTACACCTGGGAGTCAGCCAATCGAGGATGCCAATCATTGGGAACCGGATGGCGATTGCCGACCGATGACGAGTGGCGGCAGTTGGCGAAGCACTACGGCGGAGTCAGTCAGGACTCGGACGACAAGGGGAAAGCGGCGTACAAGGCGCTCCTCGCCGGAGGCAGCTCGGGATTCAATGCCGTGCTCGGCGGTGGCCGGGCCGAGGATGGCCAGTATGCACGACTAGACGCCCATGGATTCTACTGGACGGTGTCAGAAGTTGATTCGGCCAGCGGATGGTTCTACAACTTTGGTCGAGGCGGGCTAGCTCTGCATCGTCAAAGCGGTGGCGAGAAGCAACGAGCGTTTTCCGCTAGGTGTGTCAGGGAGTGATGGCTGAAAAGTCCGTCTCTCGATCTCTTCTGCTCCGGCATTTCTTTATTTCCGCAACCCGTTGCCCTTGACACACACGGCCCGATTTTGTAGTTTAGGACTGCATTATGCCGTATCGCCACACTCGACGCCCTTTCTGGAAGAAGTACAAATTTGAAAGCGTTTCGGTGACCTTCGCGGTCATGCTCATGCTCTCAGTTCTGATTGCCATGAACTGGTTTTGGCATCTGAATCTCGGTTCCTGCTGTGTCCAGCTCTGCTTCCTCCGCTGATTCCTTACAGCCCGTACCGCCCCCGGTAAATCCGCTCGTGATACAGCTCATGACCGGCGATGATCCACGCCAGCGCCCGCGCCGTCACCCGATTGCCCGACGCCGTACCCCAACGCCCCCATGCCTCCTCCGGCAACCCCCTCAGTAGGCACAGCGTGGCCGCCCGCACGGCTCGGAACTCACCCACCAGATCCTCCAGCGTCCGCCCTCCAAAGCCGCCATACTCCACATACGGATCCTGCTCAAAGCCCGGCAATTCGGTCGCATCGTTCCGCGCCACTCGCAGCGCCCGATACGCCATGATCCGCTCGGTGTCGATAATGTGCCCCAGCGCCTCTTTGACGCTCCACTTGCCCGGTGCATACCGGTACTCGCCACGCTCCTCGGACACCCCCTCCAGGAGCGCAGCCACTGGCTGTGCCGCCAGCGTCGCCAGCAGGTCCCCCGCCGGCGCCAGCGAGACATAGCGATCGTAGTATGGCGCGTATTCCGCAGCCTCCGGCCTGATCATTGCACTCTGCATATTCCACCCAGTATGATGCAATCGTGCTCGCCGTTGTTCTGCTTGGCCTCCTGGCAACCTCGCCCGATGTCGTTCTTCACAGTGAACCCAGCCCGGCTGCCCCCATCGTCGCCCGCTCCATCCCGAAGGACGCCATGCGGCCCATCCACAACACTCAGATGGGCGCAGCCGTCTACACCATCCGCGGCGAATGGTACTACGTCGCTATCGGCGCCCAACAGAAAGCGTGGCTCCAAAAGACTCCGCAGATGGTCTTCCACCTCTATCTCGATCTGGTCACCCGCAATGTGCCCGTCTTGGCGTCACGTTGGGATGGAAGAATCTACGGGGTTCTCGGTCACCACCCGTCAACCTCGGCTCCCCTTCAGAGGGTTATGCACAGCGGCCGAAGCGTCGCAGTGAAGATCCTGGCGAATCGCCGGTACAAAGGGGGCCTCTGGTTCCAGATCGAAACGCCCGTGGCCGACCACTGCGGGGCGCTGCCCCCGAATGTGCGGCCCACCAAAGGCTGGATCCCTGCCTACACACCAGAAGGTGAACCCAACCTCTGGTTTGCTTCAGACGGTTGTTAGACCCGTCACTTGGGAATAGGCGAGAACTTCTCGTTCACCTTCCAGGCCTCCATCGTGTTGTACACAATCGGGCAGTAGCACGCCCGGTCGATGAATGCCCACACCCGCGATTGCAAAGACCCCGCCCCCCGCACCACATGCGGAAAGTCCTCGCAACTCCCCGGCCGCGCGTCATACACCGTGCATTCGTTGCCGGAAAGAAAGACGCAGCCCTTCTCCTCGTCCCGTTTCAGAATCCGGCCCTCTTCCTCGCTCAGCTCCGTGTATTCCCGTAGAAATCTCGGCAGCGGCAGCCCCAGGTACTTAGCCAGCTTCTCCACGTCCCGCTGCGCCAGCTTCGCCGTAGCTACCCGGCAGCAGTTGCCGCAATCCAGGCAGTTGATCTGGCCCTCCACCTCTTCCGCGATGTGCCGCAGCTTCCGCTCGACGAAGTTGTGAGTCTTCAGATGCTTGCGAAAACGCTCGTTCTCGCCGCGCTTCTGCTCACCCAGCCGCTTGATCTGCACCAGATCTGTCAGCACTATTTCGCCGCCTTGGCAAAGTCGCCAGCCTTGTAGATCGAAAGCTGGCTCACATCCACGTGTTTTTTCATCGCCGCCAGGATCTGCGCCGGCGTCAGCGCTGCAACCTTTTCTTCCAACTGCTGATCAAACGCCATCGTCCGCCCGATGTAGCGCTGCCCGGCCATCCGGCCCACCAACTCCGCATCGTTGGCCCGGCTCACCTGCCGCGATTGCATCCAGCTCTTCTTCGCCGCTGCCACTTCCGCGTCCGTGTAGCCCTTGTCCAGGATTTGCGTCAGTTCGTCCTTCACCGAGCTCTCCACCTTCACCGCGTTCTGCGGCGCGCAGATCGCAAACACCATGAACATCGCGCTGTCGTCCTGAGAGGGAGCCATGAACTGCGCACCCACCCCGTAGCTCAGCCCTTCCTTGTCCCTTACCCGCGCAAAGAGCCGCGAATTCATGCCCGATCCCAGAATGTAGTTGCCTAGCACCAACGCCGGATAATCGGCATCAGAGTCCTTCATCCGCACCGGCATCGCCGCCGCGAACATCGCGTTCGCCTTGTCGGGCGCTTCAATCACCTTCGATTCCGGTGCCACCTTCGAATACGGCGTGGCGATCCGCACATGCTTCTCCGGCGTCTTCCAGCTATTAAAGAGGTCCGAAACTTCCTTCTGCGTCGTCTCCGGTTCAAATTCGCCCACGACGACAAACTCGCCGTACGATGCCCCGTAGAACTTCTTGTGGAACGCCTTCACTTCGTCCAGAGTCACCGCCTTCACGCCCTCAATCCGCTCATCGACCGTTTGCACGTACCGCACGTCGCCCTTGGGATAAGGGCTCATGTGCCGCTGCATGGCTTCCATCGCTTTCATCTGCGGCTCGCTCTTCATGTTCTCCAGACCCGCCAGTTGCTGCTGCTTCAACTGCTCAAACTCGCTCTGCGGGAACGTCGATTCCTTCAGCAACTCCGCCACCAGCGCCAGCGCCGGCTGCAGGTTCTCCTTCGTCGTCGTGATCCGCGCCGTCGCGCCAGTCGCCGAGCCCATCACCATTACGCTCGCCTTCAGCCGGTCAAACTCGTCCTTGATCTGCTGGCGCGTGTGCTTCGCCGTCCCGCGCATCAGCATCTGCCCCGCAAACTGACCCGCATATTCCTGCCCCTTCAGCGTGTTCTCATCGCCAAAGTGAAGTTGCAGCGTCGCAATCACCTGCGCGCCGCGCGTCTTCTTGTTGATGAACGAGAGCTTGATCCCGCCCGCCAGGTCGCCCCGAATCGTCCGCTTGTCGATATTGGTAGGCGTGGCGTCAAACGCCTCGCCCTCGCTCACCAAAGCCGCGCCCTTGTAGTCTTTCACCAGGGCGCTCACGTCCGGCGCCGCAGGCACCTCCGCCCGCACCGGCGCCTTGTCCGGCACAAAAACGCCCACCGTGCGGTTCGATTCAATCAGATACTTCTCTGCCGTCTTCTGCACCTGTGCCAGCGTCACGCTCTTGATCCGGTCCCGGAACAGGAACATCAGCCGCCAGTCGCCCATACCCTGCCACTCGCTCAACTCCAGCGCGATCCCCTCCGTGTCGTTCAAGGACAGGTCGAAGTTCTTCATCCAGTTCAGCCGCACCCGGTCCAACTCCTCCTGCGTAAAGGGCTTGGTCTTGATCTCATCAATGGTTGCCAGCAGGGTCCGGCGGGCCTCGTCCATCGGTTGCTCCAGCCGCACTGAGGCCATCGCCAGCAACATGCCCGGATCCTTCAACTGGAACGCCATCGCGTTCACGCTGGCCGCCTTCTTCGCCTCCACCAATGCCTTGTACAGCCGCCCGGACGGCGCGTCGCTCAGAATCATCGAGGCCATCTCGATTGCCGCATACTCCTCGTGCGAGCCCGGCGGCACATGCCAAGCCACGCACAGCGCCTGCACGTCGCCCACACGCTTCAGCGTGACGCTGCGCTCGCCGTCCTGCACCGGATCCTGCGTATACGTCCGCCGCACTTGCCGCGTGGGTTTCGGAATCGGCGCAAAGTACTTGTGAACCAGAGCCAGCGTCTTGGCCGGATCAATCTTGCCCGCCACTACCAGCACCGAGTTGTCCGGCTGATAGAAATGGCGCCAGAATGCCTGCAACCGCTCAATCGGCACGTTTTCCAGATCGCTCTTCGCGCCAATCGTCGATTTCCCGTAGTTGTGCCACAGAAACGCCGTCGAGAGCACCCTCTCCATCAGAATCCGCTGCGGCGAGTTCTCGCCCGCTTCGAATTCATTCCGCACCACCGTCATCTCGGTGTCCAGGTCCGTCTTCGCGATGAACGAATTCACCATGCGGTCGGCTTCCATCGCCAGCGCCCAATCCAGATTCTCATCCGACGCCTGGAACGTCTCGAAGTAGTTCGTCCTGTCGTACCACGTCGTCCCGTTCGGCCGCGCCCCGTGATCCTGCAACTCCTTCTTCACATTCGCGTGGTTCTTCGAGCCCTTGAACATCAGGTGCTCCAGCAGATGCGCCATGCCCGTCTCGCCGTAGTCCTCGTGCCGCGAACCCACCATGTAGGTGATGTTCACCGTCGCATTGGATTTCGTCGGATCCGGGAATAGCAATACGCGCAGCCCGTTTTGGAGCGTGTACTCGGTAATTCCTTCCACACTGGTTACTTTTTGTACGCCCGGCGGCAGAGTCTGCGCCGCGAGAGCCATGGTCAGGAGAGAAGCGAGCAGCAGGGAGCGAACCTTGAATTGAGTCATACCAGTCGGTCCTTTAATGGTAGCAATAGCGAGCAACTTACAGCCCCGTCACCTTCACCAACTCCAGCGGCCCGGCCGTCACCGCCACGTCCCGCCCCCGCGTGCGCACCGTCAGCCGCACACCCTGCTCCGCCAGGTTCCACACCAGCGCCCCCCGCGCCTCCGGATACCACGCCAGCACCGCCGGCTGATCCTCCACGATATACGGCGTCCCCGCTGCCTCCAATTCACCCCGGATCTCCCGCTTCAGCGCAAACAGCTCCCGCAGCGTCTCCGGCCTGGTCCGCCGCGACACCACCTGCGCTCCGGCCCGCCACGCCGCGCCCGCGTCCGCATCCGAAAGGAACACCCAACCCGTCTCCGGCGCCGCGTCGCACACTGAGAACGGCACCCCCGCCGCCAGAAACAGGCTGTAAGGCGGGTCATCGCCCACGTACCGGCTCGCCTCACCCCAGTAGTGGCGGAAGGGTCCCGCCGGCTGCAACCCGGCAAACTCCGCATGAAGCGCGGCCTGTGCCCGCATCGCCGGCGCCAGCACACTCCAGTGCGCCTTCGGAAACGGCGTCAATCCGCTCATGAACATCGTATTGCGCACGTCCGCCAGCGTCGAAATCGCCAGTTTCGCCGCCAAATTCGACGCCGATAATGCATCCGCGGGAAATGCGGTCGTCTCGCTGTACGCCACTCCTGGCTGCGCAAACCGCCGGTGGAAAAGCGCGCTGAAAAGCTCGTCCGTCTTGCCCTTCACCGGCTCGAACTCCCTGTCGCGGAACATCAGTTCGCCCACCCGGAACGGCGCATTCCGGTAGTCGCTCAGCCGGATCCCCGCCTTTTCCGCGCCCAGGTACATCACCATCACACCCAGGCTGATCCGCGGCTCGGCCCTCTGCATCGCCCCAAAACACTCGCTCAGCCGGTCGCAATGAAAATCCACCCACGCCCGCACCATCCCATTCAAGCTCCGCGCCCCCACCGCTGCCCGCAACTCCTCGCCGCACGACGCCCCATAGCCGTGCAGCCGCCGGAAATCCTCAATATGCCGCGGGCAGTAACATCCGCCAATCGAGCCCGGCCCGCTCGCCAGCCGGAAATCGTCGTCCAGGAAAACCGCCCGTACGCCTATTGCCCCCAGCCGCCGCAGCGCCTCCGAGTTCTCGGCCGTCGCCGGCTCGTGCAAAGAAGTCCCCCACCCGATCTGCCCGTCCGCCCGCACCACCCGAGACCAGTGCGCCGGCGGGATCAGCGGAGGCTGGCCGGTCGCCGCGCCCAACGAATCCCCCGGATGCCCCAATGGCAACTGCACCACGTGCCCGCGCAGCCCGAGCTTCTCAATCCGCCGCAGTTGCACCCCGATCCGCTCCGGCGTGTAGTGCCAGTGCCCATAGAAAAACCCTGCCACCCAAACGTCGCTCACCCCCGCGTCCCGCACCACCTCCAGCAGCCCCGCATCCGCCTCCAGAGCGTCCGGAGCCAGGCAAGCGTGATAACGCCGCACCGGACCCTTTGCGGCCATCGCAGCCAGAAACGCACGTCGGGAAGTGAGTGGCACAGCGCCATCCTAGCAGGAAAACTAGCACCCCGCGAAATCCCGTTCACAAGGGCCGGGAAATGATCTATCCCGCTCTATATCAACGACATCGCCCTTCCAGAAAACCAGGAAATTTGGAGCGCCATGCCTACAATGGTGCCGGGTAATAATATATGACTTTCGACGCTTCGCGGCTGCGGTTCACACTACTGGACCTCGCCCTCCAACAACTTCTCGAAACGCTCCCGGACGACGCTCCGGCCAGCGTCCTGCTGGAGCTCCACCACGCCGGTGCCGCCGCTGAACTCCTCAACCTTGTCCCGTCCGCCCTGCCCGTCGGCGCCACCTCCAGCGGGCTCCTCCAGGCGCGGCTGACCAAGACCGAAATCCGCCGCCTCGAAGCCACTGCCCGCGAGGGTCTGCTCTACAAAATCTGGCTCAACCACCGCGTCCGCGCCCTCACCGCCCGCTCCACCTGTACCATCAAGGCCGATGCCGCCCTCACCGCCTTCCGAGCCTCCGGCAAAGGCATCGTCTGGGCCGTCGCCGATTCCGGTATCGCCCCCCACTCCCACTTCGACACCCATCGCAACCTCGATCTCCCCCCCGGCCTCGTCCACCGCGACTTCATCGGCGCCGGCTCCCCCCTCACCGACGAGTTCGGCCACGGCACCCACGTCGCCGGCATCCTCGCCGGCCAGTCCCTGCGCGACGAAAGCCAGCGCGGCATCGCCCCGGAGGCAAAGCTGATCTCCCTCAAAGTCCTCGGCCCCGACGGCGAAGGCGAAGTCTCCGACATCCTCGCCGCGCTCGATCACATCCAGCAGGTCAATGATTTCGGCCGCCGCCTCCTCATCCACGGCGTCAACCTCAGCCTCGGCTACGAGTTCGATCCCGAATGGTTCGCCTGCGGAGCCTCCCCCCTCTGCGTCCAGGTCGATCGCCTCGTCCACAGCGGCGTCTGCGTCGTCGTCGCCGCCGGCAACTCCGGCTACGGCCCCGCCTCCACCTGCCTCGCCCTCACCATCAACGACCCCGCCAACGCCGAGCTCGCCATCACCGTCGGCTCCACCCACCGCGATCGCCCCCACTCCTACGGCGTCTCCTACTTCTCCTCCAAAGGCCCCACCGGCGACGGCCGCCGCAAGCCCGATCTCGTCGCCCCTGGCGAGCGCATCATCTCGTGCGCCTCGCCCGCCAAGGCCCCGCCCGGCGAAGATTGGCGCACCGCCTATGTCGAGGACTCCGGCACCTCCATGGCCGCCCCCCACGTCTCCGGAGCCATCGCCGCCCTCCTCTCCGTCCGCTGCGAATTCATAGGCAAATCGCAAGCCATCAAGGAGATCCTCCTCGCCTCCGCCACCGACCTCCGCCGCGACCCCCACTTCCAGGGCAGGGGACTGCTCAACCTCTTCGCCGCCCTCCAGGAACGGTAGCGCTCACCCCCACCGTCTGGCCGCCTCTGGAGACGCTGCCCGGCAATGTCAAACTGATCCGGGACTTCCTGGCATGAGCGCAGCCGGAATCCGTCGCCAGGCTCTTGCTTCCGCTCACCGCCCGCCCAGCGGCTCCCGATCCACCACCACCAGCCCTGCGGATTCTCCTCCAAATCGATCACCCGTTCTCCTCTGAAAGCGATCAACGTTCTCCCCGGAAACCGATCACCGTTCTCCCGTGAAAGCGATCACCGTTCTCGCCTCAAACCGATCACTTTGTGGCCCATGCGACCCGGGGTGATCGGAAAGGGAGAACAGTGATCGGAATGAGTGGAGAATCGACGATCGGCTAGCCGGACGGCTCCGAAGTAGCCAACTTGTCTTCGCGTTGGATGATGCAGCGAAACCGGATCGCGCACCTCGGGCGGAACCCACATCCGGCAACGGGAGCCGTGCTGTTGGAAGTGAACCTCGTCCAAGGCCCTGACTTCGACAGTGGGATCGGCCATCAGGGTTTGGAGTTTTTTTTATGCGCACTCTGCAATTCAGCATTGCCATGGGCGATCTGGGGCCGCGGCTTCCGCAGACGGAAGCCCAAAGACTTGAACAGCCGCTGGCATTGCCGAACACCCAGATCAACGCCAAACTCCCGGTGCAGATAGGCACACAACGCCTTGCCGTCCCAAAGATTGGCGGTCAATCCCGCCTCTTCCGGCGGCTTCCGAAGTACCTGCCCGATGATCTTCAGGTGCTCATCAGTCAGGCGTCTCGGCCGCCCTGAGCGGCTTCCCTCCTGCAGTCCAGCCAGACCGGCGCGTTCAAAGTCTCGAACCCAATACTCCAAAGTGCGTGGGGCGTCCCCAAGCACTGCGGCTGCTTGCCGGCAGGTCATGCCCTGCGCGACAAGCAAGACAGCATGCAGGCGGTGATCGTAGCGGGACTCATCGGTCCGGCGGATCTCGTCCTGCAATACCAAAACCACCATGGGCGCATCGGTGATCGTCAGTGGCCTCATACAAACATGAAACCACGTTTTTGTTCTATGCGCAAATACTTATGACGCTGCGTCTAAATACATCGCATCGTCATCGTCTTGGTGCCCGGCATCCTCAGGGCCGTCGCGACCGTCACGTTGCCCTGGTAGCTTACCTATTTCAGCTCGAGCGGCGTCATTGTCAGCTTGATCGGCGCGATTGCGTCGGCTGATTGAAACGCATACGCACAAGTCCCGGCACCGCCGATCAGGATGAATGAATACACGCCTGCTTCCAGGCCAACAGCCCCAGCACCCCCTCGATTGGAGACAAGTGTCTCGGTTGTGTCGTCCGGGCGAAAAAGCGGTATGATTCGCAATCTACCACAGTTCCTAAAACTGCCGTAATTTACAATTTCAATCGGCCCGAAATTCTCCGAGTCCCCCAAGTTCTCAATAGGAGAAACTTTCAAACCAACCGTTATCGTTTGAAACCCAGGCCGAATCTTCCTTTTCAATTGATAGCGCCTGAAAGCAGGCACGTGGATGGCTAATACAGCATCGCCGCACTGCGTTATATGTTCTTTCCCAATCTCAAATCGTCCGCTGCGCCCTTCGATTGAGAAAGAGCCGCCGCGAAGTTCTACGCCGTACAGATCCGTCGCTCGGACTTGAATCGAGCAGGCGCTCTGCGCCGAGGATACAAGCGCTTGACAAAGCAGAAAAATACAAGGCGTGAAGAACTTCATCACGTAATTCACCTAGTTGAAGCAAGTTGTAAACAACTTGACCGAGATATTAAAGGACCCTTGATCAGTCGGGAGGCCCCAGCGTGTCTGGATATCTTCATCTATCATGCCTCCCGCATTGTGAAGCAGCTCATGAGCCATGGTCATTATCGCACCACCCAATTCCAGGCTATTGAAATAGCTCGGATTGATAAAGACACGATTGCCGTTTAGGTCGGCCATAGCATGGGTATTTGGAGAGGCGCTGAATTTGTCAGCAACCGTACCTGGAACGGCGGAGGGCGGTGGAGGCTCTGCTGCGTTCGCATAGAGGCCATAGAGTGGCTCTAGGCTGGTTGTGCCGTCGCTCACGGCAACCTGCCTCGCCGCGTTCTGTAGCCCAATACTTGAGGTGCCAGCCCTGTCGAGAAGTTCTTCGCATTCACGGCTCCATGTCCATTTCTCGCCGATGAATCGGGCAGCTTCATGGGCTTTCCCAATGGCTCTTGACGCAAAGTAGTTTCGAGCCGCTGTCCGGGCATGCATATCCATCGATGCTAGGATGAAATCGGACAGATACTCGGCTGCCAGTCCATAGATCGTGAGCTGAAAGGTAAGATTGAATCTCAGGTTTCCGTCCGAGCAACTGTAGTGAAGGTACTGCTGCTCGAGGCTGCCGGTCACCGAACACTGATACAACCCGGCCGAATCATTGAAATTCACGGGATCCCCGCCCACATACGCATACCGATTCCAACTCCCCGGATTCGCTGGCCCCCCGCTCGCCTGATACGGATCCGCACTCAAAAACCGCCCCATCTGCGGGCTGTAATACCGGTTCACCGCATAATCCAGCCCCGTCCCCGCATCCCGCCAGTACGTCGCAAACTTCTCCTTCGAGGCCGGCGTCGCCGTCACCAATTCCCCATAAGGATACGTATTTTCGTACGTCCCCAGCCGGTCCGCATTCACCCTCTCCGTCCCTACCCGCATCAACCGCCCGCCAAACCACGCCCGCTGCGAGCCCGCCTGCCTCGTCACAGTCCACGGATTCCCAGCCGTCGCCTCAAACACCTCCAGCAACTCCCCGCCCAGACCGTACAAATACACCTCGTGCACGCCATCGGCTCGCTTCTTCCACAGCCGCCGGTTCCCAGCCCCATACCCGTACTTCTCTTTTCCGTTGTCCACCATCCTGTTCTCGCCATCATAGGAGTACGTCCCGGGCAAACTGAGCAGCCCCGATGTCACATTGCCGTTGGCATCGTAACCAAACTCCGTCAACCGGTTGGTCGCCGCGTCCACCACGTACTCGTGCGTCGGCACGGTCCCCTTTCTCACCTGCTGATGGGTCTTGTTGCCAAAGCCGTCGTAAGTGAAGTTCAGCCCCCAGTCCGTAGACTGGTCGCCCGGAGTCTCAGCCGAGCTCAATCGCCCCAGCGCGTCATATTGATAAGCCACCTCTTCACCCGACACCCAGTCTTTCCGGTGCGTGATCCGTCCGTCGTTGGCCGTCGTGCTGTACCGGTACTCGATGTTCTTGCCCAAGCCCAACTGATGCGCCAATTGCCCCAAGACGTTGTAGGTCCGCGTTTCCGAATCACCCGGCGCCGCCAGATACGTCATCTGGCCCGCCGCGTTGTAAGTCGTTCCCGTCACCAGATCCACCACCCAGTTGCCGTTCACATTCGTCTCCGTCATGGTCGAAAGCCGCCCCATCGAATCATAGCCCCAGGTGAACCGCGGCCCCGCATCCTGGTACTTCTGCCATACCGGCCGCCCTTCATTGTCCCAGCCATACGTCACGTCCACCGGGCCAATGACGCCCGTCACATTCAACGATTTCTTAGACACCAATCCCGACGTTGTGTACTCAAAACTCTCCACAATCGGCGTGGCCCCCGTCAAATCACCGAAATGCTGATACGTCGACACCGACCCCAGCCGGCCCCAGCCGTTAACCGCCGAATCGTAGGAATACACCGTCTTCTGCGCCGGATCCAGCACATCCGCGCCCGCCACCCGCTTGTACCGCAGGATCTGCGTGGTCCGGTTGTAGGCATCGTAGGAGAGCTCGGTCAGTTGTTGCTTCGCATCCCGCTTCCACGAAGGCTTGCCCGTGGAGTCGTATCCGTAGGTCGTCGTGCCGGTCTCCGGCTGCGTCACCGAGGTCAACTGCCCCTGCGCGTTATAAACAAAACTCCGCGTTTGCGTGCCGGTAGGCCGCGGCATGCTCACGGTCGTCAACTGATTGAAGGCGTTGTAGGTGTAGGTGGTGTTGTAGTTCGCCCCACCCGCCGGATTCGGCTCAATCACCAGCACCAGATTCCCAAACCCGTCCGTCACCAACGCTCTCCATTTGCCCCCCGGATCGGTCACCGTCACCAAATTGCCCCAGTAGGTATAGGTCGTTGTGCCGGAATTGCCCGGCTGGATCACGCGCGTCGTCCGGCCCAGGGCGTCATATTCATAAGTCGTCCAATACACCACCGTGTCATTCGGAGTAAACGGCCGCGACACCTGCGAGACCTTGCCCAAAGGCGAACACCCGCAAGGGGCGTATTTCGTCTCCACGATGGACTTGATCTCGGTCCCAACACCCGAGCGCACCTCCACCGTCCGCCCTAGCCCGTCATAATACGTTTCCGTCCATCGCTGATTCACCGTCGCCCTCACCTGCGGCGCGGAGTTCGAATACGTGAAGCTCGTCACCGCCCCGGTCGCCGAGGTTGTCGTGCCCGGCCTCGAAGCCGCGTCATAGCCGGCCACGCTGGTCGTAGCACCGTTCGGCCCGGTCACCGACGACAGCCGCAGCAGCGAATCCCACTGCGCCGAGGTCGCCAGGTTCGCCTGGCTGTTCGGCGTGATCGTCGCCGGCAGCAGGTAGTTCGATCCGTTCGCGAACGTAGCATCCACCTGCGGCCCGCCCCCGCCCGTCGTCTGGATCACGTTGCCGCCGATGTCATACGTCATCGTCCTGGTCGTCTGGCTGCTCATCGTCCACGACGTGCGCAGATTGCCCCGGTACAGGTAGCTCGTCCCGTAGGCCGCATCGTTCAGCCTTCTGTTGTCGGGATCAGCCGCCCAATTGTCCTGCGCCGGGAATCCGTCATAGGTGTTCGTCGCCAGCGTGTAGACCTGCCCGCCCGCCGTCAGCGTGGCAGACGTCAACCGGTTCCGAATGTGCAGCCCGGTGCTCGACGTGTACCCCGCGTCTGACAAATACGCGTATTTGTAAGTCCGCGCATTCGCCAGCAGCAGGTCCTTGTCATAAACCCGCCGCTGCGTGATGTTGCCGAAGCCATCCAGCCACTGCTGCTCCTTCGTCGTCGTGTCATCGCGCGTCGTGGTCACCGTCGAGACATACGGATTGGTGCCATTCAAGGCCCACGTGTACTCGGTGTGCGATAGCAGCGTCCCGTTCGTCACGTTGCCACCGCCGTTGTTGCGCCGCACCTGGTAAACGTAAACCACGCCCGCATAGGGCAGGGTCGCCCCGGTGTTCATCCAGTACTGCTTCACCGAATCGGCGCCCCAGTCGATCACCGCCCGGTACGAATGCATCTGCGTCGTCTCCGCCGGCGACACCAGCTCGTAGCGCCACCGCGCTCCCCCCTCCGTCGGAGTCAGATACCGGTTGCTTACCTCGCGGTAGATCTTCTGATTGGCATACGTGAATTGAGAATACTCCCACTCCAGCTTCCCGTGATACGGCAGCGTCGCGCTCGTCATCTCGCCCGAAGGACTGTAGGCCAGCGTTGTGGTGATCGACGAACTCGTGTTCGTGATCCCCGTCAGCATCCACGCGGAACCGAAATCCCCGTTGTCAAAAGGCTCGTGCATCGCTTGCGAACTCGAAGAGAACGTGTAGCTCTCTCGCCCCGCCACGCTCGTGATTGATTGCAGGTGCGGCACCGTGCCATCCCCCTGGTCCACATACGTGAACGAGAACGCCGGCGCCGCCATCCCCGACACCGCGTCGTTGATCTGCGCCAGCCGCCCGCTTGAATTGGGCCAGCCCGCCCCGATCCCGGACTGGTAGCTCAGCACCACCTGGTTCCCGTTCGAGTCCTGCATCAAGGTCGGGTAGAACGTGCCCGCGTCCTCCTCCCCGCCCGTGGAAAGCGCCCCGAAACTCCACCACGATCCGTCGTTGAAACGCAGTTTCCCCACATTTGCGTCAAACGTGACGTAGATCCCCTCTTTCGAAGTGAACAGGCCGCCGCTCTGCTGATCCAGCCGGTACTCCGCTCCCGTCGCATCCGTATATACCCAGTGGTGCACGGTCCACCAGTCTGAGAAATAGGCGGTCATGCTGCCTGCCTGGAGCCGCCACCCGAACCCGTAGCCGATATCCCGGCCCAACTTCCAATACGAGGGCGTGCCGGTCGCGTCTTTGCGCCAGTTCTGCGAGTTGTAGCTCAGCGCCAACTGCACAGAGGTCTGCCCGCGCCCCACCGCCTTCAACAGCGGCAGCGTGTAGTTCAGGTTTCCGGACTGCACATCGATATTCTCGCTCCCGCCGCCCCAGTACGTGCCGTTCGGTTCCACCCCATTCCGGTGCGCGTCGAAACTCCCCGCCCCTGGCGTCGTGATGACAATGGTACTGCCGACCACCTGGTTCAGATGGAAATCCATCGCCACGATAAAGTACTGATAGGGCGTCGAAGGGCTCAGCGTGTTGTCCGTGAATGTGGCGTACCGCGTGCTCCGCACGTACTGGTTGTTCCTGTATACATCGTACTGCCACGTTCCAGAGCCGTCCGCGCCATCAAAGGAACCCTTCCATTGCAGGTCCACCGCCGTTGAGGAAACGCTGGAAGCAATGTCGGCAGCCAGAACCGGAGTCGGCGCCGCGCTCTCGTAGTTATATAGCCACACATTCTCAAAGCCGTTCACCGCCGCCGCGCCGGCCACGCCGAGCCCGGGTTTCCCACTCGTGAGCGCCGCGTCGCCCTCGCCGTAGTAAGTGTGGCGATCATCGAGCGACACCGAGAATAGAAATCCCTGGGACCCGCCTGGGCGCACCAGCACCCGCACGTTCATCCAGTCCTTCACGCCCACGGAAAGCTGCGCCACCTGAGTCAGCACCCCGCCCACCCGTTTCACAATCTTCATCGTGGCCGTGCCGCTCGTCCCGGACATCACGACATTGCTGAAATCCACCGCGTAGAAACTACCCGCCGTCACCGTGCCATAGCGGGCATCGGCCGACGCCCGCGCCAATATCGTATACCGTCCGCCCGACTGGAGCAGCCGCACTTGCGCGAAAATCTCGTAGAAATAGGCCGACGGTTGCGGCAAGCTCATCGCCGTCCCGCCCGCCGCGTCGGACGAAGTCAAACGGTCCCCACTCACCCCAATCGTCCCATTGGCCTGCCAGTTCGTAGGCTTCCAAGTGTCAAAGTAATCGGTCAAATACGCCGGCATTCCGAACACCGGAGCCGCAAAGATCAACGCCGCCAACAACAAAACAGCCTTGGCCGCCGAAGCCGGAGGCGAAGGAGGCGCGTTCACTTTCCACCTCGCCCTTGGCCGCCGTAGCCGGAGGCGAAGGAGGCGGCAATCCAGCCAGCTTCTCCAAACTGAGGTCTTTCTTCAGCTTTTTGAGCTCCACCTCCGTTCCGGCCTTGCCCAGCCGCTCATGCTCAATCACCTGCAAGCCCACGCCCAGCCCCTGCGCCTTCGCCGCCAATTCCCGCAGCCGCCCCACCCGCGCCGAAGTCAAAAAGACGATAGCAGACCGCTTATCGTCGCTCAGTTCATAGCGGTACCCCACACCATCCTGGCTGCCCAACTGTTCCAATGGCAGCGCCGGCCGTACCGGATCGTCGAAAGTCCCCGCGCCAATCAGAGGAACCACCACAATCAGGCGCTCAGCCCAGCCGCCGCCCACCCCCTTTTGCGCCACAACCGGCCCGCAAAGCGTCAAAACCATCAGCGCACCCAGAAGGAATCGCATAAAGCTCCCATCGATTGACTGAGTTTGGAAACGAAGAAACTCAAGCATAGATCCGAGAGCCGGAGACGTCAAGGATAAAAAAACCTCAAAGTACAAAATAGAGACCGCGATCAAACCCGTAACACGGCTGACATCCGCGCCCGCGCGCGAAGCCCAGCCGCCAGCCGCCAAAACACTCCCCCAAAAAATGTCGTTCACAGACGTCCCAAGTATTTTTCTACACTAATATCAACAGGTTGCGCCGGATTTCACATTCTCTCCCAACCGATTCTCAATTCCAGGGTGTATAAGGGAACCGTGCCGGGAGCCATGCCCTGGACCCGCTCTCTTTGAAAACCGAATCGCATCCCCCCTCTCACCAGGCTGCTGGCCGGAAATCACTCTCGCGGAGTGCCGAACGAACCCGTAATGTGCACAAACAAAAGTACTTCCAGCAGCCTGCAAATCGCCAGCGATTGCGCCCCGCCGTCACGCTTGCCTCTGCCCAGTGCGGATCGAACCCGCAACTAATTCAAAACACATGTCTTAATGCCCCAAACAAAAACAAGCTCCGCCCTTGCCATGGCAGCGGGCCTTCACCAGCCCCCGCCATCCCCTTCACTCGCCCAGTGCGGATCGAACCCGCAATGTGCTGAAACGAAAACCACTTATCTGCCGCGAAACGGCTGCCACCTAAACCACCTCCCCCACCGTCGGCCGGCCTCCGCCGCGATCCCCACTTCCAGGGCAGGGGACTGCTCAACCTCTTCGCCGCCCTCCAGCATCGGTAGCGCGCACCCCACCCGGCCGCCCTCCCTCGATATACTGCAAGCGTCAGGAAGTACCCGCATGAAAATCCCGTTCAACCCCTCCGTCTACGAACACGCCGCCCGCTTCGTCGGCCGCTCCCCCTGGGAAACCTCCCAGGACGCCGAGCTCATGTTCCGCGGGCACCGGGACGCCTGGCTCGAATACCGCCACACGCCCGTCGTCGTCGGCATCGACATCTACAACCTGGAGGCCGAGGCCTACGGAGCCAAAATCTCCGTCCCCGGCAACGACGGCATCCCCGCCGTCCACGAGCCCCTCTTCCACACCCTCGAAGACGCCCTCGACATCGCGCCCTTCCACCCCGCCCGCGACGGCCGCATCGCCATGGTCATCGACGTCGGCCGGCGCCTCAAAGCGGCACTCCCCGAGGCCGACATCCGCATCCCCATTGCCGGCCCCTTCTCCATCGCCTTCAACCTGCGCGGCATCAACCAGCTCTGCGAGGATGTCGCCGATCGCCCCGAGGACGTCGCCCGATGGCTCCTGCGCCTCGCCGAAAACCAGGCCGTCTTTTCCAAGGCCGTCATCGATGCCGGTCTCGACGTGGCCTTCTTCGAATCCGCCGCCGCCCCGCCGCTGCTCTCGCCCCGCCAGTTCCGCAACGTGGAGCTGCCCGCCCTCCGCCGCATCATCGAGCTCACAGCCACCATCGCCGGGCACGCCGTCCCCTGCATCATGGGCGGCAACACATTTAAGATCCTCGACGATATTCTCTCCACCGGCACCGGCTACGTGGTCTGCAACGTCGAGACCAACCAGCAGGGCTTCGTGGACCGCCTCTGCGAAACCCATCCCCACGTCAACGTACGCATCAACATGGATCCGGGCATCGTCGCCTGCCACCACCCCGCAACCATCTACCGCGAGGTGGATCGCATCGTCGCCATCGCCGCCGGCAGGAAAAACTGCCTGATGGGCACCGGTTGCCTCCCGCTGGAAACGCCGCCCGGCAACGTGAAATTAATCCGGGACTACCTGGCGTGAGCGCCGCCTGGGCCCCGGAACGTCACGCCTTCAGGAATGCCAGCAGGTCTGCGTTGAGCTGCTCCTTGTGAGTCTCCGTCAGACCATGAGGTGCGCCCGCGTAGACCTTCAGAGTCGAGTTCTTCACGAGCTTCGCCGAAGCAAGACCCGCGGCGCCGATCGGCACAATCTGGTCGTCGTCACCGTGCACGATCAGCGTCGGCACGTCGAACTTCTTCAGATCTTCGGTGAAGTCCGTCTCCGAGAATGCCTGGATGCAGTCAAACGTGTTCTTATGGCCCGCCAGCATGCCCTGGAGCCAGAACCAGTCGATCATGCCCTGCGAGACCTTCGCTGACGGCCTGTTGAAGCCAAAGAACGGCCCGCCCGCGATGTCCTGGTAGAGCTGTGAACGGCCCGCCAGAGCGCCGGCGCGGATATCGTCGAAGGCCTTCATCGGCAGGCCGCCCGGATTCGCCGCCGTCTTCAGCATCAGCGGCGGCACCGCGGCGATCAGTGCGGCCTTGGCCACTCGTTTCGTGCCGTGCCGCCCAATGTAGCGCGCCACTTCACCGCCGCCAGCGGAGAAGCCCACCAGAGTCGCACGTTGGAGATCGAGCGTCTCGATCAAAGTCGCCAGATCATCGGCGTAGGTATCCATATCGTTGCCGGTCCAAGGCTGGCTCGAGCGGCCATGGCCCCGGCGGTCATGCGCGATCGCGCGGTATCCGTGCGATGCCAGGAACACCATCTGCGACTCCCAACTGTCCGCATTCAGCGGCCAGCCGTGGCTGAACACCACAGGCTCTCCCGCGCCCCAGTCCTTGTAGTAAATCTGCGTGCCATCTTTGGTTGTAATCGAACTCATGGTCTTGCCTCTCTTTTTCACTTCTACCTCGGCCGTACATCGCCCACCAGGTGCGTAGCAAGCCTCGGTCCAGACGCCACTTCAGGCCGGAAACGGGCGCCTAGCTTCCCAAAGCTTCGCCGCCCGTTCGCGTGGACTTTCGCCCCGGCAGTCCTCGCTTCAACCATATCCGGCCAAATGACCATATTTCGTCGTGAGCCAGAGAATCCGGAACTCAACGTTCTCAACTCCAGCGTGACCACCACCGAGCGTGTGTTGGGCAGGAGAAAGCCGCTTGCCGTGCGAATCAGCAACTGGCCTCCCGAGAACTCGCGTTCCAGTGGGCTTCCGTTTTCGTTCATCCGGGCAATGGCGTTTGTCGATCGGCTCGGTGGACAAAAAGTCCAACGTGGTGGCTGGCGAGGAGATGTACCGAGCATCCGGCGCAGGTGGATCACGTTGACGCTCCTGAACGTCTTAGCTGAGCGGCAATACGGTGTTGAACAGGGGCAGCGTTCGCGAGGCGCAACGGAACGACGAACCGAGGTTCCGAATGAAATCGACGAAGTGGGCTGGAGGCGGTGAGGATGATGAGGGCACGGGCGCCACAGGCGAGGCCGAATGGACGCATCGCGAGCCTGGCAGACGGGGCGAGACCGGGTGCACGTTGCACGGCCCGCTGAATGGCGGGGACAGGGGCAGTGGCTTCCGGCTGGACCGGCATCGATCACAGTCCGTCATACACGCTCAACATGATGTCGGCGTATTCCGCCCCAAAACCTGCAACCGGAAGCTGATACCAGTACTTTCGTTGGGGGGTAGCGCCAGGGTTCTAAGCCATAATCCGCATATCGGAGCGCCAGAGGGTCGGCCGATAGATGCACATGGCGAGCTACCTGAAACTTCTGGTTCTACTAACTGCGATCTTCTGTTTGGTGCAGTCCATACGGAGCCTCAGAACGGACGGCGCAACTCCGCGGAGCCGACGCTAGGCCCCAGACGCAGCATTGGCCATCGAGAGCCAAGAGGGCCCTGGCCCGGTCGTCTCCCGCCTGGCGATTGGCCGTCGCGGAGTTCCTCACCGCGCCTCCTGAAGCTGCCTTGCGAGGAAGTCCGGCAAACTCCGTCACCTGGAGCGACTGAGCCCGTTCTTGTTGAGCGCTCTGCGCTGCGCCAGTGAAGAAACCGTCTTCAACCCCCCTATCACGTCCAGTTCCAAAACAAAGTTCGTCGGCGTTCATCGGCGTTCCATCTCGCCCTACTTGCCGCCCCCCGGACAATCCCATTCACAAAAAGCCGAAATAATTCTTCTGCCGTTCTATCAGCAGCTTGCCCCGGATCGGGCCTCCTCGACGCTCCGGTTTTCAAATCCATGGTGTATAAGGGTACCGTTCCAGACTCCACGCCCGGCAGATGTGCTCCTTGAAAACAGAACCGCTCTCCAACTCTCGCCAGGCTGCTGGCCGGCAATCACTCTCGCACAGTGCCGAACGAAGCCGCAAGATATGGAAACCAAAGCTACTTATCAGTCGGAGAAATCTGCCCCCTATACCACCTCCAGCACCCTGCCGGAGTGAGCCGCCATTTCGCCCAACTCCACCACCCCGTTCCTCACCCCCAGATCCACGCCCGTCAGATAATCCCGCACCCTCTTCGACCCCGCCACCGCAAACCGCGCCACCGCTGCCCGGTCCTCCCAGTTCAACAGGAACACCAGCTCCCGCCCAGCTAGCGCCATCCTCCCCACCCGCAGTTCCGCGTCAAATTGCGCCGCCACCCCCGTCGGCCGCAGCTTCTTCAACAATGCCAGCCGCGCTTCCGGCATCTTCGTCAGATCATCCCCGGAAAGCAGCATCCCACCCGTCGCAAACGTCGCCGCTACAAGGAATAGAAACTCCTCTTCCGGCAGCGCGCCCAGCAGCACCAGCGCGTCCGGATCGTTCCACCAGAGCCGGCCGTTCTGCCACGCCCGCCGCAGATTCTCCGCCGACACCTTCTTGATCGTTCTCCACTTTCGCGAAATGTCGCCCGACGACCGCGACCCGTGGATCAGCCCCAGCGACGGCCACATCGGATGATTGCACCCCAGCAGGAAACTCGGGCCCGCGCCCTCTATAATCGCCCGCATTCCCATCCGGTACGCCTCTATCCGCGTTGCCTTCGGATCGCGCAGCCTGGCCCCGTGCATCGCCCCCCAGAAGTTCGCATCCATCTTGAAATACGTGCAGCCCCAATCCCGGTTCATCGTCCGGAACACCCGCGTCAGATGCGCCCGCGCCCCCGCGTTCGTCGCGTCCAGCGCATACCATGGCCCTCGCCGCCATCCGCCAAACGTCACCTGATTCGACGCCAGCGGCGTGCCGTCCGCCGCCTGCATAAACCACTCCGGATGCTCCTGGAACAACCGCGACTTCGCCTCCGCGATGAACGGCGCCACCCAGATCGCCGGCTCGAAGCCCCGCTCCTTGATCTCCTTCAACACCGACCGGATGTCCCCGCCGAACGCCGCGCCCGTCTCCAGCCAGTCCCCCATCGCCGGCTGATACCCGTCGTCGATCTGCACATACCGCAGAAACGGAGCGTTCTTCCCGATCCACTCCAGGTTGTCCCGCACCTGCTGCGCCGTCACGCTCGGCCCGAAGCAGTACCACGAGCACCACCCCTCCGGCGGAGCTGCCCACGCCAGCCGCGGATGATGCGTCTCGATCCGCGCCGCCAGCTTCGACCACAAAGCCGCCGCCTCCGCGCCCCGCCACCGGCAGAGCTCCTCCAACTCCCAGCTCTCTCCCGCGCCCAGCATCCGGCCCTCGCCGTCCATCGTCACCTGAATCGAGCGCGCCCGCACATGGAACCGCCCCGAGAACCGCCGGCACGACGTGAAGCCCAATAGCAGGCTCTCCCCCTGCGGCGGAGTCAGCGCCAGCGCGTTGTACACCGTCAAAGCATCGCCCGGTTCCGGAATCCGGTAGTGCTTCCGGTCCGTGTATCCGCCAATGTCCTCTGGTTGTCCCAGCGTCCCGCCCGTCTGGCTCAGCATCGTGAACCCTTCGCCATACACCCTGGTCGCCGCCGGGTATTCGTGCGGCAGTTCCAGCATCACCACTTCGCCAACCGCGACGGCCTGCTGGCCTTTGTTGGTGATCCTGGCCCGGCAGATCTCGCCGTGCCACCGCACATCCACCATACAGCCCTCCGGCAGCCAACCCTCTGGCAGCCCACCCGCCGCCAGCAGCGACATCTGAAACTCTCTTCGTGACAGCATCGACCCATTATCTACCGCCACCCACTGCGGTAGAATTAGGCCCGAATGGTCCGCCTGCTTCTCGCCCTCCTGTGTGCTCTCTCCCTCCGCGCCGATTGCGTCGCCTGGGTCCAGCCGCCCCTCGGCTCCGCCTGCTTCCCCGATCACCCCGGCATCTACTGGACCAGCCGCTATCCTGCCTCCCTCCCCATCACCGGCCTGAACCTGACGATGGATCCCACCCTCGCCGACGCCGCCTTCAAGACCGGCCTCGATTCCAACGGCGTGCAGCGCTTCTTCTTCGCCCTGCCCGGCGAGTACGTCCTGGAGCTATTCCTCTACTTCGCCAATAGCGAAACCGATTCCTGGGTCCTGGAAGTCTCCGAAAAGCCCGTCGATACGCGCTTTGCCGCCAGTCCGCTCCGCCTCGGCCCCTCCAATCGCCCCCGCGTCGTCTCACTCATCGGCGTCGTGCGGGGCGGGGACGACATCACGGTCCGTTCCAACTCGCCCGGCTATGCCGTCGTTGGCGCCCGTTGGACCGCCCGCGCCGCCTTCGAAAACGAGCGCGTTCCCCAACTCCTCGATCGTCTTCGCAAGCTCCAGGCCGATCCCTTCTTCGAAAACCGCCTCTCCTCCCGCGCCGAACGCATGGCCGAGTTAGCCGAGCTCGCTCTCCGCTCCCGCGATCCCGCCGCCGCCAACGAGGCCCTGCTCCAACTCACGCGCGCCACATACTGGATCGCCTCGGAAAATCACCAGCCGCGCGACAATCGCCGCCTGGTGGAGCTCTTTGACGAAGCCGCGGTCCGCCTTCCCAATCATTCAGCCATCCGCCAGATGATCTCCGCCGCCTGCGCTGGCACAGCGCCCGGCCTGCGCGGAATCCCTCGTGGCCGCTGGTGCGACACCATTCAACCCGTACCGTGGGTCGCCCCTGTTGATGTACGGCTCGAGGGCGCCCCCGCCTGGGCCGCCACCCAGTGGCAGCTCCGCGCTAGGCTCGACGCCTTCACCGCCTGGTGGGTCCGCCGCCGCCAGCGTGCCAACGGCGAACTCGGCGGCGGCTGGGGCGACGACGTCGAGCTCCTCCGTCACTGGGGGCCGCTCGCGCTCGGCCTCGGCTCCGAGGTTGCCGCCGAAGGAATCCGCCGCGTGGCCGATGGCGTTTGGAATAGCGGCATGCTGGCCAACGGCTACGCTCGCCGCATCTCCGATGTGGAGCACTCGTCCGAGCCCACCACCGACACGCTCCCCCTCATCATTGCCCTGGCTCCAGCCGACCCCACCGCCGGCGCCCGGCTCGCTGAAACCGCCGCCTGCGCGCCCTTCTGGATCCTGCCCCAACCCGACGGCCAGTGGCGCTTCCGCTCCTCCTGGTTCAACTGCCGCGAGCACGACCCCAGCCCCGAGCGCGCCCTCGACGTCCACCTCAATACCCGCGCCCTCGGCCCCGCCCTCTGGCACGCCTGGCTCACCCGCGATCCCAAGCTCATCGAACTGCTCGCCCACTATGGGGACTCCTGGCGCAAGGCCCAACTCGATACCAGCCACGGCAAGCCGGCCGGCATCTTCCCGCCCGTCCTGAAATCCGCCGATGGCAGCTACCTGATCGGCTCGCAGCAATGGGACAAGCCGCAAGCCGAATGGGACTACTACCAGTGGTCACCCGCCTCGCAGGAGTCCCTCACAGCCTTCCTGCGCGCCCTCCAAGATCTAACCGGCGATCCCAAATGGGCACAACCCGTCCCAAGTGTAACCGAGTCGATTCCCCCGGACCAGATCCCTGACCACATGGCCGCCACCGCCGCCAAGCTCGAAACTCAATACGGCACCAATTTCGACCTCTACACCGCGGAGGCCATCTATACCGATCGCATCGCCTACGCCCTGCCGGCCAACTACACTCGCTATCTCTTCGGCGGCGAAGCGCCGCGCGGTGACCGCGCCCCTGAATTCCACGTCACCTGGCCCGCAGCCAAAGCACGCTTCGCCCGTGCTGTCCTCGCCGCCGGCCGACAGTCGTTAAGCGCCCGTCTCTACAGCTTTGAGGCCGAGCCGGCCACAGCGTCACTTCGACTCTGGCAGTTGGAAAAAGGAAACTATCAGTGGGAGTGTGCCGGCCAGCGCGGTGCCTTTGCAGTTCAGACTCCGCCGGTGGAAATCACCATCCCCATCCCGCCGAGCGCCGAGGCGGAGCTCCGCATTACGCGTCGGCCTTGACCAGCACCAGCGCCGCGCCCAATCCACCGGCCAGGCACAGCCACGCGAACCAGTCGCCGTACTCGGTGTAGAGGGTCTTTTCGCGGATCCAGCCAAACCGCAGCCGCCCCGTCCGCAATTCAAAAGGAGGCTGCCTGTCCCACAAGCGGCCCGCCGGATCGATCGACGCCGTGATACCGTCATTGGCCGGCCGCAACAGCCACCGCCGGTTCTCCACCGCCCGCATTCGCGCCAGCAGCAGGTGCTGTTCCCGCGCATGGCTCCCGCCGAAATACCCGTCGTTCGTCAGATTCACCAGGACCTCGGCTCCGTTCGCCGCCGCTGTCCGCACATAGTCCGGGAACGCCGATTCGTAACAGATGAAGCCCGCCACGCTGTGCCGCCCGATCGGAAAGACCTTCATCCCGACGCCCGGTTTGTAGTTGCCGGCCTCGGACGAGATCTTCTGGATCCACCCAAAGCCCTCAGGAATGTACTCGCCAAACGGCACCAGGCGGACCTTGTCATAGCGCCCCGCCAGACGGCCCGTGTCATCGATCAGAAATGCCGAATTCAGAGGCTCGCGCGCGGCCGTGAACGCTACGCCCGTCATCAGCAGCGGAGCTCCGGTCAGCCGCGCCGCCTCGCCTGTCTGCATGCGCAACGCGGCATCCTCGTAGTAGTAGAATGGCGCCGGCGCCTCCGGCCACAGCAGTAATGCAGGCTTGGGCTTGCCCGGGTCCAGCCCCTCTTGCAGCGTGCGAACGGCGAACTCCTTCACCGCGCGGTCTTTTTCGTCGATGCTCCACGCCGTGTCCGCGCGGACATTCGTCTGTAGCACCACAGCCTGCTCGCCCGGCGCCTCCCGCAACTGCACCGCCGGCAGCGCCCACAGCAGCGGCAGCCCCAGCAGCCACAACAGTTCGCGCCGGTCCCGCCGCATCGCCACCAGCGTCAGCCCACAGGCCAGAGCCGCGAACACGAACGAGACGCCATACACGCCAGCCACGGGCGCCGCACGCAGGGGCAGGCTCATCTCCACGCCGGCATTGCCCAATGTCAGCCACGCAAATCCCAGCGGTCCGTGCGTCCGTTCCAGCCCCACCCACAAGGCTGCCACCGCCGGGATCGCCCATCGGCGCCGGATCAGATAGCCCGCCAGCCAGGAGAATACCGCCGTATGCAGACCCTTGGCCGCCGCAAACAGCACCAGCGCCAGCCAGCTCAGCGGCCCCATCAATCCCCCATACGCCGCCAGCACATCACGGATCCAGCCGCAAACCAGCGCCCAATAGATCAGCCCGGAAAGCCAGCCCCACAAAAACCGGTAATGCCCGTCCGGCTCCCACGCAGCCGCAAAGAGAATCGGTGTCAACGCCACAGGCGCCAGTAACGCGAAGCTGTAAGGGGGAAACAGCGCCGCCAGCAGCAGAGCCGTCAGGATCGATCCGCCCAGCGAGATGTGCCAGAGCCGCATCAGGCTCCCGTGGCCGCCGCCTCGTGCACCAGATCCGCCATGTAACTCGACCGCACAAACGGCCCGGCAAATACGTTCCTGAATCCGAGCGTCGCGCCATATGCCGACCACCGTTCATAGCGCTCCGGCGGCACATGCTCCACCACCTGCATGTTCCGCCTCGTCGGCTGCAGATACTGCCCGATAGTGGCCACGTCCACCTGCGAAGCTCGCAAATCGCGCAGCAGGCCGTTCACTTCCTCCTCCGTTTCGCCCAGCCCCACCATCAAGCCCGATTTCGTCAGCACGTCCGCCCGGTACTCGCGCGCAAACCGCAGCACCGCCAGAGATTGCTCATAGTCCGCCTGGGGCCGCACCTTCTTGTAGAGGCGCGCGATCGTCTCCATGTTGTGATTGAAGACGTGAGGCCCGGCGTCCAGCACCCGCGCCACTGCGTCCATGTCACCGCAGAAATCCGGCGTCAGCACTTCCACCTGCGCGTCCGGCAGCGCCAGGCGGACCAGCCTGACCGCCTCCGCAAAATGAGCCGATCCGCCGTCCTCCAGATCGTCGCGATTGACGCTCGTGATCACCACATAGCGCAGCTTCATCCCGGCCGCCATGCGCGCCACGTTCTCCGGTTCCGCTGGATCGAGAGCCATGTCCTGCTGGGTTGGCGAGCCTTTCGGCACGGAGCAGAATGTGCAGCCCCGCGTGCAAACGTTGCCCAGGATCATGAACGTGGCCGCGCCCCGGTGGAAGCACTCATGCATATTGGGGCACCGCGCCGATTCGCAGACCGTGTGCAGATTCATGCGGCGCAGGTCATTCTTCAGAACCTGCACCGATAGGAAATGCGTGTCGGGTTTTCTCAGGAAATCAGGCAGTCGCAACCGCTGCGTACGAGTCTCCAGTTGGACCAGCGGTTCCATCAATAGTTGACCAGATACGGGTTCTTGATCCCGATCTCGGCGAGTTTCGTCCTGGCTTCGGCCTGTTGCGCCTTGGCGGGCAGCGGGCCTACAAGCACCCGGAACAGCTCCGCGTTTTTCGGGGAAGGCGTCACGTAGCCGCTGAGCCCGGTCTTGCTCCGGATACCGCCCAGCAGGGCTTCTGCATCGGCCCGGCGCGTGGCCGCGGCTTGCAGATAGGTTCCAGTGGGCGGAGTGGCGATGAAGCCGCCGGCTTCAGCCTTTGTGCCCGGAGCCGGGGCCGGCTTGGACGGCGCCACTGGTTCTGCCTTGGTTTCCCTGACTGGCGCCGGCGGGGGCGGCTCGGGTTCAGCCTGCCTGGCAGGCGCCGCCTCTGTCTTGTTGTCTGTCACAAGGGGAGACCGGCCCGATGCTGAGTCTACGGCCAACGGTTGCCGGTCCTGCGGATTGGTGTGAGCCGCAGTGGCGCTGGCTCCCGTGGTCCGCCCCGCGAGGAATCCCATCGCAAAAAACACGCCCAATAGAACGATCACAATAAACAAAACGCTAAGAAGCTGTTTGTTGCCTAGTATCAGTTCAAACTCGCCGTCGTCTCTGCCTGCCATAGTACCTCTGAGGTCTCCCTCAACTATCCGTCGTCGGACTTAGCGCCAGCCGCGGCCGGCGGCGCACCTCACAGTCGAGGATAAACCGCTGGCGGCCACCGGCACAACCGGCGGTGTTCACGTTATCCTGTGCGCATGGAAAGCGTGCGGTTTGCCTGCCAGAGCGGTTGCACCAAGTGCTGCGACGTTCAGGGCTATGTCTACCTCTCGGAGGCGGACCTGCGACGCGCCGCCCGCCACCTGCGCCTCACCGCCGCCGAGTTCGAGCGCCGCTTCGTCTACCGCACCCGCCACCTGCTCCGCCTCCGCAAGCCGAAAGAGAAGCAGTGTCACTTCCTCGTGGACAACGGCTGCTCCATCCACCCCGTCAAACCCACGCAGTGCCGCCTGTTCCCCTTCTGGCCTGAACTCCTCGAAAGCGCGGCCGCCTGGGTGTCCACCGCGCAGCGTTGTCCCGGCATTGGGGTTGGTCCCCTGATTCAAATCGGAACTGCCCATGAGACTGCTTCCGAAATGAAACGCGCCTACCCCTCGATGTACGAGGACTAACGCTACCACAGTCTCTTTCTCTCCAAGCGTTTACGCTTCAGGCCTCCCTTTGGCCCCATTCCTGCATACACATCCGTCGTCATGCTCACGCCGATCTCCCGCAACATCGAGCACTACATGGATCTGCTGGCGCAGCGGCAGAAACTGGTGGCCTCCAACATCGCCAACCTCGATACGCCCGGTTACCGTGCCAAGGACCTGGACTTCCAATTCGAATTTATGTCGCTACAGCCGGGCGCTACACCCAACGTGATTGAGGCCGAGGGCCTCACGGTGCGCAATGACGGCAACAACGTCAGCCTGGATCGCGAAGCGCGCCTGCTGGCCGAAAACGCACTTCGCTTCAACGTCGCGTCCAACCTGATGCGCGGCGAGTTGCGAACCATCAAAAAGGCCATCGACGAAGGTCGCTCCGCATGAGTCTCTTTCAGCTTCTTTCGGTCAGCGCGTCCGGGATGGCCGCGCAGCGCGAGCGCGCTCAGGTACACGTCGAGAACATGGCCAATTCAGAGACCACCCGCACCGCCGATGGAGGCGCATACCGGCGCAAGGATGTCGTCCTGGCCAGTGAGGCGCAGGGCTCACCCTTCTCGGCCGTCTTTCAGACACAGATGCAGGCAGGCTCGATGGGGGTCGGTGTCTCCGAGGTGCTGGAGGATACCCGGCCGCCCGACATGCGCTACCAACCGGGGCATCCCGACGCCGACGCCAGCGGTTATGTCGCCTATCCACACGTCAATCCGGCCGAGGAGATGGTGGACCTAATGAGCGCCACGCGCGGCTTTTCGGCCAATGTCGCAGCTATGTCAGCCGTGAAAGACATGGTGGCGAAGTCGATTGATCTGATGCGATAACATATGTCACCCATCGGCCCCATTCGTCTCCCCGCTCAAATTGGAGCGCTGTCCGGTTCATCGCCGTTTGCCCCTTCGCCGGCAGGGTCTTCCGGCTTCGGCGCCGTTATGGCTGATGCCGTGAAAACCGTGGACAACGTGCAGAAGAGCTCGCAAGCGAGCATTGAGCGATTCCTCAACGGCGAGGGCGAAGAACTGCACAGCGTCGCACTCCAACAACAGCAGGCCGCCATCACGTTCGATACATTTCTCCAGGTTCGCAACAAGGTCGTTTCCGCCTATCAGGAAGTCATGAGAATGCCCATCTAGGCTGAGCTTCCATGGAACAGCTCCAGCGCATCCTTGCCGGCCTCAGCCTTCGCCAGAAGATCACCATCGCCCTTGCGGCCTTGCTGGTGGCGGGTGGGCTGACGTTTGGCCTGCGCTGGAACAAGGAGCGCGACCTGCGCCCGCTCTTCACCAATCTGGCGGCCGAAGATTCCGGCGCCATCATCGAAAAGCTCAAGGCCGCCAACGTCGAATACAAGGTTGCCGACAACGGTTCCATCCAGGTACCCTCTGCCCGCGTGGCTGAACTTCGGCTGGAGATGGCATCGGCCGGCCTGCCTCGCACCGGGCGCCTTGGCTTTGAGATCTTTGACAAGACCAATCTTGGAACCACCGACTTCGCCGAACACGTCAACTACCGTCGCGCCCTGGAAGGGGAACTCGAGCGCAGTGTCATGGCACTCGCGGAGGTGGAGCGGGGACGAGTGCACGTTACCTTCGCAAAGGACTCCGTCTTCCTCGACAACCGTCAACCTGCCAAGGCCAGCGTCCTGGTCAAGCTCAAGCCCGGTGCGCATCTGACGCCGCAAAATGTGACGGCCATTCAGCATCTTACTGCCAGCGCCGTCGAGGGCCTTGCGCCGGAGGCTGTCTCCGTTGTGGACATGGATGGCACGCTCCTGAGTAAACCGCGGCGTGACCCGGATTCTGATGTAGCTTCCTCCAGTTCGATGTCGGACTACCGCCAAGCTCTGGAAAAAGAGTACCTAGTCAAAATCAAGGCTACGCTGGATCCTCTGCTTGGTCCGGACAACTACCGCACAGGCGTGAGCCTGGACTGCGACCTCACTAGCGGTGAGCAGAGCGAGGAGACATTCGATCCCTCCCGTTCCGTGATGGTGAACTCGCAGCGGACGGAGGACGCTTCGGGTGTAACTTCTCCTAGCGGAGTGCCAGGGACTGCGTCCAATCTTCCACGCCCTGTGCCGCGCGGTGGTTCGACGGGTGGCGGGGTATCCCGAAAGACTGAGAATGTCTCCTACCAGACCAGCCGCGTTGTGAAGCACGTGAAGCTGCCACAGGGTTTGTTGAAACGCATCTCCATCTCGGTACTCGTAGACCAGGCCATCCGCTGGGAGGGGGCCGGCCCGAAGGCGCGGCGAATCCTGGAGCCGCCCGCCCCGGAGAAGCTCAAGGTGGTGCGCGATGTTCTGGCGGGAGTAGTGGGATTCCAGCAGGAGCGCGGCGATCAGATCCTGGTGGAAACGCTTCCGTTTGAAGCCACTCTGGCCGCACCGCCTCCGGAGGAGCCCCGGAAGGCGGCGCCAAACGCCGCTCCGGCCTCCGGATTCCAGGTGCCGGCGTGGCTGGCGCCGCTGCTGGGTCAGGCGCCCGCACCTGTATGGATCGGGGCTGGCGCTTGCCTTGTGATCGTAGTCCTCCTGATCGTCTTCCTGTTGGCGCGTAAGTTGATGCGCAAGGGTGCGCCGCCAAAAGGGAGAATGGTCGAGTCCGCATCCGCGCTCCCGGACGCCGGCAGGACTGGGGCCAGGCAAATTCCGGCGGGTGAGCAGAAGGCCGCTTTCGAAGAAAAGGCCACGGCGGTGATGGTAGCGAACCAGGCCGAGAGGGATCGCGTGGAGCGCGAAGCTATCGCGTCGCTTCAGTTGCCGCCACAGACCAAGAAGGCCGAAGTTTTGAAAAAAGTCATTGCAGAACAGGCTCAGAAGGACCCGGCGGCGATCGCACAACTACTGCGGACCTGGATCACGGAGCATCGCGTATGATTACCAACGCTCTGCCGGATCAATCCACCAAGCACACCGGCGCGGAGAAGGCTGCGGTGCTGCTTGTCACCCTGGGCGAGCAACTGGGCGCCGAGGTACTGAAGCACCTTGATGAAGATGAGGTTGCAGTCATTGGGAAGGAGGTGGCGCGTACATTGACCATCTCCGCCGAGGACGCCGAGGCCATTCTCAACGAGTTCTATCACCTGTCCATGGCTCAGGACTACGTCCTGAAGGGAGGCATCGACTACGCGCGCAAGATGCTGGTAACAGCCTTTGGAGCCGAGTCCGCCAAGAAGATGCTGGACCGTCTGATTAAGATGTTGGGACACGAAGCGGCCAGCTTTGATGCGCTCCAAAAGGCCGATCCGCAGCAACTCGCCAAGTTCATTCATAGCGAGCATCCGCAGACTATCGCACTGGTGTTGAGTCACCTTGGCTCCTCGCAGGCGGCGGGACTTCTGTTCTCACTCCCTGTTGATCTGCGCGCCGATGTGGCGCTCCGCATGGCGAATCTCGATCAGATCTCGCCGGAGATCATTTCCAAGATCGCGAGTATCATCGGGCAGAAACTGAAGGCGCTGGGCGAGTTGAGCCGCGAATCCTACGGTGGAGTCCGCGCCGTGGCGGAGATGTGCAACCGCCTCGATTCGAGCACGAGCAAAGACATTCTGGACAACATCGAGCACAGTGATCCGAACCTGGCGGAGACGATCCGCCACCTGATGTTCGTATTTGAGGACCTCCTGCTCATCCAGCAGGACGGCATCAAGGAAGTCCTGGGCCGGACGGACCGCAAGATCCTCACTGTCGCCCTGAAGGGCACGAGCGATCAGTTGAAGGCTCACTTCCTCCAGTGCATGTCCCAGCGTGGCGCCGAGATGCTCCGCGAAGATATGGACGCCATTGGTCCGATCAAGATCAAAGAGGTGGAGGCGGCCCAGCAGCAGATCATCTCGATCGTCCGGCTGCTTGAAACTGAGGGTGTCATTAGCTTAAAAGGCACTGTCGGCGAACAGTACGTGGTGTAGGCAAATGGCCTCGAAGATATTCAACGCCTCCATGACTCCGGAACTCACGCTGCATCAATGGCGCCCCCTAGGCAGCAACTCCGAACTGGTGGATCGCGCTCTTTCCCAGGACGCGCCGGTGGCTCCGGTCGAGGCTCCAGAGGAGGGGTTCCAACTCCGACTGCAGCAGCAATGCGACCTGGCATTCCGGCAGGGCGAGGCCGCGGGCCGGAAGAGCGTCCAAGTCGAGATGGACGAAACGTCGAAGGCCCTGGGCCGCGCCATCGAGGCCGCGGCCTCCTACAAATCACGTCTGAGGCAGGAGGCTGAACGCGAGGTGGTGAACCTCGCTCTGGCCGTTGCCCGCCGTATCCTCCGCCGCCAGATTCAGGTGGACGAGGAGGCGATTCTTGGGCTGGTAAAGGCGGCCTTTGAAAACGCCAACCTCCGCGAGGTCACGCAAGTCCGTGTTCATCCACAATTCGCCGGTGTGGTAGGTAGCCACCTTCTGGCTATCGGCGCGCCTGTTTCGATCCAACTGACGGGCGATGCCTCGCTGGAACTGGGCGGGGTGCTCCTGGAAACCGCACGGGGCTGTCTCGACGCATCGGCCGATACACAACTGGATGAGATCGGCAGGGGATTTGCCGATGCAGTGAGCGTGGCAAGGAGGTGCCCGTGAGTGGATGGTTCGATCGTGCCCGGTTCGAATCCCTGCTCGATGGGATGGAATCCGTGCAATCGAGCGGCGCCGTGACCCGCACGTCCGGCTTGCTGATTGAGTCGCGTGGCCCGGCCGCGGCACTGGGTGATTTCTGCGAGATCCTGACACGCTCTGGACAGTCGATTCGCACGCAGGTGATCGGCTTCCGGGATGGCAGCCTATTGACGATGCCGCTAGAGGAGATGCACGGTCTCCAGCCGGGCGACACGATCGTCGCACGGAAACGGGAGTCACAGGTTGGCGTTTCCACGGCGCTTTTGGGGCGGGTAATCGATGGCTTTGGCCGTCCGATGGACGATGGCCCGCCGATTGCCGCTGAGGCAATGTACGATCTTTACGCCGCGCCGCCAGGTCCGATGGAGCGGGAGCCAATCCGCCAGCCACTCTCCACCGGAATTCGGGCGATTGACGGACTCCTGACCTGTGGACGCGGCCAGCGCATCGGCATCTTCGGCGGCAGCGGCGTCGGCAAGAGCACACTGCTCGGGTCGCTGCTCAAAAACCATGATGCCGACGTCGCCGTACTCGCCCTGGTGGGCGAACGCAACCGCGAAGTGAGGGACTTTATCGAGCACGAGTTGGGCCCGGAGGGTATGCGCAAGTCGGTGCTGGTGGTGGCCACCTCGGACCGTCCGTCGCCTCTCCGAGTGCGCGCCTGCTTTGTGGCGCTCGCCATCGCTGAGTACTTTCGCGATCAGGGCAAGCACGTGCTGCTGGTGGCTGACTCCGTCACGCGTCTGGCCATGGCCCAGCGCGAGATCGGCCTCTCTGCCGGGGAGCCCCCCAGCCAAAAAGGCTACACACCCAGCGTCTTCCAGATTCTGCCCAAGATCTTCGAGCGTGCCGGGAACTTCCGGCAGGGCTCCATCACGGGCTTCTTCACGGTTCTGGTGGAGGGCGACGACATGAACGAGCCCATCGCCGACGCCGTGCGCGGAATTCTGGACGGGCACATTGTCCTCTCCCGCGCGTTGGGACAAGTGGGGCATTACCCGGCGATCGATGTCCTGCAATCGGTCTCGCGGTTGGCGGTGCGTGTGGGCACCTCGGAGCAAACGATCTCCGCGCAGCGGGTTCGAGAGAACCTGGCAGTCTTACAGGCGTCCGAGGACCTGTTGCGAATCGGCGCCTACACTGCCGGCGCGAACCCGCAACTGGATCAGGCGTTGCATCTCGATGCGGCAATTAAGGCATTCCTGCGCCAGAAGCCCGACGAACAGAACTCGCT
Organism: Paludibaculum sp.; assembly: GCA_036504135.1. Taxonomy (GTDB): domain Bacteria; phylum Acidobacteriota; class Terriglobia; order Bryobacterales; family Bryobacteraceae; genus Paludibaculum. The sequence goes on from DASXVP010000031.1 coordinate 47,593, forward strand.
CAGCCAGACGATCGAGCGCATGAAACAGGTGGTGGGTCAGCCGTGAAGAAGTTTTCGTTTGCCCTCGATTCGCTCCGGCGTTACCGGCACACCCTGTTCGAGCAGGAGCAGTCGCGGCTCCAATCGCTGCTTCTTGAGCTCAGGAAGCTGGAGGGGCGACGGCTCCAGTTGTTGGAGGAGTCAGCGCAAGCGCGGCTCCGTGTGCGGGCGATGTCCGTGATCTCGGTCGATCAACTGACGGCGCTCCAGGCCTTTCAGCGGTTTACCACAGAGGAGGTCAAGCGAATCGGCCAAGCGAAGTCGAGCCTTTCGGTCCGTATCGAGGAGCAGAAGCTGGCGTTGAAACTGGCGCGGCGCAACGTTGAGGCATTGGAGAAGCTAAAAGACCGCCGCTTTCAAGCCTGGCGCGCCGAGGCGGACCGCGAGATGGAAGCGGCCGTGGCAGAGTTGGTCATCGGACGATTCAGGCGCCCTTTAGAAAACGGAGGAACTCCTGTGGATCCTTAGTTAAGCCGGCGAGAGAGCCCGACACTTTCCCGTCGGTGTCGAAGATGGCGTAGTAGGGGATGGCGACGGTCTGGAACAACGTTTCCTGCCGCTTTTGGTTCTGCTCGCTGGCGGCATCGGTGCCGTCGGTGTAGAGCTCGACCAGGACGAACTCGCCCATGACGCTGGCCACTTCGGGCCGCGGGAACATATTGGCCTTCATCCAGTGGCAATTGGTGCAGGCATAGCCGGTGAAGGCGACCAGCACTTTCTTGTTCTCCGCCTTGGCCTTGGCGACGGCGCCGTCAAAGTCGTTCTTCATCCACTTGGCGGCCGGCTGCGCAACCGCGCCCCCAGGCGAAACGGCGCCTTCTGTTGGAGCCGGAATGTAGGCCTCCAACTCACCCAATCGCGACCCGAACATTCCCGGCAGCAGACTAATCGAGAAGCCAAGCAGGAGAATGCCCATGAGGAGCCGTCCTGGCTTGACCTCGTCCTCGCGGCGAATGCCCTCCATCGGCAAAAATCCCAGCAGATACAGCCCCGGCATGGCGAACAGCACCACCCAGAGTGCCAGGAAGCGTTCCCGCGTCAACCAGCCCAACTGCAGTACCTGATCGATGTTGGAGAGGTATTTCAGTAGCGCCGCGAAAATCATGAAGCCGAGCACCACTTTGACGCGCGACATCCATCCACCACTGCGCGGCAACCGTTGCAAGAACGATGGGAACAGCGCCAGCAGAAAGAACGGAGAGGCGAGCGCGCTGGAAAACGCCAACATGCCGAGTACCGGTTGGAGCTTGTCACCGCCCACCGAGGCCGCGAGCAGCGTGCCCATAAACGGTCCGACGCAGGCAAACGATGCGAGACAAAAGGTCAATCCCATGATCAGGGTGCCGATGTAGCCGCCGCGGTTGGACGCCATGTTCAACTTCGTCAACAGGCCCGTCGGCAGCGTGATCTCAAATGCCCCCAGCAAGCTCAACCCGAAGACAAAGAACACCACGCAGATCAACCCATTTACCCAGGGATTGGAGCCCAACTGGACCACCGCGAAGGGCCCCAATGCGGCACTGAGTCCGAATCCGATCCCCGTGAAGAGCACGACGATGCCAAGGCAAAATACAAGCGCCTGCGTTAATGCCTGCGCCCGGTTGCCGCCGCTGCCTTGGTTGAGGAAGAACGACATGGTGATGGGAATCATCGGGAAGACGCAGGGCGTGAAGATGGCCGCCAGTCCGAATCCGAATGCCACAAGGAGGAACGACGCCAAGTCCTGCTTTGGTGCGTTCAGCGGAGCAACCGGCGTTACGGGCTTTGCACTCTCCAGCGCCGTCCACCCGGCGGGGATGGAGACATCTCCTGCCGGGGCCCCCACCGCCACATTCAGCGTGGCCGAGGCCGCCACCTTCTTAGGCGGCAGGCACTCTTTGTCCGTGCAGAGCTGATAGCGGGTATTGGCGGTAAGCTCCAGCGCACCCACCTTCGCGTCCTTCGCCAGCTCGATGCGCAGCCGGAAAACCTGTTCGCCGTCATAGGTTTCCGTGTCAATGTTGAAGTTGGGGTCGAACTTCCGCGACGGGGCGGGGTAGTAGACGGTCCACTTGGCGATCGCCGGGTTTTCCGCGAGCCCGATGGTGGTGGTAGTAGGTCCGCCACTGGGGCCGGGCTTTGGCGTGGTGAGTGAATACATGTGCCACGGCTCAGCCAGCTTCAGGCGAAGCTCCGCCGTGAACACACCACCCGGGGCTACCTGGGCAACCGTGGGAACGAGAGTCCAACTGGCGGGTGAGACGCGCTGGGCGAGAGCCGGAAAAGCGAGCAGGGCGACGGCGCTAAGCGCCAGCCGCGCCGCCATTTTCATCGTGCCAGCGGTGAATCTCGCTCTCGATGCGATCATTGACATGTTCGGTAGCGGACTCCACCGCCACGCGGATAGCGTTTCGAATGGCATTGTCGTTGGATCTCCCGTGACAGATGATGACCACGCCTTTGACGCCGAGCAGCGGCGCGCCGCCATACTCCGAATAGTCCATGCGCTTCCGGAAATCCTTGTAAGCGTCACGGCTGAGCAGATACCCGAGTTTGCTGGTGAGCGATGATTCCAGCGACTCCTTGAGCATGTGCTTGATGACCTCGACCAGCCCTTCGCTGACCTTCAGCGCCACATTGCCGATGAAGCCGTCGCAGACGATGACGTCGGCCAATCCGGTGTAGAGATCCCGGCCCTCGACATTGCCGATGAAGTTCAAGGGCAGCGTCTTCAGCAGATTGGCGGCGGTTTTGGTGAGCTCGTTGCCTTTGTGTTCCTCTTCGCCGATGGAGAGTATGCCCACGCGCGGGGACTCGGTATGAAACACCAGCCGCGTGTAGATATCGCCCATCACGGCGAATTGGGCGAGCATCTGGGCCGAGGAATCCACGTTGGCGCCGACGTCCACCATGACGGCCGGGCGGCCCTTGATCGTGGGAAACGCAGAAGCCAGCGCAGGCCGGTCCACGCCGGGAATCATGCCCAGAACGGTCTTCGCCAGCGCCATGACGGCGCCGGTGTTGCCGGCAGAAACTACGCCGTCGGCCTCGCCATCACGGACGAGACGCACCGCGACTCGAATGCTGGAGTCCCGCTTCGTGCGCAGTGCTTTGGCCGGATTGTCCTCCATCGTGACCACATCGTTGGCGTTCACGATGCGGATGGGCAGTTTCTTCCAGCCACTATGTTTGGAGAGTTCGGATTTGAGCGCTTCCTCGCGGCCCACCAGGATGACGTTGACGTCCTGGTTTTGCGCGGCACGGACCGCGCCGTGAACCTCGGGAGCGGGGGCATTGTCGCCCCCCATTGCATCCACAGCGATAGTGATCATTCAATCGGCGGGACCGCGTCCGTTTCGCTCAGGAGTCTACTCCTGAACGACTTCAATCACTTCCCTGGTCTTGTACCAGCCGCAATGCGGGCAGGCGCGATGGGGCAGTTTCATTTCGTGGCATTTCGGGCAGCCGCTCAGACCGGCGGTCTTCAGTGAGTCGTGCGTGCGGCGCGCGCTCGTCCGGCGTTTGGAGTGGCGGCGTTTGGGATTCGGCATTACGTTCTTCCTTGTGGGGCTTCCGGACCGGCTGAGCTACCAGAACCGGATGAAAGATAAGACTTTTCTATTGTAGTGGAAAGCTCCACTCCCTGTCACCTGTGACGGGTGTTACAGTTCCAGACTCTTGAGCCCGGCCCAGCGCTCGTCCTTCGGCGCTACCGTGCAGCCGCACGCTTTCAGGTTCCGGTTTTCCCCGCAGACCGGGCACAAACCCCGGCATTCCTCACTGCACACGGTGCGCATAGGCAGGCTCAGCAGCACGAACTCGCGGAGCACTTCGCGCAGCGCCACGCTGTCGCCTTCGTAGAACGAGATGTCGATCTCGCCCTCCTCCAGGTGAATCTCGCCGTGCGTGTCAACTTTCTCCAGGGGACGGTAGAACAGGTCGAAATCGGAATCCACCGGTACCTTGGCCGGTTCCAGGCAGCGGTCGCACGCCGCCTCAATCTCCACCTTGACGTGGCCGCGGAGCCGGATCTCGCCCAGCGTATTTTTCAACAACTCCGCGGAGCCCTCCACGTGCAGACCGCCCACCTGGCGCAACTCCTCCGGCAGTTCGATCTCGCCCGGTTGGTAGACGACGTCGAAGAGGATCGGATGGTGTTCGAGCTCGGTAAGAGTAAAGATCATGGAGAAACCTGTTCCACCTCCATGATACCGCCCGCCCGACCCCTACTCGCGGTTAAGCCAGCGGCGGATCAGCAGATCGTACAACCCGGCGCCGGCCAACCCGCCCGCCAGCGGGCCGGCGATGGGGATCCACCACACATTGCTGCCATCGATCAGGCCGTTATTGCGGAAACCGGCCAGCACTGTGAAGATGCGCGGACCCAGATCCCGAGCCGGATTAATGGCATAGCCGTGGAGTTTGCCGAATGAGATCCCGATGGCGACCACGATCAGGCCGGTCAACATGGGCCCTAGATGCCCTACCGGCTGATTGCGCTCGTCGCTCAGGGCGAAGATTAGAAACAGCAACAGCGCCGTCCCGAGCGCTTGATCGAAGAGTCCCGCCGCCGGTACGTCTGGGAACGCCGGGAATGTGGTGAAGATGCCAGCCGTCTTTTCCAGCAGCGGATCAAAGTGCTGGATTGCGGCGTGATAATTGGCGAAGACCAACGCCGCACCGGCCATCGCGCCTAGAGTCTGGGCGACGCAGTAAGGCGCTACCTTGGCCCACGAGAATCCGCGAAACACCGCCAGGGCCAGCGTCACGGCCGGATTCAAGTGCGCGCCGCTGATCTTGCCAGCCGCGTAAATGCCAAACGTCACGCCCAGGCCCCAGCCCAGGACAATGTTCGTGTAGCCCCCGTTTACTATCTCACCCGGCACACCCGAGCCGAACAAGACGACCATGGCGACCGATCCGGCGCCAAAAAGCAGAATGATCATTGTGCCGACAAACTCGGCGACCAGCTCAGCCAGCAACCCATTGCGCATGGGCTAGAGCATACTACTCTGGCAGGGCCTTTTCCAAGAAGCCGAGCATTTCTATTTGCACCGCCAGTTTGCCGGCGCCCACTTCGAGGTTCACGTAGCGGACGCCGAGGCGGGAGCAGGTGCGGGAAAGCGAGCCGTCCTCCTCGCCTTTCCGCCCGCTCTGCAACACGACGTTGTAGCGGCCCTGTGCCAGTTTCTTGAAGTCGCTCTCCGCCGTCGCCAAAAAGAACTGATGGGGCTCGTCCCTACGCGGCAGGTGGGTGCGGTCTGAGATCGCCAGCTCATCCTCAACCGAGTAGCCCTCGCTGTTGTTGTGGACTGAAACCAGCAAGCCGCCCTTTCGCGGCAATAGCCGAGCCAGAAGCCGAGGCCGCTCCTCATCCAGCCAATTGAGCGCCTTTTCTATTTCGGCCGGCCCCCACTTCGGGTTCAAGCGCCGATAGCTCTTTTCGGCGCCCTCGCGCGTGAACATCCGGTTCGGATCGAGGGCGCCGCCAGCCACCAAGACATTGCGACGCCGACCGTTCACGATCAGGGCCGGCCCCGGGTACTTCGCCAAGTGCGCCAGGAGAGCCTCTCTGGCGGTCTCTTCATTGCCGTGAATCCTCAAATAGCTCCGCCGCCCGCCGGCGGCGCCCCAGCTTTGAAACTCGATTCCGGCCAAAACCACCACTTCTGGGTGGTGTTGGAGAAGGCCAAACCCGGCGAACAATATCGACCGGCGGGTGACGAGCGGCGAGGGCGAACTTGCTGAGGCCATATCCTACGAGGATAATAGGGGCGGAGGTTATCTGAATGATCCTCGAAGCCACACGGCCCGGCACTAATCACGAGAGTGGACCAGAATTCAATCCATGGTTGGCCGCCGAGGCCCGCTTCAACCAAGCCGCCACGTTGCTCGGCATGGACGACGGTCTCCAAAAAGTGTTGCGCACACCGACGATGGAGATCACGGTCCACATTCCCATCCAGCTTGACGATGGGCGGTTGGAAGTTTTCACCGGGTACCGGGTGCAGCACTCGCTGGCGCGGGGTCCGGCGAAGGGCGGCATCCGCTTTGCGCCGGATGTTTCGATTGATGAAGTGCGCGCGCTCGCGTCGTGGATGACGTGGAAATGCGCGGTTGTGAACATCCCGTTCGGCGGCGGAAAGGGCGGCGTGATCTGCGATCCGGCGCTGCTCAGCCAGAACGAACTGGAGCGCATCACGCGCCGGTACACGGCCGAACTGATTGATTTCATCGGCCCGGAGCGCGATGTCCCCGCGCCCGACATGAACACGAACGAGCAGACCATGGCGTGGATCATGGATACCTACTCGATGCACAAGCGCACGACGGTGACCGCCGTTGTCACGGGCAAGCCGTTGAACCTGGGCGGGTCGCGTGGCCGTCCGGCCGCCACCGGCCGGGGCTGCCTGTTCGTCACGTTGCAGGCATTGCGCAAGTTCGGGATTGCGCCTGCCGACGCGAAGGTGGTTGTGCAGGGCATGGGCAACGTCGGCGGCAACGCCGCCAGATTGATGGCCGAAGCGGGGATGAAGATCATCTCGGTGATCGAGTACGACGGCGCGCTCTACAACGCCGACGGCATCGACACGGTGGCGGTGCAGCACTTCCGCGCCGAGACCGGCTCCATCGTTGGCTTCCCCGGGGCCGAAGCCATCGACAAGCACGAGGCCATGTACCTGCCTTGCGACGTCTTTGTGCCGGCCGCCCGCGAGAACGTCATCCACTCGGCCAACGCGCACCTACTGAACGCCAAAATCATCTGCGAAGGCGCCAACGGGCCTACTACAGCCGAGGCCGATAAGATTCTGGAAGAGAAGGGTATCTTCGTGATCCCCGACATTCTGGCCAATGCCGGCGGCGTCACTGTCTCCTATTTCGAGTGGGTGCAGGACCGGCAGGGATACTTCTGGAACGAGCAACTGGTGAATGAGCGGCTGGAGGAGATCATGGTGAACTCCTTCCTGGACGTGGTCCAGTATGGCGAAAAGCACAAAGTGCACAATCGCACGGCTGCTTACATGCTGGCGCTGGATCGTGTGGCGTTCGCAATCAAACTGCGCGGGATTTACGCGTAGGTGTCCACCGAAGCCTCCACGCCGCTGATGCGGCAATACCAGGCGGCAAAGCAGCAGGCGCCCAACGCTCTGCTGTTTTTCCGCCTGGGCGATTTTTACGAGATGTTCCTGCAGGACGCCATCACGGCGTCGCGCGAACTCGAAATCACGCTGACTTCGCGCAACAAGGAAAAGGGCGAACCGATCCCGATGTGCGGCGTGCCGGCGCACTCGGCCGAGGGCTACATTGCGCGCCTGATTCAGAAGGGCTACCGCGTGGCCATCTGCGATCAGATGGAGGATCCGCGCCAGACCAAAAAGATTGTGCGGCGCGAGATCACGCGCATTATTACTCCGGGCACGGTGACGGAATCGGCGCTTCTGCGCTCGCACGAGAACAACTACCTGGCGTCCGTTTATGCCAAGGGCGCCAATGCCGGTTTGTCGTACGTGGATGTCTCCACTGGCGAATTCCGCGCCACCGAGTTGCCTCTGGCGGAGGCCGCGGCGGCGCTGGAGCAGCTCAACGTGCGCGAACTGCTGATGCCTGATAACGCCACCGATGCGCCCGAGGGCCGCTGGGTGAAGACTGCGGTGGAGGCGTGGACATTTTCCTACGAGCACGCCGAAGTGGCGCTGAGAAACCACTTCACGCTGTTGTCGCTGGATGGGCTCGGCCTGGCCGACCGGCGCCTGGCGATCTCGGCCGCCGGAGCGCTGTTGACGTATTTGCGCGAGACGCAGAAATCGGCGTTGGATCATCTGGATGGACCCGCGTATTTCGATCGGGCCGGCGCGATGATGCTGGACGCGGTCACGGTACGCAATCTGGAGCTGGTGGAGCCGATGTTTTCCGCCGATCTCGACGGGCGGCGCGACTCCACGCTGCTGAGCGTGCTGGATCTCACGGCCACCGGCATGGGCGGCCGGTTGTTGCGCCGCCGGCTGCTGCGCCCGTCGCTGGATCAGGCGGAGATCGAGGCGCGGCTGGACGCTGTGGAGTGGCTGGCCAAGGCGACCATGGAACGGGCCAAGCTGCGCGAGATTCTCGGCTCGATGCTCGATCTGGAGCGCATTTTGTCGCGGATCACAGTGGGTACGGCCAACCCGCGGGACGTGCTGGGCCTGGGCCGCACGCTGGCCAAGATCCCCCAATTGCGCCCGTCGCTGGCGGGCTCTAGTGCGCCGCGCTTGATGGAGACGCTCGAGCATCTCGACGACCTCGCGGAGCTGCGCGACCGCATCCTCACAGCCATCGCCGACGAGCCCCCGGTGACGCTCAACGACGGGGGCATTGTGCGCGCCGGCTTCCACGCCGAGCTGGACGAATACCGCAATCTCGCCACCAACTCGCGCCAGGTGATCGCCGCCATCGAACAGCGCGAGCGCGAGCGCACTGGCATTTCCTCGTTGAAGGTCCGCTTCAACAACGTCTTTGGCTTCTACATCGAGATCTCGAAAGCGAATCAGCACCTCGCTCCGGCCGACTATGAGCGGAAACAGACACTGGTGAATGCTGAGCGTTTTACGACGCCGGAGCTCAAGGTGCTGGAAGTGAAAGTGCTGGAAGCCGAGGACAAGGCCTTGGAGCTGGAGCGCGCCATCTTTGCCGAGCTGCGCGCCGCCGCCGCCGCCGAGGCCGGGCGCATCCGCATCACGGCTGCGGCGATCGCGGAGATCGACTTCTACTGCGCGCTGGCTCAGACCTCGCTCGACAACCGCTATGTGCGGCCCAAGTTTTCCGATAGCGGCGAGCTGAAGCTGGTGGCCTCCCGCCATCCGGTCATTGAGAAGCTCACCGAGCGCGAGGCGCAGCGCTTCATCGCTAACGATCTCTATCTCGATCGCGAGGCCAACCGGATTGCGCTGATTACCGGTCCCAATATGGGTGGTAAATCCACGTATTTGCGCCAGGCCGCGCTGATCAGCGTGATGGCGCAGATGGGATCTTTCGTGCCGGCCAGTGAGGCCGTGCTGCCTCTGGTGGACCGCGTGTTCACACGAATCGGGGCGTCGGACAACCTCGCACGGGGCCGTTCGACGTTCATGGTGGAGATGACGGAGACCGCGGTGATCCTGAACACCGCAACAAAAAACAGTCTCATTGTTTTGGACGAAATCGGGCGAGGCACGGCAACTTACGACGGTCTGGCGCTGGCCTGGGCGGTGATCGAGCATATCCACGCCGAAGTGGGCGCCTATACGCTATTCGCGACGCACTACCACGAGCTGACCGAGCTCGCCGGCAAGCTGGAAGGGATCCGCAACCTGCACGTCTCGGTGAAAGAGGCCGGCGATCAGGTGATCTTTCTGCGTAGAGTGGAGCCGGGCGCCGCCGATAAGAGTTATGGAATTGAGGTGGCCCGGCTGGCGGCTCTGCCGATGCCCGTCATCGAGCGAGCCCGCGAGATTCTGGCGCTGCACGAAAAGAAGGAGCACAAGGTCAGCGAGGAGTTGGAAGGACCGCGCCGGAAATCGAAGGCCGCGCCGGTATTTCAGATCCAGCTCTTTGAGCCGGTGGGGCATCAACTGGCCGCCCGCATTCGTGCACTGGATATTGATAACCTGAAGCCATTGGACGCCTTGCAGATCCTAAACGACTTAAAAGAGGAGCTCAACCGCGAATGATTGTAGCCGGTATTATGTCGGGCACCTCGCTGGACGGCATCGATGTCGCCCTTGTCGAGATCAAGGGCAAGCGGATCCAGACGCGGGCCTTCCACTCCACAGCCTATGCGCCTGAAGTGCGCGCCGCTCTGTTGGCGGTCTCCAACTGCGAGACCCACACGCGCGAGATCGCACGCCTGCATTTCCTGCTGCCGGAGCTCTATGCGGCGGCCTTTAAGGCATGCTGCAAGAGCGCCAAGATCGATCCCAAAACAGTGGGCGTGATCGGCTGCCACGGCCAGACGATTTTTCATGAGGGCGCTAAGACCGCCGTGCTTGGTCATCAGATCGCCTCCACTCTACAGATTGGCGACGGCAATATCCTGGCCGCCCGCACGGGCGTCCCGGTGATCTCGGACTTCCGCCCGGCCGACATCGCCGCCGGTGGAAAGGGTGCGCCGCTGGTGCCCTACGTCGATTACCTGCTTTTTCATCACGACGAGGGCTCGCGAGTTGCGCTCAACATCGGCGGCATTGCCAACATCACATGGCTGCCGGCCGGCGCTCCGCCGGAGAAGACAGTCGCCTTTGATACCGGCCCGGGCAACATGGTGGTGGATCAGTTGATGGCTCACTACACCCAGGGCGAGAAGACGTTCGACCGGGGCGGGGAGATGGCGGCCGAGGGCCTGGTTCATCCGGAAATGGTGGCCGAGATTCTGCGCGATCCGTTCTACAGCGAGCGCCCACCGAAGACCGCCGGAAGGGAGCAGTACGGACGGGAGTTTGTATCACGCCTGCTGGCGTATCAGATGAGCCCTGCCGACACGGTTGCGACGGCGACCTATCTGACTGCCGCGAGCATCGCCGATGGCATCACACGCTTCGCCGGTGGGGAAGAGAATCCGCCGGACGAAGTGGTGGTCAGTGGCGGCGGTGTTCACAACAAGACGCTGCTGCGTTTCCTGCGCGCGGAATTGCCGGAGACCGAAGTGGTGCGCGCCGAGATCCACGGTTTTGACCCCGATGCGAAGGAAGCGGTGGCGTTTGCGATTCTCGCTCATGAATCGTGGCACAAGCGCCCGTCGAATCTGCCCAGCGCCACCGGCGCCAGGCATCCGGCCATTCTTGGCAAGCTCTCGCTGCCGTAGAGCGCCACGCGGGTACTTCTATTCTCCGCGGCGGTCTCTTGTGCGACGGCAAGCTCGAAGCCAACCGCTTCGGCCGAGTCCTCCTTTGGAGGCTTCACTCCTCGATCTCAGAGTGAGAATACTCTAACCCGAAATTGGCGAGGTCTGGCCTTCCAATTGGAGATAAACACCCATCAGCTCGTCCGCGATCCGCTCGCTGAACTCGTCCCAGGCGAACGCTGGCAGCCGCATCGTCTCCGTGGCGAAGATCCCCTTGCGGACCAGGAGCCGTTTGAAGAACGCGATGGAAAGGCGCAGTTCCTGGTTGGTGAACGCGAGTACCGGGATCAGGTCGCGAAACACGCGCACCGCCTCAGCGCGCCGCCCCGCGCGATGGTGCCGCCAGATGGCGTTGTAGATCCGCACCATCGACGTTTCGGGAATGAAGGCGTCCACGCCGCGGTCCAGTGCCTCGATCATCTGCGGCGCGGCCCAGCCGCCGGAGACGTGAAACCCGGCCCCCAGGGCCCTCTTCACGCGCGTGTATTTGGGCCCAGCCGGCACCGCTTCCACCTTGACGCCCGCCAGGCAGGGCAGGGCATCGCGAAGCCGCAATAGGTTTTCCACGGCCAGGCCCGGGCCGGTCCAATCCAGATCCTGCACGATGAGAGGCAAGGGCGAATCCGCCTCGCGGAGAAACGCCAGGAGCTGGTCCGCGTCATCCCGTAGCGCCGGGGGAGGAGCGATGAGGCACGCCTGTGCGCCGGCTCGCGCCGCCGTCGCAGTCCAATGCGCGGATTCGGCGGCCGTCCCGGCCGAGCACCCTACAATCAATGGGGCCCTGCCTCGCAGCACGCCAAGCACATACGGGACCAGCGTTGTCCGCTCGGCCGCCGATAGCGTCTCCACCTCGCTGGCCACGGCGGGCGCCAGAAATCCGGCCGCGCCGGCCTGCAATCCGTCCTCGATCAGCCGGGCGAGGCTCTCGTAGTCGATCGCCCCACCCGTATCAAAGGGTGTCTGCAAGACGGGTACAATGCCGCGCGGAAGCTCTCCCATCGCCCTACCTCTTGAGCAGCCAAACCTCGGCCAGCCGGGATTTCTGCCGCCAGTTCAAATCGTCCTCATCCGCCGGAATCTCCCAGGTCAGCACGATCCTGCGGTCCTTGACCAGTTCCGCCGGGACAGCGAATTCGTAGAACTCGCCCATCTTCTTGCCGGCAGTCAAAGGCGTCACGGGTTTGCCGTCGATGCTCAGCAGCGATTGTCCCTGGCCGCCGGTGCGAACGGTATAGGCTCCATTGGGATCGAGACCTTCGTACACCATGCGCCGGGGCCACATCGTGGTCTGCCACGACAGGCGCGCCCGGCTGCGGCCACTATCCCACCACCAAAAGATCGGCTCTGTCCCGCGGAAGGAGTCGGCCTCCACTTCAGCGTCGCCATCGACGCGTGGCGAGTGGGCCTCGTTTCCGATGTCGTCGTAGAAGCTGCCCGGCCCGGGATTCTCCCAGTTGCCCAGCGCGGCCAGGCGCGCCAGCCTCTCCGGCTCGGAGCCCATCGCCCGCACCTTTTTGAATTCATCCTCCAGCCACCAGCGGTTGTTCACCGGAACGTCGATGAAATCCAGCACTGCTCCGCGCTCAGCGCCGCTGGCGTGATACTTCTCGACGCTGGTCTGCAGCCCGATGGAGCGGAAGAGACGCTCGCACAGATCGATGATCCGCGCTCGCAATTCGGCTCCCGCCGGTTCGCTCACCGCGCGGTTCAATGCAGTCGTTGCCGCCGCCATCGCCCGCTCGGAATCCTGCGCTCCGCTTAGGATCCGGTTGGCCTCCGCTTCCAGCGCGGACTCGTAGAGCAGCTTGCGCCGCACATAGGCGTCATAGACTGCCCGCAGCACGCACATCTGCCAGCGCCAGTTGCCCTCCAGCCGCGGCGCCCTCTGCTCCAGGCGGTTCCATATTAGAAGCGTGCCCTCCACCGCGCCGTTGTCTGCCAGCGAGCCCGCCCAGTTGCGCTCCAGAGCCAGAATCGCATCGGCGATCTCTACAGCCAGGTTGGAATCGAAATGCAGGCGCGCATACTGTATCAGGATTTCCCGCACGGGCGTGGCCGGGTTCCAGGCCAGCGCGCTCCAGATCACCTTGTTCACGTCGTCGTGGACGCCATCGGAGTAGGAGATGAAGCCGTCGCTCAAGGCCGCGTAGTGGTTGTGCACCAGCGCAAACTCGGCCGGCCGTGGATTGACCGCCTCGCGGCCCAGCGTCAGCGCGTATGCCTGATCCCAGTTCGGCACCTGGTACTGACAGATCTTGTTGTGCGTCAGATCAGGATAGAACCGCAACTGATAACGGGGGTTGAGCCGTGCCCGGGTTCGCGCGGCGGGTGGGCTGGAGGGGCCAACCACCAGGCCGCCCAGCCACTCGGGCTGTTTCTGATCCAGATAGGCATAGACCGCCTCTTCCTTCTTGGTGTTGAAACCCTGCAACGACAGCCAGACTTTCGCCTGTGGGTGGCGCGGCTTCAGCCTTTTCGCCAGGTCTTCCAGAAACGCCATGACGAGGTCTGGCGGGTTATCGCCCGGATCGCCGCCCGGAACGAAAATGCCCGTCAGCGTGACGCTATCGGCGAACAGTTCGTCGAAGCGTTCCAGCAGTGCCGCGCGCTTCTCCGGGTTGTTGAGATCGAAATCGGCCGGAGTCCATACCCAGTAATCCAACCCGTAGCGGCGGCATATTTCGCTCATGGCGTGCGTCATCTCGCGCCGCGGCACCTTCATGAGCGGGTTGTTGCGCGAATCCTGGAAGGGGATGTTTTCGATGGCGTTCACGCCGAACAGTGCCAACTCACGGATGTACTGCTCGAACTGAGGGATGCTCCACGCGTCCCAGGAATTGGCTGTGGAGCGATAGCCAAGCTGATGACCGCGGATCGGGTAGATTGGCGCCGTCGTCACGTCCAGGGGGCCTGGCAGGCTGAGGCGGCCGGGTGCGTACTCCAGCGCGCGCAGCAATCCACCGACGCCGAAGAGCAGGCCGCGCGAGTCGGCTCCGGCGATCCGCACGCTGCCGTTTGCCTCCAGCTTGAGCTGGTAGCCCTCGGGCCGATAGGCCTGCCGCGTGAGCACGATAGCGGGGCGGTCCGGCGGCATGGAAGTGGTGATTGGGAGCTGGATGCCGGTACGCTTCCGCACCTCTTCCACCAGCACGGTGGCGGCGGTGCGTTCGGGCTCCGGCAAGGCGCCAGCCCATACCACGACAACGGCGCGAGAGAGGTCGGCGGCTGGTGCGGCGAGGGCTGCTGCGGCGAGGAAAGAGAGGGTTCTGAGGACAAGCACGAATGTAATCGTCTCACAGCCCGTACCTGGGCTCGGTAAGCCTGTCAGATTGTCGAAGAGTTTACAAACAGGAGGCCGCGGGAGTCGTATTCCTTCCATATGAAGAACGATCTTCGCCTCGCCCTGCGGATGCTCGCCAAAGCTCCCGGCTTCACCGCCGTTGTGGTTCTCACGCTGGCGCTGGCCATTGGGGCTAACAGTTCGATCTTCAGCGTGGTGCATGGGGTATTGCTGAAGCCGCTGCCCTTTGCCGAGCCGGAGCGGTTGGTGGGCATGTGGCACAAGGCGCCGGGTTTGGGTATCGGCGATCTTAATGCCTCCCCGGCCACGCACTTCACCTATGTGGAGCAGGGCCGCGCTTTTGAGCAGATCGCCATGTATCGCGGGGCGGGGTTCACGGTCACCGGCGCCGGCGAGCCGGAGCGCGTGCAGGGGATGCAGATCACGGAGGGTTTTCTGCCGTTGCTGCGAGTGCCTCCCGCCGCCGGCCGCGGATTCACGGCTGGTGACATGGAGGTGAACAGCCAGAAGACCGCCATGCTCAGCTATGGCTACTGGCAGAAGCGATTTGGCGGAGCGGCGGACGCCATCGGCAGAAGTCTCACCATCGATGGCCAGCCCACTCTGATCGTGGGTGTGACGCCGCCGGGCTTCCGCTTCCTGGATGAAGACGCCAAGCTCTTCCTGCCACTTCAATTTAAACGAGCCGAGATCCACGCCGGGAGTTTCAGCTACCGCTCCGTGGCCCGTTTGAAACCCGGTGTCACGCTGGAGCAGGCCAACGCCGATGTGGCCCGCATGCTGCCGCTGATGTTGGAGAAGTATCCGCTGCCTCCAGGACTGTCCAAGCAGATGTGGAACGACACCAAGATCGGACCCTACGTGCGTCCCTTGATGGTGGATGCTGTCGGCGACGCTGGCAAGGTGCTTTGGGTGTTGTTTGGGGTGGCCGCGATTGTGCTGCTCATCGCCTGCGCGAACGTCGCCAATCTTTTGCTGGTCCGCGCTGAAGGCCGCCAGCAGGAGTTGGCCATCCGCACCGCCCTGGGCGCCGATTGGAAGCAGATCGCCCGCCAACTGCTCATTGAGAGCATCTGCCTGGGCATGGCCGGCGGAGTGCTGGGCCTGGCGTTGGCCTGGGCCGGCGTGCGCCTGCTGGTCAACCTCGCGCCCGCCAACATCCCGCGCCTCGCCGAGATCTCCATCAACCCGGCCGTGCTCGCCTACACGCTGGGCGTCTCGGTCTTTGCCGGGCTCCTGTTTGGACTGGTGCCCGTGCTCAAGTACGCCACGCCGCATCTTTCCACGGCGCTTCGCGAGGGCGGGCGCACGTTGAGCCAGGGGCGGCAACACCACCGCACGCGCAAGATTCTCGTCGTTTCGCAAGTGGCGTTGGCGCTGGTGCTGCTCATCAGTTCCGGCCTGATGCTGCGCACCTTCCAATCGCTGCGCCAAGTGCAGCCGGGCTTCACCAATCCCGAACAGGTGCTGACGCTGCGGATCTCAATACCTGAAGCGCAGGTGAAGGACCCCGCGCAGGTGGCCCGCATGCACGAGCAGATTGCCCGCCAGTTTCAGGCCATCCCAGGCGTGCAGTCGGTCGGGCTCTCCAGTTCGGTGACGATGGACGGCAATACCAGCAACGACCCGATCTTTGTCGAGGATTTTCCGGCCCCGGAAGGCAAGCTGCCTGCGTTGCGCCGTTTCAGGTTCATCGGCCCCGGCTCATTCCAGACCATGGGCAATCCGCTGAAGGCGGGCCGCGATATCGCCTGGTCCGATATCCAGAATCGCCGCCGCGTCGTGCTGGTGAGCGAAAACCTGGCTCGCGAGTATTGGGGTGAGCCCTCCAAGGCGCTGGGCCGCCGCATCCGCGAGACTCCCAAATCAGAGTGGCTGGAGATCATCGGCGTCGCCGGCAATGAGCACGATAACGGTGTCCATGAAAAGGCGCCAGCTATCGTCTATTGGCCACTGCTGGTGGATCACTTCTGGGGGGACGCGGTCAACGTGCAGCACTCGATGGCCTATGAGCTGCGCAGCCCCCGCACCGGTACGCCCGCGTATTTCCAGGAGGTACAGGCCGCTGTCTGGGCCGTCAATCCCGCGCTGCCCACCGCCAGCGTGCGAACTGTTCAGGAGATCTACTCCCGCTCGATGATGAGCACGTCTTTCACGCTGCTGATGCTGGCACTGGCCGGCGGAGTGTCGCTGATCCTTGGCGTGGTTGGCATCTACGGCGTGATCGCCTATGCTGTCTCGCAGCGGACGCGGGAGATCGGCATCCGCATGGCGTTGGGCGCCAGGCGGGTTCAGGTGGAGGGTCTGTTTGTGCGCGACGGGCTGTCGCTGATCGGAATCGGAGTGGTACTGGGGCTGGTTGCGGCGTTCGGGGCAACCCGTCTGCTGGGGGCACTGCTGTTCGGCGTGAGTCCGTTGGATCCACTCACCTACACTGGTGTCTCCGCCGTGCTGGCGGCCGCTGCGCTGCTGGCCTGCTATCTGCCGGCCCGCCGCGCGGCTTCGGTTGACCCGGTGACCGCGCTGCGGGCGGAGTAGCGCGATTTAGAGGCTGAAGCTCCAGGCTTCGTTGGACTGCATGAGCTCGTCCCAGGTGACGGTGCGGCCCGTGTACGCCGCCGTGCGGCCGAGGATGGCGCTGAGGGCCGATTCGGCGCCCTGGGCGACTTCGTTTAGCGGCTTGGCATTGACGATGCTCTCGATGAAGCGGCGCTCCTTCTCGGCGTCGGCGTCCTCGATGGCGCCCTTGAACGCTCCTGCCGCAGCAGCCTGGCCCTGATTCTGGACCGGCTTGCCGACCCCCGGCGCGCTCCACGGGCGGCGGCCGGTGATCTCCACGGGGGAATCGTACTTCATCTCGGCGCAGCCTTCGGTACCGAAGTAGCGCATGGCCACATCCCAACTGCCCTCGATGAACTGGGTAGACGTGAGCGTGATGTGAACGTCTCCGGGGTAGGCGTAGTTGACGTTGAAATGGCTGGAGCAATCGCCGGAGTCACGGCGGCCCTTTCGCCCGTGGGTGCCCTGGGCGGAGACGGGATGGGCGCCGAGAATCCAGTTGTTCACGTCGATCAGGTGGATGTTCTGTTCCACCAGGATGTCGCCGCTGATGGTCTTGTCAAAGATCCAATTGCGGAGGCGCTTTTCGGCGGGTGAGGCGCCGGGCCATTCCGGCCGCTCGATGGCGCCGGCGTAGTAGTGGGAGAGTCCGCAGACCATCTGGCCGACGGCGCCGGCATCGAGCTTCTTTTTCAGTTCAATGTAGGGCGGCGCGTGGCGGAGTTGGAATCCGATGACGACGCTCTGCCGGGCGCCCACCTTCTTGCCAACGGCCATGACGCGCTTGCAGCCGGCCATATCGACGCCCACCGGCTTTTCGCAGTATACGTGCTTGCCGGAGGCAACGGCCTTTTCGAGGTGCTCCGGATGGAAGTAGGGCGGGGTGGCGATGTAGACGGCATCGATGTCATTGGAGGCCAGCAGGTCATCCAGCGCCTTCTTGCCGCTGAAGAGCATCTTCTTATCGATGTTGGGCTTGCCGACTTTTGCTGCGGCGGTGTCGAGGGCGTCTTTGCCCTTGGAGAGGGCGTCCGGGTAGAGGTCGCCCAGAGCTGTGACATGAGCCGTAGTGTTGGCGACGAAAGACTCCGCTACGCCGGTTCCGCGCCCGCCGCAGCCGAACAGCGCGAGGCGGACGGCCGAATTCCTCTGGCTGCCACGCACAAGCTCGGGTTTCAGTATCAGTGGCGTGGCCGCTGCGAGCAGCGCGCGCCGGCTCAGGATGTTATCACTCATGCGAGTGTTCTATCACATTTCGCTGGTCCAGGTCGAACCTACTAAATGTAGTGGTTGCAGGAACCTCGCCACAAAATCTCGTCTAGCACTTGCGCCGGACCGAGAACCGGTGTAATCTTGAAGTCACCCCCCCCGAGTTGGCCTTGCCCGTATGGGTGAGCGCCGTATCACTGGCACTCCGTCGAAAGGATGGCGCCTTTGCTAGTTCTCAAGCGCGTTGAAATCCAGGGCTTCAAGTCCTTCTGTGACCGAACCGAGATGCGGTTTCCGGGGCGTGGCGTGGCCGCTGTTGTCGGCCCGAACGGCTGCGGAAAATCCAATCTTAGTGATGCCATCAGTTGGGTGCTGGGCGAGCAATCGGCCAAGAGCCTGCGCGGGGCGCGCATGGAAGACGTCATCTTCGCCGGCACACGCGACCGCAAACCCCTCGGCATGGCGCAGGTGAGCATGGTGCTGGTGGATCCCAACGGATCCATCACTCTGCCGTCCGCCAAGGTGGAGGCGTTAAAGCAAGCCAGAGCAGCAGCTTCTGAGGCTGCCTCTGAGGCGAAGGTTGAGGTGCTGGAGGCGGGCGCGGTCCAGACGAATGGCCACAGCAACGGCAACGGTCACGCGAACGGTTCGATCCTGCAGTCGCCCGGCAAGGAACAGGAGATCACTATCACCCGGCGGCTCTTCCGGTCGGGCGAGAGCGAGTATCTGATCAACGGCAAGCAGGCGCGGCTTCGCGACATCCAGGACCTCTTCATGGGCACGGGCCTAGGGCCGGAGTCCTACGCGATTATCGAGCAGGGACGCATCGGGCAGATCCTCAGCTCCAAGCCGCTGGACCGCCGCGCGGTGATCGAAGAGGCCGCCGGGATTTCGCGCTTCAAGACGAAGCGGCGTCTGGCGGAGGCGAAGCTGGAAGGCGCCAAGCAGAACCTGACTCGCGTCTTCGACATTCTCGAAGAGGTTTCGCGGCAGGTTAACTCGCTCAAGCGGCAAGCCGGCAAGGCTAAGCGCTATGAGGAGTTGAAGGGCGAGTTGGACAGCCAACTACGCGTCGCGTTGACGGGCCGGTACCGGCTGCTGGACCGGGAAGCAACGCGGGTGGCTTTGGAGTTGGGCGAGGCCACGCGGCACTACCAGGATTTACATGTGCAGGTGGACGAGCGCGAGAAGTCCATTTCCGCGGCACGCGAAAGCTTCTATCAGACGGAGGCGAATCTCACTGAGGGCCGGAAGCGGCTGGCCGAAGTGCGGATCGAATCCGAGCGCACGCGCGGGCTGATGGAGTCGCAGGCCAAGCAGATCGGCAGTATCGACCAGAGGTTGCAGCAGGGCGAAACCGATACCGAAGAGCTGAGCAAGCGGATGGAAACGCTGGAGCAGGAGCGGGTGAACCTGACGGCGCAACTGGCGGAGTTGCAGGAGCAGGCGGGTGAATCGCGCGCGCGGCTGCAGCTCAAGAACGAAGAGAAAGAGACGCTGCAGGGCCAGTTGCGCGAGCGGGAGCGCGGGCTGGAGCAGTACCGGCAGCAGGTGGTGCGGTTGCTGGGCGAATCGTCGCAACTGCGCAACCAGGTGGGGCAGATCGACACCTACCTGATGGGCATCGAGCGGGACTCGGCGCGCGTGCAGAAGGACGAGGAGACGGCGGTGGCCGATCTCACGCGGCTGGAGGCCAGCAAGGCGGAGTTCGGCGGCAAGATCGCTGCACGGCAGACGGATCTGGAGACCATCCAGGACAGCCGCAAGCGGTGCGATGCGGACTTGCAGCAGCGGCGGGCGATGGCGCAGGAGACGCGGCGGCAACTGGACAATTTGAAGAACGAGACATCGCGGCTGCGGGCGCGGCGTGATTCTCTGGAAGAGATCCTGTCTCATCGCGCCTATACGACGGAAACAGTGAAGCGTCTATTCACCGCCGTGGGGCAGGGCCAGGCGCATGGCTTGAAGCCGGCGGGCGTGCTGGCGGACTTCGTGGAGCTGATCGATCCGAAATTCGAAAAGGCCACGGAAGAGTTTCTCCACGAGGAGTTGGAATATGTCGTCGTGAAGACGTGGGAGGATGCCCAGCGGGGCATCGACGTCCTGCGCGGCGACCTCGACGGGCGGGCGACGTTCCTGGTCGAGCCTCATCTCAACAGCGACAGTACTGTCGTTGTTTCCTCCCCCGTACATGAACCGGCCATCGGTCCCGAGACAGGGATCGTTGGCCGGCTGAGTGACGGCATCCGGTTTACGAATGGATTGACGAATGCACCGGCGGCGCTGTTGCCGCGGCTGGCGCGTTGTTTCCTGGCCGAGAGCCGGGAAGCGGCGCAGCGGCTGGCGGTGATGTACCCGGACATCTTCTTCCTGCTCTCCGATGGGGTCTGCTACAGCGGGCATGCGGTGAGCGGCGGCAAGAAGACGGGCAGCGGCCCGCTGGCGCTGAAGCGCGAACTGCGCGAGATCTCGGGCTTGTTCCAGGCGCGGCAGAGCGCGCTGGAAGCCTCGCAGGCTTCGCTGGAAGAGTTGGAAGTGGAGATCCAGACGCTGGCCGAGGATCTGGAAAGGCTTCGGGCCGAGCAACAACGGCAGGAGAAAGAGACGCTGGTGCTGGACCAGGAGATGCGCAAGATCTCCGAGGAGTTTCACCGGGCGACTCAGAAGCTGAGCCTGTCTCGAGGCGAGCTGGAGCGGCTGACGCGGGAGGCGGCGCGGAACAACGAGCAGCGCCAACTGAAGCAGACGCAGGTGGAGGAGAAGGAGCAGCAACGGGCGACAGTGGAGGAGGCTCTGGCCGAGGGCCGGTCGTTGCTGGAAGAGATCAAGGGGCAGGTGAACACGCTGGCCGAGGAACACTCGGTGTTGCGCGTGGAGTTGGCCGGGCTGGAAGAGCGTCGGCGGGGTGTGGAGAACGCCCTCTCGCGGCTGGATCATCAACTGCGCGAGGTGACGAACCGGCGGCAGAACATCGCGGCGGAGATGGAGCGGCTGGGCGTATCGCGGAACCGGCTGCTGGAAAACAACCTGCAACTGGAAGAGCGCGGGACGGCTCTGGCGGACGAGCAGAAGCACTTCGAGAAGGTGGTAGCCGAGTTCACGGAACTGGAGACGGCGCAGCGAGCGGCGTTGACGGAGGGCGAGGAGGCGATCAAGGCGTTGCGGGCGGCGGCGGCCGAGGCGCAGGAGAAACGCGGCCAGGTGGAGATCGACCTGGTGCGGCGGCAGAGCCAGCTCTCGTATCTGGATGAGACGTGCCGCAAGGATCTCGACATTCCGGTGGCTGAGCTGGCGGCGGCCATCATGGCTCCGGCGGCAGAGGGCGAAGATGCGCCGCCGGTGGTGGAGCTCGACGAGATGACGGTATCCGACGCCGAAGAGCGGGTGTCGGAGTTGCGGAAGAGGATCGACGCGCTGGGGCCGGTGAATCCGGAGGCGTTGACGGAGTATCAGGAATCGCAGCAGCGCTACGACTTCCTGAACACGCAGCGGCAGGACTTGCTCGACTCGATCCGCGACACGGAGAAGGCCATTTCGGAGATCGACACGGAGTCGCGCAAGCGCTTTGTGGAGGCCTTCGCGGTGATCAACGAGAAGTTCAAGGAGATGTTCAAGACGCTGTTTGGCGGCGGCCTGGGCGAGATGCGGCTGACGGGCGAGGGCGACGCGCTGGATCAGGGCATCGAGATTGTGGCCTCGCCGCCCGGCAAGCGGCTACAGAACGTCTTGCTGCTCTCGGGCGGTGAGAAGGCGTTGACGGCGGTGGCGCTGCTGATGGCGATCTTCTACTATCAGCCCAGTCCTTTCTGCATCCTGGACGAAGTGGATGCGCCGCTGGACGAGGCCAACGTGGGGCGGCTGGCGAATTTGTTGCGGGATATGGCGATGCAGACGCAATTCATTGTGATCACGCACGCCAAGAAGACGATGGAGGCGGCAGAGATGCTGTACGGCGTGACCATGCAGGAACAAGGGGTCTCCAAGCTGGTGAGCGTCAAGTTGCAGGCGACGCCTCCTCCTCCGGCGTCTTCGATGCAGACGGCGGCGCGGGCCTAGAGATGGGCGCGCCGCCGGTGACCAAACTGATAGGAATCGCGGGGCCTTCGTGCTCCGGCAAGAGCGAACTGGCGCGCTGGCTCTCGGCGAGGACGGGCGCGCCGGTGTTGAACCTGGATCACTACTACATCGACCTGTCGCATCTGCCTCTGGAGGTACGGGCGAAAACGAACTTCGACGAGGCGCACTCGGTGGATCACGATGCGATCCTGGAGCACGCGCGGGCGCTGGCGGCGGGGACCTCCATTCATGCGCCGCACTACGATTTCTCGACGCACACGCGAGCGTCGGGCGATGACGTGATTGTGCCGGGGCCGTGGGTGATTCTGGAAGGCCTCTTCACGCTCTACTGGCCGGAATTGCGGGAGTTGCTGGATGTGAAGCTCTTTGTCGAAGCGCCCAACGAGGTGTGCCTGGACCGGCGGATAGAGCGCGACGTGCGGGAGCGCGGGCGGACCCGGGAATCCATCATCGAACAGTATGCGCGGACCGTGTGCGCGGGGGCGTTTCAGTGCATCTATCCGACGAAGTACCATGCGGACCTGGTGTTGTCCGGGGTGGACTCGCTGGATCGTTCGGGCACGAAGGTGTTGAATTACATCCAGCACGCGTAGGGCGGCGCCGTGCTACATGGCGGCCTTCATGACCTTGCGGTAGGTGGCGAGCGCGCCCTGGCCGAGATCCGTCAGGCGGCAAATGGTCAGCGGGTACTTGCCACGAAAGGACTTCTCGATTTCAATATAGCCGGCCTCCTCCAGCCTGGAGAGGTGGACGGATAGGTTGCCCTTGGTCAGCCCGGTTGCCTGGTGCAGATATTGGAAATCGGCTTCCTGGACTGCGGCGAGCAGCGCCACCACCATGAGCCGCGCGGGCTCGTGGATGGTGCGATCCAGGTCAGCCAGGCGTTGGATCCGGGCGGTCATGTCAGTCACCGGCCTCTAGCGGTTGCCGGATGAGTTTCAGCAACACGACGCAGCCGGAGACGAGGACCATGAGCCCGGTGAGGCCGAAGTAGATGGTAAACCCGGTCTCGATGGGGACGCTCGCGAGGGCGATGGCGATACCAACTGCGGCCATCACGACGCCGTAGATGACGAACCTAGGCAGGCGGCCGGAGAAGGCAGCCAGTGCTCCGCCCAGCACCCCGGTTCCGGCGATGAGCCAGGCGTCCGGCCGTAATGCGCCAGTCACGACACCGAAGAGCGCGGCGGTCACGAGAAGCGCCAGTGCGAAGCCCAGGGCAATCTGCTGGCGGCCGGCTGGCTTTGGCTGCACGTAGCCCACCCGCGCCAGCAGGAACCGGTTTCGCACCCACCGTATGGCCGAGGGTGTGCAGAAGCCGAGAACGGGGAGCAAGAAGGCAAAGGTGACGATGACGGCCTTGGCCGCGAATGATCCTTTGGGCAGAACTGTCTGCGCGCCGATAAGGCCCGAGACCAGGAGGAAGGTCAAGCCGATGGCGATCTCCGGCAGGCCGTCCTGGTTGTGGGCCTGCTGGATGAGTTGCCTTGCCGCGGCTGAAGGGTCGAGGCTGGAGGGGAGGTTCGTGCTGTCCTGCATGGTTGTCTCCATAGACTAGTCTACAATGCAGACTAGTCATCCTCAGTTTGTACGGGCGGTCCGGTTCAGTCAAGAGAAAAGTGAATGGCGATTTCTCGACGCACACGCGAGCGCCGGGCGATGACGTAATTGTGCCGGGGCCGTGGGTGATTCTGGAGGGCCTGTTCGCGATCTACTGGCCGGAGTTGCGGGAGTTGCTGGATGTGAAGCTCTTTGTCGAAGCGGCCAACGAGGTGTGCCTGGACCGACGGATAGAGCGGGACGTGCGGGAGCGCGGGCGGACCCGCGAATCCATCATCGAGCAGTATGCGCGGACGGTGTGCGCGGGGGCGTTTCAGTGCATCTATCCGACGAAGTTCCATGCGGACCTGGTGTTGTCCGGAGTGGATTCGCTGGAGCATTCGGGCACAAAGGTGTTGAATTACATCCAGCACGCACAGCGTGGCGGGACTTTCAGTAGCGAGGCCCTCCGGGGCCGAAATTGGCGCGGGAGGGCTTCGTTGCGTTCGGGGACGGGTTCGGATGTCAAAGACGTGGGGCGGAGGGGGACGCTGGGCACAGGCCTTACGGCGGAGAGATGCTGCCGAGGAATTCGGAGGGCTTGGGCAGGGGAGTGTGCCAAGAGTAGATTGGCTGCGGGAGGGGTTGCCGGGTGATGGAGGAGGCAGCGCCGGCGGCGGCGGCCATGACGAGGGGTTTCGGGGCGGTTACCGGTGTTGTGTTTTCAGTGAGTTGTGGGATTGATCGGCCGGGTGCAAAATTGCGTTTCACCTGTTCCCAGGCTTTTCTGGCGCGTTCGATGTGGCGGAAGAGCCTCTGATAGCGGTCCTGGATGGGTAGGGCGAGGGGGTCGGTCATGAAATAGGCATGGGCGCCCCGGTGTGGGCAGCCGTGGTGGGCGATGGACTCATCGATGAGGCGGGCTTCGAGGGCGTAGAGTTCGAGTTGCCACATTATGAAGAAGAGGTAGCGGGCGGCGGCGGCGCGCTCGACGGGGTTTTCGATTTCGGCGGTGGCATGGTCGACGGTGGCCAAGATCCGGGCTTCCCATTCAGGGGGGAGGAAGTGTTTTCGGGCGTAGAGGTGGTGGCGGCAGGCGTTGCGGGAGACCTTTTCCTTGCCGGCGGCGGAGGAGGGGCCGCGCGAGAGGCGGGCATTGGCGCGATTGGCGGCGAGTTTTTTATCGGACATTTTGAGCAAGGACATGGTGGTAGCTCCCGGTTGGAGTGTACTACGGGGTGTCAAGTTTTTTAGGGGCTGACTGGGCGGTAAGTGGTTTAGATTCAGTGAAACGGCGGGGGATTTGGGGTTGTGACTGAAGTCTGACGGCCGTCGCGTTTTCGGGGGATTCGGCACGCCAATCCGGGTGGGACCGGCGTGCCTGGGCTCGGTGAGAAGAGAGGCTACTCGCTCGCGCCGAAGGTTTTGGGCTCGATGTTGACGGTGACGCCGTAAATTGCGCCGTCAGTGCTGGTGAAGAGGAGCTCGTGGCGGCCGAGGAATCCGGGGCCGAGGTGCCAGTAGAAGGCTCCGTTCGTGTTGTCGAGGGTGGAGCCGACGGGCAGAGGTTGGGGCTCGCCGTTGATGATGTGGGCGCCGGTCCAGGTGCCTTCCGGCAGGTCGATGACGAGGCGTTCGAGCTCCTGGGCGGTGCGCACCTGCGGTACGGCGGCGCGTTGGGGCCGGGGGCGGGCGGCGCGTACGCTGGACTGGACCGGCGGGGCCGGGTTGGCGATGCCGGCGGAGACGCCGTTTTCAATGACGAAGAAGCGGCTGCCGATGCCGTCGGTGTTGCCTGCGTCGTCGGTCGCGACCCAGAAGATGCTGTGCATGGCGTTGGAGTAGAGCGTGGTATCGAGCGAGAATGTGGCTCCCGGTCCTGCGCTATTGCGATAGCTGGGGAAGAGGCCAGCGACGTCGCCGCGCGGCTGGCCGTAGGTGACGGCGCCCACCGGGACGCCGTCGATATAGGCGGTGATGTGTGGAGCGGCGGCGGCCATGGTGTTGGGCTGGGGCGTCATGATCCAGCCGGAGTTGTTGACCACGCCCACGGCAATGCCACCTTGGCCGGGGCTATCGATGGCTCCAAAGGGCAGCTTGGAGTTGGCGTTTTCGAGGGTGATGACCTTGGAACCGAGGTTGGTCGTGTTGCCCTCGACGTCCGTGGCGATGGCCCAGAGACGGATGGTTCCGTTGCCCTGGGGCAGGGTGCCGCCTGGGATGGCGTTGGTGAGCATGAGGTAGCCCCAGCCGCCACGGTAGCTGGCGGGCAGGGTGGGATTGAGGCCCTCGATGTCGCCGCGGGCATTGGGGACGAAGGTGGCGTCGCCGATGTAGACGTAGCCGTTGGGCTGGACGCCTTCGTTGCCGATCTTGTCGCGGTAGATTCTGACGGCGAAGACGCCGATGTCGTCCATGGCCCAACCGGTGACGGCGATGCTGCCGGCGATGTTGGTGGCGTTATTGGTGGGCGTGTCGAAGGCGCCGAAGGGCGGGGACGGGGCGGTGACGCGGGTGAGGTAGACGGTGACTGTTTTGGAGGTGGGCGTGGCGGTGGGGGCGGAGATGGTGAGGGTGCCGACGGCCGTTCCGGACGGCGGGAGGAAGCCGGTGTTGATGATGACCGTCAGGCGGGTTGCACCGGTGCCGGAGGATGGCGAGACCAGAAGCCAGGGTTGATTGGTGCTGGCGGTCCAGGCGGCGGTGCCGCCGCCGAAGCTGACGACCACTTGCTGGGCTGGGGAGACGGCGATATTATCTCTGGCTGCGAAGTTGAGGCGAGTGCGATCCAGGGAGAGGATCGGAGGGGGGATGAAGCCGCCGGCCTGAGTCAGCGTGAACAACTTGTTCCGGACCGTGAAGGTGGCCGTGCGCGGGCCAATACTCGGGTTGGCCGGGTAGATGAGATTGAGGCTTGCGTTGCCGGTGCCACTGGTTGGGGTCACCGTGAGCCAAGATGGGGTGTTATTGGTGAGGGTCCATGAACCCGTGGAAGGCTGCGCCGCCAGTAGGACAAGTCCGGTCCCGGCGGCTCCCGATGCGTATAGCTTTTCCGGTGTGAGAGTCGAGCGGGGGGAGACGTAGTCGATGTAGCGGATTCTACTGTACCCGGGGTCCGTCATATAGAGGTTTCCGATGGCATCGAATGCGATCCGATAGGGCCTCCCGATGGGGGTGCTAATGGCGGAATCTCCACCGGTGCCATTTGCGTAGGCACCCGTGCCCACGGCCGTCGATATCAGGCCGGTAGCTAACTCGATGCGGCGAATGCGGGAGCCGTTATATTCGGTCACAAAATAGTCGCCGGTGGGGCTCACCCTGACTTCGTAGGGGTCCACCAACACCGCGCTGGTAGCAGCGCCGCCATCGCCGGGAGAAGCGGAACCCCCACCGGCCACGGTGGTGATGATACCGGTGATGGCATTTACCCTTCGAATTCGCCGATTCGCGGTGTCCGCGATGAGGATATTGCCGGCTGCATCGATGGCGACTCCGGAAGGTGTATTGAGTTGCGCACTGGTGGCGAGTGCTCCATCGCCGCCGAAACCAGCCGTTCCGATGCCTGCGACCGTGGTGATGATTCCGGTGGCGAGGTCAATTCGCCGAATCCTGTGCCCCGTTGCTTCGGCAATGAAGAGCCGGTCGAGCTTATCAATGTCAATTCCACGCGGGCCGGATAGCTGCCCGGCGGCGGCCTGTCCCCCGTCGCCCAACGTGTTTCCGCCACCGGCGAAGAGTTCGGCAAGCCCGCCGATTCCGGGGAGTCTGTAGATCACATCTACCGAGTTGGAGAAGTAGAGATCCCGGTTGGAACTCATGGCGAGGCCGTGAGGCGGCCCGAAATACGAAGTGAATCCGAGCGGGATGCTCGAAATCTGTCCGGTCTCGCCTTCGATCGTCCTGACCGACATCGTGGACGAGTCGCAGAAATAGACGTTTCCGGCCGGGTCTACGACGATGCCGTTCGGCTCGTTCATCGAGGCCGAGGTGGCTGGGCCGCCGTCGCCGGGCCAAGTGTTTCCGCCGCCGCCGATCGTAATGATCTGTCCCCACCAGGAGGTAGGCCAGAGTGAATACGGCGCAGGCGCAGCGGCCTGGGTAATCGTCATCTTCTGATTGCCAATTGAAACCGCGCCGCTGCGGGAGTTGGTTGTATTGTTTCGGGCGTAAGAGACAGTGAGTGCCGCCGCTCCACTGCCAGTAGCGGGTGCCACCTTGAGCCACCCGGCATCGACGGAGGGGGACCATGCTGCCCCACTGGGGGTGGTTGTCACTTGCACGGTGAGAGTGCCGGCAGCGGCACTCACGCTGGCGCTGAACGGAGAGAGGCCGACGGTGGCGCCGGGAGCCTGGGTCACTGTGAAGGCGACACTCGAAGTGGTGCCGTAGCCATAGTAGTCCTTGATCGAGAAGACGCCCCTGATTGTGTCCGCGGTCAGGTTGGCCGGCGCCGAAAAGGTGAGCGACGCACTGCCAACTCCGCTGGATGGCAGTACGGTCAGCCAGGCGGGACTCCCCATCACGCGCCAAGAGGCATCTGGGGGGAAGACGGTCAGATTGACTGTGCCGCTGCTCGCCTGGCTGCCGAGAGCAGCAGACGTGCCACTGAGCGAATAAGTAGGAGTTCCACCGGCCTGATAGACCGTGAGCGTCTGTCCGGCGATTGTGATCTTTCCGGTTCGGGCGTTAACGGTGTTTGTTGTGAGGTAAGAAAAGGTGAGGGTTGCAGTACCTGTCCCGCTCGATGGAGTGATCTGCAACCAAGGCACGTCGCTCGAAGCAGTCCACGGCCCGCCAGCGGGATTCGAGGTGACGGTGACGGTGCCAGAGCCGGCCTTGGCGGGCGCGTCCACGTGGTAAGTGGACAGTGTGAACTTGGGGGACGTCAGATCCAGTACGGCGACCTTGTTGGCTCCGACGTTGTAGTCGTACCCCGCTACGATCAAGTTCCCAAAACCGTCAGCCACGCTCGCGCGGTTCGGCACAGCACAGCACTGCGTGAGGACAAAGAGGACGTTGGCAGGACTTACTTTGACCCAGTATGAAGAGTTGAAGGTGAACGATCCATTGCTATCGGTGGACAATCCATTGATAGAGGAAACGAAGGCAGAAGTCGCCTGAACACCGTCTGTCAAGCCGAGTGGACCGCCGCCAGCCACGGTGGAGATCAGCCCACTGGAGGTGGAGACTTTTCGCACCCGTGGACCGCCATCGCTGAACAGCAGGTCGCCATTGGAGTCGATACGTAGCTCGCTCGGGTAACTCAGCTGTGCGCTGATTGCGGCCGCGCCGTCTCCGTTGACGCCAGCGACTCCCGTCCCCGCCACCGTTTGTATGATGCCGGTCAGGGCATTCACTTTTCGGACTCGATTGTTGTTCCGATCGGCGATGAACAGATTCCCGGCGGCGTCAATAGCGATTCCCTTGGGATTGGCCAGTTGGGCAGAGGTGGCCGCCTGCCCGTCACCGGAAAACCCTCCGATGCCGGTGCCTGCGACGGTGCTGATCAATCCGGTAGCCTTTTCAACCTTGCGTATGCGGTGGGCGTATTCGTCTGAGATGAAGAGGTTGCCTGCGCTATCCAACGCCAGGTCGCTCACCGTGCCCAGGCTGGCCGCCGTCGCCAAACCGCCATCGCCAGGGATCGCGGAACCGCCCCCCGCTACGGTGGTGATAATTCCTGTGGCAAGCGTGATCAGCCGGACCTTGTTGTATTCCAGGTCCAGAAAATAGATATTGCCGGCCCTGTCTCTAGCGACGCTTCCGATCCAGCCCAACCTGGCAGACAAAGCGGAACCGCCGTCTCCGGGAGAGTTGGTCCCTCCGCCGGCGATGGTGAAAAGCTGACCGTAATAGGTTGTGCCCCAGAGGTTGGCTGATCTCTCGGGCTCGAACGTACCTGCTTCCAGGGGCCTCTGCGGAATGGGCTTAGTCGCATCCAGGTAGAACGCGCCCCCAGCAGCCCTGCGCCACAGTTGCTTCGACGATTCGCCGGCTTGAATCAGATCGATGACTCCGTCGCCATCGCGGTCCTCAGCGCTGAGGTTTCCCGCAAGCTGAACGAACGGTTCGGGCATGAGTTGATCCGGCGCGGGCGTCATTGCGCCTCGACCATCGCCGAGAAGCGCGGCCAGCGTTGGGCCGCGCTCCGACTCGCGCAGCACCAGGAGGTCGGCGTGGCCGTCGCCGTTCAGGTCACCGGCAGCATCGCTGGTTCGCAGGTGGACACCGTCGAACCATTGCGTGGACTGGCAGCCGGCCTGGCCATCCCCGAAGCAGACGAGGACGCCTCCAGCGGCACCGAATGCGAGGTCCGGGAAGCCGTCTTCGTTCCAGTCCGACGACACTGAGGCACCGGTGAAATCGAGGGAGTTCCAATCGCCCGCCATGGTGTCCGCGTGGGAGAAGCCGCCGTGGCCATCGCCCAGGGCGATCGCGATGGAGTTGGGCCGGATGAGAACCTGATCGTTGATGTTGTCCTGATTCAGGTCGATGTGGAGCCCGCGGGCAGGCTCTTCGAGGCGATCGGCGAAGTCCCGCCGGTTCCTGGCGGCCGGTATCGCTACCGGCACGGCTGCCGACCTTTCCCCTGATGCGCCGGCGATGTTGGCGCGCAGCCAGTGCTGACCGGGCATGAGATTGGAGAGCGTGAACTCGCCAGAGCCGTCCGGCGCGATGGTGGCGTAGCCGGCGATGCGGAAGCCGTCCAGGATCGCCACCTTCCTGCCGATGCGGTCTGGCGCGGCCAGTCGCATGTGGACGGCGGACGCGCCGGCATCGGGAATTGCGGTGAGGGTCACGATGTCAGTACGTGGAGCGCTGCCGGCGGCGAGCGGTTGGGGCAGCAGAGCAAAAGCCAGCAGAGCGATCGAACCCTGGAGCAATTTGAACATAAGAGACCTCATTATCTGCTAAGAGTTTAGATGAATGAGATCGCGCGAAGCAAACGAGGGCTGAGACAGGGGATCGCTCTGCGTTGGCGCACGGTTGGCGGCTACTGCGCCGCTTCGATTTTATCCACCTTGAGCACTCCGGTCTTCTCGTAGAGCGTGCCCGTCACCTTCACCTTTTTGGCGGCGAACTTCTCCGGCGTCTGCTGGTCACTTAGCACGTACATCTTCTTGTCAGCACCCAGCAGCGCGTACTTCCACTGGCCGTTGCCGGACTTGACACAATCGCGGACGCATTTTTCGTCGGGGGTAACGCCCATCGCGGAGTGACTGGCGCCGCACATGGTGTCGGTGATGACTCCGGTGTAGGTCTTGGGGCCGGTCTGGGCGAATATGAGGCCGGAGAGGATGAGGGAAAAAGTCAGGGTTTTCATGGTTGTGGTTCCTTTTTGGTGGATATGAGTTCGAGGCCCTTCGGGCGGTTGAGGCTGAGCCAGAGGGCTTCGTATTTGGCCGGATCGAGGGGCGCTTTTAGTTGGAATTCCTCCACGCCGAAGGAGAACTGGTAGGGGCCGGCGGTGGAGATGTTCGGGAGATCGGCGATGCGCCAGGTGCGGGATTGGGCCGGGCGCTTCGATTCGTACACGATTTTGTCTTCGAAGATGTGGAGGACGCCTTCGCTGCCCTGGATCGCCTTGACGTGCTTGGCGGGGAGGGACCACTGGGGCGTACCAGTGGTGTCGGCCAGGCGGGCGATGAGGCGGGGGCCGAGCTTGTCTTTGAGCGACGCATAGATGGCGGGGATGCCGGGTTTGCCGGTGAGGGTGAAGAGGTAGGACTGGTCCTTACCGAGGAGCAGGCGGCGATCGGCGTAGGTGGTGACTCGGATCTGGTTGTTGTCGGTGAGCTCGAATTCCTGGATGTCGAGCCAGGCGACGTCGATTTTGGATTTGGCTTTGCCGGGCTTGGTCCTCTCAAAAGACACACCTTCGGGGGTGAGCTTCAGCGTGCCCGCGTGCTTGCGTGGCAGGTCGTGGTGGCGCGCGGGGAACTCGAAGTTCTGTGCGGCCAGCGGCGTGAGAAGCGATAAAACGATCAGGCAGAGATTTGTTTTTTGACTTCGAAGTTCCATTTCCACACCTCGTAGATTGCGGGATAGATGACGAGCTCTAGCAGGAAGGACGTGAAGATGCCGCCGATCATGGGGGCGGCGATGCGCTTCATGACGTCGGCGCCGGCGCCGGTGGACCACATGATGGGGACCAGGCCGACGAACATGGTGGCGACGGTCATGAACTTGGGCCGGATGCGCTTGACCGCGCCGTGGAGGATGCAGGCCTGGAGATCCTTCAGGCTGTTCAGGCGGCCGGCGAGGCGGGCGTCTTCATAGGCGATATCGAGATAGAGCAGCATGAAGACTCCGGTTTCGGCGTCCACGCCGAGCAGGGCGATCAGGCCGACCCAGACTCCGATGCTCATGTTGTAGCCGAGATAGTGCAGCAGCCAGATGGCGCCGACTGCGGAGAAGGGCACGGCCAGTAGGATGATGAGCGTCTTCACCATCGAGTGGGTATTCAGGTAGAGCAGAATGACGATGAGGAAGAGCGTCAGGGGTAGGACGATCTTGAGCTTTTCGCGGACGCGCTCCATGGCCTCGTACTGGCCGCTCCACTGGAGCGAGTAACCGGGGGGGAGCTTGACCTTGTCGCGGAGCAGCAGCTTGCCCTCGTCCACGTAGGAGCCGATGTCGCGACCGGTGATGTCTACGAAGACGTAGCCGGTGAGCAGGCCGTTTTCGTCGCGGAGCATGGATGGGCCGCTGGCGAGTTTCACCGTTGCGAGCTGGGAGAGCGGGATCTGCGTGGCTCCGCTCATGACGGGGATGAGCACTCGTTTCAGGCTGGAGATGTCGCTGCGGTAATCGCGGAAGTAGCGGACGTTGACCGGATAGCGTTCGCGGCCCTCCACCGTGGTGGAGACGTTGTCGCCCCCGATGGCGGACATGACAATCATCTGGGCGTCTTCGATGGAGAGGCCGTAGCGGGCGAGCTGATCGCGCTTCCAATCGAAGTCCACGAAGTAGCCGCCGCCGGTGCGCTCGGCGAAGACTCCGCGGGTGCCGGAGACGTTTTTGAGGAGCGACTCGATCTGGATGCCGAGGCGCTCGATTTCGTTGATATCGGCGCCGTAAACCTTAATGCCCACCGGGGTGCGGATGCCCGTGGTGAGCATATCGATGCGGGCCTTGATGGGCATGGTCCAGGCGTTGGAGACGCCGGGGATGGAGAGGCGGGCGTTCATCTCCTCGATGAGTTTTTCGGTGGTGAGGCCGGCGCGCCACTGGGGCTTGGGCTTGAGGAGGATGACGGTTTCGAACATGGAGAAGGGCGCGGGGTCCGTGGAGGTCTCGGCGCGTCCGGCCTTGCCGAAGACGCGCTCCACTTCCGGGAAGCTCTTGATGAGGCGGTCCTGGACCTGGAGGAGGCGCTCGGCCTCGCCCACGGAGAGGCCGGGCATGGTGGTGGGCATGTAGAGGAGCGAGCCCTCGTCGAGGGGCGGCATGAACTCGCTGCCCAGGCTCCGGTAGACGGGGATGGTGAGCGCGACGAGGCCGAGGGCGGCGGCGATGACGGCGTATTTCCAGCGGAGGGCGAAGGCGCAGACGGGCTCGTAGAGGAAGATGAGGACTCGGCTGACGGGGTGCTTCTCTTCAGGGTGGATCTTGCCGATGAGGACGGCGTTGGTGACGCGGGCGAGCCAGAGCGGGCGGAACTGGAAGCGCTTCATGTGCATGAAGGCGAGGCGCATGGCGGGGTCGAGCGTGATGGCAAGGAAGGCTGCCACGATCATGGTGAAGTTCTTGGTGTAGGCGAGTGGCTTGAAGAGGCGGCCTTCCTGGGCTTCGAGAGTGAGGACAGGGAGGAAGCTGACGGCGATGACGAGGAGGGCGTAGAAGCTGGGGCCGCCGACCTCCTTCACGGCCTCGATGATGAGGCGCGTGGCGTCGGCGGTGTTTTTGCCGTCCCACTCCTCCAACTTTTTGTGAGTCTGCTCGACGACGACGATGGCGGCGTCCACCATGGCTCCGATGGCGATGGCGATGCCGCCGAGGGACATGATGTTGGAGGTGAGGCCCATGGCCTTCATGGGGATGAAGGCGATGATGATGGCGACTGGGATGGTGATGATGGGGATGACGGCGCTCGGGATGTGCCAGAGGAAGATGAGGATCACCAGGGAGACGATGGCGAGCTCTTCAAAGAGGGTGTGTTTGAGGTTGTCGATGGAGCGGAGGATGAGTTCGCTGCGGTCGTAGGTGGTGACGATTTCGACGCCGGGGGGGAGGCCCGGCTCGATCTCCTTGAGCCGGGCTTTCACACGCTCGATGACGTCGAGCGCGTTCTCGCCCTGGCGCATGACGACGATGCCGGCGACGACGTCGCCCTTGCCATCGAGGTCTGTGACGCCGCGGCGGATGTCGGGGCCGAGGGAGACGGAGCCGATGTCCTTGACGCGGACGGGGACTCCGTTTTCGCTGGCCTTGAGAACGATCTCGCCGAGGTCTGATGTGGATTTGGCGTAGCCGCGGCCGCGGACCATGTATTCGGCGCCGGATAGCTCGATGAGGCGGCCTCCGGCATCGTCGTTGCCGGCGCGGACGGCGGCCACCACCGTGGGCATGGGGATGTTGAAGGCGCGGAGCTTGTTGGGATCGACCTGGACTTGGTACTGGCGTACGAAGCCGCCGATGGGGGCGACCTCGGCGACGCCGGGGACGGACTTGAGGTAGTAGCGGAGGTACCAATCCTGGTAGCCGCGGAGGTCGGCGAGGGAGTGCTTACCGGTCTTATCGACGAGAGCGTATTGGAAGACCCAGCCGAGGCCGGTGGCGTCGGGGCCGAGCTCTGTGTTGACGCCTTTGGGGAGGCGGGGGAGGACGCCGGAGAGGTATTCGAGGGTGCGGGAGCGGGCCCAGTAGATGTCCGTGCCTTCCTCGAAGATGACGTAGACGTAGGAGTAGCCGAAATCGGAGAAGCCGCGGACGTCTTTGACGCGGGGTGCGCCGAGCATGGCGGTGACGAGGGGGTAGGTGACCTGGTCCTCGACGATATCGGGGCTTCGGTCCCACTTGGTGTAGATGATGACCTGGGTGTCGCTGAGGTCGGGGATGGCGTCGAGGGGGACGTGGTGCATGGACCACCAGCCCGCGCCGACGGCGGCGGCGACGATGAGGATGACGAGCATCTTGTAGCGGGCAGATTGCTCGATGACCCAGTTGATCATTTGGTGGCGCTCCTCATGCGGCTTTCGCTATCGATGAGGAAGGCTCCGGAGGTGACGATGCGCTCGCCGGTTTTCAGGCCGGAGAGGATTTCGACGCGGCCGCCGAAGCGCTCGCCGACTTCGACGCGGCGGGGCTCGAACTTGCCCTCGCCGAGATCGACATAGACTGTCTGCTGCTTGCCGGTGTCCACGACGGCGTCCTCGGGGACGCTCATGCGGGCGGAGGCGGCCATGGGGAATTCGACGTTGACGAAGAGATCGGGGCGCAGGGCGAAATCGGGGTTGTCGGCTTCCAGGCGGACCTTGAGGGTGCGGGTTTCGGCATCGATCTGCGGAATGATGTTGGTGACGCGGGCGCGGAACTTGCGGCCGGGCGAGTAGGATGGCTCGATGAGAGCGGCCTGGCCGAGGCGGATCTGGGCGGCGTCCGATTCGAAGATGTCGGCGAGGATCCAGACGCGGCTGAGGTCGGCCAGGGTGTAGAGCTCCATCTCGGGCTTCACCATCTGGTTGGCGTAGGCGTTGCGCATGGTGATGAAGCCGGTGGCGGGCGCGGTGATGGTGAGGGTTTTCTGGGGCTGGCCGGAGCGCTCGAGTTCGTCGATGGCGGCGGGGTCCATGCCCCAGTGGTGGAGGAGGCGCTGGCGGGCGGCCTCGACCATGCTGGAGTTGGCGTGGGAGACTCCGGGGACGGGGGAGTGCTCCATGGATTCCTTGGCTTTGCGGGCGAGGAGGTATTCCTGCTGGCTGGCGGTGAGCTCGGGGCTATAGAGGGTGAGGAGGGGTTCGCCCTTTTTGACGAGGCGGCCGGTGAAATCGGCGTTGACCTTTTCGATCCAGCCGTCGAAGCGGGTCTGGACCTTGGTAACGCGGGTCTCGTCGATGGCGATTTTGCCGGGGACTCGCATGGTTTCGGTGCCGTGGTAGGGCTCGACCGTGCCGGTTTTCAGACCGATCCACTGTTGTTTTTCGGTGGGGACCATGACG
This sequence comes from Paludibaculum sp., assembly GCA_036504135.1. Classification (GTDB taxonomy): domain Bacteria; phylum Acidobacteriota; class Terriglobia; order Bryobacterales; family Bryobacteraceae; genus Paludibaculum. Next base: position 83,312 of record DASXVP010000031.1, read on the forward strand.
GGGGCTTCGGCACGGACGGGGACGAGGGTGTTGCCGGTTTCTGGGTTGATGCCGGGTTTGTCGGCGCGATATTGGGGGGATTGCGGGTCGTGGTAGTAGAGGATGCGGGATTGGTCTGGCGCGGTGGGGGCGCCGTCGGGGACCAGGGTCATGCCGCAGATGATGCAGGCTCCGGGTTTGTCGGAGTGGATGTGGGGGTGCATGGGGCAGTGGTAGCCCTGCGGTTTTTGGGCGGTTGGTTTGGGGGTGGCGGTTGGGAGGTGGTACCAGCGGTCGTAGCCGAAGCCGGCGAGGAAGGCGGCGGCGATGAGAAGGAGGATGGCTAGGGTTTTATTCATCGGTGGTTCCCAATTCGTGCGGGGTAACCGCTCCCTTACGGTCGCGGCTCGGAAACGCGGAGCGTGCGGGAAACGCGGAGCGTGCGGGGGCAGAGATTTGCCTGGGGCTGGAGACGAGTACCGAGCCGCGACCGTCAGGGAGCGGTAACGGCGAGATTGTGCTGGCCGGCATTAGTTCTCCTCCACTAGGATCAGGCCGGTCATCTCTTCCAGGCGGATGAGGGCTAAGTGGTAGTCCATCATGGCTTCGTGGTAGCTCTCTTCCGCTTCTCGGACGGCCATGAGGTTCATGAGCATGGTGAGGAAGTCCACCTGGCCGGTTTCGTAGGCGGACATGGAGGCATCCAGGGTGAGGGCGGCTTGCGGGATGAGGGTGGTGGAGTAGATGCGGAGGAGGCGCCAGGTGGCGCCGGCCATCAGCCAGTCATCCTTGATCTTGAACATGAGCGTGTTGCCGGTGGCCTGGTAGCTGCGGCGGGCGGCGTCCAGGGAGTGGGCCTGCTCAGCCACCATGGCGCGCTGGCGGCCGCGGGTGAAGTAGGGGAGGTTGAAGTCTATTTTTGCCTCGAACATGGGCGCCATCAGGCCCATGTTGTAGTAGCCGCCGGAGACGGTGTAGTCGATGGCGGAGTCCTTCTTGGCGAGGTTGAGGGCGAGCTCGGTGCGCTGGATATTGGTGCGGTCCCGGACGAGCATGGGGGACCAACCCTGGGCCTGCTGGTAGAGGGTTTCCAGGGCGACGACGGATTCGCGGGGCTCGACTTCGGGGGGCTTGGGCACGGCGGCTTCCAGGGGGCGGACGCAGAGGGCGTTAATCTCGGCCTCGCGGCTGCGGCGCTCCTGGTCGAATTTGGTGACCTTGGCCTCGAGCAGGGTGAGCTGGCTTTGGGCTTTGAAGAGATCTGGCTGGGCGGCTTTGCCGATGGCGTAGCGGGCCTCGGTGGCCTTGATGATGCGCTCCTGGAGTTGGCGGTTGCGCTCCATGAGGTCCAGCATGCCGTGGGCGTGGTGGAGGCGGTGCCAGGCTGTTTTGAGGCGGGCGACGACGGAGAGCTGCACCTGCCAATATTCCTGGGTCATGGCGTCGGCTTCCTTGATGGCGATGCGGGAGCGGAGGTCGCGCTTGCCGGGGGCCGGGAAGTTTTGCCCGATCATGAAGCCGATGTTGGAGAGCGGGTCGGTGCCGAGGCCCTGGCCGGGGAGTGGTCCGCCGACGCTTTTGTAGCCGAGCGAGAGCATGGGGTCGGGTAGGCTCTTTTCGATGGCGGGGCGCTGGCGGGCGGCCTCCAGCTTCTTGCGGGCGGCCAGGATTTCGGGGTTGCGCGTGAGCGCGTCGTTCAGCAGTGCGTCAAAGCCGCTGCCGTCGAGGAGGCAAAGGAGCAAAGGAATGGCGAGCATGGGGACCTCGTACTATACGCGAAGACACTGAGGGTGTGCAGGGGCGCGACGGGGCGAGAGCTCAGATGCGGAGGGCGGTGAGGGTGGGCGGACTGGGCGAGAAGGGGAGCGCCTGGATAGTGACCGGCAGCGGGCCGGCCAGGTGCAGCTCGATGGTTGCGGTGACGGCGACGATGGCTGTAACGTCGATGGCGATGTCCGCCTGGGCTTCGACGGCGTCGTAGGCGGCGGGCTGCCAGGAGCAGGACTCCGATTTTTGCGGCTGCGGCTTGGGGCAGCAGTCGTGGGCGGGGGCGGTGGGTTGGGACTGCTGTTTGGGCTGGCAGTTTTTGCAGGGTGCGGCGACGAGGCTGAGTGCAACCAGGGAGGTGATCGCGAGTTGGAGCCAGGGGCGCAGCATAGGTGAACAATCTCAATATAGCAGACGTTTGGTACGCTGTTAGGAATCGGATTTGTTTCTGGTGGCACTGGGGACACGAGAACTGGGATTACGCCGATTGAGAAGTATTTGGGAGGGGACACGATGACGATGACTACGCGCAGGGGCTTTGTGGCTGGCCTATCAGCCGCGCCGGCGGTGCTGGGCTCGAACAAATCAGGAATGAAGCTGCCGGTCACGGGCAGGGGAGCGCACCGGTTTGAGGTACACCACGACTGGGGCGAGGTGCCGAAGTCGATCCGTTACGGCAACACGCACGGTGTGGGCGTGGACGCGCAGGGGCACGTCTACATTCATCACACGGTGCATGCCACTTCTGAGAGCGAAGACACGATGGTGGTCTTCGATAAGAAGGGCAAGTTCGTGCGGAGTTGGGGCAAGGAGTTCAAGGGCGGCGCGCACGGCCTAACGATCCACAAGGAGGGCAAGGAAGAATTTCTCTACCTGTGCGACACCAAGCGGGCGCTGGTGGGCAAGTATTCGCTCCAGGGCGAGAAGGTGTGGGAAGTGGGGTATCCGGAGCAGGCTCCGGCCTACAAGCCCGGCGCGGACGGCAAGCGGATCAAGTACAGCCCGACGAACCTGGCGATTGCGCCCAATGGCGATGTGTATGTGGGCGACGGGTATGGCTCCAGCTATGTGAACGTGTATAGCCCGAAGGGCGAGTGGAAGTTCGTGTTCGGCGGCAAGGGGAAAGAGGCCGGGCAATTGGACAGCCCGCACGGAATTGCGATTGACAAGCGAGGCAAAGAGCCGCGCGTGTTGGTGGCGGACCGCTCGAACCGGCGATTCCAGTATTTCGGGCTGGACGGCAAGCATCAGGCGTTCGGCGCGATTGGCGACGTGAAATTGCCGTGCCACTTCGATCAGCACAACGGGCTGCTGCTGGTGCCGGATCTGGAAGCGCGCGTGACGCTGATGGACAAGGAAAACAAGGTACTGGCGCAGTTGTGCGACGACGAGTCCAATACATGGGGCCAACTGCGCAAGGAGCCGCGCGAAAAGTTCGCGCCCGGAAAGTTCGTGTGCCCGCACTCGGCGTGTTTTGACAAAGACGGCAATATCTTTGTGGTGGAATGGGTAGAGGTAGGCCGCGTGACCAAGTTGAAGCGGATCTCCTAACCATCCCCCATGATCGACCTCACAATTCGCAAGGCTACCCCGGCGGACGCCGAGTTTCTGGTGCGCGGCAATGCGTCCATGGCGCTGGAGACCGAGCACCTCTCGCTGGATCTGGACCGGCTGCGCGATGGCGTGCACGGGCTGTTCGACGTGCCGTCGCGCGGCGTGTACTATGTGGCTGAGAGCGGCGGGCGGCGCGTGGGTCAGATGATGATCACCTATGAGTGGTCGGACTGGCGCAACGGCGATTTCTGGTGGATCCAGAGCGTGTGGGTGGAGCCGACATTCCGCGGGCAGGGCGTGTTTAAAGCGCTGTACGCGCACGTGGAGAAGCTGGCGCGAGACAACGGTGGTGTAGGGCTGCGGCTCTACGTGGAAAAGGACAACGAGCGGGCGATGGGGACGTACGTGCGGTGCGGCATGGCGCGCACGGCGTATGAAATGTTTGAAGTGGATTTCGTGATCCAGCGGGCCGAGTCGCACTGAGCATGGAACTCATCCAGCACTGGATCACCAACTACGGTTATTGGGGCATCTCGGCGCTGCTGGCGCTGGGTATCGTGGGTCTGCCCATTCCCGATGAAACCATGCTGGCGTTTGCCGGCTTCCTGATCTTCAAGGGCGAGCTAAAGGCGCTGCCGACCGGGCTTGCCGCGATTGCGGGCAGTTTCTGCGGGATCACGGTCAGCTACGTTCTGGGCCGCACGACGGGCTACCCGTTGCTGCACCGCTATGGCAAGTACGTGCGGATCACGGAAAAAGAGATCACGCGAGTGCATGATTTCTACCATCGCATCGGAGGATTCTCACTGACCTTCGGCTACTACATTGCGGGTGTGCGGCATCTGACGGCGTACGTGGCCGGCGCGTCGAAGCTGGAGTATCCCACGTTTGCCGCGTTTGCCTATACAGGCGCGGTGATCTGGTGCGCGACGTTTCTCACGCTGGGATACGTGCTGGGCGACCGGTGGAATGAGATTCTGGGGTTGGCGCACCATTTCGGCATCCATGCGGCGATTGCGCTTGCCGTGGTGGCGGCGGGAGCGGGCCTGTGGTGGTGGTGGAAGAAGAGGCGGGCATGAGGCTGTGATTAGAGCTCGATAACGTGCGTTTTTACGTCAAATGAGCACACGAAATGCACTGATCGAACAGCTACGCGGCTACCGGCCTGCGGACGAGCATGAAGAACGGATGCGAGCCCGCATCCTGGAGTTTGTGTTGGGGAACGCCGACTGTTTCCGGCGCACGTTGGCGGCAGGGCACGTGACGGGATCGGCGTGGGTCGTGAATCAGGAACGCACGCACACGTTATTGGTGCATCACCGGCGGCTGGGGAAGTGGTTGCAGCCGGGCGGCCATGCGGAGGGAGAAACCGACGCGCTGGCCGTGGCGGTACGGGAGGCCGAGGAGGAGACGGGGCTGTGTGTGAGGCCGGTCTCGCCGTTGATCTTCGATGTGGACGCGCACGATATTCCGGAGCGCAAGAAAGAGGCTGCTCATGTGCACTATGACATCCGCTATTTGGTGGAGGCGGATATGGCGAGGCGCGTGGTAGTGAGCCCGGAATCGCGCGCCGCCGAATGGGTACGGCTGGAGCATGTGGCGGCGATGAACACGGATGAGTCTGTGTTGAGGTTAGTGAGGAAGACGCTGCTCTGAGTCAGGCCGGCTCCTGCATTGTGCCGCAGTGCAGCGTGCCGAGGCCGAGAACAAGATCGACGCAGTGGATGCCGATGACCTCGCGGCCCGGGAGGAGCTTCGCCAGCGTGTTCAGCGCGATGCGATCGTTTGGATCATGAAACGTGGGCACCAGCACGACTCCGTTGGCGATGTAGAAGTTGGCGTACGAGGCCGGCAGGCGCTGGTGATCGTACCAGAGGGGCTGCGGCATGGGGAGTTCCACGACGCGCAGTTTCGTACGGCGCAGCAAGGCGAGATTCTCCTGGAGCGGCTCGTAGTTGGCGTCGGCGCGATCCTCCTCCACCACCGTGACGACGGTGCGTTCGTTGGTGAAGCGGGCCAGATCGTCCACGTGTCCGTGAGTATCGTCACCGGTAATGCCGCGGTTGAGCCAGATCACTTTCTGCACGCCGAGGTAGCCGTCAAACAGCGCCTCGAGTTGCTCCCGCTCGATGCCCGGATTGCGCGCCTGGACGTCACTGAGCAGGCACTCTTCGGTAGTGAGCATCAGGCCGTCGCCATTGACGTCGATGCTGCCGCCCTCCAGCACCACGCGCGTTCCATTCCAACCGGGCTGCACCAGCGGGACCTTTGAAAACCGGGCCGCGCGTTCGCCGGCCTTGTCGTCGTTCTGCCAGTCGGAGTACTTGGCCCAGCCGTTGAACTGCCATTTGGTGGCGGCCCTGACGCCGTCCTCGCTCTTGACGTAGAGCGGGCAATAGTCTCGAGTCCAACTGCGATTGGTGGCAGCCGTCACAAAGCGGACGTTGGCATTCCAGGCGCCCGCCTTGCGGAGCAGCGACTTGGCCTGCGGCTGCACGGCGGCCGGTGCGAGAATGCGAACGTGCTCGCGCCGGGACAGGATGCGGACGATCTCGGCATAGAGGTAGGGCACTGGCTCGAACTTGCCGGGCCAGTCTGAGAGCTCGTGCGGCCAGGCGAGCCAGGTGGCCTCGTGTGGAGCCCATTCGGCGGGCATGCGGTACATCTACTTGTCCCCCAGCCAGCGTTCGGTGATGCCGCCAAAGGCATCGATGCGGCGATCGCGGAAGAACGGCCAGTTGCGCCGCACCTCCTCGATGCGGCGGCGGTCGCACTCGACAACGAGGATCTCCTCCTGATCGGTCGATGCCTCTGCCACCATCACGCCGAACGGATCGGCGACGAAGCTGTTGCCCCAGAACTCCAGGCCATGCTCCGGCGTGCCTTCGAAGCCGATACGGTTCACGGCAGCCACGTAAATGCCATTGGCGATGGCGTGGCCGCGCTGTACGGTGCGCCAGGCATCGAGCTGGGCGGAGCCGTATTGCGCCTTCTCCGCTGGGTGCCAGCCGATGGCCGTGGGATAGAACAGGACGTCGGCGCCCTGCATCGCTGTCAGGCGGGCGCCTTCGGGATACCACTGATCCCAGCAGACCAGCACACCGATGCGTCCGAAGGGAGTGTCGAAGTTCTTAAAGCCGAGATCGCCCGGAGTAAAGTAGAACTTTTCGTAGAACAGCGGATCGTCCGGGATGTGCATCTTGCGGTAGATGCCGGCTAGCGCGCCATCGGCGTTCAGGATGGCGGCGGTGTTGTGGTAGAGGCCGGCGGCGCGGCGCTCAAACAGGCTGGCGACGATGACGACACCGAGCTCTTTGGCAATGCGCGCCAACGTGTCCGTGGAGTCGCCGGGGATCGTCTCCGCCAGATCAAATAACTCGGCACTCTCTTCCCGGCAGAAATACTGCGAACGGAAAAGCTCCTGGAGGCAGATGATCTGCGCCCCTCGCGCGGCGGCCTCCCGCACCTGCGCCACAGCTTTGTCGAGGTTTTCGGCGGGGTCTGTGGAACAGGCCATCTGTGCGAGGCCGAGACGGAACTGGCTACCGGATTGCCCAATCATCTTATGATTGTTCCATATGCTCCAGCGCCAGGTCTTCGCCCGCCGGTCCTTTCTCGCATTCCTTGCCGCCGCCACGCTCACGGCGGCTGTGCCGACGCCGAGGGAGCATTTCGGATTCAACCCGGGCGACGACTACAAGCTCGCCAACTACACCGAGGTGGTTGGCTATTTCCAGAAGCTCGCCGCCGCCTCGGACCGCATCAAGCTCGTAGAGTTTGGCAAGAGCTCCGAGGGCCGCCCGACCTTTGTGGCCTTCATCAGCTCGGCTGGGAATCTGAAGAAGCTGGACCACTACCGCGAGATCAACCGCAAGCTGGCGTTGGGCCAGGCCACGGCGGAAGAGGCGAGCCATTTGTCGGCGGAAGGCAAAGCGATTGTGTGGATCGATTCCGGCCTGCACGCCTCCGAGGTGGCGCCGGTGCAGCAGGCCCCGCATCTTGCCTACAAAATGCTGACCGACGAGAGCGCGGAGGTTCGCCGCATCCGGGACAACGTCATCCTGATGCAGGTGCCGGTGATCAATCCCGACGGGCTCGATATGGTGGCGTCGTGGTACCGGAAGAACCTGGGCACGCCGCATGAGCTGGCTGCCCTGCCGTGGCTGTATCAGAAATACGCTGGCCACGACAATAATCGCGACTGGTTTATGTTCAACCTGCCGGAGACTCGCAACGTGGCGCGGCTGCTTTTCACGGAGTGGTTTCCGCAAATCGTCTACAACCAGCATCAGGTGGCGCCGTTCCCGGCGCGCATCTTCATCCCGCCGTATGCTGAGCCTTTGAACCCGCACATCCCGGCGCCGGTGATGGAGGGGATCAATCTCATTGGCGCAGCGATGAAAGAACGGTTTGCGCGGGAGAACAAACCGGGCGCTATTTCCTACGTCAGTTTCGACGCGTGGTGGAACGGAGGGCTTCGCTCCGCGCCGGCGTTCCACAACATGCACGGGATCCTCACGGAAACCGCTCTGCATCAATACGCCACACCCAAGGTGTACAAGCCGTCGGAGATCCCGGAGCGGTTTTCCACGGGAATCCCCGCCAAGGAGCCCACCGTATTCTATGAGCGGCCGTGGCTCGGCGGCAAATGGGCGTTGATGGACGCGGTGGAGTATATGCTGACCGCGGATTTTGCCATTCTCGATCTGGCTGCATCGCGGCCGCAGCACTATCTGATGAAGGCCTGGGAGATGGCTACCGCCCAATTGGCGCAGGGCCGCAAGGGCGGACCCTTTGCGTATGTGGTGCCCGCTGCGCAAGGTGACGGCTATGCCGCCGCCGAGATGCTGCGCCGTCTCCAGCTTGGCGGTATTGAGGTCCGGCGCGCCACTGCGCCCTTTGCCGTGAACGGCAAGAACTTCGCGGCGGATGACGTCGTCCTGCTGGCTGCCCAACCTTTCCGCGGCTACCTGGTGGATTTGATGGAGCCTCAGAAGTATCCCGAGATCCGTTCCGGCACCACCGGGCCCACCAAGCGTCCGTATGACCTCGCGGGCTGGACTCTGCCCTATCAGATGGGCGTGCAGTTTGAGCGCGTGGATCAACCCGTGGAAATCAGGAGCGAGCCGCTGCCCATGCTCGCGCCAGCCGCCATTCCCGCGGCCTGGCTGCCCGCGGCTGGCAAGCCGACCCCGCGAGTCGCCATTTATGAGCCGCACGTCGCCAACATCGACACGGGTTGGACAGCCTGGGTGCTGGACAATTTTCACATCAAGCACACGCTGCTGCATAACGACGAGATCCGTGCCGGGAACCTGCGCGGCCGGTACGACGCCATCATCCTGGCTCAGCAATCCATGAGCTCTATCCTGCACGGTTCGCGGCAGGGAGAGGCGACTGGCCGCGGCGATGGGCAGGGCCAGGGCGAGACGGCCAATCTGCAACGGCCCGAATACACGGGCGGAATCGGGCTCGCCGGGGCGCGGCAATTGCAGGAATTCGTGGAGCAGGGCGGCACGCTGCTGGCCTTTGATTCAGCCACCGAACTACCGCTGGCTCTGTTTCCCATCGGCGTGCGGGGAGTATTGCGGGGCGGGGGCGGGGAAGGGGAATCAGGAGGCTGGTATTGCCCCGGTTCCATCCTGCGCATCACCACTGAGCCCTCACACCCGGTGGCTGCCGGGATGCCTAAGGATGCCTATGCCACCACCACCGGCGGCCAGGCGTTCGAGATCTCGATGCTGCCGGCGTTCAACCAGGGCGAGAGAGAGGTTCAGGCGGTGGCCTGGTATGCGAAGAAGGACCTGCTGGCTTCCGGTTGGCTGACGGGCGAGCGCCTGGTGGCCGGCAAGGCGGCGGTGGTGGATGCCCGTTTGGGTAAGGGTCATGTCGTCCTATATGGCTTCCGCCCGCAGTTCCGGGGGCAGAGCTTCGGGACGTTCCGGCTGATCCTGAACGCGCTCTACCGAAGCTCTATCGATTGATAGCCGGGTATACACCCAAGCTCTTGCGAAAATGTACTCAATTGGATGGTAGGCTAAGGGTAGAAGCCCTATGTTTCCCTGCCCAAAGTGCACATCATCGGCTACGAAGCCTTCCAGCGACAAGGACTGGCGCGATCCTGCTCTTCGAATCGTGCTGATCCATGCTCTCCGATGCCACCACTGCAACCATCGTTTCCGGGTGCTGGCTCTGCCCGGTGAATGGAAGCGAAAGCAGGCCGGTATTCGGGAGGCAGCGCGAAGAGCGGTCGCCGGCTAGTTGAGCAGACTAGTTGAGAAAATAGGTCCGGTAGAGCGTGTCGCGCTGTTTCGGCATGAAGCCCGCGTCGCGAATGATGCGGCGGAGTTCTTCCTCGCTGGCCGAGTTCCGGGCGCCGGCCGCGCTCACGACATTCTCCTCAATCATGATGGAGCCCACGTCGTTGCCGCCGAACTTCAATCCCACCTGGCAGGTCTTCAGGCCCTGCGTCACCCAGGAAGACTGGACGTTGAGGATATTGTCCAGGTAGAGGCGCGAGACGGCCAGGGTCTTCAGGTACTCGACACCGGTGGCCTCTTCCTTGACGTAGCGCCCGAGCGACGTATTCTCCCGCTGAAATGACCACGGGATGAACGCCGTGAAGCCGCCAGTCTCTTCCTGGATCTGGCGTACGATCTCCAGGTGCGCCACGCGCTGCTCCAGGGTCTCGCCGCAGCCAAACATCATGGTTGCCGTGGTGCGCATGCCAAGCCTATGCGCCGCCAGATGGACGTCGATCCACTCCTGGGAGGAGCACTTCAGGCGGCTAATCCGCTGGCGAACCTCGTCGTGCAGGATTTCCGCGCCGCCTCCGGGAATGGAGTCCAGCCCCGAATCGCGCAACCGCGCGATCGTATCGCTCAGGTTCAGGCCGCTGACCTCGGCGATGTTGGTGATCTCCGGGGCGGAAAAGCAGTGGAGCCACACCTGGGGAAATCGGAGCTTGATGGCAAACAGGAGATTCTCATACCACTCGATCTTGAGGTCCGGGTGGAGTCCACCCTGCATCAGGATGCCGGTGCCGCCGAGATCGACGGTTTCCTGGATCTTCTGAAAGATGGTCTCACGATCCAGCACGTAGCCCTCGTTGTGGCCCATTGGCCGGTAGAAGGCGCAAAAACTGCAATACTCGGTGCAGAAATTGGTGTAGTTGATGTTGCGATCGATGATGTAGGTGACGACGCCTTCCGGATGGAGTTTGCGTCGAGCGGCGTCCGCGGCCATGCCGATACCGATCAGGTCATCGCTCTGCAAAAGGTCAACGGCTTCTAGCTGCGTCATCACGGGCACGATCCTCCAGGGCTGCGGCGGACTCCACGACCGCCGGATCCAGTTCCGGCGCCGGGGCGTCCAGCTCGCGAGCGTATCTGAGGTAGAGACGGATACCGGCCTCCTCTTCCTTGCCGAGCAGGAAAGAGATGTTGCGTGTCAGGTACTGATGGACCAGGTATTCGGGGAAGCCCCGCCGCTCTGCCTCTTCTTTGATGATAGCGTCCAGTTGGCCGAGTCCAAAATGGCAGGAGCCTCGCATGGCCTCGGCCAACTCCGGCGTAATCTGGCCGGGGCGCCCCGACCAGACCGCAAACACCATGGGGAGACCGGTGAGATTCACCCATTCCTCGCCGAGGTCCAGGCAGGGATTGTCGATTTCGGTGGGGTCGAGGGCCAAGGCGGCGTCCCCGATGATCAAGGCGGCGTCGGCGGATTCGAGCATCTTCACCAGGTCCGGATCCATACTGATCAGGCTGGGGCGAACGCCATACTTCTTGTCGAGAATGATGCGCGCCAGTTGCACGGAGGTGCGGGAGCCCGAATCGGTGGCCAGAGTGCGAATCTCGCTAAACGGGACGCGCGAGACGAGCAGGATGGTGCGGACCGGGCCGCGGCAGGCGATGCCGATTCCTGAAACCCAGTCCAGGCCGTGGCGGTCCATCTCTATTACGGGGATGATGCCGATATCGGCGTCGCCCTGTATGACGCGATCGGCGCAGATGGACGGAACGGCGAAGGTGAGATCGAGCAGGCCAGCCTGCGAGCCGTGCAGCGCGCCCCAGACCAACGGGGCCGTGTTTAAGTAACTGACAGCGCAGACGCGGGGTTTGCGCGAAGAGATGGGCTGAATGGGCAAGTCTGAGTTTACCATCCTGCCGGGGCAGCTCACATCCGTGCCGGGAAGTGCTGGAATTGACGAAACCGCCGTGTTATGGTGGACTCAGGGGACCTGGCATTGAAACAGGCTAAAACAATGAAAAATAGATACTTTTACCTTTTAGGCGGCCTGCTTGCCGCCTTCGGAGTACACTCTTCGGCGCAGGTGATTAATCCTCTGCCGGCGCGTGTTTTCGGACAGTATGAGCTGCCCAAGTCCTTCGGGGGCATGGTTGCGCCACCCGTAACCGTGCCGAATCTGCTGGACGGCCGAAAGTTGTCCGCGCCTCAAGCTCTGGCGATCGATTCCAGTTCCAGCCCTGCCATCATTTACGTGGTCGATGCCGGTAATAACCGGGTGCTGGGTTGGAAGGACTACAACACTTATTCCAACGGTACGCCGGCCGATATCGTGCTCGGCCAGAAAGATTTTCGGGGCAATTCGGCTCACACCGGCGCGAGCGGCCTAAATGCTCCGACGTCTGTGGCTGTTGATAGCAAAGGCAATGTCTTCGTGATGGATGCCGGGAACAATCGAATTGTCCGGTATCCAACTCCGGCAGTGCCGAGAGACGACGGGTCACAGATCCAGGCCGACCTCGTAATCGGTCAGGCGGATTTGACCGCCAATACCGCCAATCGCGGTCTCAACACGGTGACCGAGGCCGGCATCCGGACCAACGCCAGCACCACCCAAGGCGTGCAGGCGGCAGGGATTGCGTTCGACGGGGCGGGGAATCTGTGGGTGGCCGATGCCGGCAACCACCGGGTGCTTCGCTATGTGGCGGCTGATGTGAGCGGCCCATCAAACACCGGCTCCAATGGTGGCTCGGTATTGCCGAACTATGTCCTGGGGCAAGCGGGGTTCACTACGGCCGTTGCGAATCCGGCCCGCCCGAAAGTGCCAACCGACAGAATTAACAAGCAGCAATTGCGATTTCCTAATTCAATTGCCTTTGATGGTCCAGGCAACCTGTTCGTCATCGATGATCTGGGCCGGGTGCTCGTGTACCAACCGCCGTTCGACTCGCCAGGTATGCCGGCGAGCCGAATCCTGGGAATCTACAGTGGCGTGCCGGCCGGGCAACCGGAGCCTCCGCGGGTCAATGACATCACCTTTGCCTATTTCCAGAATTCGGCCGGAACCCTGTTGGTGGGCGGACCTCGTGCGGTCTTTACTGCCAAGGATTATATTTTCGTTGCTGACACCGGCAACAATCGAATTGTTCGGTACGAACCTGTGGACTCGTGGGTGCGGCTGCCCGAGGGTCCCGGCACGTACTCGCCGCGAATGAGCCCCATCGAGAGCCTCGGGCTCTTTGGCCAGGACGATTACAGCCGGAATGACGCGAATGGCGGAGTCGGATTGGAGCCTTCCGCCAAGTACCTGGATGGCCCCACCGGCGGCGCTGTTTTCGGTGACCGAGTCTTTGTGGCCGACAGCCGCAACAATCGCGTACTCGTCCTTCCCTACAACATGGATTGGAACTTCATGTCGCCTGCATTTAGCGTGCTGGGCCAAATGGACTTCCCATACCGGGCCGCCAATCTCATTTCAAGCCGCGAATTCGGAATTGGGGCCATCGCGGTGGACTACTCCAATCCTGACGTCCAACGGCTCTACATCGCCGACACTGCGAATCATCGAATCCTCGGGTTTGCAGATGCGCGCAAGGTTCAGACTGGTGACGCCGCTGATCTCGTCATCGGGCAGGTGGACCCCAATAGCGGCCAGATGGACTTCAACAGAAGCACGCCCAACTCTCCCGGCGGCGATCCTTCGACGACGAATGCCGGCGGGCTCTTTTCGCCTTATGCTGTCGCAGTTGATTCCACTGGCAATCTCTGGGTTGCCGATACATTCAATGGGCGTGTTCTTCGCTTCCCCAAGCCCTTCGACAATCCGGGCGGCCCGTTCGTGGCAGATCTGGTAATTGGCCAGCCCGACTTTACGACCCGCACGGACGGAGTTGCCACTCGCGACCGGCTGTTCCGCCCCGTCAGCCTCACCTTCACGTTCGACGGCCATCTCGTGGTTGCGGACGCCGGCCACAACCGCGTCCTGCTCTACCGCAATAGTCCTTTTTCCAATGGTCAGGCCGCCGACGTGGTTCTCGGCCAACCTGACGGCAGTTCTTCGGCCGCCGGATCAGGTCCGGCCCAACTGAACTATCCGGCCAGTGTTGCAATCGACACGGACGACCGACTGTACGTGGCGGATAGAAATAATGGGCGGGTGTCAATCTTCAACCGTATCAACTCGCAAACCGACGGCGCCGATGCCGCGATCCTGCCTATCAGCGCAGGCAGAGGGCAACCGGCGGGCGTAACCGTTAGTGCTCGTACCGGGCAGATCTACGTTGCCGATTCCGCCCAGTACACGGACAACGTGCAGAAAGTGACCGGCAGTCTTATTTGGCGGTTTGATCGTGACCAAGTGCTGTTCGGCGGCGCCACGCCGGATCCGAACTTTCGGATATGGACCTACTTTCCCAAAGGTCTCGTATTAGACCCGAAAGACAACGTGCTCGTCGTGGATGGCGCGAATCGCATCACGATGCACTATCCGACGCTGACGGTCGTCAATGCCGTCAACGGATTTGCGAAAGTGGCGCCGGCCATGATCGGCCTGCTGCGCACTGGAGCGCAACTGACCGCCACGGGTGCCTCGGCCTCTGGCCGGGAGTTGCCGAAGCAGCTCGCGGATCTGGAAGTCATTATCAACGGCGTACCTTCCCCACTCATGAACGTCGATTCCGGCAGTGTGCGTTTGATCGTTCCTAAGGGCACACCGAATACCAGCAACGTACAAGTCCCGTTTCTGGTGCGACGCATATCTACCGGCGAGGTTCTGGCCTATGATTTTGTCCCCATGACTCAGTACTCACCGGCGGTTCTGGTTCAAGGCGGCGCCACGTCGGGTCAGGCCAGGGCCAATAACCAAGACGGTAGTCTGAACACCACCAGCAACGCCATTTCCAGTGGCCAGCAGCTGACGGTGTACTTGACGGGCTATGGCGCGATTGACGGACTGCCCGACGATGGAATCGCCCCCGGGGCGGAGATTCCAATAGTGGGAGATATGCTAGCGAAACTCCGGATCGGTACGGGACTCGTCGACTGTCCGATTATCTCGGCCGCGCTCGACCCTGACGAACCGGGCGTGTGGCGGCTGAAGGTCAAGGTGGGTACGGCGATCCAGACAGCCGGAACTTATCCGTTCGTAGTTCTCTACAACGGCTTTGCCAGCGACGTCGAGGTATCGGGTAAGGCTCCAACGATCCAGACCCGTGTCACGGTGAAGCCTTAACCCATGCGGCCAGGCCTGGACCTGGAGTTGTTGGCCTGCCGCCTGACCTTTCGGGCGCGCAGGCCACTTCTGTTTCCCCCACCTGCGTCCAACCGCTTTCGCGGCGCCATGGGCTTTGAACTTCCGGAGTCGCTCTTTCGTCCGACGTCGGCCAACGGCCCCAGCGGGTTGCAGGACAGGCCGCGTCCGTTCACGCTGCGCGCCGAGCATCTCGATGGCACGCAAGTGCTGCAGGGCGACGTCTTCGAGCTGGGTCTCAACCTCTTTCTGCCCGATCCGGTGCCGTTCCACGAGGCTCTGTCCGCCCTGGAATGGGCCGAGATGCTCACCTTTGTACCCGTGCCGTTGACGCTGCCTCTGGCCGATCCGGCCCCACCGCAGAGCCGCGTACGCGTTCGCTTCGCCACCATGACGGAGCTGAAGCCACCCCAGCCCAGAGGTACTTTGCCGTCGTTCGAGATCCTCATTTCGCGGCTGCGGGACCGCATCTCCGCGCTGCGGACCTTTTACGGCCCAGGCCCGTTGGATCTGGATTTTGCCGCCTTTGCCGAGCGTGCGTCCAGCGTGCGTACACTCGGAGGAGCGCTGGAATGGCACGACACGGAGCGCACCAGTCTGCGCACCGGGCAGACTCACTTTCTCGGCGGCTTCACCGGCCACGTGGATTACGAGGGGGAATTGGCCGAGTTCATTCCCTGGTTACAGGCGGGCCAACACACGGGTGTCGGCCGCCAAACCGTGTGGGGCAAGGGCGTCCTGGTCACTGATCTGATCTGATCACCAGGCCGGAGTCCGGTGCGCCATCGATCGCGACAATGAGAGCCTCGCCCGCCACCTTTTCGAGCAGAGCCTGCCCCCGTTGATCCGTGCGGTATTCCTGAGTGCGGCCCTCCACGCGAACGCGGATGTTGGCATAGGGCAGATTGTTCTGATCCGCCACCCGCACCACCGCCCAGTTCGCGTCGACGTAGTCGGCGATCAAGTGCAGGCTGGACGGCGCGGCTTGAACGGCGACGCGCACGAAGGCAGGAGCGACTAATCCGTCGGAGGCTTCAAACACCAGATCGGCCGCGCCGGACTGGAGGCCGCGCACGGCCACGGTGGCGCTCACCGAGCCGGCAGGTATCACCACCTGCGAGGGGTACGCCAGCAAGTCCTGTGGCGAATAGAGCGATACCGGCATGTCATATTCCGCCGGATGTGCCAGTTGCACCTTGGCAATGGTCTCCTGGCCGGCCACAACGCCGCCCGCCGGCCAGAGGGAGACATTGAGCGCCCGGCGCAGGGTGGCGTCGGCAAAGGCGCGGTCCTGCGCGGCCTGAGTATAGTAGCGCTCAAACTCCGCACGGTAAGTTTCCAACTGTTCGATATCGGTCGTGGCCGGTTCGGCGCCCGCGGGTATCACGAGCGCAAACGCAAACCGGAAACGGCGCTGGGCGACCTCGGCGGAAGGGACGCGCCGGCCCTCCGCCGCGATCAGATCGTCCACCGTGATGTCCTGGCGGCTGCCGCTGAATGTCACGTTCACCTGCGGGAAACTGGCGGCAGGCAAGGGGCTATTTCTGACGAGAAACGTCGGCGGCACCTCGTCGGGGGTCCGGAACCCCATCAGATACTGATCGAGGATCGAGTAGCCCTGCACGGTGGCCACTGTCCGAAATCGGTTTCCGCCCAGGTCCATGATCCGGTTGCCCTCCAGAAGGGACGCCTCGGAGTTGAAGTTGAAGCTCCAGTGCGCGTTTTGTGTGCCGAGCATGGGGCGGGCGCTGGGATCGCGCGGATCGCGGATGCTGGCCAGCGCCAGGAACAGGTGGCCGGTCTCGTGGCCGATGAGCGTCATCGTGTTGTCGCCGGTGATCTGGCCGCGGCTGCCGACCCGGGCATAAGGATCACGCGGGTACTGCGAGAGCGGTCCCATGTTCAGCACAGCCTGCAACCGGGCAGGCGAACCATATGTGGCTCCATTGTCCACTGCCGAATCACCGATGCCCTGGCGACTGCTCCGCACGGTCTGTTCGACAGCCAAGGCGTTGGTTCCGGCCGCGACGCCGGCGGTGTTGAAGAAGACCAGGTAATCGTAGCTGTCTTCGTGGGTCTCGTAGAAGCGCTGGGCGGCGCGCACGGTATCCAGGCTGTCGCTGCCGCCGAAGCGCTCGGCGACGGTGGCGCCGAAGGTGAGCGGGCTGCCTCCGGCAAAGCTGAGGATCTCGGCCGAGCCAATCAGCCGGCCGGGCGAGATGCCGGCCACAATATCGCCCGCCGTCACCGAGGCGTAGGTGAAAATCATGCCGCCGTTGGAGCGGATCTCCAGTTGCACCATCTGGCGGGGACCGGTTCCGGCATCCCGGTATTCGGGCACATTGCGCCAGGTGAACACAGTCCGGTTGACGCCTTGCCAGACCCGCACGTCGCAGTCGGGCTTGCTGGGATCAAGATCAGAGAACAGTGGCGCAATGCGTGGCGGCCCGGCAGCCAGGCGGCCGAGCGATCGCGCCTGCGAGGCGGCGTCGGGCTCTTCGAATGTCACATTGCCGTCGGAGTGTAGCCACGCTCGGTTGTGGAGTTTCCCGAAGAAGGGAAATGGGAACGGCAGGTCCACCGGTTGAGCGTCATCGTCACCGAGTGGGATCACGTCGCCTCCCGTGGAGGCGAGCTCGTCGAAGAGTGCGGCGCCCACCTGGAAGCGATATAGCGAGGGCGGATCGCCGGCGGGTTGAAATTCGATGGAGCGGGTATTCAGGTTAAAGGGGTTGCGCCGTGCGATGACGCCACCGGCATCGTCGAGCACCGCGATTTCGCCAATATTCTGGGCCAGCGCGGCCCGCTCCGGCACGGCGCGGCCGCGCACGGTGAGCTGGCCGGCGCGCCGGGCGCGCTCCGCCATGCGGTGTAGGTGCAACTCCTCGCGCCAGTTGCCGCGTTCGGTGCCGCATGCTACGGGGAGGGTGGCCGCGGCCGCGGCGGGGGTTAAAAGAAGCCAAGCCAGGAGGATTGAACAAATCTGCGTTCGTTTACGTTGGTACACAGTGATACCGTCCCTAGATACATGATACGTTTTGGGACAAGGAGGAGTTTCAATGCCATATTGCACGACGTGCGGCTCCGAGGTAGTGAACCAGAGCCGGTTCTGTGGCCGCTGCGGGGCCACAGTGGGGGGCGCCGCGGCAGCTCCGGCTGGCGCGCCTGAGTTTGCGGCCCCGCCGGAGCCGCTGGAATACACCATTCAGGGCGACAACCTGCAAGTAGCGCGTCTGCGTCTCAAGCCCGGCCAGGAGGTCTACGCCGAGGCCGGCAAGATGCTCTACAAAAAGCCCAACGTCTCGTGGGAGACGCGCATGACCGGCGATTCCATTGGCCAGAAGATATGGGGCGCGGTGAAGCGCAAGCTCATGGGTGAGTCCCTTTTCCTGACCTATTTCCGGGCGGCCGGGCCGGGCGGGGAAGTCGGCTTCGCCGGCAATTACCCCGGCAGAATTCAGAATTTTGACCTGCCGCCGGGCGAGTCGATCATGGTGCAGCGCGATAGTTTCGTCTGCGCCCAGGCCAGCGTGCAGCTCAATATCGCGTTCGTCAAGAAGCTTGGTTCCGGGTTCTTTGGCGGGGAGGGCTTCATCCTGGAGAAACTGACCGGGCCCGGCACGGTTTTCATCCACGGCGGCGGCGATTTCATCGAGTTTAAGCTGGAGCAGGGCGAGATGCTGCAGGTGGATACCGGGTGCATCGTCGCCTTTGACGAGGGCGTCGACTACGACATTCAGTTCGTCGGCGGGATCAAGACCGCGATCTTCGGTGGCGAGGGGCTTTTCCTGGCGACGCTGACCGGCCCTGGTCGCGTGATCATCCAGAGCATGACTCTGGAGAAGATGCGCCGCGACCTTGCGCCGAGCCGCACGGGCGGCGATGAAAAGAACCCGCTCGGCGCCATCAGCGGCATCTTCAACAGCGAAGATTAAGCGCCACCGGACGGACCGTGGCGGACGGCACGGTGATCTTCTCTAAACTTTTGAAGTCCGTTGGCCGATACCTACCATAGGTAGGCATGAATCCCAACCGGCTTCGGCTCTCGACATTCGCCAGCGAATCTGCCCATGCGGCGGCTGCCCGGCAGGCTAAGCCGGAGTCGTCGGCGCTGAAACTCCAGTTCCTGGCCTCGCTCAATCACGAGATCCGCACGCCCCTATCCGGGATTCTCGGGATGGCCGACCTTCTGCTGGAAACCCGGCTCGACGAGGAGCAGCGCGATTACGTCACTGCCGCCAGGGAGTGTGCCGAAGGGCTTTTCGAATTGCTCAACGACACTCTGGAGTACACTTCGCTAGCCTCCGATTGTGTGCAACTCGACGAGGCGGAGTTCCACTTGGCTGACACCATCCGGAACGCCGTCAACGAGTATTCGACGAAGGCGAAGCTGCTCGGGTTGGAGCTCAGCTATGAATGCTCGCTGGAGCTTCCGGATACTGCCATTGGCGACGCGTATCGAGTGAAGCAGGTTCTCTCTCTGCTGTTGCAGCATGCTCTGAAGACGACCAGTTCCGGAAACGTGGCCCTGGCGGCCGGCTGTGAGCGTTCACCCGGAAGGGAGCTCACTCTCCACCTTTGCGTCTCCAGTTCCGCGGCGGACGCCTCTCCCGAGGCGGTCCGGTATGTCTTCGAGACCTTTGATGAACTTGAGGGCGGCGCAACACGCCGGTTCGATGGCATCGGGCTGGGACTGGCGCTCACTCGCCGGGCGCTGCAGTTGCTGAAGGGTGATCTGGTTGTGGAGCAGAACGAATCCGGCGGTACGGCGTTTACCGCCGAGATTCCGCTATTGATGCCCAAGCCACTGTTGGTTTCCGGCTCTGGTCGACACGGTCAGGCGCGCTCTGGCGCCCCCCGCATCCTGATTGTGGAGGACAACCGGATCTCCCAGCAGGTGCTGTCGGCAGTGCTGGCTAAGGGGCATTTTGAATACGATTGCGTTGCCGACGGGTACGCCGCCATCGAGGCGACGGCGCTTGTCCAATACCGCCTCATCCTGATGGACCTGCAAATGCCCGGCATGGACGGACTGGAAGCCACCCAGCGGATCCTGGAGAATCCGGCGTACCGCGACGTGCCCATCGTTGCTCTAACCGCCGAAGTAACCGATCATATTCGCGCTCAGTGCCGGCAGACCGGCATGGCCGCGTTCCTCAACAAACCGGTGCAGGCCAGCGAGCTGCTGGAATCCGTCCAGCAGTTTCTGGCCTAAGCCCCTTCACCTAAAAGGGCTAAGGTTACTTTCTTTACTGAGCCTGTCACGAACCTCAAAGGGCTGCATCTCGGCATCATGTCGTGACTTGGAAAGGAGCTCCCATGCAAGGGCTCTTCAACAGATCGATCATCGTGACGGGATTTCTGTTGGCCTCTCTCGTACGGGGCTACGACACCCTCGACAACCGGCAACGGACACTATGTCCTGGTGGGCTGGAATGATCTCGGAATGCATTGCGTTGACGGCAATGACTATTCCGTGTTCTCCATCCTGCCGCCATACAATAACATCCACGCCCAACTCATTGACCCGCAAGGGAGACTGGTAAAGACTCCGGGCAGTGTCCGGATGACGTACCAGGCGGTTGCGGATCCAACCGGATCGAGCAATCGCACCTCAATCGGGAAGACGAACTTCTGGGATCATGTCAACGCACTGTTTGGCGTGAATCTTGCACCGGACATGGGCCTCGCCGGCAACGCCATGCCGGGAGCGGCGAACAAACCGCAGGCCATGAAATTCGACGCCAAGACCTTTCACTTTACGGCGGAAGGTGTGCCCATCCTGCCCTACCCGGACGGAGGGATGCCGAAGAACTACTACCCGATGATGCGCCTGACCGCGCTTGACGCCGCAGGCAAGACGTTGGCGACGGCGGACATCGTCCTGCCTGTTTCCGACGAAATGGCCTGCAGCAACTGCCACGACTCCGGTATCAGCAGTCCGACGATGCCCAACGGCGGCTGGAAATACGATCCGAAGGATCCTTCCAAGAACTACAAGCTCAACATCCGTGCCAAGCACGATGACAAGCACAAGACCAGCCTGCTTACCACGCAGCCGGTGCTTTGCGCGTCGTGCCATGCCTTCAATGCTCTCGGAACGAAGGGGGCGGTCAACGTTCCGCCGTTGACGCAAGCGCTGCACAGCCGCCACGCCAACTCGTGGGACACCGCGCTGGGCATGACACTGGGTGATGCCTCGAACCGCGAGGCCTGTTACCGCTGTCATCCAGGCTCTGTGACCAAGTGCCTGCGCGGGGCCATGGGCAACGCCGGTATGAAGTGCCGAAGTTGCCACGGCCAGATGAAGGACGTGGGCGCCGCTGGCCGCCAGGGCTGGATCGACGAGCCGGCCTGCGAAAACTGCCACACCGGCACGGCGCTCAAGTACAATGGCGCCATCCGGCAGACGAACGCGTTCGATCACACCGGTGGCCCACTGAGGCAACCGGCCGACCGTCGTTTTGCCGTAACAACCGGCGCGCTCTACAAGCCTGCGGCCGGCCACGGTGGATTGGCCTGCGAGGCCTGCCACGGATCCACGCAAGCAAAGTATCCGTCCAGCCACGTCAATGACAACCTGCAGAGCACCAAGCTGCAAGGCCATACCGGCACGGTGTCAGAGTGCTAAGCGTGCCACGGGACGCTGGCCAGCGGCGCACTGGGTCCGTACGGAATGCATGTTGTCGGCGCTTCCTGGGTCAGCAGCCACGGTAATTGGGTTGAGAACCAGGGCACTGGCGCCTGCCAGGACTGCCACGGCGGCAACCTGCGCGGCACTGTTCTGTCCGCGGCGTTAACGGCTCGATCCTTCTCCATCGAGGAGAAGACGAGGACGTTCACCAAGGGCCAGCAGATCGGCTGCTATAGCTGTCACAACGGACCGAATCCGTAAGCGGCGTAGCATAAGTTGGAGAGCCGCATACGGCCAGTCGTAAACTGAACGTATGCGGTTCTCCTTTTGCATCGACGATTTTCACCGGTTGGTCTGCCAGTTTGAGGATGGAGAGACCTCCACGACGGCTGAGTCGAGCGATGTGGCAGCAGGGCTGGAGGCGCTCTCGGAGGCGCTGGACGACCTGCAGGAAAACGGCTTTGGCGAGTGCTTCTGGTTCACGTCGGCTGGTGAATACCGTTGGGTGCTCCGCCGGCACGAGATGGAACTGGTGCGGCTGGCCGTGCTGTGGTGCGGCAGTGTCGCCATCGGATTCCAGCACGTGCTGTGGCACGAGATGCCGATGGCGGAGTTGACCGCCAACCTGCACAGCGAACTGGCGCGAATGGCGGCCGCAACTGCGTCACAGCGTAACGGATAGGGTATTGAGGGCTGCGGGATTCGCCGCTTCAAAGGCGTCGATCTGGGCGGTGTGCTTCAATAGGAAACCCAGTTCGTCCACGCCTTCCAACATACATGTCTTGGAGAAGGCGTCCACCGGGAACTCCGTGGCTGAGCCGTCAGGCAGAGTCAATGTCTGCGCCGCGAGATCGACGCTGACCCTGGCCAGCGGGTTGGCCTTCAACGCCTCGAACAGCTTCGCATGGACGTCGCGGGAAACCACGATGGGCAGCAGCGAGTTTTTCAGCGAGTTGCCCTTGAAAATGTCGGCGAAGGAGGTGGAGATCACCGCCCGGAAGCCGAACTGGGTCAGCGCCCACGGCGCGTGCTCGCGGGAAGATCCGCAGCCGAAGTTGTCGCCGGCCAGCAGTACTTGGGCCGATTTGGCCGTCGCTGAGTTCAGCACGAAATCGGCTTTCGGCGAACCATCGGCCTCGTAGCGCCAGTCGAAGAAGAGCTGCTCGCCCAGGCCGGCCTTGGAGATGGTCTTGAGAAAGCGCGCCGGGATGATCTGATCGGTGTCGATGTTATCGACCGGCAATACGGCCACCGTGGATTCGAAGGCAATGAATTTTTCCATGTCTGATGTCTCCTGATCCGATTAACCGAGCAGCGTGCGGGGGTCTGTCACCACGCCGGTAATTGCCGAGGCGGCTGCGGTCAGGGGGGAGGCCAGGAACGTGCGCCCGCCTTTACCCTGGCGCCCTTCAAAGTTGCGGTTTGAGGTGGATACCGAATACTGGCCGGGCGTGAGCTGGTCGCCGTTCATGGCGATGCACATGGAGCAACCCGCCTCGCGCCACTCGGCGCCGGAATCGCGGAAGATCTGGTGCAGGCCTTCGGCCTCGGCTTCGCGCTTGATCTGCTGTGAGCCTGGGACCACCATCACGCGGACCTTCGGGTTGACCTTGCGGCCCTTGAGGATGCCCGCGGCGGCGCGCAGATCGCTCATCCGGGAGTTGGTGCAGGAACCGATGAAGACGACGTCCACGGGCTTGCCGGCCAGCGGCTTGCCCGCCTCCAGGCCCATGTAGACGAGAGCCTTCCTCAGCGTGTCGCGCTCCACTGCGTCGGCGACGTCGGCCGGATCGGGTACCGAACCGGAGATCGCCATGCCCATACCGGGGTTGGTGCCGAACGTAATCATCGGCTCCAGAGTGTTGCCGTCGAGGGAGATTTCCTTGTCGTAGGTGGCGCCCTCGTCGGTGGGCAGTTGGCGCCAGCGGGCCACGGCAGCATCCCAGGCCGCGCCTTGCGGGGAAAAGGGCTTACCGTGCAGGAACTGGTAGGTGGTGTCGTCCGGCGCGATCAGACCGGCGCGCGCGCCGCCCTCGATCGACATATTGCAGACCGTCATGCGCTCTTCCATGGAGAGCGCCCGGATGGTGGAGCCGGTGAACTCAAAGACGCACTCGGTGCCGCCGCCCACGCCGATGCGTGCAATCAGGGCCAGGATGATGTCCTTGGCCGTAACGCCGGGTTGCAACGTACCGTTGACGTGCACCGCGAAGCTCTTGGACGCGCGCTGCAGCAGGCACTGCGTGGCGAGCACATGCTCCACCTGCGACGTGCCGATGCCAAACGCAAGTGCGCCAAACGCGCCGTGGGTGGCTGTGTGGGAATCTCCGCAAACAACAGTCATGCCCGGCTGCGTCAGGCCGTACTCCGGCCCGATGACGTGCACGATACCCTGCCGCGGGTTCAGGTAGCCAAAGTGCGGAATGCCAAACTCCGTGCAGTTCTTCTCAAACTGCTCCACCTGGGCCTTGGCGATCTGATCGACAATCGGGAGATCGCGCGGCGTGGTGGGGGTGGAGTGGTCGCAGGTACCGAACGTTTTGTCCGGCCGGCGCACGGAGAGGCCGCGCTCGCGAAGGCCGGCGAAGGCCTGCGGCGACGTCACTTCATGCACCAGGTGCAGATCGATGTAGAGGAGCGACGGTGCGCCCTGCGGCTCGCAAGCGACGTGCGAATCCCACAATTTTTCGATGATTGTGCGCGGTTTTGACATGGTTTAGATGGCCTCGCAGATTGCTGCGCCTACTTGTTCGGTGGTGCGGGGCGTGCCTTTGGGCTTGAGGTCGGCGGTGACCTGGCCGCAGTTGAGCACGGCTTCAATGGCATCGTTGACGGCTTTGGCTTCGGCGGGGAGTCCGAAGGAGTACTCCAACATGGCGGCCACGCTGCCGATGGCGCCCAGCGGATTGGCCTTGTTCTGCCCGGCGATGTCCGGCGCCGAACCGTGTACCGGCTCGTACAAACCGACCCACGCGCCCGAGGGCTTCTGATCGCCGATGGAGGCGGACGGCAGCATGCCGATGGAGCCGGCCAGCACCGCGCCCTCGTCGGAGAGGATGTCGCCGAACATATTTTCGGTGACCACGATGTCGAAACGGGTGGGGTTCAGGACGAGTTGCATGGCGCAGTTGTCCACCAGGATGTGCTCCAGTTCCACGTCCGGGAAGTCCGCCGCCACTTCAATAATCACTTTACGCCAAAGCTGCGAAGTTTCCAGAACATTGGACTTATCCACTGACGCCAGCTTCTTCCTCCGCTGCCTCGCCAGGTGAAACGCCATCCGCCCGATGCGGGCGATCTCGGCGCGCGTGTAAGTCATCGTGTTGGTGCCGCGCTCGCTGTCGCCTTCCCCCTCGATGCCGCGCGGCGTGCCGTAATAGATGCCGCCGGTGAGTTCGCGAACGATGATCATGTCCGTGCCGATGATGCGCTCGTTCTTGAGCGGGGAGGAATCGATCAGCGCCTGATAGGTCCGCACGGGCCGCAGGTTGGCGTAGACGCCGAGCACCTTGCGGATGCCGAGCAACCCACGCTCCGGCCGCTGCATGGGCGGCGCATTGTCGAATTCGGGCAACCCTACCGCGCCGAGGAGCGTGGCGTCGGCATCGGCCGCGAGCCGCGCCGTCTCGTCCGGGAAGGGTGTGCCGGTCTTGTGGATGGCGATGCCGCCCAGCAGACCGTCCGTCAGATGAAGCGTATGGTGGAACTTATCGGCGACGCGGTGGAGGACACGCACGGCTTCCCGGGTGACTTCCAGTCCGATACCGTCGCCCGGCAGGACGAGAATATTCAGGTTCATTATGGTGAGACAACTTTAGTCGGCGGCTTGTGAACGAACGGACTCGCCTGCTTTGAGAGTGTGGATCAGCGCGGAGATCTCCGCGTCGGTGACACCCTTCTTGCGGTCGGCGATCTCGATAAACCCATTGTAAACGGCATCGAGCTCGTCCTTGGTCAGTTCGAACCCCAGATGCGAACACTTGGAGCGCAGAGCGTGGCGTCCACTGTGTTTGCCGAGGACCAGGCGGCCCTCCGGGATGCCTACGGAGCGGGGATCCACTACTTCATAGGTGGATTTGTTCTTGAGGTAGCCATCCTGGTGAATGCCTGCCTCGTGCGCGAACGCGTTGGCGCCTACCAGTGCCTTGTTGGGTTGGGGGCCGAACGAAATGATCTCGGTGAGCATCTGGCTGGTGGGGAACAGGTGCTCTGTCACGATGTTGGTGTAATAGGGCAGACGGTCTTTGCGCACGGCGAGCGTCATCACGATCTCTTCCAGCGCACAGTTGCCGGCGCGCTCGCCGATGCCATTGATGGTGCACTCGATCTGCCGCGCCCCGGCGCCGATGGCGGCCAGGGAGTTGGCGGTGGCCAGTCCCAGGTCGTTGTGGCAGTGGACGCTGATGATAGCCCTGTCGCCAACCGCGCGCGCCATGCGGCCTATTAGCTCGGCGTGCTCCTCGGGGACGGAATAGCCGGTGGTATCCGGCAGATTCACGGTCTTGGCCCCGGCTTCGACAACAGCCAGGGTGACCTCTTCCAGGTAATCGGGATCGGTGCGGGTAGCATCCTCAGCCGAAAACTCCACGTCCTCTACATACTGGCGAGCTAGGCGAACCGCTGCGCAGGCTTCATCGAGCACCTGCTGGCGGGTCTTCTTGAGCTTGAACTTGAGATGAATATCGCTGGTGGCGATAAACGTGTGGATCCGGCTATGTTTGGCCGGCTCCAGAGCGCTGGCAGCGCGTTCGACATCGAGTGTGCAGGCTCGGCTCAATGCGGCCACCTGCACCCAAGGCAATTCCGAACTGATTGCTCGGACCGCCTGGTAATCGCCTTCGGAAGCGATCGGGAACCCGGCTTCCAGAATGTCCACGCCAAGTTCGGCTAGTTTGTGGGCCAATCTGAGCTTCTCAGGCACTCTCATCGAGCATCCGGGTGACTGTTCGCCATCCCGTAGCGTCGTGTCGAAGATGTAAACGCGCTGCCTGTTTTGCGAGTCGGTCATGTTTCGCGTTGCGCTCCTTGTTTCCGGATCCGCCAGCTTGGGGGCCTGTTGCTCCCCGTCGCCGGGTTCACCGCTCACCTCTCATTGTGAGACTGAAGGGCGGATTCTTCAAATTTATAATTAGGTTGCCTCGGATAACGATTTCCTATATGATAAATCTGGCTTATGGGTGCAGTGCCCTAAGCCTTGTATGCCCTATGGAACTCTACCCGATCAAAGTCTTTCTGACGGTTGCCACTGAAAAGAGCTTCTCGCGTGCGGGGGAGAAGCTTTTGCGAACGCAGCCGGCCATCTCTCTGGCGGTGCAGAGGCTGGAGGCGGAGTTGGGCGAGCGGCTGCTCGACCGCACGGGCAGGGAACTGATCCTGACCGATGCGGGAAAGATCGTTGTCGAGTACGCGCGCCGGTTCGAGAACCTGGAGCGGGACTTGGAGAACGCGCTGGCTGAGCTGAGGGACTTGGCAGCAGGCCGTCTCGCCATCGGTGCCAATGAGTCTACCTGCCTGTATTTGCTGCAACATATCATCAATTATCGAAGGCTTTACCCGAAGGTAAAAGTGCAGGTCCGGCGGACGCTCTCCAGCAAGATCCCGGTGCAGTTGATTGACGGTGATCTGGAGATGGGCGCTGTCAGCTTCGATCCGGAGGACGACCGCCTGGAGGCAACCGTGATCTATACGGACCACCTAGCGTTCGTTGTCTCGCCGCAGCACCGCTTCGCCGGCCGCAAGTCCGTCTCCATCAAAGAGCTGGGCATGGAGACGTTCATCGCCCACAACGTTCTGAGTCCTTACCGGGACGTCGTTATCAAGGCGTTTCAACGGGCCAAGGTGGCGTTGAACATGGACGTGGAGATGCCCACGGTGGAGACGATCCGCCGCATGGTGCAGCGGAACGAGGGTGTGGCGTTCCTACCTAAGATGTGTGTAGAACAAGAGATAGAGCAAAATCTTCTTGCAGAAGTTGAAGTGGAAGAGCTGCGCGTGGAGCGCAAGATCCGGCTGGTCTATCCGGCCCGCCGGGCGTTGAGCCACGCCGCCAAAGCGTTTCTGGAGGTTGTGCAGGGGCCGCGGAGCGAATGAAGCCACACCGACGCAATCGCCGGGCAGCCGGACGACTTCGCGCGGCGCGTGTTGGCTGGGTTTAGCGTAACCGCGCCGCTACCAGGGTGTCCCCGTTCCTGACAAAGATCCGGCCGTCGGCCAGCGCCGGATAGGCGCGGACGACACCGGCGAGTAGCTTGCTGGTTGATTTCGGTTGGAAGCCGCGTGGCGACGCCTCGGCCACAACCACCTCGCCACGCTCCTTCATGATCACCAATTGGTTGCCGGCGAGCAGAACCGTCCCCGCGCCAAAGCCTTCCTGAGCCCACATCACTTTGCCCGTCTTCCATTCCGCGCAGCGCAATTCCTGCCCCTCTTCCTGCCGGCCGTGGAAGCCGTAGAGGTGCTCACCGACGCGCACGCTGGTGGAGTAGTGACTCGACAGTGAGTCGTCGTTGGTCCAGATTGTCTTCCAAGGGCCGGAAGGTTGCGCCTCCAACAGGATGGCGCCGGTTGCGTACGACGCTGAAAGAAACACTTGATTGTTCCAGGCCAAAGCTGTTGCTGCATTGACAGATGCACGGGAACGGGAGCGGTGCCGGAACTGCTGCATGACGCTGCCGTTCAGGGGATCCAGCGCCACCAACCCGTTCCTGGTAAAGAACAGCGCCAGAGTCCGGCCGTGCAGCACGGCCACCATCCCCGACGAGTAACTCGCCTCATCGTTGGTCGCCTTCCACAGTTCCCGGCCGGTCGCGGCATCAAAGGCAACGATCCCGGCGCCGTTCTTGCCACCGGCATTGACCAGGACGCGGTTCTCGTAGACCAGAGGTGTGCCAGCCGCGCCGAAGAAGCCCTTCTCCACGGCGTACTGCTTCATCACATCCACCGACCATAGCTTGCGGCCTGTGCCGAGTTCCACCGCTGAAAGACGCCCTTCCGCGCCGTAGGTGAAGACGCGGCCGGCCGCCACGGCCGGTGCCGAACGCGGTCCCTCGTCGAAGCCGAAGTCGTCGCGGTAGCTGCTGGGCGCTTCATAGTGCCACACCGGTTTGCCGCTGCCTGGATCGAGTGCATCCAGCACTTCCGCGTTGCCCACCCGGTGAAACAGCAGGAGCTTCCCCTCTGCCACCACCGGCCCGGCGAAACCGGCCCCCACTTTCTTCGTCCAGAGGACGTCCGCCGCGCCCGTCTGGGCCACGACCGGCAGGCAGATCAGGAGCAACGCGGCCAACCTCACCGCGGCCTCACGCCAGTGCGAACCACCGGGTACGCATCTTTGTCCGATTCAAAGTACGGCGAACGCTGGAACAGCCACGCCAGCCGGCCCCGGGCGTTCTTGGCAAACTCAGCGTCTCCGGCAACTTTGGCCTCGAACTCGGCCCGCAGCACCGGGTCACGTTTCAGCATCTCTGCCGCGATGGGCTCGAAGATGTAGTCGCTGAAGTACTCTTTCTGCTCAAAAATGGGCAGGAAGAAGCCCCATTTGACCGCAGAATCGGTCGTTTCCGGCTCCAGGATGTGCATCGCCACCTTGCCGGCGCGCTGGGCGACCGGCACGAAGACGCTGCCGGCGGCGAGGGTCCGCGTCTCGCGCACAGGCTTCGAGCTCAGGCTGGTCACCTGGAATCTGCCCTCAAACGGCGCCGCTGCGAAGCGCACGTTGCTAAAGCGAACGGTTTCAAAATCGCCGGTCAGCGGCTGGGTCAGTGGCTCAGTGCGCACGCCGTGACGCTTCAGCAGCTCGATCACCTCGTCCCACTCTCGCGGCACAATGTAGCCCAGCGGAGCCGCCGGCGCCAGCCGCTCCTTCATGCCGCGCACGGCGATTGCCTCTTGATTCAATGGCTTGGCGGTATATCGAACGATGGGCGCGCCGGTGATGAGGCTCATCGGACGCTCGGTTTCCAGCATCCGCAGCGTGTACGGCTCACCAGTTTCGGCCGGCGTACCCTCCAGGAACACTTTGTCGCCGGGTTTTACCGCCTCCATGCCACGGTCGGCGGCCGGCGACGCGGCGCGCACCGTCTTGGCGTCTGCGGCGAGTATATCGAGCGAGATCCGCATGATGTCGTAGTGGGACCAGACGCGCGTCCGGAAGCTCTTCAACGAGTGCGTCTCCACCAGCAGCGCCGCGCGATTCTGGGCCGCGGCGTACCCAGTGGAATAGCGCGGCGATGCGGTCATCAACGTGAGCGTCTTCCCGTCGCGGCCGCGGCCCTCAAAGTAGTAGCCGGCCACATGGCCGAGCTCGCCCAACTGGCCCATCAGCCGCGGCAGATACTGCCGGGCCACCCAGCCGCCCACCGCTGGCGCGATGTCTTGCTCGGTGTGTGTGGCGATGGTGACGTCATACTGATTGTCGCTGCCATCGGTGACGTGATTGTCGATCAGAAACTCCGGCAGCCATGCCGTGTACAGCCGCAGCCAGGCGCGCATCTCCGGGGTGTCCGACTTGAGGTAATCGCGGTTCAAATTGCGGCGCGAGGCGTTGACGCGGAAACCCATCTGGGCCGGACCATTCTCATTGATGCGGTTGTAAGCCGAAACATGCTCGTGCCCGTCGGCGTTGAAGACGGGGATGGAGATCAGGATCAGATGATCGAGCCACGCGGCGTGGCGCTTGGTCACCAGCACGTCGCGCAGCAGCATCATGGCCGCGTCCTTGCCGCCATTTTCGCCGGCATGGATCCCGTTTTGCAGAAGCACGACCGGCTTGCCGGTGCGGCGCGCGGCGGCGGGTTCGAAAGTGCGGTCCTTCGACACGATCAGCGCGTAAAGCGGGCGGCCTTCGCCGGTGGTCCCAATCTGGGTGAGTCGGGCGTGGGGCGACAGTTTCGCCAACTGCCGGTGGAAGGTGAGGGCCTCCTCATAGGAGCCGGTCTCGCGAAACTCCGTAGTTTCTGCGTGGGTACGGAGCTGGGCGGGCGCCGCGGCTGTGCTCTCTTTCAGCGAGCGCGCTTCCCGCATGGCGGCTGTCTCGGCCTGGGATTGCGGCGGCATGGCAGGCACGAGGGCGGACTGGAAAAGCAGCAAGGCGGTGCAAAACATATTTCTCTAGGATAGCCGTCTATCGGTACTGTATATTTCTGATATGGTGGTCCGATTCTATTTTTGGTGTGCGCTTGCGCTAGTTTGGATGATGCCGGCGGCTGCGGATCCGCGCTGGATCCGGATCCAGTCGCAGCATTTTGAGGTATACAGCAGCGCCGGGGAACGTGCCACGCGGGACACCATCAAGTACTTCGAGCAGGTGCGCCAGTTCTTTGCCGACGGCTTCGGACTGGACGGGAAAGTCACTCAGCCGGTGCGGATCGTCATTTTCGGCTCCAAGCGGGAGTACGAGCCCTATCGCATGAACGAGTTCGCCACCGCCTATTACAGGCCCGGCGCCGAACGCGACTATATCGTCTTGAGCGAGGCAGGGCTCTCCAGCTATCCCACCGCCACCCATGAGTACGTCCATCTGATTGCGAATCATGCCGGGATGAAGCTGCCGCCGTGGCTCAACGAGGGCTTGGCCGAGCTTTACTCGACGATAAAGCCGCAGGGTAGTAAGATGCTGATCGGTTCCTTGATCGAAGGCCGGCAACATTCGCTGCTTCAGGATCGCTGGGTTCCTCTGGGCACCATCTGCGGCGCGGACCGGGAGTCTGCCTACTACAACGAAAAGGACAAGGCGGGAGCGCTCTATAACGAGGGTTGGGCGCTCACTCATATGCTGGCGCTGAGTCCTGAGTATCGCCAGGGCTTCCAGGGCTTCGTCCTAGCGATCATGGCAGGACTCGATACTGAAGGCGCGATGATGAAGGCCTATTCGCGGACCATCAAGCGCATGGACTCCGAGGTGCAGGCCTACATCCGGCGGGATGTATTCCAGGCGGTTCTCCTGCCCATGAAACTGGCTAAGATCGAGGCCGAGCTCGCGGCCGAACCGGCGTCACGGTTCGCCGTCCGGATGACGCTGGCTGAGTTGAGCGATCGTCCGGACAAAGCCAAGGATGTCGCGGTAATGCTTCAGGAGCTGGCGAAGGACTATCCCGAGCAGCACGAGGTCCATTCGGCGATGGGGTATCAGGAGTGGAGGCAGGGCCGTTCGGAGCAGGCACGCGTACATTTCGGCAAGGCCTTCGAGCTGGGCAGCCGTTCACCGCGTTTCCTGTGGGACTACGGCCGGATGGCTCGCGGAGAGGAGGGCGGACGAGCAATCGCGGCGATTTCGGCGTTGCTGGAAATCGAGCCGGGCCGCACCGATGCGCGCGTGGAGCTGGCCGGTCTGCAACTGGCGGCCGGCCTCAAGATGGAGGCGCGGCAGACCATGGGGAGCATCAAACGCGTGACACCGGAACTGGCGCCGCGGTTCTTCCAAGTGCTCGCCTATGCGGAGATTGCAAACGGTTATATCGAAGAGGCGAAGAAGGCCGCCGCCCGTTGGGAAGAGACCGCCACGTCGCCTACTGAGAAGCAGGCGGCCGGTCGATTCGCCGCATCACTCTCCAGGCCAACGCCGAGTTACACGCCGCCGCCGCCCCGCCAGGAGGCCGCCGAGGAACAGCGGCCCACCATCCGGCGAAGCGATCCGGTGGCGCCGCCGCCCCTGGATCCAGAGCCCACATTCCCGTTCGGCGGCAAAGCCGAAGGACAGTTCGTGGATCTTCAGTGTAAGGACAGCCAGGCGATCTTCGTCCTCGAGGTCGAGGGCGCCCGGCAATCCTACCTGATTGACGACCCGCTCAAGATCACCATCGCCGGAGCCAATGGCGCCTCGATGGGCTTGACCTGCGGCAAGCAGACGCCCAGGCCCGTGAAGCTGGAATTTGAGAGGCCGGGTGAGAGTCAGAAGTCCGTGCGCGGCCTCCTTCGCGTGATCGATTTTGGCAGTTAATTGGGTTGCCGGGTTGATAAACTCAGGTTGATGAAGACTTCCACGCTGTGTGCTTCCCTGTTGGCTGCCCTGTTGTGCGGCTGCGGATCCAGGGGGATGGATCCCCAGTCATTCGAGAAGATGACTGGCGAGTTCGTGAACGCCACGCTGGCGCTCTCTCCGGTGTCTGCCACCTCGGCCGGATACCATCAGCACAACGGCAAGGCACTGGACACCCTGCTGGACGACTACAGTGCCGAGGGCGTGGCGCAACAGCGGAGGCACTATACCGAATGGAAGGCCAGGCTGGCCGCGGTGGACCGGAAATCGCTGGACCGGCAGGCGCAGGCCGACCTCGACCTGATGGCGGGCACAGTGGACGCCGGCCTCCTGGAACTCGACACGCTCCAGAACTGGCGGCACAACCCCACCGTGTACGTGGAATTGATCGGCAACGCGATCTTCACGCCGTTCTCCGTCGAGTATGCGCCCCCGGCGGAACGCTGGTCGCATATCATCGCCCGGTTGAAGGCCGTGCCGGCTTTCCTGGAAACGGCGAAGCAGCAACTGGCCGGCTCGAACGAAATATGGACCCGCGTCGCCATCGAGGAGGGCGAGGGCAATCTCGCGCTGGTGGAAAAGGCGTTTCCGGAGAAGGTGCCGGCCGCGCAGAAGGCAGATTACGAAGCTGCCGCCAAGCCCGCCGCCGCAGCCATGCGGGCGTTCCACGACCATCTGAAGGGGCTGAAGGACGACGGGGCGGAGTCCTGGCGGCTCGGCAAGGAGAAGTACGCCGCGAAGTTCAAGCTCACAGTCGGCAGCGATGTGACGCCTGAACAGTTGTTGGCGGACGCCGAGGCGGAGTTGAAGGCCATCCGCAAGCAGATGTTCATCGATTCGCTCCCGCTGCACCACCAGTACTACCCCACCCATCGCGACCCGGTGGATCTGAACCTGATCGTGCGCGAGACCCTGGACCGGATCGCCACCAAGCACATCGCGGCGGCGTCCTATTTCCTCGAGGCCGAGAAGACCCTGGCGGAGACGCGCGAGTTCATGAAGGCGCACGAGGACCGCATCGTGAAGATGCCGGGCCAGGACAATCTCAAGCTGATTGAGACTCCGGAGTTCATGCGTGGGATTTACGGCGTGGGTGGCTTCAGTCCGGCACCGGCTTTGCAGCCGGAACTGGGTGCTTTCTACTGGCTGACGCCGATCCCGAAAGGCTGGCCGAAGGAGCGGGTGGATTCCAAGCTGCGCGAGTACAACGACTATGGTTTGCGGATCCTGACGATCCACGAGGCCATCCCGGGCCACTATGTGCAATTGGAGTACGCCAACGCGATCGAGCCGAAATCCCGCCGCCTGTTGCGCAGCGTCTTCGGTAGCGGGCCCTACGTCGAGGGCTGGGCAGTGTATGCGACAGACGTGATGATCCGCGAGGGATATCTCGACAAGTCGCCGGAACTGGCGGTCACGTGGCAGAAACAGCTACTGCGCGCCATTGCCAATACGATCCTCGACATCCGCTTGCAGAACGGCGGCATGACCGAGGCGGAGGCGATGAAACTGATGGTGGATCAGACGTTCCAGGAGAAGGAAGAGGCTGTGGCGAAGTACCAGAGGGCGAGGCTCGGCGCCTGCCAGTTGCCGACCTATTTCGCCGGCTACCGCGCCTGGAAAAAGATGCGGGCGGCCGCTGAACAGAAGGAAGGCGCGAAGTTCAACCCGGGCGAGTTCCACCGCAAGGCGCTGCAGGCCGGCGCGCTACCGATGCCGGTGCTGGCGCGGTTGCTAGGCTTGGCAAACGATGGCGCCGCCCCACCGAAATGAGGGTGACTCCAGTCCTGGCACTGCCATGCATTGCCTTGGAGCGCTTTTCCGTGTTCCAATCAGGGCATCCGGATGTGGAAGAACGCAGCTCACTGGGTTAAGGATTTGACGCTCTCGGCGATGATTGCGCTGGTTGTGATCCTTTTCCTCTACCAACCCGTCAAGGTTGAGGGTACCTCGATGATGCCGGGCTTGCAGGACAACGAGCGTGTCTTCATCAATAAGTTCCTTTATCGTTTCGGTTTAGGAGCCGTCGAGCGGGGCGACACGGTGGTGTTCTGGTTCCCGGGTGACCCCACGAAATCGTTCATCAAGCGGATCATCGGTCTGCCGGGCGACACGGTGGAAGTGCGCGCGGGCGTGGTCTATCTCAACGGGAACGCGCTGGCTGAGCCCTATGTGCCCGAAGAGTATCGCGACCGGGTCTCCGTGGGTCTGGTCCGTGTGCCGGAAGGGCACTACTTCGTGCTGGGCGATCACCGCAGTTCGTCCAATGACAGCCGCAACTGGGGACCCGTGCCGAAAGATGCCATCTACGGCAAGGCGGTATTCGCCTACTGGCCGCCGGAGCGGTTGGGCGTGGTGCGGTAACGGCTACCGCCGACGCAGAAACCAAGATATCACTGAGAACAATAGACTAAGCAGTAAGCACGTCATCACCGGGAAGTAGAACGTGGAGTGTTTGCCCCGGATGACGATGTCGCCAGGTAGACGTCCCACTTGAAACGGTAGCTTCGAGGAGAAGGTGATGAGCAGCCCGATCACGAATAGCGCGGCCCCGGCGAGCATTAGCAGTTTGCCCATGGTGGTGTCCTGCTTGACAGGATAGTACGTCCACAACAGAAATGCCTGCGCACGTTTTATGCACAGAGAACTCACAGACGCAGCTCCGTAACGCATTGATAATAAGGGAAATATAATCAGAGGATTTGGGCCCCCAAGCTGCGTTTTTCTCTTGACCCGGAAACCGAATCGTCACATACTGCAGATGGTTCCAAGAGGTTCACGGAACAGCGAGCTGAAAGGGACGTAGCGGAGCCGGAACGATGATCCGCTGGTGCTAATACTTAATAAGTACACCAGTGGGGAGCGAAGGAAGATCGGGCGTACCTGGCAGTAAGTTTCCGGTCGGCCAGTTGGATCGGGCGCTTTGATCCGGAAGGGCGAAAAACCCTGAAGGGGAGCGACGATTTAGCGCGGCAGGCAGGAGTGGCGCAGGACCTGAAAGCAACGGGTTTTGATTGTAGAAGTCCCAGGCGGTTCTCGAGACAGGCCGGGGATGGAGATCAGAGTGGACCGGGCCAACGGGAAAGGCGCTACAGAGCTGAAGAGGCAGGGCAGGAACTCTGACCCCACCGCGGCGGTCTGGCAACAGGCTGGTCGTTATGGGCGAGTGAAAGGCCGCTTCGAGGTTCTGGCTTCGCGTCGGCAGGCTAGCAGGCGGACCGCTGAGCAATGAAGCGCCAACGGAGAAATACCGGGGGCGGGGAGCAAGGCGGGAAAAGACGTCCGGCGCGCCGATGTGACAGGCTCAAACCTGGCATGCAGGTTGGGGAGCGAGCTGACACCGAGGGTCACTTGGAACCATTTTCTTTTGCAGGGCCATCCGGCCCTCATTCCCCCATCAATTCCCGATAGAGTTGGGACTGCGCCTCGGCGATGGCGTCCCAGCTATAGTGTTCCTCCACCGTGCGCCGCCCGGCCCGCTCCAATTGTTGCCTGCGGGCGGGATCGTCGAAAAGCAATTGAACAGCAGATGCCATCTCCGCGCCGGTCTCCACCACCAGCACATCCTCGCCCGGATGCAGGTCCAACCCATTGATGCCGGCCGGCGTGGAGACAATCGCCTTGCCCATCGCCATCGCTTCCATAATCTTGATGTTGGTGCCCGCGCTGGCCAGCAATGGGGCGATCACCACAGCCGCACGTTCGTAGGCCCGGCGCACGTCGCTGACGAAACCCTCCAGCTCAATACCGGGACCGCT
The DNA here is from genome assembly GCA_036504135.1 of Paludibaculum sp. Lineage (GTDB taxonomy): Bacteria > Acidobacteriota > Terriglobia > Bryobacterales > Bryobacteraceae > Paludibaculum. Next base: position 119,476 of record DASXVP010000031.1, read on the forward strand.
CAGGTCGAGCGCGACACGGTCCTGATAGAGCTCGCGGTAGTGATCCGCCCTGGCCCCGCTGATCACATGCAGCGATGCGCCGCCCGCCGCCAGCGAGGGCCATGCGTCGCGCAGGAAGAACTGGAGTGCCATCAGGTTCGGCAAATGGGCGAATGATCCGATGAACAGGATACGCCGCGGTTCGGGCTCTACTTCCACCGGCCGGAACCGTTGCAGATCCACTCCGTTGGGCAGCACCGCCACTCGGCGAGCACCCTCCACCATCGCCTGGTCCTTCTCCGACATCGTGACCACGCAGCTCACCTTCCGCCATGCGCGCCGTTCAAATTGCTTCCAGCGTGTGAGCTGCTGCCGCGTCTCCCAGCTCTCGTGCTCGCGCAACAGTTGCCCGTAAAGATCGAGCGTCACGTCGTGCTCAATCAGCAGCGTCGGAGTCTGGCCGCAGTCGGCCGCGTAAAGCGCCATCTGCGTAAACTCCAACTGCACCAGCGCCGGAGCGTACTTGTGGATCATCTCGCGGAGGACCGCGTGAAAGGCGGGCCTATCGTGCTCTTCCACCACATCGGGGCGCGCGGTGAGCGGACGCAAGTGCGAGCCTTCGCGGCGCACCAGGATAACCTCCGTGCAAAGCGCGAGAATCTCCGGGGCCGGCGTCTGGTGCTTGTCACAAAAGGCGATCAGGACCTGATCGAACTCCGCGCTGGCGCCCTTCATGAGATTGAACATGCGCACCGCTCCGCCGTGCGAAAGCGGAAAGGGCACATACGAGCTGGCGACAATCACCACCGGGCGCGCCTGCTCTCTCGGCCGGCCAGGGAAATTGACGGATTCGCCGTTGCCCAGCGCCATCACTAGCCTTTCATCGGCGGGCGCCGGTGGCGCAGGCTCCACCCACGCGAGCGCGCCTTGCGCCGCCTGAAGGGCAGGGATGACCCATGGGTGGGGCTGGTCCTGGGCCGCGTAGAGGTTCAGGCGCTCGATGGCGCGCCGCCACAAGGCGCGGAAGACGCTTGGATCGGCCACGCTGCGGGCAAGAAAGCGGAGGTAATTGATCTCGACTGCGGTTTGGATCTGATCGGCCGTGAAGTAGCGCTGGGTGGTGGAGCGGTGGTGGTGCACCAGCTTCGCCCCGGCCACGAACACGCTGGGCCAACCGCGCACCCAGCCGCGATAGCCGAGATCGAGATCTTCCACATAGGCTGGCGTGAAAACCTCGCCCACGCAGCCGGCCTGACGCAGTTTTCGGGTATCGTACAGCGAACACCCGCCGCTGCCGTAAAGCACGTAACTCAGGTCCTCGCCTTCCATCGGCGTGGCGCACCAGATGGGGAAATCGACGGCATGGCCGCGAGTCCACATCAGCGCCTTGCCAGTCTCCTCCCGCCGTACGCCTGCCGGAAAGAAGATCTGAGCGGCGGCGCAGAACAGTCCCGGTATCTGCTGGAAGGCGTGTCGCAGTGGAGGAAAGAACCCGGCATCCAGCACCATGTCGTTGTTGAGCAGGAGCGTGTGCGAAAACCGCGCCCGGGCGATGCCGCGGTTGACGGCGGCGGCAAAGCTCAGCGGCGCCACGCTGAGCTCCAGCAGGATCGCGGGGTACTCCTCGGCCAGCCACGCCGAGGTGCCATCGGTGGATCCGTTGTCGGATATGATCACCTCGGACCGGATGCCCTCCAGCTCACGCAAGAGGCCCGGCAGTAGCTGTGCGAGCAGCTCGCGGCCATCTCGGGATGGGATCACCACGGTGATGCCGGGGGGCAGCGCCGGGCCGGGTTGCGGGTCGGGCCGTGGCGCCAGATCGCGCTTGCGCCGCGCCACGCGCCAACCGGCGGCCAGCGCCGCGGCGCGCAGCCACTGCCGACGGTAAGACCAGGGATGTGTGATCCGCCAGACCTGCGTGTAGAGCCAGCCGCCGGGGCGCGTCTCCCAACGGATCAGGTTCTTCGTGCGCCACATCAGGTGGCGGCAGATACTGGCGGCCGAACGCGGATGGAGTGCGAAGTGGTCCAGGTTTTCGTTGAAGCACAGCAGCCGCCCTGGGGAGGCCAGCAGTGCCGCCAGCCGCATGGGCCAGTAGGGCATGCGCGGCTGCAGGATCAACGCCGCCCACACGATCTGTTTGCCGCGCAGCGCATCGGCAATCCGCGCGCGATTTTGAGCCAGCGTGCGGCCCAGGAACCACGGTATCCACCTGCCCCTTGGTGGCGCAAACTCAGCCACCACATAAACGGGCAGTCCCTGGGCCACCGCCTCCAGATTGTCGAGCAGCGTCTCGATCAGGTCCTCGGAGCCCGAAGCGAAAGCCACAACAATGCGTTCAGGAGCGCTCACCTTAAATCAGTTTTCGCCAGTCGAGTGCTGGGATGCCGCCGCGGCGGTCGTCCCAGAGGGCGAGACCTTGCAGGCAGAAGGCGGTCGAGACAGGATTGGAGTAGTTCGTGGGCGCGCCGCCACGCTGCCCGAAGTTGAAGCCGCCGTTCAGCCGTGTATCGGCGCTTTCCATCTGGTAGGCGCCGGCCCAGGCCGCCTCCTCCTCAGCTCGGGCATAGTCCAACGGCACGGCGCCCAGTCCGTCGGCCCACAAACGGACTCGCAATATCTGGCCGTTAACGTCGGAACGTTCAAAGCCGCCGCGCACGCGGCGCAAATGGCCGGCTGCGCGCGTAATGCCCTCGGCCAGCGCCTGGCGCACCTCGGGCCGTTCGGTTCGCGGCAGAATGGCCTCCAGGAAATAGCCGTAGGCGTGGAGCCGATCCATCACTCGCTGCGGCTCCGGTTCGTGGTCGAAAAACCGCTCGTGCGTCTGAAGCGCCCGTTCCAGGGCCCGTTCGTATTCGGCCACATAGCTGGCATCTCCAGTAGCCTCGGCCACGCCGAGCCAACCCAACGCGGACTTCAACTGGTAGCAGTCCGATGAGCGCGACCACCGGCTGTCCCGGGCGAGCGGTGTCTTGGCGGGCAGCGCCAGGATCGGGTGGATGTCGGTGGCATTGACGAAATCGCGCCGCATGGAGTCAGCGCACCGGACAGCGGTATCGAGATAGCGCTGCACTCCCGTCGCGCCCCACACACGCAGCAGGCCTCGGATGATGATCCCGTTATCGAAGAAGTAGGAGTGGTGTTCGGGTAGGTCGCCGGTGGCGGACCACTCAAACGGCATCGCCGACGCGCTGCAATCCCAGGCCTGGCAGAGCAGATCAGCCGCGCTCATGGCGGCATTCAGGTAGGCCGCATCGGCGGTCCGCTCGTGGAGTTCCATCAGCGCGCTGATGGAGTAGCCGGTGATCTCCGTGGAGATCCGCGCATTTCGGTTTTCAGCAATATGGTGGTAGCGCGCGACCCCGCCGTTGGTCTCCTGGATGCCGGAGCGCAGGAACCACTGGCCTGCGCGGATGAGAAAGACGGGCGCTGTCCGCGCACCAGTCTCGATGGATGTGCTCAAAGCGTTGGAATCCTTGTTGAAGCTACTGAATCTTGTATTGTATCAAGGGTTCAGCTCAATCCTCTCGCTGGATGGCCGCAGGACGATCAGGAAGCGCGCCGGCTGGTTCGGGTCCTTGCCGGTAAATGCGTCCACCCCGTGCAGGGCCTGTTGCACGATCTCCTTCACAGGGCGGCTCTCCCAGCCCAAGAGGCTATCCACCAGGCGGCTCTCTCCCCATATCTCGGATTCCGAATTCAGCGCATTGACGAGGCCGCGGGAAGGAATCGCTACCAGATCACCGGCCTGCAACTCGATTTCCCCCACCTGATATTGGATGTCCAGTGTCTCCCCAATCGCCGGACCACCTGAGTGGAGTCGCGTGACCTCGGCGCCGCTTCCGGTCCGCCGCAACAGTATGGGCGGATAGTGTCCGGCGTTCAGATACTGCATCCGGCGGCCACCCAGGATCGGGCGGGCGCAAAAGAACGCGATCGGCGGATGGTTAGCCGTGGAGAGCAGTAGGGCGCGCGCAGTGGATTCCACCAGTTCCGCCAGATCTTCGTTGTACGCCCAGGCCCGGCTTCGCAGCAGCGCCTGAAATTGAACCAGGCGCACGGCAGCGTCCTCGATAGGGCCTGGCACGTCAGCCAGCAGAAACGCAGCCATCCGCTTGGGCAAGCCGATGATGTCGTAGCAGACGCCGCCGGGCTTGTCGCCCAGCCAATAATCGGCGCCAAATTCGATGCCTGGAATCTCCGTGCGTTGTGGCGGGGAAAGGTGGGTCCGCGTGGCCCGCGCAGTGCGCCGCGTTGCCTGCTCGTGCGCCTCCTCCGTCACCCTGCTGAAAACGGGCTGAATCGTCGCGCAGACATGCAGGCAATCCACCAACTGGCGGGCCACTGTCTCGGCGAAGTGCAGATGATGCGGGCAGAATGCCGCGCCTCCCTCACGTGGCCCCAGCAGGAAGAAGCCCTCCAGGTTGAACTCGCTTTGCAGCGGTATTGCCACGTGCGCGGAGATGGCCGCCAATTGAGCCTGTTCGGCTTCCAGGTTGCCCTCGGTGATCCGGGACCACCGGCGGGGCGCCTGATGGCGCGGGTCCACCAGCACCAGACTCTCAAACGACCAGCCACTAGTTAACTCCTGGTGGAGCAGGGAATTCAAATAGAACTCAGCCGCTACGGCCTGCTGCCGCGGTGCTGATTCTACTCGCCGGTAGGCATAGCCGTCCAACGTCCAAAGGCCGGCGTGACTCACCTGGAGGTTCTCCTGAATCAACTGGCAAGCCTTCAGCCGTAGCGCCGCGGGTTCAAACAATCCCTGCAGTTGCCGCCGCGCCGAATCGCCGCGCAGCATCCACTCCCGCGCCTGCCCCGAGCGGTCATCAATCCAGATCGTGGCCTGCTTCCAAGCCCAGTCGAACGAGACAAACGTGACGCCCGCACCCACTAGAACCAGCGACAGGCGCATCGCCCAAGTCTCACCGGCGCTGATCTGCAAAAACAGCGCCGCGGCAATCGTCACCGCCGCGGTCAGCAGCAGCGGTCTCAGTGTGGGGCGGGAGGAAGCGCGGTGCCTGAACCACACCAGTCGCAAGTGGATTCGCGCGGAGCGGGACGAGAAAAAGAGCGCCGCCACCGAAGCCAGAAACACCACCAGCACTGTCAGCCACACCAGGAGGGCCAGCCATTGAAGGTGGTCTAGATTAGCCGCCATTGGGGTCAGTTGGCCTGAAACACCAGGAAATATTGATGAGCCAGGATATCAAACGACCCAGCCTGATGGAAGCCGGCGGCTTTCAGCTCAGCCTGAACTTCTTCCGGTGAGAGCTTCATCGCCGGAGGCGGACCTACCGGCAACTCGCGCTTGTAGAAGTCCACAATCACCACGCGCCCGCCCGGCTTGAGTGCGGCCTTCAGTTTCACGTAGTAGGCAGGACGATTGGCGATATGATGCAAAACGTCGCAAAAAAAGACCGTATCGACTGATTTTGTGCCCAGTTTGGGGTCATCTGGAGCAGCCAGGATCGTGGTCAGATTCGGCGGCGCGCCCTTGGTGGCGATCTCCAGCAACTTGGCGTCGATGTCCACCGCCAGCACCTTCCCGGCGTGATGTGCGAAGCGCCGCGAGAAATATCCGGTACCGGCGCCGATGTCGGCGATCACCTCGTCGGCGCGGAGCTTGAGCGCCATCACAACGTCGTGCGGCTTCTGCCACGCATCGCGCCCCGGATCCTCCAAGACGCGCGCGTACTCGCCGGCTGAGCGCGGCGGATGCTCCTGATGCGCCACCTGCGCGGCCGCCATTGCGGCCAGGGCCAGCGCCAGGATGCTAGTTCGCCAGAGCACTGTTCTTCTTTCCAAACAGGAAGTAAATCGCCAAACCAAGAATGGACCAGCCCACAAACCGCACCCAGGTTTCCAGCGGCAGCGCCATCATCAGGATCAGGCAGCTTAGGATCGACAGCACCGGGAAGATCGGCCCGAGCGGTACGCGGAAGCTCCGCGGACGGTCCGGCTGGGTGCGGCGCAGGATGAGAACGCCCGCGCTAACGATGCTGAAGGCGAACAGCGTGCCGATGTTGGAGAGGTCGGCAAACGTGCCGATGTCCCACACGCCCGACGGAATGCCGACCGCAAACCCGGCGATCCACGTGCTGACATGCGGCGTCTTGTGCTTGGGGTGAATGCGCGAAAAAAGCTTCGGCAGCAGACCGTCACGCGACATGGCAAACCACACCCGCGCCTGGCCGTACTGGAACACCAGCAACGAAGACAGCATACCGACGATGGCGCCGACACCCACCCACTCGCGAATCCCGTCCATCCTCAGATTCTTCAGGGCCTCGGCCACCGGAGCGGCGGTGTTCAGGCTCTGCCACGGTGCGATGCCGGTAAGCACCAGCGCCACCGCGATGTAGAGCGTGGAGCAGACCAGCAGCGTCCCGATGATGCCGATCGGCAGATCCCTCTGCGGGTTCTTGCACTCCTCGGCAGCCGTTGAGACGGAATCAAATCCGATATAGGTGAAGAACACGATGGCCGCGCCAGTCAGCACGCCCGACATGCCGTTCGGCATGAACGGATGCCAGTTGGAGGTCTTTACTACCCGTCCCGCGCCGATCACGAAGATCGCGATGGCCGCGATCTTGACGATCACCATGATGTTGTTGGTGCGCGCGCTCTCCTTGATGCCATAAGTCAGGATCCACGTCAGCAGCATCAGGATCAGGAACGCCGGCAAATTAAACCAACTCCCGGTGAACTGCCCGCCCACGATCATCGGTTCCGATAGAAACTTGGGCAGGTGAACGCCAAAGATCGAGTCCAGGATGTCGTTGAAGTAGGCGGAAAACCCGACGGCCACCGCCATGTTGCTCACTGCGTATTCAAGGATCAGATTCCAGCCGATCATCCACGCCACCAGCTCCCCGAGCGTGGCGTAGGCATACGTGTAGGCGCTGCCCGCCACCGGGATCGCGCAAGCCATCTCCGCATAAGAGAGCGCCGCAAATCCGCACGCGATCGCCGTCAGCAGAAAAGACAAAGCTACGCCCGGACCCGCGCCGGGCCGGCCGATGGTGAAGCTGGAATTGGCCCCGTTGATGATCAGATCCAACAACGGGACATGGAGGATGGAGTGAAAGCTGCGGACCTCGCCGGCGGCGGCGGTTCCGGTGAGAATGAAGATGCCGCTGCCGATGACTGCACCGATGCCCAGGGCCATCAGGCTCCAGGCGCCAAGCGTCCGCTCCAGTTTCTTGCCTGGCTCGTTGGACGCAGCCACCAGAGCTTCAATGCTCTTGGTGCGAAAGAGTTGATTCAAGGGGGGCTTGTGCCTCCTGAGCTCTGGTGGTGGATTTTGAAAAGACCGGGGCCGAGATTCTTCGAGGTCCGCCCCGGCCGGTTGTTCGCCGCCGGCTAGCGCTTGCGCTGGCCCTTGACGATGGTCTTGACTTTCTTCTTCAGCGAGCCGCGCGCGACGTCGGAGGGACGCGGCTGCAGCGGATTCTTCTCGTCGGCCTTCTTGCGCGCCTGGCGCTTCAGCTCTTTACGTTCTACCTTGTCGGCAACAGTCTTCGTATTCATGCTCGTTCCTTAACAGTATCAATCATCTGCCGTGAGTCCGGCGAATTTCGCAATCAGTTTCTTCAACCCGTGGCCCTGAAAGCTGACGGTGAGCTTCGCTTCGTCGCCTTCACCCTCCTTGCGGAGGACCGTGCCACGTCCGTATTTGGCATGTACCACTGACATCCCCGGCCGGATACCGGTTCGCCGTGCCGGCTTGGCGGCAGGCGATGGCGCGGACACACGAACAGGAGCGGCGGCGGGTTTCGCCGGGCTCTGTCCAAAAAACATTTGTTGCTGCGCTGCCGCCGGCTGGGCGGCCGGAGCCGCGGGCGCTGCCGGAGGCCGTTGCACGGGCGCGGGCTGAGCCGCAGCCTTCGGATTCGCCGAAGGTAGCGGGGCGGCCGGCAACGAACTCATCGAAGGTACCTTCACACCCCGGTCCGCAAAGAACTGGGAGATATGGTCCAACGAATTGTACGTCTTACCAGTATACGTGTTCTTTCGTGCCACTTCCCGCACGGCTGCCCGCTCTCCGTATAAATCTATCGAGCCGGGCGCGCGCCTCTGCTCGTGCAACTCTTCCACCAGCTCTCGCGGAATCTCTTCCAGGAAGCGCGAAGGCTGGCACGGCTCCGGTGGCGACCCGCCGTATTTCCGCCGCATCCGCGCGCACGAGACATAGAGCCGCTGCATCGCGCGTGTCATCGCCACGTAACATAGCCGCCGCTCCTCTTCCATCTGATCCTCATCTTCCAGGGAGCGCGAATGAGGGAACAACCCCTCCTCCATCCCCGCGATGAAGACCACCGGAAACTCCAAGCCCTTCGCGTTGTGCATCGTCAGCAGCGACACTTGCGCCTCTTCGTCGAGGTTGTCGGAATCGGAAACCAGAGCCGCGTGATCCAGAAACTCCTGCGCTGTGTCGCCCCGCTCGCCCGCGTCGGCCGCCGCCGAGATCAACTCATCCAGGTTGCCGAGCTTCGATTCCGCCTCCGGGCTGGGATCCGTCTCCAACATCTTGCGATACCCAGTGCGCTCCAGAATCTGCTGCAAAATGGCGTTCGGCGCCAACTGCGGCAACTGCTCCCGTAGTTCCTCAATCAGCCGGTGAAACACGCCTAATGCCGCCTCGGCCCGTGCGCCCAGCAGGTGATTCTCGCACGCCAGGCCCACCGCCTCCCACATCGAGCTGCCTTTCCCGGCCGCGATCTTTTCCAACTGGTCCGAGGTGGTCTTGCCGATCCCGCGCGCCGGCACGTTCAGCACCCGCATCAGCGCCACGTTATCGCGCGGATTCATCAACAGCTTCAGGTACGAAAGCGCGTCCTTCACTTCCGCCCGCTGGTAGAAACTGAAGCCGCCCACCACGATGTACTTCCGCATGTAGCGTCGCAGCGCCTCTTCAATCTGCCGCGATTGGAAGTTGGTGCGGTACAGGATCGCAATCCGCGTGTCCTTCTTCCGGGCGAGGACTTTTTCGATGGTGTCGGCGATGAAGAGCGCCTCCTGCTCGCCGTCGGCAGCCTCGTAGTAGCACACCGGGTCGCCTTGCTCGCCATCGGTCCACAGCGTCTTGCCCTTGCGCGCCTTGTTGCGCTCCACCACGCGGCTGGCCGCTTCCAGAATCGTCCGCGTGGAGCGGTAGTTCTGCTCCAGCCGGATCACCGCGGCGTTCGGATAGTCCTTCTCAAAATCGAGAATGTTCCGAATATCGGCTCCGCGCCAGCCGTAAATCGACTGGTCTTCGTCGCCCACCACAGCCACGTTGGCGTGGCTCCCCGTCAACAGCCGCATTAGCTCATACTGCGAGCGGTTGGTGTCCTGGTACTCGTCGATCATCAGGTGGCTGAGCCGCCGGTTCCAAACCTGCCGCGTATCGGCGTCGTGGCGCAACAGCCGCACCGCCTCCAGCAACAGATCGTCAAAATCCAGGGCATTGGCCGCCTCCAGCCCCAGTTGGTACTCTTCGTAGACCTTCGCCAGGCGCGACGTTTTGGGGTCCGCCGATACCTTCAACAAATCGTGCGGCGCCTGGCGCTGGCTCTTGGCCTGGCTGATCCGGGAGAGGGCCGCGCGGTGCTTCATGAACTGGTCGTCCAGCCCCAGCTTTTTGTAGATCTGCTTCAGCAGCGCCACCTGGTCGTCGTCGTCGTAGATGTGGAAACTCGTGGTGAAGCCGCGTCGCAGGTCGGCCAGCGGTGCACCGTCCCGCCTCAGCATCTTCACGCAGAACGAGTGAAACGTCGAGACGTTCGGTCCACCCACGGGTGAGGCAATATCCAACAGCCGCTGCACTCGCTCCCGCATTTCGCCGGCAGCCTTGTTGGTGAAGGTGACCGCCAGGACCGCCGGCCCGTAGACGCCGTGATGAGAGATCAAATGGGCAATTCGATGGGTGATGACCCGCGTCTTGCCGCTCCCGGCGCCCGCCAAAATCAGAAGGGGGCCATCGACGTGCTCAACGGCAGCGCGCTGCTGGGGGTTCAGACCGGAGAGGAAATCCATTTGGAGGGGGCTAAGGCCCAATTTTAACATGCGGATGCGGATAGAAACAGATGGAGGGTAGATTGTTGTAACCTGAGGTCTGGCCGTGCGCGCCTAATAGCGTGAGGACATGATCTTGTCGCGGCGGCCATATTGCCGAGATGCTGGTCGACTTCGAAGTTGTGGAGCGGGCGCGCGCCGGAGATCCGGGGGCGTTCAACGAGGTCGTTACGGCCTATCGACGACGCATCTTCGGAACCATCTCCAGGCTGATCGGCCGGCCGGAAGATGTCGAAGATGTCGCGCAGGAGGCTTTTCTTCGGCTCTATTTTTCACTCGATCAACTGCGCAGCCCGGACGTATTCGAACCGTGGCTGTACCGGCTGACGGTGAACGCCGCGTTGGATTACCTGCGCAAACGGAAAAGGCGCCGCTTGGAATCGCGTGTGTCGGATCTCAGCGAGATTCAGGTCACCATGGCGGACGCCGCGGCCGGAACGCACATTCAGTTCGAGGAACATCAGAAATCGCGCATTCGCGAAACGGTGGATTCTCTACTGAGTGGCGTTTCCGAAGAGGATCGGATGTTGCTGACCTTGAAAGAGGTCGAGGGGTTGACGCTCAAGGAACTCGAGAAAGTCTATCATGTCAACGAAAACGCTCTGAAGGTCCGGTTGTTCCGGGCCAGGCAACGCGTTCTCAAGGCATTTGCAGCTTCCAAGAGCGTCCAGGGCGAGGAGAAAAAGAATGCGTGATTCGATGAACGAGTCCTTGGAACGACAGAGCGTCGAAAACGAATCCGAGTTGGACCGCCTGCTCACCGCGTACCGCGAAGCGTGCCCGATCCCGGATGCCTCGGTGAACTTCATGCCGCACCTCTGGGAGAGGATCGACGGCAGCCAGAACTGGACCCGCCAGGTCTGGAAATGGGCCAACGGCATGGTAGCCGCCGCCGCCGCCGCCAGTCTTTTCTTTGTCATGTTGCAGCTCTTGCCCAGGCACACGCCCGATTTTTACGGCGCCACCTATCTGGAAACTTTGGCAGACCAACACGACGACGACGAGGTTCTGGAAAACGTGGCGCTGCTGAACGTCAAGCCGCCCCAGGAGTTGCCCGCGAAATGAAGCGTTCGAGTCTGAGCCTCGCCCTGTCCCTGCTGCTGGTGTTTGCCAGCGGAATTGCGGTTGGCGCCTTTGGTCACCGCTACTTCGATTCCACCTCCGCCCAGCCCAGGGCCACCCGGCCGCAAACTCCGGACGACTACCGCAAGGCCTATCTCGATGAGATGAGCAAACGGCTGGCGCTCAGCCAGACCCAAAAGGAAAGACTGAACGAAATCCTAGATGACACGCGCGCCAAGTACCGCGAGGTGCGTGAACGCCACAAGCCCGAAATGAAGGCCATCCAGGATGAACAGGTGGAAAGGGTTAACGCTATGCTCACCGAGCCGCAGCGCGCCGAATACGCCAAAATGAGGGCAGAACGGGAAGCAAAGCGGATGGCCGACGAAAAAGGACGCGGGCCGAAGCCCACGTCCTCTTCCAAATAGGCGGGAATTTTCCTGCTTGGGTTAGGCCGACGGCTGAGCCCGTTCGGCGATCTTCTTCTTCATCTCGGCGGAGCGCAGCAACATCTTCTGGAAACGGTCCACGCGGCCTTCGGTATCCACCAGCTTTTGACGGCCGGTGAAGAACGGATGGCACGAGGAACAGATTTCAACGCGGATGTCGCCCTTATGCGTCGAGCGCGTCTCGAAGGTGTGACCGCAAGCGCAGATCACCTTCAATTCTTTGTAGGCGGGATGGATGCCAGCTTTCATCGGGGGGAAGTCCTTTAACTCTCACAGTATATCAGAACATGGAAAAGCCCCGCAGCCGGATCCCAGCGGCGGGGCTTTCGGGTAGGTCTGGACAGGAGACTTTTTCCAATCTCGCTGCCTTCGCGCTTAGTGGCCGGTCAACAGGAACGGCGGCCCTTCACTGAATGTCGGGCCTGAACGTGAGAACAGGAACGTCAGCGGTCGGCCACCTCGCGCGTAAGTCTACTACCATTTATCATTGTTTCTGGACCACCTCCTTTCTTCAGTGATGAGTTCAGACTAAGGCAGGTCCGCACGCCTGTCAATAGAAAAATCAAACAAGAACGCTGTTTTTTGTTTCAGGACCCTGGGCCCTCTGCCAGCCTCCTCCACACCCATCGGAGCTACAATACAGGGGTGACACACACCGAGCCGCGCCCGCCCGGTCTGGATGCCGCCTCCGGCGCCATGCAGTCCTCCATGGCCGGCCGCGGCATGTCCGGTGTGGCCGTCTCCGGGATGCTGTTCGCGTTTCTCGGCGCCATCCTCCCAGCCTGGCGCTATCACATCGAACTCAACTTCCTGATCATCGGCACGTACTTCCTCTGCCAGAATCTCGGCGTCCTGCTGGCGCCCCTGGCCGGCCTCCCACTGCTGCGCAATCGCGGCATCGGCTTCACGCTGACCCTCGGCTGCGCCCTGGCTGGCGCCGCCCTCCTCTTGCTCGCCGCTTTCTCGCCGCCCGCCCACTACGCCTGGCGGATGGGGGGGCTCTTTCTCCTCGGCTTCAGCGCAGGCCTACTCAATGTCGGCGCGTTCCACGCCATCACGCCCGCCTATGAACTCCACCCCGCCGTCACGCTCAACCTCGCAGGCGCCCTGTTCGGCTTCGGCTGCCTGCTCTGCGCCCTCTTTCTGGCCGGCACCTTTTTTGTCTATACCGTGCCCAGCGTACTCATTCTGATGGCCATGGCGCCGATCTTTGCAGCAGTCCACTATGCCAGAGCAAAGCTTCCGCCGGACCCTGTGGTCCAACATCCTTCACTCAAAGAAACGCTGAAGGACTTCAAAAGCCCGGCGGCCATCCTCTTCGCCATGCTGCTCTTCTTCCAGTTTGGCAACGAAGGCGCGCTTGCCGGATGGCTGGCCCTGTTCCTGATCCAGCGCCTGGGCATCAGCCCGGAGACCTCCCTCTTCCTGCTGGCGCTCTATTGGGGCTCGCTGCTGATTGGCCGCGTGGTGGCCCAGTCCCTCCTGCCCCGCGTCAGCCACGCCCGCCTGCTCACCGGTGCGGTGCTGGTGCCGATGTTTGCCTGCATCGCCCTCTTCTTCACCAACAATCTCTTCGGAGCAACCCTCGGCGTCCTGCTGGCCGGAGGGGGCTTCTCCGTCATTCTGCCGCTCGTCATGGAGCGCATCGGGAGCCGGTTCCCCTACTTCCATCCCGGCTTTTTCAATGGGATCTTTTCCGTCGCTCTCACCGGTGGAATGCTGGCGCCTGCCTCGCTCGGATATGCCGCCCACTATTTGGGTATGGGGACCGTGATGGGGTTGCCGCTCATCGGCTCCATCTTAGTCTTCCTGCTGCTGATGCTGATTCTGCTGGAGGGCAAGTTCTCAGGCCGGTCCGCTCAGCCGGCCACTTAGCGCAGTTTCAACACCGCTCTGCCTGCCGCCCCGTCGTATACCAGGTAGATCGCCTTCAGGTTCCTGACCTTGCCCTCCCAGTAGAAATACAACAGGCCGCTCCGGGCGCCGCTTGCCGGCCCTTCCTCCAGTGCGTACTTTTCTACCGCTTCAGCCGCCGATTGCGTCGGGCCCGGTCTTCCCGCATTCTGCTCCGGAGCCCTCGGCTGTGTGGGCCGGCGCCCCTGCGGATCGCCCGGAAATCGCTCCACCCTCGGCGGCCCACCAACCACAACGCCGCCAGGACCAACACCGCCGCTCGCCTGCACGCCCCGGTACTGCTCCCAACCCGGGTTCCGGATCGCCGCCGCCACCAGACCAGGCGACTGCGCCGATAACTCTCGCGTCGATTGATTCATCCGCAACCGGAACTCCCCGGCAGACACCGGCATCGTCAGACCCTTCTCCGGGAAAATCGCCACCTCCACCACCAGATAGTTGCCCACGTGGTAGGAGTCGTTGGGCTGCGAGATCGCCCGGCTGCCATATTCGGCTGCAATCGTCGCCCGCGGCAGCACAGCCTGCACCGGATATTCCGCCGGCAGAGCGCGCGGCGTCGTGCCGGCCCACAGCAGACTCGCGCCGCATACCAGGATGATCATCTTCACAGCATCAGGATAATCCCGATCCCAGCCAGCAGCGCAAATCATCTGCCGTCGTGTTCGCCCTGGCGCCTTTTGCGAGTCAACCTGCAGTCGGTCTGGCCCAAGACCTTAGCCTCCCGGCAGATCTGCCAAAGAAATATCCGGTTGATAGGGTAAACAACTAGTGTTCGCGGTCCGATTATCATGGTATGCTCCCATAGAGTGTCAGTTTGAGTTGGACCCGTCGCTTATCTTGCTTGGTGACGCGGAGGAGAAACAAGTATGAAGATAGTGTTTCTGGCGACGATCGGGATGGCAGTAGTCCTGAGCGGAGCTGCCTTTGCCGCCAGTATCCCCATCCAGAATCCGTCGTTTGAGACGATGTTGGGGGGCTCGCTGCCGGTAGTCTGCAATCCGGCCTGGCCCGACTGCTGGTTTGGCCAGAACGACATTCCCGGCTGGTCCAAGAGCGGAGTAGCCGGACAGTGGATCACCGGTGGCAGTGGTGGTAATCCTCCGGCATCCAACGGGATCGTTCTCGGGTTCGCCAACGCCGGCGGTTCCATCTGGCAGGATATCGCCATCGCTGTACCTGATATCACGTACTATCTCTATGTCGACGTGCTGCATCGCACAGATCACCCGCTGGCGGGCGTAGTCCAGTTGGAACTGAATGGCGTTGTAGTCGCCACAGCAACCGGTACTGATCCAGGACCGGGCCTTTGGTCGCCATGGGTGGCCTCCTACCACACAACGGCAGCCGATGCAGGCAAGATTCTGACAGTCCTGCTCTCAGCCAGCGAGAAGCAGGGCGATTTTGACAATGTGCGCGCATACGATACCGCAAACCCGGAGCCTGCCTCCATGTCCCTGACCGCACTCGGCCTGGTCTGCCTCGCCGCAATTGCCCGGCGTCGCACTCGCAAAAGCATGGGTATGCGACAAAAGTTTGGAGTTCGCGCAGGAGGCTTTCCGAGCCGGTAGAGTAGGAAGGGACGCAGGCCCCCGAGCCGGACGCTCGGATTTCCCGAATCCGGCTCTCCTGACGACTCTCGCCTCAGACACGAGCAAGCTCCGAAAGACAGTGCAGCCCCAACCGTGCCAGGTGCTTATGCCCCGGCACTCCTTCCGGAAGCCGGTATTGCCGCTGATTGCGGCGCTGCAAGTGTTGGAGCAGACGGCCCTGAACATGGGGATCGATCTCGCAGAACACGCTCGCCGGATACCCACGGTGAGACTACTTCGCCACGCTCTTAACTGCCGGTTCAACTCCTCAATTGGTAACGGGATCGGCTTGAAACGCTGGTGACTCTCCGTCATGTCGGGCAGCTTCCCCCGCTCCCGTTGAGCAGCCTTGTCGGGCGGAAACATGTTCAGGTGTTTTTCTCCGGCAGTCTGGACTCCTTCACCGTTTCCGGCTTCGCCTGTACTGCGCCTGCCCGAGTGTCCGCGGTGGGCTTCTCATCCAAGCGGGTTGTCCCTCCTCTTACAGAAACACGTCCTCAGTAAGGCCGCTTCACTCCACGGGTATTACCGCGCTTCTTCGCGACTACGAGCCTCTCCGTTTCCCGATGAGACTCATGCGCAGTTGTTGATTCGAGCACATGGTTGGGTCTTTCTCCCATCCCACCGGGCGTCCCAGGTGCCTCAGTTAAGCTATCCACGCGCGCTGCCCCCAAGCCGCCCCGGAAGGTCCGGCGAGTGCTTGCCTGTTGCTTCGCCACTGATTTCAGGCTTCATCCCGGCCGGCAGACTGGCCACCTTCCTGTTCCTATCGAGGCCGAATCGGGTTCACTTGCATTGCGGCTCGCGTGTTCGCTCATATCGTGGCTTCGCAAAGATGGATCACTCCACTGCGCGCTCGGTGGGCTACATGTCCGAATAGGCAATTCACATGGTGAACGTCTTTCAGTTCACAAGATCAGCCAGACTACTCCTGGCGAACCGGCCGTCAGGGAGTGGACATGGATCCTCAGCGCGCTACCAGGCGTACCGGGTGCGCGCAGATTTCGCCATTTGGAATGGAGCCCCTCCAGCATGTCGCGTACCCAGCCGGCAGCTACCAGCCCCACGCCGGCCCCTCATGAGATAAGCTGTCCAGAGTACCAAGGAGTGCTCCTAATGAGCGAAGCCAATTCACCATTTACTTCTCGCCGCCGGTTTCTCGCCAACACCACCCAGGTGGCTGGCGCTTCGGCCCTCGCCGGCATAACGCTGCCACACGTCCACGCCGCCAGTACCGATACCATCCAGATCGCGCTCGTCGGCTGCGGCGGCCGCGGCACCGGAGCGGCTGTCAACGCCCTCTCCGTCACCAATGGACCCGTCAAGCTGGTGGCCATGGCCGACGTGATCCCTGCGAAGCTCAACTCCAGTTATGACAAGCTCAAGACGCAGTTCGCCGGCCTCGTCGATGTTCCGCCGGAGCGCCGCTTCCTCGGCTATGATGCCTTCCGCCAGGCCATGGACTCCATGAAGGCCGGCGACATCGTGATTCTTGGTACGCCGCCCGCGTTTCGCTGGGTGCAGTTCACCCACGCCATTGACAGGGGCCTCCACTGCTTCATGGAGAAACCCGTCACCGTGGACGGCCCCACTACGCGGCGGATGCTTACCCTCGGCGAACAGGCCACCAAGAAGAATCTGAAGGTCGGCGTCGGCCTGATGGTTCGCCACTGCCGCGCGCGCCAGGAGCTCCACAAACGCATCCAGGACGGAGAGATCGGCGACATCATCGCCATGCGCGGCTACCGCATGGGGCAGGGAGGCGGCACTTGCGGCCCGCGTCCGGACGGCGTCAGCGAACTCCAGCACCAGATCCAGCACTTCCATGCCTTCCTCTGGGCCAGTGGCGGCGTGTTCAGCGATTACTACATCCACCAGATCGACGAGTGTTCCTGGATGAAGAATTCCTGGCCCGTCGAGGCGCACGCCATGGGTGGCCGCCACTATCGCGGCAACTCGGTGGACCAGAACCTCGATTCCTACCACGTTGAATACGTCTACGCCGATGGCTCCCGGCTCTATTTCGATGGGCGCAACATGAAGGGGTGCCGCGATGAGTTTGCCAGCTACGCGCACGGCTCCAAAGCCTCGGCCGTCATCTCCACGCTCTCCCACGCGCCTGGCATGACCCGCATCTACAAAGGCCAGAACATTCCGCGCGTGCTCTCCCGCAAAGATCTGCCGCTGGCGCCTGATCCCAACCTCGTCTGGGCCTTCCCCCAACCGGAGAAGAGCCCCTACCAGTGGGAATGGGACGACCTCACCGACGCCATCCGGCAGGACAAGCCTTACAACGAAGTGAAGCGTGGAGCTGAGGCCAGCCTTGTTGCCTCCATGGGCAGAATGGCCGCCCACACCGGCCAGATCATCACCTTCGACCAGATGCTGAATTGCCCCCACGAGTTCGCACCCAACGTCGACAAGCTGACACTCGACGGTCCGCCGCCCATCCTGACCGGACCTGACGGCAAGTACGCCATTCCTGAGCCCGGTATCAAAACCGACCGGGAATATTAAGCGTTAAGATGCTCCGGCGCGATCCTCTGAACGCCGTTTCGCGTGCTGCTTCCGCAGCCTGCCGCGGCCACGCACCGGAGCGCCCCAAAATCCTTCGAGTTTTCGCCGACGGTCATTCATAGCTCCAGGCCGGCGCCAGCTTTGACGCGAGCCTACCCCAATTCGCCCGAGAATCCGCCCGCATCCGCCTTATCCTTAAGCCCGAGTAGCTGCGGCTATGCCTGCAGCGCTTCGTGTACCTTCAGGGAATCCACGAACTGCTCAAACTGGTAAGCCTGACCGTCTCGCAGCTTCCAAACGTGCGCGAATCGCGCTTCGAAGTACTTGCCCGTCGCTTTGTAGCGTCCGCTGTACTGCCCTATGGCTACCACCGTATCTCCGCCGTCGACATACTCCGCGGGTACCGCTGCATAGCCGTCCCACTCAGTAGCCAGCTTCATGAATACACCGTCCAGTACCGCCGTGGGACCGTGGTACGTTCCTCCGTAGGGGAACCCCGCAGCCTCTGTCCACGCGACGTCGGCCGCCAGACAACCCAATACCGTGGCGACATCCCCTCTCGCAAAAGCGGAATAGAGTCCCTGAATCGTTACAAGCGCGGCGTTGCTCATGTCCAACAATTCCTTTCTTTACGCCGACGTCAGTGATCGCCGGTAGGAGGCGATGATAGCACAGGTCGGTCTTGGGCACTGTCTCCCGGACTCTGTGAATTCCCGCATCGAGCGCCCACCCCCCACGCGTCCCTCGCCTTCCCTCCAGGAGTCCTCGGTCCAGGGGGCAGCATAGCGCGGTTCCCATGGAATCCCGACATTGAGCCGGCGTTCGGGTACCAACTCTGCGAGCTACGAACTAACGCACAATCGATCCAACCAACGTCGTCCGGCTTCGTGTACAATTGAGTACGTTTTGAATCTGCTGGAGACAGATACCATGCACGCTTTCCCTTCGCCCGATCAGATCATGCAGGTTGGGCTCGGATTCTGGGCCTCAAAAACCCTGCTCAGCGCCGTCGAGATGGAGGTGTTTACGGAGCTCGCCCGCCGCCCGGAAGATCTGGCAACTCTCTGCGGACGCCTCGGCTTGCATCCCCGGGCTGCCGCCGATTTCCTTGACGCGCTGGTTGCGCTGGGCTTTTTGGAACGCACCGATGGCCTCTACCAGAACACTCCCGCCACCGATTTTTATCTCGACAAACACAAACCCTCGTATCTTGGCGGAATGCTCGAGATGGCGAACCATCGCCTCTATCCCTTCTGGGGCAATCTGACCGAGGCGCTGAGGACCGGGCAGCCGCAGAACGAAGGAAAGGGCGGCGGGGTGCCACTCTTCGAAGCTCTATATGCCGATCCTAACCGTCTGAAGGGATTTCTGAAGGCGATGTCCGGCATGAGCCAAGGGGCCAACCTGGCGATTGCCGAAAAGTTCCCCTGGATCAACTACGCCACATTTGCCGATATCGGAACGGCGCAGGGCGACACCGTCGTCCGCATTGCCGCCGCGCATCTCCATCTCACCGCAATCGGTTTCGACCTGGCGGAAGTCGGCCCCATCTTTGAAGATCATGTAGAAGCCAATGGCCTAACTGGCCGGGTGAAGTTCGTGCCTGGCAGCTTTTTCACCGACCCTCTGCCGAAAGCTGACGTCATTACGATGGGCCACATCCTCCATGACTGGGATCTGGAGACCAAGAAGATGCTCATTACGAAAGCCTTCGACGCGCTACCGGAAGGCGGTGCGTTTCTGGTCTACGAAACCCTCATCGACGATGACCGCTCGCACAATGCCACCGGTCTCCTCATGAGTCTCAACATGCTGATCGAAACACCAGGCGGCTTCGACTACACCGGCGCCGACTGCCAGGGTTGGATGCGCGACGCCGGTTTTCGCGATACGCGCGTGGAGCATCTGGCCGGGCCCGATTTCATGGTGGTCGGCATCAAATAAGGACGTCGATCCCCGCCGGCGCCGCGGTGACCGCCCCGTGACCCGGGTTCGCGTCCCCAGCGGCTTGCGCCTTGTCTCTGCTACCGCCGGTTCCCAGCCTGTGGCGCCACGGGTTTGCCCATTCTCTGTCTCCACGTGAAATCCGGATTGTTATAATCAAGGCGACTGGCGAAGGTCGAGTTGGCCCTGAGAACTGCGATTCCCGCTGGGATCAGAAGGTCTTGCGGAACGCTTCGCGCGGGAAGGCGGGATGGTGTTCAGCCCGATACGCTGCGCTGGATCTGAGAAGTTTTTGGCCGGTTGCCTGTTCGCCCTCGTGGCGGGGCTTCCCGCTTTGAGCCATGGACAAAGGCTGGAGCCCGGCCCGAGCCCTTCACCGCTCTCGTCTCTGGTCAGAAGCAATCCAGCCCAAGCACTCCGCGACATCCAACGTACGGGGCTAAGCCCGCAGTCCTGGCAAGGCGACCTTTTAACCGTTGTCGCCGACGATTTCGAGCGTGGCGCCTCGACTACCGAATACTACCTCTCGGCCAACGGGCAGCGCCGGCGTCTCTATTCCATCGGCCCGTTGCCGGCGCTAAGCTGCCCGGCACCCATCGCGGTCAGAGGCTATCTCATTGGCGGCGAAGTTCTGGCTGAGTCCTTTCAAACGCTCCAGCCGCCCAAGGATTCGCCGGCATGTCTGCCCACGGGGATTCAGCCGACAGTCGTGATTCTGGCCGTCTTTCCCTCTACGGCTATGCCTGCCATTGTGACTCCAAGCTTCGCGCAAGCGGCCTTTTCCGGGCCAAATCGATCCGTCGATGGCTACTATCGCGATGCCTCCTATGGCAAGGCCTCGATCAACGCTAAGGTCATCGGCCCCGTTCTGCTGGACGCCGACTATCCTTGCACGGACTCCTTCCCGGTCGTCGATGCGGCGATGCGCGCCGCTGACGGCCTCGTGAACTTCCAGAATTTCAGTCGGGTAGTGGTGATTGCCCCTCGCAACACGTCCGGGTGCCCCATCGGAGTTGGCGGCATCGGTTGCTGGCCGATGAACACGCCGGGCGCCGGCAGTTTTCAGGCATCCTGGGTCCTCGTCGGCGCCGATTATCTCACTGCGAACGATACGCTGGTGAGTATCGCTGCTCACGAGATGGGACACAGTCTGGGGCTTGGCCACTCCAACTCCCGTGACTTCGGCTCCGAGCCGCTGGGGGGTGTCGGACTTTCACCCAGGGACGTCGAGTATTGGGACATCTTCTCGATGATGGGCTTGAGTTACTCGGTCGGCAACAGCTTTGTGATCGGGCACTTTGCAGCCCGGCAAAAGGCGTACCTCGGATGGCTGAGCCCCGGCACCGGCTACCAGGACATTGAGATATCTACCACGACCACGATTCACCCCTATTCCGCCCAGCAGGCCGACCTGAAAGCGTTGCGAGTGCGGCGCGGCTCGGGAATCGATGAATGGCTCTGGCTCGAATACCGTCAGCCCACTGGAAGCTACGACTCTACCCTCGCCACCTATAGCTCTTCCGCCTACTCCGGCGCACTCATTCATCACGAGCGGCCCAACGATTCCGCCACCGCCACATTCCTGCTCGATTTCAATCCGACAGCGACACCGAACGATTTCAAAAACGCGCCCCTGACGGCGGGCGCCAAGTGGGACGACCCCTACACCGACCTGACCCTGCAAACTGCGGCCGTGGCCGGCAACCTGCAGGTGACCGCAACGTATCGTCCAGTCAATTGCACCTATACCGTCCTGCCCGCTACAGTCACCGCCCCAGCTGCGGGAGGAGCGTTCTTCTTCGATGTCAGCACCGGAATCTCCTGTCCGTATCAGGCGGTGACCACCGACGCGTTCCTTACGCTTGGATCGGGCGTCTCCGGTACCGGCAGCGGACGCGTCAACTTTACGGTGGCGGCCAACGTCGTAGCGGCGGGGAGGACAGGGACTATCACCGTAAATGGCCAGTCCGTGACGGTTACGCAGTCCCCGGCGAACGTCGCTCCGGCGCTGACGATCACCAAGACCCACACCGGCAACTTCACCCAGGGCCAAACAGGCGCGGCCTACTCCGTGGTGGTCGCCAACGGCGCCTCCGCTGGGCCCACCAGCGGAGTGGTCACGGTCACGGAGACCCTGCCCTCCGGGCTGGCTCTCGTCTCCATGGCCGGCGCCGGTTGGACCTGTGTGACGAACACCTGCACGCGCAGTGACGCTCTCGCCGCCGGTGCCGCCTACCCGGCCCTCGCCGTGACCGTCAACGTCGCGTCCAACGCCACTACACCGAAGGTCAACTCCGTCACCGTCTCCGGTGGAGGCTCGGTCACTGCCAGCACGACGGATTCCACTGTCATCATCGCCAACCCGCCGGCGCTCACTATCACCAAAGCCCACACCGGCAGCTTCACCCAGGGCCAGACGGGCGCGGTCTATTCCGTGGTGGTCGCCAACGGAGCCACCGCCGGACCCACCACGGGCGTGGTCACGGTCACGGAGACTCCGCCCTCCGGGCTGGCTCTCGTCTCCATGGCCGGCGCCGGTTGGACCTGTGCCACCACCGCCTGTACGCGCAGCGACGTTCTCGCCGCCGGTGCGAGCTACCCCGTCATCGCCGTGACCGTCAACGTCGCGTCCAACGCCACCACCCCCAAGGTCAACTCCGTCGCCGTGTCGGGCGGAGGCTCGGTCACTGCCAGCACGACGGATTCCACTGTCATCACCCCCACTACCGCCCCCGTCACCCTTTCTCTATCCAGGACCCAGTTGGCCTTTGGCAGTTCCTCCACGGTCTCGGCCTTCACTCCGGCCCAGGAGATCGTCCTTGGCATGGCTGGCGCCAACACCAATAGCTGGACCGCCGTCACCTCCGGCGGTTGGCTGGGTGTCGCGCCAACCGTTGGCCAAGGCCTCGGCAGGCTCAGCGTCTTTGTCGTTCCCTCCGCTTTGCCGCCACCCGGAACCTACACCCGTTCGATCACGGTGAACGCTGCTGGCGCCACCAACGGCCCCATCGTTCTAACGGTCATCCTCACAGTGAAGGCCGCCACGGCGCTCCCGTTCGGCTATTTCGAAACCCCGCTGGACAACACGACCGGCATCTCGGGCAGTATCGCAGTCACAGGTTGGGCTCTGGATGATGTTGGAGTCAAGCAGGTGACAATCTGGAGGGACCCGGTCGGTCCTGAGCCGACGCACCCCAACGGCTACGTCTACATCGGCGACTCTCTGTTCGTACCCGGGGCCCGCCCCGACGTGGAAGCCAAATTCAACACCCGCCCAAACGCGTATCGCGCCGGTTGGGGCTACATGATGCTGACCAACGCTCTACCCGCCAAGGGCAACGGCATCTTTAGACTGCACGCCATCGCCGTGGACGAAGAAGGGCATTCGTTGGAGCTGGGGTCCAAGACAATCACAGTGGACAACCTGCACTCCGTCAAGCCGTTCGGCGCCATGGACGTGCCAGCACCCGGCCAAACCGCATCCGGCCTCTTCAGCAACTCCGGCTGGGCTTTGACGCCCCAGCCCGCGCGCATCCCCCTGGATGGCTCAACCGTCTGGGTCAACGTCGATGGGGTCAACATCGCCAATGCACTTTATGGGCAGCTTCGGCAGGACGTTGCATCCATCTTCCCTGGCTATAACAACAGCAATTCCAGCGGCGGCCAGTATGTGCTCGACACCACCGCGTTTTCTAATGCCATGCACACCATGGCCTGGATCGTCTACGACAATCTGGGCCACGTCGATGGCATCGGCAGCCGCTTTTTCCACATCCTGAACACGCCCACGGGAGCTAGCGCCGGATCGGTGCCGGTCCTACCGGAGGCCGCGTCCTCGGAGCACTCGCTCCGCATGCGCCTCTCCCGTCTCCAGGCCCCGCAAGTTCCGGCGCTGACCCATCCGGCGTATCGCCAGGGCTATGACCGTTCTGTCCCTCTCACCCCCATCCGGCAAGCGGGAGCGGGCCTTCTGAAGCCCATTCCACTGAAGGAACTGGACTGCCTGGAGCTTCACCTTCCGGCCGGCCAAGTCTGGACCGCTGCCCTGCGTGCTGCCGGAGAACTGCGGGAGTTGCCCATCGGCTCGACCTTTGACGCCGAGGGCGGAGTCTTCTACTGGCAACTGGGCCCCGCGTTCTTCGGCGAGTACGCCCTGGAATTCCGCGCCCTCGATGGCACAGTGCTCCCCATTACTGTTCGAGTGGGCGCCCCTGAGCCGACCGCTAGGGCTCAGTAACGGGGATCGAGGTCAGGGCGCCTCCATTGAAACGCAGCCCAAGAGCCGCCAGACCAGCCTGTGTGCTGGTGATCTCAATTGTTCCCTGGCGCCCCTGCATCAGCGTCAATTCGGGCAGGTCGCGCAGACGCATCGCCGTCTTTCCATTGGCCTTTAATGGGAACGTGGCGGAGCCGATCACCTGCCCCGCGTTGTCTCTCGCCGTCACCGCTACCGTCACCGCGCCATCTGAGGAATTCAGGATCGCCGCCGCCGTATCGAAGCTTCGCTCGTCAAACAGAAGCCGCAAAGTCGTAGCTCCCACGTTGGACAGCGGAACCACGGCCTCCTGCGCTTGCGCGCCCGGCGACGACTGCCGGAAGACCGCAAATCCCGTAACGCCGGTTGGCAGCGTCACCTTGGCCCAGCCCGAAGTCAACGGACCTACGTCCTGCGCCTCCAGCACCACCGAGCCCTTTGCCGGCACCACACTGCTCACCGATCCGCCCACCCCAGGCACACTCAGCGCCGTCCCATCGTCGTTGAAGAACTGCGTGGTCACGGTCGCCGCGCCTGTTCCGCTATTGCCCAGATACAGCGCCGTATACCATCCTCCGCCAAACACGAACTGCGGCAACAGCCTGGTGACCGTTGCAGCTCCTGGTGGTCGCTGCCCTCGCAGTACCGTTAACCGGACTGGAATTATGACCGGCGAATTCGACGCGCCTCCGGCATACACTGTGATCCGGCCCGTATAAACCGCCGGCGCCAGCGTCTTTGATGTCAGCACCGCGAAAAAATACCCCGGAGTTCGTCCGCCCTCGTTCCCGTTTGGAAGCAACTTGTCACCAACTACGTCGAGCCAGTTCGGTGAACTACTCGTCGTCAGTTCGTAGTCCAGCGCGTCGCCGGAACTGCTGACATTGATCCGCTGGGGAAGAAGCATGTCCCCTTCGTCCACCGTCAGTTCCAGCGAGGCCGGCGACACAGTCACCGTCGGAGCGGCCGTCCCGCCTGGCTTTACATTGAGCCTGACGATGTAGGCCAGCGTGTTCACCGGACCGGCTGTGATGTTGACGAATCCAGAATATTCGGCCGGTAGAAGGCCGTCCGGCTGGATAGCGATCGTCAAATCCGCTGGTGTCGTATTTGAGCTCAAGGATGCCTTCAGCCATGTGCCCCCGTTCGCGCTTGCCGTCATGGTGATGCTCACTGGTACGCCGGAGACGATCCGGCGAACCTCCGGCTGAGGGATTGTCCCTCCCACTACATAATTGAAGGTGATGATCTCGTCGGCCCTCGCGGCGCCGAGCGAGAAAAGCAGAATACTCGCGGAGATCCGTAAATAGGACTGCAGTAGTGTTAAGGACATGCATATCTGATATCACAACTCACGGTCAAAAACAACGCGAGTTGCCAAATGATGCCGGGCTGATCCCCGCCATATCGCAGTTAACGCCGTTGCGGAGAAGCGCCAAAGGGGCATCACACCTCCCGCGCGACTCCGCGCCGCCACGCCCACTCCACGCTCGGGCGCCCATTCCAGCTATTTTGGTGAAGAGCGGCCATTCGCCTTGCAACCTCGAAACTCCAGCTTGATCCTGCTTCTCGCGCCACTGCTCCTGCCGGTGCTGGCCGCGCCGCGCCAGAGTTCCTCCGCGCCCGCCACCTCCATCACCATCGATTACCCGGAAGCGGGTTCCATCTTCCCGCCCGACATGGAGGCGCCCACCTTCCTCTGGCGCGATCCTTCATCCGCCGCCACCGCCTGGCACGTCGAAGTACTGTTCCCGGATGGCTCGCGGCAGTTCGTCACCTCCGCGGTTGGCGAACCGATGAAGCTCGGCGAAATCGACCCGCGCTGCGTCTCCGCCACAAACCGCCCGCCGGCACTCACACCCCTCCAGGCCGCCTCGCGCATCTGGAAGCCCGATCCAGTGCTCTGGGCCGCGCTGAAACAGCACTCTCTGGAGACACCTGCTACGATCACCATCACGGGTTACAGCCGCGGTGTTCCAGTCTCCCACGGCTCCGTACGGATTCTCACCTCTCGCGATCCAGTTGGCGCGCCCATCTTCTACCGCGACGTTCCACTGATGCCCTCCGAGACCCAAAAAGGTATCATCAAGCCCCTGGAACCGAAACTCGTCCCCTTCATCGCCTGGCGCCTGCGCTATCTCGATGAACCGGCCAGCCGCGTCGTTCTGGAAGGCATGCATACCTGCGCCAACTGTCACTCGTTTTCCGGCGATGGGAAAACACTCGGCCTCGACCTCGACGGCCCCCACAACGACAAGGGACTTTACGCCATCGTGCCCGTCGAACCGCAATCCACCATTCGTACCGCCGACGTCATCTCCTGGAAGAACTTCCGCAACCAGATGGAGCCCGGCAAGCGCATCGGATTCATGTCGCAAGTCTCGCCCGATGGCCATTACGTCGCCACAGCCACCGAGGTTCAGTATTACGTCGCCAACTTCACCGATTACCGGTTCCTCCAGGTTTTCTACCCCACACGAGGCATCCTCGCCTGGTACAACCGCGCCTCAGGCCAGGTGAAGGCGCTCCCAGGCGCCGACGATCCGCGCTTCGTCCAGGCGAGCGCGGTGTGGAGCCCGGATGGCAAATACCTCGTCTTTCTCCGCGCGCCCGCAACCGAATCCTACCCGCCCGGCGCCACCCCCGCCGCCTTTGCCAACGACCCCAACGAGATCCCCATCCGCTACGATCTCTACCGCGTCCCTTTCAACAACGGCGCAGGCGGAGTAGCCGAGCCGATCCGCGGCGCCTCTCAGAACGGCATGAGCAATTCGTTTCCCAAGGTGTCCCCCGACGGCCGCTGGATCGTCTTCGTCAAAAGCCGCAATGGCCAACTGATGCGGCCCGACGGCCAACTCTACATTGTTCCGTCCTCAGGCGGCGAGGCCCGCCGCATGAGATGCAATACGGCCCTGATGAACTCCTGGCACAGCTTTTCGCCCAATGGCCGCTGGATGGTGTTCTCCTCCAAGAGCCGCTCGCCCTATACGCAGATGTTCCTCACCCACATCGATGCTGATGGCAACGATAGCCCGCCCATCCTTATCGAAAACTCCACGGCCTCCAACCGTGCCGTCAACATTCCGGAGTTTGCCAACATCCCCAAGGGCGGCCTGCTCCACATCAATGCGCCCGCCGCCGAGTTCTACCGCCTCTACGATCTTGCCTACGAGCTTACGGAGAAGGGGCAGATCGATGCCGCCATCGCGGAGTGGCAACGGGCGCTCACTCTCGATCCCGGCGACGCCCGCGCCCGCAATAACCTCGGCGGCATCTTCCTCAAGCAGGGCCGCCTGCCGGAGGCCACAGCCGAATTCAGAAAGGCGCTCACGGCCAAGCCCGATCTGGCCGAGGCGCGCAGCAACCTCGCGCTGATCCTCCTGCAAACCGGAGAGCTCGCCGAGGCGGGTCGCCTGTTTCAGGAGATCCTCGCCGCGGATCCCACCTCCATGGAGGCGCTGGTGAATCTGGGCGGCGTCTATCTGGTGCAGGGCGACTACGCCGCCGCGGTCCGCACACTGCGCGAGGCCAGACGCCTGGAGCCCGACCGCCAACCTGTGTTGGGCAACCTCGCCTGGCTGCTGGCCACTTGCCCGGATGCCAACGTGCGCAACGGAGCGGAGGCCGCCACATTGGCCGAGCGCGCCGCCGAACTCACCCGCCGGGCCGATCCCGTCATCCTCGACACCCTCGCCGCCGCCTACGCCGAAGCCGGCCGGTTTTCCGATGCCATCAACGCAGCAGAGCAAGCCCTCGCGCTCTCCGCCACACGCGGCGATCCCGGACTCACTGCCGCTTTGAAAGCCCGCCTCGCTCTATACCAGGCGGGCCGGCCCTATCACGAGACGCGGTGAGTCAGGACGCCACCTTCCCATCCTCCACCGGCCGGAAATCGCGGAAATGCCGGTGGATCACCACAACAGCCGCCACATAGCCGAAGCTCAACGTCACCAGTAGCGGCTTGTACCCAAACAGCGGAATCAGATACCCCGGCAGGATCGCTGAAAACAACACGCTGCTGATCGTCCCGGCAAAACTGCCAAACCCCAGGATGGTCCCCAGCGTCCGGGCAGGGAAGACGTCCCCCGGCAACGTGAACGAGATCGAACTGAACGCCTGATGCGCCGCCGCGGCCGCGCTGAACAGCACAATCGTCCGTGTCAGCGTCCCGCCCATTGCAAAGAACAACACCACCGGAGGCACGGCCGCGCACAGCGCCAGTGTCACCATCCGGGCCGCCCGGCGGCTCCTGCCCCGCGCCAGCAGGTGCCCGGAGAGCCAGCCCGCGGTCACGCTCCCCACGCCTGAGGCAAAGTAGATGCACGGCAGCGCCCACCCAATCTGCTTCATCTCCAGGCCCCGCACGTCCCGGAAATAAAGCGGCAGCCAGAACAACAGAAAATACCAGACCGGATCCACCAGCACCTTCGAGATTGCGTACCCGCGCGTCTGCCGGATCCGCAGCGCCTCGCGCAGCCCGTACCCGCCGCCCGCCGTACGCGGTACCGGATTTCGCGACGTCCGGTAAAACATCAACCAGGCCGCTACCCACAAAACGCCGGCCAGCGATACCGCCACGAAACACACCCGCCACCCATACGCCGCCGACAGCCAGATGAACAGCGGAGGCCCGATCACCGACGCCACATTCGGCCCCGCATTGAAGATGCCCGTGGCCAAGGCCCGTTGCTCGGCCGGAAACCACTCCGCCACCGCCTTGTTGCAGGCCGGGAAGTTCACCGCCTCTGTCAGCCCCAGCATGGCCCGCCAAACTGCAAACTGCGCAGCGCCCGTCACCGTCGCATGCAGAGCCGACGCCACGGACCACAACACCGCGCCGGCCGCTAGACCCTTCTTCACGCCAAACCGGTCCAGCAGCACGCCGGAAGCCAGAAACCCAAACGCATAACAGATCTGGAACGACCCGTTCACGTACCCATACAGCCGCTCCGAAAAATGAAAATCATCCCGCAGCACCGGAGCGAGAACGCTCAGCAGCAGGCGATCCAGGTAGTTGATCGAAGTCACCACCAGCAACAAGGCCAGTACAACCCAACGCATCCCGCCGATTATCGCACTCCGCCCAACCTCCCTCCGGCTGCTAAACTCGTTAGTTCCCCCATGCGCTATCTAGTCGGCCTGATCGGCAGCGGCATCGCCGCCTCCGGCTCTCCAGCAATCCACGAACGGGAAGCCCGCCAACTGGGAATCCATCTCCACTACCAGTTGATCGACCTCGAGACCAACGGCCGCTCCCCTGGCCAGCTCGCCGGGCTCCTGACGGCCGCCGAGCAACTGGGCTTCGCCGGCGTCAACATCACGCACCCCTGCAAACAGGCCGTCATCCCTTTCCTGCACGAGCTCTCGCCTCACGCGCAAGCCATCGGAGCCGTCAACACCGTCGTCTTCCGCGACGGCCGCCGCATCGGCCACAATACAGATTGGCTGGGCTTCCGCGACAGCATCCGCCTCGGGCTGCCCTCGGCAAGCCTCGACTCCGTGCTGCTCCTCGGCGCTGGCGGTGCCGGTAGCGCCATCTGCTACGCCGCGCTCCAACTCGGCGTGGAGCGCCTCATCCTCTTTGATCAGGACGCGGCCCTTACCACGAAACTCGCGAACCAGTTCAACGATGCCCGCGTCATCGCCACCACGGACCCCTACGCAGCACTTCAGAGTGTCGATGGCCTCATTCATGCCACGCCCGTTGGCATGACCGGCCACCCCGGCATGGCCATTCCAGCAGAATGGCTCCGCCCCGATCTCTGGGTCGCCGATGTTGTCTACTTCCCCCTCGAAACCGAGCTCCTCCGCGCCGCCCGCCGGCTCGGCTGCCAGACTCTCCACGGTGGCGGCATGGCCGTCCTCCAGGCCGCCGAAGCCTTCCGGCTCTTCACCGGCATCGAGCCCGATCGCGAACGGATGATGGCGGCCGGCCCCGTTACGCCAAAATAGACCGTTCCGGTTTTGAGGATTGGTTCAGGACCCCCGGGGTATGTTGGCACAGCCATGCCGCGGACGCGCATGGTGAGGCGGCCCAAGAGCCAAAGCGACGCACTTGGTTCCTCGATCAGACCACAAACGACGCCGGAGACGAAACGCTCCCCGATTCGGAGCGTTTCGCCCTCGGCGCGAGTGTCGGTTGCCGGGCGTCAGAACATGAAGCGCAGCGAAAGTTGGACCTTACGCGGGTCGCGGGTGCCGGTGGTGGCGCCGAAGTTGGCGTTGATCTGCTGCCCCGCCGGGTTGAACCGGGCGGTCGTATCGTAGCTGATGAACTGGCTGTGATTCCAGATGTTGTAGAACTCGCCGCGAAGCTGGAAATAGCGCTGCTCGCTCTTCAGTGGGATGCGCTTGGAGAAGCTCATGTCCCAGTTGCTCCAGGTTGGGTTGCGCATGATGTTCACGCCGGCGTTGCCGAAGGAACGTTGCGGGGTGCGGGCGAAGGCTTCGGTCTTGAAGTTGCGGAAGAAACTCCGCTCGCCGCCGGGCAGGTTCGGGTCTCCGAGAATCGTGATTCTGGCACCTTCCTGCGAGCCGGTGATGTTCTGCCCATCGGAGGTGCTGAAGCCCGGGGTGAACGGTGTGCCGGTCATAAACGTGGTAATCCCCGAAATCTGCCAGTTGTCGGTAACGATGCCGAGGAACTTCTTGTCGAACTTTTTACCGAGACCGGGGACGTCGTAGTTGTAGTTGAAGGAGATCATGTGGCGGATGTCGTAGCCCAGGGGCCCGTAGTTCCAACTGCGCGTTGGGAAGTACATACTGACGCCGCCGAAATCGGCGTTGGAGACGCCGAGAGACTTCGACCAAGTATAGGAGGCACCGTACTGGAGACCGTGGGACATGCGGCGGTTCACCGCCAACTGCATGCCATGGTAGTTGGAGGTGCCGTCAAAGGTACGCTCGTTGATGGAACCCATACCGACGTAAGGTCTCAGGTAATTGTCGGGGAGCGGGCTGCCCGTGGTGGGATCGGCGTTCTTCGCATCGAACTGGGCATACATCGGGATGGAGTTGATGTTTCGCTGAATGATCAGGTGCCGCGCGAGGCTGCCGATGTAGGACACGTCGAGGACGGAGCGGAAACCGATTTCACGCTGAACTCCGAGGCTGAAATTCATGGTCATCGGCAAGGGCTGTTTCGCGGTTTGTATGGTAGTGACTCCTGGAGGGCCCACGACGCCGGTGGACTGGAGGAAGGTGTCGAGGTTGCCGAACGAAACCGTCGGGTTGTAGGAGACCGGAGCCTGGCCGACCGTCCCGGAGTAGACGTTACCCTGGGGCCGGTCATAGAACACGCCGAAGCCGCCACGGACGGCCATCTTGCCGTTGCCTTGCGGATCGTAGGCGAAGCCCAGGCGGGGCGCGAAGGAGAACGGCGTCGTGTACAAACCCGAAGGCGCACCCTTGCCGCCGATCTGCATGCCGGGGGCGGTGTTGCCCGAGCCCGGAACAAACAGGCCGATGTAGGTGACGGGTGCGATCGTGCCGTTGCGGGGATCGACAGCGACGCGCTTCTTCGTGGCCGGATCGATGCCGGGGAAGTACATCACCGCGGCCGTCTTCGAGTTGTAGGTCGAGGGCATGAAGGTAGTCAGGAATCCCCGGTCGTCATGAGTAGCCGGCGAAGAGACGAAGCGGAGGCCATATTCGACGGAAAGCTTCCGGTTGACTCTCCAGGAATCCTGAGCATAGAACTCGGTCTGGTAGTAGCGGTAGTGCGAGTACGTGCGGAGGTTGGCCTCGGAGTAATTGTTGAAGTTCCCGAGGATGGCGTTGGAGAAAGCGTAGTTGGAATCGAACGGGTTGTTGGTGTTGCGGTCGAAGGTGAATGCGCCACGCGTATTGGCGCCGCCGACCTCGTCCTTGCGCATCCGCTCGAGATAGAATCCAAACTTCAGGGCGTGGGAGCCCTTCATCCAACTGACGTTGTCAATCCAGGAAAAGACAGGGTTCCTGTTAGTGTAAGGAATGTTGCCGAGGCCGCCGTTGATGCCGTTCTGAACGCCGCCGAAACTGACGTCGGGAATGGCTCCGGATTCATTAGCAGCGGGATACCATTGGCCAATGTTGGCCATTTTGCTGCGGGCGACGATGCTGGGGTCCGTAGGGTTAAATTGCTGGGAGCGATTGCTGGCGCCCATGGTGAACTGGTTGACCAGAGTCGGGCTAAACGTGTTGGACACGTGCAGCAGGGCGCTCCGCCCGCGCTGCGGACGGTAGGTCATGTACATGTCGTAGTTATGGTTGCCGGCAGTCCAGTTGTTGTAGAGCCAGTTCTCGTCGTCATTGTCCCTTGTGCCGCGGAAGTAGACGCGCATGGACTGGCTGAAGTTATAGTCGAAGCGGAACAGATCCTGCCGTCGGGGGAACGCGCCGCTGCCACTCGACCGGTAGTTCCGTGAGTACCTAAGCGCAGGGTCCGCTTCCGTGTAGTTGGGCAGCGGAAAAAAATTCAGGATCGCAGAGCCGGCCTTGCTGATGCGCGATTGCGGGATGATGTTTCCGGCGAACGCTGCTCCGGTCGTGGGGTCTTTGATGGCAATCACGGCGCCGTTGACGTCACGCGTGTTCGAGAAATCCCCCTGCCGCTCAATTGCGGTTGGAGTGGTCACGAATTGAGTTGCGAAGAAGTTTTGCCGGCGCACGAACTCCTGTGACCAGAAGAAGAAGAGCTTTTCCTTATTCTGGTTCCATTTCTTGGTGTAGATTGGACCGCCGAGGGTATAGCCAAAGTTCTGGATGCGCTCGATGGGCCGCGCTGTGTTTGTGCGGTTGCGGAAGTAGCTGTTCGCGTAGAGGCTCTCGTGGCGGTAGAACCAGTAGGAACTGCCGTGGAACTGCTGGGTGCCGCTCTTGGTGGTGACATTGATAGTCCCGCCGCTGTTCCGGCCGTGTTCGGCCTGGTAGTTGCTCGTGAGCACGACGACTTCCTCTACCGCATCCATGTTCGGCTGCACGTGCGATCCGCCGTTGGAGCCTGTGTCCGTATTCTGGATGCCGTCGAGAGCGAAGTTGATCGAGGTGGATCGTCCCCCGTTGATGTGAAGGCCGCCGGCTCCGGGGCCCTTTGACACATCGCGGGCCTGCATGTTTTCGTCATAGATACCGGGCAAGGTAGCCAGCAACGCCACGAAGTCGCGGCCGCGAATGGCCGTGTTGAGCAATTGAGTCTGCGTGACAAGGCCGGCGCGTTCGCTGGAAGCCGTCTGAACCGGCGTGGCTTCAGCGGTAACCTCGACCTTCTCCTGCACCTGGCCAACCTGAAGAACAATGTCGCCAAGCGAGCGGCGCTCATTCATGGTGATGGTTATGTCCTTCACGTTGTGTGAGCGAAAGCCGGCCATCGAAACGTTGACGGTGTAGGAACCAGGCAGGACGCTCGCAAACTGAAAAAGCCCCGAATCGTTCGACGTGGTGGACTGTTTGGCTTGCGTCTGTTGGTTGATGAGCTCGACCTGCGCAGCCGGGACGGCCGCTCCGGCAGGGTCAATCACCACTCCGGTCAGAGCGCCGGTGATGTTCTGAGCACAGACGGGTAGAGCGAGGACGACTGAGAGCCAGATCGCTGCGCTCGAAGGAGCATAATTCTTCATTTCGACCCCTATCGGCGCCGGGAGTTTCTTCGCTGTTTCAGGTCATGGAGCCTGAAACTCGACTAACTCTTCCGGTCTGTGGGAATACTATCCCAAACCGGAGGGAGGGTCAAGCCATTTGATAGCCATTCGATAGCCATTTTCGCTGGCCCGCCACTTGCCCGTTCCAGACTGCGAGGGGCGTGCTGGCGGTGTGAATCAGCGATTACCGGCCCTGCGAAGCGATCCAGCTAAGCGCTCGGTAGCAGGTCGGACCATCCCGGTGCCGGCGCCCAACCCGCCCGCCATCGCATAGCAGCCTGAGCGAACAATCTGAGCTGTCACCGTTCGAGTTGATGGAACAGTTGCCGCGTTGGTGGATGGTCGGGGCGAAGCCTCTGTGCCTCCCGCAGTTCCACTAATGCCTCGTCCCGCTTGCCCTGCGCGGCCAAGGCGGATCCCAGGCCAAAGCGGGCCTCGGCGTCCTCCGGCTTGTAGAGGAGTCCCTGGCGAAACTTCGCAATTGCCTCATCGATTCGTTGCAGAGTCAGGAACGCGAATCCCATGCAGAAGTGCGCGGCGGCGTCTTGCGGATTGAGCCGGAGGAGTTCATCCAGCTCTTTCAACCCCTGGGCGTAGTTCCGGCGCTGCATCAGCTCAATCGCCAGGTTCAGGCGAGCGTCCGTATTCGCTGGGTTTAGTTGAATCGCTCTCTGAAACTGCGCGGTCGCCTCGTCGAGTTTCCCGTTGCGGTCGGAAATCAGGCCGAGTTTGACGTAGATAGCGGAGTTTTTTGGGCTTTCTTTCAGAGCGGCCTGGTAATGGGCGACGGCTTCCACAGTCTCCCCCACCGCGTCGGCGGCCTGACCCAGAAAGAATTGGGCGCCGGGGATATTCGTATGCGAGCGAAGAAGTGCCCGGAGCCTTCCAACGGCCGCAACCGGCTTGGGCGATTTGAAGAAGTCGTTCGCAAACCCACCCAGAGGTACCGGATCCTCCGGCCTGAGCCGCAGACACTCTTCCAGTTGTCCCAGTGCGTCATCAACCGATTCGGGTTTGTCTCCATAGAAAGTCAGCAGCGTGCGTGCCAGGAAATCGCGCACGGCGGGGTCCTTGGGGTCGGCCTGCACTGCTCTGCGGCCCACTTCAACCGCTCGGTCAGCTTGTCCCATACGGCTCAGCAGACCGGCCTGTTTGAGCAATCGCGTTGAAGAGTAGCAGAGGACACCCAATTGTTCATTGAAGGCATCTTCCATGGGCGGCACACTCTTCCATTTCGCATAGCCCGCGCGCTGCCTGGCCTCGGTGGCTTTGTCCGCTTGCCCGAGGGCCGCATAGGCCTCCCGCAATAGCTCATAGAGCGGGGCGGCATTGGGGTAGGAGTGGGTGAGGGGGGTGATCGTATTGATCACTTTGTTCCACTCACGGCGGCGTGCCTCAACGCGCCCGAGTGCGAAACCAGCCTGCAGGGACGCCCCGCCATCGGGTACCCTCGCGGCCAGTTCATAGTGACGCGCAGCTTCGTCCAGTCTGTCCACTTTGAAAAGCCAATCCGCCACTTTGACCAGAGCGGCGACGTGATCAGGCCTGAGCTGCAATGTCTTCTGTAGCAGCTTCAGCTGCTCTTTCTCTCCCCCGAGTTCCTCCTGCAGGAAGGCTTGGCTATATGTCCACTGAGGGTCGTTGGGAGCCAACCTTGCGGCGATCCGATACGCACTTGCAGCCTGTTCGAATAACAGATTTGCATGGTAAACCATACCTAGCTTGCCTACCGCATCCGCTGATTCAGGCCTCCGCCGCGCCTCCTGATCGGCGGTCTCCAGTAGCGCACGAAGACCCGGATTTAGCCGCCCTAGATCCGGACGCGGTGGGAAGTCGGGCGGCAGCCTTACCGGCAGGATCAAGGGGACAAGTATCCATGTGACTACGCCCAACGCAACGGCGAGCCCCGCCGTTTTTAGCAGCGCCGCTTTGTTGTAGCCGCGATCAGCGTCGCCCGAATCGGGTTTCATGATTGGTTTCGCTCATACCGACGGAATCCACTACTTATCATAAGGGCCGCGATTCCCGCGCATGAAGACTGCCCTTGGGACGCCCCCAACCTTGTCGTCCGCAGGCACTGCACCAGCCCAGGGGGGGGCATACTGTCCGGGGGTTGCCCGGCCGTGCCGGATGTCGTACCGTGAGTCTCGAATGGAGGTCGAGATGGGATCAAGCACTTGCCTGGTAGCGCTATTGGTTGCGGCAGCGGTTCCACAGCCGGCTGTGGCGCAGGAGAAGACGCCAACGCCTCTGCAGCAGCCGTGGGAAGGCGTGCCGATGCGGTACAAGAATCTTCCGGTTGGAAAATGGGATGTGCCAGCGAGCCTTGCACAGTGGAAGGCACAGCGGGAGAAGGTGAGGGAGATTGTCATCGATTCGCTGGGCGACTTGCCACCGAGGCCGTCGCCGCGGGACGTGCGTGTGGTGGCGACGGACCAGAAAGATGGATACCGGATCGAGAAATTCGTCTTCGACAATGGAGTCGACTCTATGGTGCCCGGCTACATCGCCATCCCCGACCAACGGCAGGGAAAGCTCCCGGCGATCCTCACAATGCACGGTCACGGTAGCACGAAAGACAATATGTTCGGCTACAAACCGACCTCGCAGGACGTGGCGGGGCTCCTGGCAAAGCAGGGGTTCGTAGTTCTGGGCATCGACAGTTACTTCAATGGCGAGCGCAAGGGGATGGGTCCGGCGGGAGAGATGGAGAGACAGGAGAGAGGCTCGGACCAGGAGATGTCGCTCTTCAAGCTGAATCTCTGGCTGGGGCGGACACTGTGGGGGATGATGCTCAGGGATGAGCAGATCGCGCTCGACTATCTCGCTTCGCGACCGGAGGTGGATCCGAAGCGGATTGGGGCTCAGGGCATGAGCATGGGGAGCACGCGCGCATGGTGGCTGGCCGCGATCGACGACCGCATCAAAGCGACCGTCGGGGTAGCTTGCTTCACGAGGTATGAGGACCTCATCGCGATCCGAGAGTTGAGGGCGCACGGCATTTACTACTTTGTACCAGGACTCCTGAAGCACTTCGATACGGAGGGCGTCATGGCGCTGCTGGCGCCGCGACCCTTCCTGGCGCTGACGGGCGACAGGGATGCCGGTTCCCCGCCTGAAGGGATGAAAAAGCTCGAAGATATCCTGACGCGGCACTATCGTCTGCACGGCAAGCCTGAGGCGTTTCAGAGTGTGATCTACCCTGAAACGGGACACGTCTACAACGACGACATGAAGCAGCGGATGGTGGCGTGGTTCAAGCTGTTTCTGTAACCGCTTGATAGCATATCCGGGCCG
Source organism: Paludibaculum sp. (assembly GCA_036504135.1). Classification (GTDB taxonomy): domain Bacteria; phylum Acidobacteriota; class Terriglobia; order Bryobacterales; family Bryobacteraceae; genus Paludibaculum. Next base: position 156,158 of record DASXVP010000031.1, read on the forward strand.
TTCTCCAATCGCTTGTGCTGGGAACGCGAACGGATGCTCGCGCAGTCTCGGATCGCGTGATACACTTCAACCTTCCAAGAACCACCGGCATGACCAAACGCTTCTACATCATCACCCGGGACCTGCACCTGTACGTGGGGCTCTTCTTTGCCCCATTCATTCTGCTTTTCAGCATCAGCGTCTTCTTCCTGGTCCACTCCTGGTTGCCGGGCGGGAAGCCGGAGCCCCAATCGCCCCGCGTCATCAGCAATCTGACCCTGCCCCCGGATCTGGAGACTCTCGACGGCCGAGCGCGCGTCGATGCACTCCAGGCCGCCCTGCCGTTGCTGGGCCTCGCCGGTGAGATCGGCTTCGTCCGGCACATCCCGAAGAAGCGGCGCCTCGAATTCTCGGTTTCTGTCCCCGGACGCGACACCAGCGTCGAACTGAGCCTTGCCGATCGCACCGCCACCGTGACACGCCACGAAACAGGAATCTGGGACGGTCTCGTCGCTCTGCACAAGTCGCCCGGTCAACACCTGGTTGCCATCCGCATGAACTGGTGGCCCATGCGAGTCTGGCGTTGGTTCGCCGACGGGACCGTCTACCTGCTGTTCTTCATCTCGCTCAGTGGCATATACCTCTGGGCGGTATTGCGCGCCGAACGCGCCGTTGGTCTTGTGCTCCTAGCCGCCGGTGCGCTGTCGTTCCTCGGGATCGTCTATGCAGTCATCCACTAGTCCAACCAACTCCGACGCCGCGCCCGCCCGTCGCGTGGCAAGCACACTCACCGTGTGGAATCGGAGGCTGCATTACTTCATCGGCCTCTACCTGCTGCTCTTCCTCTGGCTCTTCTCGTTCACCGGCCTGCTGCTGAACCACCCGCAATGGTCCTTCGCCGAATTCTGGCCGACTCGCACCCAAACGAAACTCGAGAGGCAGATCGAGCTGCCCCCGCCCGGCGACGACCTCGTCCAGGCGCGCGACATCATGCGTCAACTGGGGATTCGCGGCGAAATCGAATGGACCAAGACCCGCGCCGATCTCACCCGCCTCGACTTCCGCGTCGCCCGCCCCGGCCACATCTTCGAAGTCAGTACGGATCTCACCGGCCGTAGCGCTGCCGTTCAGCAGATCGGCCTGAACACTTGGGGCGTCATGCGTCTGCTGCATTCGTTCACAGGCGTCCGAATGGCGGATGAAAAGAACTCGCGCGATTGGAGTATGACCACCCTTTGGGCGCTCTCGATGGACGCCTTGGCGCTCGGCATGATCTTCATGGTCCTTAGCAGCCTCTATATGTGGTGGGTGCAAAGCCACAAGCGCTGGCTCGGGCTGGGTGCATTGAGCCTGGGTACTCTCTGTTGCGCCCTCTTCGCAATCGGCCTCCGCTGGCTTTTCTGATCTGCGGCGCGACGCGGCAAGTGACGTGATCTATTAGGGGTGCGCTCAAACTGAAGGACCTGGCGTGGCTCTTCAGCACTCACGCCTAGAATCCTACTGTACTGAGCTTCCGGCGAAATCTGCCGTTATGCTGTGAGCACGCCCAGCGCGACGCGATAGCGATTACGCCTTGCTGTCTGCTCCGGCGGCCGCCGCGAAATTGGCTTAAGATTAAGCTATGTCAATCAACGAGGAGCTACAGGAAAGCGCCGAACATGCGCGGGATGACTTCAGCCGGGGAGCCGGTGCCACCATGGCGATCATTGCCGCCCTCCTCGCCGTGGTTGCCGTGAGTGGGCACATAACGACGACCGAGGAACTACTGATGCAGCTGAAAGCCAGCGACAACTGGGCGTTCTACCAGGCCAAGTCATCACGCCGGTACCAGTCTGAGGTCGCACGGGATTTGATGAACACTATGCCCGGCGAAAAGGCCTCCCAGATAGCCGGCAAGTACGCTGCCAACGTCGAGCGCTATGAGAAAGAGGCCGAGGCGATCCAGGAGCAGGCCAGGGAATTCGGCAAGGAGAGCGACATGGCCGGGAAAAAGGCCCTTCGTCTCCACTTTGGCGAGGTCTTTCTGGAGTTGGCGATTGTTTTCAGTTCGCTCGCCATCCTAGCCCGCAAGCGCCTATTCTGGGCGATAGGAGTCGGCGGCGCGACTCTGGGCGTAGTGGTCAGCGCCACGGTATTTCTGCTTCAACGCTAGCGCTATGAACATTCAAGAGGCGACCGCTAAATACGAAACTTGGATCGGGAAGCAGCTGAAGCTGATCGACCGTGAGCTGAAGCAGAAACATGATGCCATGCGGGCTGAACTGTTCCCATTTTTCAGGGCGACCTACTATCGGTGGGCACAACTCTGGCCACAAATCTGTCAAGAGCAGACGTCCGCGCCGGTAGTACTGGCTGTGGGTGACCTGCACGTCGAAAACTATGGGACATGGCGGGACTCCGAGGGCCGGCTAGTCTGGGGCATCAACGACTTCGACGAAGTCTGGCCCATTCCTTACGCGGGCGACCTCGTTCGTCTGGCCGCGAGCGCCGAGATTACGGGTATCGCGTTGAAACTTGCCGTGGCTCCCATCCTCGACGGATATCGGGACGCGCTCGCCATGGGGGGGCGGCCACTGGTACTGGCAGAGGACAACCTCGATTTGCGAAAAATGGCGGTGGAGCGCCTCAAGGATCCGGGCAGGTTCTGGGCAAAACTGGATGCGCTGCCTACCTGTAAGGGGAAGGTTCCCAAGGTAGCCCGGGCAGGAATTACCGGCCAAATGCCGGAGCGCGGACTCGACTATCGCGTCGTGCACCGCGTTGCCGGACTCGGAAGCCTCGGACGCCAACGCTTTGTTGCCCTGGCTCATTCAAAAGGAGGGCTCATTGCCCGCGAAGCGAAGGCATTGGCGGCGTCAGCCTGCGCCTGGGCGCAGAACCGGAACGGAATCCCGGGGCCGCTCTATCAGAAGATGCTCGATCGGGTGGTTCGTTGTCCCGATCCGTTCGTCCGGGTGCGGGACAAGTGGATTGTCCGAAGGCTGGCGCCAGACTGCTCACGCATCGAATTGACGGACCTGCCCAGAGTGCGCGACGAGGAGCGCCTGCTTTATTGCATGGGCTGGGAGACAGCCAACGTGCATTTAGGCACCGGGAAGAGCAAGGAAATCCTCGCCGACTTGAAGAAGAGGAAGCCCAAGTGGCTCGGGCAATCGGCAGCCGCAATGGTCCAGGCGATCAAGACGGACTGGAAGGATTGGCGGAAAGGCTGACAATCGATGGGGTGCGGATCACCGCAAGCGATGCGTTCCGCACCGCCGCTAACGACTATGCCTGTCTCAAACCTCGAACTGAATGAGAACATGGGGCTTGTGCCTCATTCGTTACTTCCTCCATTGGGCTCCCCTCGATAATGATTGAACTCTGTTTGATGCGGCCTGAGGCATACGCCTTGGGCCGGGCCGCACCAATGGCGAGAGCGAATATCTCGACCCCCTGATCTCTGCGGCCAGCACCGTCCAGTTCGCCCAGGCCGTGGTTTACTTAGGCCAGATCCGTGTATCGGCGTTCATCCTCGAGTCCTTCATGATGGCCGTGTTGGTGTGGTTGGTAATCGTGCCAGTGGGCCTGTGAACAGTAGGGCGGATGAGCTTTGGGCGGTCCTGGCTTCCGACGAGAGGCGACTGCCCTCCAGCGTCAGATTGAAGAGCCGGATCGCCATATTTCGGGTTTTCCACTGACGCTCTCTTCGCGATCCACGCCATCCTTCCCACATCGATTGGTGTCTCAAATCTGTTGACACGTCAAGATCCCATGGGAGCACTGCTGGTCACCGTGCCATGATTACTTGAGGCAGCCTTTCACAATAGTTTCAGCAGATTGAGAGAAGAGGCAGGCCGCGGCCAACTCCGTCGCCGCCGCGGTTGGACTGACAAGCCTGAAAATCGTGGTCGGAGTTTTGACGGGCAGCCTGGGCATTCTGGCGGAAGCGGCTCACTCGGCCCTGGATCTTGTCGCGGCGTTCATGACCTGGGTGGCGGTGCGGCTTTCGGGCAAGCCCGCCGTCCGCACTCACCCCTACGGACATGGAAAGGTCGAGAACCTCTCGGCGATGTTCGAGACGGTGCTGCTGCTGGCCACGTGCGCCGGGATTGTCTACAGCGCCGCCGATCGCCTGATGCACGGTAAAATCGACATCGAGGTCAATATCTGGTCGTTCGCGGTAATGGCGACTTCGATCGTCGTGGATTGGTCTCGGTCGCGGATGCTGCGCAAGGCGGCGAAAGAGCACAACAGCCAGGCGCTGGAGGCTGACGCGCTTCACTTTAGCACCGACATCTGGAGTTCCGCTGTAGTCATCGCGGGACTGGCGTGTGTCAAGGCCAGTGAGTTCTATCCGTCGCTGGCTTTCCTCAAGAGCGCAGATGCCGCTGCCGCGATCGTCGTGGCGGTCATCGTATTCCATATCTGCGGCGAGCTAGGGATGCGCACCATCCACGCCCTCCTGGATGCCGCACCCGATGGACTGGAGGAACAGATCCGGTCTGCCGTTGAAGCCCTGCCTGTTACGACGCCATCAGCATCATGGGCTTGGGTACCACCTATGCGGCGGACAAATCGCTCTATGGGCAGGATCAGGAGACTCGCCGCGCGGCAGGCGAATCCTTTGCCAAAGTCCACGTCGCCCAGCTTGGTCTATTCGACACATTGGCGGCCCACGCCACATCTCTCGCCGTCTCTTCGGGCCTCACCGGCCAACTCGGCCGGGTTGCCAATTCCCCCGAGACCGCCGCGGCGATGTTCGCCGAGCTTCAGAGACTCGAACCGGCGGCTTCCAGCACAGCCATCAAGCGGCTTCTTCCAACCATGGTGGAGTCCTTGGCGGATTTCGCCGTTTCGTCTGGCAATCAGGTCGACCTCTCCGGCGACGAAATCGCCCAGGATGCGCCGCAACCTGCCACTATCGTCAGCCAAGCCAACTCCGAACCCGCGTCGGCCGCACCTGGCGCACGCTTGCGTCTGATAGGAAGCGGACTGTCCTCGGCTCCAGCCCAAGCTTCCGCCGCGGGAACAACGACTTTGGGTGACACTGAAGTCTGGATCGATCAGCAGCCCGAGCCCGTCGCGGCTACGCTACTATCAGTCGATCCATCCGGCATTGAACTGCTACTTCCTCGCAGCATGAGCGGTCCGAGCCGCTCCCTTCGTGTCAGACGATCCGGTGTGGAGAGCGCTCCATTGTATTTCACGCTCTCACCGGCAGCGGCCGAGTTCTATGAGGCGAGCTCAGGCACTAAGCCGCGCGCTTAACTCTCCACAAGTGACGGGATCACCGTTGGTGCTGCCAATCCGGTCGGCCCCGGCCAGGTGATCAACGCAATTCTTACCGGAATGGGTGCGTGGAGTGCAGAGACCGCTTCCTACGTGCTCCCATTCAAAGTCCTCGTTGATGGCGCACCGGCAGCCATCATCTTCGCTGCCCAAACGGCGACTACCCTGGAATCGACTCGGTTTCTTTTGAGCTGCCCTCCGGCATTCGGTCCGGTGTCGAAGTGCCAATCTGGATTGAGCAAAACGGCCGCCGTTCCCGGCCTTACTCCGTGCCAATCATAGCTGCCGCCGCCCTAGCGTCAGTCTCCGTCTCCCCCGCATCGGTCCAGGGCGGAGGCAGCGTCAATCTCACTGTAACGATGGATCTCTCGGCCCCCGCCAACGGCGCCAAGATTACCCTCGCCTCCGATTCGCTCTCCGTCCCAGTTCCGCCGGAGCTCATGATCGGTGAAGGCGCCAAGTTCGCCGCCGTCGCGGTCAAGACAGCCAACGTTTCCACATCCCAGACCGTTCGCCTGACCGCCACCTACCGCGGCGTCACGCAAACCACAATGCTCACCGTCGTTCCCACCCCCACCCCGGCGCTGACGAGCCTCACCATTGCGCCCACGCAGACCACCGGCGGCCTGAACGTCACCGGGACACTCAGTCTCTCCGAAGCTGCTCCGGCCGGCGGACTGGATGTTCCGTTGCTCTACTCTACCGCCGCCGTCAGAGTCCCAACGACCCTGCGTGTCGGTGTGGGAATGAAATCAGCCAGCTTCATGTTCACAACCACCGCCGTCAACACCACTACGGTGGCTCAAGTCACAGCCACCCTCAATGGTGCCCAGCGCACCGCAACCCTTACCGTTTCGCCGGTAGTGGTCGTCTCTCCATGGCGGGACTATGAGATTTGGATCGACGGCTCCATCACACTCGAAGGCAGACAGGTCGCCACGAAGATTACCTGGAGCTTGCCTAGCATTATGAATTGGGCGCACGTCAACACTACCGGCGACACTTCCGCGTTGATGCTGCTCTACGCCTACTTCACCGGCCCCTCAATCTCTGGGAACAGCGTCACGTTCTCTGGAATTAACCCGCTAGGCTATTTCCAAAACCTCCGCGGCGCCGGCGGCGGCTTTCTCAAGTCGGGGACACTGACTCTCACCGCATCTGGTTCCAGTGTCGGCACTACCGTGACCGGAAATCTGGAGTTCTCAACCGAAACGAAGACCTTTACGTCAGCGTTTACCGGAAGGATCGTAGCCAGTGACCGGATTAGGTGAATCCCGGCTCCAATCGCCACGCCCAAGTCGTGCTGCGATCGCTGGCCAACATGGTTGTGATGCCCGGAACGGTCGGCTGAAGATTGACCGGGTCACCGCGAGGTCTCGCACCCAAGCTTTGGGAGGACCAACATGCGAGGCGCCAGATCCGTCGGTCGATCTAGGGCCGACAAAGAGTGGCACGCCCTAGAGCTACGGCTTGCGGCCGGATCAAGCTCATTACGTACGCGGCCGCCTTCGCAAATCAATCCGCCAACGTTTACGAAGGATCCTTCCCGCGAGTACTCTGAACACCTTTCAGAATCGCCAGCCCCACCAGGACAATGGCGCCCACGCCAATCCATTGGGGCGCCACGTGCAGAATCACGGCCGCCCAGATCAGCCCGCCGATCAGTATCAAGAAACCTACCAGATAGATCCCGAAGGACATTCAGACTCCTTATTCAGCGCACATCCCGGGAAGCTCAGTCTCAGGCATTCGCGGCCAGAGTCTTCGACTCGCCCACCAATTCCTCAAATAGCGTCCGGTAGTGCACCATCGCCTGCCGCAGGTCTTCCGTGCTCGCCTTGCCATCGGCCTGACGCAGCGCGATCTCATGCGCCTTCCGGTAGTTCGCGATAACCAGCGGATACCCCACCGACAGGTCGGCCGCCCGCTGCTCGAAGTCGCTCACGGGATACCCCAGCGAAGACATCACAGACCGCAATAGTTGATCCGCTTCCACCACCGCACCGGCCGGGCTGTCCATGAAACGCACCTGAACATCGCGCCACGTCCCGACATACCGCATACGGTCCTCTGGCGTCAGCGTCTTCACATGGAACCCCTCCACGCGCTCCGCCCGTCCTTGCAGCGCTTTCTCCGCATTACGCTGATTTCCGTCAATCTCAACGGCCCGCGCATACTCGGCGCCGCCGAACTTCGCGCGCAACTGCGCGGTCCGCCGCTTCCGCATTGAAATGAAAATGGCGATGCTTGCCACCAGCACCACCACGATCGCCGCCAGCATGCCGATTTCCGTCGTACTGAGTGATCTGAGGTCCATCATTTGTCTCCGCCTTTCGAACCATGTCTCGCTCCACAACATTGCATTTGTCAGGCCAAGCCCGCCGAACCGCACCATCGCGGGTGAAACCGTATATTTGTCGTCCGAAACCGTTTCCCGCCCGCGCCGCCCCGTGACGTCATGGGGTCACATGACCAACGAACGTCACATCCCCAGCCCCGGAAAACTGCTCGCAACCGAACCTAAGTGGAAGCTGTCCGGGTCCCATGGGCCTTCCTAGCGATGATATGCATTCACAGACGACCATTCGCTGAAAACAGACCACTTACGGCCCGCAAACGGCCGTTTTGCCTGACACGCCGTTCTAAGATCTTTATGGAGTTCGAAATATGGCCCAATTTCCAGCACTTGCGCCCTCATTCCTTGATCAATGCAGGGACACCAGGATTGCGGGGCTCAACGCCTCTAGCGCTGAACGATCCCATAACTCACACATAACAAATCCACTTCCCAACTACCCTCCGCGGCGATATAATAGAAGCAGCTGGATTCCTCGGCCTTCGTCTCTCCACGACCTCCAGCCCATCCCGTTCGACAAAGATACCGCCCCCTTGCTTTCCGTCAATAATGTCTCCATGCGCTACGGCGCCCGCGTCCTCTTTGAAGACGTCACCGTGACCTTCGTCGCCGGACGCCGATATGCCATCAGCGGCCCCAACGGCGCCGGCAAATCCACCATCATGAAGATCTTCACCGGCGAGATCGAGCCCACTAAGGGCTCCGTCACGCGCCCCAAGAAGATGGGCGTCCTCAGCCAGGACCAGTTTGCCTTCGATCAGTTCCGCGTCATCGACACCGTCATCATGGGCAACAAGACCCTCTGGGCCGCCCTCCAGGAACGCGAACACCTCTACGAAAAGGACCACACCCTCCTCACCGATGAGGACGGTATGCGCCTCGGCGAGCTCGAAGGCATCGTCGGCGAAGAGGGCGGCTACTCCGCCGAGAGCGATGCTGCTATCCTCCTCGATGGCCTCGACGTCCCCGAGTCCCTCCACGAACGGAAAATGAGCGAGATCCAGGGCGGCCAGAAGGTCCGCGTCCTACTCGCCCAGGCCCTCTTCGGCAATCCCCAGGTCCTCCTCCTCGACGAGCCCACCAACCACCTCGATCTCGACTCCGTCCACTGGCTCCAGGATTACCTCCGTGCCTACGATGGCTGCCTCATCGTCATCTCGCACGATCGGCACTTCCTTAACGACGTCTGCACCCACACGGCCGATATCGATTACGAGTCCGTCATCACCTACACCGGCGGCTATGACGACATGGTGCTTGCCAAGACCCAGATCCGAGCCCGCATCGAGGCCCAGAACGCCCAGCGAGAGAAAAAGATCGCACAGCTCCAGGAGTTCATAGCCCGCTTCTCCTCCGGCACCCGCGCCTCGCAGGTGTCATCCCGCTCCAAGGAAGTCGAACGCCTCCAGACCGCCGAGCTCGCCCGCTCCAACATCGCCCGCCCCTACATCCGTTTCGAGGTCCTCCACCCCTCCGGCCGCCATCCCCTCGAAATCAAGGGCCTTAACAAGTCCTATGACGGCGTCCCCGTCATCACCAACTTCTCCGCCTCGCTCGTCCGCGGTGAGAAGGTCGCCCTCATCGGCCGCAACGGCGCCGGCAAGACCACCATGCTCCGCTCGCTCCTCCGCAACGCCACCGGCTACATCGATGACGCCGAGAAGGAGTTCCCGGTCGATTCCGGCCTGGTAACCTGGGGCCACGAGGCCGCCGTCGGCTACTTCGCCCAGGACCATCGCGACGGCATCACCAAAGGCATCACCGCCATCGAGTGGCTCTACAGCTTCGCACCGCAGGCCTCCCAGCAGGAGCTCCGCGGCATCCTCGGCCAGATGCTCTTCAGCGGTGAGGACGCTCTCAAAAAGACCGACAATCTCTCCGGTGGAGAGGCCGCCCGCCTCATCTTCTGCCGCCTCATCCTCCAGAAGCCCAATATCCTCGTCCTCGACGAGCCCACCAATCACCTCGATCTCGAATCCATCAACGCCCTCAACATCGCCCTTCAGCGCTACGAGGGCACTGTCCTCCTGGTCACCCACGATCACGACGTCCTCGACGAAGTAGCCTCCCGCATCTGGCACTTCAGCCCCGGCCATATCCGCGACTTCCAGGGCCCCTACGCCGAGTTCCTCACCCACCCGGAGAACTAAACTACTTCATAGTCTGTCTGAGCCACTCCACCATCTTCACCTTGTAGCCCTGAAATTCGGGCACCTTCTCCCATCCGCCCATGCCGTGGCCCGCCCCCGGCACCGTGTACAGCTCACACGGTACGCCTTTCGCCTTCAGCGCCTCGCAGAAGCGCGGCGATTGCTCGTACGGCACCTGCTCGTCCGCCGTGCCGTGAATCAGCAGGAAGGGCGGTAGCCCCTTCTTCACCATCGAATAGGGCGACAGCTCCGCCAGCCGCTTCAGCCCCTCTTCGTTCAGCTCGGTCACGCCGGTCAACCCGGTCATGCCCTCGCTCGGCGCACCGCGCTTCTTGGCCGATACCGTGAAGTCGTGCGGCCCGTAGAAAGACACCACCGCCGCCAGCGGCAACGACTTCGGCGCGATCATCGCCGCGTAATCCACCAGATAGGCTCCGGCCGATTCGCCCATCAGCGCCACCCGCTTCGGATCCACCTTGTACTCCTTCGCGTGCGCATGCACCCACGCCAAAGCCGCCACGATATCGTCCACGGGATCGGGCAGCTTCGACGCCGGAGCGAGCCGGTAGTCGATCGTGAACCATGTGAAGCGCGCCTCCGTCAGCGGCGGAAACAGCGGCGGCACATACGTCACCTTGTTGCCGCGCACAAACCCTCCGCCGTGCACGATGATCACTGTCGGGAAAGGTCCGGGGCCATCCGGCACGGAAGCATCCAGCAGCAGCGGCGTGGTCCCGCGCTTCACATACTCGATATCGCGTGTCACGGTCGCGCCAGGCGCCAGCGCGGCCAACAGCAGCAGGGCAGGGAGAGTCATGCTTTGAAGTATACTCGCGGACGAATGAGGCAACTTCGCACGCTGGCCCTCTCTCTGCTGGTGGTCGTCCACGTCCCCGAGCTCCGTACCAACAGCCGCATGATCAACGAGGCCTACCGCATTGCTGTCGGCGACCTGCTGGGCAACGTCGCGCCCTATCAGGCCGGCCTTCTCGCCGCGCCGGCGCCGGTGATCTTTGCCGGTCTGCGCTACTACATGCCGTGGACCCGCGATGCCGCCATCAACGCATGGAACGGCTCTACGATCATCCTCCCCGACGTCACCCGCGACACGCTCCTCTCCGTTCTCGTCAGTGAGTACGGCACAGCCTATATCGGCGACGGCGGCAACACCCAGTACTGGGACGTTATGGTGTGGACCACTGGCGCCTGGTATCACTACCTGAACACTGGCGACCGCGAGTTTCTCGCCCTCGCCTACTCCGCCACCACCAACACACTGGAGCGTCTGGAGCGCAATGAGTTCGATCCCGCCGACGGCCTCTTCCGCGGCCCCGGCTGGAGCGATGGGGTCGCCGGCTACCCTTCTGAATATGCCAATTCCGGCGGAGAGAGCGGCATCCACCACTGGCCGCGATTCAACCCCGGCAAGGTGGCCCCGCAAGGCTACGGCATTCCTATGAAGGCCCTCTCCACCAATTGCCTCTACTACGCCGCCTACGTCACCGCCGCCGCCATGGCCAAGGAGTTGGCACTGCCCGCGCGCCCTGAATATGCCGAGCGCGCCGACAAGCTCAAGCAGGCCATCAACCGCAACTTCTGGATGCCCGAGGCCGGCCACTATCGCTACATCGTCGGCCCGCTCGGCAACAGCGATCAGCAGGAAGCTCTCGGCCAGGCCTACGCCGTTCTCTTCGGCATCACCAGCCCGGTACAGACGGCAGAGATCCTCCGCAATCAGCCCGTCCAGCCTGCCGGAGTGCCCGCCGTCTGGCCCGATTTCCCTCGCTATCAGCAGCCCGATGGCAACGCCTTCTCCCGCCACGCCGGCGCCGTCTGGCCGCAGATCCAGGGGATGTGGGCATCGGCCGGTGCTGCCTACGGCAACAGCTCGATCCTCGGCCACGAGCTCTTCCAACTCGCCGCCCACGCCGTCCGCGACAAGCAGTTCGCCGAGCTCTACCATCCGCTCTCCGGCGAGATCTACGGCGGCATGCAGGAGCGCCCCGGCAAGGGCATCGTGCTCTGGGATTCGTTGCCCCGTCAGACGTGGGCGGCCACGGCCTTCATCCGCATGATGATCTTCAACGTTGCCGGCCTCACTCCTGGGCCGGACGGCCTGCGCTTCCGCCCCTGCCTGCCCGCCGGGCTCACCAAAGTGGAGTTGCGGGATCTGGAGTACCGCGGTATGACTCTGAACATCACAGTGGAGGGCGCCGGCTGCAAGGCCCGCCCCGCCAACACATTCCTGCCATACTCCACCACAGGCAGGCAGGACGTGCGTATTGTGGTGAGTGAATGAGACGCCGTGACCTGATCGCCCTGCCCGCCCTCGCCGCCGCGCCCGCTTCCGCCGCCTCCGCCCGCACCGCGCTCTGCCTCAATGAGGACAACAGCCATTGGTTCTCCACTCGCGCCGGGCAGGCTCTCACGGCGGAGTTCGTTTCCTCCTTCGTGGACCAGTATGCCGGCACCCAGATCCGCGAGTTGATCCTCTCCGCCAACTCCCAACGCACCAGCTTTGCCAGCGAAGTATGGGATCCCATTTGGAAGGGCTACCAGCCCGATGGGCCGGACGATCAACCTCTGCTCCACTCCACGCCCGAGGCAGGGCGGGCCGCCGCGCGGCGTTGGATCCATACCGCGTGGGAGCTGTCTGAAAAGAAGATCGATCCGTATGGGCTTTGGATCGCCCGCGCCCGCCAGAAGGGCCTCACGCCGTGGATTTCGATGCGCATGAACGACCTCCACAACGTCGACGACCCGGCCAGCTACATGCACAGCACGTTCTGGCGCGAACACCCCGAATACCGCCGCGTGCCGTGGCGCTTCTCTGACTGGCGCGACCGCGCCTTCGATTTTGCACATGCCCCTGTGCGCGAATACCACTTCCGCCTGATCGAAGAGTACTGCCGGCGCTATGACTTCGACGGTCTGGAGCTGGATTGGATGCGCTTTGGCTTCCATTTCCGGCCCGGCCACGAGCTGGAAGATGGTCCTCTGCTCACCGAGTTCATGCGCCGCACACGCCGTCTGCTGGACAGCTGGGAGAAGCGGCGCGGGCACAAGATCCACCTCGGCGCACGCGTGCCGTCGCGCCCGCAAACTGCCATCAACCTCGGCATGGACGGGGCGCTCTGGGCTCGCGAGGGTCTCGTGCAGATGCTTGTCGTCACGCCTTTCTGGGCCAGCATCGAGACCGACATGCCCATGGAACTATGGCGGCGGCTGTGCGGCGACCGCGTCACGCTCGCAGCCGGTTTGGAGCTTTTGCTGCGACCGTATCATGACTATCGCCCGCTGCAATTCAACTCGCTGGAGACCGTCCGCGGCGCCGCCGCTTCGCTGCTCTCGCGCGGCGCCGACCGCATCTACCTCTTCAACTACATGGACTCGCAGACCGAGATGGCGGATCGTGAAAACTACCCCGCGCTGCTGCGCGAGTGTGGCCGTCTGGAAACACTCGCCGGCAGGATGCGCCGCCATGTTGTTACCTATTCCGATACCTGGGCGCCCGGCGAAGCGTCCGCCTCTCAATTGCCCAAGACGCTGGGAGCAGGGCAATGGGCGGCGTTCCGTTTGCACGTTGGCCCGCGCCTCGATAATGGTACTGTGCGGCTCAAACTGGACGCAGCCACAATCGGCGCGCTGCGCGTGAACGGTGATCTATGCAGGCCATCTGACCCGGATTCGTGGATCATTCCCTTCGGCATCAGCGGCTCTGTCGTCATCGACATGCAAGCCGTCAAGCCGGGCCGCGTCGATTGGGTGGAGCTCGCCGGATGATGACCCGCCGCCAGGCCCTGCTTGCCTTCAGTGCCGCTCCCTTGTTGGACGGAACTTCGTTCGATGGATTCCGCACTCCCACCGGAGAGACCAGCCCGGCTGTGAGCTGGCGGATCGTCAACGGCGCCTATGAGACTATTCCCGACGCCCGGCGGCAGTGCGATCTGTGGACCGTAGCCGAATACGAGCAGTTTGACCTGCAGTTCGAGTGGAAGGTTGCGCCCAGCGCGAACACCGGCATCAAATACCTGATCCAGCGCTCAGCCACAGACCACTTAAAGGACGCGCAGGGCGAGTTCCTGCACGAGACGTCTCTGGGCTTTGAGTTCCAGCTTGTCGATGACGCATCCACGGCCGGCTCCGATCAGCCGAACCACGTCTCCGGTGCGCTTTACAATTACCTGCCGCCCACGGAGCGCGCGGCCCGGCCGGCGGGTGAGTGGAACAGCGGACGCCTGGTGCTGCGCGGTGACGACGTCGAGCACTGGATCAACGGCCGGCGTGTGCTGGCATTCTCTCTGCACTCTCAGGAGTTGAAGGCGGCGCTGGCATTGAAGAAGCTGAACAGCGCGCGGATGCTGGAGCGTCTGGAGAAGCGCAAGTCTCCGATTGCGTTCCAACATCACGAATCGGCCGTGGCATTCCGCGCTATCCGCGTGTCCTAACCGGACGCTTTGTTATATTCAACTTGAGGTATCCAACGTGCAAGTAGTGGCCGGAGTAGATCTGGGCGGCACCGCCGTCAATTACACGCTCGTCAGCGACGAGGAAAAGTTTCTGATTGAGGGCCTGTGCGAGCATCCGGCCCGGTCCACCGAGGGGCCCGATGTCTGCTTGCAACAGATCGCCGATGGCCTGCAGATTGCGGTCAGCCAGGTTGGTTTGTCGTTGGAAAAGGTGGTCGTGGTCGGCCTGGATACGCCCGGCCCGGCCAGCGCCGCCGGCGTGCTCAGCGCGCGCGGCTCCACGAACTTCGTCCATCCGAACTGGGCGGGCTTCGACATTCGGGAGAACCTGGCCAAGAAGCTCGGCAAGCCGGTCACCTACCTCAACGACGGCAACGCTGGTGCGCTCTGGGGGCACTTCGCCCTATTTGGCGCCAGCGGAAAAGCCACGTCGATTTCCGCGATTGTCGGCACCGGCCTCGGCGGCGGCGTCATCATCGAAGACGAGGTGCTGAAGGGCCGCAAGGGCTTTGGCGGCGAGCTAGGCCACGTGCTGATCCCCTATCAGAGCATCCGCGGCATCGAAGGCCTGCACCCGCAGTGCAATTGCGGCCGCACCGGAGATCTGGAAGCGCTCTGCTCGCTGACGGCGATCGCAAAGTCGTTGCTGCCCTACTTCCTGCCCAAGTACCCGGGTCACCCGCTGAGCGAGATCACCGACATGGGCCGGGCGGCGAAGAAGGTGCGCGGCATGGCGGAGGACGGCGACCCGATGTGCAAGGAGATATTCCGTGTGCAGGCCCACGCGCTCGGGCTATTTTTCGACGAGATGGTGAATACCTTCGATCCCGATGCGCTCATCGTGGGGGGCGGGGCGCTGGAGACCGGCCTGGAGTTCCAGAAGTGGTTCCTCAATGAGATCCGCGTGGCTATGCCAGGGCAGCGGGAAGAGCAGGTGGACATCCCGATCCACGTGATGCCGAACGGCGACACGGCAGGCTCGCGCGGCGCCGCCATCGAGGCTCTGAAACTGGCACGGCACAGCGGGCTGGCTTAGGGCTTGGTCTCGGGTGCGGGCGCACCCGACAGCACGGTCTGCATCCGGTTGATGTTCGTGAGAATGTCCCCGGAGTTGGCGAGCGCCGCCTCCACCATCCGGCGATCCGCCATGGATTGCTGAAGCTCTTTGGAGAGGTTCTTGACCTCCTTCTTGTCCGCGGCGGAGATCTTCGCGGCCGGAGGCGCGGCAGCGCTGACAGTCACCAGAGACGCCTCCAAGTTCAGCAGCTCCAACTGCAACTGGGTGCGCTTGGACATGAGCGAAACAAGCTCGTCATTTAGTCGCGCGATGTCGCTCAACGAGGCGGCGACACGGAGCGCGGCTTGAATCTGAGAGATGCCGCCTTCAATGGCAGCGAGTGACATGCGGATGGCCGCGATCCTCTGTTCCGTATTCATCTATTTCGTTCCTCGTGTCCCTTCTCTCGACCGGTCTCTCTACTGGCAGCCCTTGGAGCTCTTCATCGCCTTCAGAGCATTCAGCGCCACGTTGGCCTTGTTCTTGTCCGCCTCGATGGTAAGCGAAGCGATCTCGGCCGTCTTCTCTTTCAGTTGCGACGCCAGATTGGCGCAGAGCTGTTTGTCAAACTCGGAGCTGGTGTCCTTGGCGAACGACGCCAGTTGCTCCGCCTGTTCCGTCAGAGTGGGCTTCTCGGCCAATGCACCGAAGGCCTGCTTCAGGGCGGAGATCTTCTGCTTGTCTACCTCCAGTGTCTGGATGCGAGCCAGGAACTGCATCTGGCCGTTCATGTCCTCCAGGAGAAACCCTCGCTGGATCTCGTAGTCCTTGCGGGCGTAATCACGAACAGGCTCCTGCCAGCGGGCGACGCCACGTTTGCCATCCAGAAAATCGAGAGCCATGGCGCGGGATCGCTCAATGCGCTCCTGCTCCAGGTTGGCGAAGGCCTGCTCGCGCCGGGCGCGCGCCTCCACCTGGGCCTGGAGCTGATATGCGGTCTGTTCGGCGACGAGCTTCTTCACCAGTTCCGTCTCGTAGGAATTGAGTAGCGCGCGGGCGTCCTTGGCCATTTGCAGGGCTCTTTCGTCGCAGCCTGTGAGTAGGAGGCATCCGAAGATGAGGGCTGTCAGGGTTGGTCGCATGGGGGCTCTCATTTCGCGGCGATGACCGGCAGGGATACGGCAGTGGACAGATGCAGCATCAACTCGGCTAGATCCTTGGGGCGGATGCCAGAGTTCCAGTAGGTGGCGAGGCGGCGGGCTGCCGCCCGCGCCGTTTGCTCGTAGACGCCGGCGTTGACGGCGCTCTGCTGAATGGAGTAGCGGCGCACCTCGATGGAATTGCGCAACTCGGCCAAGCGGGCGCTGGCAGCCTGTTGGGCGGCCACGGCGGAGGCCAGGTGGACGACGTAGATGGCGAGTTCCAGCCTGTCGCGGTCACGGGCAGCCCGGAAGCCCTCGAAAGTGTCCTCGATCTTCTCGTTGGCGGCGAATCGCCCGGCGTTGGTGTTCGCTCGATCGAGCAGCATCTTGATATCGCCGACTTCCATTGCGCGGCGGGCGCGGATCAGGCCAAGGGCCTTCCAGTGCTGCTCTTCCACTTGTAACAATTGCAGTTCGGTCTCCAGTGGATTGGGGCGAAGCGATGATACGGGCACGCTGACGGCAGCCTTCGCGGCGAGAATGCCGCGCACCGATGCGTAGAGCTTGCCCACCTGCTCCAGAGTGGCGGCGAGTTCGTTGAGCGCCATCAGACGAGCTGGATTGGCGCCGAGCGCGCCGTTGGCAAACTCCAGAATTTCGTCGGCCTGGCCCAGGCGCGAGAATAGTTCCTCGACCGTTAAGGAGCCTTGAGGCATGGACTTCTTCAGGTCCGCCAGTTGCTGCCGCAATTCGGCAGATCGCCGGGTGATCTCGGCGGCTCTCTCCTTTGCTGCCATTTCCTCATCGTCGAGAAATGGCGCCAGTTCGCCGTCGACCCGCTTCAGGACCCGCATCACGTCGGCCCATGTGGTGAAGCTATTGAGCGAGGCGCGCATTTGCACCTCCTGCCAGTTCAGGATGGTCTCCAACTGCTGCCTGGAAAGCTGATCGAGGTTGCGTAGTTGGGTTTCGAACAGGCTGGTGCTGGTGACGGAGTTGGAGGAGGTTACCGTGGATTGCGCCTGTGCGTCCCGGACGGGGTCGTAGAGGATGCGCTGCGCCGAACAGGGAATGACCGAGAGTAAGAGCACGGTTCCCAGAGCCCGGATTCGCTTTGGCATAAAGTGGAACGATGCTAGCATGCTTCGGAAAACGAATCAATGTTTCGATGGCGATGCAGTTGTCGGCGTGCATCATAGCCTGTTGCGCGCTCGTGACCGGCGCGCCGCTCGATTCGCGGGAAGATCGCGTGGAGGCAGTGCGCCGCACGTCCGGGTTTGTGGCGTTGTGGGATTTCGTGGAGCGGGTGGACGGCAAATTCGCGGCTCATCAGGCGCGCGGCGACCGGCACGACTTCCGGCTGGACGCAGTGAACTACGTACGCGACTATTGGGCGGAGGGGCGGGCCGCGACGTACGCTGATTTTCCGCTGTTGGGCCGCGGGCCGTTCGGGCAGGCGGTGCGATTCCAGGCGGAGGCGGAGCGGGATTTCCGGCCGTGCCTACTGGTCCCGCGGGACCGGCTGCACAACTCCGGGCTGGACGTGAAAGGTCCGGGCCGCTCGGGTTCGATGGTGGCCTGGGTGATCCGGGAGAGCGGCAACCACGCCATTGCGGGCATCTGGCATGAGGGGACAGACCTGCAAGGCGGGGCTGGTGCGGTGAAGCGTGTGGAGCAGGGCAGGCGTCAGTATGCCCTCTTTGCGGGGTTGGCGGCAAACAACGGCGCGGCGGCGGTACACGTCTCGGAAAATGGTGGGCGCTCATTCGGTGACAAGTACGCCCGCAATCTGGCGGTGACGCCGGAAGTGATCCCCGCGGTGCCGGCGGATTCGCCGGCCGGTGTGCTGGACCGGGCGTGGAGCGTGGTGGCATTCTCGTTCGACAACAAGCGGAACACGGTGACGGCCTATCTTGACGGCAAGGCGAACGACTACTGGGTGGAGGATCCCGCTCATCATCCCTTTTTCCAATGGCCGTGCAAGGGTTGGCAGCAGGCTCAATGGCGGAAAATACCAGGGTTGCAGGCGGGCGAGGATCCGGCATTTCCGGCGGAACAGTTCTACGAGCCGCCGGAAGGGAAACCGAGCTCGCGGCGCGTGGTTAGCGAGACTGCGGACACACGGATCGAGGTTCAGCAGTTTGAATTCACACGGGTGCGCGTGACCCTGCGGAAGGACGCGATGGGCCGGTTCCGGACGCCGGTGGGGAGGGAACTGATAGCGCTACGAGCCAATCCGTTCTGGTTTGCCCATGATTTGTATGCGCCGGGCGGTTTGGAGGACGGAGGGCCATTCACTATCGGGCGGGTGATCCACACCTCGCGGAGTGTGGGGTTCACGGGGTATATCGGCGGAGTAGCGGTATTTAGCCGGGCGCTGGGGGCGGGCGAGATGGCGCGCCTGGCAGCGATCGCCAAGAGCGGGCCGATCCCGGCGCCGCGATGAGATTACTGGACGCGTTCGTGGGTGTAGCCGGCCCCGCTGAGCGCGGCCATCAACTGCTCGACATGGCCCCGGCCTCGGGTCTCCATCGTGATGTCGATAACGGTGTCGCCGAGGTTGACGCCATAGTAGGCACGGTCGTGCTGGGTCTCGACGATGTTGGCCTTCTGCGCTTCGATGACCTCGCAGAGACGGCGGAGCGCGCCGGGGTGATCGGAGAGATGGATGCGGAGGCGGACGAGGCGGCCGTCCTGAACGAGGCCGCGCTCGATGATGCGGGAGAGCAGAGTGACGTCGATGTTACCACCGCAGACCAGGAGCCCGATGCGACGGCCGCGGTGCGCGGTCTTATGGCCGAGCACGGCAGCGAGGGCGGCAGCTCCGGCCCCCTCGGCCAGCAACTTCTCGCCCTCGAGGAGGCGCAGAATTGCGTTGGCGATCTCTTCCTCCTCCACGGTGACGATTTCGTCGACGTACTTGCGGATGAGGGGCAGGGTGCGATCGCCCGCCCGGCGGACGGCGATGCCATCGGCGATGGTGGTGGCGGCTTCCACCTGCACCGGCGCACCTTCGGCGATGGCACGGAGCATGGAGGGGACGCGGGCTGTCTGCACGCCGACGATGGCGATGCGCGGATTCAGTTCCTTGACCGCGCAAGCAAGTCCGCCGAGCAGGCCGCCACCGCCAATGGGGGCGACAATGACATCGAGAGCGGGATCCTGGGCCAGCATCTCCAGGCCCAGGGTGCCCTGGCCTGCGATGACGTCGTCATCGTCGAACGGGTGCAGGAACGTCAGGCCCTTTTGCTCGCAACGCAGCACCGCTTCCTGGCAGGCCTCGTCGTAGTTCCGACCGTGGAGGATCACCTCCGCTCCGTACCCCCGGGTTGCCGACACCTTGACTAGCGGCGTCGCGAGGGGCATTACGATCTGGGCGGAGATTCCGCGCGTTGCGGCGTGGTACGCCACGGCCTGCGCGTGATTTCCGGCTGACGCTGCTATGACGCCCCGGCTCTTTTCCTGGTCCGTCAATGTGAGAATCCGGTTGAGGGCGCCCCGCTCCTTGAACGACCCGGTTCGCTGGAGGTTTTCCAGCTTTAGGTAGATCTGGTTGTCTGCTGACGCCGACAGGGCTTCTGAGTGAACGAGCGGGGAGAGGCGGATGGACTCCCGGATTCTGCCCATTGCGGCCTGGATCTGCGACAGCGTGACCATCTCTCCAGTTTATGGGGTCTTTGGGTTTGGCCGTCCGCGCGAGTTGGGCTCTGGGGGGCAGTGGCGCCCCAGCGTGGTTTGGCTCCGCGCCCGGGTAGGGAGTGCTCCTAGCGATGGAGGGCCGGGGGTTGGGCTTGATGCGGCGGGCCACGTTCCTGGAACTCCGGCGTTTGCGTGACGTGGCTTGGGCAGGGGTGCTCGTCTTTGGACTTGTGGGCTGCGGTGGCGCGGGTGCCTGTGCCGCCTGAACGGGGCCGGGCTCCGCGGCCGTGTGAGCATTGCTCCTCGCTAGGGGCGGGGACTGCGGGTTGCGCTTGATGGGGGTCCGAACGGGGGCACTTTTCTTCGCGCCTGCGGGAGGCAGGGGCGCGTTGGCCTGGCTGGGCTCGGCTGCGGGGCGAGGATTGCTCCGCGCGATGGGGGCCGCCTGGGGTGGGAGGTTGATGCGGCGGACCGGTTTGATGACCTCCACCCTGGCAATCCCGAAAAGGATGACGTCGTGGGGCTGGCCGGACTTCAGCGTGACGCTGACGCTACCGGCCGTGGTGATTCTATGATCCGCCGGCAGAGTCTCTGCGTCCAACGTGACATGGTAGCGGCCCTGCGGGAGGTTGTAGATCGTGAAGTTTCCGTCCGGATCTGGTGAAGTGTAGCGGCGGGAACCCGCGATGTGGATGATGATGTCTTCGAGCGGAGTGCCTGACGGTGCAACGATCTTGCCTGAGAGCGAGCCGAGGCGCACCAGCGAGAGATCGGCTCGGGTGGTGCGGCGGGCCTGCACGGAAACCGTTAGCGCTTTGGAGGAAGTGGGGTCGAACTCGGCAGGCAGTTGGCGGGGCGGGAGCTGGACGGAGTGGGGGCCCTGGGCGACGTCGGTGAAGCGGAATCGCCCGTTCTGGTCTGTGGCTTCGGTGCGGTTGTTGTCCAACTGGACGGGCACGTTGGCCACGGGGATGGCGTCGATGCCCGACTCCCGCACGAAACCTTCGATGGCGCCCATGACCGGATAGAGTTGATCGGTAGTGCGGCCGTAGAGGCTGCTCTGCGGTCCGGCGCCACCCCAGTGGAAAGTCTTCGAGACGCGGATCAGGACGTTCCAGCGGTCCATACCAGGAAACGCCATCGATACGGGAGCGCCGTTGGCGGCGAGCAGGAACGCGCTTTGCTCGTTCAAGGCGTTGTTCAGGGAGGTCCGCATCATTTCCGCGCTCAGCAACCATTTGTTGCCGAGGGGTGTGGAGAGGCCCGCTCCGGAGCTGCGGGTCTGACTGGTGATGAAGACAGATTGGTTGGCGAGGTCGCGGCCGAGCTCGGTATAGGCGTACGCGGAGAGGCGCCGGAAGCCGGCCTGTAGGTTGCCTCGAAAGTACAGGCTGCTCCGGCGTGCCGTACTGTATGACGAATCGTAGCGAACAGAACCGCCAGCGGACCAGCGCTGAAAAGAGACCATCTCTTCTACTTCCCCGGAACGCTGGCGGGCCGGCATGGGAGTGGTTCGCAGATTCAGGTCCCGATAGCCGAACCGGAGATTGTGGTGCTGGAAAGATCTGGAGACTGAGAGGTAGGTCTGGCGATTCCTGGAGGAAACGTCGTGCGTTTGACCGGGCAGGCGGGTGGTGAAGTCCATCGAGGAGAGCTGGGCGTTGACGTTGAGGCGCATGGGTAGCTCGAGGCTGACGCCGGCGTTCCCGGAACGGGCCTGCATGGTGGCAACCGCGGGATTGCTGTCTACGTTGGATTCGGTAATAGTCCCGGAGGAATAGAGATCGATGCGGCGATGGGCTTTGTAGCGAACCTCGGCGAACGGGCCTTTGCGGTCGCCGAGGAAATACCCGGCCAGCGGCATATATGCGGCACCCTGACGGATGTAGCTACCCCGAAGGCTGAGGCGGGTGGTGTTCCATTCGGCGGAGGAAGTCATGGAGAGTGGCGAGGTCGGGATGGGGCGGGCCGCCTGAGGAACCTGAGCGGAGCTGAGCGCCAGTTCGGAGGATAGCCGGAGTTGCTTGCCGGGGCGCCATGTCGCATTGACACGGCCCTGCAGGGAAGATGCAAAAGTCCGGCCCTCGGGAAGGAGGTAGGATTGCTCCGCCAGCTTAGCCGTGTCCGTGGAGACCAAGATCAGGGAGGATTGGATTTCAAGTAGTTCTTCGCGCTTCCAGGTGACGCTGCCTCCGGTCAGAGCTTGAGGAGTCCTCAGCGTAAAGGGCAGCCGCGCGCCCTGCATGATTTGGAGGCTGCCGGAATAGATCGACCAACTGGTGGAGCCGGCCACGGCTTCCACCTGTACACCGCGGAGGCGGATCTCCGGGTAGAACAGATTGCCGATCGGCTGGCCGGCCGGCTTAAGGAGCAACCGGAAGTCGCCGCCGGTGAGATTCCAGCGTAGCCCCGCCATGGGAGGCCGCTCCAACTGAGGAAGTTCTCGGCTGTCCGGAATCTCGACGTGTTGACGTAATCTTCAATCCTGCCATGCAGTTGACCGGATTTATCAAAGTAATACTGGAAGGAGATCGCGGCGCCAGTGGTGGAAGAGGGCGAGCCCGTGGAGTCGCCAAGATAATACCCCTGGAGAGCGACATTGGCTTGTCCTCTGGTTTCCTGCGCCAAGCCACCAAGGGGCAGGAGAGCCAGGAGGCAAACCCTAGCGAAGGGCGGCGAGTTGCGCCACATCGATTGAGGCTTCCTGGATTTCATGGTTCCCCAAGTCAACCTTTGCATTCAGCTTTCTGACATCAGATGGATTGGGTAGAGTCACCGGGAGAACGTAGCGTTGCTCACGGCGAGGCAGGGTTGGAAAGGATGGGATCTGGATCAGTTCCATGGTGGCGCCCGAGCCCGAGAGCAACTCCACGGTGCCCGATGGCCGGAAATGGTAGTCGCTGCGGTTCCGGACGACCAGGACCACTCGCCACATGTTGTCTTTCGAGCCAGGGACGGGTTCGTAGAAGAGGCCGCTCACCTCGCCCTCCGGTTTCGGTGTGCCGACGATGACGTAGATGGCGGCGACGATTCGCACGGCGGAGCGGAATCCAGTAGTTTTCAGTTTCTCGGCCGTCGGCAGTGTGGTGTAGCCGATGCCGCAGTAGTAACTGCGGGGCGTGGCGGTTTTTGGCACCTGAATTGTAAACCGGACAATCAAGTGCTGGGAACTGGTCACCTCTGTTTCCATTGGGTTGGCGGTGAGCCATTCCCGGCAGGAGTTGGCGGCTTCGCCCGGGATCTGGCGGAGAAACTGGGGCGTTGTGGTCTCGTCGATCTGGAAGTCGAGCAACTCTCCGCGCACTCTTGCGGTACTACCAACCTCGTTGGTCAGATCCAGAGCTCCGGAGTGGCTGGAGCCGGGCTGAAGACTCAAATCGAGGCGCATCGGCGAGAGGCCCAGGCCGACCTGGGCGGAGCAGCAGAGCGAGAACAGGGAAGAGAGCAGGATAGTTGTTTTCATTGAGCTTCGACAGTAAAGGCGAGGATGAGTGAGCAGGCGGGCGAGACCTTGGCGGGGTATTGCCAGCTATCCACGAACTGAACCTGGATGTCCGCGGTGGAGTTGTAATTGTGGTCACCCTGATTTCCGCTGGCGACCGTCTGCGGTGAATCGGAGAGGACAATTGGGCCGCTACAGACGCCTGTGCCGCCTTTGGCGACGTTGACGGCATTACAGGAAACGCGAAACGCAGTGAGGGGGACCTGGCCACAGTTACTGACTGAGGCGCTGGTAGCATTCACCCGGAGCTGCCAGGTGCGGGTGGCGTTGGCGAAGCGGAGGCGCCAGGTTGCGGAGGAGGATGCGCTTGCGATCATGCTGTCGGGATCCGGTGACGAGAAGGTCAATGAACTCGGCGTCACAACGATGAACGAACGCACATCGGTTTGTGCACGGAGCGACTCCGTGACAGTGACGAGCAGGAACGGCAACAACATCCTCCACATACGGAATCTCGGACCTAAGTGGCCGAGACGGTGAACGTGACGGTGGATGAGTAGCTGCCGGTTTCAAACTGAGGATCGTCGCCGAGTCTCCAGTTCACAGCGGCGTCGTTGCCGGCCTTGGCGGAGCGAGCGTTCGGGCCGAAGCTGATGACATTGGCGCCGGTGGTGCTGGCTGCCTGATTGGTCACTGCGGTTCCCAATCCGCCGGTGGTGCTGCTATAGCTGAGGTCGGCGGCGACTTTAGGTCCGTTACCTGTGAACTCGTTGACTTGGGCGACGATGGAGCCCGAACCTCCTGAGGCAGTGGTGCGGATCCTGTACTTCAGGTTGGTAGTCCCGGTGAAGTCGCCAAACAGCGTGTCCGTCTTGGCAAGCGTCGTGTTGGCGTCCGTAACCGTGAGCGATGATTCGGCCAGTACGGTGACGCCGAGGATGGTGGTCCCCGTCTTTTGTTGTGCCATTGCCGGTACGGCGATCACGGCGAGTGTGAGTGCCCCGGCCAACAGCGTGTTTTTCAAAACTCTCATGAGTCCTTCTTTCTCCTCTGTCTGGTTATTGTTAAGACCGTGTTTCCCGCCGCCGCGGCTCTCATGTGCAACTGACTGTAAACGTGAGCTGCACGGAGTAGGTCCCGGTCGGTATGGAGACATCGTTCTCTAAGCGGAACT
Organism: Paludibaculum sp.; assembly: GCA_036504135.1. Lineage (GTDB taxonomy): Bacteria > Acidobacteriota > Terriglobia > Bryobacterales > Bryobacteraceae > Paludibaculum. The sequence continues at coordinate 180,777 of DASXVP010000031.1, forward strand.
GAAGATCGATGGAGGCCGGGTCGGACGGGCTGCACCCTCTGCCGCCGCCGGTGCAGGCGTTGGAGGGCAGGTTCACGACTGGCCGTTGCGAGGTGGTGTCGATGGTCTGTGTGCCGGAGCAGGCGGTGCCGTACAGTGCCGCGGCGCAGGTATAGGTGAGGATTCCGGTGTTGACGCTGGGTCCTCCCGCGGGCGAGAAGTCCGAGGTTGCCTGTACGGTGATGGAACCGACGCCGGACTCGCTGGTGCGGGCACGGAATAGGACGGGCAGGGCTGCGGTGAAGGCGGAGAAAGCGAGTGCTCCGTTGAGCAGGGTAATACTGGATGGAACAGTTAATTTTCCGTTGGGCGACAAGGTCACGTTGATGCTTTGGGTGACCGTCAGGCTGTCGGCCAGGACAGGAGACTGGAAGGCAAAGGCAAGCAACCCCACGCAACTGCAGTGGGCCAAACTGAGACTCATGTGTTTCAATCCAATAGACCCATCGGCCGGAATAGGGCCTCCGCTTTAGTCCATCAGTTTGGATTGTTGTGAATCAACGACAAAAGATAGTCAGGGCCGGGGCGGGTGCGTTTGTAGGGAGTGCGGACGCAGGGCCTTGCCAAGTCCATTCGATGGCGCCGGATTCGCCGGTTCCGGTGGTGTGGGCGTTACTGCCGAAGGTGGCAGCAACGAGTGGCGACGCTACCTGTATGTTGTTGCCAGATAGAGAGTTGCCGGCCCCGCCGAGGCTGGTGGTAAAACTCAGGAGAGCGGATGGATCTTGTGGCGCGGGGCTGAACTGAAGGCGGATTTCGGCGCCCCCGGTGTCTTTGCCGGTTCTGAGGAGATAGAGGAAACGAGTGACTCCGGTGATTTGGGTCAACGCGCCCTGGTTGGATGACGTGGCGACGGTGGACACATCCCTAAGGGTGCAGCCTGGACTAACTACTACGGCCAAGTCGGTCCTGCGGCCCTGCCCGGCGGCGAAAAGGGTAAGCAGTGAGACAACCAGCAGGGCTCGCATGGGATTCCACGGGACATATCGCATGTCAGAGCCCACTTTGGAGTATTTATTTGGAGGCAGCTATGAGCCGCGGGGATCAGCGGGTCTAGTACTTTGAGCTGGGAGGGACTAGTGTTGGGTGTCTGCCGGACGATAAGCCGGTTTCTGGTCCCGGCCTTGCGGCCAGGTGGCAGTCATTCCTCTCGGCCCGCCATTGCTGACGGACTCCAGCAACCTACCCGGAAGTATAACGGAGCGGGCCGCTCCTCCTCCCCTATTTGGTCTTGCTCCACGTGGGGTTTTCCCTGCCACTCCGGTTACCCGAAGCGCGGTGCGCTCTTACCGCACCTTTTCACCCTTACCTCCCACCGTTGCAGGCGGAAGGCGGTATATTTTCTGTGGCACTATCCGTAGAGCGCACTTAAATGCGCCCCCCCGGCCATTAACCGGCACGCTGCCCTGTGGAGACCGGACTTTGCCTCGAACGCGGGCGGTATCTCCGGTCTGGAGACCGCTCCGGTGCGCGACTGCCTGTCCGGCAAACACCCATGGTCATTATTTCACAGAATTCGGTTATACTTGTCAGTGGCTCGTAGTTCGTCCGCAACCTGTTGAGCCAACTAGGTATTTACCCTGACCTTTGGATTTAGGAGCGAAGCCGTGAAATCATTTGTTACCCGACTTGTTTTGCTAGCGATGGTGCTGGCGGCATTGGGCTATGGCCAGATTGGGGCCGGGGCCACGAAAGAGGATTGGGAAGAGATCAATTTCGAATTCAATTCGGCCGTTCTAACAGATGGATTCCCGAGCCTCCTCCGGTTGGCGGACATGCTCAGCAAGAACCCGGAATTCCGCGTGAAGCTGGATGGCCACACGGATTCGATCGGCGGCGAGAAGTACAACGAGAAGCTTTCGCAAAAGAGGGCCGAGGCGGTACGTGGGTTCCTGGAGAAGTACGGGACGCGACCGGCGCAGATGGAGATTGTGCCGCGCGGAAAACGCAATCCTAAGGCTGACAACGCTTCCAAAGAGGGCCGGTGGGTGAATCGCCGCGTGGCCCTGACGGTGACGGACAAGGACGGCAAGGTGATTGGGGTAGGGGGTGTGGGGGATGCGATCAAAACGCTGCAGGCGCACTGCCCGGACTACAGCCAGACGCTAGCCGAGATTCTGAAGCGGCTCGACAAGTTAGACGACATCGCAAGGATGCTGGCTGCGCTAACGGCTGAGAACGCTAAGCTGCGCAACGATGTTGACGGATTGAAGGGCGCACAAAGTGGGACGCAGGCAGTGGTAGCGGCGATGCCGAAGGCGGCGACAGCGGAAGACGTGCAGAGGATCACACAGAAGACGGCCGACGAGACGCTGGCGAAGTCGATCCTGCCGCGGTTCTCGATTCTTGGCGCCAATGTGGGCGTGGACAATACAAGGAATCTTACATTTACGGGCCGGGCGCGGTACTTTGCACCGTTCCGCGAGAAGTTCGCGCTCCAGGCTCAGGGCGAGTACATGTACTTCAAAGAGAGACAGGAAGCGCAGTTCGATCTTGGTATCGTGAACCGGTTTAACCGCCGCGGACAGATTGGAGCGTTTTCGAGTTTCAAGCATGTCGGGCTGGCTGACATGCAGAATGGCGCGACGCTGGGCCAGGCGGCCATCACGGCGGACTACATCTTCAGCCGAGGCCGGGTTGGGTTCTTCGGGACGAAGTCATTCCTAAGCGGCGGGGTGATCAACAAGGCGATCATCACGCGGAATATCTACGAAGAGAGCTATCTGCGGGTTGTGGATCAGGCCGGCGCCTCGACGTCGGTGAATCTATTCGGCAGCCTGGTGCTGGAAGGCAATGTGGGCATGCTGGCCGTGCACGGCGGCGAGAACAAGCCGGGCGGCACGATTCGCTTCATCCAGCCGATCAACAAGCACATAGCCTTCACGCTGGAGGGCGGCTTCAACGAGACGTACGTGAGCAGGAGCGCGAACGGCCGCGTGGTGGCAGGCTTGCAGTTTGGCAACTTCATCCAGCCGAAGCAGTATCTGGAGATGGAATCGCCGATCCCGGTGGATGTACCGCGAGTGCGGTATGAAATGCTGACGCGGCGGGTGCGGACGGGCAACGATGCGCCGATCGCCGACGCGGGCCAGGACCAGAATGGCGTGGCTGCGGGTCAGGTGACCCTGGACGGCTCAGCCTCGTTCGATCCGGAAGGCGACCCGATCACGTTCCAGTGGGATCAGATCGCGGGACCGGCGGTGAATCTGTCGGGCCGCAACACGGCCAAGGCGACGTTCACGGCGGCAGAAGGGCAGACCTACAGTTTCCGGTTGACGATAAAGGACTCCTTTGGCCTGGCATCGCTGGCGCGGGTGAGCGTCACGGCCAGGGCTAGTCTGAAGGTGGTGATTCAGAAGTTCACCGCATCTCCAACGCAGATCAAGGCGGGCGGCACGTCGACGCTGACGTGGCAGGTGCAGAACGCGGACGAGGTGGAGATCACCACGCTGGGCAAGGTGAATCCGCAATCCGGCACGTCGCAGGTGGCGCCGACGGAGACTACGGCGTACAAGTTGACTGCCCGCAACAAGGAAGGTGAACTGAGCGAGACGGTGACGGTGACGGTGGATCGGCCGGTGATCCGGATTATCAGCTTCCGCGCGGCACCCACTTCGATCAAGCCTGGCGACACGGCCAACCTGGTGTGGGAGACGGAGAACGCGGACACAGTGGCGATCAGCGGCATCGGCACCGTGCAGCCGACGGGCACGGCGTCGGTGAGCCCGCGGGATACGACCACCTACACGATGACGGCAACGGGCAAGGGCGGCACGGTGACGGCAACGGTGACGGTGAGCGTCACGACGGCGCCGGTGGTGCCGGGTCCGAAGATCGTGAACTTTGGCGCATCGCCAACGGAGATCCTGGCTGGCGAGAGCTCGACGCTTTCGTGGAGCGTGGACGGCGCCAAGGAGATCAGAATCACGGCGGTGGGCACGGTGGCAGCGGCCGGCAACTCGTCAGTGGCGCCGAGGGTGACGACGACTTATGTCCTGACCGCCAAGAATGATGGCGGTGAGGTGAAGGCGAACGTGACCGTGACGGTTGTGCCTCTGGCGCGGATCGTGAGCTTTGTGGCTTCTCCGAGCGCCAGCGCCAAACCTGGCGACGTGGTGCGGCTGACATGGCGGACGACCGACGCGCAACAGGTATCGATCAACGGTATCGGCACGGTGACGCCGAACGGCTCGGTGGATGTCACGCCTAGCGTAGACACGACCTACACCCTGGTGGTGCAAGGCAAGAAGAACACGGTGAGCTCGACAGTCACTGTGACGGTGAAGCAGCCGGATAAGCCGGTTCCTCCGGTGGGTGGCAAGCCCCCGGTGATCCGGTTGAACATTCCGGATCATTACACCACCACCTCGAACCCGCTGGCGTTGGACGCTTCGGCCTCTAGCGACCCGCAGGGCGACGCGCTGAAGTTCGAGTGGACGCAGGAGGGCGGTTTTGAGAACGGACTGGTGGATATCCAGCGTCGTTACTCGGCCGACACGACCGTACTCCTGCCGAACAAGGCGGGCGACTATGTGCTGCAGGTGAAGGTCACCAATCAGCGAGGCTTGAGCAGCACGAAGCTGGTGACTGTGACGTTGTTGAAACCGTAGCCAGGTGTTCCGCGACGGGCCATCGGGCGATGAACGTCCCGATGGCTCGCCGTGGAGCTCAAAAGCTGGATACAATGGCCCTTCCGGTAACTTGAGCGCCTCCGTTGTGCGCCTACTCTCCTTGAGCGTCGCATACCGGCGAACCGCAGGATATTCATGAAATTCTTCCGTCAGTTCATTTCCGCATCCATCGCAGCAACTGTGCTTTTCAGTACGGCGTGCAACCGGCAGCCCAAGGCCGAGGCGAAAAAAGAGTCCGGTCCGGCGGCGGTGAGAATCGCCAAGGTAGCGACGCGGACGATTCAGCGAACGGTGGACGGGGTGGGGACGCTGTTTCCGTACGACGAAGCGATCATCAGCGCGGAAGTGGATGGGCGGTTGGAGCAGGTAAGCTCGGACCTGGGCGACCTGGTGGCGCAGGGACAGGTGCTGGCACGGATATCTGATGAGGAGCAGCGCTATCTGGTGGCGCAGGGCGAGGCTCAGTTGCGGCAATCGCTGGAGCGGTTGGGGCTGAAAGAAGAGAAGGACCGGGTGAAGGACGTGCGTGAGACGCCGGATGTACGGCGGGCGCGGGCGGACATGACGGAGGCAGAGCAGCGATTCAAGCGGACTCGCGAGCTGGTGGATCAGGGGATCGGCGCTAAGTCGGAGTTGGACCAGGCGCAGGCACGGTTCCAGTCTTTGCAGGCCGGCTACGACCAGACGCTGAACCAGACCCGCAATCTGATTCAGGAAGTAGAGCGATATAAGGCCACGCTGGATTTGCAGCGGAAGAAGTTGCGTGATACGACGGTGCGGGCGCCATTCGCGGCGTACGTGAAGGACCGGCAGGCGACGGTGGGCGCATTTGTGCGGCCGAACACCCCTTTGTTCACGCTGGTGAAGATCGATCCGATCCGGTTGCGGATCGAGGTGCCGGAGCGGTTGGCTCCGTGGGTGCGTGTGGGGCAGCAGGCGGAAGTGATGGTGGAAGCGTTCGACAACCGGAAGTTCTTCGGCAAGGTTTGGCGCATCGCACCGACGGTGGATCTCACCAAACGGACTTTCCTGGTGGAGGCGCTGATTCAGAATCCGAAGAACGAGTTAAAACCGGGATCTTATGCGCGGGCGCGGCTGGCCACGGACAAGAGCGAGACGATACACACGGTACCGTTGCGGGCGGTGAATTACGTGCTGGGCTCCAACAAGGCTTACGTCGTGAAGGCGGACAATACGATCGACGTGCGCGACGTGAAGCTGGGGGACCGCTTCCCGCAAGAGGTTGAGATCCTGGAAGGCGTGAATGAGGGCGAGACGGTGGCCGTGTCGGGGCTGAACCGGCTGGACATGGGTGCGAAGGTGCGCGTACAGGCGGGGGATGGGAAGTAGGGCAGGGCGGAGTTGCCTGATAACGGCTCTGGCGCTGGCGTGCACCTCCGGCGCAATGGCGCAGAGCGTAGTAGTAACGGGATCGTGGGCGCCGCTGCCGCTGGAAGAGGCCGACCGGAGCGTCGTATCGCTGCCGGCGCGGAGCCAGAATCTGCTGCTCAATACGTTTGTTGATCTGTTGAAGCTGGACCCTTCCCTGGATTTACAGCAACGCGCGCCGAATGGGTTGCAGGGCGATCTGTCGATCCGCGGGGCGACGTTTGGCCAGACGCTGGTATTGTTGAACGGGCACCGATTGAGTGATCCGCAGTCTGGCCATCACAGCCTGGATCTGCCGATCCCGCTGCAAAGTATCCAATCGATCGAGGTGTTGCGGGGGGCGGGTTCGACGCTGTATGGATCGGACGCGCTGGGCGGCGTGGTGAATGTGATCTCGGCGCCGCCGGAGACGAGCGAGATCCGGCTGCGGGTGGCGGCGGGAAACTTTGGCGTGAATCAACAATCGGGCTCGCTGGCGGCGGTGCGGGGCGCGCTATCGGAGCAATTGACGTTTTCGCGGGATTTCTCCAGCGGGTTCATGCCGAATCGAGACTACCGGAACCTGAGCCTGGGCTCAGGGACGGCGTGGCGTTCCAGGCTGGGGACGACGGGGCTGGATTTGGGTCTGGCGGACAAGCCGTTTGGGGCTCAGGGTTTCTATGGAGCATATCCTTCCTGGGAGCGGACGAAGACATGGTTCGCGGGGCTCCGGCAATCGCTGGGCGAGCGGACGGAGGCGGGGGTGTCCTACCGGCGGCACTCGGATCTCTTTTACCTCTTCCGGGACAATCCGCAGCGGTATCAGAATCATCACGTGGCCGAGTCCTGGCAGGCCAGCCTGCGGCGGCATGATCCGCTGAGGCAGAACATCACGCTGTTCTATGGCGCCGAGGGAACCGGCGAGAAGATCGAATCATCCAATCTGGGCCGGCACTCGCGGGCGAGGGTGGCCACCTACGCATCGCTGGACGTGCGGGCGCTGGGACGATTCTCATTTTCGGCCGGGGTGCGCAGTGAGAGCTACCGGGGTGCGTTTGATGAAATCAGCCCGACGATTTCCGCCGGCTACTGGGCGGCATCCAAATTGAAGTTCAGGGCAGCGGTGAGCCGGGCCTACCGGCTGCCGACGTTCACGGAATTGTACTACCGCGACCCAGCGAATCAGGGCAATGCCGCGCTGCTGGCCGAGCGTGCATGGAGCTATGAAGGCGGGGCGGACTACCGGCCCACGGCCCACTGGCGGCTGCAGACGACGCTGTTTCATCGCCAGGACCGCAACGGGATCGATTATATGAGCGGCTCGCCGAGCGGCCCGTGGGTGGCGCGCAACATCGGCAGCCTGAACTTCACCGGGGTGGAGGGCTCGGCGGCTCTGCAGTGGCGCGGCCAGGTGCTGGATTGGTCGTACACCGGGCTGCGCGGCGTTTCGCAGCTATTGCCTGGGGTCTATACGAAGTATTCGTTCAACTATCCGGTACACTCCGGGGTGTTCTCGTGGACGGCGAATCTGCCAGGCTCGCTGACAGCGCGAACGCGCGTGGGTGCGGCCGAGCGGCGGGGGCGGGGGGCGTATGCGGTTTGGGATCTGTATTTGGCCCGGGCACGGGGGCCGGTGCGGCCGTTTGTGCAATTCACCAATCTCAGCAACGCGCGCTATCAAGAGATCCTGACCATTCCGATGCCAGGGCGCGCTATTGTGGGAGGCGTAGAACTTGTGATCCGATGATCACCGACCCGGTTCAACTTCGGATGCTTGCCGGAGCCAAGGCCGCCGAGAACCTCGACTTCCAACGGTTCGTGCGCCACCACCACGGGTCGGATCATTTGTTCCGCGAGATCGCGGAAGAGGTTCAGGACGGGATCAACTGCCTGGATTGCGGCGCGTGCTGCCGCGAGACGTACGTCGATGTGACGCCGGCGGAGATGGAAGCGATTGCCGGGTACCTGGGCACCAGCGTCGAGAATGCACTCCGCCAATACACGATGATCGATCCGGTGGATCATCATACGATCCTGCGGCATACGGGGGGCGGCTGCACTTTTCAGGATGGCAACGTCTGCATGATCTACGAAGTTCGGCCTGGGCCGTGCCAGCACTTTCCGCACATGGATAGCAGCAGCCACACGCTCGGGAGCCGGATGGAATCGGTGACGCGGCGGACGGGCTATTGCCCGATTGTCTACAACACGCTGGAGCGGTACAAGCAGAGGTTGGGCTACCACTTCCATCCGCATGTAGCACAATAGCGTTCATGGAACGTAGATCATTCATGGCAGTGCCTTTGGCCGGACTAGCGCAAGGGCAGCAGTTGGAACCGGGGTTTGTGCCGCTGACAGATTGGGTGGTAATTGACGGGCCGGAGTCGGCCTACAGTATGGAGGGCGGAGTTGTGGCGGTGCACTCGCATGCCACGTTTCCCACCTGGCTGCGCTCGGCGAAGCGCTATTCGAACTTCGACCTGCGAGGGGAGTTCCTGATCAAGGGGTGGACGGACTCCGGCATCTATCTGCGGGCGCCGGAGCATGGCCGTCCCACGCAGGCGGGGCTGCAGATCAAGGTGTTTCATCAGAAAGAAGTCCCGCCGACGCCGTATTCCATGGGGGCGGTGTTTCCAGTGTTGGCGCCGCGCAATGTGAACGTGCGGGAAGGCTGGAATGAGTTCCGGGTGGTCTGCGACGGCGCTCGGGTGCGCGTCTGGACCAACGGCGAGATGGTGCAGGATGTGGACCTGGCGGCACATTCCGAGTTGAAGCTGCGGCTCAGGGAAGGGTATCTGGGTATTGTGGCGGCCTCGGCAGAGTGCCGCTTTCGGGGGCTGCGCGTTCAGGAGTTGCCTGGGACGCCGACCTGGCAGACGCTGTACGAGACGCCCGGCGATTTGGCGGCGAACTGGGCTGTATCGGAGGGCAAGCCGGATTTTGTGGCGCTGGGATCCGTCCTGCGGGGCGACGGAGCCGGCCATATGGCCACGAAGGAGAAGTACAGGGATTTTGAGTTTGAGTGCTACATCCGCGGTTGCGCCCAACACAACGGGGGCGTCTTGTTCCGCAGCGCGGGACGCGGACTGACGCCGGACAAGCACTACGAGATCCAGTTGCATCCGGTAGAGGAGGCCCACTTCCCGACAGGATCGCTGTACCACCTGAAGCGGGCGCGCTATCCCCGGATCGAAGATGAGCGCTGGTTTCTTTTTGAGTTGTGGGTACAGGGGCGGTCGGCGCGGGTGCGAGTGGATGGAGAGACTGTGATGGAGTATTCGGAGCTAACAATTCTGAATGAGGGGTTCATTGAATTGCAGGCGCACCGGCAGGGGTACTGGCTCGAGTTCAAGCACGTCCGAGTGAGGCGCCTGTAAGTGGGTGAACGGCAGACGAACATCGCTGACTATAGTGTATGAATTAGGTTTAATTATAGTATCCCGCCGAGGATGCGACTGAGAGATTTGGAGCGGCGGTGCGAAGAAGGGACTATCGCTTCAGTGCTTTGCAGGTACTTCCGAGGGAGAAGGGCCCTAGTTCGTGGGATCAGAGGAGTACCAGAATGGATCAACGTGAGTTGCGCTTTCATCCACATGTGGTATGCTCTGACGTAGAGCGTACATCTAGTACGAAAACGCCAGCATTCCTCCGATAAAGGCTGGCTTTGAGCCGGCGGGGATCTTCCTCCGAGTCCCCGCTGGCCTTTTTCGTTTTCGGAGCCTCCCCTATTTGAAATACATGATGTCGGCCCGCACCGCGCCTGGTACGGCGTTGCAGGGACCGCACTCGGTCTGGTAGCCGGGCCAGGCGGCGAGGGCAGCCTGGGGGACTTCAAACGGGTGGGCGGCATCGTGGTAGACGGAGAGGGACATCCGCGGATGGAACCTGGCGAGGGTTGCCTTGGCGCCGTAAAGAGCCTTCACCTCGGCGCCTTCGATATCCATTTTGATGAAATCGACGCGATCGAGCTTGAGCTCGGTGACCAGGTGATCAATTGTCGTGAGAGGGACTCTGGCCATGGGCTTGGCGCCGTCGCGGTGGATGACGAAGCTATCGGCGGCCTGGTTCTCTGAATCGACGAGGAGATCGAGGAAGTCCTCTTTGTCCCAAACGCCCTTGGCGTAGACGACGAGGCGGCCGTCTTCAATTTCCTTTTTGAAATTCCGGCGCAGGCACTCGAGATTGTCAGGAGCGGGCTCGATGGCAATCACTTTGCCGGCGCCGGCGTCGAGGGCAAAACGGGCGAAGGTGCCGACGTTGGCGCCGCAATCGAGGACGACATCGCCCTTCTGAACGAATTGAGCGCCGGTGCCATAGATGTGAGTGGCCTCCTCGGCGAGGTTGAACGGCAGCGTGTAGCGGCTGCCGGCGGGCGCCCAGAAATCGCCGTACGGTGTGGAGTACTGCTCCAGGCCGTTGAGCTCCTTCTGGAGCAGTTTTTGTTTGTAGAGGATCTCATCCTTGACGCGAGTCAGTTCGCGTTTCTCAGCCTCGATGGCCCAGGCTCGGGCGGGAGTACATCCGTTTCCTTTACCGATTTGAGCCAGTGTGTAGTGGCGGAGAGGCGGATGAATGGCGAAGGCTCCGGCGACGAGCGCGCCCAGGATGCAGAGAGTGATGACGAGACGTTTCACAGGGTCAGGCTAACACGCAGAGGGGGAGCGCGATATCCTGACAGACGATGGACTTTATTACCGGTCACATAGGCTGGATCGAAGTGGTCTGCGGACCGATGTTCTCCGGCAAGAGCGAAGAGTTGATTCGAAGGCTGAGGCGGGCGTTGATTGCGCGCAAGCGGGTGCAGGTTTTCAAGCCTGTGATCGATGTCCGGTATTCGGCGGATGAGATTGTCAGCCACGCCGACACGCGCATGAAATCGGAGGTGATCGCCAAGCCGCAGGAGATTTTGCAGAAGCTCGACTGGCGCACGCAGGTGGTGGGAATCGACGAGGCGAATTTCATGGGGCCGGAGTTGGTGGATATCTCCCAGCAACTGGCGGACTCGGGCAAGCAGGTGATTATCGCGGGGCTGGATACGGACTACATGGGGCGGCCGTTTATCCCGATACCGGATCTGCTGTGCATAGCGGAATCGATCACGAAGACGCTGGCGATTTGCCTGCGGTGCGGCAATCCGGCGAAGCATACGCAGCGGCTGGTGGAATCGACAGATCTGATTGCGGTGGGCGGGATGGGCATGTATGAGGCGCGATGCCGCAGATGTTTTGAGCCGGGTCTGCCGAAGCAGGAGCTGTTGGAGTTCGCGCGGCCCAAACGTGATTGAAACCTGAGCTATAATGGCGAACGTCCAAATGATAGAATGTTCATTTGGCGGGCTGACAGAAGCCCCAAGAGAGAGGTAAAGCCCGTGAGTGACCCGAACTATCCCGCCCCGCAGGGCGGACAGCCGCAACCGAATTACGTTCTGCCCACCCCGCCCAGCAGCGGTGGCGGAGCGAAGATGGCAATCCTGGCCGGCGCCGTGGTGGCGCTGATTGCCGCCAACGTCTATCTATTCCTGCAGATCGACACGTTGAAGCAGGACCTGGCCAAGAGCCGGGAATCGATCCTGGAAGAAGTGGGGCGGGTGAAGGAAACTTCGTCGGTGACAACGGCGGCGGCGAAGCGGAATCTGGACACGTTAAAGGACGAACTGGACGCGGCGCGGCGCTCGGCGTCGCAGGCTGTCGGCCAGGCGAAGGTGGATGCCACCAAGCACGCGGAAGAGCTGGCGGCGAAGCTGGAACAGCAGCGCAAGGCGAGCGAGCAGCAGATCAAGAGCGATATTTCGAAGGTGGAGGCGTCGGCCGCGACCGCCAACACGAAAATTGGTGAAGTCTCAACGGAAGTCGGCGTGGTGAAGACGGATGTCTCCAACACCAAGGCTGAACTGGACAAGACGATTGCCAGCCTGAAGAGCGTCTCGGGCGACCTGGGCGTACAGAGCGGGCTGATCGCCACCAACGGCAAGGAACTGGCGGCGTTGAAGGCGTTGGGCGACCGGAACTACTTTGAGTTCACGTTGGGCAGGGAAAAGGCGCCACGCAAGATCGGCGATGTCTTCCTGCAGCTCAAGAAGTCCGATTTGAAGAAGAACAAGTTCACCGTGGAAGTGACTGCCGACGATAAGCGGGTGGAGAAGAAAGACAAGGGCGTGAACGAGCCCATCCAGTTCTACACCTCGAAGGCGCGGCAGCCGTACGAGATCGTGGTGAACGAAGTGAAGAAAGACGTGATTGTGGGTTACCTGTCGACGCCGAAGGTGCAGACGGGGCGGTAGAAGCAGGAGCCGCGGCTCTCTGAGTGATTGGATTGACGCCGGAAGATTGCTTTGGGGTTCGTCCCTGGAGCGGTGTTCCGGCGTCTTAGTTTTTGGGGACGGGCTAGGATACAAACATGAGCTGCTTTGTTTTGACAGCGCTTCTGCTGCTGGCACAGGATCCGGCTGCCGTACAGGCGCCGCCGACGCGGATTGACATTGAAGCGGAGCGGTTGGCGGCGGAGGCGAAGATCGAGGGGCTGACGGCGCAGTTGGATGGGCAGCGGCTGGAGTTGGAGCGGCAGAAAGCGGCGCTGGCGGCCCTGGAGGCGCGTTTCAAGGATGGCCGGGGGTATGTAACCAAAGATGAGTTCTCGGCGTACCAGAAGGCACTCTCAGCCTTCCAGAAGGCACTCACTGATCAGATGCGCCAGCAGGAGGCGATTGAGCGGGAGATGCTGAACAGTCGGCTGAAGACCGAGCAGGCTGTGTTTGAGAATGGCGAGGCGGCGCTGGCGAGCCTGATCACGAATCTGAGCGGGATGCTGAACACGGTGAATACGACGCGGGCGCTGATGGAGCTGCCAAGCCCGGTGGCGGCGAGCGCGAAGTACCAGGCGGCGGTACACAGCCTGGAGGAGCAGGCGAAGAAGAGCCGGATTCCCAGCATTGCCGGGCAATTGATGAGTACGTTCCCGCAAGTGGCGTGGTTGAATACGGCGGTGACGCTGGTGCTGTCACCGGCTTTCAAGAGCAAGAGCCGGGACACGGAGTTGAAGACTCTGGTGTGTGCGCGCGATTTTGCCGAGGGGGTGGATACGGCGAGGAAGGCGCGGTTGACGGAGTTGGAGGCGCTGGCGGACCGGATGACGAAGCTGCGGGAACGGATGGTGCGCACGCACGAGCGGATGCTGACTCTCGTGAAATCGGCTGGTCCGGTGAAAGAGCAGATGGCGATGTACTTTACGGCGATGCGGGGCAGGGAAGGCGAGCGGCCGATGCAGGCGCTGGGCGCGTTGGACGACCGGCTGCGGGCGGCGCGGCGCGAGGTGGCCTCGGCCCGGACGTTACTGACAGACTACCGGCAGCTGACCGATACGGCGGGCGAGCATCAGTTGAGGCTGCGCGAGTTCGTTCTCTCGCACCAGAAGTATGCGTGCAGCGCGGCGGAGACTTTTCAGCAGGACGTTACGAAGTCTGTGGCGTCTCTGGACAAGGCACAGCAGCAGTTTGCGCAGATGCAGCAGGACACGGCCAATCAGGAGCCGTTGAAGGTGCTGGACGCGCTGCTATAGCTACATGCGGGACGGGATGCCCGTGAGGTAGTTCTGGAGCGATTTCTGGCTGCGATCCATGATGAGGCCGCGCAGCAGGCGGCCGCGCCAGGTGTTGAAACCGTCGATGATGGAACGCTGGGTCATGACGACAGTGGTCTGTCCGTTTGACTGTGGATAGAGCACTGTGAGTTCCAGGGCGGAGCGGAAGTAGTGGGTAGCGAGCACGGTCTTACCCGCAATGACGTAGCCGGTGCGGCCGTTGTGCTGGAACTTGCGAATGACCACGTGGGAGGCGCGCATAACGGGCTTCATGCCGAACTTAGCGAACTGCCAGACGAAGAAATCCTCGGTGTCGGGCGGGCGGTTGCGCGGGTAGTCGTCGAGATAGCGATCGACTTCCGGGCTGATCTGCTGAAGGATATTGGCGACGTCGGAGAGGCGGTCCAGGCTGGCGGCGGTAGAAAAGGGCTGCGCCTTGTCGTGGTAGACCGCGAGGGCCTTGTTGCCGTCGCGGCGGTAGGCGTTGATCTGGGCGATGAACTCGGCTTTGACGAAGCGGGCGACCTGGGCGCGGTGATCGGGTTTATGGCGATCCACCTGGCGTTTGAGGCGTTCGAGGGCATCGCGGGTGAGGGCGAAGTCGCAGTCGCCGGGTGAACAATCGAGCAGGTCGTCGATATCCACCTCGGGCAGCTTGAAGGAATCGAGGTCCTCGATGCGGGGCACGGCGCTGAACCGACCGGCGCCGATGACGCTGTTCCCCTCCTGAAAGCGAGCGGTTTCGCTAAACTTCTCGACGTAGTGCTCCGGTGTGGCCTTAACCATCACCGCGCCGCCCATGTTGATCATGGAGCGATCCTCAATGGGGAAGAGACGGGAGATGGCGTGGCCGGACGCGAGGATCTGCAACTGTTTCTGATCGAAACCCAAGCTGTGCAGGAGCGCGTCCTGAGCCAGGAGCGTCAGGCTGGCGGCGAGCAGGACGGCAATCAAGCGCATAGAGCTTTCGCGATCCCGGCGCCGATACGGGCGTTGTTGCGGATGAGTGCGATATTGGCGGTGAGGCTGCGGCCCATGGTTAGTTCTTTGATGCGCGTCAGGAGAAACGGGGTGAGCGATTTGCCGTGGATGCCGGCGGATTGCGCGTCGGCGAGGGCTGTGGCGATGGCGGCGCGGGCGACGTCTTCCGGCAGGGCGTCGGCCTCTGGGAGGGGCGCGGCGACCAGCACGCCGCCACGGGGCCGGGCTTGGAAGACGGCAGCGGCTTCGGCGGCGGAAGCGATGTTCCAACCGGTGGAGAGGCCGCTGCCGCGGCTGAAAAAGCGCGGGAATTCATCGGACTGCCAGACGCCGACAGGGACGCGGTGGGTCTCCAGCCACTCCAGAGTGGCGGGGATATCCATGAACGCTTTGGCGCCGGCGCAGACAGTGAGCACGCGGTATTCGGCGATGGCGGGCAGATCGGCGGAGATGTCGAAGTCGCGCGAGGCGGTGGGGCCCACTGCGCCGATGCCGCCGGTGACGAAGACATCGATACCGGCGCGCGCGGCCACGCTGATGCTGGCGCCGGCGGTGAGTGCGGCGTCGGCACGGCGGGCAATGGCGAGGGGGATGTCGCGTTCACAGCACTTCCAGACACCGGGCCTAGTGGCGAGCTGCTCGATCTGATCGGGACTCATCCCGACGACGATTTCGCCATCGAGGATACCGAGCGTCCTGGGTGTGGCGCCGCACTCCCGAATGATCCGCTCCACGGCGAGAGCGGTCTCGACGTTCTCGGGATAGGGCATGCCGTGGGCGATGATAGTGGATTCCAGTGCCACTACGGGCTGATTACTCATTCGGCCGGATGTTCTCCCGTCACACTTCCATTATGGGGGACAGGGCAGGCTAGATCCGGCGGGAGCGCCAGGCTGGAACGGCCCAAGCAGGCCAACGCGGCGTGATCTCGAGGGGCGGCAAACCGAGGTGGGAGAAGGCGTGGTCCAAGGCGACCTCGGCGGGCATCTCGTCGATGGCGGCGGCGTGGGTCTGCTTGCTGAGCTTGTCGCCGTTGGCGTCGCGCACGACGCGGATGTGGTGGTAGACGGGCGTGGCGTAGCCCAGCGCGTGCTGGAGCGCGATCTGGCCCGGCGTGGCGTCGAGAAGATCGTCCCCGCGAACGATGTGTGTGATGTTTTGGAGGTGGTCATCGACGACGACGGCGAGTTGGTAGGCGAAATAGCCGTCGGCGCGGAGGAGAATGGCGTCGTCGATGGAATTGGGAGAGCGGAAGCGCCAGGAGCGTGGCTGGGGTTTGCGATGGCGGCACGGGCAGGGGGCGATGGCGAGTTCGGCGCGGGTGCAAGCGCAAGGGTAGGCGAGACCTTCGGCGATGAGACGATCCAGGGCGGCGCGGTAGAGCGGCTTGCGTTCAGACTGCCAGATGACGGGCTCGTCGGGGACGAGGCCGAAGCGGGCGAGAGAGGCCAGGATGGCGAGGCCGGCGGCGCGGTCGCAACGCGGCTCGTCCAGATCCTCCATACGGACCAGCCAGAGCCCGCCGTTGGCGCGTGCGTCGAGCCAGCCAGCCAGGGCGGCCGCAAGGGAGCCAAGATGCAAAAGGCCGGTTGGCGATGGGGCGAACCGGCCGCGATACGTGGACAGTGTTCTTACTCCAGAGACTTGAGCTTGATGTCTTTGAAAGTGACCTCGTAGCCTTCCGCCTCAAAGCCGATGTAGCCACGGCGCAGGCCGACGCGGGCAAGCGTATTGACCACCACGCCATTCACGGACAGGGAGATGGTGTCGTCCTTGCAGATGATGATGAAGTGGTTCCACTCGCCGGCGGGCTTGACGCGATTCTCCTTCATATCAGCCTTGAGGTTGAAGCTGCGGAGCGCCCCTTCCGGCGTGATGTTGTTGCCGAAGAGATAGGCGCCGGCCAGACCCGTCTGGGCCTGATACCAGATCTCGCCCTGTTTTGACAGACGGATGCCCACGCCGGAGTTGTACTTGGTTTCACCAGGCTTGGCGGTGAACTTCCAATCGAGCTCGAGTTCGAAATCGCCGACCTCGGTATCGTAGCGGAGCCATTCGTGGCCGCCATCGCCGGTGCAGATGAGGGCCTTCTGTTCCGCGTCCACTTTCCATTGAAGCTTGGGATTCACGCCGAGCGTGGCGGGGATGGGCAGCCGGGTCCACCCTTTGAAATCGGGAGGCGGCAGGAGCGTGGTAACGTCGCCGGCCGCGGAGGCCAGCAGGAGCATCGCAGATAATAGCATTTCGGTACTTCCTTACTTCAATTCGCGAACGACGCGGAAACCGGTGTAGGCGGCACGGGGTACTGCCTTGGATTTTGCATCCACGGGCAGATCGGCGCTGCCGCCGAGGGCCTTGCCGGCGCCGTCCTTGGCCACGACCCACTCCGCGGCGTTGCCACCCAAATCATACAGCGGATCGTCCCCCACACCGGGGTAGCTGCCGACCGGCTTCAGGAGCGCGGCCGTACCCATGCCGTCAATGAGAGAGGCGAGGCGGGCCGCGTCGTCCGTATTGACGGCGTAACCGGCCCAGTTGTCGAGCACGTTCTCGGTCTTCGACTTTGTCAGCAGGGCGCCGAGTTCCTCTTCCGTGCCCAGCCGCCACGTCTGGCCAGTCTTTTTTGAGAGCCACGCTGCGTAGGCCTTGGCCTGCTCGAACGTGATGCCGGTGACAGGGTAGTTGCCTGTGCCGGCTGGGATTTGGCTGGACGGATCGAAGGCAAAATACTGAGAGCGGGTGACCTCGAAGCGGCCGAAGGCGAGGCCGGCGCGTTCGGCGGTTTCCGGCGCGTCACCCATCTTGCGGACACGGACCAGCGCGGCGAGCGCGGATTCCGGCTTGAGCGCTTCATTGGTGTCGGCGGCAGTCTTGAAGAGGTACTTGTCGAACCATGCCAGCTCCTCATCTACCTTGCGGCGCTGGTGAACGTACTTGCGCGGGCCGTGGGCCTCTCCGGGAAAGAGGATGAACTTCACGTCTGTGTTGCCGTAGTGCTGGAGCGCGCGGTAGTGTTGCCACCCCTGCTCGGTGGGCACTTGTTTATCCTCGGTGCCAAAAAAGATCACAGTGGGTGTCTTCACCTTGTCCATGCGGTAGAGCGGCGACTTGCGGATGTAGAGCTGCGGATCGTCCATCGGCGTCTTGCCGAGATAGTACTGCTCGAAGGAGTCGCCAAAGACGGCATTGCCCCAGTCGCTGGCCCAGTTGACGTCGCCGGCGCCGGCGCTGGCGGCCTTGTAGCGCGTGGTGCGGGTGGTGACCTCGATGGTGATGATGGAGCCGTTGGACCAGCCCATGATGCCGAGCTGGTCTTTATCGGCGAGACCCTTGGCGATAAGAGAATCGACGCCCTTCTCGACGTCGATCCACTCCAGGTCGTTGTACTTGCCGCCGGAGATCGATTCGCCCCACTTGAGGCCGTAGTTGGAGGAGCCGTGGTAGTTGGGCTTGAGGATGAGCGCGCCGCGCTGGGCGATGAGCTGATGAGGGTAGGCCCAGCGCTCGGAAAATGCGTCGGAGTCGTGGCCAAACGGACCACCGTGGATCATGACCATCAGCGGGTACTTCTTGCCGGGCGTGTAGCCGTGGGGGTAGTAGAGGATGCCTTCCACTTCTTCGTCCAGCGCGCCCTTCCAGCGAACCAGTTCTGTCTTGGCGAACTCCTTCTTCTTCCAGCCGGGGTTCGTTTCCACGAAGGGTTTCGCGTCGCTCAGGGTAGCGCCGTCGAGTTTGGCGAGCATCCACTTTGCGGGGCTGGACGCGCTGGAGTGAGTGTAGATGACGGTGGCGCCGTCCTCGGTGACGTCAACGGACTGGACGCCCTCCGTATCGATCCACTGGCGGGTCCAGGCGTCGCCCGTGCGGGTATAGCGCGCGACCTTGTTGCGCGCGCCGTTGGCCAGCAGGGCGATGAAGCCGTTGGGTGTGACGGCGAGGCCGCCGGTGGCGCCGTTCTCCCACTGGAGATCCACCTTTGTATGTTTGGCGGCGGAGACATCGTAGTGGTAGACGAAATTCACGACGGCGTTGAGGAGATAGGCGTGAGTGGAGTAGGGCGCGGAGAAGTAGAAGCCCTTGCTGTCTGAGGTCCAGGCGAAGCCGCGCGGGTAGAGCTTCTGGCCTGCAAAGAGCTCGACGCTTTTGCCGGATTTGAGGTCGTGCAGGAAGGTGACGGGCTTGATTTTCTGGTTGTAGATTTCGGCCAGGCTCCGGTTGTGGACAGTGATCGCCCAGGCGCCGTCGGGAGAGGCGGTGACGGAGGTAATGCGATCCTTGTTGTCCGTGATCCGAGTGGCTTTGCCGCCCTTGGCCTCGATCTGGAAGAGTCGCACCGGTGCGGCGTTCTTCTCGTCGTCCACAACCTGGGAGGTGTCCTTGCGCTCCTTCACCTTCTGGTCGTAGAGCGTCGCGTCCTCGGCGGCCGCGGCGAGAAGGGTGTCGTTGTTCAGCCAATCGAAGGCACGGATGCCCTTTTCCATTTTCGTGAGGGCGTAAGGCTCACCGCCGCCTGTATTCAGCAGCCAGATCTGGGAACCCGCGGGCTCAGCAGCGGCAGCGCCTGCCGGGCCGACCGGCTTGCGAGAGGTGAGAAAGGCGATCCTGCGGCCGTCGGGAGAGAACTTTGGGCTGGATTCGCTGTCCTGGCCGCGAGTGAGCTGAATCTCTTCCGATTCGCCCAAGCGCTTGAGATAGAGATGCGTGATGGCCTCGCCCTTCTCCTTATCCATCCGGGACCGGGTGTAGACGGCAGCCTTGCCGTCTCTACTGATGTCTAAAGCGCCGGCCGACTCCTGAAGCAAGAGATCGTCGACGGTCCATTTTTCGGCGGCGCCGAAGAGGGAGAGAGCAAGGAGGCCGGCGAGAAGGGTACGCATTAGAGATAGTTTATCGTCAAACCGGCCGACGGGATGTAAGATAAGGGCAGCATGACGAGCTATTATCATCCGATTATCCGGGTAGCCTTTTGCCTGCTGCTCACCCTGGGCCTCACCGTTTCCGGGCAGGACCCCGTCTTCAAAGCCACCACCCGGCTGGTGGAGGTATCCGTTGTCGCCACCGACGAGAAGGGCCAACTGGTGCAGGATCTGAAGAAAGAGGATTTCACCGTGCTGGAGGACGGGAAGAAGCAGGAGCTCTCTCATTTCTTCACCGAAGCCATGCTGCGGGCGGGCGCGGCGCCGCCGAAGCTGCCCAAGGGGATCTATACCAACCGGCCCGAGCTGCTGCCGCACGCGCCGCGTACGGTAAACGCCATTGTCATCGACTACCTCAACACGCCCTGGGCCGCGCAGACGGCGACGCGTGAGCAGTTGCTGCAGGTGTTGCGGACGCTGGGTGAGAACGACGTGGTGGCGATCTATACGCTGGGGCAGACGCTCAGCATTCTGCACGATTTTACAACCGACCGGAAGAGTCTGGAAGCGAAGCTGGCGAAGACATCGGGGGTCCTATCGCTGCGGAGCAAGTCGGAAACGGAGTTGGTGAATTTGGTGGCGTCGCGCTGGGGTGGCGCGTTCGGCGAGAGCCGGGCCGACATGGAGAAGCTCTACGTGGCGACCATGCAGCGCACGCGCTCGATGTTGACGATTCGGTCCCTGTCGCTGATTGCGCGGCACATGGCGGGAATTCCGGGACGCAAGAATCTGATCTGGATGTCCAGTGGTTTCCCGATCACTATCGTGCCGAACGACAATACCACGCCCACCGTGCGGATGTCAGGGGGCGGCGGCATTGTGAACAATATGCCCGCGCCCGGGCGTAGCATCGGCGGCTCGGAGGGTGTGCTGCTGCTGGATATGCTCGACAAGGCCGTGCGGCAGATCAATGCCTCGGGCGTGTCGGTATATGGCGTGGATGTGAACGGGCTGCTGGTGCCGATGGCGGCCGCCGAAGCGGGACTCGCCTTCGAGATTACCAACCGGGCGCTGGCGCGAATCGAGAATGAACGCGAGGCTCAGGCCGGTCTCACTGAGTTTTCGTCGCGCACCGGTGGCCTGGCCACACTGAATTCAAACAACATCGCCGGCGCTTTGAAGAAGGCGCTGGACGACGCCCGCTACTCCTACTCGCTGGCCTACCACACCACGAATTCGAAGGCCGACGGCAAGTTCCGGAAGATCGAAATCAAGGTGAACAGGCCCGGACTCAAACTGCGGTACCGCAACGGCTACAACGCCGACGAGCAGGGCAAGGAACCGGCCGGGATCATGAAAGGCGACCTGGACGAGGCGTCGCAAAGTCCGGTATCCCAGACGGGTGTGTTGCTGACGGCGCAGATGAAGACATCGCCATCCGAGCTAAACATGGTGTTACAGATTGAGCCGACTCAGCTTTCGCTCCAGCCGGGCAAGGACGGTTGGACCGGCGCGCTGGAAATGATGTTTATCCAACGGACCGCCGACGGCAAGATGAATGGATTGCGTGCCTCGATGCCGCTGAAACTGACCGAAGAGAACTACCAGATCGTGATGAAGAAGGGGCTTCTCTATCGCCGGACCATGCCGCGGGAGGCGGGCGCGAATGCGATGCGCGTGGTGGTGAGGGACTCCAACAACGGGGCGACCGGGACGTTGGATCTTCCGCTGGAACCGTAAACCGAACTGCAAAGGTTCTGAAACCATCCGCATAAAAACCGGAACGGTTGACTTCCTTTTTGGAACAGCCTACCATCTTCTCAATACCTCCGCCAACTTGCTTAGGCGCAGGGCGGCCACGTAGCTGAGAAGGAGCCTATGGTTTTTCAATCGCGATGGTTAGTTCTAGTGATGCTGGGAGCGCTCTGCGGGACTCCGGCAATTGCACAAGAGGTTCGCGCCGGAATCACCGGGGTGGTGAGCGATCCGAGCGGCGCAGCCATCCCTGGAGCAACAGTCACGGCGACGAACGTCGCCAGAAACACGTCGAATAAGAGCGTCACCAATGACTCCGGGCTCTACCAGATGCCCTTTCTTACGCCGGGCACATACACGGTCAGCGTGGAGCAGGCCGGTTTCAAGCGGTTCGTGCGGCAGAATGTCAGCCTGCAAGCGATGGAGCAGGCACGCATCGATGTGGCGATGGAGATTGGGCAGGCGGCTGAGAGTGTAACGGTATCTGAAAGTGTCTCGACGCTGCAGACAGAGACGGCATCGCGTTCGCAGTTGATCTCGCAGGAACTGGTGAAGGACGTCCCGACGCAGGGGCGGAACATCATGCAACTGGCATGGTCGGCCGCGGGTGTGGTGAAGTCCGGCGACTGGCGTTATCTGCGGTCCTGGGACATCGGCGGCAGTTCGGGCTTTTCGGTCAACGGCGGGAAGAACAAAGAGAACGAAGTGCTGCTGGACGGGATCAGCAACGTGCAAGGCGATCGGTCCATCATCCACATCCCGACGGTGGAGACCGTTCAGGAGTTCAAGGTATTGACCAACACGTATGACGCGCAGTACGGGCGCACCGGCGGCGGCATCGTGAGCATTGTGACCAAGGGCGGCGGCAATGAGCTGCATGGATCGGCATTTGACAATTGGCAGGGCAGCGCATTGAACGCGAACACGTCGGAGCTCAACCGCGGCGGCATCAAGAAGCCGGCGGCGGTGATCAATACGTTTGGCGTGAACGCCAACGGACCGGTATACATTCCGAAGTTGTTTGACGGGCGCAACAAGCTGTTCTGGATGCTCTCCTATGAGGGCGTGCGGCAGCGCAACGCTGATCCGGGCGTATACACGTTCCCGCTCACTGAATGGCGGCAGGGTGATTTTTCGACGCTGTTCAACGCGGCCGGCGCCCAGGTGGCCGTCTACGATCCCCTAACGGTGGACCGGACCACCGGGAAGCGGTTGCCCTTTGCGGGGAACAAGATTCCGACGGCGCGCCTGAGCAAGGCAGCCCTGGAAGGCTTCAAGTACTATCCGGCGCCGAACGCCCCTGGCGACAACGCGGCGCACGTGAACAACTACATCTTCCCCTCGCGCTGGATCGCCGATATGAATGGCTGGTCCGGCCGTTTGGATTACGCAATCAATTCGAAGAACAACGTGTACTTCCGCTACGGGCAGAACCCATATACGGAGTACCGCTCGCTGGTGTTCGTTACCGACATCAGCCAGAAGAATCCGGCGGAGCCATCAGGCAACTCGCCGTTGATGCGCAACGGGCGCAACTGGGTGGGCGACTGGACATCTACACTGACGCCGCACATGACACTGGACTTGCGGCTGGGGCTGAGCCGTTGGGAGTACGTCGGCGGCAGCACGATGGGCGCCGGTTACGATCCGCGGCAGTTGGGCTTTGAAGATTCGCTGGTGGCTCAGTTCCGCACACTGCAATTCCCGATCATGGGCCTGGGTAGCTACCAGGGACTGGGCAGCAGCACGCAAAACTTCGGCTCGCAGGACACTTACAGCGTGCAGCCGAACATGAACTACATCTCAGGTAAGCACCTGATGAAGTGGGGCTTTGAGGCACGGCAGTACAAGCAGAGCGACGAAAACCTGGGCAACGCCAGCGGCGCTTTCGCCTTCAACAAGACCTGGACTCAGTTGGACGCCTTCCGGGCGGATGCGACTTCCGGCAACGAGATTGCGTCTTTCCTGTTGGGCTATCCGGCATCTGGCTCGGTGGACAACAACTTCGCGCCGACGTGGCTGCACCGCTACTACGCCTTGTTCTTCAACGACGACATCAAGGTGAGCTCACGGCTGGCGGTCAATGTCGGCCTGCGTTGGGATTACGAGACGCCTAACTACGAGCGTTTCGACCGCATGGTGCGCGGCCTGGATATCAATGCGGCCAGCCCGATTGCCTCGCAGGTTCAGGGATTTGCGGCCAAGGGCACGGTGCTGTTTGCCGGGCAGGACGGCCAGCCCCGCTACGGCTTTAACACGGACAAGAACAACTTCCAACCGCGCGTCGGCGCAGCCTACCGGCTGGGCTCGAAGTGGGTACTGCGCGGCGGGTACGGCCTCTACATCCTCGGCCAGAACGAGAACGGCTCGACAGCCGGGTTCAGCCGGGCGACCAGTGTGATCTCGTCGGTGGATGGCTATCTGCCGGCAGTGAACATGACCAACCCGTTCGCCAACTACGCGGGCGGCAAGCTGCTGGCGCCGATCGGCAATAGCCTGGGCACAAAGAGCTTCCTCGGCGAAGGCGTGTCGGCAAACTACCTGGCCCGGCCGCTGCCTTACTCGCATCAATATTCGTTCGACATCCAGAGGGAGTTGCCCGCGAATCTGATGATCGAGGTCGGCTACGTGGGCAACATCACGAAGAACGTGCCATTGAATCTGGCGGCGAACTACGTGCCAACGGATCAACTCGGTCGGCGCACGTCCTCCGGCGCCATCGACACGGCGTACTATCAGGCGCAGGTGACCAATCCGTTCGCTGGTCTGATCCCCAACAACGCTTCGTTGAACGGGGCGACGATCCAGCGTCAGATCCTGATGTACGCGTTCCCGCAGTTCAACGGCGTGAACATGAACAGTCTGCCGATCGGCGGCAACCGCTATCACGGTTTCCAGACGAAGTTCAGCAAGCGCTATTCGGGCGGACTGACGATGGTGGGCAGCTACTCCATCATGAAGAACCTGGAGACGATGAACGTCCTGAGCCCGCAGGATTTCAATCTGGCCGATCCGTCGCAGACGCGCTTGGAAAAGCGCTCGGCAAAGGAGATCGACATTCCGCAGAAGTTTGCGGTGACGGCGGTGTGGGAACTGCCGTTCGGCAAGGGCCGGCAGTTTGCGAACTCCTCCAAGGCGCTGGACTACATCATCGGCGGCTGGCAGATGAACGCGAATGTGGCAATCCAGCGCGGCTGGGTTTGGGATTATCCGAACGCCGCACAGCTCACCTCCGGCAGCGCCAAGCTGGACAACCCGACGCGGGAGAAGTGGTTCAACACGTCTCTGTGGGCGGGCGCGAAGGCGCAGGAGGCGTACACGCTGCGCAGCTTCCCGACACGCTTCGGCGACGTGCGCGGTCCTGGCTACAAGAACTTGGACGCGTCCATTTCGAAGTACTTCAACATCTACGAGCGGGTCCGTATGCAGTACCGCTGCGAGATGATCAACGCGTTCAACCATCCGTGGTTCCCCAATCCAGCGAGCGGCGGAACTGACGTGACAAACGCGAACTTCGGCCGTCTGGACCCGACGCAGCGCAACCTGCCGCGGTGGTTCAAGATGGCGCTTTACCTGCACTGGTAGAGCCCGTCCGAAGGCTGGTTCCAAAGGGACCAATTGGCCAATTGATTGGATATACTCCTATCAGGCCAATTGGTCCCTTTTTATGAATCGTAGACAGTTTTTAGCTGCGGCACTGGCATCTCCGGTGCTGCTGAAGGCCGAGTCGCCGCGAGTGGCGATCGGGCGATGCACGGAGTACAGCTCGGCTGTTTACGACACGCTCCAGACGATGTTCGATCAACTGGGCGGGTTGTCCGGGCTGGTGGCGAACAAGACGGTGACGATCAAGGTGAACCTCACGGGACCGCCGGAATTGAAGTTGGAGGGCGCTCCCGTGGGCTCGGCGCAGTGGGTGCATTGGGGCGTAATCGGTTGCACCATCGCGTTGTTGGGCGAGGCGGGCGCACGGCGGATCCGGCTGTGTGAATCGGCCGGAGACACGGCGACGCCGCTGGCGGCGTTCCTGGCTCGGGCCGGGTGGGACCCAACGTATTTCATCAACGCCGCGCCGGACGTGGAATTGGTCAATACGAATCTCTCGGCACGCTATGCGCGTTTCTGGGTGCCCAACGGCGGCTACCTGTTTCCGGGATTTGACCTGGCCTCGGTGTATGACGAGTGCGACGTGTTCGTTTCGCTGACGAAGCTCAAGCAGCACGTGAAGGCCGGCCTGACGCTCTCGATGAAGAACATCTTCGGGATGCTGCCGCTGACGATCTACGGGACCAATGCGGGCATCGATGAGCCCGGTAAACTGACAACCGGTTTCCGGGGCGAGGTGATGCACATCGGGCAGCGCGCGCCGTCGAAATCCGCGCCGCAGGAGGTGCAGCCGGATTCGCCTCGCGATGCGGGCTATCGCCTGCCACGGGTGATTACTGATCTCAGCGGCGCGCGTCCCATCCATCTGGCGATTCTCGACGGGATCGAGACGATGGCGGGCGGGGAAGGGCCGTGGACCACCGGTCTGAGCCTCGTGAAGCCGGGCGTATTGATTGCGGGGTTGAATCCGGTTTCGACCGATGCCGTCGCGACGGCCGTGATGGGTTTTGACCCGATGGCGCCGGGCGGGGTGCATCCATTCCGCAACGTGGACAACACGATGGAGTTTGGCGAGGCGGCCGGGCTGGGTACGCGCGATCTGCACTACATCGAAGTGGCTGGTGCGCGGATCGAAGACGTTGTGTTTCCGTTTGGCCCACTAGGCGCGCCAACGGCGATGTAGCTATGCCGACGCGCAGAGAGTTTCTGGCTACTTCGGCGGCGCTTACCGTTCCCCCGGACATCAATCCGACCCTCAGGTTATGGGACGAGCGGCCGGCGGCGGATTGGAACGCCGCCTATCCGATCGGGAATGGCCGGTTCGGCGCGATGATTTTTGGCGGTGTGGGCGAGGAGCTTTTGCAGCTTAACGAAGACACACTGACTTCCAGCGCGCCGAGCGTGGACGATCTGCCGCTGGACGTCACGCCGGAGTTCGACCGCGTGGTGGCGATGCTGCGGGCGCGGCAATTTGCGGAAGCGGCGGACGTGATGACGCAGAAGTGGACCGGCCGGTCCTGGCCGTGCTACCAGCCACTGGGCGATCTCAAACTGGCCTTTGGGCACGGGGCGAGTTCTGGCATTTACCTGCGGGCGCTGAACTTGGATGAGGCGGTGGCGCGCGTCTTCTATCGCAGCGGCAGCGTCGAATACAGGCGCGAGTGTTTCGCAAGTTTCCCGCACCGGGTGATCGTAATCCGCCTGACGGCCGGTCAAACTGGAAAGCTGAGCTTCCGGGCTTCACTGTCATCACAGCACCCGACAGCTCAGACCTCGCGATTTGGACCGAATGAGATCCGTATGAAGGGCCAGGGGCCGGGGCTCGTAATTCGGCGAACGCTGGAGTGGATCGAGGGGCGCAAGGAGCAGTGGAAGTATCCGGAGATCTTCAACGCCGATGGATCGCGTAAGGCGAACGCGAAGACGGTGTACTACGGTGACGAGCTCGGCGGACGCGGGCTGTTCTTTCAGACCGGGTTGATGGTGCATTCCACCGACGGCAGAGTGACGGTGGAGGGCGGCGCCCTTTCCGTTAAGAACGCCGCAGAGGCGGTGTTGATTCTGGCGGCGGCTACTAGCTACCGGAACCCCGATCCAGGCGGGCAGGTTTCGCGTGAACTGGCAGCGGCAGCGAAGACGCCATACCGCACGCTGCTGGCTGAGCACACTGCCGACCATCGCAAGTTGATGGGGCGCGTTTCGATTTCGTTGGGCTCGTCCCACGGCCAGGCTACGGAGCCAACGCCAGTGCGGATCCGCGACTTCCAGAACGGCAAAGATCCGCAGTTGGCGGCGCTGTATTTTCAGTATGCGCGTTATCTGATGATCGCCGGATCGCGGCCGGGGACGCAGCCGCTGAACCTGCAAGGGATCTGGAATCCGCATGTGATCCCGCCTTGGGCCAGCGGCTACACCACGAACATCAACGCGGAGATGAACTACTGGCCGGTGGAGGTGGGCAACCTGAGTGAGTGCGCCGAGCCGCTGCTGCGCATGGTGATGGAGTGCACGGAAAAGGGACGAATGACGGCCGCGAAGATGTATCACCGGCGCGGCTGGGTGTTGCACCACAATACGACGCTATGGCGCGGCACGCAGCCAGTGGACAACAACGCCATGCCTGCGTTTTGGCCGATGGGCGGCGCGTGGCTGTGCCAGAACGTCTGGGAGCACTACCGGTTCACGGGCGACCGGGAATTTCTCGTGAAGGCGTGGCCGGCTTTGAAAGGCGCAGCGGAGTTCCTCTCAGACTGGCTGGTGGATGACGGAACCAGACGGCTAGTGACGCCCGCCGGCAATTCCCCCGAGAACATTTTTCTCTACACCGATGCCAGCGGGAAGAAGCGCGAGAGCGGCATCTGCATGGGGCCGACGATGGATATTGCGATCTGCCGGGATCTGTTCCGCAACACGATCGAGGCAGCGAAGATTCTCGGGGTCGATGGGGGCTTGCAGAAGGAATTGCAGGGCAAGCTCGCCAAGTTGCTGCCTTATCGGGTCGGCAAGCGTGGGCAGTTGCAGGAGTGGCCCGAGGATTTCGCTGAGCGGGATCCGGAGCATCGTCACGTCTCGCATCTGTACGGGCTGCATCCGGGTAACGATCTGCATCCACGCACGACACCCGAGCTCTGCCAGGCGGCGCGCCGCACGCTCGCGATCCGCGGTGATGGCGGCACGGGTTGGTCGCGCGCGTGGAAGATCAATTTCTGGGCGCGGCTGCTGGATGGCGATCACGCCTACACGCTGCTGAAGAATCTGTTCGTGCCGGCCACCGCTCGCGACGGTGGCGTGCTGCCGAATCTGTTCTGCTCGTGCCCGCCGTTTCAGATTGACGGCAATTTCGGAGGCGCGGCCGGGATTGCGGAGATGTTGCTGCAATCGCACAGGGGTGAGTTGCATCTGCTGCCGGCGCTGCCTTCGGCCTGGCCTTCCGGGTCGATAAAGGGTCTGCGCGCCCGGGGCGGATTTGAGGTCGCACTGGCGTGGGCCGGCGGCAAGCTGGTGAGTTGTGAGATCAAGGCGCAATCGGCCGGTGAGTGCCGCGTGCGCTACCGGGACAAGACACTCACCTTGAAAACGAAACCGGGCGGAGTTCTCCAGCCCAAGGAGTTGCTCGTATGATCCGTCCGCTCTTTTTGATGGCGCTGGCCGTGGCGTCGGCGTCCGCGCAGTCCGGGTTTCAGCTTACCGAGACCGATAGCCAGCATTGGCTCATCTCGGAGAACGGAAAGCCGGTGTTCGTATATAACTATGGCCCGATCCTGGCGCCTGGCTTTCCGGAAAAGATGTCGCGCTCGACGTACCTGCATCCGGTCTATCTGCCGGATGGACGGGTGATCACCGACGACTTCAATCCGGATCATCCGCACCACCGCGGCATCTCGTGGATGTGGCCGGTGGTGATCTGGAACGGGCGCACCGAGGACTTGTGGACCGTGGGGAAGGTGAAGCAGAAGTACAACGGGGAGAAGACCTGGAAGACGGGCAAAGCCCAAGCGACTCTCACTGTGCGCAACCATTGGTACCTCACCGATACGGGCGAGAAGATCGTAAACGAGCAGGTGGCCATCACCATCCACTCGGTGGAGCAGGGAACACGGCGGCTCGATTTTGTGCTGACGTTTGAAGCGGCGAAGGAGCCGGTGGAGTTGCGCGGCGATCCCACGCAGAACAAGGGATTCGGCGGATTCAATATGCGCTTTGCCAAGCGAGATGAGCCCAAGCCCGGCGCGGCCACTGTGATCCGCACGGAGAAGGGCGTCAACGAAAAGGACGGCGTGAACGAGGTCCACACCTGGGCACAGGTGGAGGGCCTGTTTGCCGGCAAGCCCGGAGGCGCACGCGTGATCGACGATCCATCGAACCCCAACTATCCGAACAACGGCTGGCTGATGCGCCACGGCTTTGGCGCTTTGAATCCCAGTTGGCCTGCGCTGAAACCCTATGCTCTGGTGGCCGGTAAGCCGGTCACTCTCAAGTACACGGTCGTGCTGTATTCCGACCAGCCGCCCCAACAGTAAGGAACCACCATGAGCGAACACGATTCCGCACTCTCCCGTCGCGGTTTTCTCTCCACTTCCGCGGCCGGCTTTTTTGTCCAGGGTTCGGGAGTGATCCGGCTGGGCATCATTGGCTGCGGCGGCCGGGGCGAGGCCGCCGCGATGAACGCCATGAACGCGGGCAAGGACATTCGCGTAGTGGCGATGGGCGATCTGTTGCGGGATCGCGCCGAAGAGAAGCGTACCGCGTTGAAGCTCAAGTACCCGGAACAGATGCAGGTCAATGACGACCACATCTTTTCCGGGTGGGATGCGTACAAGCAGGTGTTGGCGAGCGGCGTGGACGTGGTGGTGATCGCCAACGCGGCCAAATTCCATCCGCTGCACTTGAGGGCCGGAATCGAGGCTGGAAAGCACGTTTTTGTCGAAAAACCGCACGCTATCGACCCTTACGGGCTCAAGATGGTGCGTGCGGCTTGCGATCTGGCGAAGCAGAAGAATCTGTGCGTGGTATCGGGTTTGCAGAGCCGCTATCATCCCGGCTACATCGAAACGATGAAGCGGGTGCACGATGGCGCAATCGGAAACATCGTTGCCATCCAGGAGACGTGGCTGCGGCCGCCGTATGTGATGTATCCGCGCCGGCCCGGCCTGGCCGAAGCGGTCTACCAGGGTAGCAACCAGTATCACTTCAACTGGCTGTGCGGCGACGATGTGCCGCAGACTCTGATCCACAATCTGGATCGCTCCAGTTGGGCGCTGGGCAATGCCGCGCCGGTGCGGTGCTACGGGATGGGGGGGCGCTCTACGCTGCGGGGCGAGATCTACGGCAACGTTTTTGACCATCACTCGGTGGTTTACGATTTCGCCGGCGGGGTGCGCGTGTATGCGCTGTGCCGCACGATTCCGAACTGCTACGAAGAGAACTCGTCGCTGATCCTGGGCAGCAAGGGCAGATGCGACCTGCTGCGGCTACGGATTGAGGGCGAGACGAAATGGGAGCATACCGGGCCCAAAACGAAAGACAACGCTTATGATTTGGAGCACGTGGCGTTGTTCGATGCCATTCGCAACGGGAAGACGATCAACAACGGAGACTACATGGTGCGCAGCACGACCATCACGCAGATGGGGCAGTTCAGTTGTTATACCGGCAAAGAGGTGACTTGGCAGCAGATGCAGGAATCGAGTTTCTACTATGCGCCGAAGCCGGAGGATTGCCGCGAGGGCATGGAGGCGCCGGTCAAGCCCGGCGCGGATGGCATCTATCCCGTGTTTGTGCCCGGCGAGACAAAACTGCTGTAGGTGGGGAACAACACGCGGGCGGGTTCCGTAGTTACAGATGCAAGGAGGCACCATGTACTGCACCAATTGCGGAACACAGACGGCCGAGACGGATCGCTTTTGCGCCCACTGCGGGAAGGGGACTGGCGCGGGACAAGCGAGCCGCCCGTCCGCGCCCTACACGGCGTCTCCGGGCCCGCCGCTCGATCGCGACATCGCGAACAAGAAGATCGCTGGGGTGTGCGCCGGCATCGCGCGGCACTTTGGCTGGGACGTGACGCTGGTGCGCGTGGCTTTTCTGGCGGGTGTCCTAGTACACGGCGTGGGATTGATCGGCTACATCATCGCCTGGATTTGCATGCCGCGAGACGATCGGCAGGTATTGGCCCAGGCGTGACGACGGCACCCGGGCTTCCGGCGGTCCCCAACTGGGAGTACAGTATATTGGCGGGCCGATTGGGACAGAGGGGCGCCCGGCACCTCCTCCGCTTGGCGCCTTTTTGTTTCAGCGGCCCGCCACAGATCGCCTAACGCTGCCAGGGACGGCGCGGGACGCCGGCATCGCGATTGTCCACGCGGTCGTATAGGTGATTCTTGTTGGTAGTGCCAAGACCTTCGTTGTAGAGGCTGGTCAAGCCGAGAGATTCGCGGACGTCTTCGGTAAAGGTGTGCAGAGCTTCCAGATGTTCCGCCAAGGCCGGAATCTTCTTGCCGCTGGGGCTCAGGAAGATTTTCTGGTAGCCCAGGTCAGTGAGAACGGCGACTTCGCCGCCGATGGCCAGTCCGGTGTCGGCAATGACGGGTTGGCCGTCCCCGCCTTCGCGCAACACCACAGCCAGGTTCCCCTTGGTGGCGCGCACCTTACCGTCCCCCACAGATTCTACTCCGAAGCCCGCGGAACGCAGTACGTCGATCCGCCCGCTGAAGGTGGGGACGATCTCTTTCTCTCGTTTGAAGAACATGAGCCGCTCTGTATCCTTTCTTTCATTATGCCCCAAGCCCCTCATTCGATGAATCTTTTCTGTCCGCAGCGACTCTAGTTGTCTGTCTGGCTATCGCCGCACTGCCGTGCGAGCGCGGTTATTATGGACTAGGCTGTAAAGCATCCACCGGAGGGGTGTACAGGATTATGCTCAAGTCAATTTTGTTCGCGATGGCAATCGCCGTCCCACTGGCTGCTCAGTCGGTTGAGACGATACCATATCGAGTCAATCTCACGTCGCTAAACGAAGTGCCGCCCGTGGCGGGTGAGCCATCGATTGGCAGCGCGACGGTTCTGTTTCACGTTGTGAAGAACGCCCAGGGCGAGGTCGTGTCGGGCACGGTCGATTTCAAGGTAAGTTACCGGCTCGGCCAGGAAACCAACATCACGATGATGCATATCCATCGCGGCGCCGCCGGGGTGAACGGGCAAGTGGTGATCGACAGCGGACTGCCGGCTGCCATTGAGAAAGTGACCGCGGGAGTGGTGCGCACGTCGGGTCAGGTGGCCGCCAGCAACGCCACGGCGCTGACCGCGCTGAAGGATGCGATCCAGAATCCAGCCGGATTCTACGTCAACCTGCACACAACGCGGAGCCCTGGCGGTGAGATCCGCGGGCAGTTGATGCCGGCCCAGGTCAGCGTAACGCTAGGGCGGATGTCGCCGGACAACGAAAATCCGGCGATTCCGGACCTCAACGCGTCCGCAATCTGTTCCATCATGGCCATCGCGGCGCTCACTCCGGAAGGGATTCCGCTGTCGGCGGAAGTGATCTTTGACGCCAACTACACTGGCTTTCCGGCCGACGCGCTGCTGACCGGGTTCCACATTCACGCCGGGCGGGCGGGGGAGAATCGACCGGTGGTGATCAACACGGGCCTGTCCGGGCAGGTGCCCGTCGTGGCTGCGGGGGGAAACCTGCACTACGAAGTTCAGATCGATCCGACGAATCCGGCGCAATCGGCGGCGGTATACGGATTGTTCCTGGATCCCTCGAGGCTCTACGTCAACATCCACACGACCGTCAATCCCGGCGGCGCCATCCGTAGCCAACTCCGCAAGACGGACAAGATGACGTTTCAGCATACGCTGCTGCCCTCGAACGAGATCCCGGCGATCGCCATTGATGCGAGTGCGCCGGCGTCGCTCACGCTCTATACGACGCGAAATAACGACGGTTGGATCACGGGAGGAGTCTCGGTGTTTGACGTCAACTACCGATTCCCCGGCGCCACGCAGTTCACTGGTCTGCACATCCACACAGGCAAGGCGACCGAGAATGGAGGAGTTATTCTGAACACGGGTCTATCCGCAGCCAACCAGCCCAACAGTGAGACAGGCGTGGGCAACATCTATCGCGTGACGACGCACGGGACGGATGCGATGACGCAGGCGATGAACCTGATCGCGGTGGATCCGAATGCCACTTACATGAACCTGCACACGACGGTCAACCCGGGCGGCGTGGTGCGGGCGCAGACGGCGCCGCCGCAGGGTGCGCCGTTGATCTCGGCGATCATCAGTGGTGCCAGCGATCCTTCGCGGGCAACGGTAGCGCCACAGGGCCTCATGACGATCTTCGGATCGAACCTGATGAGCGTCGCGGCGGGCCTGGATGGATACGATTCGGCGGCGCCGTTGCAGTTGAACGGGACGACCGTGAAAGTCGGCGGCAAGACGGCAGCAATCATGCTGATGGGCCGCGAGAGCAGCGCCGTACCGACGGACTTCATCACGGCACAGGTGCCGGTGGATTCCGCCACCGGCACTTTGTCGGTTGTGGTGGAGACGACGGGCGGCAAGAGCTCGGGCGACACGGCCACGGTGGCCACGGTGGCGCCGGCACTGTATTTCGACACCGTTGGCGCCATCGCATTCCACATGGCGGATTTCACGTTGGTGAGGCCGGACAATCCGGCGGTGGCGGGCGAGCAGATCGGCCTGGCCGCCACGGGGCTGGGCCGAACGATTCCGCCGGTGGCGACAGGCCAGATCGGATCGGCTGACACGCTGACGCTGGTGTTTCCGAGCCCGTCGGTCAGCCTGAACGGCAAGCCGGCGCCGGTGGTGGGCGCGGGCATGGCGCCTGGGTATGCGGGGCTGTATCTGGTGGTGTTCATGGTGCCCAATGGCGTGTCGGGTGTGGTACCAGTCACCATTTCACAGTTGCAGGCGGGATCGGCTACTCCGGTGACCTCCAACGCGGTCACGCTCGCCCTAAAGTAAACGCTCGCTAAGCTGAGGGAAGAGCCGGGCCTCTGGGTCCGGCTCTTTCGTGACTAGTAGATACATATGATTGACCATGCCCGGTTGCTTGTGACCCAATATGTCAATGAGAATCAGGGGCTTAGTTCTCGCTGCCGTCGCAGCCACTCTTTGCGCTCAAACGAGTGAGCAACTGTTGCGGCTCAGGACGCTGGGCAAGGCGTTCTACGAGAATCCGACGACACAGACCCAGGCGGTGGAGCAGTTCAAACGAGCCTGGCAGCTCAATGCGAAGTCCCCTACCGATCGCCTGAACTACGGGTTGGCGCTGCTGCGGGCGGGCAACGGCAAGGATGGTGTGGTGGAGTTGGAGGCCGTCCAGAAGATGGACCCGAAGCTGCCGCACACCTGGTTTAACCTCGGGATCGAGTACAAGAAGTTGGGCGAGACCGACAGGGCCATCGCGCAGTTGGAGCAGATGGCGAAGCTGGTTCCGGACGAGCCTATTACGCAGTACAACCTCGGCGTACTGTACAAGGCCGCGGGCCGAGCGCCCGATGCGAACACTAAGTTTGAGGTGTCGGCCCGGCTGGATCCGAACTTTGCGGCGCCTCATTTCCAGTTGTTCAACTACTATCGCCAGCAGGGGCAGGCCGACCGGGCCAAAGAGGAACTGGGGCGATTTCAGGATCTGAAAAAGCGGCATGAAGAGGCGGGGACAGGGAACGAGGACGTGGAGTGGAGCCTCTATTCCGAGGTCTACGACTACGTCGATCCGAAGCTGGCCGTCGATGGCCAGCCCGCCGCGGCGTTGAAGTTTTTGGCGACGGCGTTGCCGGGGAAGGTTGACCCGGCCAACGCGACCTTGCACGTAGTCGATCTGGACGGCTCCGGATCAACGGACCTGCTGGTTGTGTCCAGCAACGGCATTCTCGTTTTTCGAAAGGGGCTCACGCCGGTTCCGCAGCCCGGCTTCGTTGGTTTGAAAGGCATCCTGGGCGCAGCGCCAGGCGATTATGACAATGACGGTCTGGTGGATCTCTGCGTGCTGACGACCGGCGGTCCGGTGCTCTTCCAGGGGACGAAGGCCGGATTCAAGCGCGCTGCCAACGTGCAGCTCGGCACGGAACGTTTCGAGGCGGCAATGTGGATCGACTACGATCACGACTATGATCTGGACCTGGTGCTGCTCGGTGCGACGACCAAGCTATTCCGCAACCAATCGCCAGGCGGGTTCGCCGAGCGGACGGGTGACGTGCCGTTTGCATCCGGCGCAGCGTTGTCAGCGGTGGTGACGCGCGTGATTCCGGATACGAAGTCGCATGACTTGGTCATCACTTACCGGGACCATCCGGCGGTTTTGTACAAGGACCGGCTCGGTGGGAAGTATGAAGCGCGGCCGCTGGCGGCTGTGCCCGCAGGGGCAGTGGCGATCACTGCGGCTGACGTGAATAACGACTCCGCGCCTGATCTCGTTTGGAATTCCGGCGCTGCGTTCAACAGCGACGGCAAGTTCACCAAGGCCGCATGGTCCGCCGCGGGCTCCTATGCGCTTGCCGATCTGGAAGGCCGTGGGGTGCTGGACGCCGTGGCCAGCGGATGGGTGCACCGCAACGAGGGGCAGTCGATTTTCTCGAACCGGCGAAAAGCGGCGGGTCTGCCGGACAACACAACCGCGCTTGTCGCGGCCGATTTCGATGGCGATGGCAAGATCGACGTGGCGGCGGTATTGTCTGACGGCACGCTGCAACGCTGCATCAACCAGACCGCGACGAAATCCAACTGGACGCGGGTGCGCATCGTTGGTGTGAAGAATCTGAAGCTGGCAGTGGGCGCCGAGATCGAAGTGAAGGCCGGGCCGTTTTATCAGAAGCAGGTGTATGGCGGATTCCCGCTGACCTTCGGCTTGCGCGCCTCTTCGGCCATCGATACGATCCGGATCACATGGCCCAACGGACTCATCCAGAACGAAACCCAGCCAAAGCCGAATGCCGCGCTGGTCTATCAGGAGGCGCAGCGGCTTTCCGGTTCGTGCCCGCTGATCTGGACCTGGAACGGCGCCCAGTTTCAGTACATTACGGACGTGCTGGGTGTGGCTCCGCTGGGCGCGGCATCGGGCGATGGCAGCTACTTCCCGGTGGATCACGACGAATACATCTCCATCCCGGGTGAAGCGTTGCAGGCCGTGGATGGCAGGCTGCAGGTGCGGATCACGGAGGAGCTGAGCGAGGTGAGCTATCTGGATCAGATCGAGCTCATCGCCGTGGATCATCCAGTGGGCACGGAGGTTTTTTCGAACGACAAGTGGAAGTCACCGCCGTTTCCGGAGTTCCGGTTGTTCGGCGTGACGGAGCGCATCTATCCGCGACGAGCGTTGGAGGACGGCAACCGGGATGTCACGGCGAGCATTCTGAAGCTGGACCGGCGCTATGCCGATGGCTTCCGTCGGGACTTGCAGGGCGTGGCAGCGATGCACACGCTGGATCTGGATTTCGGCCAGGCCGCTGCCGGCAACCGGGCGGTGTTGATCCTGCACGGCTGGGTGGACTGGGCCGACGGCTCCACGTTCCTGGCGCAGGCGCAGGCGACGCGCACCGGCCTGGTGACGCCGAAACTGCAGGTGCGGAATATGCTCGGCGAGTGGCAGACGGTGATCGAGGACATGGGGATGCCGGCGGGTAAGCCCAAGACCATTGCAGTCGATCTGACGGGTAAGTTTCTTTCGGCGTCTCGCGAGGTGCGCATCGTCACGAACCTGTGCGTGTTCTGGGATGAGATCTTCCTGAGCGAAACGGACGCCGCGCCACAGATGCTGATGACGGAACTCACTGCCGGCGAGACCGAGCTGCATTTCCGGGGCTTTGCCCGGAACGTCGTCCACCCACAACGCAAGCAGCCGGAAATGTTCTATTACGATACGGCGGCCGTCACGTCCATGTGGAATCCAACGCCAGGGCGCTATACGCGATACGGCGATGTGACGCCGCTGCTGACCACGCCCGATGACAAGCTCGTCATCATGGGCTCCGGCGACGAGTTGGAGCTTCATTTCGATGCCCGCGCTTTGCCGGCGCTGCCGCAGGGCTGGCGCCGCGACTACCTGCTGAAAGTGGATGGTTGGGCCAAGGACCGCGACGCCAACACGGCGTTTTCCCAAACCGTTGAGCCGCTGCCGTTCCAAGGCATGAGCGCGTATCCGTATCCGGATGGTGAGCAGTACCCGGATACTCCGGAGCTACGCCAATATCGGGAGCAGTACAACACGCGTCCGGCGCTGCGTCTGCTCAGGGCGTTGCATGAGTCCGGTACGCAATCCAGACAGGGGCACTGACATGAAGCTCTCGCCGACGGCCCGCTGGACGGGCATTGCGTTCCTCGTGTTACTGGTGAACAGCGCGTATCTGGCGGCATTTGCGACGCCGAGTATTTTCTACATGGGCAACGTGGTGGCGCACATCGCACTGGGCGTGCTGTGGGCCACGGGCGTGTTGTGGCTGCTGATTCGGAACAGCGGGTATCGGACGCTGGCGCTGCTGGCGCTGCCTGTGATTGCGACCGGGGCGGCGATCACCTACACGGGTGCGGGCTTCGATTTCCGCGCATTGCTGTGGGTCCACATTGGGCTCGGGGTGCTGACTGCGCTTGCCGCCGTGGTGGTGCTGAAGCGGCGCGCCGTCACGGTGGCCTGCGCGGCGTCGGCGGTGTTCGTCATCGGCGCGCTGGGCTACCAGCGGGCCTACCCCGGACATCTCGTGAAGATCGTCAATCCACTGCGTGTTCCCGCGACGATGGAGGAGGAGGGCGCGGGGGCGAAGTCGCCATTCTGGCCGTCGTCCGCCAACACGAATGTGAACGGCATCATCCCGTCGAGCTTCTTCATGGACTCGAAGCTTTGCGGCGAGTGCCACAAGGACGCATACGAGCAGTGGAACTCCTCGATGCACCATTTCTCGTCGTTCAACAATCGCTACTATGCGCGCTCGATCGAGCACATGCAGGAGATCAGCGGCACGCAGGGATCGAAATGGTGCGCCGGCTGTCATGACCACGCGGTGTTCTTCAACGGGCGGTTTGAGAAGCCGATCAAGGATCAGATCGACACACCGGAGGCGCAGACCGGGCTGGGTTGCGTGTCGTGCCATTCGATTGTCCACGTGGATTCGACGATGGGCAATGGCGGCTTCACGATCGAGTACCCGAAGCTACACGACCTGGCCTCGTCACGGAATCCTTACATCCGCGCGATGGACCGGTTTCTCACGAAGGTGGCGCCGGAGCCGCATCGCCGCACGTTTTTGAAGCCGTTCATGAAGGACTCATCTGAGTTTTGCTCGACGTGCCACAAGGTGCATCTGGATGGTCCGGTGAACAACTATCGCTGGCTGCGCGGCTTCAATGAATACGACAACTGGCAAGCGTCCGGCGTCTCGGGGCAGGGCGCGCGGTCTTTCTACTATCCGGAGAAGCCGTCCACGTGCGCGGGGTGTCACATGGAATTGGTGCCGTCGCAGGATCCGGGCAACCGCAACGGGATGGTCCATAATCATCGATTTGCGGCCGCTAACAGCGCAGTTGCGCACGTAAATGGCGATAAAACGCAGCTTGCCGCCACGCAGGGCTTCCTGAAGTCCGGCTTCATCAGCGTGGACATCTTTTCGGCCGCGCCGGCGGACGCGGCGCCACAGACTCAGATGCAGCGGCGGGGCGACGCGGCCCCGCAGGCGCTGACGAGCTTTGCGGTGGGCGAGGAAGCGGAGCATACCGGCGGCGCGTACGTGCTGCGGGAGATTGGCAAGCTGGCCGCGCCGCTGGACAAGGCCGGCACGAAGTTCACGCCGGGCTCGACGATCCGGATGGATGTGGTGGTGCGCACGCGAAAGATTGGGCACTTTTTCCCGGGTGGCACCGTGGACGCCTATGATGTGTGGCTGGAACTGGAGGGGAAGGATGCCACGGGCAAGACCGTGTACTGGTCTGGCGCGGCGGCGGAAAACGGCGCCGGGCCGGTGGAGAAGGGCGCTCATTTCTATCGCTCACTGCAATTGGACGGCGACGGCAATACGATCAACAAGCGTAATGCGTGGCAGACGAGATCACTGCTCTACGTGCGCCTGATCCCGCCGGGTGCGGCTGATGTGGCGCACTATCGGGTGCAGATCCCAAAGGGTGCGAAGGGCCCGCTGACGTTTACGGCGAAACTCAATTACCGCAAGTTCTCGCACTACTACAACGAGTTTTCCTACGGACTGAAGGCCAAGCCAAACCAGGATCCGAAGCTGGTTTCCATCCAGTACGACAGCCGGGAATACGAGCGTGATTCGAACGCGAAGATTCCTGTGATTCCAATCACTACGCTGGCGAAAGCTGAAGTAAAACTGGAGCTGGCCGGACCCGGTGAAGCCACGAACTGGACGCCGGCTGTGAAGCGCGAGGATCGCGAGCGATGGAACGACTGGGGCATTGGGATGCTGCTGCAGGGTGACTTGAAGGGCGCCGAGTACGCCTTCACACGCGTCACCGAGGCACAGCCGGAGTATGCGGACGGCTGGCTGAACGTGGCCCGCGCGCTGATTCAGGAAGGCGAGATCGAGCGTGCCAAGGAGTTTATCGCCAAGGCGCTGCAGCTCAAGCCCGACCTGGGCCGCACGCACTTTTTCCTCGCCATGGCGCAGAAGACGGATGGCGACTACGACGGCGCGCTCGTGTCACTGCAGAGGGTGGCGGCGCAGTATCCACGCGACCGTGTTGTGCAGAATCAGATTGGCCGGGTGCTATTCCTGAAGCGGGATTTTAGGGGCGCCGTGGCGGCGCTGGAGAATGTGCTCTCCGTCGATCCGGAGGACATCCAGGCGCACTACAATCTGATGCTGGCGCGGCGCGGCCTTGGCGACGCAGCGGGCGCGGCGCGGGAAGAGAAGCTCTTCCGCCGTTTCAAGGCCGATGAAGCATCGCAATCCCTGACCGCCAAGATGCGCCAGGTCTCGCCCGAAGACAACAACGAGCGCCAGATGATTCACGAGCACGAAAGCGTCCCCATCCGATGAAGACCACCATCTTGTTTCTCCTCGCCGCCGGTATGCTCTGGGGGCAGCCGCGGTTCACCGACGTGACCAAGAGCGCGGGTATCAACTTCACGCACAACGCCGGGAAGGTGGGGAAGAAGTGGCTGCCTGAGACGATGGGCTCGGGTTGCACATTTACCGATCTGGACGGCGACGGCTATCCGGATATCGTGCTGCTGAACTCCAAGGATTGGACGCACAAAGGGCGCCGGACTCTTTCCGCACTGTACCGGAATAACAAGAACGGCACGTTCACCAATGTGACGGCAGGTAGCGGGCTGGACGTGGAGATGTACGCCATCGGCATCGCCGTGGGCGACTTCGACAACGACGGACGCGATGATCTTTATGTCACGGCACTGGAGGGCGACCGGCTCTTCCACAACGAAGGGAATCTGAAGTTCCGCGATGTCACCAAGACCAGCGGCATAGTGAACGCCGCGTTTGGGACCTCGGCCGCCTGGCTCGATTATGACCGCGACGGACGGCTCGACCTCTATGTGGCGAACTATGTGCAGTGGACCCGCGAAAAGGACCTGTGGTGCTCGCTCGACGGCGTTTCCAAGTCCTATTGCACGCCGGAATCCTACAAAGGGGTCAGTTCCCGCCTGTTCCACAACGTGGGTGGCGGGCGGTTTGAAGACGTCACGCAGAAGGCGCGGCTCTACGACCCGACGTCGAAATCGCTGGGCATCGCCGTGCTCGATTACAACTCGGATGGCTGGCCAGATCTCTTCGTCGCCAACGACACGCAGCCGAACAAGCTGTATCGCAATTTGAAGAACGGGACGTTTGCGGAAGAGGCCGTGGCGGCGGGTGTCGCATTCGGCGAGGATGGCGTGGCGCGCGGCGCCATGGGGGTGGATGCGGCGGATTACGACCGTAGCGGGCGCGCGCATCTGCTGGTGGGGAATTTTGCCAACCAGATGCTGGGATTGTACCGGAACGAGGGCACGGGGCTATTTGTGGATGAAGCACCACGCTCAGCGGTGGGGCGCGCTTCGCTGCTTTCACTGGCATTCGGCGTGTTTTTCTTCGACTACGATCTGGACGGCTGGCTGGACATCTTTGCGGCCAACGGGCATATCGAAGAGGAGATCGCGCGGGTGCAGCCCAAGGTGAAGTTCGCGCAGACGCCGCTGGTATTTCACAATCTGGGTAAGTCCAGGTTTGAGGATGTCTCCACCAAGCTCGGCCCCGACCTTTTGAAGCCGATGGTGGCGCGCGGCGCGGTGTATGCCGATTTCGACCGCGACGGCGATCTCGACGTTCTGATTACCGGCAACAACGGGCCGGCGATTTTGTATCGCAACGACGCGGCGCGGGGGAACAACTGGCTGAGCGTCAG
The DNA here is from genome assembly GCA_036504135.1 of Paludibaculum sp. Taxonomy (GTDB): domain Bacteria; phylum Acidobacteriota; class Terriglobia; order Bryobacterales; family Bryobacteraceae; genus Paludibaculum. Next base: position 221,968 of record DASXVP010000031.1, read on the forward strand.
GCTGAAGGGGACGAGATCGAATGCGAGCGCGATCGGCGCCGTGGTGCGGGTGGAATCCGCCTCCGGCAAACAGTGGCGGACGGTTCACTCCGGATCGAGCTACTGTTCGCAATCCGATCTGGCGCTTACTTTCGGTCTCGCGCATGACGCTGCCGTCGCCGCTATCGAGATAGAATGGCCGAGCGGGAACAAGCAGCGTCTGACCAACGTGAAGCCCAACCAGCATTTGGTCATCGAAGAGGCAAAATAAACTCATATGAATCCGAAACTCGAACTCGCCGCGATTACCGATGAGTTCTCTCCCGACCTCGCCGTCGCAGTAGACGCAATGGCCCCGATTGGAATGACGGCCTGCGAACTGCGTGTCGTTGGCGGCAAGAACGTGATGAACCTAACCGACGATGAAGTGAAGCGGGCGATGGACTTGCTGAATGCGAAAGGCATCCGCGTCCTGGGCCTCTCTTCACCGATCCTGAAGTGCACGCTGCCCGAAGGTGGCGCGGTGGACGAGCGATTCCAACAGGATATGTTTGGCGCCGCCTACACGATGGACGATCAGCCGCGCCTGGCCGAGCGCGCCATCCGGCTGTGCGAGATGACCGGGGCGAAAGTGGTGCGGGTGTTTTCGTTCTGGCGCACGGTGGATCCGAATCTGTGTTTCCAACCGGCCTGCGAGGCCATCGCCAAGCTTGCCGATCAGTTCAAACAGCATGACATTATCTGCGGGATCGAGAACGAGCATGCCTGCAACATCGGCACCGCGGAAGAGGCTGCGCGCTTCCTCAACGCCGTGCCACACACGCATCTGAAGCTGGTGTGGGATCCAGCCAACGCCCTCGTTGCCGGCGAGGAGCCCTATCCGTACGGCTACAATCTGCTGCCGAGGGATCGCATTGTGCATGTCCACGCCAAGGACTGCCATATGGATGGCCACAAGCCGATCTGGGGTCCGGTAGGCAGCCGGCATGTGGACTGGAAGGGGCAGATCGCCGCGCTGCTGCGAGACGGCTACACCGGCGCGGTCAGTCTGGAGACTCACTGGCCTGGGCCAAACGGCAACAAACTGGAAGGCAGCATCATCTGCGGGTGGAACCTGCGAGGGCTGCTCGCCGGGTAAAGGGCGTTAAATCTGGCGGAGCGTCTGCTATCCTAAGGCCCACGAGGGGCATCTAACGTCTATGAGCAAGCGTGTGGCTCGCATTGCGTTGCTGTTTTTGCTTGCAGGATCCTTGTGGGCCTTCCAGCGTGGGATACGGAATCTGTTTCCGGATAGCGATGATGAGACTCCGCCGGCGGACGGCAACGAGAAGGCCGAGTTCATGTGGGCCAGGTTGCGCTACAGCAACTTCCAGGGTGGCGGCGGCATGTGGGCGAGGCGGGGCGCGTGGACGGTTGACTATCCGAAAGCGGACCGGCAGTTCCTGCAAGGCGTACGGCGCCTGACCCGGCTACAGACGCGCTCGATGGAGCACATCGTCGATCTCATCAGCGACGATATCTTCGACTACCCGTTTGTCTACGCCGTGGAGGTGGGGCACTGGAGCCTTCCTGACGCACAGGCGCGGAAACTGCGCGAATTCACAGATCGCGGCGGTTTCCTGATGACGGACGATTTCCACGGCACGTTTGAGTGGGACGTTTTCACAACTAGCCTGAATAAGGGATTCGGCGATCGCCCCATCACCGACATCGAGAACGACGACCCGATCTTCCACGTGGTCTTTGATCTGAATGACCGCGTGCAGGTCCCAGGTATCGTCAATTATCCATTTACGACTCAGACGTACGAGTACGACGGCTTTGAGCCCAAGTGGCGGGCCGTGCGCGACGACAAAGGGCGCATCGTTGTCGGTATCTGCCACAACATGGATCAGGGTGATGCGTGGGAGTGGGCCGACAGTCCGCGGTACCCGGAGAAGTATGCGAGCCAAGCCTATCGAACCGGCATTAACTACATCATCTACGCGATGACGCACTAGGAAACAGAGGCACCCGATGTTTGAGTTCCTCTTCAACTATCCGCTGACGGTTTACCGCAAGGGAACGCTGGTGCTGGCGAGCGGGTGGCCGCCGTGGCTGCTGGGTGCGTTGGTGCTGGCGGCCGGCGCGCTGGTGGCGTGGCTGTTCCTGCGGAAGCCATTGCCCAGGCAGCGGGCCCTGGCGCTCGGCGGATTGCAGTGGGCGGCCATCGCGCTGCTGCTGCTCATGCTCTGGCAGCCGGCTGTGAGCGTTTCGCAACTGAAACCGCAGCAGAATGTTGTCGCCGTCGTGGTTGACACGTCGCGCAGTATGGCTCTGGAGGAGCGGATAGGGAAGGCAACCGGCCTGCTCGACTCAGGTTTGCTGGAGCAACTCAAGAAGCGTTTTCCGGTGCGGTTATACGGCGCGGCGCGGGATTTGTCGCGGCTGGAATCGCTGCCGGCGCAGGCCACGCAGGCGGTGACGAATCTTGGCGCGTCGCTCCAGGGGGCGACAGGTGAGGCGGCGACGTTGCCGATCGGCGCGATCGTACTGCTGAGCGATGGCGCGGACAATGCAGGCGGGCTCGACTCCAGCACAATGGCGGCGCTGCGGCGGTCGCGGATTCCGATTCACACGATTGGCTTTGGCAGGGAACGGATGGATCGGGATCTGGAGATCACGGACGCGCAGATCCCTGTGCGGTCTTTACCCGACGCGCGGCTTTCGGCCACGGTGACGCTGCGCCAGTCAGGATACGCCGGTAAACCTGTGCGGCTGACGGTGCAGGATGGCGGCAAGACGTTGGCGACGCGCGAGATTCGGCTGCCGGACGACGGCCAATCGTCACGGGAAGTGATCTCGTTCCAATCCGGCCCAGCAGGCGCGAAGGCGGTGCGCGTCTCGCTGGCTGTGCTGGATGGGGAGACGAACGACAAGAACAACGCGGTGACGCGGCTGGTGAACGTGGAGGACCGCAAGCCGCGCATCCTTTACTTTGAAGGTGAGCCCCGGTGGGAGATGAAGTTTATCCGGCGCGCCGCCGAACTGGATGCAAACCTCGAGCTGGTCTCGATCGTGCGGACGACGCAGAACAAGTTCTACCGGCAGGGCGTCACAGATCCGAAAGAACTGGAGCATGGATTCCCGGATTCCATCGAGGAGCTCTTCCGCTACCAGGGCATCATCATCGGCAATGTGGAGGCAGGCTACTTCAATCCGCAGCAACAATCGCTGCTGAAGGAGTTTGCGGACCGGCGGGGCGGCGGGGTGCTGTTCCTGGGGGGGCGCGCCACGCTCTCCGACGGGGGCTGGAACCATAGTCCGGCGGCTGACATGCTGCCGGTGTTGCTGGCGGATCGGAAGGGGACATTTCACCGCGAACCGGCGGCTGTGGAGCTCACCGTAGCCGGCCGCGACAGCTTGGTGACGCGCGTGGAGGAATCGCCCGACAAGAACATGGCGAAGTGGAAGAGCCTGCCGATGATCGCCGATTATCAGGAGACTGGGGCGGCAAAGCCCGGAGCGCTGGTGCTGGCGGAGTTTCATCCGACGAGTGGGGGCAGGTTTCCGTTGCTGGCCACGCAGAACTTCGGACGGGGGCGTGTGGCGGTGTTTGCCACGGGCGGAAGCTGGCGCTGGCAGATGGGGCAGGACTCCAAAGACATGAGCCACGAGGTGTTCTGGCAACAGTTGCTGCGCTGGCTGGTGAGCGATGTATCGGGCCGCGTGGCGGCGGTCACGACGAGGCAGGTTTACGAAGACGAACCGCGGATTGTGATCCAGGCCGGGGTGCGCGACATGAACTATCTGCCATCGGCCGATGCTACGGTGGAGGCGCACATTCTGGGCCCGGGCGGCGTAGCGGGCGTGGTACCGCTGCGGCCCGTGACGGGCGTGCCGGGCGCCTATACGGGTGAGTGGCTCGCGGAGGCTCCAGGGGCGTATCTGACGGAAATTGTCGCCAAGCAGGGCGAGACAGAACTGGGCCGCGATGTTTTGAACTTCCGGCGGGAAGACGGCGTGGCCGAGAACTTCCGAACCGAACAGAATCGGGAGTTGCTGGAACGAATTGCGCAGCAGACGGGTGGCCGGTACTACAAACCGGAAGATGCGGGCAGGTTGCCGCAGGAGATTGAATACTCCGATGCAGGTATATCGGTGAAGGAGACGCACGGCATCTGGAACACGCCGGCGGCGTTCCTTCTGTTTGCAGGGATGAAGGCCGCCGAGTGGCTGCTACGGCGGAAATGGGGTGCGGTTTGAGGATTCTGCTGATCGGCGCGCTACTCTCTGTTTCGCTGCACGCGGCGGATTATCGCGTGATTGTCGCCGGACTGGGTGGGGAGGCGGACTATGACACGCGTTTCCAACTGCACGCGGCGGAGTCGCAGAAGTTGCTGGGTGGCGAGTGCGAGGCGCTGATTGGCGCCCGCGCCACCAAGGCGAATCTGAAGGCGGCGCTGGAGAAATTGACTAAGACGACGGCGGAGGACACGCTCACGGTGTTGCTGATCGGGCATGGGACGTTTGACGGACTGGCGTACAAGTTCAATCTGGTGGGGCCGGACATCTCGGCCGAGGAGTTGCGCGGGCTGCTGGATCCAATTGCGGCGCGGCAACTGGTCGTGTTGGCCACCAGTTCCAGCGGGGCGGCCGTGGAGGCGCTGCGGCGAGAGAATCGCGTGATCATCACGGCGACGAAATCCGGTACTGAAAAGAACGCCGTGGTGTTTGCGCGGTATTGGGTGGAGGCAATGCGCGACGCGGCCGCCGATACCGACAAGAACGAGATCCTTACGGCGGCCGAGGCGTTCCAGTTTGCCAAGCAGAAGACGGCGAACTTCTACGAGACGCAGAAGCGTATCGCCACGGAGCATCCGTTGCTGGAGACGGGCGGCATCGCCCAGCGCTACGCGGTGCTGCGGATGGGGACGGCGCAGAAGGCGTCGAACGATCCGGCAAAGCGCGCGCTGCTGCTGAAGAAGGATGAGCTGGAAACCGCCATCGATAAGCTCAAACTGGAGAAGGCGGCGATGCCGATCGATGCGTACAAGAAGCGGCTGTCCGCGCTGTTGGTGGAACTGGCACAGACGCAGGAGGAGATCGAGAAGTGATGCTGCCGCTGCTCGCACTGTGGCTCCTGGCCCCGGCACAGCAGCCGGGGGAGGATTGCTTGCGTGCGCGCAGATTGGGGCGTCCCGAGGCGGCGGGTTGTTTCGCGGCGCTGGCGAAATCCGAGCGCCTCTGGCCCCGGGCGGAGGGCCTGTGGGGGATGCGTGAATTTGAGGAAGCCAACAAGGCGTTCCGACTGGCGGTGGCGGGTAGCCCGAAAGATCCAATGTTGCGCGTCCGGTGGGGACGGCTGATGCTGGAGCGGTTCAACGGGAAGGACGCAACCGATCTTTTCAATGAGGCAGCGGCCATTGAAAAAGACTACGCACCCGCGCTGCTTGGCCTGGCGCAACTGTTCGCCGAGGGCTTTGACCGCCGAGCCTTGGAATTGACGAAGAAAGTGCTTGAGGTGGACCCGAAGTCGATTGAGGCTCGTGAGCTGTACGCGCAACTATTGCTGGAAGATGGCGATTTCGCGGGCGCCGACAAAGAGGCTCGCCAGGCGCTGAGCGAAGATCCCCAGGCGCTGGACGCCATGGCCCATCTTGCTGCCGCCGATCTGCTGCGTGACAAACCAACCACGGAGTGGACCGCGAAGATGCTGGCCGTGAATCCTCACTACGGCGAGGGCTACGCGAAGATCGCGCGGCACTTTGTTCTGAACCGGCGCTACGAGGAGGCCATCGCCAGCTACCGGCGGGCGGTTGCGCTGGATCCGGAGTATCTGCCGGCGCAGAGCGAATTGGGAATCAATCTGATGCGCGTCGGAGAAGACGTAGAGGCACGGAAGGTGCTTGAGACGGCGTACGAGCGAGGCTACAAGAACAGCCCAACCTCCAACTCGCTGCGCCTGCTGGACAGCTACAAGAACTTTCTCGTATACCGGCAGCCGCGATTTGTCTTGCGGCTGCAAAAGAGCGAGGCGGCGCTCCTGCGTCCATATGTTGAGCGTGAGATGGTCCGCGCGTTGGATACGTACGATGCCAAGTACGGGTTCAAACTGCCTGGGCCGGTGACCGTTGAGATGTATCCGGAGCATGAGGATTTTGCCGTTCGGACGATGGGCATGCCCGGCCTCGGCGCATTGGGCGTGACGTTTGGCATGAGCATCGCGATGGATAGCCCGTCAGGGCGCAAACCCGGCACGTTCCACTGGGCCAGCACGCTGTGGCACGAACTGAGCCACGTCTACGTTCTGACGGCTACGCGCCATCGCACGCCGCGCTGGTTTACGGAGGGTCTCTCCGTGCATGAGGAGACGGCCGTTTCGCCGGAGTGGGGCGACCGGCTGACGCCGGAGGTGATCGAGGCCATTCACGCGAAGAAGTTGCTGCCCATCGCCACGCTGGATCGGGGGTTCATCCGGCCTTCCTATCCGGCTCAAGTGATTGTGAGCTACTTCCAGGCGGGCCGCATCTGCGATTACATCAGCGAGAAGTGGGGCTGGCCGAAGCTCCAGGAGATGATGAAGGCGTACTCGCAAGTGACTACGACGGCAGAGGTTGTCGAGAAGGTGCTGGGCATGAAGGCGGAGGAGTTTGACACACAGTTTCTCGCCTGGCTCAACGGACAGCACAGGACATCAGTCGAGCGGTTTGCAGCGTGGAGCAAGGCGATCAAGCCGCTCAACGACGCTCGCAAGGCCAAGCGCTGGGAGGAGATTCTCCGCGACGGTCCGAAGCTGCGCGACGACTATCTGGAATACGTAGAGGCTGGCAGTGTGTACGAATCACTGGCCGATGCCTATGAAGCCACCGGCAACAAGGCCGCGGCGATGGCCGAGTTGAACCGCTACCTGCTGACGGGAGGCCGCGATCCCGACCTGATCAAGCGCCTGGCCGCGCTTCAGAACGAGGCCGGCGACCAGAAGGCCGCGGAGGCGACGCTGCGCCGTCTGCTCTGGATCTACCCTGTGAAGGATGAAGAACTGCACCGCAGACTAGGCACACTGCGCGCCTCTCTCCGCCTGTGGGATGGCGCCGCCGAGGAGTGGCGCGCCGTCATAGCGATGCAGACGCCCGATCCCGCTTCGGCCAACTACGAACTCGCCCGCGCCTACAAAGAACTCCAGCAGTTCGACAACGCCAAGGACGCCCTGCTTGCCGCTTTAGAAACGGCGCCGGGGTACCGTCCCGCGCAACGTCTGCTGTTGGAACTGAATCAGAAAGAGCAACCAAAGCAATGACCCCAATTGATTCGGAGACCTTGAAACAGCGAGTGGCCCGCTTCCAGCAGGTCCAGGAGTCTATCGTCGAACAGGTCCGCAAAGTCATCGTCGGCCAGGATGAAGTCCTGGAGCAGTTGATGATCGCTTTATTTGTGGGCGGCCACTGCCTGATCACCGGCATGCCCGGCACCGCCAAGACGTTGCTGGTGCGGACGATGGCGGAGACGCTCGGGCTGCTCTTTAAACGCATCCAGTTCACGCCGGACCTGATGCCCTCTGACATCACGGGCACCGACATTCTGGAAGACGACCCCTTGACCGGGCGTCGCGTCTGGACGTTTGTGCAGGGCCCCATCTTCGGCAACGTGCTGCTGGCGGACGAGATCAACCGCACGCCTCCGAAGACACAGGCGGCGCTGCTGGAAGCGATGCAGGAGCGCTCCTGCACGGTGCGCGGCAATCACTACAATCTGCCGGCGCCGTTCTTCGTACTCGCGACGCAGAACCCCATCGAACTGGAAGGCACATACCCGCTGCCGGAAGCGCAGCTGGATCGATTCCTGTTCAACACGCTGCTCGATTACCTGCCGATGGAAGACGAGTTGAAGGTGATTGCGTTGACCACCACGACCGCCCAGGCAAATCTCCAGCCAGTGACCACGGCCGAGGAGATCCTCTCGTTCCAGCAGCTTGTCCGCATGGTGCCCATCGCCGACGAGGTGGCCCGGTATGCGGTGCAACTAGTCCGCATGACCCGCGCCTCCGATGCCTCGGCGCCGGACTTCGTCAAGAAGTACGTCAACTTCGGCGGCAGCGTGCGCGGAGCGCAGAATCTCGTCCTGGCCGCCAAGGCGCGCGCCCTGATGCTGGGCCGTTACCACGTCACGTTTGAAGACGTCTCCACTCTGATGCGGCCGGTGCTCCGCCATCGCATTCTGCTCAATTTCCAGGCAGAGAGCGACCGTTTGACTCCGGACGACGTGCTGAAGAGGATCCTGGATGCTGCAAAGATTTCTTGATCCACGGGTCCTGGCCGGGATCGCCAACCTGCAACTCACCGCCCGCACGGTGGTGGACGGGTTCGTCGCGGGCATGCACCGCTCGCCCTACTTTGGCTTCAGCCAGGAGTTCGCCGAATACCGCGCTTATGTGCCCGGCGACGACCTCCGCTATGTGGACTGGAACGCTTACGCACGAACCGATCGCCTTTATCTCAAGAAGTACCGTGGCGAGACCAACACGCGCCTGACGCTGCTGCTGGACCGCAGTGCGTCCATGGGGTTTCAGGGCAACGGAGTCCGCAAGATCGACTACGCCCGTTTTCTCTCCGCCTCGCTGGCCTACCTTGCCCATCAGCAACGGGACGCGGTGGGCCTGATCAGCTTTGACGATGAAGTCCGCGATTATGTGGAGCCGTCGTCACGCCACGGGCAGTGGGCCAAGGTTTTGTACGCGCTCGATCGCGCCGAGCCGAGCCATCGCACCGATTTTGCGCAGCCCTTTGCCCACTTTCAGCAGTTCCTCCGGCGGCGCGGCATCGTACTGGTAGTCTCGGATTTCTTCGCGCCGGCCGACGAGGTCATTCAGACGGTGGCGCCGCTGCGCCAACGAGGCAACGACGTCATCCTGATGCACGTTCTCGACCCACTGGAGATCCGCCCGAAGCTGAGCGGTTCGCGCATTCTTGTGGATATGGAGACCGGGGACGAGATGGAAGTGAGTCCCGAATACGCGGCCGGCCCGTACCGGGAACGGATCGACGCCCACCTGGAGGCTCTGGAGAGTGGCGCGCGCGGCGCCGGGTTGAGCTACTTTCGGGCGGTGACGGATCAGCCACTCGACGAGGCGCTGCGGCGTTATCTCGTGGTGCGCGCGGGGAGATTCTAAATGGGTCTGCTGTCGCCATGGTTTCTCGCTGGCATGGGACTGCTGGGCGTGCCGCTCTACCTGCATCTGCTGAAGCGTCACAAGAGCGTGCCGGAACAATTCAGCTCGCTGATGTTCTTTGAGAAGAGCATGCAGGCTAACCTGAAACACAGGCGCCTGGATTTCCTGCTCCTGCTCGCCATGCGGCTGGCGCTGCTGACGCTCATTGTGCTGGCGTTTGCGCAGCCCTTTCTGACGCGGCACGGCGCAATCGCCGGGGCACGGATTCCGCGCTTGATCGTCATCGACGATTCGGCCAGCATGGGCTCCGGCAATCGCATGGAGCGGGCCCGCGCGGAAGCTGCCGGTCTGGTCACGGAGGGCTCCAAAGTCGCCACGTTTGATTCGCAGATGCGGCTGATTACCGTTGCCGACATTGCGCGGCTCCAGGCCGGTACGGCCCGGAGTTCGCTGGGCGAATTGGCCCGCGCACTGCGGGGATATCAGGAGAGCGCCAAGACTCCGCTGGAAGTGCATCTCATCAGCGACCTGCAGCTCAGCTCCATGCCAGCGGGCTTCAGCGACCTGCGCCTGAATGCCGATATTAAGCTCGTCCTCCATCCGCTGGCCGACAAGGCGGAGGCGAACTGGACCGTGGACAGCGTGACAGCCCCCTCGCGGGTCCGCGACGGCAAGGGCGCCAAGGTGCAGGCCACGGTCGCCGGCTTCCATACGGACGCCGCGACGAAGGTGGTCACATTGGAAGTAAACGGCCGGGAGATGGCGCGGCAGTCCGTGCTGGTGCCCGCGAGCGGGCGGGTGAAGGTGGAGTTCAACGGTCTGGATATTCCCTACGGATTTGCGAAGTGCGCCGTGGCGGTGCAGGGCGGCGACAGCCTGGCCAGCGATGACCGGTACTTGTTCGCGGTGGAACGCACGGACCCGCAGCGTGTGGTTTTCCAATACGGCGAGCGCTCGACGCGTTCGGTTCTCTACTTCAGGAACGCTCTGGAGGCGGCCACGGCCGGCGCTTATAACGTAGAGGCGACGCCCATCTCGCAGGACGTCAACTACGATCGCGCCTCGTTCGTCGTGATCTCCGACGTCGGCTCCTTCAATGATGCCGCCCTCCGCCGGTATGTCGAGCGTGGAGGCTCGGCGCTGGTGATCCTTGGCCCGCTCAGCGTGGCCGCCGGCAAGGCGCCGGTCACGGGCGAGATGATCAAGGCCTCGCGCTACAATACCCGCGCCGGCGACCGCTATCAGACTCTCGGCTCGGCCGATGACTCCTACCCACCCATTGGACGCGCTGGCCGATGGGATTCCGTGCGCTTCTATCAGAGCGTCGAGTTGGAGCCGAAATCGTCGCGAGTGCTGGCCCGGCTCACGGATCAATCGCCCATCCTTTTGGAACAGAAGATCGGTGAGGGCAGCGTCGTTTTGTTTGCCTCTTCGCTCGACAACGTGGCGAACGATTTTCCGGTTCAACCGGCCTTTGTGCCATTCGTTGAACAGCTGGCGCACAGGCTGAGCGGATGGGAAGAGGCGTCGCTCAATGTGACGGTGGACAGCGCGCTGGATTTCAAAACCAGCGCCGGATCGCGTTCTTTTGAGGCGATGGATCCGGATGGCAACCGGGCGCTGTCGTATCAGGAGTCGTCCAAGGGCGCCCCGCTGATTCTCTCCCGCGCCGGCTTCTGGGAAGTGCGCCGGGGGGCGGGGAAAGCGCAGATGCTGGCTGCCAACATTGATCGGCGCGAGTCAGATCTGGAGCCGATGCCGGCGGAATCGGCGCGGCTTTGGCAGTCGCCTATAGCGGGTCAACAGACCGCGTCCGGCAGTACGCAAGAGAGTGAGACGCGCTGGCCGCTGGCGCCGTGGGTCTTGGGCGCCGCCGCCTTGGCGGGCCTGATGGAAGCAGTTGTGAGCAGTAGACACCTCAGTCGGGAGGCAGCATGACAGCCCTGCAGCGGTTCCAGTCCTATCTCGAAGCAGTGGAGCGGCGTCTGCGTTGGAAGACGCTAGCCGCGGGCGCGGCCATCCTCGCGATCGCAGCGTTGGGCGCGACAATCGTGCTGGCACTCACCGCGGACCGGTTCGCATTTTCGGAGACGAGTCTGTTCTGGACGCGCGCAATCCTGTTCCTCTCCATCGGGCTCAGCATTGTGTTCGCGCTCGCTATTCCCATTTTGCGCATTAACCGCAAGAGCACCGCGGCCAGAGTGGAGCGCGACGTAGAGGGACTGGACCAGCGCGCCCTCACGCTGGCGGCTGCGCCGGAAGAGAACCCCTTCAGCGAACTGGTTGCCGAACAGGCGCTGCGCGCCGCGGAGCAAACACCGCCCTCTTCCCTCGTCACTTCCAGGCTGCTGGGCAGCCTGGCGGCCGGCTGCGCGCTGGGGCTTGGCGGGTTGATCTGGCTGACGGCGGCCGGGCCGGGCTCGCTGGGGTACGGTGCGCATCTGCTATGGGCAGGCACTCCGCGAGTGGGTGAAGGCCCCATGTATCAGATCGCGGTGAAGCCGGGCGACGCCAAGGTACGGCGAGGCGGCGATCAGGTGATCGAGGCTCTGCTCACGGGCTTCGACACTCCCGATGTGCGTCTGAAGGCACGGGCCGGGAGTTCGGCGCAGTGGGAGTCGCTCAAGATGGAGCCGCGTCCCGGCGGGGGCGGGTATGCATTCCTCTTCGCCGGCATCGCCGACAACGTGGAGTACATGGTGGAGGCGGGCCGGCTACGCTCCCCGGTCCACCGGCTGACTGTGGTGGATATGCCGGGCGTGAAGAAGCTGCGTGTGACGTACCACTATCCGTCGTGGCTGGGTTTGCGTGATGCCACCGATGATCCGGGCGGCGACATTCGCGCGGTGGCGGGTACGGAAGCGGACGTGTACGTGCAGGCCACCAGCCCCTTGAAAAACGGGCTGCTGATACTCGATGACGGCACGCGCGCCGAATTGACGCCTGAGAAGGACAACTGGTGCAAGGCGCGGGTCAGCGTGAAGAAGGACGGCATTTACTACGTGGCCGCGCTGGACGAGGGTACGCCCGTCCGGCTGAGCGAGGACTACTTCATCGAGGCGAAGCCGGAGAAGCCGCCGGTGATTCGGGTTTCGCGTCCCGGCAGGGATGCGAAGGTCAGCCCGATTGAAGAGGTCGGCGTGGAAGTCCATGCCGAAGATGACTTCGGACTCAACAGCGTGGAGCTGAAGTACTCCGTGAATGGCGGCCCGGAGCAGACGGTGCCGCTGCTTGCCAGCAAGGGAGTCAAAAGCGCGGACGGCCGTACGTTGATCGCGTTGGAGGATTTCAAGATGTTGCCCGGCGACGTGGTGGGCATCTACGCCACGGCGCGCGACGCACGCACCGTGACGCAGACGGATATGTTCTTCCTGGAGGCGCAGCCGTTCGAGAAGGAGTTCACGCAGGCGCAGTCCGAGGGTGGTGGCGGCGGCGGGGAAGGGCAGCAGCAGGATGAGATTGCACAGCGGCAGAAGGAGATCATCGCCGCCACGTGGAATGAGATCCGCACGCCGAAGGCGCGGTCTCTGGCGGAAGAGGACGCCGGGTTCCTCTCGGGCGTTCAGCAGAAGTTGAGCGAGCAGGCAAAATCCCTCTCGCAGCGTATGCGGAGCCGCCAGTTGGCAGGGACCAACGAGGAGTTTCAGAAGTTCTCGAAGGAGATGGACCAGGCAGCGGCCGCCATGACCGAGGCAACGGGGCAGCTCAAGAATCAGCGATGGCGCGACGCGCTGGCGCCGGAGCAGCGGGCGTTGCAGCACATCCTGCGCGGCGAGAGCATTTTCCGCCAGATCCAGGTGGCATTTGGGCGCCAGGGAGGCGGTGGAGGCGGCGGGGGCGGGCAGATGCGAGATCTGGAGAGCCTCTTCGATCTGGAGCTGGACACGGAAAAGAACCAGTACGAGACTGCGCAATCCGGGGGCTCGCAACAACAGCGCGAGCGCCAGGTGGATGAGGCATTGAAGAAGCTGGAGGATCTGGCGCGCCGCCAGCAGGAGCTCGCCCAACAGCAGCAACAGCAGAAACAGCAGCAGATGGCGCAGCAGCGCTGGGCGCAGGAGATGCTGCGGCGCGAGGCTGAGGAGCTGCGGAAGAAGATGGAAGAGCTGCAGCGAGGCCAGCAGCAGGGGCAACAGGGACAATCCGGGCAGCAGGGCCAATCCCAGGGCCAATCCCAGGGAATGTCGCGCGCGCAGCAGCAGTTGGATCGGGCCATCGACGACATGCGGAAAGCGCAGCAATCCGGCCAAGGCCAGGGCCAAAGCAGTGCCGAGAACGCGCGCCGTGCGGCCGACCGGATGCAGGAGGCGCGAGACAGCATGTCGGGCATGCGCCGCCAGCAATCGGGTGACCGAATCGATGACATTTCGCAACGGACAGCCGACCTGGCACAGCGCCAGAAACAGTTTGAAGACCAGTTGAAGCAGATGTATCCAAAGGGTCCCGAGAGCGGCCAGCAGGCGGGGCAATCGAAAGAGCAAATCGAGCAGATGGCCAAGCAGAAAGAGGGGATGGAGCGGGACTGGAAGAAGCTCGAACAACAGATGCGGGAAACGGCACGCGCGTTAGAGGGTACGCAAAAGAGCGCGGCGTCGCGGATGCGGGAGGCGCTCGGCGATGCGCAGCAGAATGAGCTTGGCGTGCGGCTGCAGCAGGGATCGGGCTGGATGCGGCGTGGTCTAGGTCCATATATCGGATCGAGAGAGAAAGTGGTCTCCGAGACTCTGGATCGCATGAAGCGGCAGGTGGATCAGGCCAGGGAGATGGCGCAGCAGCAGAGCAAGCCCGGCCAGGGCGACGGGAAGGACGGGCGGGAATCGACTGAGCAATCCGTGAACCAGTTGGAGCAGTTGCGAGGACAGATGCAGGCGATGACGCGCGGGCAGCAGGGGCAAGGGCAACAGCCTGGGCAGGGCCAGGGACAGGGTCAAGGTCAGCAACAGGGGCAGCAGTCGGGCCAGGGACAGGGTCAAGGTCGGGGGCAACAGCTGGGGCAGGGCCAAGGCCGGGGACAGTTCTCCGGCCGGCAGCAGGGAGGGCGCAACTCAGGCGATCCGAACGCGATGAACGACGGAACGCTTCGTGGACCAGAGGGTGAGCTCCAAGGGGTCTACGACCAGATGATGCGGCAACTTCGCCAGTTTCGTTTCGGAGAGAATACCGACAACGAGACTAAGGCCGAGCTGGATCAGCTCATTCGGGATATGCAGCGGCTCAACCCGCGGAACTTCCCGGGCAACCCCGCTCTGTTGGGCCGCATTGATGCGGAGTTGCTGCCGCAGGTGGAACAGATCGAGCTGCGGTTGCGCCGCAAGTTGGACAACCTGACGCCCGGCGGCACGCTGGTGCGCAGCGGCTCGCAAGCCGGCTATGGCGACGCCGTGGCTGAGTATTTCCGGCGGCTTAGCAAGGAAAAGTAGTTAGGGCAGGTAGGGCAGACCGAAGGCGCTGGAACTGCGTCCATCGATGCTCAGCGTCAGGGCGAGGGCGGAGGCGCTCTGGGCAGGGGCCGTGATGCTGATCTGGACAATCTGAGTGCCCGGCTGCTGCGGATTGGCCAGTACGCTTTGGACCGCGTGTTCGACGGCGCCGGAGGTAACGTGCAACCGAGAGGCATCCGGGATGGAGCCGTTATCGGTGAGGCTGGCGACGATCAGTTGGATGCTGTCACCCGGGCGGGCGACGGTAAGGGGTGCGCCGTTGACCGTCTGAGCGCCAAGGATGATGGGGGGCGGAACGTCGAGGACGATCACCGCAGGCAGCGCACTGACACCATCAACCGACATCTGAACGAGGGCGGGACCGGACGTGAGGCCGGAAGGAATCTGCACGGTGAGCTGACCATTTTGGAAGCCAACGATTAGCGACGGACGATCTCCGATGGTGAGGTGGAAACTGGAAAGCTGTGTGCCCGGCTGAGCGTTGACGACGGGCAGTGTGACGATGGAGCCGGCGTAGATAGGGCCCTTGGGCAGTAGCGACAACGCCAGATAGACCGGACGCGAGTTTGGCAGGACCTGGAAGCCGGCAGGCGTTGTGTTGACCACGATACCCTGGCTCACCGTCTGGTTGATGGGGCCGGTCTGGGCAAAAGGCGAAATGAGAACCTGGGCCAGCGCCCGGGTGGAAGAGATCGGCCAGATCTGCCGGATGCTGATGTCGCTGGAACCAAAAGAAAGTGATGGGGCCCAGGAATCGAAATCGACTCCTGTGAGCTCGATCACCGTCTCCACGCCGGCCGGCAGATTGTTGGGAGTTGTCGACAACTGCGGCACATCGGCGGTGTCGTACACATGCACCGGCGTCGCAGCGCCCTGCAGAAACAGATTGCTCTGCCCGTCCGGATTGTAGGCAGTCATGACACCCCGGTAGCCAACGGAGGCGGGCGGCAGCGCCAGCGTCATCTGGCCGTCCTGAGCGGAAATGACTTTGGCTGCAACGCCATCCACCCAAACCTGGGTAGCGGAAGTCAGATTACTGCCCGTGGCCGTGAAAGTGCGGTCACCATTCTGAGTGACGGTCTGGAGAGATGGAGGTGTCTTGGCGACAACAGTGAGCGCGGAAGGAAGCAGGTAGCTCTCGTTATTGACGGTGAACAACAGATGCCGGGGACCAACGGCTGAGAAGGGTGACAAGGCGATGTCAACGGCAAGGTAGCCCGCGCTGTACTGCCTGATGCCATTCACCGACTCGGTATCGCCGGCGACGCTAATATTCAGGCCAGCCGAGGGAGCCGTGAGGCTGTAGCCGGTGAGCACGGCGGTGGAACTCGCGGAACCTAGCACGAACGTGGCGGGCTTCACGGCTTCCTGCCTGTAGAACGAGTAAGTCTGGGCACTGTGGACATTGACGGAAGCGCGGCGATTTCCGGCAAAGTTGATGTTTGCCGTGGTCTGGCCGGCTGAAACGCTGACCGAGGACTGCGGGGTGGCCGTACCCGGATAGAAGACGAGATCAAAGGCGCTGCCTGGGGTCAGACTGCCAGTGGGGTCCGCAGGGAGTTCGAGATTGACGGGCTGCGGCTCGCCGGGCAGGGAAGGCGGCAATGCGTGGGCGTAGATGTAGTAGAGGCCGGCCGGAAGACCCTGCAATGTGTAGGTGCCGTCCGGGTTGGTCAACGTGCTCACCGCGGCGCGGCTCGGCGAAATGGCCACGACGGATGCGAGATTGACGCCCGCGCCGGCGACTGCCACGCGGCCGCTGACAGTGCCGGTCTGCTGCGAGAAGTTGGTTGTGGGATAGAGGATAGAGATGCCGGCGATGTCGTCTGCCGCCAGCGGTTTGGCCTTGGAGGTGGCCCGCGTAATCTCAGTAGACATCACGCCGGACGACCAGGAATGCTGCAACCCCAGCGTATGGCCGAACTCGTGCACCATCGTCAGGAAAAGCCGCTCCGTGTAAGAAGGCCGTGCACTGAGATTGCGAGGCAGACGAAGCAGCGACTTGGCTATGGGGGTGAACGTTCCGGTCGCAGAACCGATCGGGTCCAAACGGGCCACCGGACCACCCTGGGCCAGCACGCCGGGGGGCAGTTCATCAGTGAACTCGACTTCGATCCAAGGCGTGTTCATCATGGTGCCGGGCGTGTGAACTCCACCGAAGTTGAGGCGCAGGTCTGAACTCTCGACGCCGTTCCAGACCTTGGCGGCGGCGCGCAACTGGCTCAACAGGGCGGGGAAGCTGTCGCCGGGCGCGAGTTGCGTTGGGCCTTGTTCAGAGACAAAGAACGAGACAGTCTTATTGGGCAGTGCGCTCACATCAAAACGGTCGAATACCGGCACGTATGGGGCGTTTCTCGTCTGGAAGCGCGTGAAGTGATAGTAGGCGGGCGCGAGCGCGGCGCACAGTACCAGGAGAGCCAGCAGGCGGCGAGTCACTTACTGGCCTCCGCGGCAGCCGCCGAGGTGCGCAAGCGATCCAACGTGAGCTTCAAGCCTTGATCCACTACCGGTTGGCCGAAAGGCGTCAGGACTTCCGCTTCCAGCGGGCCGCGGGAGAGGATCGTCTGACCGCTCGCGCTGATCTTGACGTCGAACACACCCTGGCCGAGGCCCACAACCTGAGGAATGCCTTTCGGGCTCACCCACACGAAGACGACATATTCGGCGCCGCGCTCCATCTGTGGCGTCCCGGCGAAGCTCTGGCGGTAGCCGCCGATTGTGCCGCCAGGTAGAAAGACTTCGGTGGTGGCCAGCCCGGCGCCGCCCTTGAGCCGCTCGCTCACCTGCAGGCGGTAGACCGTATAGACGATGTTGCCGCGCTGCACCGTGGAAAAATCGAGCACTTTGCCACGCACGATCGCGGTCGACTTCTGGATCATCTCGTCCAGGGTCAGACGTTCCAGCGTCGTGGCCATGGCGGAGCAGGCCAAGCTGACGGCGAGAACGAATTGCACCAGTGGCCTCATAAGATTCCACGATCTATGTTGCAAGTGCCTTGCCAAGGTTGGACTCAATGAATTCAATCACTTGTGCCGTGTGAGACTTCGCCGGATGGGTCGTGATGACACAGCGGTACAGAAAACTGTCTCAACTCAGCTCTGGTCGCGAACAATCAGCACCGGGACGCCAATAGCGTGCCGCACATCGTTGATGGTGGCACCGAAGACGATATCCTTCAATCCCTTGTGGCCGTGAGCACCCATGACGAGCAAGTCCGGCCGAATCATGCGGGCATGCCGAATGATGGCCGCGGTGGGGTCAGTGGCATAGACGACCGTGATCTCAGCGGTGATGCCGAGCCGGTCCAGCGAAGCGATGAGTTGCTGGAAGTAGAGTTGCCCCTCGGCTATTTCGGCGGTCTGCGCCATCTCGCCGTGGATCAGGCTAGCAACCCCCTCTTCGACGTGCAGCAGGTGGATCGTTGCTTGGGATGGCTTGGCTAGACCAGCAGCGTGGGCCAGTGCGATGCGGTCGAGGGGCGAGTGGTCAATTGGGACGAGGATCTTGCGGTATTCGGGTGTACGAACGAGGTCGATTGAGCTTTCGGGAACAGCCAGGGCGGCGGTGCGGCGGCCGAGCGGGGCGAGAGAGACCCAGCCGAGCAAACCGACCAGCGTTAGTGCCAGGGGGATCGCAATGGCCGCGTGCCAGCCGCTCAGTTCGTTGTAGGCGAGCCAAAGATTCAGCACGACGATCACCAGGGCGACGGCCCAGGCAAGCGCCCGCACCCACAGACGGTTGACGAAACTGCCCATTCGGGAGGGATCGGAAGTGAAACGGATCAGAGGAATGACAGCGAAAGGGAGTTGCAGGCTCAACACCACTTGGCTTAGGATCAGCAGCTTAAACGCCCCCTTGTCACCGGTCACTAAGATCACGATGGCGGCAGGGATGACGGCCAGAGACCGTGTGATGAAGCGGCGCAGCCAGGGCCTCATGCGGAAACTGAGGAAGCCTTCCATGACGATCTGCCCTGCCATCGTGCCCGTAATGGTGGAAGCCTGTCCGGCGCAGATCAGCGCCACCGCGAAGACGATGCTGGCGACAGTGGTTCCTAGCAGCGGAGCGAGGAGATGATGCGCCTGCTGAATCTGGGTGACCTCAATGCCCTGGGAAAAGAACGTAGCGGCTGCCAGGATGAGGATGGCCGCATTGACCAGAAGAGCTCCGTTCAAGGCAATGAAAGAGTCCAGCAGGTTGAAACGGCACGCCGCCCGTTTCGAGTCCGTGTCCGCCCCGATGTTTCGCGTCTGGACGAGCGACGAGTGGAGATAGAGATTGTGCGGCATCACGGTGGCCCCAAGGATGCCGATGGCGACGTAGAGACTCTGACCGTTCAGGTGGGGAACCAGCCCGCGAGCCACGGCGTGAAAGTCAGGCTTGGCCAGGAATATTTCGATGAAGAAACAACCGGCAATCACGGAGATGAAGCCGAGAATGATGGTTTCCAGAGCGCGGATTCCGTACTTGTTGAACCAGAGCACGAGCAGCGTATCGCCGGCGGAGAGGAGTACGCCCCAGATCAGTGGAAGGCCGAACAGGAGATTGATGCCGATAGCGGCGCCGAGTAGTTCAGCCAGATCGCAGGCGGCGATGGCGATCTCGCAGAGTATCCAAAGCGCCCACGCGACGGGCCGGGGATAGGACTCGCGGCAGGCCTGCGCCAGATCCCTTCCAGTGACGATGCCCAGACGGGCGGACAAAGTCTGGAGCAGAATGGCCATGGCGTTGGATAGCACCAGGACCCACATCAATTGATAGCCGAAGCGGGCGCCGCCTTCCAGATCGGTCGCCCAATTGCCGGGGTCCATGTAACCGATACTGACCAGGTAAGCGGGGCCGGCGAAGGCAAACATGCGCCGAAACAACCCCGGATGCTTTGTGGAGACGGAGGAGTGGACCTCTGGCAAAGAACGAACCGGCGCCGTGTCCATTGGACTATTAGTGTAGCCCAATGAGCTTGGAGAGTGCCGGGTCCGCAGTGGTTGAGCAGTGCGGAATCCAGGCGCGCTGGCTGGCCGCGTGTTCGCGATCCGGAGTTAGCTTGCGTGGCGTGAGGACAGATACGCGTGGTGTCCCGCCGGAGCTCAAATTCGCCCCAATCACGTCTGCATTTTACGCCGATATGTGTTATTCAACATACGAGGGCCGGCCCGCGAAGCCGGCAGGCGAGCGAAGGCTATCGAAAGATACCTGAGGCGTGCAGAGCCGCCAGAGCGATGTGTCTTTTCAGAGAGATAGCGAATGTCGATGTTCCCGCGGCCATATCTCAGCCGGTATCAACGACGGCCGGCTGTATCCTTTTCCGGAAGTACTATCGTCTGTTACAGACAGGTATCTGGTTTCAATCTATGAAGATCGCCTTGTTATGTTTGTCACTTTGCATGTCGCTGCCGGTGTGGGCGGACATGACGGTGAAGTTGCAGGCCTCGGAGACGTCTCCCCAACCGTTGGGGACACCCATCGGCTGGTCGGCGCATGTGACGGGCCAGGGTGAGGGTACGCTCTGGTATCGATTCCGCGCACGGCCGCATGACAGCGACTTTGACATCATTCGCGATTTTGGTCCCTTGAACGTGCTTGAGTGGACGGCGGGCGAACGCGAAGGCACCTACGCGATGGAAGTAACGGTGCGCAACACGTTGACGGGCGAGACGGCGTCAAGGATTGAGCGATTCGAGATGTCTCCGTTGGTGACGGATACTGCGAAAGTGACCGCGCTGAACCATCCGCTGGTTTTTCTGTATAGCGCGCCGCGCTGCGCGCTGGGAGGCCGGGTGCGCGTGGAGTTTGCGAATCCGGAAGGAGAGGCGACGCTCACACCGTGGAGAGACTGCACGGCGGAATTCACGATGAACTTCTATCTTGCGGGCATCAGGCCCAACACGGAGTACACAGCGCGCCATGTCCTTGATACGGGCGTGGCCATCGAGAAGAGTCCGGCGCTCGGCTTTGCAAGTGGAGGTGTGCCTTCGCTGTTTGGGACTTACGACGTCGCCGTGGCTCCGAGTTCGAAGGAGTTTGGAGTGCTCTTGCAGAGTTCATTGACCCAGATGACCACGGCGACCGATCTGGCCGGCAATCTGGTTTGGTTCTATGGCGGGGACATCTCCTCACTGACGCGCCCGGCTGGCGCCGGTATGTTCCTTGGCGTCCGTCAGGCTGCCGATGAGGACGCCTCGCGGCAGGTAGTTCGCCAATTCGATCTACTGGGGCACACAGTGAAGGAGACGAATGCGGCCCGCGTGAGCGAACAACTGATTGAAATGGGGCGGCGGCCTATTACGGCGTTTCACCACGAAGCCCGGTTGCTGCCCGACGGCAAAATCCTGGTCCTCGCCAATACCGAGGAGTTCTTCACCGACCTGCAGGGGGCAGGTGAAGTGGATGTTCTCGGCGATCAGATCCTGGTGCTGGATCAGGATTTGAACGTCCGGTGGGTCTGGGACGCCTTCGATTTCCTGGATCTCTCGCGTGCTGCCGTCGGCGGCGAGACCTGCACACCGCAGGGTGGCGGCTGCCCGCCGTTCTACCGCGCGCCCAGGGCCAATGACTGGCTCCATGGCAATTCCGTGCAATACACGCCGGACGGGAATCTGCTCTACTCGTCACGTCACCAGGATTGGATAATCAAGATCGAATACGAAGGAGGCGCCGGGGACGGGAGAATTCTCTGGAAACTGGGGAAAGATGGCGATTTCGCACTTGCCTCCGGCAATCCGTCGGAGTGGTTCTCTCACCAGCACGACGGCCAGATTGCCCCAGACGGCACGCTGACGGTTTTCGATAACGGAAACAGCCGCTACATCGAGGACGATTTGGCGCACAGCCGGGGACAATCCTGGGTGCTGGACGAGGTCAACAAGGTTGCGCGCTTGGCCTTGAATGCGGATCTCGGCGTCTATTCACTCGCTCTTGGATCGGCGTCGTTGCTGGGCAATGGCCACTATCACTTCAACGCCGGAATCACGCCCGGACGTCCCACGTCCCATTTCCTCGAGGTGGACAAGAGCGGCAAGATCGTCTTTGAAATGACGACCCCGGGCCTCACGTACCGATCTTTCCGTCTGCCTGATCTGTACACCGGCAGCTACTAAGAAAAAATAGTACCTTCAGGTCGTGTTTCGGCCACGAAACAGTAGTACACTAGCCAGCGATGGACCGTCGTCAGTTCTTGCAGACGTTGGGAGCAGGTGTGGCCTGGAGCAGCCGCCCGAAATTGCGCGTCGCGACGCCACCGCCCAACGTGGTGCTGATCCTGGCTGACGACCTCGGATTTGGCGACGTTGGCGCGTATGGCTCCACGTTGCGCACTCCAAATATTGACCGGATGGCCTCCGAGGGTATGCTCTTCCGGCAGATCTGCGCTCCGGCGTCCGTGTGCTCACCGTCGCGCGCCGGCCTGCTAACGGGCCGTTACGGAGCGCGCGTCGGCGTGCCTGATGTGCTCTTCCCGGATTCCAACGAGGGCTTGGCCGAGAACGAGATGACGGTGGCATCAAGTCTCAAATCAGTTGGATACCGGACGATGTGCATCGGCAAATGGCACCTCGGCAGCAAACCTGGCATGTTGCCCACCAATCGCGGCTTCGACGAGTTCTACGGTCTACCCTACAGCAATGACATGAGTCCGCTGCCTTTGATGCGGAACCTGAAAGTCGTGGAACCAACGGCTGATAACAATCTCCTGACGCAACGCTATACGGGGCAGGCGATGGAGTGGATCAAGGCGGCTGCCGATCAGCCGTTCTTCCTGTATCTGGCGCACAATGTGCCGCACCTGCCATTTGGCGTCTCTCCCGATTTCAGGGGCAAGTCCAAACTGGGGGCCTATGCCGACGCCGTCGCGGAACTGGACTGGAGCGTCGGCCAGGTTCTCGGGCAGATTCGGGATGCCGCGTTGGAGGAGAGCACGCTGGTCATGTTTACCAGCGACAACGGACCCTGGTATCAAGGCAGTGCGGGCAGGTTGCGCGGCCGCAAGGGAGATACGTGGGAAGGCGGCATGAGGGAGCCGTTCATTGCCTGGATGCCCGGCCGCATTCCAGCGGGCGGCGTCTCCGATGCCGTCGGGTCCCTGCTGGACGTCTTTCCGACCGTGGCTGGGCTCACAGGTGCGCCGCGCCCGGATCTTCCGCTGGATGGGGTAGATCTCTGGCCCGCTTTTACGGGAGAGCAGTCGACGATGGAACGCGACGTCCTTCTCTACTTTGATCACTGGAATATTCAGTGCGCCCGGTTCGGGCCCTGGAAACTGCATATTTCCCGCACGAATGTTCCGGCATGGACCGAAGAGCCCACCGAGGGGCGCATTAACCTGCCGTTGCCGCGGCCGGAGTTGTACAACCTGGAGCGTGACCCGTCCGAATGCTACGAGTGCGGCAAGGAGTATCCCGAGGTAGTTGCCGACATCCAGGCCCGAGTGGAGGCGCTGCTCCCCGGCTTTCCAACCGCCGTGCAGAGCGCATGGCGGGACACCGCGAACGCTCAGACCCGCTGGACGCCCGTCGGCGCCAGTCCGGCATCGCCCAGACCCTAGCGGGACAGACCGTAGCGCTGATTTTTCGGGGCTCGCGCAGGGATGGTGCTACGCTGATAGAGGGCGGGTTCCTCAGTAAATCCTCTCAGCAAAGCGGCCGCCGCGCGAGTTCGGGGCAAGTCGTGTGTGGGCCTAGGAGTCAACGACATGAAAATTCTGATATTGGGATCTGGTAACGCGAAGTGTGAAGAGTTGGGCGACAACGCGGAAGCGGCAGCGCGTTCCCTGGGCCTAACGTATGAGATTGAACGGGTTACCGACATCTCGGAGATTCAGAAATTCCGGTTGCGGCGAGTACCGGCGCTGGTAGTGAATGGCAAAGTTGTGCATTCCGGTACGGCGGCGACGCCGGCGGAGATCGCACTGCTGCTCGTCTGAGCCTGAGACAGCGCCGCAGCGCGACAATGACAGATTGCAGGTTGGCCAAGCACCGGGCACTTTCAGCGCGGAGCGGCTTCACAACCGCTGCCGCGCGAGAAAACGCTTGACTTCTTCGACAATTCTGGAATCATAGAAGTATAGATGCCCAAGAAGAAAGCCGACCAAGACCTCACGCCCCGCTACGCAGATATGCTCGCAGCAATGGGGGCTGAGCCCCGGTTGCGCATCGTACGGCTACTGCTAACCGCGCACCCGGAGGGCTTGACAGTTGGGGAAATTCAGGTGGAGCTCGCCATCCCTGCTTCCACCCTCTCTCACCATCTGGAAAAGCTGAAGAACGAGGAACTGGTCAAGGTCCGCCGCGAAGGGACGTTTCTCTGGTACAGCGCCAACACGGAGATCCTGCAGGAATTGCTTACGTTTCTCTACGCCGAGTGCTGCACGCGAAACCGCGCCATCGCCCCGGACCTGATCGTGGGCTGTAACTGTTGATTGTCAGGAGTATTCATATGAACATCCAAGAGACTGTGAAAGAAAAGTACGGCCAGGCGGCACTCCGCGTGGTGCAAGGGCAGGGCAATGCTTGCTGTGGAGCAACCGCATCGGTTTCGTCGTGTTGCGACTCCCCGGACCCGATCACTGCCGACCTCTATGACGCTCTCCAGAAGAGCGAGCTCCCGGAAACGGCCGTATCGGCCTCGCTGGGGTGTGGCAACCCGACGGCACTCGCGGATCTGAAAGCGGGCGAGACGGTGCTCGATCTCGGTTCAGGCGGCGGTATCGATGTGCTCCTGTCCGCGCGGCGCGTCGGCCCCACAGGCAAGGCATACGGGCTCGACATGACCGACGAGATGCTGGCGCTGGCCCGCGACAACCAGCGCAAGGCCGGTGTGGAGAACGTGGAATTCCTCAAGGGCGAGATCGAGCACATTCCCTTGCCGGACAATACGGTGGACGTGATCATCTCCAATTGCGTGATCAACCTTTCCGCCGACAAAGACCGGGTGCTGGCCGAGGCATTCCGAGTCCTGAAACCGGGCGGACGCTTCGCCGTTTCCGACGTTGTGGTACGCGGCGAGATGCCGGCCGAGTTGCGCCGGAGCGTGGAACTCTGGGTTGGCTGCATTGCCGGCGCTTTGGAAGAGAACGACTACAAGGCCAAGCTCCAGGCGGCCGGTTTTACGCAGATCGAACTGGAAGCCACGCGCGTCTATCACACTGCCGATGCTCGTGAGTTCCTGGTCGCCAAAGGAATCGACGTGGATGCCATCGCGCCGCTCGTCGATGGGAAGTTCATCAGCGCCTTTATCCGCGCGGTGAAGGGATGAGGCCCCGGCTTCTCATCCTATGCACAGGGAACTCAGCCCGCAGCCAGATGGCGGAGGGTTGGTTCCGCCATCGTTTCTGCAGCCAGTTTGAGGTATTCAGTGCGGGAACGAAGCCGAGCTCTGTTCGCCCCGAAGCGATCCAGGTGATGGCCGAGGTGGGAGTGGACATCAGCGGCCATCGCTCCAAGGCTGTCGACGAGCTAACCGGGCTTGCATTCGAGTGGGTATTCACAGTCTGCGACAACGCCCGCGAAGCATGCCCGATGCTGCCAGGCGCTGCCCACCGCGTGCATTGGAGCCTGGAGGACCCGCATACCTTGGACGATTTTCGCCGGGTACGCGACGAGATCGCGCGCCGCCTAACTGAATTTCGCTGGGAATAGCCGCGGCAGCAGGCAAGCCGACGCCGCCACGAGCGCCGCCAGCAGGGTCAGGAGCGCTCCAAATATCACCGACCGAGGTCGGTAGTTGAATTCGACGCTGTGAGCGCCAGATTCCAGCACCACGCCGCGCACCAGTCCATAGGCCTCGTAGATCGGCGTATCCTTGCCATCGACGGTGGCCTGCCATCCCGGAAACCAGGTGTCAGCAAGGATCACCATGCCACGGCACGACATCGACGCCGCCAGCTTCACCTGGGTGGGCTTGTAGGTCTGAATCACTACCCGGTCTGTACCCGCGCACTCGGCCAGGGCGGGGGGCTCCTGGAGCATAAACGTCCGCGTCTCGATGTCTTTCATCTGCGCCGGAGCCTGATTGCGCTGCTGGATTCGGACCGCCCGATGCACCGAGAACGCACGCGGCAACACGTCGGAATGCCGGTACACCTTCAAGCCGGTGCGGCTGGTAAACACGTCCTCCTGAAAGTACTCCGTAGGCGCGTTGCCGATTCTATAGGCCACGCCGAGAAGCCGTTTGGCGGCCGGTTGGTGCGTCTCGTGCAGCACAACGTTACTGGTAATGGAAGCCAGATAGCCATTGGCCTGCGGCAGTCCATACCAATCGCCGAAGTTGTAGGCGAGCAGGCTCTCGTCGGTTTCGAAGCGGCTCATGCCGGGCTGGCGGCGGAGAAACGCGGCGATGTCGGAGTGCTCACTCGTTGTGCGGAGCAGGGCAGTGCGGTTCTTCTCTTCCACCGATGGGAAAAAGAACCCATTGGAATTCGTCACCTCTACCAGGAACAGGCCCAGAAGGCACAGCGCCACGGTTCTCGGCGCCAGTTTGCCCAGCAGCGTGGCGCACAGGAGCAAGGCGGCCAGCGCAATGACCATGCTGCGGTCCTCAGTGATGCCCGGGAAGCCCTTCACCTGCATGATGACGAATCGCGTGGCGAAGATGAATCCGCCAAAGATGGCGGCACTCCGCGCCAGGCGCCCGGGCCAAGGAGATTCGGGCCGGTCCAACAGATGATGCAGCCCAATCGCCGCCAGCATGGAGGCGCAGAATCCGAAAATAAAGATGGCCATGGAGGCGCTGCGCGCCTTTTCGACGTTCGGGACGAGCGCGTAGAGCAACCCGTGGAACACGGTGTGGTGCGCCAGCGAAAACAGCAAACCGCCTATGGCCACTGAGGTCAGCACGCGCGTCTCCCGCCGACGCCATGCCAAGGTAATCCCCAGCAGCGCCATCGAGAGCGCGGCTGTCCCCAGGAAGGGATCGGAGTGCTCAAAATAGCCTGGAATGACAATGCCCAGCAGGTTGGGCGGCTTGAAGTTGAAGGTCTTGTGGACGTCGTAGGGAACCTTCTGATCCCAACTGATCGGGTCGGTGACCCCTACCCAGCGGTGCGCCAACCGGCCATACTCCTGCGCTGGTAGGATCTGCACGGCCGCTGTAGCGCCCGCCATCGCCCAGAATACGAGGAATGCCGCTGCCAGGCGCCGTTCCCGGTTCTCGTACAGAGACCAGATCCAGACGCCCGCGCAGGCCAGGGAAGTGAAGATCGGAATCTGATGATGCCCGCTGAGCCACGCCATGCCCAGGAAGAACCCCGCCAAAATGGACGAGCGAATCGGGGCGCGGCACTTAGTGGCGCGGAACAGATACAGAAATACCAGTGGCGCCCAGACCGCGCCATTGATCATCTGCGGCCATTCCGTCGACCCGAGCCATCCCGCCAGCGAGAAGATCGACGCACCGAATACTGCCGCCAGCCGCCGGCATTTCAATTCCCTCGCCAGCTTGTAGGCAAACCATGCTGCCATCAAATGAATCAAGACGAAGTACACATGGAGGTGGACCTGTTTGATCCACCCGTCCCGCAGGGGCAGGGCGAATAACACCCAGTTCAACGGATACGCCACACCGGGCTGCGCCTGTCCGATCAAAGGCTGCCCAAACCACTGGTTGGGCTCCCAAAGAGGGATCCGACCGGCGTGCCACTCGCTGGCCTGAAACTGATACCAGGGCAGAACCTGTGTGACGATGTCAGGGCCGGCCAGCCAAGTGAACTGGGGCGTGAGGATCAGCTTCCAGTAAAAGCCTGTGATGATGACGATCAGCAGCAGGGCTGCCGGCCAGCGGTGAAGGTCACGAACAGGCGCCGGTTGCGGTGGTGCATCTGAGTCGAGGTGGTGGATTTCAGCCATCTGTCGGGTTTTGGTAGTTCCCCGTAATTATAGCGTTATCAGCGAGTTGGATTTTGGTGCTCGCCGTGCAAGAGTGGAAGACGAGGCAAAGGAACCTCCCGTCATGAAGCGCGCGATCCTCCAACTGATTCTCACCGGGTTGCTGTTGGGCTGGGTGAGCTTGGGGCAGGAACCCGAGACGGAAAACGACCCCGGCAAGGGCGTGGCCCGGCTCAGTTTGCTGGGTGGAGAGGTAACGGTGAAGCGCGGGGATTCCGGCGACCTGGTGGCGGCAGCAGTCAACGCACCGTTGCTGGCCGACGACCATGTGCTGACCGGGCCAGGCGCGCGGGCCGAGATCCAGTTCGATTACTACCACCGTATCCGTCTGGCGCAGGATACGGAGGTTCATCTCACCCAGCTCGACAACCAGATGTACCAGATGCAGGTTTTCCGCGGCACGGTGACCTTCGCGGCGATCAATGGTGGCGATGCGCAGGTGGAGGTGTCAATTCCTGGAGCGGCGGTCCGGCCGGTTGCGTATGGGAATTATCGAGTCAGCGTCTATCCTGACGGCACGGCCGACATCACGGTGCGGAGCGGGGAAGCCGAGATCTTCACGCCGGGCGGCAGCGAGAGACTGCGGCCTGGCCGGACGATGAGGGTGCGCCTGGTGGGTAGCAGCGACACGGAGTATCAGTTCATCGCCGCTTTGCCGCGCGATGCCTGGGACGAGTTTAACGAGCGCCGCGACAAGGACTTACGGAGCAACGAGCGGGTTTATGAGTATGTCAGCCGGGATGTATACGGCGCCGAGGACCTGAACGGCCACGGAGATTGGGTTTACACCGCGCCCTATGGTTACTCCTGGCGGCCTTACGTGTCGGTGGACTGGACTCCTTACCGCTACGGCCGCTGGACTTGGGCAGATTACTACGGCTGGACGTGGGTCAGCTACGACCCCTGGGGTTGGGCGCCCTATCATTACGGACGCTGGTTCAACAGCGGCGGACGCTGGTGCTGGTATCCGGGCGCACGCGTTGGCGCGAGGCATTACTGGAGTCCCGCCGTGGTCGGCTGGGTGGGCTGGGATAGCTGGGGCGGCTTCAATGCCGGCGCCGGATACGGCTGGGGCGCGGTCGGGTGGGTGCCGTTGGCCCCCTATGAGCCGATGTACCGCTGGTGGGGGCGCGGCTGGTACAACGGCTACCGCGGCGGCCACAACAACACCACGATCGTCAACAACGTGAATATCACGAACATCTATCGCAACGCGCGAGTGAACAACGGCGTGACGGTGATCAATGGTAACGATTTCCGGCGCGGTGAATTTGGCCGGACCTTGCGCGTGACGAACGAGGATTTCGGGCGCGCCAACACGGCCCGCGGCATGGCCCCACTGGCCCCCGGACGCGAACATCTGCGGTTGAGCGACCGCGAGGCGGTGGTTCCCAACATCTCCGGACGTGCGACCAGTGCGGCTCCGGTCCGGTTCTACACCAGAAGGGAAGTCCCCAGATCGGACCGCGTCCCCTTCGACGAGCAGCGCCGCTCCATGGAGCGGGTTGCCTCGCGTGGCGGGGGCACTCCGGCCAACGACAACGTACGCGGCATCGAGATCCTGCGCGGTGCTGGCGCCTCCGCCGTGCCCAGGTCTGGCGAGCAGTCCAGGAGCACGGACGGCGGAGGCTGGCGGCGGACTGGCGAGAGCGGTAGTACCCAATCTGCACCGGCGAATGGAAGCGGTGACTGGGGGCGCTTTGGCGATCCCGCCGTGGGCAGTCGCAGCGGATCCGAGTCCGGGCGGCAGAGCGTCACGCCCACCGACGACTCCAACCGCACCGGTTGGCGCGGCTTCGGCGACCCCGCCCGGACCAACCGGACCGCGGAGCAACCCCGCACGGTTGAGCCGTCGCGCCAGGGGAACACAGGCGGCTCCCGCGTCGAGCCCACGCCCAGGACATCATCCGACACGCAGCGTAGCTGGTCGACCGGCGGCGGCAGCTCCCGCAGCGAGACGCCGCGTGTGGAACGCAGCGCGCCCAGCACAGGCGGCGGTGGTAGCCGCAGCGAGGCGCCGAGGATGGAGGCGCCCCGAGTGGAGAGGAGCGCACCGAGTCCCGGCGGCGGTGGCGGCAGCCGGAGTGAGCCATCGCGCAACGAGCGAAGCGCTCCCAGCACGGGCGGCGGCAGCCGGAGTGAACCCTCACGGGGTAGCGGCAAGGGCAACGACTTCGCGGGCTCGGCGCCGGCCGGTGCCTGGTCCACAGGCGGCGGGATGGGTTCAGAGCCCCGAGGTGCAGCTTCGAGCCGCAGCGAGAGCTTCGGCGGCACCATGCGGTCGGAGCCCCGATCAATGCCCGCTCCTGCGCCTGCCATCTCCTCAGGCGGCGGCTTCGGCAGCGGAGGTGGCATGCGTGGCGGTAGTTTCTCTTCCGGCGGCGGTTCCACCGGAAGTGGTGGGGGCCACATAGGCGATGGCGGCGGCCACAGCAGCGGGAACTCGTCGTCCGGAGGAGGAGGAGGAGGCGGAGGCCGCGGTGGCGGACGGGGCAGGTAGCCTGGTTCGATGGATCCCAAGTTTCCCTCAGGCCCGCCATGTGAGGTTGCCTCCGGCGGGCCCTTTTTCACTTGGGCATCAAAGTTGACATAATAACGATTATCGGAAGGCGATTAAGCCCCAGTCCGAGGCCTTATTCTCTGGGGAGCGACAACCGGGCTCTTAGCAGTCCGGGAACCTCTGACGGGTGCCTAACCTCCAGCACTTCACACCCGGCGGCCTTGCCACTCTGGATGCCCGGGCCGGAATCCTCCAGGACGATTGCCCGTGTCACGCCCAGCCTTTCCATGGCAGTGAGGTAGGGTTCGGGGTTTGGTTTAAGGTTGCGAACCTGATCTCCGTAGACGCATGTCCCGAAGAGGCTCAAGATATTTTCTGCCTGCAAGATAGCCTGAATTTCTAAAGTAGCGCTAGAGGTGACGACGGCAAGTTGATAAGCCGACAACTCCTGCAGTACAGCCTTTATCTCCGCCGAGACTAGGTTTCCGGTCGTCGCGCGCTCCGCTAACATCTGCTTTTTCAACGGATAAAGCGGCCATAGTTCATCTATCGAATGAGGCGGATGAGACACCCGGCCCAGAGTCTCTAAAAACTCCCGATCTGAGATACCGATGCAGTGGTCTTGGTAGCTTTGCCACGAAATCGACATCCCCAGAGGCCGGATCACCTCGCCCCAGCACGCCCAGTGCAGGGGCTCAGTATCGGCCAGAACACCATCAAAATCGAATAGGATAGCCTCAGGTTGTGAATGCATTACTTGAACCGCAGCGACCGGGTCATCTCCTGGAAAACCGGCTCCATCCGGGCGTAGTCCGTCTCGGGCGAGATGAAGATCAAGTAGATGAGCGTCTTGCCCCGGTCGATCGTCACCACGACGTCGGTTTCGCGCGTCCCGGCGAAGGGCGAATCCGAAGTGCACTTCGTCACCAGCGATGGGGATCCGCCGATATTGGCCGTCTGCGATTCTCCCTCCTGACGCATGTTGGAGTTTTGCTTGATCATCCCCTCCAGCAGCGTCCGGGTGTCGCGGTTCAAGTCCACCTTACCGTCCGCAGGAACCACTCCGCTGATGATGGCGCCATACCCGATCTGGTTCTGCACCATGCCTTCCTTCGGCGCGAGCGTTACGTTTTGCTGGCTGCCGGTGGGCGTCCAGTTGTCCGGATAGGTGATGGAAAATCCTTGACTGTCGTAGGTCTTGAACGTGGCCGAAACCGGTAGGTTCTGAGGCCGCGGTGCGTTGGGCAGGGGACTGGCGCCACTTCCCTGCCCTTGCTGGCTAGCCTGCTGGGCGACCTTCTTCTTGGGCGCGGCGGGCAACTTCTCTACCATGCCCTTGATCGCGCTCAGGTTGCCCTCCTGGGCCTCAAAAGGACCCCGGGCCATGTAAGGCAGTTGCTCTTCAATCGACTTCACGCGGTTGCCCGGATTCGGGTGGTCCGACATGAACTGCGCGATGCCGCTCTGCCCCTTGCCGCCCATCTCCGCTTCCAGTTTCTCGAAGAAACGGGCCATCTCGATGGGATTGTAACCCGCTTTCGCCATAGTGTAGGCGCCCAGCAGATCGGCGTCGCTTTCCGCACCGCGCGAGAATTTGAGCAGGACGGAGTTCGCCCCCAGGCCAATGCCCAGTTGCGCCAGTTGGCCCGCCAGCGAACCGCCCATCACAGCACCACCAATCATGGCAGGCAACTGGATCAGTTGCGACTTCGATGCCTGTTGCGTGCCGTGCCGCAGCACCACATGCGATAATTCGTGCGCCAGCACGCCGGCGATCTGCGCCTCATTGTCGGCCGCCTTGATCAGCCCGGTATGCACGAACATCGGGCCGCCCGGCAGCGCAAACGCGTTGATGCTCGGCTCATTCACCACCTTGAAGAAGAATGGATACTCTTCGAGCCCACCCTGCTTCACCAGCCGTTGACCGATCCGGTTGATGTAATCGGTCAGTTCCCTGTTCTGCACCACCTGGAACTGCTGCTCCACCTGCTGGGCGTACTCCCGCCCCATCGCCACGTCCTGTTCCTTGCTGAAGAAATTCGGCCAGCCCGGCTTCGGCAGCTTCTTCTGGTTGGCGGCGCCTAGGGCAACAGCGACCAGAAGGGACACAACGATCAAACGCTTCCGCATCATCCCCTCTCTCCTGCCTTATACTGACATAATCTGGCATAATGGCGTAATGACGCCTACAGAAAAAATATGGCACAACGGCCGCTTCATTGCATGGGATGAGGCGCAGATCCATGTGCTCTCCCACGTGGTCAGCTATGGCAGTTCCGTCTTCGAGGGCGTGCGCTGCTACGAGACCCAGAACGGTCCTGCCATATTTCGCCTTCGCGATCATACCCGCCGCCTGCTCGACTCAGCCAAGATCTACCGCTTCCCGGTGGAGTTTTCGCAGGACCAACTGGTGGATGCCCAGATCGAACTGGTGCGCCTGAACGGCATGCGTTCCTGCTACATCCGCCCGATCATCCTGCGCGGGTACGGCGGCGTCGGCGTCATGCCGGTCAATAACCCCACCGAGATCTATCTGGCCTGCTGGGAATGGGGCAAGTACCTCGGCGAGGAGGCTCTGGCGGAGGGCGTCGACGTCTGCATTTCGTCCTGGAATCGGATCGCTCCCAACACGCTGCCCGCATTGGCCAAAGCAGGCGCCAACTACATGAACTCGCAGCTCATCCGCATGGAAGCACACCACAATGGCTACGCCGAAGGCATTGCGCTCGATTCCGAGGGCCGCATCAGCGAAGGCTCGGGTGAGAATATATTCGTCATCCGCGATGGTAAGATTCTCACACCGCCACTCGGCTCCAGCGCCCTGCCAGGCATCACGCGCGACTCCGTCATGACGCTGGCGCGCGACCTCGGTATCCCGCTGGTAGAGAGCGTGATCCCCCGCGAGATGCTCTATATCGCCGACGAAGTGTTCTTTACCGGCACCGCCGCCGAAGTGACGCCCATCCGCTCTATCGACCGGATTCCGGTTGGCGCCGGACGCCGCGGCCCCATCACGGAGAAGTTGCAGAAGGCATTCTTCGAGTTGGTGGAGGGCAAGGCCGCCGACAAGTACGGCTGGCTCACGCCTGTGCCGGTCACAGTCCCGGCTCGCTAAGAGGGCCCCTAAACATGTCGGGCCGCGAACCCGTTCCCAATGTCAACCTCCCCCGAGGATTCACTGTTTTCGAACTGATTCGCGGCCGAACTGTTCTCACTGTAGTGGTTTCCAGCCCCGCAAGGGAAGCGTCTCCGGCGCTTCCCGCGGGGCTTTTCAACAAGTTTGTCCGCTTCTGTTTTGAGTGAGTTACGGACGCGGATGTGTGGACAAGGTGTGGATAAAACAATATGAGCATGAAATGTTGCGGAACGAATGCGCTCTCCGGCGCCCGGATAGAGGTGAGCGGCGCGGGCGCTATCGATAGCGTCGTTGGGAGAACAGACCAGCCCGAACAAGACCTCTACCTCGCACCGGGCTTCGTCGACATCCAGGTCAACGGCTTTGCGGGGGCCGATTACTGCTCGCGGTCCACCTCCATGAAGATGCTGGAGCACTCGCTCGACGTGCAGTTCTCCACCGGAGTTACGCGCCTGTTCCCGACCGTCATCACTGGCGGTCGCGAAGAGATGCTGGGCGCCCTCAGGAATCTGACGCGCGCACGAAAGGAACTCCGCTACGGCCGCGCCATGGAGGGCTTCCATGTGGAAGGCCCGCACATCTCGCCCAACGACGGTCCGCGCGGCGCCCATCCCGTCCGCCACGTCCGTCCCCCGGATACCGCCGAGTTTGACGCCTGGCAGGAGGCAGCCGAGGGCCACGTCAAGCTCGTCACCGTCTCGCCCGAGTGGCCCGGCACACCCCGCTACGTGGAGCACCTGGTGAACCGCGGCGTCGTGGTCAGCCTGGGACACCTGGAAGCCACCGGGGAGCAGATCAACGACGCAGTCGCCGCAGGAGCCACCCTCTCCACGCACCTCGGCAACGGCGCCCACAAGATGCTGCCGCGCCATCCCAACTATCTCTGGCAGCAGATGGCGGAGGACCGCCTTTGCGCATCGTTCATCGTCGACGGAATCCACCTCGGCAACGATTTCCTGAAAGTGGCACTGCGGGCCAAGGGCCTGGAGCGCGCCGTCCTGGTCACCGACGCCGTAATGCCGGCCTGCTGCCCCCCGGGGCCGTACATGCTGGGCGAGGTGGAGGTGGAGTTGCACGCCGCCGGCAATGTGACGCTGCGAGGCGGTGATCGCCTGGCTGGCAGCGCATTGCGCATGGACCGCGGCGTGGAGAACCTGATGAAACTCGCGGGCCTCAGTCTGGCCGAAGCCGTCACCCTCGCAACCGTCAATCCGGCGCGGGTCGGCCGCGTCGCGCAAAGGCAGCTCGGTCTGGAGCCCGGCGAGCGCGCCGACGTTGTCGAGTTTGCCTATGACCAAGACGCCAGATCGATCCGGGTGTTGAAAACATGGCTGGATGGCGAATTGGTTTACTCGGCTTAGCGGCCGCCGCACTCGCTGTTCAGATCGGCGTCATCGCCTGGCGCGGGTCGGCTCACGTGCGTTCCGACGCCGGGCTAGGCGGAGATCTCCGCCTAGCCCTGATGTGGACTCTGCTGGCCTTCGCGGTGGGCCTGTGGGCGGAGCGGCGTGGTGCTCCCGCATTGGCACTCTGGCTCGGTGCGGCCTTCGCGATCCTGTTCGCCGCGCTGCTTTGGCTCCAGGCCCTCGCAGGCAAGCCCCCACTGTGATAGCGTGTCGGCATGCGCGCTGAAATCCAAGCGTTTGTGAACCTCAGACGGATCGCGGTGATCGGAGTGTCACGGAAGTCCAACCACTTTAGCAGGATGGTTCTCAAGGAGCTGCAGGACCGCGGCTACGACATCGCACTGGTGCATCCCGAAGCCACCGAGATCGCCGGGCTGAAATGCTTTCCCTCGATTCGCGCGGTGGACCCGCCGGTGGAGGGCGCCATGGTTCTTACGCCCCCAGACGAGGCTCACCGGATCGGAGCGGAATGCGTCCAGGCCGGTGTTACCCGCCTCTGGCTCTACCGCGGCGTGCAGGCACCGCACGGCTCGCAGGCAGTGCTCGACGAATGCCCCCTCATGTGGCTGAAGGACCCGGCATGGTTTCACGCCGTCCATAAGGGCATCCGGGCCGTCTTTCATACCCTGCCGGCTTAGCTGCCAAGCCCGCCACTGTCTATCGCGGTGGGACAGCCGCCGCCTTCTCCACGGCTGTCATAACTCGCAGCAAATTGCCGCCGTACACCTTGCGGATCTCTGCCGGCGTGTACCCTTTCTCCAACAGCTTCCGCGTCAGGTTCGGCCACTTCGAAACATCGTCAAGCCCTTCCGGCACACAGCCGACGCCGTCGAAGTCGCTGCCCAGCCCGACGTAGTCAATCCCCGCGATCTTCTTGACGTGATCGATGTGCGCCACCACATCGTCGATGGTCGCCCGGACGGTTGCCTTACCCATCTCCGACATCAATTTGCGCATCGCGGCACGGCGCTCTTTGGGGTCTTTGATATCTGCCATCACCTTTTCAGCCCTGGCCATGAACGCGGGATCTCTCATCGGAGAAGAGTCCTGTGACTTCTGCGACAGGAACTCGCAGCCGAAATTGATCTGCACCACCCCGTCCTTCTTGGCCAGCGCCTGGATCATCTCGTCCGTCATGTTCCGCGGTATGTTTGAGAGCGACCGGCACGATGAGTGCGAGCTGAAAATCGGAGCCTTGCTCGCCTCCAGCGCATCCCAGAAGGTCTTGTCAGACACATGGGCGATGTCCACCATGATGCCCAAACGGTTCATTTCGGCGATCACCTGGCGGCCCAGTTCGTTTATGCCCTGATTGTCTTTCTCACCCGAAGATCCGGCCCAGCTCAGATTCTTCGTGTGAGTCAGCGTCATGTAGCGAACGCCCAGCGCGTAGTAGTCGCGCAGAAGACGCACGTCGTCCTCAATCGCGTGGCCGCCCTCGATGCCGATCAGCGCGGCGATCTTGCCTTGCTTCTTAGCCTTCACAATTCCGGCAGCTGTGGTGGTGAACACCATTTCGTTGGAGTACTTTTCGGCGATGTCGTGCCGGATGGTGTCGATCATCTGCAGAGCCCGGTGAGCCGACTTGTTCCCCTCCATGTTGCCCGTGGCGACATAGGCGGCAAAGAACTCAGCCGTCATTCCACCCTGCTTCATCCGCGGAATATCGGTGTGGCCTTCCGTGGATGATTTGCCCAGTTCGACGCCCTCCACCGTCTTGCTGGTCACATCATTGTGGGTGTCGATCAGGATGGCCGAGCGGTGAACTTTCATCACCTCAGCGTCGGTCCAGACCTTCGTTTTCTGAGCGGACGCCCAGCCTGCCCCGAGGGACAGGCTGAGCGCCGCGAGAGTGAATGTACGGCGTGTGAGCATTGGGGTAATTCTAGAACAGAATCTTGAATGCGAGCTGAATGTTCCGCGGTTCCCCGAAGCCGAGACCCGGTGCGCTGGAGCCGTTCCGCGTATTGGTGATCAGCCCAAACGCGGTGGACGACGCCAGTGATGTGCCGGGGTTGGCGTAGTTTGCCCGGTTCGTCAGATTGAAAACCTCAAACCGGAACTGTGTCTGGATGCGCTCCGAAATCGGCGTGTTTTTGAACACGGAGAAATCGAGGGCGCCAAAGCCAGGCCCGCGGATGGCGTCGCGGCCGATGTTGCCGAACGTGCCGGTGGCGGGTCTGGCAAAGGCCGCCGCATTGAACCAGCGGATGGCCGTTCCAGTGGTGGGTTGAACGACGCCGGAGAACGGATCGCCCACCACGTCGACGCGGTCGCGGCTGTCAGCGCTGTTGCTGACGTTGGTGCCGGCCAGAAGGTCCAGCGGTTCGCCCGTGTGCAGCGTGGCCAGTCCGTTCACCTGCCAGCCCTTCACCAGCAGCGGAGCATGCTTGGTGAACTCCGGCACGTCGTAGGACAGATACGCCGTGAAGATGTGATTGATGTCGAAGCTCGAAGGACCGCGCTCGCGGCTCAGGTCGTAGCTGTTGGCCGGCAGCGCGTTCCGCACGTTCGAACCATTGTCGATCGCCTTGCCGAATGTATAGTTCGCCACTCCGGTGAAGTGCTTGAAGCGAGTCACCTTCAACTGAGTCTGGAACGAGTGGTAGTTGGAATTGGCGATGGAATTCAGCTCGTTGATCGCCGCTAGAGTCGGATACGCCAGGTTGTACGGGCGGCGCTCCTGCACGGTGCCGGTGGTGCCTGGTATCGGTGCATTGATGTTGCGCAACACCGAGAGGTGATGGCCGGCGCTACCCACATAGCCCACCTGCAACAGCGTGTCGCGGCCCAGCTGCTGCTGGATGTTCAGGTTGAAGTTCTGCACGTAGGGGATGCGGAAATCCTGGCTGATGGAGAATGCGCCGAACGGAGGCCGCGGCGCGGTGGCGCCGAAAATGGGCTCATTCTGCACGATGGTGAAAGCGCTGCGGATGATCGAGAAGACCGGGGCCGGACCGCCCGGGTTGGCGTGCACGCCGGCCGAGCCGCCGTTCGGCATACCCGTGTTGGCCACGAAGAAGTTCAGTGGCGGAACGTCGTAGAAGAACCCGTAGGAACCGCGGATCACCGTCTTGCCGCCCCGCTTGGGCGTGTAGGCGAAGCCCACGCGCGGAGCCAGGTTGTTCAGATCGCGCGGGTAGAGGTTGGCCGTATCCACGCCAGGAGTGACGAAGCCCTTCCCAGGGATGAAATTCGTGATGGTGTTCTTGTCGTCGTAGAGCACGCCGTGATAGGTGTAGCGCACGCCGAAGTTGAGGTTCAACTTCGAATTCACTTGCCAGTTGTCGTGCACCCACCAGTCGAACGAGTTCTGCCAGTAGTCGCGCTGTAACTGGCCCCGGACAATCTGTGCGCCATTGTTGCCGGTCACATAGCCCGCCAGGAAGTCGGCCAGCGCCTTCTGGCTGGCGTTCAGCGACGTGTCCGTCGCCCACGGCCCGCGGGTGCCGTCAAACGAGAAGGATCCGCGCTTGTTGGTGTCGTAGAAAACGTCGAGCCGCGCCCTGCGGTATTCGCCGCCGATCTTTAGTTGATGCGCGCCCAGTGCGATGTTCAAGTTGGAGGTGATATGGCCGGTGGTGTCAATGCGGCCCAGCGGTTGGGTGGCACTGGCGCCCGCGAATCCGCTGATACGCATCGTCGGCGCACCGATCAGCGTCCCTTCCGTGACGCCGGTGTTCAACCCCAGCGCCACGGGGTTGTAGCTCGTGTCGTAGTCGTTGAATACCTGTTTGAAGTAGTTCACACCCAGCGTGGTCTGCAGCACCATGCGCGGCGAGAGGATGTCGTTCATCACGACGCTCAGGTTCGTCATGCGGCTGGGTGCCACCTGGAAATACTCGCGGTACGGCACGCCGTTGTCGGCGATCTGCTTGCCGGTGCCGCCGAAGTAGCGAGCCGCAATGGTGTGGTTGGACGTGAAGCGGTGATCCACCTTCACGATGGCGTTGTAGCTGTCGTAATCGGCCTGATCGGTCGCCAGAAAGTTGTTGGCCGTGGCAGACGCCGCATTGCCGCGAGAGGGCCACAGAGACCGCAGATTCGTCGACACTGGATTCACGGCAACACCGTACTTCGCTAGCGTCTTTCCCGCGTCCGCAAACCACGCGTCCGATGGATGCGTCGTCAGAAATGATAAGCCGGCAATCGCCTTCTGGGCTTCGCCCGTGGCGAAGAAGAACGTCTTGTCCTTGATCACCGGACCCCCAACCGAAAAGCCGTACTGATCGTTGCGGATCTTCCGCTTCGCGCTATCGGGCGCGGCGAACGGCGAGCGTTCGGCCAACGCCTCATTGCGGTTGAAGTAGTAGGCGCTTCCGTGCAGCGCGTTTGTGCCGCTCTTGATCACCAGGTTGACCGACGATCCGCCATTGCGGCCGGCCTCTGCCGTGGCATTGGTCTGCACCGAAAACTGGTCGATCGCCTCAATTGGCAACAGCGTGCCGGCAATGCCTGCCACGCCACCCTGATTCACCGCGCTCGAGTTGTGAAACCCGTCGTTGTTGTCCGCCCCGTCGATCTGGTAGTTGTTGCCCGAAGCCCGCATACCGTTCACTGATCCCGACGTCGGCGACACGCCGGGAGCGAGCTTCAACATCTGCCGGAAGTCGCGGCCCATGAGAGGCATCTCGGCCACCACCTTCGGCCCCACCACACCTGTCAGCGCAGAGGTAGTCGTCTCCAGCGAAGCGGCCTCAGCCGAAACCTCCACCACGGACGACTGTTGCGACACGCTGAGCTTGAGGCTGAGGTTGGTAATCTTTGAAACGCTTACCTCAACACCCTCCACCTTCACCACCTGGAAGCCGTCCTTGTTCACTGTCAGATTGTAGAAGCCGAGGGGCAGATCCGGCAGCGAAAACTCGCCGGACTGCGAAGATAGAGTGGTGCGAGCCAGGCCCGTACTTGGGCTCAACAACGCGACGGAGGCGCCTGGCACGGCGGCCCCTGTAGTATCAGCAACGGATCCGCTGATGGCGCCGCGAAAGGTTTGCGCGGTGCCGGAAATGGCGGTCCAGACGAGTAGAGACACAACGAGTGTTGTGTGTTTGGCGCGAAGCATCAAATCACCTCAAAGCGAAGACTATGGGATTTTGAAGCCGCGGTCTGCACGAGGACGGCGCGGATAGACGGGACGGGTTTTTATGAGGTTAGCACGGCATCGCCCGAATCGCCCATAGAAAGTATTCATGAGGCTGATATTCTGCCATTCGCCCTCCGGCATGCCATCCCAAATCTCGCTATCATAGAGCCTCGAATGACCCGGCGTTGCGCACTCGGCCTATTGCTGGCGGGATGGCCAGATCTCACCCGCGCGGACCGCCGCATTTTCCGGTCCTGGTTCGCCTGGCTTGCCGAAGCGATCTACGTCATGCCCGCCAACCGCCGTCCGCGGGACGTCACCGATTGCTCAGCGCTGCTCCGTTTTGCCTACCGGGAAGCCCTGCAGGCCCACACTGCCGAATGGGCGAAGTCACTGGGTCTGGAATGGATGCCGCCCTATGGCGAACTGAGCCAACCCGCGCGCTCCGGCGCCGTCTTTCAGGTGGCTGGGCAACGTCGCCACTTTGCCGACGCCGAACATCTCCTGCGGGAAAACTGCCACCCCGTCGCCCGCGAGTGGCGACAGGCCGAATCCGGCGACCTGCTCTTCTTCCGCCAACTCAGTGGTACACAGCCGTGGCACACCATGGTATTCCTCTCGAGCAGCGCGTTCGACACCTCGCGTGAGCCCCTGGCCGTGTATCATACTGGCCCGATGGGCGGCACAGCCGGCGAGATCCGGCGGCCCACCATGCAGGAACTCCTGCGCCACCCGGAACCGCGCTGGCGCCCCGTCGCCGGCAATGGAAACTTCCTGGGGATCTATCGTTGGAATATCTTGAGGACATCGGAGTAGTGATGAAATTGCGGTATTGGTTGCTTCCCTTGGCACTGCTGGTCGCGAGCGCTCCGGCTCAAGAGGACGAGGCGCGCGTCTACTTCTCCCTCAATACCGAGGGGCCCATTCGTCCCGGCGAGGCCGCTCCAGTTCGCGTTCAGGCACAAGGACTCAAGAAGCTCGATTTCCGCCTCTACAAGATCAACGATCCCTCAAAATTCTTTCGCCAGCTGGATGACCCGCATCGCTTTAGCGGCCAGATTCGCCCCACGCCCAAGGCCCGCACTCCCCTTGAGAAGTTCGCCGCCTGGAAGCGTGGCCTTCGCTTCCGTATGCGAGACGTAGCCCGTGCGCAGTTCAGCCCGGACAACCGCCACCAGATCCGCGCCGCATTGACGGACGAGCCGCCGGCAGCGTCGAAGAAGCAGCCCGCCGCCCAGGCCCCCGAATACGCCGGCCTGTCGATCCTCAACCCGCAGCAACTCGTCAAACAGTGGTCGCAACCCATCCAGACGCCCAATCGTTGGGAGGCAGCCACAGTTCCGCTAGTCATCAATGACAAGGGCGTCTACGTGATTGAGGCGACTGATGGCAAGAAGCAGGCCTATACCATCCTCATGGTCACTGATCTGGCGCTCATCACGAAGGGCTCTTCCGGCCGCCTGCTGGTCCGCGCCGTGGACCGCACCACAGGCGCCCCGCTCGCCGATACCCCTATCGAGGTTTTCGAGGCCGGCGCCAAGAAGGACTTTGCCCGCGAGACGACCGGACTCGACGGCGTGCTCGAAGTGGCGTTGGAGGACGTCCCCGACGAAGGAGTTCTCGTCACCGCTCATCGCGGAGCGGACTTTGCCGTCACCACCGTCGGCGGCTACTCTATCGGCACAGACAGCCGCCGCAGCCTCACCGGATACGTCTACACGGATCGTCCCATCTATCGACCCGGCCACACCGCGCACTTTAAGGCCATCGTCCGCACTCTCAACGGGACGAACTACACTCTTCCGGACGACTCCTCCGCCACCGTGCAGGTGGACGATGCCGAGGGCAAGCCGCTGCTCAAGAAGAAGGTCACGATTTCCAAGTTCGGCACCGTGTCCGGCGAAGTCACCCTGCCCGCCGACGCCGCGCTCGGCTACTACGCCGTCAACGTCGCCCTTGGCGGCGCCGACGAGCACTCCGTCAAAGCCTTTGGCGGCTTCCAGGTGCAGGAATACCGCAAACCCGATTACGAAGTGAAGGTCACACCTGAGTCGCGCCGGGTGATTCAGGGCAACTCCATGCGGGTCACCATCGAAGCCAAGTACTTCTACGGCGAACCGGTGGCCGGCGCCTCCGTCACCTGGGTCGCCCACCGCAGCCGCTACTGGCTGCCCTGGTACGAACAGGAGGAGGGCATGGAAGGCGGGGAGGGCGAAGACGGCGATATGTACGGCGGCGAGCAGATGCAGGAGCAGAAAGCGAAGCTCGACTCCGATGGCCGCCTCGTAGTCAACGTCCCCACTTCAAAATGGGAGTTCGACGCCACCTACCGCATCGAGGCGCGCGTGACCGATTCCTCCAACCACGAGATCTCGAGCGCCGGGTCATTCCTTGCCACGCGCGGCGCCTACTACATCAACGCCCAGACGCAGCGTTACGTCTACGGCCCCGGCGACCCCGTGAGAGTCCAGGTGGAAACGAAGGACTACGATGGCAAACCCGTGGGCAACGTCGCCTTTCGGCTGGAGGTCGCCAAGTGGTCCGGCAGGAAAGCCGAGCAGACCGCTGTCTCCACGCAGGAGGGCCGCACCGGTGCCGACGGCAAGGGCACAGTCGAATTCCCCGCTCCACCCAGTGGGTCGTATCTCATCAAGACCTCGGCCGGCGAACTAAACGACACTAGTTATCTCTGGGTCTCCGGCGCCTGGTCCGGCGGCAGCGGCAACGACTCCGAACAGATTCGCATGGTGCCGGACAAGAAGACATACAAGCCCGGCGAGACCGCCAAGGTGCTCATCATCGCGGGCGTGCCCGAATGCGAACTGTGGCTCTCGCTCGAAGGCAAAACCCTCTATTGGACCAAGTACCTCGCGGTGAAGGGTGGCACAGTGACAGTGGATGTCCCCATCGAGAGCGGCCACGCGCCGAACGTCTTCCTGAGCGCCATCTTCCTCCGCGACAATAAGCTCCACCGCGGCACAAAGATCCTCAAGGTGCCGCCTATCGAGAAACAGATTCAGGTGGAGGTGACATCCCCCAAATCGGAGTACAAACCTGGAGAGCCCGCCCAGTTCGCCGTCACGGCAAAGGACTACAAAGGCCAGCCCGTGCGTGCCGAGTTCAGCCTTGGCGTCGTGGATGAAGCCATCTATGCACTTGCCAAAGAGCAGCAGCCCGATATCGTCAAAGTCTTCTACGGCCAACAGTGGAACCGGGTCTCCACCGACACCTCGCTCGATTACTACTTCACCGGCGAGGCCGGCACCCGCCGCA
Organism: Paludibaculum sp.; assembly: GCA_036504135.1. GTDB lineage: Bacteria > Acidobacteriota > Terriglobia > Bryobacterales > Bryobacteraceae > Paludibaculum. The sequence goes on from DASXVP010000031.1 coordinate 264,812, forward strand.
TGATGTTGGCCCAGATTGGCAAGCCGCTCTCCCGCGCGCAGCTCAAGCCCGAGCGCCTCACCGAGCCCAAGGTCCGCAAGCTCTTTCCCGATACCGCCCACTGGGTGGCCGATCTCACAACGGGCGCCGACGGCCGCGCCGAGACTCAGGTCACGTTCCCCGATTCGCTCACCACCTGGCGCGCCACCGCCAAGGGCATCACGGAGGACACCCGAGTCGGCAGCGCCATCCAGCGCACCATCGTCCGCAAGAACGTGATGGTCACCATGGCTGCGCCACGCTTCTTTACCGAGGGCGACGAGATCAACGTGCCGGTACTAGTCCGCAACTACACAGCGACCGCCCAACGAGTGAAGGTCAGCCTGCAGGCGCAGGGCGCGCAGATTGCCGCCAGCGGCGATGCCGAGGTGACTGTCGCGCCCAAAGGCGAGGCCCGCGCCGACTACCGCTTGCGCATCCCCGCCGGAGCCAGCGCCATCCTCACAGCCAAGGCGCAAACCACCGGCGAGAGCGACGCATTGGAACTCACCATCCCCATCGAGCCGTATGGCCTGAAGCGCACATTCGGCCAGCAGTCCCGCATGGAAGGCGCTGATGGATCGCAGAACTTCAGCTACACTTTCCCTGCCTCGGCCCTGCCGGGCAATCGCTTCGTGACTGTACACCTAACCCCCTCCGCCGCCGGAGCGGTCTTCGGCGCGCTGGAGTATCTCATCACCTACCCCTACGGTTGTACCGAGCAGACGATGTCCAGCTTCCTGCCCAACGTGTTAGTCACGCAGGCCATGAAGGAACTCAAGCTCGGCGCCAACATCGACGAGAAGGACCTCGCTAAGAAGGTCCGCGCCGGCCTCGAACGACTCTACTCGTACCAGCACGACGACGGCGGCTGGGGCTGGTGGAAGGGTGACGCCAGCGATCCGTTCATGACGGCCTACGTCGCCACGGGTCTGAAGCTCGCCACCAATGCCGGCTACAAAGTGGAGGAGTGGCGCGCCAAACAGGCCGCCAAGGCCTTAAGCCTGATGCTCGCCGGCACTGGCAAGATCGCTCCTGATACTCGCGCCTACGCCCTCTACGCCATCGCACTGCAGGACAAGCCCGCATCCGCCCAAACAGAGGCCGTCTGGGCGCTGCGCGAGAAGATGACCAGCTTCGGCTGGGCGCTGCTCGGCCTTACGTTCCAGCACCTCAAAGACCCCCGTGCCGCTGATGTTGCCACCTACCTCGTCTCCACGGTCCAGCAGGAGGGCGAGCAGGCCCACTGGACTTCAGATCGTGACCCCATGATCGATTTCGAGCTCGACAACTCCCACGAAGCCACGGCCTTCGCCGTGAAGTTCCTCGCCCAGGCGCAGCCGCAGAGCCCGCTCCTCGATCAGGCCGCCCTCTGGCTGGTCAGCCACCGCGATCAGGGCTACTACTGGACCACCACCAAGAAAACCGCCTTCGTCATCTACGGCCTCACCGACGTCCTCAGGCGCAGCGGCGAGCTCAGGCCCGATTACAGCGTCAAGGTCACTGTGGACGGCCGCGAAGTACTCGCCAAGTCCTTCTCCGCCGAGGACGCCCTGCGTCCCCAGCCCGTCAAGATCCGGGTGCCCCTCGACGGACGCACCGCCCAGCCGCAAATCACCGTGGCCCGCCGCGGCAAGGGCCGTCTCTACGTCTCGCAGTTCTGGGAGTACCGCGCCAGCGGCGCAGCCGAAGGCGAGCGCACCGAGCCCGCTGGCTTCCCGCTCAAGATCAATCGCAACTACTACCGCCTCTCCGCCCAACTGGAGGCCGGCCGCATCGTTTACGGCATGGAGCCGCTCGAAGGCTCGCCCAAACCGGGCGACCTGGTGGCTGTGCGCCTCTCGATTTTCGGCGGCGTGAACGAACGCTACCTGCTGGTGGACGATCCCCTTCCAGCCGGCGCCGAGGTCATCGAGAAGGACGAGCTCTACGAGGTCCGCGGCAAGCCCGCCTGGTGGCGCTCCTGGTACGAACGCCGAGAGCTCCGCGATTCGCACGTGACGTTCTACCCCTGGGCGGTCCCCAAGGAAGGACTCGAATATGTCTACCTGCTGCGCTTCACCAACGCCGGAGTCTTCAAAGTGGCGCCCGCCCGCGTGGAGCCAATGTACCGGACCAATCATCTGAGCTGGAGCGAGCCGAGGACCCTGGAGGTGAAACCGTGAAGCCCGTTTCCGTCGTTTGGGATCGTAAGCTGCTGTGGCTGGAGGAGACCGTTCTCCTTTGCACCCTCGTCGCCGCCGTCTACGGCTGGCTCGCGCTGCCCGTGGCTACCACCTGGCATCTCGCGCTCCACGTCCTCACCGCCGCCGGCATCGTGGCTCTCATCGCCTTCGCCGCCATCCTCGCCCGTCGCGCCTTCGGTCCCCTGCGTTGGACCGCGGCGTTGCTCCCACCCCTCGCTATCGCGCTCTTCGTCGCTCTCGGTGCGCCCTACCTGCTGTTGAACTGGATTCCCGAGTTGGCCTCATTCGTAGCCCAGGCCATCAGCGCAGCTCTGCGCTCCCTGCTTGCGGCTTTCCTCTGCTCCGGCGCGCTGATCTGGCTGTGGGCCAGCGCTAGCGATCCCGTCCGCAACCCGACCCAAGGAGATTGATACCCATGAAGACCCTCTTTCAACCGGAGAGCGTGGAAGAAGTAACGGCACGGTTGCTGCAGCTCAAACCCGACAGCCCACGTCTTTGGGGGGCCATGAACGCGGCCCAGATGGTAGAGCACTGCTCGCGCGGGCTGGAACTGGCCACCGGCGACCGGCGCCCGCCCCGCCTCCTGATCGGCCGCATCATTGGCCGGATCATCAAACCGCTCGCACTGGGAAACGACAGGCCGATCCGCAAGAACGCGCCGACAGACCCAGCTCTGATCGTCACGGACGAGCGCGATCTGCAGGCCGAGGTGCATCGCCTCAGCGGCCTCATCGACAAATTTGCCGCCGCAGGCCCAGACGGCTGCACCACCCATCCCCACAGCTTCTTCGGTCCACTCACGCCACAGGAATGGGGCATCCTGATGTACAAGCACATCGATCATCATCTGCGGCAGTTCGGAGTCTAACGCCGGATTCTACTCTCGTCCCGACACGGCCCTCGCCACCACCGCCGCCAACCCCTGCGCCTGGATCAGCTTCTCCACGCGTGCCCGCTCGACCGGGTGCGTGCGACCGCCGCTGAGCTGATCGGCCAGTCCCTCCTCCAGCCACAACGGCACAGGCCGTTTGGCGTTCAGCGCCAGCAGCACATGCACCATCTCGTGCAGCAGCGTCTGCTCCAGCCCGCTCACTGCCGGCTGCATATGCACTACGCGGCCGCGCGTGATCGCCGCCACCGTGCCCGCCTCGCCCGTCGCATCGCGGAACACACCCACCGAGGGATAGAGTTTCACGACTGGCCCCTTCGGCGCCCGCAGCCCGGTCTTCTGCTCGGCCATCGCCAACGCACGCTCCGCCAGCGGCAACACCTGCTGCTCGGTCGCAGTTCCACTCAGCCACAGCTCCACCCGTTCCCCGCTCCCCTTGCGCCACGGAATCTCCTGCGCCGATACGCCCGCCCGCGTCCCCGGGAAATACGCCGCTAGAATCTCCGCCGCCTTCTGTCCCGCCTTGCCCCGCTGCTCCGCGCCGATCTGGCACAGCCCCACGCCATGCCCTGTCCCCGAACCCTCAAAAATCGCCTGCGTCTCGCTGCCCCGCACATCGTAGTTGCGACTGCGCAGCAGATTCCAGCCCTTGAAACGTCCCACCAGCAAATGCAGCCGCTCCGCGTCAATCAGGCCCGCATCCGATTGCAGCTTCCACGCCCGTCCGGATGCGGTCCGCCGCGCCATTTCCAACACATGGAGCTCCGGCAGCCTCAATGCCGCCGCCAGTTCGCTCCACGCCACCTTCGCCGACCACACATTGCGCCCCGCAGAGAGACAGTACGTGTCTTCCACACTCCGCAAATACGGCCGCGCCGCATTCGGCCAGATTTCGCCCGCTGCCGCCGTCCGCCCGCCGCAGTGTCCTGTGTAAAACACCAGCGCCGGTCGCCCCTGATACCACAGAGTCACGCCCTCGGTCTCCCACGCCGCCGCCCTCAGCCGCTCCGTCACAGCTTGCGCCCGCGCATCCTGGCAATGGGTGGTCTCGCAGTAGTCGAAGCCCTGCCCGGCATGACGCCCGCGATTCACCCGCGCGTAGGATCGCACCGTAATCGCCATCGCCTTCAGCGCCTCAGCCGACTTCATTCCACCCGCCTCGCCCGCCAGCGCCCACGCGACGTACTCTTCCATCGCCACCGAAACGACGCCCTCTTTGGCCAGCCGCACCCGTACCGTCTGCGCCGCCGCCGTCAGGGCCAGCGTCATCAACGCGAGTGTGCGGATCGTTGCCACCATTCGAAGATCGCACGAGCGGCAGGCGCCGCGTCGGCCCCGCCCCGCCCTCCCGGGACATATGCCGTTACCACAACGCGTGCAGCCTGCGCTGGAGCGAAACCCGCAAACCACGCCCCCTCGCGCGACGTGCCCGTCTTGCCCGCCACTGTCAAGCCATCGATCCCGGCCAACTGCGCCGTCCCTTCGCGCACGGCCCGCTCCAGGCCACCGCGGAGCAGCGCATCCCGCGAGCCGGCAAGCCCGCGGTAGGCCTCCGCCAGTGCCATCGGTGTGAACCGTACACCCTCCACACCCAGCGCCTGCAACGCCAGTTCATCCGGCGTCTGAGCCAGACGCGCCTCCGCCCCGGCCCGCAACAGCGCCCCGTGCAACACAGCCGGATCCATCGCCCGCGCCCGCAATGCAAACCAGCAGTTGCAGCTCGCCGCCAGCGCCGTCTCGGCGTCCACATCACCAGCCAGCACCGTGTGTGTGCAATCCAGCCGCCGCCCCGCCACCACCAGCCTCCGGCCGCAGTGCGCCGCCCCGCGCTGCGTCATCGCAGCCAGTACCAGCGGCTTCACGGCCGAGCCCGGCGCCGCCAGCACACGCCGCGCCCGCATTTCTTCACTGCACGCCAGCACGGCGTCGTCGCTCACGCGTAGGGCCACGGTCACCGCCCCCGGCGGCAATAACGCGGCCAGCATGGCACGTCGCGAAATCATGCGATCCCAAACAGCTCCTGGTACTTCACCGGCACCTTGATCGGCTTTCCGTCCTTCAGGAAGATGTGTTTCGTCTCGCCCGAAGCCAGCAACTCCCCTGTCTCGGCATTCAAAATCTCGTACCCAAACGTGATCATCCGCCGGTGACCGTGCTTCAGGTAGCCCTTCGCCAAGATCTGATCGTCATACCGCGCCGGAGCGTGATACCGGCACTGCGCCTCAGCCACGGCTAGCACCAGTCCATCCTCCCGTTCGATATCGCGGTACCGCACTCCGCGCACCCGGCAAAGCTCCGTCCGCGCAATCTCCATCCAAATCAGATAGTTTGCGTGGTACACCACGCCCATCTGATCCGTCTCGGCATACCGCACCCGGAAACGCATCTCGGAATGTTCCACCATTTCTACACTCACGCCTCTATCGTACCGACAACCCGTTGAACACACGCCGCCCGCAACCAAAGCACCCCAACCCGCGTCTGCTAACATGACCCATAGCGTGACCATACGAGTCCTCTTTTTCGGAATGTTGAAAGAAATTACCGGCCGCGCCGAGGACCATCTGGACGTCCCGCCCGGCTCGACGCTGGCCGACGTTTTTGACCACTACGCAGCGCTGACGCCGCGCCTCCACGAGCTCAGCCGCAGCATCGTCCTCGCACAGAACCACGCCTTCTCCCAACGCACCGAGCCCGTCCTCGACAATGCCGAAATCGCCTTCCTCCCGCCGGTCAGCGGCGGCGCCGGACCCTGGACCCACGTAGTCGAAGACCCTGCCGGCCACTTCTTCGCACTCACACGCCAAGTCATCGACGTCGCCGCGCTCCGCAACCGCATCCTCCTCCCCCAGGACGGCGGTATCGTCGTCTTTGAGGGCGTGGTCCGTGACAACTCCTCCGGCCGCCAAACCAGATTTCTCGACTACGAGTGCTACGAGTCCATGGCCGTCCAAGTGATGGCCGCCATCGGCCGCGAACTCGCGACGACTCACGAAATCAGCCGCGTCGCCATGGTCCATCGCCTCGGACGCATGGAAATCGGCGAAGCCAGCGTCGTCATCGTCGTCACCGCGCCCCATCGCCGGCCGGCCTTCGACGCAGCCCTGGAAGGCATCAATCGTTTGAAGAAACTGGTGCCCGTCTGGAAAAAAGAATACTTTCAGGATGGCGAAGTGTGGGTGGAGGGCGAGTGGGACTCATCAGTCGCCGGTCACTAATTGCCGCGGCAGCAGCGGCAGCCGCCAAAGCCCAGGAAACCACTTTCCGCGTCGATGTCAAACTCGTCCGCATGCTGGCCACGGTCAAGAATGCTCAGGGCCAACTCGTCGGCGGGCTCAACAAAGACGAGTTCACTATCACCGACAACGGCGTCCCCCAGGAAGTGGCCCTCTTCGAGCGCAACACCTCCCAGCCGCTCTCCATCGCCATGCTCGTCGATACCAGCCGCAGCACGGAGCGGGAGAAACGCTATGAGCTAGGCGCCGTCCGGAAGTTCATGAAAGCCCTCGTGCACGAAGGCAACCCCGGGGACGCGCTCGGCCTGTATAGCTTCAACTATCAGGTCACGATGGAGGCCAACTTTACGCGGAACATGGACCGGCTGGATGCCGCCCTGGGCCGCCTCAAAAGCGAAGGTGCCACCGCGCTGTACGACGCTATCTTTCTCGCGGGAGACGACCTGGAACACCGCGAGGGCCGTCGTGTCGTCGTGGTCGTCAGCGACGGCGGCGACACCTTCAGCAAGGTCCGTTTCGAAAAGGCTCTCGAAGCCCTCCACCGCGCCAACGCCGTGCTCTACGCCGTCCTACTGGTGCCCGTAACCGGCGACGCCGGACGCAATATGCGCGGCGAGAACGCACTCACTACCCTCACCAACTGGACTGGAGGCAAGATCTTCTTCCCCACCCACGGCGAGGCCCTCGACGATGCATTCCAACAGATTCTGCGCGATCTCCGCACGCAGTACCTCATCGGTTACTATCCGCGCAACATCGCCGCCACCAAAGAACGCTTCCACAAAGTGAAGCTGGGCGTCACGCGCCCCGCCCACTCCGTCTCCGCCCGCAACGGCTACTTCGCCGATGCGCTACGATAGCAGTTTCAGGGAGTGCGCCCGCCTTGCCAAAATCAAAAGCCCCCGCTCAGACCCTCGAAGAACCCAAGTACCTGAAGCAGCTCGTCGATAACAAGACCCGCGTACTCGTCGTGCTGCGTGACGACGAAGAGGCCGAAGGCACCATCGAATACTGGGATGCCACCTTCATTCGCCTGACCTGTGAACCGGACGATCCCAATCTCTTCATCTATAAACACGACATCAAGTACATCGCCGAAATCGAAGACGACAAATAATGGCCCGATTCCTGGAAACCGCCATCGACATCGCCCGCGAGGCCGGCGCGCTGCTCGCGCACCACTTTGAACGGGGCATCGCCTGGGAGCTGAAAGGCGACTACGACCTTGTCACCGCCGCCGATCGCGCCAGCGAGCAACTGGTCGTCAATCACCTGAAGAACCACTTCCCCACCCACAGCGTGCTCGGCGAGGAAGGCGGCCTCCAGGAAAGCTCCAGCGAGTACATCTGGTATGTCGATCCCCTCGATGGCACCACCAACTTCGCCCACGGCTACCCCGCCTTCAACGTCACCATGGGCCTCGAGCGAGCTGGAGAGATGATCGCCGGCGTCATCTTCGATCCCATTCACCAGGAGATGTTCGCCGCCGAGCTCGGTGGCGGAGCCTATCTCAACGGACGCCGCATCCACGTCAGTAAACAGCCCACGCTCGAAACCGCTCTCCTCGCCACCGGCTTCCCTTCCCGCAAGCGTCACGAGAACGTCAACGTGCACTTTTTTCACCAGGCCTCCATGGTCACCCACGGTCTCCGCCGCAGCGGCTCGGCTGCCATTGACCTCTCTTGCGTCGCCTGCGGACGGCTCGAAGGCTTCTGGGAATTCGGTCTCAGCCCTTGGGATATGGCCGCGGGACTGCTCCTCGTCCGCGAGGCCGGCGGTCGCACCAGCGACATGATGGGCGCCCCCGCCGACGTGCGCGGACCCCACCTCGTCACGACCAACGGCCTCATTCACGATGAGCTCATCGGCCTGTTCGGAGAGGTGTTTCAGGGCCGTTATCGCTACGCCATGCCGCCAGTAATTCCTGTCCGCTAACCCGTTGCATTGCATCGTTTTTCCGGCACTCTCCCTTCCGGGGTTCCTTTACTTGTGAGCGCCGAAGGTGATACGCTAAGCGATTGATAATGCGAACCGTCGACCTTATTCAGCGCAAGCGGAACGGCGAAGAGCTGTCGTCCGAAGAAATCACATGGCTTGTGAACGGCTACACCAAGGGAGAAATCCCCGATTACCAGGTGTCGGCCTTCCTCATGGCCGTTTACTACCAGAACATGACCGACGTTGAGGTCGGCGCCATGGTGGAGTCCATCATCGCCTCCGGCGAGCGGCTCGACCTGTCGTCGATTTCCGGTCCAAAGGTGGACAAGCACTCCACCGGCGGCGTGGGTGACAAGACCAGCCTGATCTCCGCGCCACTCGCTGCCGCGGCGGGCGTCAAAGTTCCCATGATCTCCGGCCGTGCGCTCGGCCACACCGGCGGGACGCTGGACAAGTTGGAGTCGATCCCCGGCTTCCGCACCAACCTCAGCGCCGATGAATTCAAGGACGTCCTCGACCGTGTCGGCTATGCCGTCGTCGGACAGAGCGATACGGTAACGCCGGCTGACGGCAAGCTGTATGCCCTGCGCGATGCCACCGCGACGGTGGAGTCCATCCCGTTGATCGCCGCCTCCATCATGTCCAAGAAGCTCGCCATGACGCTCGACGGCCTCGTCCTCGACGTCAAGGTCGGCTCCGGCGCGTTCATGAAGCGCCAGACCGACGCCCGCAAGCTCGCTCAGTTGATGACCACCATCGCCCGCCGGCATGACCTGCGCGCGCAGGCCCTTATCACGGACATGAACCAGCCGCTCGGCTATGCCATCGGCAACGCCCTGGAAATCATGGAGGTCTCCCAGACTCTTCAGAGCGCAGGCCCCGACGATCTGACCCGCCTTTCGGTGGAGATCGCCGCCCGCATGATCTTCATCGCCAAGATCGTACCAACCCTTGACGACGCCCGCGAACTGGCCTATGCCCGCCTCCGCGATGGCTCCGGCTATCGCAAGCTCAAGGAGACCATCGAGGCACAGGGCGGCAATTCCCAGGTTCTCGATCGCTTTGAACTGCTCCCCAACGCCACAGGCGCCATGGAAATTTTCGCCCCGCGTGGCGGCTATGTCTCCGCCATCGACGCCGAGGAAATCGGCCTCGCCTCCTCCATGATCGGAGCCGGCCGCGACACCAAGGAAGACTCCATCGATCCCGCCGTAGGCGTGATTCTTGAAGTCAAGGTCGGTCAGAAGGTGGAGTCGGGCGCAGTCCTCTGCCGCCTCTACTTCACCAAGGAAGATCGCATTCAGGAAGCCGCCGAGCGCGTGGAAGACGCCTTCCGTCTCTCCAATAGCGAACCCGAGCCGCGCGAGCTCATCCTCGAAGTCGTCAGTTAGCCGCACATCCAGGAAGGGGCCGCACGACCATGGGTCGATTTACTGGACTACTGGGCCTGGTCTCGATCCTGGCCCTTTGCTACATCATTTCCACAGATCGCAAGTCGATCCGGCCGAGGCTCCTTTTCTGGGGACTCGGCCTTCAATTTGCCTTCGCGTTCCTGGTCCTCAAAACCGACGTCGGCCTGATCTTCCAGACCGCCAGCGTCGCCGTCAACGCGCTGCTGGAGTTCGCCGAAAAAGGTAGCGAATTTCTCTTCGGACCGCTGGGCGCCAAGTCCGGGCCGTTCGGCGTGGTCTTCGCCTTCCAGGTACTTCCCATCGTCATCTTCATCGCCAGCCTGTTTTCCATCCTCTACTACTTCGGAGTCATGCAGGTGGTCATCAAGGGTATGGCCTGGGCGATGAAGCGTGTGATGGGCTGCTCCGGCGCTGAATCCACCGACGTCGCCGCCAGTATCTTCATGGGCCAGACTGAAGCCCCCCTCACCATCAAGCCGTTCCTCGCCAATCTAACCGAATCCGAGCTCTTCACCGTCATGACCTGCGGCATGGCCCACGTCTCCGGGGCTGTGATGGCGGCCTACGTCAAAATCGCAGGCGTCGACATCACCCACCTCCTCACCGCCGTCATCATGACCGCCCCTGCCACGCTGCTCCTCGCCAAGATGCTCGTCCCCGAGACCGGCCAGCCCGAGACCATGGGCGACGTCAAGGTCGAGATCGAGAGACCAGGCGTGAACGTGATCGACGCCGCCGCTCGCGGCGCCGGTGACGGCCTCCACCTGGCCCTCAACATCGGAGGCATGCTCATCGCCTTTATCGCCCTTATCGCTCTAGTCAATGGCGGTATGGCCTGGCTACACTCGCTCGTGCCGGTCATTCCCGAGTCCCTGCAAAAGCTCTTCGGCATCGTCTTCGCCCCCATCGCCTGGATGTTGGGCGTCAGTTGGAAGGACGCCTCCGCCGTCGGCGACATGCTCGGCACCCGCATGGTGCTCAACGAGTTCATCGCCTTCCTGCGCCTTGGTGAATTGAAGAGCACCCTCGATCCGCGCTCCTTCGTCATCACCACCTTCGCCCTCTGCGGCTTCGCCAACTTCTCCTCCATCGCCATCCAGATCGGCGGCATCGGCGCTCTCGCCCCCACCCGTAAATCCGACCTCGCCCGCATGGGCATGAAGGCCATGTTGGCCGGCACCCTCGCCAATTTCATGTCCGCCTGCATCGCCGGAATCCTGCTATGATCCGCGAAGCTGCTGCGTATCTCGAAAGCCGCCTCGCCCAGTGGCCCGCCACAGCCATCGTGCTGGGCAGCGCCCAGGCATCCTTCGTCACCGCCCTCGAAGACAAACTCGAGATCGATTACAGCGACATTCCCGGCTGGCCCGTCCCCAGCGTGCAGGGCCATGCCGGCAAGCTCATCGTCGGCGCCTGTGGCCAGACCCGTGTCGTCGTAGTCAGCGGCCGGGTCCACCTCTACGAGGGCTGGTCTCCGCAGCAGGTCACATTCGGCATCCGAGTCCTGGCCCTGCTAGGTATGAAGACCCTGGTGGTCACCAACGCCGCCGGCGGCATCAACCCCAACTACACCCGCGGCCTCCTCGTCCTCATCACCGATCACCTCAACCTCCAGGGCTGCAACCCCCTTTGCGGACCCAATGACGACACCTTCGGCCCTCGCTTCCCCGATATGTCGCGCGCCTACGACCCCCACCTCCTCGAGACGGCCCGCCGCGCCGCCGAGCGCCTCAACATCCCAATCGGCGAAGGCGTCTACGCCGCGCTCCTCGGCCCCAGCTTCGAAACCCCCGCCGAGATCCGATACCTCCGCACCATCGGAGCCGACCTCGCCGGCATGTCCACCGTGCCCGAAACCATCGTCGCCAACCACATGGGCGTCCGCGTTCTGGGCATCTCCACGGTCACCAATATGGCCGCCGGAATGCAAAAAGAACTCAGCCACGCCGAAGTGCTGGAAACCGGCCGCGCCTCCTCCGGCCAACTCGTCCAACTCCTCACCGCCGTCCTTAATTCGGGGACGGTCTACTCAATTCCCAATTAATTCGCCCATGCACGAAGCTCTCAAAGAAGCCGCCCTCGCCGCCCGGCAACGCGCCCACGCCCCCTTCTCCCACTTCCTTGTCGGCGCAGCCATGGAAACTGCCGACGGCCGCATCTGGCCCGGCTGCAACGTCGAAAACTCCTCCTACGGCCTCACCATGTGCGCCGAACGCACCGCCATCTTCTCGGCCGTTGCCGCCGGCGCCCGTCACTTCGTCCGCTGTGCCGTAGTCGTCGATACACCCAAGCTCACCCCGCCTTGCGGAGCCTGCCGCCAAGTCCTCTGGGACCTCTGCGGCGATCTCGAAATCCTGCTCTTCAACCTGGATGGCGAAGAGGCGACATTCCGCCTCACAGCCCTCCTCCCCAACGCCTTCGATGCAACTTTCCTGGACTAGCTTCTTCCTCTGCGCGGCCCTCGCCGCCGCCCCTGCCGACCTCATCGTCTCCGCCGGCAAAGTGGTCACCATGGACGGCCAACGCCGCGTCATCTCCAATGGCGCCGTCGCCATCGCAGCCGGCCGCATCCTCGCCGTCGGACCACGCGCCGAGATCGACCGCGACTATCAGGCCAAGCACCGCATCGACCGCCCCGACTCCATCCTCACCCCTGGCCTCATCAACACCCACACACACGCCCCGATGTCGCTGCTGCGCGGAATTGCCGACGATCTCGATCTCCAGGAGTGGCTCACCAAATTCATCTTCCCAGCCGAGGGCAAGAACGTGAACGTGGGATTTGTTCGCGCCGGCACCCGTCTTGCCGTCCTCGAGATGATGCTCGGCGGCACCACGACATACACCGACATGTACTACTTCGAGGACGCAATCGCCGACGAGACGAAGAAGGCCGGCATGCGCGGAGTCCTCGGCCAGACCATCATCGGCTTCCCCGTCTCCGACTACAAGACCCCACAGGCCGCCCTCGCCGGCGCCGAGACGTTCATCCAGAAGTTCAAAAACGACCCTCTGATCACGCCTGCTGTCGCCCCCCACGCCATCTACACCAACTCGCCCGAGACTCTGAAGGCGGCACGCGCGTTAGCCGACAAGTACGTTGTGCCCTACATCATCCACGTCTCCGAAACCAAAAAGGAGAACGACGACTGCGCCAAGGAACACGGCGGTGCCACCCCCACCGCATACCTGGAATCGCTGGGTGTCCTCAACACCGGCCGCACTCTCTTCGCCCACTCCGTCTGGTCCACACCAGCCGACATCGCGATTCTCAAGACACGCCATGTTGGAGTCGCCCACTGCCCCTCCAGCAACATGAAGCTCGGCAGCGGCGCCGCTCCCATCGCAGCCATGCTCGACGCAGGAGTGAACGTCGGCCTGGGTCCGGACGGCCCTGCCGGCTCCAACAACGACTTCGATATGTTCGAGGAAATGGACCTCGCCGCCAAACTGGCCAAGGTCACCAGCCACGACCCCAAGGCTCTGCCGGCCACTCGGGTTTTCGAGATGGCCACTCTCGGCGGAGCCCGCGCACTGGGAATGGAGAAAGAGATCGGCTCCCTGGAACCCGGCAAGCGCGCAGACCTGATCACGGTGTCTCAGTCCGCCCCCAACGCCTGGCCAGCCCACGATGTCTATTCGATGCTGGTATTCGCCCTCAAGGCGTCCGACGTCCAGGACGTCATCATCGAGGGCCGCCCCACCGTGGAAAACAAACGGCCGCTCACCTTGAACCCCATCGAGGTTCGCAAGGAAGCGGCCGCTATTCGAGCCAAAGTGGATGCGTCGCTGAAGTAGCCTACTTCTTAAGCTTTCCTGATTCGTCGAACTTCACGATTCGATTGCCGTCCCGGTACAGCCACTGATCGCCCTGTCCGGGATGGGACTCAATCTCATCCGGCGGCCCCATCTTCAGGTACGCTCGCCCGCGGTCCGTCAGCAGTCCATTGACCCCGTCCTTCGAAAACCGCTCTTCCACGTACTTCATTCGCCGCTCGATCTCCGATTCCGCTGGCAGCCACGCGCGAGCCGACATCCGCTGCGATTCCATCAACAAACGCTGCCTGACCCGGTCCAGTTCCTGTGTCAACTTGGCCCGTTGCTCCTCCGTCACGTCCCGCTGCTCACGTATCTTCTGTATGGCACGTTCCACCTCCGCGCGCTGCCTCTCCAGATCGGCCGACATCATCGCTTGTTGCGCGTGCTGAAGCTGCTCCTGTGTCCACTTCGCCTCGGCTGGGCCTGAATCGACCGCCACGGCAAATACCCCTCCTGGTATCGCACTCCCAACTCGGGCCGGAGGAGGAGGAGGAGGCGGCGGCACATCCGGCAACACCGCAGGCTTCGGAGGCTTGGAGGGCTTAACTACTTTCGGTGCCCGCTCAGCCGGAGGAGGCGGCGGCGGTGGCGGCGGTGGAGCCTGCTCCGTCTTCGCCCACACCACGCCCATGCAGATCACAAATATGCCGCCCAGTACCCAGGCTGGCGTCCAACCCATCTTCCTCTCGCTCATACCCAGAATCCTCCCGATTCGTTCTTTCAAACTGCCACCGTTCGCCGCCATTACTACAGCGATGCGGGTCTCTTCCATTCGCAATAACGCATTGGAATACATCAATCTATCGCCACATACATCAACTGCTACCTCATCACAGCAGAGCTCCCGCTCACGCCGCACCCGCCCCGATACCCACCACACCGCTGGATGATAGAACAGCACGGCCTCCAGCGCCGTCTGCACCAGATTCACCAGATAGTCGTGCCGCCGCACGTGCGCCAGTTCGTGCGCCAGCAGCGCCTCCACTTGCCCCACCGTCAACCCGCTCAACGCACAAGCCGGGAGCAGTACCACCGGCCTCAACCACCCAAATACCATCGGTACCGTCACCGCCACTGACTCAAACACGCGCACCCTGCCCTCGACACCTAGCCGCCTGGTGAGCCTGAAGGCCCTCTCCTGCCACTCCTCGCTCAGCCGGCCCAGTCCTGCCCGCGTCCGCCTCCGCGCCACCAGCCACCCTCCCAGCGTCCGCAAGAGCAGCACAGTCGTCCCCGCCGCCCAAGCCCGGTTCAACCAAGGAAAGATGACGGCCAGCGGAGTCGGCTCTGATACTCCCGCAATCACCAAAGGGATCGTGCCCGCGCCGCACAGATACCAAAACGTCCCCACCGCTGCCGCACCCATCGACACCAGACCCAGGCACCCGGCCACATAGCGGGACTCCGGCCGTCGCAGCGCCCACATTACCGCCGTGGTCACCAGCCCAATCAGCGCTCCCTGCCAAAGAAAGTGGATCAGTGTCCAGCTCAATGCCTCTTGCCAGGTCATCGCTTGTACTCCTTTAGCATCTTTCGGATAGCGTCTAATTCCTCATCCGAAGCCTGACCCTCGGACAACGCCCGCATCACCAACTGAGCCGCACTCCCCCCAAACGCACGGTCCATCAGATCCCGCACCATCACACCCTGCGTCTCTTCCTTTTCGAGCTTCGCTGCATAGACGTGCGCCCTCTCCCGCTCGTCACGCACGACAAGTCCCTTCTCCGCCATGATCTGCATCAGTTTCAGGGTGGTCGTGTAGCCCCCGCCCACAACTTCATGCACCTGCCGCACCGTAGACGGCCCCTGCCGCCAGAGCACGTCCAATATCGCCAGTTCGCTCTGAGTAGGCTTCACACCCAGAGTATGTACGAAGTTCTTCGTAGTGTCAACGAAAAGTTTCGTAGTTTACACTAACGCTGCGGCGCGGTAGTCCGTGAACCACTCCCCACCCACCAACAGCTTCGCCGGACACTCCACCTCATCCTCTTTGCCACGCCACACCCGCAGCATGGCATCCGCCTTGTCGCTCCCCGTTGCCAGCACACACAGGTGCCTGGCCGCAAGAATTACGCCCGGCAGCAGAGTAATCCGCCACTGACTCTTCTTCTCCACCCACAACCCCGCCGCAACCCCCCGCCGGTCCAATGCCAGGAACTCCCCCGGAAACAAGCTGGCGGTATGCCCGTCCTCCCCCATCCCGCACTGCACCACATCAAACACGGGTAACTTCTCCCCAAAGAACTCCTGAAGCTCCTGAGAATACGCCATGGCCGCATCCACGGCATCCCACTCCCCGAACATCCGGTGCACATTCCGCTCCGCCAGCCCCGCCGGCACAATCAGGTGCTCCCGAGTCATCCGGTAGTTGCTCTGCTCATCGTCCGGCTCCACTCCGCGTTCATCCACCCAGAACAGGTGTACCTTCTCCCATTCCACATCCAACCCGACGAGCGCCTGGAACATCAGCTTCGGAGTCGATCCCCCGGACACCGCCAGCGTGGCCCGCCCGCGCGCAACCACAGCCTCCCGCAACCACCCGGCCACCGCCACCGCGCACGCCTCCGCCGCCTCCTGGGGCCCCTTAAACACCTGCATTCAACACCTCCGGCACCCGCAGCAATGCCGCCTCAAACACCGCATCCACGCCAAACACACCCAACTCTTCGTGCAATAGGGCCGCATCGCAAAGCAGCGGGAAAACCATGCCCGTCTTCAGACGCTCAATTTCAACCGCCACGCCCGTCCCTTCCCGCCGCAGACAAACCTGCCTCCCCTTCGCCGTCACACACAGGCTCCGGATCCGCCCCGCCCCATGCGCCGCCATCTCTTCCGTGCCGCAACGCAACACCATGTGATTCGGCCTCAACCACGCCCCCACGTACGCCACCGCCGGAGGCACACCTGGACCGGCCCACGTGATCTCAGCCTCCTCGGCCGTAGTCCACCCCTCCGCATCCGCCAGATGAGCCATCGCCTCCCGCCACCGGGTCACCCGCGCCCAGGCCAGATCCGCCAAACGCCAGGAACCCGAGCTCAACGACTGCAGCGCTGGCAACGCTTCCCGCATATCCAGCGTCGCCGAGCTATCCACTATCACCTTGCTCGCCAACTTCAGCACCGGCCGCAGCTCCGGCAAATCCGCCAACCCCAGATCTGGGCACCACACCGCTACCGGCAAATCCGCCACCATCAAGCCAAACAATACCGGCGGCACGGCCCCTAAAGTCGCCAAAGACGCCGAGATTTCAATCTGCTCACAACAAATCTGCTGCCGCCCGCCAAACGGCATCCAGCACTGAAGGCTGGCCCGCGCCGTCACTTCACCCGCCTCCCCTACCCGCAGCACAATCGTCCGGTTTGGGTGTTCGTGCATGATGTCGGCCAGCGTCACGCCCAGTTCCTGAACGTCAGCTCCTTCGCGCACCACCACGATCAGCGTCATCGCACAGGCCCGCAATACGCCCGAGCCTTCACCCTTGCCCAGTTGGCGCCAGTTGTCGTCCAGCTCTTTCAGCAACCGCCCTGCATCCACTTCCATTTACGGCACCCTCCAGACATGGCCCCGCCGCGCCAGCATCTCATCCGACGCCGCCGGCCCCCAACTCCCCGCCGCGTAGTTCGGGAAATCGAACTTCGCCTCGCCCCACACATTCAGGATTGGCTGCACCGCCGACCAGCTCGCCTCCACCATGTCCTGCCTCGTATACAGCGTGGCATCCCCTTCCAGCGCGTCCAGAAGGAGAGTCTCATACGCAGTCGGCGTCCGCGTCCCGAAGCTCGTGCCGTAGTTGAAGTCCATCGTTACCGGTCGCAGCTTCATCCCCGCCCCAGGCAGCTTTGAGAAGAACCGTAGCGAGATCCCCTCCTCCGGCTGGATTCGCACCACCAGGAGATTCGGCCAGGTCTGCCCGCTCTCTCGCTCAAAAATCGAGAGCGGTGCCTGATTGAACTGAATCGCAATATCGGTCACCCGCTTCGGCAGCCGCTTCCCCGTCCGGATGTAGAACGGCACACCGGCCCACCGCCAGTTCTCCACAAACATCGTCACGGCCGCATACGTATCCGTCTGCGCCTGCGGATCCACGCCCGCCTCCTGCCGGAAGCCCGCCACGTCCGATTCGCCGATCCGTGCCGGCCCATACTGTCCCTTCACAGCGTGCGTCGCCACGTCTTCCGGCTTCACCGCCAGGATGGACCGAAGCAGCTTCGCGCGCTCGTCCCGCACTGCCGCCGGTTCATACACCGCCGGAGGCTCCATCGCGATCGTGGACATCACCTGCAACATGTGATTCTGGATCATGTCCCGCAGCGCGCCCGCCTCCTGGTAGTACGCGCCCCGCCCTTCCACACCGATCGCCTCGGCCGCCGTGATCTGCACCTGCGCGACGTATCGCCGGTTCCACAACGGCTCAAAGATCCCGTTCCCAAACCGGAACGCCAGAATATTCTGCACCGTCTCCTTGCCCAGATAGTGATCGATGCGGTAGATCTGGTTTTCGTCCAGCACCGCCCGCAGATCCCGGCTCAGCTCCTTCGCGCTGGCCTCATCGTGCCCGAACGGTTTCTCGATGATGAAGCGCCGCCAGCACTCCGGCCGCGGTCCGCGGTTGAGCCCCGCCGCTCCCAGGCCCGCCACCGTCGCCGCATATTGGCTCGGCTGGATCGAGAGATAAAACAGAGCGTTTCCACCCGTCTGCCGCGCCTCATCCAGCTCTTTCAGCTTCACCCCAATGGCTTCGTACAATCGGGCGTCGGCAATGTCGCCGGCCACATAGAACAGACCGCGGGCGAAATCGTTCCACAACTCGGCATCAAACGGCGAGTCCTCTAGGAACTTCGCCACGCTCTCCCGCATCTTCTCGCGGAATTGTTCGTCGCTCATGGCAGTGCGTGAGACGCCGACAATCGCCAACCCCGCCGGCAATCGCCGTTCATAGGCTAACCGGTAGAGCGAGGGCAGCAGCTTCCTTTTCGTCAGGTCGCCGTTTGCACCGAAAATCACAACCGCCGAAGGGGGAACCGCGCGTTCAAACCGCAGCGGATCGTCGAATGGATGAGGCCCAGACATGCGCCCAACATACCATGCTGCTAGAATCAAATTACCCGCCTGTTGTTTCGGGCCGTTTTCCCTTTCCACAACCAAGCCGTATGTCCACCAAGCCAACTAAAATTCTGGCCATCGTCGACGATTTGTTCTTCGTCGTGAAGATCAACGACTCCGCCAAGCGCGCGGGACTGACCTGCGAGTTCCTGAAGTCCGCCGACACGCTCGTCGAGAAAGCACTGGCCGAACGGCCCCTGCTTGTCATCCTCGACCTGAATGCCACTTCCGCCCAGGCCGTCCCCCTCATCACAAAGCTGAAAGCCACCGAGTCGCTAAAAGGTCTCTCCATCCTGGCCTTCGTCTCTCATGTGCAGGGTGAACTGAAGCAGTCCGCCCAGGACGCTGGCGCCAGCATGGTGCTGGCGCGCTCCGCTTTTTCCGCCAACCTGCCGCAGATCCTCAAACGCCACAGCGGCAGCCTTTAGGCGGCCGCCGTCCGGCTGAATTCCACAATCTCCTCCAGCTTGGCCCTCGCCCGCCCGCTGTCAATCGCCTCGGCGCCAATCGCCACGCCAGCGCGAAAATCCGTCACTACCCCGGCCGCCGCCAGCGCAATGCTAGCATTCACCAGCACGATGTCCCGGAACGGTCCCGTCTCCCCTTGCAGGATCCCCAGCGTGATTTCGCGGTTCGCTGCTATGTCACCGCCCCGCAGTTGTTCGATCCTCACCCGCGTCACGCCAAACTCCTCCGGCGCCACCATCCGGTGATCAATCGCCCCGCCCACAATCCCGAACAAATGCGACTCCCCCGTTGTACTCACCTCGTCCAACCCGTCATGCCCATGCACGACATAGCCGCGTTTCAATCCCAGATTCGATAGCACCACCGCCATCAGTTCCGCCGATGCCACCGAAGGCGCCCCCACCAATTGCGCCGTAGCCCCCGCCGGATTCGTCAACGGCCCCAGCAGATTGAACGCCGTTCGTGTCTTCAGTTCCGCCCGCGCTGGCTGCGCGTACTTCATGGCCTGGTGCATCACGGGCGCAAACAGAAACCCGAACCCCACCTCGCGGATCGAACGTGCGATCAAACCGGGGTCGGTCAGGATCTTCATCCCCAGAGCCTCCAGCAGGTCCGCACTCCCGCACTGGCTCGAAAGCGACCGGTTCCCGTGTTTGGCTACCGCTACGCCACATGCCGCCACAGTAATCGCTACAATCGTCGATACGTTGATCGTGCCCTGTCCATCGCCCCCCGTTCCGCAGGTGTCCAGCACCGGCCGGTCCGTGATCCCGTGAACAATCGGCATCGCCGCATCGCGCATAGCCTGGGCCAGTCCCTGGATCTCGGCCGCCGTCTCTCCTTTCACCCGCAGCGAGGCGGCAAACGCGGCGATCTGGGCCGTCGTAGCCTCGCCGGCCAGGATGGATGCCATCGCCGCGCGGGCGTCCGCCGCTGGCAGGTTCTCTCGATTGAGTACACGATGCAGGAAGGGTAGAAAGGCCATGCTATATTGGGGTTTGGGGCTTTATCAGAGCCTACCACAAGCGCATTCCTATGAAAATTCACGAGTACCAGGCCAAGGAGATTTTGGCCAGATATGGCGTTCCTGTGCCACGAGGCCGCATGGCGCTCACCGTCGCGGAAGCCACCCAAATCGCAGAAGAACTGGGCGGACGCGTCGTCGTCAAGGCGCAGATCCACGCTGGAGGCCGCGGTAAGGGCGGCGGCGTGAAACTGGCCGCCGATGCCGCAGCCGCCACCGAGGCCGCCTCCAAAATCCTCGGCATGACCCTCATCACCCACCAGACCGGCCCTGAGGGCCGCTTGGTCCAGCGCTTGCTCATCGAAGAGACCCTCCCCATCGCCAAGGAACTCTACCTCGGTATAGTGCTCGACCGCACCAGCGGCCTGCCCGTCATGATGGCCTCTTCCGCGGGCGGCATGGATATCGAAGAGGTCGCCGCCAAGACCCCCGAGCTCATCCTCAAGGAAGCCTTCACCCCCGGCGCCGGCCTCATGGGCTGGCAGGCCCGCAAACTCGCATTTGGCATCGGTATCCCAGCCGCCAGCGTTAGCGCCGCCGTCAAGGCCATGCAGGCCCTCGCCCAGTGCTGGCTGGATCTCGATAGCTCTCTCGCCGAGATCAACCCACTCGTCCTCACAGAGGACGGCCGCATCGTCGCGCTCGACGCCAAGGTCACCTTCGACGATAACGCGCTATTCCGCCACAAGGCCGAGGCCGCGCTCCGCGATCTCAACGAGGAAGACCCCCTGGAAGTGGAGGCATCCAAGTCCGGCCTCAACTACATCAAGCTCGATGGCTCGGTGGCCTGCATGGTCAACGGCGCCGGCCTCGCCATGGCCACCATGGACATCATCAAGTTCGCCGGGGGCAGCCCTGCCAACTTCCTCGATGTCGGCGGCGGCGCCAACAAGGACCAGATCTTCAACGCCTTCCACATCCTGATGTCGGATTCCAGCGTCAAGGCGGTGTTGATTAACATCTTTGGCGGCATCCTGCGTTGCGATACCCTGGCCGCCGGCGTGGTCGATGCCACCCGCGAGCTCGGCATGACTCTGCCTCTCGTCATTCGCATGGAAGGCACCAACGTCGAAGAGGGCCGCCGCATTCTGCAAGAGTCCGGCCTCAACTTCACGGTGGCCGAAGATATGAAGGACGCGGCCGAAAAAGTCGTCGCGCTCGCCAAGTAACGGAAGGATCCTGTCATGAGCGTACTCGTCAATAAGAACACGCGCGTGCTGGTGCAAGGGTTCACCGGCAAAGAGGGAACCTTCCACGCGCAGCAGGCCATCGCCTACGGAACTAGTATTGTCGGCGGCGTAGTCCCCGGAAAGGGCGGCTCCACCCATCTCGATCGCCCCGTCTTCAACACCGTCAGCGAGGCCGTCAAGGCCACCGGCGCCAACGCCAGTGTCATCTTCGTTCCGCCGCCGTTTGCCGCAGAGGCCATCATGGAGGCAGCCGACGCCGGTCTCCCGCTCGTCGTCTGCATCACCGAGGGCATCCCTGCTCTCGACATGGTGAAGGCCTGGCAGTATCTGAAGACCAAGCCCGGCACCCGCCTGATCGGGCCCAACTGCCCCGGCATCATTACGCCTGGCGAATGCAAGATCGGCATCATGCCCGGCCACATTCACAAGCCCGGACCGGTCGGCGTCGTCTCCCGCTCCGGCACCCTCACCTACGAGGCCGTCGGCCAGCTCTCCCACCTCGGCATCGGCCAGACCACGTGCATCGGCATCGGTGGCGACCCCATCATCGGTACCACCCACATCGATACCATCCGACTCTTCAATGAGGACCCCGCCACCGAGGCCATCATCATGATCGGCGAGATCGGTGGCAACGCCGAAGAGCTCGCCGCCGCCTACATCAAGGAATTCGTGAAGAAGCCCGTCATCGGCTTCATCGCCGGCCAGACCGCCCCTCCCGGCCGCCGCATGGGCCACGCCGGCGCCATCATCTCCGGCGGTTCCGGCAAGGCCAGCGACAAGATGGCCGCCATGGAAGAAGCCGGCATTCTGGTCTGCCAGTCGCCCGCCGAGATGGGCGCGCGCGCCAAGACCGCCCTCAAGCTTTAGGAAAACAGAACTATGGATCGCACATTCGCCATCATCAAACCCGACGCCGTCGCCGCCGGCAATAGCGGCAACATCCTCGCCCTCATCGAGAAGAGCGGGTTCAAGGTCCTCGCTGCCCGCAAGCAGCACCTCACCCGCCCCATCGCCGAGGGTTTCTACGCCGTCCACAAGGAGCGCGGCTTCTTCGGCGAGCTCATCGACTTCATGACCGAAGGCCCCGTGATCCTCCTCGCCCTGGAACGCGAGAATGCCGTCGCCACCTGGCGCGAAGTGATGGGCGCCACCGACCCCGCCAAGGCCGCCGAGGGCACCGTCCGCAAGCTCTACGGCACCAACATCGGCCGCAACGCCTCTCACGGCAGCGATAGCGACGCCAACGCCGCCATCGAGCTCGCCTGGTTCTTCCGCGGATACGAACTGCTCTAAGGCAGCACCCATCCAGTCATCCAACAGGGCGCCCTGCTTCGGCTGGGCGCCCTTTCTTTATCCATAACTGCCGCCCCGGAACAGGCCACTATCGCGGCCAACCGCCCCCGAATCAGCGCAACGCAAAAAAGCGCCCAGCCGAAGCCGGACGCCCTTTTGACACTCCGAAACTCCGCCTACTTTACCGCGAAGAAAAATCCACTGTAGTAGCCCCCAGGGCTGGCCTTCGCCGGATTCGCGCCCACAGGCAGATTCGCCGACGTCGTCATCCCGGCCACGAACGAGGTGCCGTCGGCGCCGATCGTCACCGCCGTCGCCGCATCCATACCCAATCCGCCAAACGTAGTCGACCACACCAGACTGGCCGTATCGCTCTTCGCCGGGTCGATCTTCGCCGCGAACGATTCGCTCTGGTTGACCGGCGGTTGCTCGAAATTCGTAATCCCCTTCACAGGGAAATCGGTGGAAAGCGTGTAGCCCGCCACCGTCACCCCGCCGCTCACCGGGTCCAGGGCCAACCCATACGCCACATCCGTATTCGCTCCGCCCAGATAGGTGCAGTAGGAAACGAATGCCGCACCGCTCTTGGAGAGGTCCAGCCGCACGAGAAAGGCGTCAATTCCTCCGGCGTTGGCCAACTGCGACGCACCACTGGTAACCGGCAGATCGGTGGATGCCGTATAGCCCGTAATCCAGAGCCGCCCCTGCGCGTCAATCACGCTGGCCTGGGCCGAATCCAGATCGCCGCCGCCAAAGTAACTCGAATACAACAGACCATTGAAGCCGGTCTGGTCCGCATCGATCTTCGTCACAAACAGATCGCCAAACGAGTTCAGGCCGGTCTGATAGGCCGCCCCCGCAATCGGGAAGTCCCACGACATCGTCGTTCCGCTCAGATAGATCTTGCCGGCGGCATCCACCGCCACGCCCGTAATCAGATCGCTCGAGTTGCCCCCCAGAAAACTTGCATAGTTCAAACCGGACGCCGGCTGCTGCGACGGATCGAAGCGCGCTACAAATCCGTCCAGCCCGCCGCGATTGGAAGGTTGCACCGATACGCCGGAGGTCGCGCCCGGCAACTCACCCGAGTTCGTATAACCGCCGATCACCAACTGCCCCTTCGCGTCGATTGCCACCGCCTGCGAATTCTCCTTCAGCAGTCCGCCGTAGTAGGTGCAGTAGGTCAGAGTGTTCGTGCCGGCCTCGGTCACGTCATACATCAACACGAACGCATCGGTCTCGCCCGCCAGCGATTGCTGCGGTGAATAGCCACCCAGAGGTAGGTCGGCCGACGTAGTGTTCCCCGTCGCCACCACCCGGTTGTACCCCCACGTCATCGCCGTAATCTCATCGTCACCCGCGCCACCAATAAACGTATAGTGGGTCAGCCTCCAGCCGTTCTCGGTGGGCGTGATCCGGGCCAGGAACGCGTCCTTCAGGCCTTTGTTGTCTTTGCTGAGCGGATCCGTGTTCTCCGGTATGTAAGGATACGGCGATGTGGCCGATCCGCCAATCCAGTAACTGCCGTCCGGCGTGGCCACGGCCGCGTTCACCACATCCTGCCTGTCGCCGCCGGCGTATCCGGCAAACACGATCGTCGGGTCAATTACCAGCGGCAGTGTACGGTCATAGCGGCCTACCATCACGCGCACGTCGCCGTTCCGGGTCACCTGATACCGGCTCTCCACCGCAATCCGCTGCCCGCCACGCTCCTGATAGGACACCGGCGCCTGCTGGACAAACTCGGAGTCAAAACGCAAGCTGCCGTCGGCCTGCGACCGCGGCGCAGTCCCCGCAAACCGCAGCCGGATCGCCGACGGATTCGCACCCGGCGCCACCACCAGATCGTATTCCAGATTGCGGCCCGTGTTGTAGTAAATTACGTCGACGCCCGAATATACGCCACGCGCCGCTACCCGTTCAAAGTGCGCCACATTACTCCGCCACGTCTCTCGGCGCTTGCCGATCAGATACTGCGTAGTGCCTTCCTGCCGCGCCACGCCTTCCAGTGCGGCGCCAGGCCGCGAACCCGGAAAGCTCAGCCGCATCGAGCGGCCCGGCGCGCTCAGTGCCGCGCCCAGAGGATCAATCGCCACCGACACCCGTATCCCTCTGGAAGTAAAACTCTTACCCTCTGCGGCGGGCTCAAACCAGGCCGGAATCTGGCCCAGTGCTTTGCGCGGATCGCTGGTCACAGCTCCCAGCGGAGACATCAGGGCCGGGCAGAGGCTGGCGGCGGCTAGTACGGACGACAGAATTCGCATTCGAGTGGTTCATAGGCGCCGCGCGTGCGACCCCAATCTCTTCATTATACGGGGCTCAGCGCTCTCGCGGGTACACCCGAGATCACATCGCCGAATTATTAGCGCCGTTCGGGCTTGCTGAGGATCAGGAATCCACTCTCCACGTTGGAGCCCAGTATCCGCGTCCACATCACCCGTGCCCGCCCCCGCGCCGCCGAATGCTCAAATTCGACATCTTGCCCCGTTAGCAATC
This sequence comes from Paludibaculum sp., assembly GCA_036504135.1. Lineage (GTDB taxonomy): Bacteria > Acidobacteriota > Terriglobia > Bryobacterales > Bryobacteraceae > Paludibaculum. The sequence continues at coordinate 289,888 of DASXVP010000031.1, forward strand.
CCATATGCTCATGCGCTGCCCGGAAACCATGGCGGCTTATGTCCAGGAGCGCTCCCTCAATCGGAGAACCTGGGTCGTCTGACAGCGTCAACTTCAACCCGCCCCGCGCCGGCAACCGATCTTCACGCCGTTTTTCCCGAAATTTCTCGTCCATGATATTGTTTCAGCTTTCTGCTGAGTGTCCGCCGCGATATGCCCAACAGATCGGCCGCCCGCTGCCTGTGTCCCTCTGTCTCATCCAAAACCCGCAGGATTGTCTGCCGTTCCACATCGTCCAGATCGGACCGATCGCCCCGCTCCCCCAATTCGTTGGAAGGAACCGCCACCGGTCCCGGGGTGCCAATCCGCCGCTCCGGCAAGCCAAGATCTTCCGCCGTTATCACACCCGACCTCGCCAGTATCGTCGCCCTCGTCATCACGTTTCTCAGCTCGCGTACGTTCCCCGGCCATGCATATCGCAGCAGTGCCTGCCTGGCGTCGACGCTCATCTCCATACCCGGTTGCTGCTGATCCACAAAATGCCGCGCCAGCGCCGCGATGTCTTCGTGCCTCTCCCGCAGCGGCGGCACCCGCATCGTCATCTGGCTCAGCCGGTGATAGAGATCCCGCCGAAATCGCCCTGCCGTGCCCACCATCTCCAGATCCGCGTTGGTCGCCGCCAGCACGCGCACGTCCACACTGATCTTCTTCGTCCCGCCCAACCGGTAGTACGGCATGCCGTCCAGCACCCGCAACAGCTTCACCTGCATTCGAGGCTCCAATTCCCCAACCTCGTCCAGGAATAGCGTGCCAGTGTGAGCCAGTTCGAACAAGCCGGGCTTCGATCCATCAGCCCCGCTGAACGCGCCCCGATCGTAGCCGAACAGCTCACTCTCCATCAGATGGTCCGGCAATGCCCCACAACTGATGTCCACAAACGGCCGGTGTGACCGCAAAGACAACTGGTGCAACGCTCGCGCGATCACCTCTTTGCCCGATCCGCTCTCCCCCTGGATCAGCACCGTTGCGTTGGATCGCGCCACCCGCGCAGCCAGATCCAATGTGTCCAACATCTTCGGGCTGGCGACAATCGCAGCCAAACCCAAAAACTCGAATTGTCTAGCGGCAGGCGGAGCCAGTGCGCTCACTCTTCTTCATTCGGAGTATCCTGCCTCGCTAACTAGGTGAAGTTCCACCTACATTCCCCCTAACTTCACCTTAGTCTTTTAGTTGTAAGGTTTTGGAAGAGATGCGCCGATAGACTCACAACGGCAAAACTCATGTCGACAGTCGCCAAGACTTACCAACGCCTGATTATCGTGCTCGGCGCCACCGTACTGATGCAACAGTTTCGCGATGGTACCGTCCTCGATCCAATGCAGTACTTCAGCTACCTCGTCCTGGCTGTCTCCGCCGCCCTCTTCCGCGTCGCCTATCGAACCGAACAGGGCCAAATTCCGCTCCATCTGCTCTTTATCCTGATCACGATGCGCGCCCTATCGCCGGCCGAGACTTTCTTCCTCGGATCGGCCAGCGCCCTTGCTCATGCCTGGGCCGGATCCAAAGACAGCCGTCAGCGGTGGACTGATTGTCTCTTCGCCGCCTCCGCCATGGCCATCGCCATCGGCATGACCGATTTCGCGTTTCACAGTCAGTACCTGCCGCAAGGCCGCAACGAACTCAACGACGCACTCCAGGCCATCCTCGCCGGCACTACTCTTTTTGTCGGCCTCTCTATCCCCTGGGCCGCACGCGAGTTCCTTCTGGAAGGCGGCAAACTGGCTATCATCTGGAAGGATCGCCATTTCTGGATGCTCCCGTACTTCGTCGCTGGCGCCATCCTGGCCCGCGTCTTCGATACGGCCAGAGCCGAAGTGGGCTGGCAGATTCCCATGCTGGCTCTCCTCATGACCTTCCTCTTCTACCGCTCCTACCGCCTGTACATGGGCCGCCTCGAGGATGGCCGCGACCACGCCGAGGAGATGGCATCGCTCCACCTCCGCACGATCGAAGCCCTGGCGCTCGCCATCGATGCCAAGGACCAGACCACCCACGACCACCTCGAGCGCGTCCAGGTCTACGCCGTAGAACTCGGCAAGGAGCTAGGCTTGGATGACGCACACATGGAGGCCATCCGCGCCGCCTCCCTGCTCCACGACATCGGCAAGCTCGCCGTCCCCGAGCACATCATCTCTAAGCCGGGCCGTCTCACGCCCGAAGAATTCGAGAAGATGAAGATTCATCCCGTCGTCGGGGCCGAGATTCTGGAACGCGTTCAGTTTCCCTATCCCGTCGTTCCCATGGTCCGCTACCACCACGAAAAGTGGGACGGCAGCGGCTATCCAGAGGGACTCAAAGGCGAGGCAATTCCCATCGGCGCCAGGATCCTCTCAGCCGTCGATTGCCTCGATGCCCTCGCCACCGATCGCCAGTACCGGAAGGCCCTCCCGCTCGATCAGGCCATCGCAGTCGTCGTTCAGGAGGCCGGCCGGGCCTTCGATCCGCGCATCGTCGAGGTTCTCGCCCGCCGGTACGTAGAGCTCGAACACCTCGCCGGCAAACACCACATTGAGCCCCTAAAGCTCAGCACCGAGCTTAAAATCGAGGCCGGTGCAGCACCGGCAGCCGGCTTTGAATCCAGCTCCGTTACACCATCCGGACGGCCCCCTCGAAACTCCGACAAACCGGAGTTCCTCACCCAGATCGCCGCCGCCCGCCAGGAGGCCCAAGCCCTCTTCGAAGTCGCCCAGAACCTGGGCAGCTCCCTGAGCCTCGACGAGACCCTCTCCGTCCTCAGCGTGCGCCTCAAACGCATTGTTCCCCACGACTCTCTAGCCGTCTATATCAAGCGCGGTAATCTCCTTGTACCCGAGTTCGTGGCCGGCGATAACTTCCGCCTCTTCTCCGCTCTGGAGATCCCCATCGGTCAGGGCCTCTCCGGCTGGGTCGCGGAAAACGCCAAGCCTATTCTGAACGGCAACCCCTCTGTCGAGCCTGGCTATCTCAACGACACTACAAAATTCTCCACTCTGCGCTCCGCCCTCGCCGTCCCGCTGGAAGGCATCAACGGCGTGGTCGGCGTACTCTCGCTCTACACCTCGGAGCGCGACGCATTTACTCGCGATCACCTGCGCGTCATGCTCGTCGTCAGCTCCAAACTCGCCCTCTCCATTGAGAACGCCCTCCGATACCGCCAAGCCGAAACCTCGGCCACTATCGACTACCTCACCGAGCTGCCGAACGCGCGCTCACTCTTCCTCCATCTCGACAGTGAGATTGCCCGCTGCCGCCTCACTTCCGACACCCTCGCGGCTCTCGTCTGCGACATGGACAATTTCAAGCAGATCAATGACCAGTACGGCCACATCGAGGGCAACAAGATCCTGAAAGTCGTCGCTGCCGCACTCAAGAGCAGTTGTCGCGGCTCGGACTACGTCGCCCGCATGGGCGGAGATGAGTTCGTCGTCATCCTTCCAGGCATCAAAGGCCCGGCAGTCGCCCAGCGCGTCGAGCAGTTGTCCAACTTCGCCGTCGCGGAGGCCCGCCTGCAAACCGGTCTGGAACTCACAATCTCTATCGGTCACGCGCTCTTCCCGGAAGACGGTGACAACGCCGAGGAACTTCTCTCCGCGGCCGATCGCGCGATGTACAAAGCCAAGGCCGTCAACCCGGAACGCCTCAAATCGCAGAGAAACTGGGCCGAATGGGCAGAGCGAGCCGAGCGCGCCCAAGGTTCCGCCGCCATCCAGTGATCCCGGCGCTCCCCCTCCGGCCAGCCGGCTAAACCGGCGCTTGACCCTTGATCCGGAACCGGTACACCAGCGCGCCTGAAATCAGCGTCAGCGCCACGGCCGCCGAAATCACTGGCGCAAAATGCAATCCCACAAATACCAACACCACGCCCGGTATCACAAACAACATCGGCACCAGCGGCCACGCAAAGCTCACCACTCCCAACTTCTGCCACCCCGCCTGTCGCCGGAATTTGAACAGCCCCGCCACCGCCAGCGTCGCAAACAAGCTCAGCAAATACCCGATGTAGGTCATCAGGTTGCCGAAGCTGATCAACGTCATCAGCATCGCGCAAACTCCTTGGCACAGGATCGCCGGCACTGGCGTCCGCCATTCCGGATGCACCTTCGCCGCCACCGGCAGGAAGGCCCCGTTCTTCGCCATCGCGTAGTATAACCGCGGGCCGATCGTCACCATGGCGTTCACGGTGGACATCAGCGACACCGCCAGCAACAGGCTGAATACGCCCGCTACCTCGGGCCCGAACAGAGACTTCGCCGTCAGACTGCCCACCGCCAGCACGCCCTTCATCTCGCCCAGCGGCGTGGCGTAGATGAACACAATGTTGAACAGCAGATACAACGCCGCCACCAGCGACGTCCCGATTGTCAGAGCCAAAGGCAGCGTTCGCTCCGGCCTCTGCAACTCCTCGGCCACGTACGTTGCCGCATTCCACCCGCTGTAGCCCACGTAGATCCAGAACAGGCTCACCGCAAACTGCGCGTAAATCGGCAGGTGCGACGTCCGAGCCGTCGTCTCCGTCAGATGTCCCCAGTTTCCGTGGCCCAACAGCAACCCGCCCCCAATGAACGCCACCATCACCAGAAGCTTTACCGACGTCAACGTGTTCTGAATTCGCGCGATAAACTCCACCCCGAACAGGTTCAGAATCGTAAACACCAGGATCAACCCGCAGGCCATCACCTGCGCCCCGCCAAACTGCAGCGCGTACTCTCCGCCCCACCGGATCCACACGTTCTGCTGCTTCAGCGCCGGATAAAAATAGCCCAGATAATCAGAGAACGCCAAAGCCGCCGCCGCAATCGGCGCCGAAAACCCAGCAAAAAAACTCACCCACCCGCTCATGAAGCCCAGCGTCGGCCCGTAGGCCCGCGTCAAATACACATACTCGCCGCCCGACGCCGGAAAATTCACGCCTAACTCGGAGTAGCAGAATGCGCCCACCAGCGCCACCACCGCGCCCACCAGCCAGATGATCAGCACCAGCTTGGGATCGCCCAGGTCACCCGCCAGAAATCCTGTGGATGTGAAAATCCCGGTGCCCACCATGTTCGAGACCACTAGCGCGATCGCGCTGTAGATGCCCAACCGGCGTAGTAGTGTTGGATCAGTACTCATTGCATTGAATTGTACAAGACCCGCCGCCCCACAACACTTTCGCGCTAAGATGTTTCCCCATGGGCACCATCTCTTCTGACGCCGTCAAGGCCAAAACCGGTAAAGGCTGGGATGATTGGTTCACCCTCCTTGACGCCGCCGGAGCCGCCAAGTGGCCCCACAAGGAGACCGCCGCCTGGCTCCACACCGCGCACGCCGTCCCCGCCTGGTGGCGCCAGATGATCACCGTCGAATACGAGCGCGCCCGCGGCCTCCGCCAGGTCTGCGAAAAGGTGAACGGCTTCTCCGCCTCCATCAGCCGCACCCTCGCCGCCCCCGCCGAACGTGTCTACCCCTTCTGGGTCGATACGGAACTCCGCAGCCAGTGGCTCCCCGCCAATCCCAAAATCCGCAAGGCGACGGAGAATCGTTCCCTCCGCATTACATGGCCCGACGGAACCAACGTCGATGTCATGTTTTACCCCAAGGGCGACGCCAAAATGCAGCTCACCGTCGAGCACGCGCGCCTCGCCGATGCCGCCGCCGTCCAGACCCGGAAAGAGTTCTGGTCTGCTGCCCTCGCCCGCCTCAAAGAACTGCTACGCTAAATCCGCCCATCGCCATACTGCGACCCGCCGTCCACCTGCAACACCACGCCCGTGATATACGACGACGCCGGCGACGCCAGAAACACGGCTGCATCCGCAATCTCCCCGATCTTCGCAAACCGGCCCAACGGCACCCGCGCAGCGACGCGAGCCCGCTCCTCCTCCGTCGGCGCCAGCCTCCGCATCCCCTCTGTCCCGTCCACCGGCCCCGGGGCAATCACGTTCACCCGGATCCCCGCCCCGCCCCACTCCACTGCCAGCGTCTTGCTCAGTAGCTCCACGCCCGCCTTCGCCGCGCAAACATGAGCCTGCATCGCGTAGGGCCGCGTGCCGTGATTGGCCGAGATCGAAATCACACACCCGCCCGGCTTCCGCAGATACTCGTAGGCCGCCCGGCAAGTGTGAAACGTCCCCAACAGGTCAATGTCCATCACCGCCTTGAACCCGTTGGGCGACATCCCCGTCACCGCAGCCGGGAAGTTCCCCGCCGCTCCGCACACCAAAATGTCGATCCCGCCCATCGCCGCGCTCGCCTCGCCAATCGATGCCGCCGTCGCCTCGTAGTCCCGCACGTCGGCGCCATAGCCCAAGGCGCCCAGCCGCATCGCCGCCGCAGCCAGTTTCTCCGCATTCCGCCCCTGGATCGCTACGCGCGCGCCGTGCCTCACGAAATGCTCGGCGATGCCATAGCAAATCCCGCTCGATCCGCCCGTGATATACGCAGTCCGCCCCGCTAGTGCGTCGTCCCGAAACGTCATCAATCTTCCTCCTCCACGCGATAAGCCGGCAGGGCCGCCTGAAACAGCGCCAGCGTCACCGCGCGGTCGGGCTCCCTGCCAAACTGCGTCGAATACCCGCTGATCCACACCTCGTGCCGCCGCTCCACCACTTCGCACCAGCCGCCACCCATCGGCCGCAGCCCGTACTTCTCACCAATGTCTTTGTGAAACGTGCACGCCGTGTCAAACGCCAGCACCAGCGCCCCGCCTTCGGCCACCGATCGTCCCACCACAAACTTCCCAGCCGGGTCATCCTCGGCCGGCGCGCTTAGTATCACCACCGCCGCGTGACCATCAGGCAATGGAATTCGCTTGCGAAGATACATGATGCGCAATCGCCTCGACCAGCGCGTCGATCGTCGAGCGCTCCGCTTCCACCGTCACTACTAATCCGTGCCGCCGGGCCACCTCCGTCGTCACCGGCCCGATAGATGCGATCTTGACCCCTGCCAACGCTGCCGGCCCCGCCGCCGCCAGCAGATGCTTCACCGTCGACGAGCTTGTCACCGTAATCCAGTCCGGCTTCGGTTCCGCGAGCGCCGCCCGCGCCTGCCGCGGCAGCTCCGAGGGAGCAATCGTCCGGTAAACGGCCACAACCTCCACCCGCGCGCCCAACGCCCGCAACTCGTCGGGAATCACGTCACGCGCCACCTCCGCCCGCGGAATCAGCACTCGCTGCCCGCTCAGCCCCGCGCCCGCCAGCGCCTCCACAATGCTCTCCGCGACGTACTCTGCCGGCACCACCTCCGGCTCCAGCCCCCGTGCCCGCAGCGCCTCCGCCGTCGCCGGCCCAATCGCGCACAGCCTCGGACCCTTCACCGCCGCCATCCGCTCAAAGAAGAAATCCACACTATTGGCCGACGTGAAGATCGCCCACTGATAGTCCTTCCACTCTGGCCGCTCAAACGCCAGTTGCACGAAATCGATCACCGGCAGCTCGATCACATCCGCACCCAGCTCGCGCAGCTTGCCGGACAATGTCCCCGCCTGGCGCCGCGCCCGTGTCACCACCACGCGCCGTCCCGCCAGCGGCAGCTCCAATCCATACACCTGCGCCAGAATCTGCCGCGCGCCCTTCGCTAGCAGCCGCTCGGCTGACGACGCCCCAATTTCGGCAGCGTTCTTTACCCCGCCACCGCACTCATCGGTCAACATGGTGTGGCCATCCGGATGGACCACCACCGAGCGCAACCGCAGCCGCTGCCCATCGGCCTGCGCGTAAGCGCCAATCGGCACCTGGCATCCGCCGCCCAACGCCGCCAGCACCGCCCGCTCCGCCGTCACCTCCGCCCGCGTCGGTCCGTGGTCCAACCGCGCACATGCCAGAAATGCAGCCCCGCCGTCGTCGCGCGTCTCAATCGCCAGCGCGCCCTGCCCCACCGCCGGACACATCATCTCCGGATTCATCAACTCCGCGATCCGCTCTCCCCAGCCCAGTCGCCGCAGTCCCGCCGCCGCCAGCAGAATCGCGTCATACTGCCCCTCGTCCAGCTTTCGCAGCCGCGTGTCCAGATTCCCGCGTACCGATTCGATCTCCAAATCCGGCCGTGCCGCCTTCAACTGCGCGCTCCGCCGCAAGCTCGATGTCCCCACCTTCGCACCCTGCGGCAATGTCGCCAACGTATGCCCGATCAACGCGTCAAACGGCGATTCGCGCTCCGGGATCGCCGCCAGCGTGAGCCCATCCGGCAACACCGTCGGCAAGTCTTTCAGTGAATGCACAGCCAGGTCAATCGTACCCGCCAGCAGCGCCTCCTCAATTTCTTTCGTGAAGAGACCCTTCCCGCCCACCTTTGCCAGAGGTACGTCCTGGATCTTGTCGCCGGTGGTCTTGATGATTGTCAATTCCGTCTCTACGCCAAGCTCCAGCAATCGCGCCGCCACCCAGCGCGCCTGCCACAAGGCAAGCTGCGAGCCGCGGCTCCCGATGATCAGTTTCATGAGTCCTCCAGCCGGAACATCCGGCGGATCAATGTCAGTATCCGGTCGCCCTCCGGCTGCGTCGCCGCTCGCCGGATCTCCGTCAGCGGACCGTGCGCGATCTTGTTCAACAAGCCACGCGTGTAGGCCGCCAGCGCCTCTTCCTGCTGCGCCGTCAAAGTTCCCAGCTTGCCCCTCACCCGGTCCATTTCCGACCGCCCTAACTCGTCCAGGTGCGCCTGCAGGCTCACAATCACCGGAGCCACCTCGCGCGCCCTCATCTTCGCAAACAACCGCTCGATCTCTTCCTCGATGATCTGCTCGGCCTGCTCCGCTTCCTTCTGCCGCGCCTTGCGGTTCGACTCCACCTCGCGGCCCAGATCGTCGATGTCGTACAGGTAGATGTTCTCGAGCTCGTCCACGGCCGGATCGATATTGCGTGGCACCGCGATGTCGATCAGGAATACAGGCCGGTTTTGCCGCTTCTTCAGCACCTGCCGCATGTCTTCTTTGCCCAGAAGATACTCCCGCGCGCCGGAAGACGTGATCACAATATCCATCTCCGGCAACCGAGCCGGATAGGCCTCGTAGTCGACAACCTGTCCATCTACCAGTGCCGCCATCTCCTCGGCCCGCGAACGTGTCCGGTTCGTCACCAGAATCCGTGCGCACCCTGCCCGGTGCAGATGCCGCGCCGCCAGCTCCGACATCTTCCCCGCGCCAATCAGGAGAATTGTCTTGGAGCGCAGGTCGCCAAAAATCTGTTTCGCCAGTTCGATGGCCGCATAGCTGACGCTCACCGCGCTCCGCCCGATCTCCGTCTCGGAGCGCACTCGCTTGGCCACCGTGAACGCCCGCGTCAGCACCGCGTCCAGAAACCCGTTCACCGCCCCGCGATCCTTCGCGGCCGCATACGCAGCCTTCAGTTGTCCCAGGATCTGCGGCTCGCCCAACACCATCGAATCCAGGCTCGCCGCCACCCGGAACAGGTGCCGGATCGCCTCCCGATCTTCGAACGAGTAAAGGAATGGCTCCAGCCAGTTGGCCTCCAATCCCCGGTTGGAGGCGAAAAACTCAAGTATCTGCTGGGCCGCAAGCTCGCCGTTGGTGCTCACCGCGATCTCCACCCGGTTGCACGTGGAGAGGATTACTACCTCTTCCACGCCCGGGCAAGCCCTCATCTGGTCCAGCGCCTCGGGCAACACGGCATCGGCAAACGCCAGACGCTCGCGCACTTCCACGGGTGCGGTCTTGTAGCTCAAACCGGTGAGGAAGACCTTCATATACGGTGATTCCTCATTTTTCCAGTAGCGGCTGCAGACCCACGTGCGCAGCCCAGGTCAATGCCGCAAATCCAAGCACCGTCAGCGACAGAATGGCGGCTTTCCGCCCCCGCCACCCCGCTGAGATGCGCAGGTAAACCATCGACAGGTAAAACACCCATGTCAGCAGCGAAACCATGATCTTAGGCTGGCCCACCCATCGAGTGCCCAGTTCGATAAACGCCCAACTGCTGCCCGCCACTACCGCCAAAGTAATCGCCACAAAGCCGACGCTCATCGAGAGGGTGATCAGATGGTCCAGCGTCTCCAGAGGAGGGATGCGGTCAGTCACCAGGGAGCTCAATAGTGAGTTCTCCGTCTTCCCGTGACGCCGCTTCAGCCGCCGTTCCTGGAACAGATACAGCACGGCCAGTTCTGCGCTCAGCAACAAACCGGCGTAGCCAGCCAGCACGAGCACGATGTGCGTTAGCAGCCACACGTTGCGTACACGAGGATCAGACCAGGCAGAGACGGGCGTGCCCATCGCCCCCATGAACGCCAATAGCGAAACCAGTGGAAAGATCACCAGGCTCAAGGTGGAAAACTTGTAGCGCCACTCAATAAACAAAAACACCAGCGCAAACAGGAGCGCGCACATCGACGCCGTTTCAAAAAAGTTGTTTGCCGCCAGATGACGCAACCCGACACTGTGCTCCACAATCGCCACGAAATGGAAAACCACAGCCAGGCGGAATGCTCCCAAAGCATACGGGTATAAGCGCGTACCTCTGCGCAGTACAGACAGGATCGCCTGCACCAGCCCCACACTGTACAGCGCGACGGCCAGCCGTAGCCAAACCACACTCATCTCAGGCATCGCGCAAGACTCCTCGGCATCCCAGCACAGATCCAAGTATATCGCGCCGGCTCCGGCCCCCTCGAATCCATCAGGTAGTGGGAAGATAGCAGCATGACACTGAATCTGAAGGGAAAAACAGCACTCGTCACCGGCGGAACCAAGGGTATCGGCCTGGCCGTGGCGCGCCGCCTCCTTGCCGCTGAAGCTTCTGTCGCCATCTGCGGACGTCAAGCCGAAAGCGTTAACGTTGCAGTGGCTCAACTTAGGACGGACTTTGCCGCCACTCCCGTTAAAGTCGATGGCAAATCCGCCGATGTTGGTAGTGAGGGCGCAGTACGGACCCTCTTCGAATGGCTCGATGCTGGCTTAGGCGGGCCGGATATTTTGGTGAACAACGCGGGTGTGGGGATCTTCAAAGATCTGGCTGCGCTTTCGCCTCAGGAGTGGGAGACTGTGCTGGGCACGAATCTGACAGGGGTGTATCACTGCTGCCATCACGCCCTGCCGCGCATGCGGCAGCGGGGCGGCGGCTGGATCATCAATGTCTCCAGTCTTGCCGGCAAGAACTCTTTCGCTGGCGGCGCCGCCTACAACGCCTCCAAGTTCGGCCTCTGCGGAATGAGTGAAGCCGTGATGCTGGATCACCGCTACGACGGCATCCGGGTCAGCACCATTCTGCCCGGTAGTGTCGATACGGAGTTTGGCAGGGCGGGGCGCGCTGATTGGAAGATCGCCCCCGAAGATGTCGCAGAGACTGTTGCAATGATTCTGGCGATGCCGGAGCGTTCCCTCATCAGTCAGGTCGAGATTCGTCCGTCGAGACCGCCCCGAAAATAGACGGTTTGAGTAGAAAGGAGCCCGCTGTGGGCGACGCAATGAGTGCAAGTTTGGAACTGGACGGCACACTGCCGGTCCCGCGGGAACAGCGGCGCTTCGGCTTTCCCCGTCGCAATATAGCCGGTGCCACGCGCCTCTCGCCCAATGGGCCAACCACCCGCCTGGACCCCTCACGCACTGGCAAGGATGCAGGCTCTCTCGAAACGACACTGCGCCAAATGGTAGTCGGGCAAGATGAGGCCATTGCCGAGATCGTCAACATCTACCAGATGCATCTCACCGGCCTGAATCCGCCACAGCGGCCCATCGGCAACTTCTTGTTCCTGGGCCCCACGGGCTCGGGCAAGACCCGCATCGTCGAAGCCACCGCCGAGGCCCTCATCGGCACTGCCAGAGCCGTCACCAAAGTGGATTGCGCCGAATTCCAGCATAGCCACGAGATCGCCAAGCTCATCGGCTCGCCTCCCGGCTACCTCGGCCATCGCGAAACACATCCCCTCCTCAGCCAGGAAACCCTCAACCAGTACCATACCGAGCGCATGAAGCTCAGCTTCCTCCTCTTCGACGAAATCGAAAAGGCCAGCGATTCCCTCTGGAACCTCCTCCTCGGCATTCTCGATAAAGCAACTCTAACCCTAGGCGATAACCGCAAAGTCGACTTCTCCCGCACCCTGATCTTCCTCACGTCCAATCTCGGGGCATCCGAGATGTCAGCCATGCTCAGCCCCCGCCTCGGGTTCCGCGCAGCCGCCCCCGCCGATGCCGAGACCGACGCCAAAATCGAACGCAGCGGCCTCGAAGCCGCCCGTAAGAAATTCACGCCTGAGTTCATGAATCGCCTCGACAAGGTCGTAGTCTTCAAGATGCTCGGAAAACCGGAATTGCGCCGCATCCTCGATATCGAGCTCGGCATGGTTCAACAGCGCGTCTTCTGCGCCTCCCCCGAGCGCAGCTTCGTCTTCACCGTCACGCCCTGCGCCAGAGAGTTTATCCTCCAGGCTGGTGTCGACAAGAAGTACGGCGCCCGCCACCTGAAACGCGCCATCGAGCGCCTCATGGTACAACCGCTCTCCAACCTCATCGCTACCGATCAGGTCCGAGGTGGGGATCTCGTCCGCGTCGATCACGAACCCGGCGCCGCGGAGTTGAACTTCTTGCGAGAGGAGGAGGGCCTGCCGATTCAAACTATGGCCGATATGGTGGATGCCCCAGTCCGCCTCTGGATGAAGGCCGCCGGCGCCACTGCCGCCGATGCCCAAAAGGCCCAGATCTCCCGCGCTCCGCGCCGCTAACCCCTGATCGACTACCGCGGCTCTACCCGCGGTAGCCCCCCAGGCATCTGCTCAATCCGCACCTCTGCCCTGTCGTCCCCGCAGTCCGGCAGTGGCTTCACCGTGTAGTAGTTCAACCCGTATCGCAAGTTGCGATGCAGAGAACCCACGCAAACCGGCTCGCCCACGGCAACCACTCTCCGCCAAAGCCCGCGGGACGACACCAACTCATCCAGCACCGGAGCCGCACTCAGCTTGATAAACAACAACCCCGCCGCCGCACCCGCCGCCACTACCGCCACTGCCGCCACCCTGCGGCCATAGGCGTCCAGCAGCCACACTCCGATCATCACCGGCAACACAAAGCCGAAATACTCCCACGGCACCTCGCCCAGATTCGCCCGCCGCAACCCGAACATCAGTGACTCCGGCAGGATTGTCGCAACCACCGGGCACAGAGCCAGCAGCATTGCTGCCAGCGCCAGTGGCCGCCGCGCGCTGAGGCACCTCTCCAGAGACACCGCAACGACTATGCACAGCGGAGGCAACAGAGGTAGAACATACCCGGGCAGCTTGTTCGTCGAGAATGAGAAGAACAACAGCCCAAATCCGAATGTCGCCATCAGAATCCGGTGACGCCGTTCCTTCCAGATCCCGCGCCCCACCACGGCTAGCACCGTCGGCCACGGGAACAGCGCCGCCACCAGCACCGGCAGGTAAAACCAAACCGGCTGCTCGTGCTGCAACGCGTTCGTCGCAAACCGGGAGAAGTGATGCCGCAGAATGAACTCGTCGAAAAACAGCCGCCCATGCCGCAGTAACACAGCTGAATACCACGGCGCCGCCACCACCAAAGCCACGGCCACTGGCAACCACCACGCCCGCCATCGCCGCCAGCCGAAAAACAACAGCGGCAACACCAATACCCCCGGCACCAGCCCCTTGGCCAGCAACGCGAGACCGAAGCAAAACCCGCACCCCGCCAACACCCGCCGCGAACCCGTCTCCACCCAGAGTATTCCTAGCAGCAGACACCCGTTGAACGCCGCCGCCAGCGGCAAATCCGTAACGCCGATCTGGCTGTAAGCGCTCCATCCCGCCGTCGTCGCCAGCACCAGCGTCGACATCCACGCCACTCGATCACCGTCCAACCGCCTCAGCACAAGGAATTGCAGCAACAGATAGGCCACGCTCAGCAGCGCCACCGGCACCCGTGACGAGAGATCATCACCCAGGCCCGCCACATGCCCCGCCGCCGTCAACCAGTAAAGCAGCGCCGGCTTCTCAAACCAGGGCTCGCCCCACAGCCGCGGCGTCACCCAGTCCCCGGAATTCGCCATCTCGCGCCCGATGGCGGCATAGCGAGGCTCGTCCGGCCCCAGCAGCCCCACGCTGCCTAGTCCATGCACGTACACCGCGCCAACGCCGGCGAGGAGCAGCAGCAGAACTACCCAGGTGCGCAACGATGGGCCGGGCGGGGACACTCACCAGTATAATGGCGGGGATGGCCCGAACTCCTACGTTTCTTCTCCTCCTGGGCTTGGCCGCGCTGCCGCTTGCCGCCGACGTCACCAATTGCGCCTGTGACGTCACCCGCCCCGAATCCCTCAAGGCACGCGAATGCAGCCTCTGCGTCGAAGCCGAGAAACACCCGGGCCCCGGCGATTTCTTCACCGTGAAGGACGTCAATCCCCGCAAACCCAACCGCTGGTTGGCCCTGCCACAGGCCCATACCCCCGGACCCCACGCCCTGCATCTGCTGCCCCAGGAGACTCGCAACCGCTACTGGCGCTACGCCATCGAACAGGCCAGCGAGAAATTCGGCGACCAGTGGGGCATCGCCTACAATGGGCAGATTACGCGTACGCAATGCCATCTGCACGTCCACATCGGGCGCTGGATTAAGGCCGCCGATACCGCCAAGTTCAAACTCGTCAAGCGCATCGAGGACTTCCCCGCCCCCTCCGATTCCGGCATCCTCATCCGCCCCGTCAAAGGAGGTTTCCTCGTTCTCACCGGCGAACAGATCATGGAAACCGCTCTGGTCCGCTAACGCGCCTGCATCGCAAGGAACCCTCAATGAGCCTCGTTGACATTCAGAAACTGCCCACGCCAGATAACGCCGCCATCCGCCTGCATGCCTCCGACAATGTTGCCATCGCCCGCCTCACGCTCCCCGCCGGCCAGCTGGTCACCGTCCCGGGCGCCGAGGTCATCCTGCGCGAGTCCGTCCCGGTTGGCCACAAACTCGCCCTGCGGCGGATCGAGGCCGGGGAGAATCTACTCCGCTACGGCCAGATCATCGGCATCGCTCTCAGCACCATCGAACCCGGAGCCCACGTCCACACTCACAACGTCGGCTTTGATGAGGGCCAGCGCACGTACGAATTCCCTGAAATCGATACGCCATTCCCGGGCCCTCCTGCCGAGATGCCCACCTTCCAGGGCTACCTCCGCGCCGACGGCCGCGCCGGCACACGCAACTACATCGCCGTCGTCGCCGCCTCCAACTGCGCCGCCCACACCGCCGAACTCATCGCCCACAGCTTTCTCAACGAAACTCTTCCCGGCAACATCGATGGCATCGTCGCCTTCCCCCACGGCGAGGGTTGCGCCCACGCCATCGGGCCCGATACCGTGCAACTCCGCCGCACGCTCTGGGGAATCCTCAATCACCCCAATGTCACGGCCGCCATCGTACTCGGCCTCGGTTGCGAGGTCAACCAGATCGATCAGTACGCCGGATCCACCCGCACCACCGGCATGACACTCCAGGACAGTGGAGGCACTCTTGCCACCGTGGCCGCCGCCCGCCAGGAAATCGCCCGCCTCATGGGGCAAGCCTCCGCCGACCGCCGCATCACCCTCCCCGCTTCCAAGATCTGCCTCGGCCTCAACTGCGGAGGCTCCGATAGCTTCAGCGGCATCACCGCCAACCCCGCCCTCGGCTACTGTTCCGATGCCCTCGCCCGTCTCGGAGCCACCACCGTCCTCGCCGAAACCCCCGAAATCGTCGGCGCCGAGCACCTCCTCGTGCGCCGCGCCCGCAATCGCGCCGTCGGCGAGCGCCTTCTCGAGATGATCCGCAGCTACAAGACCTACCTCGATCGCTTCGGCGGCAGCTTCGACGACAACCCCTCGCCCGGCAACAAGGAGGGTGGCCTCACCAACATTCTCGAAAAGGCATTGGGCGCCGTCGCCAAGGGCGGGACTTCCACTCTCAACGAAGTTGTCGACTATGCCGAACGCATCCACGGCCCCGGTTTCGCCTTCATGAATACCCCAGGCTACGACCCCGTTTCGCTCACCGGCCTCGCCGCCGGCGGAGTCAACCTCATCGCCTTTACCACCGGGCGCGGCTCCGCCATCGGCTTCCCCATCGTCCCCGTGCTTAAGATCGCAACGAATACCCAAATCGCCCGGCGAATGTTGGACAATATGGATATCAACGCCGGCACCATCGCCGACGGCGAAGCCACAGTCGAACAGGTGGGCAATGACATTCTGCGGACACTGCTGAGCATCGCCTCCGGGGAACGTACCAAGAGTGAGCGTCTGGGACATCAGGAGTTTGTTCCCTGGCGCATCGGGCCAGTCCTATAGGGGAACTATGCGAATTCTGCTGGTCGAAGACGAAAAACGTATCGCTGACTTCGTTCACCGCGGGCTCGAAAGCGCCGGCTACTCCATCGACCTCGCCGAAGATGGCCAGTCCGCACTCGACAGGATCCACGCCGCTGATTACGACCTCGTGATCCTCGATCTCATGCTGCCCGATATGGACGGCCTGGACGTCCTGGCCAAAGCGCGCAATCGCAAGGTCAGCCCGCCCGTCCTCATCCTCAGCGCCCGCGGAGGCGTCGATGATCGCGTTCGAGGCCTTGAGCTCGGCGCTGACGACTACCTCGTCAAACCGTTCGCCTTCGTCGAACTGCTCGCCCGCGTGCGCGCCCTCCTCCGTCGCGGACAGCCCACCCCAGAGCGCCTCGTCATCGGAGACCTCGTCCTCGATTGCATCCGCCGAAAAGTCAGCCGCGCCAGCGAGCCCATTGACCTCGCCCCCAAAGAGTTCAGCATTCTCGAATACATGATGCGCAACCGCGGCCGCCCCCTCAGCCGCACCATGATCGTGGAGCACGTCTGGGATATGGAATACGATGGCCTCACCAACATCGTCGATGTCTACATCCGGCACCTCCGCAGCAAGATTGACGAGAAGTTCCCCACCCGCCTCATCCACACGGTGCGCGGCATAGGTTATATGCTGGACACGCACGACAAGCCTTCGGGCGCCAGTGGGACGCCGCCGCAGGAATAGTACTCGCCCCTACCTGGCGGCAAGTTGTAGTCGAATGTTGAACTGGCTCGATCATCTAGGCATAGTAGGCCGGGCAGCGCGCGGGTTGCGCATGCGGCTGACGCTCAGCTATGTGCTGCTCTTTGCGCTAGTTCTCGTCAGCATCGGCTTCGTCTTCCGTCAGACACTCGACCTCCTCCTCCACCAGCAAAGCGAACGCGTCCTCGACGAATCCTGGAGCGCCGTCCGCGGCTTCCTCCGCGTCCAAAACAGCGAACTGGTGTGGGCTTACGATCCCGGCGACTCCGGCGAGGCCTACGCTGTCGAGCGCCTGCGCCGCGTCCTCCTGCTGGCCGATCCGCAGGGCAATATCCTCGAGATATCCAACGGTTATGCCGCGTTGGGAGAGGACCCCCCCGAACAGATCCGGCGCATTCTCGGAAAGCCCCAGCCCGTCACCGAGATCCGCCACGACCAGAAAGGCGCAGTCTTCATCGTGCGCAAGGGAATCATCCGCGACCAAGGCAAGGAGTATTTCCTCGCCATCGGCCTTCCCGCGGAGGATACGCTGCACGTCTCCGATCGCTTGGTCCGGCTCTACTTCACCTCCGTGCCCGTGATGCTCCTCGCCATCATCATCCTCGGCTGGTACGCCGCCGGACGCGCCCTCCAGCCGCTCCAACACGTAGCCCAGGCCGCCGGGACCGTCGCCGCCGGCGATCTCAGCATGCGCATTCCCCCTCGCGGCACCGGCGATGAACTCGATCAACTCAGCGCCACTTTCAATCACATGATGGAGCGCCTCGGCCAGAGCTTCCATCAGATTCAGCAGTTTTCCATTGACGCTTCCCACGAATTGCGCACACCCGTTACCGCCATACGCGGCCAGTTGGAAGTGGCGCTCTTTACTGCCGAAACCAAGGAACAATACCGCGAGGCCATTGAAACCGCCCTCCAGGATGTCGAGCGCCTCGGCCAGATCCTCAACTCGCTCCTCCTCCTCGCCCAGGCCGAATCCGGACAGTTGATTCTGCAGAAATCCAGCCAGGACCTCTCTGAAATCATCAACGAGCTCGTCAATCAGTTCCGCTTGGTCGCCGACGAGAAACAAATCCGCTTGCAAGCCATCGCTCCATCATCCGTGCTCGCCGAGGTCGATCGGGCTCAGTTCGGCCGCCTGGTCAACAGCCTCCTGGGCAACGCGGTCAAATACACTCAGCCCGGTGGAGCCGTGGATGTGATCCTCTCTGCGGACGGAGGGGAGGTTTCCCTGACCGTCACCGACGATGGCCCCGGTATTGCGGCCGTCCACTTGCCGCACGTCTTCGAGCGCTTCTACCGCGTCCGCGACGGCGATCGCGACGACGATAAAGGCATCGGCCTTGGCCTGGCTTTTGTCGCCTGGATCGTAAAAGCCCACGGCGGCCGTCTAAACGTCTCCAGCGAGCCAGGTCACGGCGCCACCTTTGAGATCACTCTCCCCGCAAAGTAAGTCCCGAGCGCGGCGCCATCGCGGTCAGGCGTAGATGCCCGGCGCTTCGTGCCCAATCGTTTGCACGTACTCGACGTAGGAGCCTGGGTAGATACGCGGGATGCGCTCCGTCCCGGATTCGCCGCCCAGCTCCAGTACCCGAGATCCCAAACCACGCAGGAACGTGCGATCGTGCGACACAAAGATCATCGTGCCCTCAAAGTCCTTGAGTGCTTCCACGAGCATCTCCTTGGTGGCCAGGTCCAGGTGGTTGGTGGGCTCGTCGAGGACCAGAAAATTAGGAGGATTGTAAAGCATGCGGGCCATCGCGAGACGGGACTTCTCGCCGCCCGACAGGGATCGAATCCGCTTCTCTACGTCTTCCCCGCAGAATTGGAACGCCCCCGCCAGTGTCCGTAGCGATCCGATGCCGTCTTGCGGGAAGTCGTTCTGGAGTTGCTCTGCCACGGTGAGTTCGGGGTCGAGCACGTCCAGCGACTGCTGCGCGAAGTAGCCCATGTTGAGGCTCGCGCCTAAACGGATCGCGCCGGAATCGGGCTCGGTAACGCCGGCGATCATCTTGAGCAGAGTCGTCTTCCCCGCCCCGTTGCGCCCCATCACCGCCCACCGCTCGCCGCGACGGATCGTCAGATCCAGCCCATCGTAGATCACTCGGGACCCGTAGCTCTTGTGGATGTCTTCAATCACGGCCACTTGATCGCCGGAGCGCGGCGGTTTGCGGAACTCAAACTTCACAACCGATCGCTGCTTCGGCAGTTCCAGGCGCTCTACCTTGTCTAGTGCCTTAATCCGGCTCTGCACCTGGGCCGCCTTCGCCGCATGCGTCTTAAACCGCTCGATAAAGCGGTTCTGCTTCGCCAGCATCGCCTGCTGGCGGGCGAAAGCCGCCTGCTGGTTGGTCTCGCGAATGGTCCGCTCGCGCTCGTAGAAATCGTAGTCGCCGCTATAGCATATGATCTCGCCGGAATCGATTTCGGCGATCTTCGAGACGATACGGTTCATGAAATCGCGGTCGTGCGAGGTCATGAGTAGGGCGCCAGGGTACGACTTCAGAAACTGTTCGAGCCAAATGATGGATTCGATGTCGAGGTGGTTTGTCGGCTCGTCCATCAGTAGGACATCGGGCCGGCCCAGTAGCACCCGAGCCAAAGCCACGCGCATCTTCCACCCGCCGGAAAGCGCTCCCACGTCGCCATCGATTTGATCCTCGTGGAATCCTAGCCCGGCCAGCACCTCGCGCGCCTGCGCCTCCAGCGTGTAGCCGCCAAGGTGCTCGTACTCTTCCTGCACCTCCCCGAAACGCGCGAGTATTCGGTCCATGTCGTCCGCCTGGGCGGGGTCGTTCATGGCGCGGTGCAGATCTTCCAGTTCGTGGTGCAGATCGCCCACCCGCCCGCTGCCGGCGATGGCCTCATCCAGTACAGGGCGGCCCGTCATCTCCTCCACATCCTGGCGGAAATAGCCGATAGTGAGCTTCTTCGGAACCGAGACCTCGCCCTCGTCCGGCTCTTCTTCGCGCATCACCATGCGGAACAGCGTCGTCTTGCCGGATCCGTTCGGCCCCACCAGGCCAACCTTCTCACCGGGGTTCAATTGAAAGGAAGCTTCTACGAAAATGAGCTGCTTGCCGTACTGCTTGTTGATATTCGAAAAAGAGATCATCCGCTCACTCCAAGGTAGCAGAGGGGTAGCGGAGCCCGCCTCTCAACGCACGCGCGAGAAACGCAGGTCCCACACTCGGGACTCGCCGGCGCTCAGTCCGGTCACTTTGCCGCCAGCGTCCCGCAGAAAGAAGATCGACCCGCCGGCGGCCGTCACAAATCCATCACGGAATGTAGGCCGCAGGGACACTGGATCATTCAAACCGACCCGATACGTCAGTGCGCCCGTGGAGGCGAGCGCCACCACCAACCGCGAGCCGGTTTCCGCACTCTCGTATTCTCCTGCCAGTGCAGCTAGCTCGCTCCCCGAGGGCCGGGCTGGCTCGACACGCTGATACTGCACCTCATCATCAGGAGTCCGCATCCACAGGCGCAGCGGCCCGCCGTTCTGTTCCTCAAAGCGCACCTCTGTTCCACCGAATTCGAACCGTCCCTCGGCAGTAGACTTGAGCTCCGTCCCGGAATCACCCGTAGCCAGCCGGCCGTTCTTCCACGTCAGCTCCAGCACCGTGTTGTCGCGGTTCTTGCGGTACATTCCCGCCAGCGCTTCCATCTTGCCGCCATCAACCGTGTAGCTGGCTGCGGCGGCCGCCTTGCCGCCGGTCCAAAGCCGTGCCGTCTCACGGCCGAGTCGCGGCGCACCCGCCTGCGCGGAATTGCACAGCACAGCGACGGACAGACCTGGGTCCGGATAGCGCCCCAGCCACGTGCGGTACCCGCCCGTCGCTCCGGAATGCGAAACCTCCCTCAGACCGTCAGTGCTGGTCACCGTCAGGCCGGCCGCGTAGGAGATGGTCCGTCCATCGCGCAATTGCGCCGGCGTCTGTTGGGCCTTGACGAACTCCGCCCCGCCGACCTTGGCATGGGTGAAGTTCTCGTTCCACTTCAGCAGGTCACCAACGGTCGTCAGCAACCCACCCGCTCCGATGATGTTCTCGATCGGCGTTTGTTGCACATACCCTTGGCCGGCGGGTCCATAGGCGAGTGCGCGCCTGGGTATGAGCGCGCGAAAGTTCTCCCGCCAACGGGTTTCCGTCATGCCCAACGGCCCGAAGATCTTCTCCTGTGTATAGGCGGAAAAGGTCTTGCCGTTGCCGAGCGCCCTCTCGATGAGGATTGTGGAGATGTTGAATCCCGTATTGGTATAGCTGTAGTGGGTGCCGGGATCGAAATTCAACCCTCGCTGCTGGGCCGCCATCTGCAGCAGGTCCCGGTTCGTGTAGACGAGCGTGCCTTCCTCCGCCCCGCCGAACGCTGCAATCGGGCGCCATTCCCTCATGCCGCTGATGTGGCTGATCACTTGCCGGATGGTCAGCGGAGCGCCGTAGTCCGCCAGTTCCGGCAGGTACTTTCGCATCGGATCGTCGAGTGATATCTTGCCGTCCTGCGCCAGCAGCATGAGAGCCGCCGCGGTGAACTGCTTGGCCACCGAGCCGCTCTCGAAAACCGTCTCGGGCGTGATGGCGACATTTCGTTCCAGATCAGCCATGCCATATCCCGCCGTCAGAACCACTGTTCCACGCTCCGCCACACCCACCGCGCAGCCCGGAGTATGCGTATTGAAGCCGGAGAAAATCCTATCCACCTCGGCTTTACGGGAGGCGGTTTGTGCCGAGCACAGCGTGGCCAATGCGAGAGAAGCGGCCAGCGCGAACGTCGGAATCGAAAATCGCATATTGAGTTGTAGAGTAGCACTGCCGGCCCGAGCGAACGGTTGCCCTGTGTTGCGCGGTGGGGAATCGCGGCACGGCGAAAGAAAATGCATAATTCGGAGAACCTGCGTCGTATCCGGTAATGAAGGAAGCGGCAGAATGGAAGCTGGACAGGTGGCACAACCTAGCGTCGGTACAACCTGGAAAGCGGCCGCACGGGAAGAGGCGGGCTTCGCGGAGCTCGTTCACACACACCAGAGCATGGTGTACAGCCTGTGCTGGCACTTCTTCCGCAACCGGGCGCTGGCCGAAGAGATCGCCCAGGACGTGTTTCTCCAGTTGTTCCGGAACCTCGATTCCATCGAGTCGCCGCAGCATCTGGAGGCGTGGCTGCGGCGAACGGCCAGCAACCGCTGTATCGATCACTACCGCAAGCGCGGCCGCCAGGGCGAAGTGCCGCTGGACGGGTTGGCGGAACCGGCAGCGCCCGTGCGAACCGGCGATCCGCTGATGATCGGCATGGTGCGCAAGCTCGTGGCCTCGTTGCCCGACGCCCAGCGCATGGTGGTGGTTCTCCGCTATCAGGAAGACCTCGACGCCACCGAGATCGCCACGACGCTCGGCATGCCAGTGCAGACCGTGTGGAGCCATCTGCGCCGCGCCATCGCGATGCTGCAGGAAAAGGCCGGGCGCAATGCAAATGCCGCCCCCAAGGAAGGTAACTAATGGACCCCCTAGAGAACGACTTTCGGGAAGCCTTGAGCCGCGAACCAGCACCGGATTGGTTTGCCGACCGGGTAATGGCCCGCGTGCGGGAGCAGAAGCCTCAGCCGAAGCCGCGCCTCGGCTGGCTGCGCTGGGCGGCGGCCGTGGCGATGGTGGTGATGGTGATTGGCGGAGTTCGTTTTGACCAGGTTCGCCGGGAAAGATCGGCCGGCGAGCATGCCAAGCAACAGTTGATGCTTGCGCTGCAAGTAACTGGATCGAAGTTGCATATGGCCCAGGTTCGCGTCCAGTCGATCGATCGGCCAAGACCGGAATAATCACTTTTGTTGAGGAGCTAGTTATGCGTTACCGAATCGTGCTCGCTCTAGCTGTGTCCGTTGGCGCCCTTGCCGCGCAGCAGCTGAAATTCACCGCCGCCTTCGAAAAGCTCGCCGAAAAGGCGTCGGAAACCGTCAACGTTTCGCTGGATCCCCAGACCCTGGGCTTCGCCTCCAAGTTCCTCTCCGACGGCAACAAGGACGAGGCGCAGGCCAAGAAAGTGGTGTCCAAGCTGACCGGAATCCAGGTGCGCAGCTTTGAGTTCGACAAGGAAGGCGCCTACACGGATGCCGACGTCAACGACATCCGCGCCCAGGTGAAAGGGCCGGAGTGGTCCCTCATCGTTTCGAGCCACAGCAAGAAAGACCGCGAGACGGCGGAGATCTACCTCCACCGCGATGGCGGCCTGGTGATCATCGCCGCCGAACCCAAGGAACTCACGGTGGTGAACATCATGGGCAAGATCGATCCCAGCGAGCTGCGGAGCCTGGGCGGCCAGTTCGGGGTGCCAAAGAACATTGTGCCCAACGGCGCAACGCCGAAACCATCACCGGCAAAGGCGAAGGACAAAGACGAGGAAGAGGAGTAAGCCGTGCGACGCCTGATACTGAGCCTGGTCCTCGTCCTGGCGGCCCTGCCGGCCGGGGCCGCGTCCTTCCAATCGATTGTGGAGAGAGTGGAGTCTGATCTGGGCGTGCGCAAGGTGCGGATGCCCGGCGTCGGGATGCTGGTCAACAGCTTTGTCTTTGTGAAGCGGCCAGGCGGTGCGAGCTCGCTGAACCTGGCGACGTTTGAGGGCGAGATGACCCGCTTTCAGGCCGCGGTGCAGCGCGCCGCAGGCCGGGAGTGGAAACCGATGGTGAATGTACACTCCAGACGGGACAAGGAAGACGTGGTGATATACGTCCATGCCGTCAACGATAAGTTCGAGTTGCTGATCGCCAGCAGCGAAGCCGGTGAGGCCACTCTCGTGCAGTTGAAGCTGGAGGGCAAAAAGATTCTCGATTGGCTGCGGGATCCGGTGCAAATGAACGGAACGGTATCAAGCAGCATCCAGTGATGGAGAATTTCGCAATCTGCACTTTCAATGAAACCTTGCCGTGCGGACCTACATCCAATCACATGACAAAGCTACCCGGCGCAGCGCAAGCGGTCGGAGCGGCAAGGAGAAAACATATGAACCAGGAAGAACGCTACCGCGTACTTCTGCAGGATTTGCTCGTGGAGTACACCCCCTCAGAGCTCGATAAGGAAGCGCTCGTCATTACACAGCAGGCCGATGAGCTGGACACCATCCAGTCCACTGAAAATCGGAATATGGCAGTTGGCCGGCTCAGTGCCCATGCGCGGCGCCGCCAGGAGATCAAGCTGGCTTTGCGGCGCCTGGACGCCGGCGAATACGGTGAGTGCATCGATTGCGAAGAGCCCATCGCGCCCAAGCGCCTGCAAGTGGTCCCGTGGGCCGAGCGCTGTGTGATCTGCCAGGAAGCCTACGAGCGCGAGCAGGCGCATAATCCGGTTGATGGCGCCGGCGAGTCCGATGAGGAACTGCCGGTTGCCAGCATCTGGCGCAAGGCGGCTTAAAGATCACGGTCCCGCCGTGATATATTCCTAGGCTGCATGCCAGCAGCCACCCAAACACCCCTGATCGCTCTTTCGTTTCTCTGCCTGGGCTTGGGCTGCGCACAGACCAAGCCCGGCGAGTGGCGTCCCCTGTTTGACGGCAAATCCCTCCAAAACTGGCAGGAAACGCCGTATACAGACAAGGGCATCGTGCGTGTCGAGAAGGGTGAAATGATCCTCGGCGTGGGCGCGCCCATGACCGGCGTCAGGTGGGTGGGGGCGGAGCTCCCCAACGCCGGCTACGAGATCCGGCTGGAGGCTGCCCGCCTGCAAGGCTCGGATTTCTTCGCCATGCTGACGTTTCCCGTCGGCGATGACTACTGCACGTGGGTGACGGGCGGATGGGGCGGCGACATCGTCGGGCTTTCGAACATCGATGAGGCGGACGCCTCGGACAACGATACACGCACCTATTTCACGTTTGAAACTGGCCGGTGGTACTCGCTTCGCATCCGCGTGACCCTCGACAAGATCACGGCCTGGATTGACGATAAGCCCGTAACAGATGTGGAGATCTCGGGACGAAAGATCGGCCTGCGGTACGGAGAGGACAAACTCTCCGTACCGTTTGGTTTTACCTCTTACAACACCAAGGGCGCGCTGCGGAAGATCGAATTCCGCGAGCTGCCCGTCAGGCGCTAGCCGTCCAGCTTCCAGCCTGAGCGGTATTCGCGCTTCAGGTAGTCGTTGGCCTCCGGCACATTGGTAACGCGACCCGTCTTGGCGTCGTATTCCAGCTTCTTGCCGGCGCGGTGCGCCACCAAGCCCAGCAACATCTGCTCCATCATGGTGCCTGAGTATTCAAAGTCGCAGTGCGTCTTGGTGCTGGTCCCATGGGTAACATTGGCGTTTTGGCCCTTGCAGGCGGCCAGCCACTCACGCTGGAACACGTCGCCGGGACGGCTGGCCGTCGGCAGCGGCTTGCCTTCCTTCTGAAGCGCCAACGCAGCCTCTACGTCGGGGTTTGGCATGCCCAACGCGGCGGGCACGCCGTTGATCATCTGAACGGTCGGGAATCCGTTGGCGCCCACTTCTGCGCTCGGCATCCCGGTCATGCCAGGAGGTGGCGCGGGCCGGTTGCCGGGGCCGCGGCCCTGTCCGCCGGCGGGCGGGCGGCGCTGCGGAGTACCCTGCGTGGTCTGGCCGGTGCCCATGATGAGCGGCAGGACCTCGCTGGAGGCTCGGCGCTTATAGTACGTCAGATCGCCATCGTCGTTGTTCGGAATGATGATGCGCGTCGTGAAATCGGCGAAGATGCTGCCCTTGGTGCCTTCGAAAATGGCGCCGTTGCCAACACGAGAGAGATCGATGTAGCCCTTGGGGGCGTCCGGTTTCAGCCCGCCCTGATACCACACGATCTCGATCGGGCCGCGCCAACTGTTGGCCGGGTGAGCAAAGTGGGCCTTCAGTTTCACGGGCGTGATGTCGGGATTGTACTTATCGGTGACGTCCGAATCCACCTCAATGGAAGTGGGGACGCCCGCGTCAATGGCGTTCCACAGCAGGTCCATGGTGTGCGCGCCCATGTCGCCCATCTGGCCAACACCAAAATCGCGGTACATGTTCCAGAAAAGGCAGTTCAGGCCGTTGGAGCCGCCAAAATACTGGGGGCTGTAGGGGTGATACGGCGAGGGACCAATCCATTGCTCGTAGTGCAGGAACGACGGAGCCATTCCTTCGCCGGCCGGATACGTGGGGCGCGGCAGCTGCCGCGCGTCCCACCCGTGCACAGTCTTCAGCTCGCCAATGGCGCCATCGAGGATCAACTCCCGCACTCGCTCGAAGTTGGGAAAGGCGTGCCGCTGGGTGCCATGCTGGGTGGCGATCTTGCTCTTGTTCTTCTGATAGTTGGCGCGAAGCGTGCGGACCTCATCCACGCTGATGCCCATCGGCTTCTCGCAGTAAACGTGCATGCCGCGGTTCATGGCCCAGTTGGCAATGAACGCGTGGTGGTGATCGGCGGTACAGATAATGACGGCTTCAACGTCCTTCTGCTCCATCACGCGGCGCCAGTCCCAGTGGAGCTTCGCCTTCGGAAAGAGGATGGATGCCTCTTTCGTTCGGTTCTCGTTGATGTCACAGAGGGCCACGACGTTCTCGTCGCGCAGCACGTTGTAATGGGCCGTACCGCGGCCCCACACGCCAATCAGCGCTACGTTGAGGCGGTTGCTGGGGGCCGATTGGCCGCGCAGTGAGCCGCTCTTCAGAATGGTCAGGCCAGCGGCGGATTTCAGAAGTTCACGTCGTTGCATAGGGAAAGGTCCTCGCGAATATAGTATCCGACCTTCGGGGTCATTTGCTGGAGGGGGCCGTTCGGCCAATCACTCCAGACTCGGCCACGCCGGCTTCCGCTTCTCCCGTTGCGCCTCGATCCCTTCCCGAAAGTCGGCCGACCGCGCTGTCCTTTCGGCATACTCCACCGCCAGCCGCCCCGCCGTCGCCCAGCTCATCTCACGGCTCTTCTGCACAAAGTCCAATCCCCGCCGCAGCGTCTCCTGGCTGGCGTTGGCCAACTGGCGAGCTGTCGCCGTTGCCCGGTCATCCAGCTCGAACGGCGGCACAACCTCATGCACCAGCCCATACTGCAGTGCGTCGCCGGTTCCAAACACCCGCCCTGTCAATGACAACTCCACGGTGCGCCGCTCCCCAATCGCCAACGCCACCGCGCGATGCGCCACAAACGGCCAGTGCCCCAGGCGGATCTCCGTCAGGCCAAACTGCGCCCCTTGGGCCGCCAGTACCACATGACAGTTGGCAACCAACCCCACTCCAGCCCCCACCACCGCGCCCTGCACCGCCGCCACAATCGGCTTGTGGTAGTGCACGCCAAACGTGAAGAGCTCCTCGTGAACAGCACTCAACTCCGAGCCGTTCGGCATCAGTAACTCGTTCATTTCCAAACCGCTACAGAATACCGGGCCTCTCGCGTCCAGCAAGACGCATCCCACCGTCCGGTCCGTTCCTGCATCCAGCAGGGCCGCCACCAGTTCGTGGCAAATCGCCTCGTCCAGAGGGTTCCGCGCATCCGGATTGTTCAGGGTCAGGCGCAGCACCCGCTCCTCGCGAGTGATCAACAAATGGCTCATGGGCGTCGCTCCATTCTACGGCATCCACCCCACGGTAAATTCCTGCAAGCCCTGAAAGATTTCTGAACCCTTCCGGATACTTGAGGAGTCCGTATGGAATGGGACATGGGCTCCCGCTAGTCAGTTGTTCGACATCCCTCCGTCCGCTGAGGGGACTCCCCAGTTGTAGTCTTCGGGCGGCTCAGGTGCGTCTGTAGAATGGAAGTGTGATTTAGGAGATTTTGCAGTGAAAGAAAAAGGCGTCGTGAAATGGTTCAATGCCGCGAAGGGCTACGGCTTCATCCAACGGCACACCGGCGAAGACGTTTTCGTGCATTTCAGCGCGATCCAGATGTCCGGCTACCGGACCCTGGATGAGGGCTGGGAGGTTGAGTTCGAGCTCAAAACGGGCCCCAAAGGTCTACAAGCGGAAAACGTCACCCGCGCATCGTAAGGCAACTCGCCATACTAAAAAGCCGAGGCCGCCCTGGAGAGGCGGCCTCGGTCTTTGCGTGAGTTCGCAGGGTTTTTTAGGGAGCGGGCGCGCCCAGCGGCTGTCCCGTCTGAGGACGGACCGGTTTGTTCAGCGGCGCACCGGGAAACTCCTGCACGGGTGTCTTCAAATTCGACGGGAACACGGCTACGCGCGTTCCGATGTCGAATAACGTCCAGATCATGAAGATGGCCAGAAACAGCAGTCCGCCTACGAAGATCACCGCATTGAACTTGTCATGCCGCAGGTGCATGAAGAACAATGCCACCAGCGATGCCTTCACCGAGGCGATCAACAGCGCCACCACTGTGTTCATTGAGCCAAAATCCATGTACGATGCGTAGACCGTAATCAAGGTCAGCACCAGCAGGGCGGCCAGCACTTTGGCGTAGGTCGCCGGCCCCGTAACGTGATGATTGTGTTCAGCCGTATGTTCCATGTTTGTGGGGCCTCCTTAGGAAATCAGATACATCAGCGGGAAGACGTAGATCCAGATCAGATCCACCAGGTGCCAGTACAGGCCCGTGATGTCCACCGGATTGTAGTACTCGGCGGAAAAATCCCCTCGGATCGTGCGGAACAGCATCCAGGCAATCACGATCATGCCGATCAGCACGTGGATGCCGTGCAGCCCGGTCATCATGAAATAGAAGCTGAAGAACATGAACTGCCCTGGCACCGTGTCGCCCTGGTGCGTGTAATACTTGCCGGGCAACAGCCCTTCGTGGAACTTGTGGCTGTATTCGTTGTACTTCACCCCCATGAAGACGCCCGCGCAGAGCAGCGTGAGCAGCAGGAAGATAATGCACAGATTGCGTTTGGACGTCTGAGCCGCCCACACCGCCAGCACCATGGTGAAGCTCGAAATCAGGAGCACCACAGTGTTGATGGCGCCCATCGTCTTGTCCAGATGGTGGTGCGCCGCCAGAAACGCTTCGGGATGGCGCGCGTGCATGATGCCGTAGCCGACGAAAAGTCCGCCAAACAGCAGGACTTCAGTCACCAGGAACAGCCACATGCCGATCTTGGAGGCGTCGAACTGCTGCCCCATGTCGCGAAAGTGGTGCTGTAGAAACGGCGAGTGGCCGTGATGCCCGGTTTCAGTGGTAGGTGTCGCTGTACTCATTGGAAACGTCTCTCAGATCTCCGCCGCGCTCAGTGTGCCGCTTCTTCCACGCCCACGGGGGCGGGGTTGGCGCGATAGTCATAGGGGCCGTGCTTCAGCACCGGTTGGCCATCGAAGTTGTGCATCGTGGGCGGGCTCATTGCCTCCCACTCCAGCGTCCGTCCGCCCCAAGGATTCGCCACCGCCGTCTTCGGCTTGCGCAGCGAGGCCAGCAGGTAGGCCAGGATCAGGAACAGGCCGGCAGCCAGGATCCAGCTTCCGATCGTCGAGGCGACGTGCAAGCTCTGAAACTCCGGCAGATAGTTGTAATAGCGCCGCGGCATCCCGCGGCTGCCCAGCACAAACTGCGGCAGGAACGTCGCGTTGAAGCCTACGAAAACCAGCACACAGCCGATGGAGGCCAGTGTCTCGTTGTACATCCTGCCAAACATCTTCGGCCACCAGTAATGGAGGCCGGCCAGCAGCGCAATCAGGTTCGAGCCTGCCATCACATAGTGGAAGTGCGAGACCACAAAGTACGTGTCGTGCAGGTGCACGTCGGTCGACAGCGCAGCCAGGAACAAGCCGGTCAATCCGCCAATCGTGAAGATCAGCAGGAAGCTGATCGCATACTGCATCGGAGCACGCAGAGAAATCGAGCCCCGCCACATCGTCGCAATCCAGTTGAACACCTTGATCGCCGAAGGGATCGCGATGAAGAACGTCAGGAAGCTGAAAATCGCTCCTGCGAACAGGCTCATGCCCGCCACAAACATATGGTGCGCCCAGACCAGAAACCCGAGCAGAGCGATTGCCACCGAGGAAAATGCAATTGCCTTGTACCCGAAGATCGTCTTCTTACAGAACGTCGGGATTACTTCCGAGATCACCGCCATCGCTGGCAGGATCATGATGTATACCGCCGGATGCGAGTAGAACCAGAAGAAGTGCTGGAACAACACCGGGTCTCCGCCCAATTGAGCATCGAAAATGCCGACGCCCAACACCCGCTCCATCACCAGCAGCAGTAGCGTAATCCCAACCACTGGAGTAGCCAGAATCTGAATCAGCGCCGTCGAATACATCCCCCACGCAAATAGCGGGAGTTCAAACCAGCCCATCCCCGGCGCGCGCAGCTTGTGAATGGTGGCGATGAAATTGACGCCCGTGAAGATCGAACTGAAACCCAACACAAACGCCGCCAGTACGATCAGTGTCACCGGGCCGCCCGTGGTGGTCGAGTATGGCGTGTAGAACGTCCAACCCGTATCCACACCGCCCAGCACCAGGGTGATCACTGCCATCAGTGAGCCGACCCAGTACACATAAAGACTCGTCAAATTCAGCCGTGGAAACGCCACGTCCTTCGCGCCAATCAACAGCGGCAGCGCGAAATTGCCCAACGCCGCCGGTATCGCCGGAATGATCACCAGGAACACCATGATGGTGCCGTGCAGCGTGAACACCCGGTTGTACATCTCCGCAGTCATGATCGTCTGCTTCGGCGTCAGCAGCTCAATCCGGATCAGCAGCGCGAACATTCCGCCCACGAAGAAGAAGAACAGCACCGACCACAGGTACATCAGACCGATGCGCTTGTGATCCACCGTCGTCAGCCAGCTCATCAGGCCCTTGGGATAGTCGAGATAATCAGCGTGTTCCGCCGCGTTTGCGTTGCCGTGCGTTGTCAAAGCTTCTGCCATGTTGAATTCCCTCTTGGTATCCCCGTCCTACTGCAACGACTTGATGTACTCAACCACGCCCAGGATCTCGCGCTCTCGCAGCAGCCCCTGGAACGTCGGCATGATCGGCTCGAAGCCCTGCACCACCATGGCCTGCGGCATCAGGATCGACTGCCGGATATAGTTGGCGTCCACCGGGTAATCCTTGCCGTCCGTCCCCTTGTGCAAGTTGCCCCAGATGCCCTTCCACGACGGCCCCTGACCCTTGGTCCCGTCCAGCGAGTGGCATGTGGCGCAACCCTTGTTTTCGTAGACCATCTTGCCCAAGTCCTTCAACGGCATCTTGCGCACCTGCTCGTCGCCCTCCCGCAGAAACACTTCATACTGCTCGGGCGTATCGACGAAGATGCGCGCCAGCATGTCCGAGTGGCCCTTGCCGCAATACTCGGCGCAGAACACCTGCTGCACCCCGGGCTCTGTCGCCGTGAACCACAACTCCGTGTAGCGCCCCGGAATCACGTCGCGCTTCAGCCGGAAGCCAGGCACGTAGAAACTGTGGATCACGTCTTCGGAGTTCATCACGAGCTTCACCGGCTTGTTCAGCGGCACATGCAGGTCGTTGAGAGTCCGCGTCCCGTCCGGATACTCAAACTGCCACACCCACTTCTTGCCCGTCACGACGATCTCAATCGAATCGTTCGGCGCCACCCAGGCCTTCACATAGCCCTTGAAGCCCCAGAAGAAGATCAGCATCACCACAATCAGCGGGATGATGCTCCAGATCAATTCCAGCCGGGTGTCGTGGGTGATGTGGGGCGTCACTTCCTTGTCGGAGCGCCGCCTCCACTTGCGCGCTGCATAGAAGATCAGCGCTCCGTTGAAGAAGAAGAAAAAGATCGTCAGGTACACGATGAACATATAGAGTCCATCGACATCGCCCGCATGTGTCGCCGCCGCTTTGGGCAGCATCCAGTTCTGAAACCAGTTCATTTCGCAGTCACCATTTGCCGATTCGCATACAACGCCCTACGCTCCCGCAACCAGAGCCTGAGCAGCAAAAATCCAAAAATCACCAACGCGACAACGCCCCCGGTCCGCATGAAGTTCCGCGCAAACGGCACATAACTCTGCGCCGCCGGATCGTAGTGGAAGCAGTACAACAGCAGGCGTTCACCCACGCCAAAGCGCTCGCCCGCCGCTTCGGTCAGCGCCAGCCGCAGGTCCAGCGGTTTGAACTTCACGCCATACAGATAGCGGCTAATCATCCCCTCGGGCGACAACACATAGATCGCCGCGGCGTGCGCATACTGGCCCGTCTTCGGATCCAGCTTGTAGCCAAATCCAATCTGACTCGACAGCTTTGCCACGTTGCCGTCCTGGTCGGCCAGGAAGTGCCAGCCGCTCGTCGGACGTTCGTAAGACGCCAGATAGGCCGCCTTCTTGTTGTTCGCCAACCCGTAGTTCTCCGTCGGGTCGATCGAGATCGTCACCACTTCAAACTCGTTGCCGATCGTCAGCGGCAGTTTCCGCAACGCGTCCGTCTGGCCGTTCAACACCAGGTTGCACAGCATCGGGCACGAGTAGTACACCAGATTCAAAATGACCGGCTTGCCCTTGGAGAAGTACTCGCGCAGTTCGTGTGAGTACCCGTCTTCGGCCACGAACTTCAGCCCCAGGTCCACCTTCTGGCCCAGGTGCTCGGTGATGGAGACGCCCTCCAGTTCCCTGGGCGTCCGCTCGTCAGCCGACTGCGCGCACAACGGCAGCACAGCGGCGGCGAGAGCAGTAATCCAGGCGAGGCGTAGCATCATATCTCCTTAAGAACTCAATGACCGGCTTTGGCCGGTGCTGCCGGCGCAGCGGGCGGTGCGGCCGGCGTCGCACTCGGCGTCGCACCCGGCGCACCCGCAACCGGGGCCGCCACAGGCGGATTCGCTCCGCCCGCCGCGCCGCCCGGCAACTCCACTTTCACCGCGTAAGACTTGGTGTTGTAGGCTACCTTACCGCCGTCCTGAAACTCGGCCGCCACAATCTCAATCGCCCGGTCGATCGGCATCCGCACAACACCCTGTTCTTTATTGATGTAGCTGTAGCGATGAAGTTGCTCATCTTCTCGATCGTGCACGGCCTGGAGCTCCGCGCTCGAAACGCCGCTGTACTGCTCAAACTCCACCTGCTCGTAAGCCACCGTGTACAGCCAGTAGATGCACACGATGAACACCACCAGCACCGCGATCACCGAGGCCGACACGATCGCAATGGCGCCCGACTTCGGCTCGTGCCGGTCGAAATCGGTGCCCTCCACCAGAATTGCCGTCTCCGGGGCGGAAGCGTCGCTATGTGTTTTCGGATCTTCGTTCATCATTGTTCCGCTCCTCTCCTACACGTTGTGGAAGGCCAGGCACTGCTCCAGCCTCGGATCGCCCACTGGCACTAGCGGCTTCTGCCGCAACCCGGCCCAGAACACCAGCCCGTATGTGCTGCCAATCGCCAGGAACGCCACCGGATCCATCCAGTTGATCGCCAAGCCCTTACCGTGCAGCACCGGCATGATCTGCCAGTACAGATCCACGTAGTGCATCAGCAGCATCCAACCGGCGAAAAAGCCCAGCACCTTCAGGTTCCTCTTGCTCGACCGCGGCATCAGCGTGAAGAACGGGATCGCGAAGTGACAGAAGATCAGGATCGGCCGGAACGCCGACCACGACCCCACCAGCCGCCGCTGATACCACACGTTCTCTTCCGGCAGATTGCCGTACCAGATCAGCATGTACTGCGAAAACGTCACATACGCCCAGAACACCGTCAGCGCAAACAGCCACTTGCCCAGGTCGTGGTAGTGCTCTTCCTTGATCGAATTCGTGAGATAGCCCGCTGAGCGCAGCGCCAGGCAAATCGCGATCAGTGCCGCCATGAACGCCAGCGCGCCGCCAGATAGGAAGTACACGCCGAACATCGTGGACCACCAGTGCGGATCCAGCGACATCACCCAGTCAAACGCCGCCAGCGAGGCCGTCAGAAACAGCATCAGCAAGCCCGGCGCGCTCCACTTCTCCAATGCGCTCGTCTGCTTCAGTGACCCGGTGGAGTCCTGCTGCCGCGAGAGCGAATACAGCCGCCACGAAAACAGCGTCCATAGGCCCAGCACGATGAAGCTGCGGATCAGGAACCAGTCCTGATTCAGGAATCCGATCTTCTTCGCCAACGTGGGATCGTGCGCTGCCGAGGCGTGCGTCCACTCGTACATGTAATGCGTGCCGAATGCCACGGGCAGGAACAGAAGCAGACCAATCGGAATGGTCCGCATGATCGTCTCCATCAGCCGCCGCACCGTCACACTCCAGGCTGAGCCCGTCAGGTGCTGCACCATTACGTAGAACATCGCGCCCAGCGTCAAAGACACAAAGTAGGCGAAGCTCACCAGATAAGAGAAGTGGAATTGTGCCCGGTCCGCGAAAAAGCCCGCGGCCAAGCCCACCCAGCTCAACAGCGCGATCAGCGCCAGCCCGTTGCGGACCTTCGTCCACGCCTCGGGCGCCAGAAAGTAGTTGTCTTTGGCCTCGTTTTGAATGTGGTGCGCCATTTGCTATCTCACCTTGGCCTGTTGATCGGCCGGAACTTCATTCATCGTGCCGCGCCAGGAGCGCTGCAATGCCCGCACATAGGCGACAATCGCCCAGCGGTCTTTTTCCGCGATCTGGTATCGGTAGCCCGGCATCGAGCGCCGCCCCATCGAGATCACGTGGAATATCTCGCCATCCACGTAGTTCACAATGCGATCGTCGTGCAGGTTGCCCGGCACCCACGTCACCTTCAGCGGCACCACGCCGCGGCCGGAGCCCGTTCTGTCATGGCACGGCGCGCAGTACACGTTGTACTTCGTCTGCCCGTGCAGCAGTGTCTCCTTCGTCAGCGCCTCGGGGTTCTTCGCCACATACGTGTTGTCCGCCGCCACGCCCGTGGCATACGGCTCATCAGAGCGGTACTGCTCCTGCGCCAGCGACCCTTCCACCGGACGCCGCGACGCGCGGCCATCGGAGAAAAACTCGGACGACATCTGCGGCTTGTACTTGTCCTGCTTCTTCATCTCAAACCAGACCCATACCGGCGGCTGCCGCGAGGGAAAGTTTGAACAGGCGCCCAGCAGCGCGCTCGCCGCCGCCACCAGGAGAATTTGTGCGATTCGTCGGGTTTGCATCGCCTTAGGCCTCCACCAGCTCCGTATGGCGGCTGCCACACGATTCCAGAAAAATCTGAACCTCCGTCGCGTGAAACTTACCGTCGGCCGCCTCAACCGCCAGCAGAAACCGGTCGTTGCTGGCGCCGCTGGCCCGCGTGAAATTGAAAAACGAGTGGTAGTACGTTGGCAGACGGTTCAGATGGAGCATTCCGAACACCGCGCCAAACGAGCCCAGCAGCACACTGAGTTCGAACATGATCGGGATCGAGGGCTCAATCGCAAACAGCGGCTTGCCGGCAATCACCAGCTTGTAGTTCACCGCACCCGTCCACCACTGCAGCAGTACCGCCAACGTGAATCCGGCCAGCGCGCTGACCATGACAATCTTGCCCAGCGGCGACCTCGGCGCGCCCAGCGCCTCGTCAATGCCGTGAATCGGAAACGGCGTGTAGGCTTCCATCTTCGAATAGCCCGCCGCCCGCGCCGTGCGGATGGCGCGCATCAGATCTTCCGGCGTATCAAAGTCGCCAACAACCCCGTAGTGTTTCGGCGCCGCCCCCGGCGCTTCGTACCCCGCCATGCCCAACTTGGAAAGGAGTGGAGCCAGCATTAGTGCGAACCTCCCTTCTGAGAGTTGATCTGGTGATGAAGCACGCCCTTCACTTCGCTGATCGCAATCATCGGAAGGAATCGCAGGAACAGCAGGAAAAGCGTCAGGAACAGGCCCATCGTGCCAATAAACGTGCAGATGTCCACCCACGTCGGCTGGAAGTAGCCCCAGCTCGAGGGCAGGAAGTCGCGGTGCAGAGACGTCGCGATGATCACGAAGCGCTCAAACCACATGCCGA
Source organism: Paludibaculum sp. (assembly GCA_036504135.1). Classification (GTDB taxonomy): domain Bacteria; phylum Acidobacteriota; class Terriglobia; order Bryobacterales; family Bryobacteraceae; genus Paludibaculum. Next base: position 325,675 of record DASXVP010000031.1, read on the forward strand.
TGTTGATGAAGATCGCCAGCACGAACATCACCGGGATGGACGTGCGCAGCTTTTTGAACCAGAAGAACTGCGGCGCTATCACGTTGCAGGTCACCATGGTCCAATACGCCCACCAATACGGCCCGAAGGCGCGGTTCAAAAAGATGAAGCGCTCATACTGATTGGCGCTGTACCAGGCTATGAAAAACTCGGTCGCGTAGGCGAAGCCCACAATCGTGCCCGTCGCCAGAATCACCTTGCACATGTTCTCCAGGTGCTTGATCGTGATCAGGTGCTGCAGGTTGTATACCCAGCGCGCCAGCACCATCAACGTAATCACCATGGCGAAGCCCGAGAACACGGCGCCCGCCACGAAGTAGGGCGGGAAGATCGTCGTGTGCCAGCCGGGCAGCACCGAGGTGGCAAAGTCAAAAGAAACGATGGAGTGCACGGAGAGCACCAGCGGCGTGGAAAGGCCCGCCAATATCAGGTAGGCCAGTTCGTAGTGCCGCCACTGCGTGGCCGAGCCGCGCCAGCCCAGGCTCAACAAACCGAAGATCGTCCGCCGCACCGGATTCGTCGTCCGGTCCCTCAGCGTCGCCAGATCCGGAACCAGCCCGACAAACCAGAACAGCGCCGAAACCGTCGCGTACGTGGACACCGCGAATACGTCCCACATCAGCGGGCTCCGGAAATTCTGCCACATGTTCAGCGCTTCGTTCGGCATCGGGAACAGCCAGTACGCCGCGCGCCACGGGCGGCCCGTGTGAAACAGCGGATAGATCATCGCGCAGGCCACGGCGAACAGCGTCATCGCCTCCGCCGCGCGGTTGATGGAAGTCCGCCACTTCTGCCGGAACAGGAATAGAATCGCCGAGATCAGCGTGCCCGCGTGGCCAATGCCGATCCACCAGACGAAGTTCGTGATGTCCCAGCCCCAGCCCACCGGCGAGTTGTTGCCCCATACCCCGATGCCATTGGCAACGAGATAGGCGAGACAGCCGAAGAGCATCAGCATGACCGGCACGGCCACCGCCATCGCCCAGTACCACTGCCTGGGCGGCGCGTTCTCCGTGATGGCGCTGATTGTTTCTGTGACTTCCGCGTATGTCGCGCCGGCGGTAATCAGTGGAGGGTTCAGCTCCATCCTCGGGTCAATTCTCGGGTCCATTGCGAGATCAGCCATGAGTTATGCCAGCTCCGGATTGGGATTGCGCAGCTTCGCGAGATAGGTAGTGCGCGGCTTGGTATTCAGTTCTTCCACCACGATGTAGTCGCGCGGCTGTTTCTTGGCCAACGCCACCTTGCTCGCGAGATCGTTGATGTTGCCAAAGACAATCGCCTCGGCCGGGCAAACCTGCTGGCAGGCCGTCATTACTTCGCCGTCTTTGATCGCCCGGCGGTTGTCCGCCTTGGCCACCGTTCGCTTCTCTTCAATCCGCTGTACGCAGTAGTTGCACTTCTCCATCACGCCGCGGAATCGCACCGTGACGTCGGGGTTGAAGACCATCTTCCGCGACTCCGGAATCTCTTTGTTCCAGTTGTAGAAGTTGAAGCGCCGCACCTTGTACGGACAGTTGTTGGCGCAATACCGCGTACCGACGCAGCGGTTGTAGGCCATCATGTTCAGGCCCTCATCGCTATGCGCCGTCGCCGCCACCGGGCAAACACTCTCGCACGGCGCCTTCTCGCACTGCAGGCACGCCATCGGCTGCATCACAGCCTGCGGGTCGTCCTGATTGCCGACGAAGTAGCGGTCCATGCGGATCCAGTGCATCTCGCGGCCGCGCCGCACCTGGTCCTTGCCAACCACCGGGATGTTGTTCTCCGACACGCACGCCAGCAGGCAGGCATTGCAGCCCACGCACGCGTTCAGGTCGATGGACATGCCCCACTGGTAGCCCTTCGAATAATCCACGCCAGGGAACAGATCCGCCACCTCCGCCTCATGCTTGCCTTCATGCAGCATGTGCGGTTCCTTGCGGTACTCCTCAATGGGCGCCTCCATCACGATGTCGTTGCGCTTCAGGCCCGTGATCGGCTCTTCCAGAGTGTGGTGCTCCTGTGTGGTCACCAACTGATACTTCTCGCCGGTCTTGCGCGCCGTCACCGGCGCCGAGTGGAAGCCCGCGGTCGTCCGCAGCGATTCCGCCTTGTGCCCCACCTGCGCACCCACGCGCCCGCACTTCGTCCGGCCGTAGCCGAGCGAAACCGAAATCGAATTGTCCACATGCCCCGGCAATACCATCGCCGGCATCTGGATCTCTTTGCCGTTCGATGAGAGCGCCAGCAGGTCGCCGTTCTCCACGCCCAACTGCTTGGCCGTTGCCGGAGACACCATCGCTGCGTTGTCCCACACCAGCTTCGTCATCGGGTCCGGCGCTTCCTGCAGCCAGGCGTTGTTCGCGTACCGCCCGTCGTAGGTGCTCGAGCTCGCGTAGAAGACCACTTCCATCGCCGCTGCCGGCTTCATCGCCGCCTGCGCCGCGGCCAGTGCTTTTGCTACGTCGGTCTTCACGTCTACCGCCGCCAGCTTCGTGCCATCCACCACGCCGTCGTGCAGCGCCAGCTTCCACACCTTGTCCCACGACTTCTTCACGATGTCGTGGCCCTTGGTCACATCCGAGCCCGCCACCATCGCCGCCAGCTCCAGCACGCTCTTGCCGCCATACAGCGGCTCGATCAGCGGCTGCTGGATGCTCGCCGTACCGTCCAGCGCACGCGCATCGCCCCAGCTCTCAAAGACGTGCGCTTCCGGCAACTGCCACTCGGACGCGGCGCAGGTCTCGTTCTCGTCGGCGGTTAGCGAAACCACCGTGCCCACTTTCTTGCACGCCTCGGCGAAGTTCAGATCGGCCGGCATCGAATACACCGGATTGCCGCCCAGCACAAACAGCGTCTTTACCGCGCCGCTCTGCATCTCGGCCGTCAACTGCTTCACAGCGGCCACGGAATCGGTCACATCCGCCACCGGCTTCGTGTAGACCACCGTCGTCCCCACGTTGCCAAGCGTCTGATTGATCAGCGCCACCACGGCGTGTACCGCCGCCGGCTGCCGGGGGCCCGCCACCACGATGCTCTTGCCCTTGTGCGACGCCAGATCCTTCGCTACCGCCGCGATGAATTTCTTGCCCTTGTCCGTCTCCACCGCCGTCAGCACCTTGAACGGCGTGTTGCCCACGTTTAGCTCGTGCGCCAGAGACATCGCCAGCGCGCCCGCCTCGGTGGACTTCACCCGCAGCCGGTTGTCGGCCATCGCACCCGTCATCGTGAAGTTCGATTCAGCCACGTACAGCCGGTTCATCTCGTCCTTCGGATCGGACACGCGGCGCTTCTTCGAAAACTGCTTCAGCGGCTGCACCGTGGGCGAATCCAGGCCCAGGAAATCGCTGTCCAGCGAGAAGATCACTTCCGCCTGGTCGTAAAGGTAGTGCGTCTCGAGCGCCTGCCCAAACGCCATCTGAGCGCCGAGCTTCGCCTCGTCGTAACTGACGGAGTCAAACTCCACCCACTGCGTCTTCGGGTACTTCTTCAGCACCTCGGCCTTCTGCGCCATCACGGCCGGCGACGCCGTCCGCTCGCTCAGAATCCGCAGCCCTGCCCCGTCGCCGAGCTTCTCCGCCTCACCCTTCCACCAGGCGCCAAACTCGTCCCACGACGACTTCACGCCCTTGCGCGCCACGCTCTTCATTCGGTCCGGATCGTAGAGGTTCAGCACCAGCGCCTGCACGTGCGCGCTCGTCGTGCCCTGCGAATACGGATGGCGTGGATTGCCCTCCACCTTCGTCGGACGCCCGTCGTTGCACTCCACAATCAGGCCCGTCGCCGCACCGCCCAGCGACGCCACCGTCGCGTAGTGCAGCGGCCGCCCGGGAATGTAGTCCTCAACGCCCTTCGCGTTCGGCAGGATGTTCTCCACCGGCCGCCGGCACGCCGTCAGGCCCGCTAGCCCAAATCCGGCCGCCATCAGCTTCAGCAGGTTGCGCCGCGAGCCGCCCTGCAGCATCTCCGACGCGCCTTCCTGAAACTCCCGCTCCACCCACTGGCGGAACTGCGGCGTGTTGGAAAGTTGGTCCAGACTGCGCCAATACTTTTTGCCTGAGAGGCTCGACGCGTTCAGTTGAATCAGTTCGTTCATCGTCTTACCCAGATTTCTAACGGTGACAGGACGAGCAGTTGTCCGGCGGTTTGATGCCCTTCGCCTGGATCAGCTTCATCCCCAGCTCCGCCGGATCGCCCTCCGGCTTCCAATCGAGCTTCGTCACATACTCCACCGGCCGGATGTTCGCCGCCGGGTTGCGGTGGCACTCCAGGCACCACGCCATCGAGAGCGGCTGCACCTGCCGCACTTCCACCATCTGATCCACCCGCCCATGGCAGCTCACACAGCTCACGCCGGAGCCCACATGCGCCTGGTGATTGAAATAAACGTAGTCGGGCAGCCGGTGCACCTTCACCCACGGGATCGGCTGGCCGCTCGCGTAGCTGTCCCGCACCACCTGCAGCTTCGGGCTCTTCTCCCGCACCCGCACATGGCAGTTCATGCAGACCTCGGTGGCCGGCACCGCCGCATAGTTGGCCTTCACTACAGTAGTGTGGCAGTACAGGCAGTCCATGCCCAGGTTGCCCGCGTGCAGCTTGTGGCTGTATGGCACGGGTTGCATCGGGGTGTACCCTGTATCCAGTTGCTTCGGATGCAGCAGATAGCCAAGTACCGCGCCGGCGCCGCCCAGCGTCACAATCACAGCTACTGCGGCTACACGCAGATTGGTGTCAAATCTCTTCGAGAAGATAGAACTCATGCGAGGATGTCTTTCGAGCCCAGTTCTGCCTCGGCCCCTCTTGTCTGGCAAGGCAGGTACACTGACCCCGGAGTGCTCCGGGATCTATACTATTTTTTCTAGCATAGCCGTAAAGTTTCCGCAATAGGAGCAAGAATTCTTGTCTGGCAATAATGTGATGCGGCCCGCGAACGGCAAGACTCAACCGATCGGCGCCACTCCGGGGATTTCCACAAAAATTTTGGAGCCTCGCCCCCTCACCGGCTTTACCCGCCGCTTTGCCGACCTCCGCGTGCGCCCCAAGCTCATGGTGCTGCACAACCTGTTCTTCCTCATCCTTACCTGTGCCGTTTACTTCACCGTCATCAATCTCATCGCCGCCCGCATCGAGCAGGCCCGCTCCCGTGAGATCACGCTAATCTTGAACTCTTTCGCCTATCTCTCTCAGGACAATGGCCAGGACGAGCTCCGCCTCTACGACCTCCGCAACGGCGACGCCGGCGAATTCGGCCTCACTGACGACGCCCGCCAATGGATGCAGCGCTTCCCCGGGCGCACCTGGCAGCGTGACAAAAACAGCGAGCACATCTTCAAACTGGTTCCCCAGACGGACCGCTTCTACCGCCTCACCCTCCCACTCGCCTTCTACGAACAGATGGTCGCCAATGTCAAAATCGGCGTCCTCGCCGTCCTCGGCGTCATCTATCTTCTCGCCGTCCTCGTTCTCGAACTCTTCGTCCTGCCCCGCTACGTCTACCAGCCCATGCGACTCCTGCTCGAAGCCGACGCCGCCACGCGCGACGGCGATCGCGCAGCCGAACTGATCCCCGCCCCCTTCATCCCCGACGACGAGATCGGCCAGATTATGCGCTCTCACAATGAGACCGTCACCAAGCTCCGCCGCCACGAAGACGAGCTCGAGGCCGCCAAACGCCATCTGGAAGCCCAGGATCGCCTCGTCTCCCTCGGCCTCCTCTCCGCCTCCGTCGCCCACGAGATGAATACGCCCCTCGCCGTCCTCCACGGCTCCATCGAAAAACTCACCGAAACCATTCCCGATCCGCCCACCCAGCTCCGCCTCGCCCGCATGATCCGCGTCACCCAGCGACTGCGCCGCATCAGCGAGGGCCTACTCGATTTCGCCCGCCAGCGCCGCCAGGAGACCGCCCCCGTCGCCCTCCGCCCTCTCATCGACGAGGCGTGGCATCTCATCGGCATCGACGACAAAGCCGGCGACGTGCAGTTCGTCAACGAGGCCGATTCCGCTCACCACGTCACCGCCAACCCCGATCGCCTCCTCCAGGTTTTCGTCAACCTCCTGCGCAACGCCCTCATCGCTGTTCCGCCTCAGGCCGGACGCATTCGCGCCGCCACCCGCCCCTGCACAATCGACGGCCGCCCCGCCATCTCGATTACCGTAGAAGATAACGGTCCTGGCATCCCCCATGAAGTACTGCCCGAAATCTTTGAGGCGTTCGTGACCACCCGGCTCGACGCCTGCGGCACCGGCCTTGGCCTCACCGTCGCCGAGGGCATCGTCCATCAGCACGGCGGCTCCATCTCCGCAGCCAACTGCCCCGCCGGCGGCGCCCGCCTGGAAGTCATCCTGCCCGTCTCCGAGGAGCAAACCCCCACATGAGCGCCGAACTCGCGCACCCCTCTCAGATCGACGTCGCCGTCCTCGACGACGACCCCGATTTCCTCACGTACCTCGAGGACTTCCTCACCGACGAGGGCTACTACTCCGTCCGCACCTTCTCCCAGCCCGACGACCTCTACGAGGCCGCCGATGACCGCCGCCCCGATATCGTCCTCCTCGATATGAAAATGGGCGACGTCACCGGCGACAAAGTCCTCGAGCAGCTCACCGCCCGCTACCCCGGCGTCTGCGTCATCATCGTCACCGGTTACCCCTCGCTCGAAGACATGCGCGCCACTTTCAAACTGAAAGTGTTCGATTACCTAGCCAAGCCTTTCTCATTGGCTCAGCTCCGCTTAACTCTCTCAAACGCCGTCACGCAATTCGGCCTCGGCCGCGCCCTGCACGACAAACTCCGCGAAAAACTCGGCCACCGCATCCGCATCCTCCGCGCCGAGCGCGATTGGTCGCTCAAGGATCTCGCCGCCGCCGCCAAGCTCAGCGTCAGCCAGATCTCTTCCATCGAGCGCGGCGCCAACCTGCCCTCGATCGAGAGCCTCCTGACCATCGCCCGAGCGTTTGATCTGAAGCCCAGCGAGATCCTGGCGTCCATCGAGTTTTAATTCGGGGACGGTCTACTCAATTTCCAATTAGACCTGCTCGCCAGCTGCCCGGATGTCGACACCGATGACCCTAACCCGTCCCGCGAATTGCCTAGGTGAGCACCGGATGGAAGGCAAAGTCGCGGGCGCCAGCTCCAATTCACAAGCCCGCCCAAGCACGACGCGACGCCCGGGGAGCTGATGCCCTGAGGGTGCTTGAGCAAGTTCGGCTACCGGAACTGCTGGTGACCTTCTCGTCGGTTAGGACCAATGCTCTGTATGTAAGCTGCAACAGCGTTTGTCCAGCGGAGATGCATCCACGGCAGAGGATCTCTTCAAAGCGGGAGTGCACGTCTTCTTCGTCGATGCCTTCGCGCCAATGGGCCCGTACCACGACCTACGAACCGCGGCGCGGCGACGCGCGTCCTTCCCAACCCGTTCTAGTTCGGTCCGTTCTGGGCCTGTACCTGCACAAACGGTGCTACCTGTTCGGCTGTGAAACGCAATCATGGAGCTAAAGGCGTATCGCCGCTGAAAGCTTGCTGCCATGGGTTCCAACTCGTGACGTACCAATAACCACTCCCATCACTCTGAGTAACCGGCATTTCGTGATGATCGAAATTGACCAAACGGAAAGTGCCGGAAGCATCGAAGGGCTGTCCATACTGATTACCGCGCCCCCTGACGGTTATCTCCGTAACCGCTGGCGCTTGGTCCGCGGTGGATCCAATTTCAAACCCATACAGTTGCAGGTCTCTGTAGAAGGTCCGTACTTCACCGGCTCGAGCGTTCAAGGTCAGGTCGCTGCGAAAGAGATGGGTCCGTTTTGCCATCACATCGTACCTCTTGTTCTTCCATGCGTCCAAAAACTCAGTCAACGCCGCCTCAGGTGTATCCGGGCCGTTGGCCAGCTCGGGCATATCCTCCAGCCGTCTCGGCTTCCATGCCTCCAATCGTGCCTTAGCTTCGTTCGTATGCCCCAGTAGAGCAATCACCTCGCTCAACGTTAGTTCCGGCTCTGGAGGTGGGGCCTTCCTCTTTCCTTGCTCGATCCGCCGTGCCCAATCTGCCGTCGCGAACAGAGCAGCCCAACTCTTGGCGGCCACCATCCGGTTGTCGTATCCAAGGTCCCGCCCGTGAAGGATGCCGTTGCGGTAAGGCACCGCGACGGTTTCCTCTGTCGTCTTCTTGCGGGGTCCAAAAAGCAATGTTTTGAGCTCATTTATGCCGCTATCACATGCGGCAATCGAATCCCACGCAGTCAGGTCCACATGCTCACTGAAGAAGCCCAAATTGCCCAGGTCGTTCACCATTCCATCTAGGAGCGCGAGAACCACCGGAACGCAAGCATGATATCGGCCTTCGCGGTAATCGATCAGCGCCAGTTCCGCAAGGCGCATCCGAGGCCGAAAAGACGCCAGTCCCATGAGCGTCCGCAGTTGAAGGGAAATCTGATCGGCACCGTAATGCTGCACCAGCATGCCTTCGGCCTGATCCATGTCGCCAGCTTCAGCTTCGGCAATCGCCGTCTTCGCGACTTCGATACTCAGCCAGTCGTAAGCAACCCAACCCCGGGCGGCGAACAGGTCGTTGAACCGGTCCAATACCTTCGCGAATTCATCGAACTCGCGCCTAGCCTTCGGCAGATCGTTTAGTGGATCCATGATCTTCGACAGATCCACTCCGGCAAGTCGCAGGAACGGACCAAATACGGACAGAGCCTTCTTCAACTGCTCGACCTGACCTAACTCCTTGCCGATCTTGCGGACGCTGTGAATCTCGCTAGGCTTATCAGCCATGCTTTCACCCCTGATCCACCGGCCAGTCAGATGGGGGCGCCGACGGCGTCCCAGTCTGGAGTCTGGTGTCCGCGTTCGCGCGCCCGGTTGGTTAGTTCGCGATCCTGCCCCGCCCCCTACTGCTCCACCTTCACCACGAAATACAAAAATTCCTTCTTCACCAGCAACTGGTGCGGCGTGTTGGCCGGGATATGCACCACATCCCCCACCTTCATCGTCACCCGTTCCCCACCCTCAATCGACGGCCCGCGCACTTCACCCGGCCCGGTCGTCTTCGGCGAAACCATCTTGCCGCCCACCACCAGCACTGCCTCGCCCTTTTCGGCGACGAACACATCCACCATCTTGACGTGCAGCTCCGCCTCCCCGTCGCCGGTCCGCTTCGTAATCATGGCTTGGTGGTTGCCCCATTTGGCCAGATCCTGGCCGAGCGACTTCTTGCCCGCCATCTGCGATGTCAGCTTCGCGTCCCAACCCTGCAGCTCGCCCGCAGTCCAGTGCACGAAACCCGTCACGCCAGCCGGCAGCGCCACCGCCACCAAAACAAAAATCAACAGAATTGTGTGTTTCATGCGGGGATCACCTTTACGATTCTGGACGCCACCGGCGCCAGCGCCGGGAAGTCCGTATACGGTTTGTCCTGATACCAATAGCCACACGAATAGAAGTTGTCCGCACGGTCATTGCCGTGCCCGTGCTCCATCGTGTGCTTCAAGTACTTGGTGAATGTCACCGGGTTATCACCATGAAAACGATAGCAACAATAGCGCCCGCCCGTCCGCTCCGGACTCTGGATCAACGGCGCCCCGTACTGGTGATACGCAAACGCCTTCGCCCCGTCGCGCCCGCCGAAATTCCAACTTCCCAGGAAGTAGTCCTCGCTCCCCGTCCCCACGATGAGAGGCTTCGTCTCATCATCGATGAAGATCATATCGTCACCTTCACCCATCCAGTACTCGCTGTTTTGCACCACGCCCAGCGTTACACCCATCAGGTGCCCGCGCCCGCGCGCCTCGCAGTACACATGGTTGTGCGTCCCCAGCGGATTCACCGGCGTCTTGCCGTCCGCCCCCTTGATCGCCACGTGCGGAGCCACCTGCCTGTACTGCGCGTGGAAGTACATCGCATCGGCCGGCAGCGCATCCACCGCCAGAAAATCGATGTTCGAATAGAACGACCCGATGTTCTGCTTGCCCTCGTTCGTCACCGTCATCAGCGCGCCCGTCTTGTACGGCATCGCGAAATAGCAGTTGAGACTCTTGCCCGGCGAGCACGCCAGATACTCGCTCTCATACAGAACATAGTCGCCCAGGTTCAGCCCGAAGAAATCGCCCACCGGCACTTCCACGCTCGGCTTCGCGTTGCCGTCCCAGTACATCCGCAGCACCAGCTCTTTCAGATGAAACGGGCTCTGCGCCGCGATGGTGAACCAGATGTGCGACACCATGCCCGCGCCCTTCTGGTTGAACACTTCGATCGTTTGCCCCGGCGCAATCGGCCACCGGTCCGAGTTCCCGCCTGTCACGTCGAAGCTCGATTGCTTCAGGCTCCGATAGTTCAACGCCCGCGCATACGCCGGCATGAATCGAGCCGCGCCCGCGCCCACCATGCCGCCCACCTGCGCCTGCGCTATCTCCGGAACAGCCGCCACGGGCGCCGCTGCCAGCCCCAGGGCCGCCAGCGCGCTCTGGAAAAATCCGCGTCGCTCCACACTCTTCATCGTCTCACCTCTACCTTTCTCCGTGAAACTGTCGGAGCCCGGCCCGCAACCTGCGCCGTGGCCCTCAAAACATACTGACCTACTGAAGCGGGCGCGTCCACCCCCATCTGAAACGTGTGCGCCCCATTCGCCGGCATCGCAAACGGAATCTCCGCCGCCGCGCCCTCGCCTACAAACTCCAGCCGCAGCTTCCCCTCCACCGCACGCCCTTCATCGTTCACCATCATCACCGCATACGTCCGCTTCGTCCCCGCCTGCAACCGCCGCTGCCAGAAGTTGATGTACACGCCCAACGGCCGGAACGCCTCCACCATCCAGTCCGCAAACTGCGGCTCCAGCTCCAGCGTCTCCACGTTCCTCCAGTGGTCGGACGTCTTCACCCCCGGATAACTGCAAGTCAGCCAGGTGAAATGCAACACCCCCGCGAAGTTCCGGTGCGCTCGCCAGAATTCCGTCATCCCCGCCAGATTGTACGCATACAATTCAAACCGCGCCGCCGGCGTCGCGTCTTTCCCCAACAGCCGCTCGTACACCTTCTCCGTCAACACCGTCGGCGACCCGTCCCGATTCAGCCACAACCACCCATACTCATTCGCAATCACCGCATGACCCGAAGGATGCCCCGCGTTCGTCGTCTTCGCCCCCGTCATCCCTTCCAGTTGCGTCATCGAGAAATTGCCCCCCTCCCGCATCAACGCACTGAAGAGATACGGATGGTCCTCCACCGGATCATTCGGCCCCATCGGCACCGCATACCCGTTGTCCCAAGGCCGGTCCGACAAATCCAGCTTCCGCACCGCCGGGATCACCGTTTCCCGCAGCAGCGCCGAGTCCGTCTCGTTCGACGCATCCCAGATCGCCACGCTCGGATGATTCCAGTGATCCCGCATCCACTCCGTGTACTGCGTGATCAGCTCCTCACCCCGGTACGGTGGAAAGTTCGTCCGCCCGTTCCAGATGAAAAACTCGTTCTGGATCAGTAGCCCCGCCTCGTCCGCGATGTCAAACCACATTTCCGGCACCGGCCCGATGCAAAACCGGAACGAGTTCCAGTGCATCTTCTTCGGCCCGTCCACCAGCAGCTTCCGCACCCAAGCCTCTTCCCACGGATGCCGCTTGCACAACGGATCCTCAAAGAACCGGTGCAGCGTGATATTCGAGCCCCGCAGGAAATACAGTTTCCCATTCAAATACGCCCGCTTCGTCGCCGTATCAAACCGGAACTCCCTCATCCCAAACCGCGTCCGCACCGTGTCGCCGCCCACCGCCGTCTCCACCCAGTACAGGTTCGGCTCCTCAGGCGTCCACAGCTTCGCCCCCTTCATCGCCACCATCTGCCGCACGCTCTTCCGCTCGCCCGGCTGCAACACTAAATCCACTCCCGCCGCACCGCCCGACTCTTTCTGCGCCTGCGACAACCGCGCTCGCACCACCGCGGACCCCGGATTCCAAAGCGCCGTCTCCACCTCCGCCGCCCCCGCCGCCAGCCGCGGAGCCACCTGCACGCTCTCCACATACGGCAGCCCCGTCAGGATCAGCGACACGTTGTCATAGATCCCCGCCGTCCACTTGTTCTTCTCATAGTCCGTCCCCGCCGGAGCCCACACCGGCAGCGCCGCCGGATGCGCCCCAATCCGCACCACCAGTTCGTTCTCCCCATCCCACTTCACCGCCCCAGTCACATCGAAAAACCCAGCGCTGAAGCATCCCAGATGCTCCCCCATCTTCTGCCCGTTCAGCCACACCGCCGTCCCAAACTGCGCCTTCGCAATCCGCAGCATCGCCAGCGGCTTCTTCTCGGTCACCCGGAAACTCCGCCGGTACCAGAAATAGTTCCGCGCCTGATGCGGCACCCCCGCCGTCGCCACCAGCGCCGATTCCGGTAGCTTCCTATCCCGCACCGCCGATTGAATCCACTCCCGCCCGTCGAACCTGTCCACGTCCACAAACGCCGGCACCGCCAGGTTCGCCAACCCGGGCACAGGCGCAACGCGCTCATACGCCGCCGGCATCTCCGTAGCCCCCACACTATCTGCAATCCGCCAGTCTCCGTTGAGCGAAATCGTCACCCGCCCCGCCGCGCCCCACGCCCCCGTACCACAAAGGAGAAACGCACAAATTAGTCTCATGACGCCCGCCATCGTATCATCAAGGTTTGACATACGACACCATCGTTCTCGGAGCCGGCGGCGCCGGACTCTTCTGCGCCGCCCAGATCGCCCGCCAAGGCCGCCGCGTCGCCCTCATCGAACACACCGACGAGCCCGGCCGCAAGATCCTCATCTCCGGTGGAGGCCGCTGCAACTTCACCAACCTCACTGTCCGCCCCGATAACTTCCTCTCCGCCAATCCCCACTTCGCCAAATCCGCCCTCGCCCGCTACACCCCGTCCGATTTCATTGCCCTCGTCCAACAGCACCGCATCCGGTTCCATGAGAAGACCCTCGGCCAGCTCTTCTGTGACGAGTCCGCCCGCCAGATTCTCGATATGCTCCTCGGCGAATGCAACTCCGCCGGCGTCGAGCTCCTCACCAAAACACAGGTCGCCTCCGTCGCCCGCGACACCCGCTTCACCCTCGAAACCTCACGCGGCGCAATGACCGCCACCACCCTGGTCGTCGCCACCGGCGGCCTCTCCATCCCCAAAATGGGCGCGACAAGCTTCGGCTACGACCTCGCCGCTCAGTTCGGCCTCAACATCGAGACCCCCTACCCCGCCCTAGTCCCCCTCACCTTCAACCCCGACGACCGCAAGCTCTGGTCCTCCCTCGCCGGAGTCTCCACCGACGTCATCGCCAAATTCGGGAAAAAACAGTTCCGCGAGAACATGTTGTATACCCACAAGGGCCTCTCCGGCCCCGCCATCCTCCAGATCTCCTCGTATTGGAAACCCGGCCAGCCCATCACCATCGATCTCATTCCCCGCCGCGACTTCACCAACATCCTCCCCCACGAGGCCAAGAAGGTCCTAGCCCGCCTCCTCACCGCCCGCCTCGCCGACGTCTGGCTCTACGCCGAGGGTTTCACCATGCCCATCCCCAGCGTCAAAAAGATGAGCGACCGCCTCCACCAGTGGCAGTTCACCCCCGCCGGCACCGAGGGCTTCGACAAAGCGGAAGTCACCGGCGGCGGCGTCTCCACCGCCGAGCTCAACTCCACCACCATGGAAGCCCGACGCGTCCCCGGCCTCTTCTTCATCGGCGAAGTCGCCGACGTCACCGGTCACCTCGGCGGCTACAACTTCCAATGGGCCTGGGCCTCCGCCCACGCCGCCGCCGAAGCCATCACGGCCGCCGCAGCGTAACTCCCCGCTCATTTTCTGTACGGCGAAGCGAGCCCTGAGCCCGGACATCGAAGAAGTCCAATCGGAAGCCGCCCAAGCCGTTCCGGTGCTACATTCGCTTCGAGGTATCCTCGCCAAAGGAACCAGCGACGAGTACCGCGTGCACCTGGCGGGAAAGCACCCGTCCCCCGCTAACCGGCGGTTGACGCGGCCTGCCACCGTCGCTCCCAAACGGTGGTGCCTCTGAAACTACCCATTGATTCCACAAGCGTTACCGAGCCCGTTACTGAGCCGCGACCGTCAGGGAGCGGTCCGCCCTACTGCCATCTTCAGGATGAAGCCCTGGCCAACTCCACTCCTCAGAACTCGCTGACCCTCACGGCCGCACCGCAAGCGCCACCTCTACCACCGCACCGTCCCCCACCATCGGCCGGTACCGCCATTGCCCCACAGCCTTCATAGCCGCCCCCACCAACAGCGGATGACCGCTGATCAGTTCCAACGACCGGACCCGCCCCGTCTGCTCGATCCCCACGCGCAGCTTCACCACACCGCTCACCCGAACCCCAGGCCGGACCCCAGGCCCTATCGCCGGATACACCGGATCCACGCGCACCATCAGCACCGGACCCGCCACCGGGCGCTTCCCCCACGCCCCCGCCAGCCGCTCCACCCACTCCGCCTTCAGCCCCACCGCCACCCGGTGCAGATCCGACCCCGGATGATGCTCCACCAGCCACACCTCGTGCCGCAACCACTCACCCAGATCCCCGGTGACGAAATAAAACTCCAGCAGCCGCGCCCGCGCGTCCAGATCCTCCGCGTCCACACTCAACTGATCCTCCAGCGTCCCCACTTCCGCCGCCGACATCGGAGGCGCACCCGCCATCGGCAGGCTCAACGTGACAACCACAACCGCCAATCCGCAAAAACCCATGCCGCCTCCAACGTATCACTGCTGCGACGCTATTCCCGCTTCATGTCGAGCGCTAAACTGACGCTCGCCCCCACACCCACTTCCACCTTCGGAGCCGCATCCAGCATCAGCACCCCACCCACACTCCGCCAAGCCATCCCCGCCGGAAACGCCAGCACTCGATACGTCCCCGCCAACAGCCCCGAGATCGTCCCCCGCCCCTCCGCGTCGCACTCCACCATCTTCGCCTCAAACTGCCAGTCATCGCCGTCCCATGGCACACGCACGGCAACTACGGTAGCCTTGGCCGCCTTCGTCGACACCCCAATCGATGCTGTCGCCGGGTGAACCACCAGTTCTACCTTCTGCACCACGGCACTCGGCTCAAGTGTGAATACTCTGCCCGGCACGGTATTCCCGTTATACCGGACCTCGCCAACATCCATCCCCTTCGGGTATCCCGAAGCCCGTGCCCTGTACGTCCCACCCTGCACGCCCTGCATCACGAATCGTCCATCCAAACTCTCACCCGGTATCTTGTCCCACTCCGTGCTCAACCGGCCAATCGGCTGCAAGCCGGCTCGCAACTTTTGCCCCGTGGACCATGTGCTCTTTAGCGACTCGTCCGGCCGTACCGTTAATTCCACCGCCGTGCCTGCAGAGAGCGCCAACTCCAGTCCGTCCACATTCCTGTCTTCCACGTCGAAAAACGCGAACGCCCCCAACTCCCGGTCTCCCGCCTTCGCCGAACCCTCCAGCCAATGCCTCCCCGGCTCGACTCCATCCAACCGGAACGACGCTCCAGCCTCCACCTTCCCCGACATCCACCGTGAATACGAAACCGTTCCACCCTGCTTCTGAATCGTAAAAAGGGTCACTCGCCCGTCAGTGATTTCCTCCACCGCCGTCAACCGGCCCCGGATCGACGCCACACGCCGTGGCCTCATTCTTATCTCCAACCCCGTCATCTCCCCGCCCGCCAGCAATGTCAGCGGCGGCGCCTCCTCCACACGCTCCACGCCGGGATAATAAGTCCGCCCATACGCCCGCACCGCCAACGCGCGAAACTCCTCCGCCGTCCCACCATCCAGAAACTTCTCCGGCCGCGCTGGCCGCACCTCCAGCACATACTCCCCCGGCCGCAGGCCCTTCAGCGAAAACCCACCCTCACGGTCCGTCGTCACCGTCTCTCCGCCAGTCAACAGCGCGCGCGATTCGCCCATCGCCTGCCACAACAGCGGCGCCACTCTCAGCCCCGCCATCGGCTTCTTCGAGTCCGCATCCACCACCCGCCCAGCCAACATCCCTTCCTTCTGCAGCGCGATCCGTACACTCTCCCCCACCTCCGCCGTTTTCGTTGTCCCGAATGACATCCCGTACTGCACATACCCCTCGCGCTCCACAAACACACGCACCGCCGCGCCCCGCGCCACCCGCATCGCCACCGTCCCCTCATCCCCTGTCAGCGCCGCCAGCACCTCCGCCGCCGGATCCTCCCCACCCGCCCCCGGTTTTGCCCCAAAGATCTTCGCATTCGAATAGCCGTAATTAGCCGTCAGCCGCAGCAGCACCACCTTCGCCCCAGCCACCCCCTGTCCGCTCCCGCCATCCACCACCGTTACCTTTACTTCGCCCACATCCTGAGCCCACACCGTCGCCATCAGCGCCACCGTCGTCAACACCGCTTTCCAATTCATACTGCTACACCATATGACGCCAGCCCCGCCGAGTGTCAAGCGCTATATTGGGGTTAGCCAGGATGCAGACCATGAAACGCAATTTTGCCCATCTAGTCCTCTCTCTGGCGCTTTGCCTCCCCGCTCTCGCCAATCTCCTCCCCCCCGACGTCGCCGGCAAGGAAGCCCCCGCCAAGAAGAAGAAACCCGCCAAGCCCGCCCCCTACGTCCCGCCCATCACCGGCTCCGCGTCCGACAGCAAAGTCTCCATTGAGGCCACCGCCTACCTCGATCACGGCGAGATGACCAAAATCCTCGGCCACGACCCCGGCCAGGGTTTCCTCATCGTCCAGGTCAAATTCAAGCCCGCCGCCGGCGAAACCATCCGCGTCGATCTCGACGACTTCCTCCTCCGCTCCGATCGTTCCGGCGAAATTTCACGCCCCCTGGAAGCCGCGCAGATCGCCGGCACCTCCGTCATGGTCATCAGCTCCCAGGGCGGCTCCCAGGGCACGCCCACCACCGAGCAGCGCCGAATCCCCATCGGCGTCCCCGGCGGCATCCCCGGAGGCCGCAACCCCGATGGCTCCCCCCAGGGTATGCCTCTGCCCAACCAGTCCCCCAACGTCGGCTCCGCCACTGCCGACACTTCCGACGCCGTCGCCTCCATCGAAGAACGCGGCAAGAAGAACACCCCTCTCCTCACCGCCCTCAAGGAAAAAATCCTCCCCACCGGCGAGACCGATAAGGAAGTCTCCGGCCTCCTCTACTTCCAGATCGAGGGCCGCCAACGCCCCAAGGATATTGAGCTCGTCTACCGCAAATCGCCCCCCCGCGTCTCCGTCCGCTTCGTAGACCCCAATAAAAAGAAATAGCCTCATGCGCCTCACTGACCTAGACACGCCAGCCATCGTCATCGATCTCGACATCATGGAGCGCAACCTGCGCGCCGTCGCCGATTACACCCGCATCCATCGCCTCCGCCTCCGCCCTCACACCAAAACCCACAAGATCCCCGCCCTAGGACGCCGCCAGATCGAACTCGGCGCCGCCGGCCTCGCCGTCGCCAAGTCCACCGAGGCCGAGGTCATGGTCTCCTCCGGCACACCCGATCTCCTCGTCGCCTATCCCGTCATCGGCCGCCAGAAACTCGAGCGCCTCTGCCGCGTTGCCGGCGAAACCCAGCTCACTGTCGCTCTCGATTCCCTCTCCGCCGCCCGCCCCCTGAGTGACGCCGCCCGCTGCGCCCAGGTGGAGATCGGCATCCTGGCCGAGGTGGACGTCGGCCTGGGGCGCGTCGGCGTCCAGCCCGGCGAGGAACTCCTCGCCCTCGTCCAGTCCATCTCCAAGTTCCCCAACCTCAAGTGGCGCGGCGTCGCCTTCTACCCCGGCCACATCAAGGACACCGCCGCCCACGGCCTCGATGAGCTCGAAAAACTCCGCCATACCGTCTCCCAAATGGTCGAGCACCTCACCGCCGCCGGCTTCCACCCCGAGATCGTCAGCGGCGGCTCCACGCCCCTCCTCTGGCACTCCCACACCATCCCCTACCTCAACGAGATCCGCCCCGGCACCTACATCTTCAACGACCGCAACACCATCCTCTCCGGCGCCTGCTCCCTCGCCCACTGTGCCGCCACCATCCTCACCACCGTCGTCTCCACCGCCCCCGGCCGCATGATCATCGACGGCGGCTCCAAGACATTCTCTTCAGACCGCCTCGCCGGCTCCTCCGAGGTCACCTTCGGCGAAATCCGCGAAGCCCCCGAAGCCAGCTTCCACAAGATGAACGAGGAGCACGGCTACATCGACCTCCACAACACCACCGCCCAGTTCTCCGTCGGCGACCGCGTCCACGTCCTCCCCAATCACATCTGTGTCGCCATGAACCTCCACGAAACCGTCTACGGCATCCGCGACGGCGAAGTCGTCGAAACCTGGCGCGTCGAAGGCCGCGGCAAACTCCAGTAGTCCATCGGGGGGCGGTCCCCCTGGACCGCGGCGGGCGCCCTCGCCCGCCCAACAAAATAAAGGCGGGCTGAGGCACCGCAGCACCCCGCCCGCCCTCTCAACTCAACTCCGGGAACTACTCCGCCGCTTCAATCGTCGCGATGGTCAGCGATTCACCCGCCAACTCACCCGTGATCTTCACCTTCTTGCCGTACAACCCAGCCGTCACCTTGTCCGCGTTGGCGATGCCGACAACCTTGCCATCGACTACCAACACAGGCTTCGCGCCCCGCTTGATACAGCTCGTCACGCAACTCACCGACGAAGCCGAGCCGTCGGCATGTTTCGCGCCGCACGACGTTTCGCTGATGTGACCGGTCCACTCACCCGCAAATGCGAGGGTGGCGGCGAAAATCAGAAACAGTCCAGCTTTCTTCATTGAGAAGACCTCCCAGTGATACTTCACTGTTTAGTCTACATCCAAACCCATTCGGGGGGCGGTCCCCCTGGACCGCGGCGGGCGCCCTCGCCCGCCCCTACCGCCCCACCAACCCCCTCACCCGCTCCACAGGAATCGCCTCCCCCACCCCAAACTTCGAACGCACCGTCGTCGCCTGAAACAGCGAGTTATACACCGCCTCCTCCGTCGCCTCCAGCACCGCATCAAAGAACGGCGACACCGCCCCGGTCGGCAGCACCTTCCGCGCCCGCGCCTCCGTCTCCCCGGCCCGGCTCCGCATCTCCGCCGAAGTCGAAAACGCGATCGCAAAATCCCCGCTGCCGTTCGAATACGAAGACCCCGTCCGCCCCAGCCCAAATACCGCCCGTGCCGCCAACCGGCCTAGATCCCGCGCATCCAACGGCGCGTCCGTCGCCACGATCAACAGACAGGACCCGTCGCCGCCCGCCCGCCCCACATCCCCACTCCCCCCCGGCCGCAGCACCCGGTACACCGGCACGCCCGCAATCGTCAGATGCCCGCCGAAGTTCGTCTGCGCCAGCACCCCCACCAAATAACCGCTCGGCAGTACCCGCGACGACGTCCCAATCCCGCCCTTCCACTCAAACGCCATCGTCCCCGTCCCCGCCCCCACGCTCCCTTCTGCCACCGCACCGCCCTTCGCGCCCAAAATCGCGTCCACCACGTGCTTCTGCGTCACGTGCATCCCGCGGATGTCGTTCAACCCTCCGTCGTTCGTCTCTCCCACCAGCGCATTCACAGACCGCACCTCTTCGTTTCCCGGCCGTCCCAACGTGTACCGCACCACCGCCTCCATCGCCGCGCCCACGCCCAGCGTATTCGTCAGCACAATGGGAGTCTCAATCGTCCCAAGCTCCGACACCTGCGTCGAGCCGGCCAGCTTCCCAAACGCGTTCCCGATAAACACCGCCCCCGCCACCTTCTCTTGGAACAGATTCCCGCCGTGTGGCAGCACCGCCGTCACCCCAGTCCGCACATCGTCGCCCTCAATAACCGTCGTCTGCCCCACCAGCACTCCCGCCACATCCGTGATCGCATTCAGCGTGCCCGGCGGATACACCCCGGGCGCAATGCCAATCTCGCGCGCCCGCGGGCGCGTCTGTGCCGACACCTGCACCGCCACCGCGGCCAACACCACCATCCATCTCAATCTGGTTCTCATCACTAAATCCCCCTCCCCTAAACGCAAAGAGGGCGGGCCAGAATGTCGAAACACCCCGCCCGCCCTCCCGTTTACCGAAAAACTACTTCGCGGCCGCGATCGAGGCGATCGTAAGCGACTCACCCTTCAAATCACCCGTCACCGTCACCTTCTTGCCGTACAGGTCCGCGGTCACCTTCGCGTCATTGGCGATGCCGACAACCTTGCCGTCCACCACCAATACCGGCTTCGCGCCGCCCTTGATGCAGCCCGTCACACAACTCACCGAAGCTGTCGATCCGTCGTTGTGCTTCGCGCCGCACTTCGTCTCGCTGATATATCCCGTCCACTCCCCCGCGAACGCGGCAGTGGCGGCAAACATCAAAAACAATCCAGCTTTCTTCATGAGAAGACCTCCCAGTGGTACTTCACTGTTTAGTCTACATCGAAACTAGGTACGCTTCTCCATCGGCACAAACTGCCGCTCGTCGTACCCGGTGTAGACCTGCCGCGGACGCGAGATCTTCTGCTCCGGATCCGTGATCATCTCCTCCCACTGCGCCAGCCATCCCACCACGCGCGGGATCGCAAACAACACAGTGAACAGGTCAGGACGGAAGCCCATCGCTTCGTAGATAATCCCCGAGTAGAAGTCCACGTTCGGATACAGCTTGCGCTTGATGAAGTACTCGTCCTCCAGCGCAATTCGCTCCAGCTCGCGCGCGATCTCGATCTTCGGGTTGTAGCCCGTCACCGTGAACACCTGATCCGCCGTATTCTTGATGATCTGCGCACGCGGATCGAAGTTCTTGTAAACCCGGTGGCCGAAACCCATCAGCTTACCGTGCCCATCCTTCACCGTCTTGATGAACGCCGGAATCGCTTCCTTGCTCCCAATGTGATCCAGCATCCGCAGCACTTCTTCGTTCGCGCCGCCATGCAGCGGCCCCGATAGCGCCGCCGTCGCCGCGCCCATGCTCAAGTAAGGATCGGCCTGCGAACTGCCGACGCTCCGCATCGTCGAGGTTGAACAGTTCTGCTCATGATCCGCATGTAGGATGAACAGCACATCCAGCGCCCGCGCCAGAATCGGATTCGCCACATACTTCGGCTCCATGAAGCGCCACATCATGTTCATGAAGTTCTCGGTGAAGCTCAGGTCGCGGTCCGGATAGATGTACGGTAGGCCCAGACGGTGCCGGTAGCAGTAGGCCGAGAGCGTCGGCATCTTCGCAATCAGACGGATCGTCTGCTTCTGACGGTTCGCCGAATCATGAATGTTCTTCGATTCCGGATAGACCGTCGACATCGCCGCCAGCGTCGAAATCAGCATCGTCATCGGATGCGCGTCGTAACGGAAGTTCTCCAGGAACTTCTTCGACGTCTCGTGCAGCATCGTGTGCCGCAGCACCCGAGTCTCCCACGACGTCAATTGCTCCTGGTTCGGCAACTCGCCGTTCAACAGCAGGTAAGCGACTTCCAGAAAGGTGCACGTCCCCGCCAGTTGCTCGATCGGGTACCCGCGATACCGCAGGATCCCCTTGTCGCCGTCAATGTAGGTAATCGCGCTACGGCAGGACGCGGTGTTCAGGTAGGCCGGGTCATACGTCATCAAGCCGAAGTCGTCGGCCGAAACCTTGATCTGACGCAGATCGTTGGCTCGGATCGTCCCGTCTTTGATCGGCACCTGATACTGCTTCCCAGTGCGCTCGTCTGTGATGGTCAGTCGATTCTCGCTCATCTCAATTCATACTCCCAGGGACGAATCTCCCACAAGCATCGTATCGCGTCCCAGCAGCCAATGGGGATCGAAATGTCGCTTAACATTCTTCATCGATTCCACCTGCTCCGCCGAGTACATCAGTGGCAGAAAATGCACCTTGCGCTTGCCCAGCCCATGCTCCGCGCTTACCGTGCCCCCCAACGCCACCGATTGCTTCGCCGCCTCCAGCATCCACGCCTTCCCTGCCTCAAAATCCCGCAACGTTTCCGACAGTACGTTCACGTGTACGTGGGCGTCCCCAATGTGCCCAAATATCGTGTACTTGCCCGGAAACGCCCGCCCCAGCGTCTCTTTGTAAAACGCCAGCATCTCGCCGTTCCGCTCCAGCGGCACCGCAAAGTCCGAGCTCAACTTTTCACACCCGTTCTTCCGCACGTGATCGTTCACCAGTTCCGGCAGCGTATGCCGGAAAAGACGAAACCGCTCCCGGTCCGCCGCCGTCTCGCCAAACCACGACGCCTCCCCCAGCGCCCCCGTCTCCTCCAGACGCTCCAACCACTCATCTACTGCATCGCCGCTCAACCCGTCCAACTCCTGCTCCACCAGCAGCGCCGCCTGCGCCTCGCGCGGAATATCGGTGTATCGCGCCCTCAGGAACTCTAGCGACGGCGCGTCCAGATATTCCAGCATCCGCAACTGCGCAATCGGCCGCCACGCCTCCACCGCCGCCAGCGTCAACTCATCGTCGGCGAAAAACACAACGCCCGAAAGGATCGCCTTCGGCTGCGGCATCAGCGCCAGCTCCGCCTCCAGCACTACAGCCAGCGTCCCGTCACTCCCACAGAATAAATCTACCCACTCCACGCCCGGAGGCAGAAAATATCCCGCCGTGTTCTTCGTCGTGCGCGGCACGGGCAGCGGCGTGTACGGAAAGTCCACCAGTTCGCCCCGCCGGTACGTCCGCACTGTACCGTCCATCCGCGCCACCGTCAGCGCCCGCAGGTGCCGCCGTGTCGATCCATACCGGAAACTCCGCGAACCCGATGCGTTCGTCGCAATGTTCCCGCCAATCGTTGATGACCACTCCGTCGGATCCGGCGCGTAAAACTGCCCCGTCTTCTGCGCCGCCGCCATCACATCCCGCAGCAGCACCCCAGCCCCCACCCGCGCCACGCCCGTCTCAATCTCCAACCGCTGAAACTTCTCCAGCGAGAAAGACCATCCCCCGCTCGAAGGGCACCGTCCACCCACCACACCCGTCCCAGCCCCCGATACCGTCACCGGCGTCCTTGTCTCGTCCGCCTCACGCAACAACGCCGCCGCCTCCTCGGGAGACGACGGCGCTACCACCCTTTCCGCTTCGCCCCGGATCCCCGAGGCGTCTTCAATCACAACACCCATCGGCTGTGTCAGACCTCCAGAATCACCGGCATGATCAACGGTCGCCGCGATGTCGATTTGCTCAAAAACCGCTTCAGATCCGCCCGGATCTTCTCCTGCATCAGGCCCAGATCCCCACGCTCTTCCTTCGAGGAAACCTCCAGCGTCCGCGCCACCACCTGGCGCGCCGCCGTCATCACCTCAGAGCCCTCTTCCAGCTTCACAAAGCCGCGCGACACAATCTCAGGCAGGCCTTCGCACTTGCCCGTGTTCTTGTCAATCGCCACAATCGGGATTACAAAGCCGTCTTCCGACAGATGCCGCCGGTCGCGGATCACCATGTCTTCCACAACTTCGTCCAGCGAGCCCGAGTCGATACACACCCGGCCAACTGTTACCTTCTCGCCCTTGCGCGCACCCTTCCCATCGATCACCAGCGTCTGCCCCGTCTCCAGCACAAACGTGTCTTCCAACCCGTGGTCCTTCAAATGCGACGCCAGCCGCGCATGCTTCGACATCTGCCAGTATTCGCCATGGATCGGCACGAAATACTTCGGCCGCACCAGGTTCAACAGCAGGTTCAACTCTTCCTGCGCTCCGTGGCCGGAAACGTGGATCGGCGGACTCATCGTCCCCGCCACCACCTCCGCGCCCCGCCGCGCCACGTGGTTGAACATCCGGCCGATACCCTTCTCATTACCCGGAATGATTCTGGCGCTGTGCACCACCACGTCCCCGCGCTCCAGACGCAGGCTCTTGTGGTTGTCCACCGCCACCCGGCTCATCGCCGACATCGGCTCGCCCTGTGTCCCGCTCACCACGCAAACTACCTTGTGCGGCGGCGCCGACATGATGTCCTGCGGCCTCAGCAACAGGTTGTCCGGAATGTGCAGCAGCCCCAGGTTGTGCGCGATCTCCGTCGCGGAAAGCATGCTCCGCCCGACAAACGCCACCTTCCGGCCCATCCTCGCCGACAGCGTCAGAATCTGCTGCAACCGGTGAATCGAGCTCGAAAACGCCGCAATCACAATTCGCCGCTCCGCCCGGTTGAAAATCTCCTCAAACCGCGGCATCACAGTCCGCTCCGACGGCGTGTACCCCGCCCTGTCTACGTTCGTCGAGTCCGACAACAGCAGCAGAACACCCCGCTTACCGTACTCGGCAAAGGTGTGCAGGTCAAACAGGATATTGTCGGTAGGGGTTGGGTCGATCTTGAAATCGCCCGTATGGATCACCACACCCAGCGGCGTCGTGATTGCCAGCGCCACCGAACTCACAATCGAGTGCGTGACGTGAATAAACTCGATCAGGAACGGCCCGATGTCGATCTTCTGCCCAGGCTTCACCCGGTTCAGCTTGGCGTCCTCGCGCATCTCGTGCTCGTCCAGACGGCGCTCCACAAGCGCCAATGTGAACGGGGTGCCATACACTGGAACGTTCATCAGCGAGAGCAGAAACGGCATCGCGCCAATGTGGTCTTCGTGCCCGTGCGTCAGAATGATCGCACGCACATGTTCTTCATTCTCTTCCAGATAGCTGAAGTCTGGCGTGACAATGTCAACGCCCAACAGCTCGGAATCGGGAAACATCATCCCCGCGTCCAAAACGATGATGTCATCGCCATAACGCAGGGCCATACAGTTCATGCCAAATTCGCCCAGACCGCCGAGCGGGATGACCTGCAACTTCTTGTCGGACATTGATTTTCGATGGGTTGCCAAGATCTCAGGCTACCATATTAGCCACCCCCACCAATCTCTCCCTGCCGCCACCGTCACCACCCACCACCCGTCGCCGTCACCACCCGTCGCCGTCGCCGTCACCGTCACCACCCGCCGCCTGCCGCCGTCACCACCCGCCGCCGTCGCCGTCACCAGCCGTCGCCGTCACCGTCACCACCCGTCGCCGTCGCCGTCACCACCCGTCGCCGTCGCCGTCGCCGTCGCCGTCCCCACCCGTCGCCGCCGCCGTCACCACCCGCCGCCGTCACCGTCACCACCCGCCGCCGCCGCCGTCACCACCCGCCGCCGTCACCGTCACCACCCGTCGCCGCCGCCGTCACCACCCGCCGCCGCCGCCGTCACCACCCGCCGTCGTCGCCGTCACCACCTGGCCGCCCGTTTCTGAGCCGCGACCGTCAGGAGCGGTCCCTCCCCCACAAACAAGCCAAGGGCCTACCCCGAAGGATAGGCCCTTGCTTTGATGTTCAATGGGAGAAACAGATTCGACGGCTTCGCAACCGTAAAACCTGTATGTGATTTGAGCGTAGAACCTCCCAGACTCTAAGTCAAGAGAAAAAGCGCCCTGCGCTGAAATCCACGCAACGTTCACATTCTAAACAAGTTACAGTATATGTAGAAGTCTTCATCAGGACGCGCCCCCCCTCTCGGAGGCCCGTTCACCGCCCCCCGTTTCCCTCTAAATGAGAGAAATTAGGAGAGTTAACTCCGCCCCTTCACTTCCACAACTGCAACACCGTGATCGCCGGGTCCGTCCCATCCAGCAGCGTCCGCCGCTTCCGCAGATACACCCAGCCAAACGCGAATAACATGCCGCCACCCACACACACCACCAGCAGAAATCCCGTCAGCTCAAAGATCGCCACCAGCATTCCGCCCACGTCCGGCATCTTCGGCACGGCCGTCGATTGGTTCCAGATGAAGTCAGCTTTCCACTCCAATGGAGCCAGGATCGCCTCTGCCGCCTTCCGGTCCGCAATCCCGGCCACAACCCCAACCAGCGGCCCCGATCGCTTCACGGCCAGCCCAGCCACTTTCTCCAGTTCCTTCACTTTCGTCATCGCCAACTGCGGCGTGATGAACGAAAACACCGCCACCTGCGCCTCGCCTACAGCCAGGTGGTAGGTGCCCACTTGCGCCTCGGCGCCCTCCTCGATCCCTGCTACCGACGCCGGCACGCCCGGCAGAAACTTCTCCAGCGAGCGCAACCCCAGCACATACCGCTCCGAGTTCCGCACACGGTCTTTCTCTGGCAGGTACCCCGTTAGCAGCGGCAACCCGCCCCCGTTGCGCAGCCGCGGCAGCTTCGTATAGAGCTCCGCCATCTCTTTTTCGAGCGGCCGCCACCCCTCAAACCACAGCACGTAGTTCTGGTGCGCCAGCACCTGCGCCCCCGGCGTCGTGCACATCGTCAGCGTCCCGCGCTCCGGCACGCACGCTTCCGGCCGGATCGCCTGGTACCACGCCAGCGCCCCCGTGGCATCTTTTAACCGCCACGCCTGCGCCGTGAATCGCCCGGCCGGCCCGTTGTACACCGCCCGCTCGGCCGAGTCGCCCGCATACTCCGCCCACAGCATCGTGTCTTCCACCGGCGCCGCTGCCACCTTACTGCGCGCCGAGCCATACCACTGTTCCGGCCAGATCTGCCCCGAAGCCATCCCGGCGAAAAATGCGAGTAATGCTATGACCCGTGACATTTCTTATATTTCTTCCCGCTGCCGCAATGGCATGGATCGTTCCGGCCAATCTTGTCGCCCTTGATCACCTGAGCCGCGGGCGTCGCCGACGCCTCACCGCCCGTGAACTGGAGCATCTCCATCTCCCGCTCTTTCTTCTTGTGGATGTTCCGCGTGAGATCCACGAATGAGGACTGGGCCTCCCTTCGGTCCTCTTCCGCCGGCACGGACACCGGGGCCTGCGCTTCCCCCGAGTCGTCTTCCCCCCATCCGCCGTCCCGCCGCTCGCTCCGTACCGATTGCAGGAAGAACAGGAATCGCACCGTCTCGTCTTCGATCCGGTCCATCATGTCCTGGAAGATCTGGAAACCTTCTTTTTTATACTCAATCAGCGGGTCTTTTTGGCCATAAGCCCGCATGCCGATGCCCTCTTTGAGGTGATCCATCGACAGCAGGTGATCCTTCCACTGCTGGTCAATCACCGACAGCCAGATCATGCGCTCCGTCTCGCGCATCACCTCGCTCGTGACCGACTCTTCCTTCTCGTCGTAACGCTTCCGCAGCTTCTCCAGAATGTTCGCTTCCAGACCCACACGCGAATGCTCCGACATCTCCGCCGGCATCACACGCAACCCAAACTGCGAACTGATGTCGGTCTGCAACGCCGCCAGATCCCACTTATGCGGCTCGCTGCCCTCCGGACAATGCAGGTCAATGAAGGTGGCCAGGATGCCATCGACGATCTCGAAGATCTTCTCCTTCATGTCGCTGCCCTTCAGCAACTCGCGGCGCAATCCGTAAACGGCCTTGCGCTGCTTGTCCATCACGTCGTCGTATTCCTTGACGTGTTTGCGCGATGCGAAATTCTGCGCTTCCACGGCCTTCTGCGCCGAGGCGATCCGCTTGGTGATCAGCTTCGATTCAATCGGCACGTCCTCTTCCATGCCCAGCCGCAACATCAGATTCTGAATCCGGTCGCCGCCGAAAATGCGCAACAGATCGTCCTGCAACGAGAGGAAAAACCGCGACGAACCCGGATCACCCTGACGGCCCGCGCGCCCGCGCAACTGGTTATCGATGCGCCGCGATTCGTGTCGCTCCGTGCCCGCAATATGCAGTCCGCCGGCCGCCACAACCTTCCGGTGGTCCTCGTCGCACTGCGCCTTGTACTTGTCGTAGATCGCGTTCCACTTATCCGCATTGACGCGGTAGTTCATCTCGCCGCGCACGAAATAGTAGTACTGATGATCGGCCACCAGCGACGCCTGCTCGGCTGGAATCGTCTCCACGATCTTCTGCTTCAGCGCCTCTTCCTGCGAGAGAAACTCCGGGTTGCCGCCCAACAGAATATCGGTGCCGCGGCCCGCCATGTTGGTGGAAACCGTCACCGCTCCATAGCGGCCTGCCTGCGCGATGATGAACGCCTCGCGCTCGTGATTCTTGGCGTTCAACACCTCGTGCCGCACGCCATTTTTCTTCAGAATCCCGGCCAATTTCTCGGACTTCTCCACCGAGATCGTGCCCACCAGAACCGGCTGCCCCGTGGCGTGGCGTTCGGCAATCTCCTTCGCCGCGTTGCGCCACTTCTCGTCTTCCGTCCGGTACACGATGTCGTTCTGATCCTTGCGCACCATCGGCCGGTTCGGCGGAATGATGGTCACGTCCAGGTTGTAGATCTTGCCAAACTCGGCCGCTTCCGTGTCCGCCGTGCCGGTCATGCCGGCCAGCTTCTTGTACATGCGGAAGTAGTTCTGGAACGTCACCGTGGCCAGCGTTTGGTTCTCGCGCTCGATCTTCACGCCTTCCTTGGCTTCCACGGCCTGATGCAACCCATCGGACCAGCGCCGGCCTGGCATCAGGCGCCCGGTGAACTCATCGACGATGATCACCTCGCCTTCCTTCACCAGGTACTCTCGGTCCCGCACATACAGCACATGCGCGCGTAGCGCCTGCTGCACGTGATGGTTCATTTCGATGGATTCTGGATCGTAGAGGTTGACGATATTCAGCAACCTCTCCACCTTGGTGACGCCCTCCTCGGTCAGCGCCACTGATCGATGCCGCTCGTCCACCGTGTAGTCGCCCGTCGTATACTTCTCGCCCGGCTCCTTGCCCTCGATCACCTCTCCGCGGATCAGCCGCGGAATGATGCCGTTCACCTTGTAGTACTTATCGGTGGACTCTTCCGACGGGCCCGAAATGATGAGAGGTGTACGCGCTTCGTCGATCAGGATCGAATCGACTTCGTCAACGATGGCGTAACCATGCCCGCGCTGCACACAATCGTCCAGCCGGAACTTCATGTTGTCGCGCAGATAGTCGAAGCCGTACTCGTTATTGGTGCCGTAGGTGATGTCGCAGGCGTAGGCGTCGCGCCGCTGATCGTCGTCCAAACCGTGCACGATCAGGCCAACCGTGAGACCCAGAAACTTGTAAAGCTTGCCCATCCACTCGGAGTCGCGCCGAGCCAGATAGTCGTTCACCGTCACCACGTGCACGCCTTCGCCCACCAGCGCGTTCAGATACACCGGCAGCGTGGCCACCAGCGTCTTACCTTCACCAGTCTTCATTTCGGCGATCTTGCCGCGATGCAGAACAATGCCGCCAATCAACTGCGAGTCGAAATGGCGCATCCCGAGCACGCGCACGCCTGCCTCACGAACAACAGCAAACGCCTCCACCAACAGGTCGTCCACCGATTCGCCATTGGCGATCCGGAGCTTGAATTCCTGCGTTTTCGCCGTCAGCTCGGCGTCGGAAAGCCCTTTTACGGCGGCTTCCCCCGCGTTAATGGCTTCCACGAGCGGAACGATCTTCTTGATCTCGCGCTCGTGCTTAGTGCCGAAAATTTTGGCCAGAAGGGTATCGATCATAGCGGTGCTAGTCTAATTCTACCGCACACCCCCGTAGACACCGCCCGCAGGAAATTGTGTCCTGGGCCGCTCGGAAACCATCCATTGCTTCATGCACCAAGCCATTCTCATCGCCTTGGCGCTCGCCGCCAGCCTCGCCTTCGCCCAGCAGCAGGACTTCAGCAAGGTCGAGATCAAGGTCACCAAGGTATCGGGCAACATTTATATGCTCGAAGGCTCCGGCGGCAATATCGGAGTCTCGGCCGGCGAGGATGGCATCGTCATCGTCGATAACCAGTACGCGCCGCTCGCCGCCAAGATCCGCCAGGCGCTCAAGGGCATCGTCGATAAGCCCGTGCGCTTCGTCATCAACACCCACTTTCACGGCGACCATACCGGTGGCAATGTAAATTTCGGCGAGACCAGCACCATCCTCGCCCACGACAACGTCCGCAAGCGTTTGCTGGAGGGTACGCCCAAAGCCGGTCTGCCCGTCATCACCTTTGATCACGACGTTTCGGTGCACGTCAACGGCGAGGACATCCGCGCTCTCCACTTCCCTTCCGGCCACACCGATGGCGATGTTATCGTCTTCTTCCCGAAATCCAACGTCGTCCACATGGGCGATGACTTCGTCCGCTATGGCTTCCCCTACATCGACGTCAAGAGCGGAGGCAGCGTCCAGGGCATGATCGACGCCATGGAAATGGCCATAAGCCAACTGCCCGCCAACGTGAAAGTCATCCCCGGCCACGGCGCCGTCTCCAACCTCGACGACGTCCGCGAATTCGTCAAAATGCTGAGGGCTACCAGCGCCATCGTTCAGACCGGCATCACCGCCGGCAAGAGCCTGGAAACTCTCAAGAGTGAGAAGGTGATGGCCGCCTGGCAGAAATGGTCCGGCCCCTTCATCAATACCGATACCTGGATCGAGACGCTCTACAACTGCCTCACCAACAAACAGAACCCCGCCTTCGTGAAACACAACTAGCGCTGGCAGGCTATCGTTCGATACCATAGGCTCAATGTCTGGGACCAAACTTGGATCGCTCGATCCAAACTCCGGAAATCTGTTCAAATATGACGGACCCGCCGGAACCGTCGTTTTCCTTGTCGCCTTGCCTCTGTGTCTGGGCATAGCCCTGGCCTCCGGCGCGCCGCTGTTTTCCGGCATCGTCGCCGGAGTGGTGGGCGGCATCATAGTTTCCATCTTCTCCGGCTCACAGGTTAGCGTCAGCGGACCTGCCGCCGGACTCACCGTCATCGTCGCCTCCGCCATCGTCTCCACAGGCAGCTTCAAAGCATTCCTGCTCTCGGTAGTATTGGCCGGCATTCTGCAATTCCTGATGGGCGTGGCGAGGTTGGGCGCCATCGCCGATTACGTGCCGGATTCCGTCATCAAGGGCATGCTCGCCGCCATCGGGCTGGTGATCATCCTCAAGCAGATCCCTCACGCTCTGGGCCGCGACAAAGACTTCGAGGGCGACATGTCCTTCCTGGAGCGGAGCGGCTCCAACACGCTCACCGACATCATCGAAAGCGTGCTCTCAGCCCACCCGGGCGCGGTGATCATCTCGGCGCTGAGCCTTGTGGTGCTGATCTGCTGGGATGCCGTGGCGGCCAGGACCGGCGCATGGATGAAGCTTGTGCCCGCTCCGCTGATCGTGGTCCTGCTGGGCATCGGGTTAAACCAGGGCTTTGGCACATTCGCGCCGCACTTTCAATTGACGAGCAACGAGTACCTGGTGTCGCTGCCCGTCGCCCAATCGGTGCAAGGGTTTTTCGGCCAGTTCATGATGCCGGATTTCAGCGCCATCACCAATCAGGCGGTGCTGACGGCGGCGGCCACCATCGCCATTGTCGCCAGCCTGGAATCGCTGCTCTCGCTGGAGGCGGCCGATCGGCTCGATCCCTTCCGCCGCATCTCCTCAGCCAGCCGCGAGCTGCGCGCCCAGGGCATCGGCAACATCGTCAGCGGTATGCTGGGCGGCCTTCCGGTCACCAGCGTGGTGGTCCGCACCACGGCCAACGTGTCGGCCGGCGCCAGAACCTGGGTTTCGGCCTTCGTCCACGGCGTTCTGCTGTTCGCCGCCACCATGCTGATCCCGTCCATCCTGAACCTCACACCGCTGGCCTGCCTGGCGGCCATCCTGATCGTCATCGGCTACAAGCTCACCAAGCCGGCGGTCTACAAGGCCATGCACGCGCTAGGTTGGAATCAGTTCGTGCCCTTCCTCGTCACTGTGGCCGCCATCGTGTTCACGGACCTGCTGAAGGGTGTCATCTTCGGGATCGTCGTGGGCGTCTTCTTCGTGATGCGCACCAACCACCACGCGGCCATTACCGTGGTCCACCAGGATCACTACTATCTGCTGCGGTTCAACAAGGATGCATCGTTCGTCAACAAAAACGAACTCAAGCGCAAGCTGCGCGCCATCCCCAACGGCGCCCACCTGATTATCGACGGCACCAAGTCGCTCTATACGGATCATGACATCATCGAGATTGTGGAAGGTTTCCAGAAACTCGCACCGTATAAGGACATCACGCTGGAGTTGAAGCACTTCGAATTAGGAGCCCCCGCCAATGGACTCGTATAGGAAACTACTACTCGCCAATCAGGCCTGGGTGCAGGACAAGCTGGGCGTGGATCCGGAGTTCTTCAACAAGCAGGCACACACGCAGCAGCCGGACTTCATGTGGATCGGCTGCTCTGATTCGCGCGTGCCGGCAGAGGATGTCACCGGCGCCGAACCGGGCGAACTGTTCGTCCATCGCAACATCGCCAACCTGGTGGTTCACACCGATTTGAACATGCTCAGCGTGCTGCAATACGCTGTGGAAGTGTTGAAGGTGAAGCACGTGATCGTGTGCGGCCACTACAACTGCGGCGGCGTGAAGAACGCCATGACGCGGCACGATTTTGGCCTCATCAACAAATGGCTGCGGCACATCAAGGATGTCTATCGCATGCACCACCGCGAGTTGGAGGCGATTGCCGATGAGCAGGCGCGCTACGACAGGCTCGTAGAATTGAACGTCGCCGAGCAGGTGCAAAACCTGGCGCAGACCTCCATCGTGCAGCGGGCGTGGCAGAACGAACAGCGGCCCATCATCCACGGCTGGGTGTACGATCTGCGCACGGGCTACGTCAAGGAGACGGCGTGCATGCAGCCGGGCGCCAAGCTGGATGAGATCTACGACTTCGATTTCACGGGCGAGTCTTAAGGCTGCTCGATCATCCGCTTGGCGATCGCAATCTGGTCGGCCGTGCCGCGGATCGCAATCGCTTTCCGTGCCTCGGTGAAGAAGCTCTGCCCAGCCTGCGTCGCCCTGCGCACAGCGCCAAACAGCGCCTGAAGCTCCTCGGACGTCTGGTCCGGCGGAAGGAAGAACACACCCACCTGCTCATTGCCAGCGGTCATCAGTTGCGGACCCGAACCCGGCGGCAGCGCCAGGGCATTCACCAGCCACGCGGCCATCTGAATCTGCTGGGCGGTGCCCCGGAAGCCGAGGACCTTCCGTCCCTGATAGGGGAATGCCCGGCGCATGTCGGTGACGCTGCGGATCAGAGTCATCGCTTCGTTCACATCGCGCGGAGTGCGGGCCTGGGCGAGATGGAACAACCGCACCACGTCGAGAGAGCCGTCGTTCACGAAGTTCTGATGCTCCACCGTGTTCGGCGGGAGAGGCGCATCGGCGGGTTGGTCCAGCTCTCGGACCAGCCATTCCACCAGCCGGATCTGATCGACCGTTCCGCGCCAGCTCATGGCGCTTCGGGATTGCACGGGGAAGACGCGCCGAATGTCTGTCATCGTCCGGATCAATATCATCACTTGGTTCAAGTTCCCCGGCGTGCCGGAGTGGGCGAGATAGGTCAAACCCACCATTTCGGCCGAACCGTCCTGCACCTGATACTGATGCCCGGTCGAATGCGGAGTGCGCGGCGCCGTAGCCGGGGTGTCCAACTCGCCAGCCGCCCAAACCGCGAGTTGCGTCTGCGCCGGCGTCCCGCGCATTCCTATCGCTTTTCGCGCGAAGTAGGGGTACATCTGCCGCACGTCATTGACGGCCCGGATCGCTGTCATCACCTCATTAAAGTCGCGCGGGTTTTCGGAGTGCGCGAGGTATAGGACGCACACCACCTCGCCAGTACCATCCTGCGGTAGGTATTGACGCTCGGCCGAGTTCGCCGGGAGTGGCGCGGTGGTCGGCTGGTCGAGCTCCCCGATCAACCACCGTGCCAGCGCGAGCTGATCCGCAGTGCCGCTGACGCTCAATGAGTTCTGCGAAACCAAGACTGCGCTTGGTTGGAAACGCCCGACCGTCCGCAGAGTGATCGCGAGCTCCTCGGCAGCTTGCGGCGATTCGCTATGGGCAAGCGGGAAAACCTCCGACGGCGGCGCGGCTGTCTGCCCCCACGCCAACGCAGCCACGGCAAACACGACGATTCGAAACAGCATGAATCCTCCTGCACGGACCTTCACCAGCAGGATTGACGTGCGCGGCACGCCAAACGTGCAATCGGTACAATCGCTGTATCCATGGGCCTAGCCAACGATCTCGAAATACTCTTCCACCGCGACCTGACCCGCCTGGTGCAACAGCTCCAGGCGTTTCCGGACGACGGCTCTTTGTGGCGCCGCGCTGGGACCGTGAACCCGGGCGGCAACCTGGTGCTTCACCTCGAGGGCAACCTGCGCGAGTTCATTGGCCGCCAGTTGGGCGGCGTGGAGTATCAACGCGACCGCCCAGCCGAGTTCGCCACAACGGGCATCCCCATCGCCGACCTCATCCAACGGATAGAGTACGTGCGAAGCCTTGTCTCCGCGACGCTATTGAAACTCTCGCCGGCCGAATTCGAGGCGATCTATCCGGAGGACGTGCTGGGCATGCCGCTATCGACGCAGGCGTTCCTCATCCACCTGCACGGGCACCTGAACTATCATCTCGGCCAGTTGGACTATCTGCGCAGGCTGGCGGACAGAGCCAATCGCTGAGAGTCCGGCGGTTCCCTAAGAGCTCCGGACCAATCCGGTCAGAGCCTCAAGCGAACAGAAGCCGGCCTTTGGGCTCGGGGATGGTACGCCCCAGTTCCTTCGCGGTCTCTAGCCATTCGGCAATGACGACCTCGACGTTTGCCAGTGCGTCTTGCCGTGTGGCTCCATCAGCGGCGCAACCTGCCAGTTCCGGGACCTCAGCGATGAACGCCTCGTCCTCGTTGCTCCAATAGAGAATGATCTCGTATCTGGTCATTTGGCCCCTTCTGTCAGTTTATGCTGAACTAGAACTCGCCGCACTTGCTTGACCTGGTATGGTTTCGCGAAAGCGTCCCGAGGCTGCAGGTTCAGGATCTCGCACACCCCGACGTGAGTGAAGATGTGGTGACTCCCTTTGATGCGCTCGGCAAAGCCCAAGCCCAACAAGAGCGTCCGCAATTCAGCAAAACGAATGTTGACATCCGAATTGCCGCGAAGTATTCGGAGCAAGGTTGACTCGGCCACATTTGATTATGCACACAGTAACTTCAACGGCTCGCGCTCACCCGCCCACCTGCGGTCTAAAGGCCTGTCGGCTACGAAATGGGAGGGTTCGCTGCCGCGGGACCCGTAGGCGATCCAGGGCGGTAAGATACAGTCATGCGCAACGAATTCACCGCGATCGTCGAGCAGGACGGCCCATGGCACATCGCCTACTGCGCCGAGGTGCCCGGGGCCAACGGTCAGGGCGCGACTCGCGAGGAGTGTCTGAATAGCCTGCGGGAAGCGATTGCGCTGATCTTGGAGCACAGGCGTGAGGAGTCCTTGCGCGCCCTCCCTCCCGAGGCCGAGCGGCAACTTCTCGTAGTCGGATGAGGCGCGAGACTTATCCGGCACCTTCGGCGCTCCGGTTGTGTGTTGCGGCGGGAAGGAAAGGAACACACGCTGTGAGAGAACCCGCAAACGGGTCACGCCGAGGCTGTGCCCAGACACGCCGAGATCTCCAACCTCCTGGCAAAGAGAATCTGCCGCAAGCTGTCGATCGCCGATCCGCCGGGATAGTCACTTACCATCCGCGCCGGCGGCGGGCGCTTGCTACAGCAACTTCTCCGGCTCGCACATGACCTCGAGTGAATCGGCGATGTAGAGCACGTCGGCCTTGCCGCGGGACCAGCCGCAGGCGGCGGTGAGGGTTGAGGGCTCGGCGGTCGTTGATGAAGCGCCAGCCTACCACCTGCGGTGCTTCGCCGTGGCAGCAGGTCGCGAGGCCTTTGCGGTGGCGGGGGGAGGAGCCGGTCTGGCCTATCTGGTGGAGGTGCGAAAGGAACGGGAGGACGCTCTGACCTTCGCCGGAGAGATCGACCAGCGACTTGGAGGAGCCTAGCGAAGACTGCGCTTTCTGAACGAAGTTGAGGATGAGGTCGGCTGCCTCCGGGGTGTGTGTGGCGCCGTCCTTCAGCTTCTTGGTCCAGCCTACGCCGGCGACCAGGTGGAGTTGGGCGTCGGGGCGGTTGGTCTACTGGTCGGCGGAAAGCCAGCTGCGTTGACAATTTGGCTCTGCTCTTCCTTAGGCGGACACTTAACTGCCAGAACCACGGCCAGACTCGCGCTCAGCCGCAGCGGAACTCAACCGACTTGACGGTGCCATGGCGACTTTGGGCTGCCGAATAGACTGCGCAGTCGGGCCGAAGTCGACATACCGATCGAGGACCAACTGGGTACCATCCTTGAGTGTCACTCGACACACGCACAAGAACTCACCATAAGCCGACGTAGAGAGCCCAACGAGCCCACCGCCGTTGGGCACCGTATAAACAACGTTGCCCCAGTACTTTCCAAGGAAGAACTCGGCAAGTTCCACCTCTGGGGTGTCCGGTGACTTGTGCTTACGCAAATAGATGAAAATGTCGAACAGCTGACCAGCTACCCGAGAGGGCGACAGGGTGTGAACAAGGAATAGGTCGCGGTTGGCGGAGTAGATGTCGTTGCGCATTCTGTTCCATTGCTCGGCCGTTGCCAATGCTCGCTTTGATCTCGATTGAGTTCCAGGCTCGAATCGCGGCAATTGCTGTGTGGCAATGTGTCGTCCGAGGTCAGCAGCGACGGCTGCGGCCAAACCCTCGTTAGTTGAAAACCGCTTAAATATCAGATCATCCATGAGCCTACGTTTAAAGCGTGCTAGCGACCTTGCGGGCTTACCTGAGTCGATGAACTTTGGCCACCATGGCGCGTCGTCGTCAACTATATAGGCAAAACGCGGCAGCTTCGCATTGGTGGCGACATCGAACTCCGCCTCCGTGATCGACTTCGAGGCTCCCCGTGGAACAGATCCGTATCGGTGGGCGTAGATTCCGATGAAGCTATCCGATTCCTGAGTAATCAGCCGAGTGCATTCATCGGTGGGCCGTGCGTCTCGTGCACCGAAGTGCTCCATTGAAACGTCTATGGCGCCGAGCTGCCGAATCACGTCCTGTACAGATGCACGGTGGTCCTTAAGGTCAGTAAACGTCGAAGACACGAAGACCCGATGTGGCATCGCAACCTCCCTGCAAACTCGGCCCGCCCAGTTTCAATCCTAGGGAACTCAAAGGCGTCAGTTTTCGATTAGACCTGCAGCATCTCCGCACCGCCCCAGGGGGCAAATCCGACCCGGCCTGCGAACCTCGGGTCAGTCTACAGCAACTTCTCCAGCTCGCGCATGACCTCGAACGAATCGGCGACGTAGAGAACATCGGCCTTGCCGCGGGACCAGCCGCAGGCGGCGTCGAGGTTGATGGCCCGGCGGTCGTTGATGAAGCGCCAGCCTACCACGTGCGGTTCTTCACCGTGGCAGCAGGTCGCGAGGCCTTTGCGGTGGCGGGGGGAGGAGCCGGTCTGGCCTACCTGATGGAGGTGCGAGAGGAACGGCAGGACGCTCTGGCCTTCGCCGGAGAGATCAACCAGCGACTTGGACGAGCCTAGCGAGGACTGCGTCTTCTGGACGAAGTTGAGGATCAGCGTGGCCGCTTCGGGGGTGTGTGTGGCGCCGTCCTTCTGCTTTTTGGTCCAGCCGGCGCCGGCGACGAGGAGGAGCTGGGCGTCGGGGCGGATGGTCTGCTGATCGGCGTTGGGGGCGTGGTAGCCGGTGACGGTGGTGCGGGTCTCGACGGTAACGGCGACGGGGGTGGCGGCGGCGCCGGGCGCGGCCGGGGCGGACTCGAAAGCGCCGGGTTCGAGGAGGAGAATCCAGGGGCGGGCTGTGCGGCTGAGGGTCGCTTCCATGCGCTGGCGGTAGTACCAGCGGTGGACCTTGAGGTCGGGCTCGATGGCGACGATGTGGGTCTCGCAGGCGCCGTTCAGCCGGCAGGCGACTCCGGGGAGCGCGCGGTTGAAACGCATGGTGCCAGTGGCGAAGATCACCGCTGCGCCGGAAGCTTTGGCGATGGCTTCGGCGGCCGAGGCATCCGTGGCGTAGCGGGATTGGGCGAACTGCACGCCTTCGACGGCGAAGACGGCAGCGGCGCCGGCGCTGACGGACTGCGCGGCGGCGGCGGCATTGGCGCCTAGGACGCCGAGATCATAAGCCCCGAGAGCTGCTGCGGCGGCGATGGTTTCCAGCGCTGCTTTCGGGAGCGCGCCTTCATCGGTGGTGTGGAGTAGGACGAGAATCTTTTCCATGGGGTGTGCTCCTTATTGCTTGATCCACGCGGCGATTTCGGCGGCGATTTCGGCGGCGGGCACATCCTTGACGATGCGCGTCTGGCGGGTGACGGCGGGCAGGGCGACCTGCGCGTAGGTGATGGCGGCGGCATCGAGCGCGGTGGGCTTCGCCTTCTGGAGAGCAGGCATCATGACGCGCATGTTGGCCATGCCGGTCTGCGGGTGGTTGGGCGGTTCTGGCAAATTGCCGGTGGCCCAGGCGAGGACGGCGGGGGCGGCGGCGCATTTCGAGATCTGGTGCTTGCCGCCTTCGACGCGCTCCTTGATGACGAGAGCGCCATCGGATTCCACGGTGAGCTCGTCCACGGCGAGGAACTGCTCGGTGATGCCGAGGCGTTCGCCCACCATCTGCATGACGACGCCGGCGCCGCGAGTGGCCGATTCCCAGCCGCCGAAGATGAGGGCGTGCGATTTATCGAAGCCGGGGATGGCGGCGATGGCATCGGCCAGGGCCTTGGAGACCGAGACTGCATCGGTGAAGCCGCCGCCGGGGCCGTCAAGCGCGATCAGCTCAAAGGGCAGCTTCTGGGCGACGGTCATCATGACCTGCTGGAGCTTGGCCTTGGGACCGAGGCTCACCACTTTGATGGTGGAGCCGGGCTGATTCTTGGCCAGGTTGGCGGCTTCGTAGAGAGCGTGGCCGGCCCAGGGATCGAAGACGTTGGGCAGCATGAGCTCGTTCTTGAGACCGGGGCCGGTAGGGGTGGTGACGGGCTCCAGGGTTTGCAGCGGGTCCGGCGCGAGGCCTCCGCAGACGATGATTTGATAAGCCATAATTCGTTAGTTCTCCGCGCTGTGCAGACCGCCGGGGGCGGCGCAGAAGTCGATGTTTTCGTGGACGCAGTTCCAGAGGCACGCCCCGCAGTGGACGCACTTTTCGCGATCGAAGCCGGGGCGGCCGGCGGGGTTTTCGGCCGCGATGTGGAGGGCCTCGCCGGAACAGATTTCGATGCACATCTTCTCACCGCAATTGTTGCAGACGTGCTCGTTACGGATGACGACGTGATCGGGAAATTCGGAGGGGGCCTGGACCTTGCCACCCATTAGGAGGGCGTCCTGGTGGGAGACGAGGATCTGGCCGTCGTACTCGATTTTGGGCCAGCCGCAGGCGTCCATGAGCGCGTCGTGGAGTGGCGCGGATTCCAGCTCGCAGCGCATGCGGATGGTTTCGATCTGGGAGCGGGTGAGGCGGCCGATATAGAAATCTTCCAGGCGGCCGGGGGTCTTATCCTTGGCCGGGCGCGGGACGGCAAGCGAGCCGCCGGTCATGCCGGCAAGGCCCATGCCGAGGAAGCCCTGGAGGACGCCGCGCTGGAAGCCGTTGCGGGCCTTTTCGGCGACCTGGCCTTCGGCTTCAAGCCAGCTCTGGCGGCGGCGGGCGACGTAGCGGGCCTCGAGGTTTTCCTTGGTGAAGGGGAGGCCCTCGCGGTAGAGTTCGAGCACGCCTTCGGCGAGTTGGACTCCGGTGAGCCAGGCTTCATCGACTCCGCTACCGGTGAGGACGTTGGTGGAGCCGGAGCCCTCGCCGATGCGGGCGAAGCCGTCGCCGGCGAGTTGTGGTTCGCCGCGGCGGCCGCTTTCGAGCAGTGACTTGGCGCCCCAGCTTCTCATGCGGCCACCCTTGAGGTAGCGCCAGATGTAGGGGTGCTGGACGAAGTGCTGGAGGTAGCGGTAGGCCGTGCGGACGGGGCTTTCGAGCCACGACGGGACAAAGATGCCGACGCTGGCGACGCGGCCGGGATGGACGTAGAAGAAGCCGAAAATCTCGGGCTCGGGGTAGCCGAGGGTGTGGAAGACGGTGCCTTCGGGGAGGTCAACGCCCTCGGGTAGATCGACCACCATCTTCATGCCGACCGCCCACTCGTCGCGCTTGTGGCCCTCGGGCATACCGATTATGTCGTCGAGGCGGCGGCCGACCGGGCCGATGGGGCCATCGCCCACCACGGTGAGCTCCGCGCGGACTTCGGTGCCGTCGGCGGCGAGGACTACGCCGGCCACTTTGCCGTTTTCGATGAGGGGCTCGGAGACGGGCGTGGAGGGCCAGATCTGGGCGAGGCCGGTCATCATGACCTGCTGGCCGACCCATTGGTTGAACTGGCCGAGGGAGAAGATGAAGCCGTCCTTCTTGTGGAGGAAGTCCGGGCAGAAGGGGACGGCGAAGCCTTGATGTTCGACTCGGAGGAGGCCGGAGAGCGCCTCGATCACCTTGTCGGCAAACTGCATCAATGCCGGGCGGCGGGTGGCGCCGTGAGGGTCGAGAAGGTAGACGAGTTTCTCATCGCGGACGGGGGCGGCCATGGGAATCTCGGTGGGATCGAGATCGGGGAAGGATGCCTTGATGGCGCGGGCGCGGGTGACTACTCCGGAGACGCCGAAGGAGATGTCGTCGGCGCGCTCGTAGCAGAGGACCTGCGGGGGGAGGCCGGGCATGGCGCGGCTGTCGATGGTTTCCAGGCCGCGGGTGAGGGTGGTGAGGAAGCCTCCGGTGGCGGGGCCGAAGCCTACGCAGACGATGTCGGCGTCGAGGGGTTTGGGCTCTTGCTGATTCATGGTTGGTAGCTACCGCTCCCTGACGGTCGCGGCTCAGAAACGGACGGTTTACGTGGATGTCGCATGGGACCGGGTCCTCGGCTCACTGGGGGTAGTCGAGGGCGGCGGGGATCATAACTTTCTGGATGGAATCGGCTGCGCGGTCCTTAGCTAGAAGAGCGCCAGCGAGGCAGCCATCGAGCTTGGAGCGCAGGCGGGTGAAGTCGCGCAGGCCGGTGGACTGGACGCAGGGACCGGCCTTGGTGTCGTGTGAGCCATCGATGCGGATGAACTCGCTGGTGAAGCCGGAGGCGCCGGGGATGAGGGATTCGAGCTGCTGGAGCTCCTCTTCCTTGAAGCAGGTGGAGCACTCGTCGGGGCGATCCCAGGAGGGGTGGCGCATGTAGCCGAAGACGAGTTCGGAGCAGATGCGGGAGACTTCGCCGGCGGCGCGGGAGGCCTGGATGTGACAGAGATCGGTGAGGAAGGTGACGGTGCCTTCGAAGCCTTCGGCGATGACGCCGCCGGCGCCCTCGCGGCGGAGGTGCTCGACGTCGAGGATCTGGGCGCGGGAGGCGAGCAGCCAGCAGAGGGCATCGGCCATGGGGAAAGTCACGCCCTGGCGATTACTCTGATAGAGCTTCTGGCCATCGGCATCCTTGCCGTGCTGGAGGTATTCGAGGGTCCAGAGCCAGAGGTGCATGGCGGAGGCGACGGTGCAGGCTCCAGTGCCGGGCTCGGCGGCGGCGACCTGGCGCATGCCGTGGATCCAGGTGCGGAACTGGGCGAGGAAGACCTCGTTGGTCATGGTCATGGAGAGCTGGCGGCGCTGGACTGCCTCGGGCCCTTCATAGGTGGCTTCGAGCTGGGAATCCATCCACTTGTAGCTGAGGAAGCCGGGGCAATCCTCTGTGATGCCGTAACCGCCCATGAGGGAGACGGCCTCGCGCATCATCTTGTTGCCGTAGCCGGTGTTCCAGAGCTTGGTGGCGGGACAGAGAACGTTGGCCTGGCCATCGGTGACGAGGTATTGAATGACGGGGTCGGCTTCGAGAGCGGCGTAGCGGGCCTTGTTGCGGAGGGCCTCATTGTGGCTCTGCATTTCGAGGAACTCGATGGCCTCGACGCTGCGCTTGCGGAGGTACTTGACGGCGGACATGCCGCCGCCGATGCCCTGCTCCGCGAGGGCGGCATCCTTGAGTTTTTCGATGGGATCGAGCTCATCGTACATGCGGGCGGTGAGGAAGCCGAGGGAGGCGCCGGCCTCGCCGACGGCCCAGATATCGAGGAGGCGATGTGTAACATCCTCTTTCTGCTGGAGGCCGAGTTCGTAGCGGGGCGAGCCGGGGACGACGACGCCGGAGCCGCGGAAGCGATCGCGATGGTAGCGAATGAGCGGCTCGACGGCGGAGAGCAGCTTGGCGGAGGTCATGAGACCGACGGCAACGCGGGTGCGGCGGAAGACCGATTCGATGACGGCGCCGTGGTCAAAGGTGGGGACGATCTTGCCATTCACCACCGAGTAGCCGCCGACGATGCGGGAGGCAGGGACCTTGAGCTGGAAAACGGGATCGGAGGTGGAGGAGAGCTGCATGACTAGCTTGCGGGTGGGGACGCCGCGATCGTAGATGCCGGGGTCGCCTTCCTCGAGGATGACCATGCAGGTGCCCTGGATGCGGGGGTCATCGGACTCGACGGCGGCGGTGACGAAATCGGCGAAGCCCATGTTGGTGATGAAGCGGCCGCGTTTGTTGACCTCGAGGATGGGCTCGCCGCCCTCGGGCCATTCGGCGATGCGGATCTTGCCGCAGAGGATTCCGGTCTCGACGCCGACGTAGGGGATGGGCTCGGTCAGAGCGAAAGCGGCGCGTTTGGTGACCTTGCCGGGCGCGGGGGCGGCAAGGTTCATGTAGTAATCCTTCTGCTCCTTGGTGCCGCGCTGATGGATGGGGGAGAGGCCGAGGTGGGTGGCGAGGGAGCAGGTGGCGGCGCCGGCGTCTACCCAGGCGAGCTCGAAGGCGATGAGAGAGAGGGCGAGGTTTTTGGGGCCTTCGAGGTAGCCGCCCTCGTGCGGATCCATGAAGGCGGCGGTGATGCCGGAGTTATCGAAGTCCGTGAGAAGGGCGTTCTTTTCGGGGGTCCACTCGTGGGTATTGCGGCCGCCGTTGGCGACGAGGCGGGCGACGGGGCCGCGGGCAACGCCGCGGACGCTCTGTACGAGCATTTGGAGGTCGAAGCGATCGGAGAAGCGCCAGAGGAGTTGACGGATGTCGTCACCGGGGAGTGTTTTGAGGAACTCTTGTTGTTTAGGCGGGGTGGTGGCGTGCATGGGGATCTCCTAAGTTCTTCCGTATGGGTAGCAATTCATGGACCAGACGGCCAAAGTGGGGGAAGTGGCCCAGATTCAGCGTTTCAGATCGTACAGTCTAGTTTACGGGAAGGGGGGAGGTTCCGTAAAGTCGGGGTGGAATCCGCACGTTAGGGTCAATTCACGCAGGGGGGGCGGCGGGTATCGGTTTGGACTCAGCCGATGGGGGGAACCGAGAGTTGCTGGCAAATCTTCAGCGCCAACCGGTTGTCAATTTCGCCGTGTCTCGGGACAGCGCCTTTGTGCCGGTCACCGGGTTGATGAACAGGGTGTGCCTGGCGCCTTCGCGATCGAATTTGCAGCCGTGGCGGTGCAAGTGGTCGATCAGCGCACTCCTCTTCACCGTTGGTGGGCTCCGGCCAGGATGGTCAGCGGCAAAAGTTCTGCTAGATCGGCATCGGGGGCGGAGGCGTTGGGATCGGGGAGCGGGAGGGGATGCCCTTCCTCCAAGAGAGATTGGGCGAGATCCTCCATCGCGCTAGCGATCATGAGACGGGCATCAGGCAAGTCGAATCCCTGGCTTACCGCCCCAGGGAAATCTAGCGCTTCAGCAACCACCATTTGATCGGCACCCTTTGGCAAGTGAAAGG
Organism: Paludibaculum sp.; assembly: GCA_036504135.1. Classification (GTDB taxonomy): domain Bacteria; phylum Acidobacteriota; class Terriglobia; order Bryobacterales; family Bryobacteraceae; genus Paludibaculum. Next base: position 369,177 of record DASXVP010000031.1, read on the forward strand.
CAACGTGGTAGCGGAGCATCTCTCCATGATAGGCCAGATTGTGATTGTGGCCTCGCGGAATGCTGGTTGAGAACCAGAGGCAGTTATCCTGGTTCATCGATTGTGTGAAAGCAGTCTCCCCCAGGATTCTACTGCGTACTTTGGGCCACTGCCCCGCTTCTCCCGGGATCTCAGGGCTCCCGACCTTCGATGGCTGAGAGGCACTGACGATCTGAGCTGAGTGTTCTGCGCAGCCAACCGGAGCTTGCTCGGTGGGTCTTTCAGGCAGGAAGGCATCGAGGCGGCACGGCCCGGTAGAACGTCCCGCGTTGTTGCGCCTGCCTTTGTTGAGTCATGCTCCGCACAATGTGATAAGAGTAGGGCATGCATGGACGGAAATGGCAGTCCTCATTTGCAGTCGCCTTAATTGGATTTTTGCCGGCGCTGGCGCAGCATAAGGATTTATCGACAGACCGGCACGGCACAAGAATGGTGTTCTCTTCGATTCTCACTGAGCGCGGCGAGCAGCGGAACGATTACGACAAGTTGATAGAAGTGAGTCAGGCGGGGACCGTCAGGACTCTTCTTAGCGTCCAACCGGTTCCGCCGGCCCTCACCACGAACGTGACCAGCAACTGGCCACTGATGGGGCAACCCGAACTGACAGCGGACGGCTCCGGCATGGCTTGGACCGAGACGAAGTATTGCCGGCGTGCCGGCTGTGCCGATTCGAGCGATCAGGGATCTTTTGCGGCGCCCGGAGTGGAATTGCTAAAGCATGGGAAGGCACGGATCAGTTCGAACGGGCGCTGGCTGCTCATTCATTCGCCACGGGCCGGGCTTTCCTTTCAGCCGGACTACCATTGGTGGCGGAAGGATCTTAGTTCGGGTTGGACGGACCAAGACGCGTGGGAGGGTGGCGACTTGGGGACTGTAGCCCCGACGGGACGGCGCGTGATCGCGAATGACGGAACATTCGTGAGGATTCAAAGGACTATCGGAATACAGGTTTACCGGCCCGGCGAAGCCGTGCACGAGTTTCCGGGCGTGGGCGACCTTAACGCGGTGACCATCAGCGACGACGGGCGCTTCGCGGTGGGAGAGACTTTTGCGCCTCAGCCCAGCCTGGTTGGCGTGGATTTGCGGAGTGGTGTAGAGTGGCCCGTGATCAACGCGGAAGAGGGTGTCCGCGCGCCGTCCCTCAGCGAGGATGGAATGACACTGATGTTCCTTTCCGGGGCGAACTGGGCCGGTCGCAATAACGGGAGCACGGTACAGATTTGGACAATGGATCTGAATACCGGAGAACTAGAGCAGTGGACGGAGGAACCGTCGGGCGTCCGCGAGGCGACTCTGTCCGGCGATGGGCAGGTAGCTTGGGCGGCAACGGGGGATGGCCGGATTGTGCGTGTGGAGCGACGCGGGCAGGCGAGACAGATAGTCGAGAGCAGCCCGTGGAGCGTTCCGATTCCCACCCAACCGCCCTATCCGGATCCCGCAATCTTCCCGTCGATACTCGTTCCCGGTTCACGTTACGAAATCGAAGGCATCGGCTTGGCGGGCGCCAGGCTGACATGGCAAGGCTCGGAGATTGAACCCGTGGAGTTCACATCGAAGCTGTTGAGCTTCCTGCTGCCCATGACGGCGATAGTCACCGAGGGGATGGCGATTCTGGAGGATCCGCAGAGCCGCTTCATGGCTCAATTGTTGTACTGGGATGTCAGCGAGACCTCGCCGCAGTTCGTGTTCGACAACTCAACGATCCGGGGATTGCGCGAGAACGGCTCGGTGATTTCGGAGCAGAACCAGCCCCGAGGCGGAGAACGGGTCACGCTGAGCATGCGCGGATTAGGGCCTGTGGATGGAGAAGGTCGAGTGACCGCCCCGTTTACGTTAAGCGCCATGCTGGCCCCTGCATTCGACGGCGATGCGACGAAGCTGGAGCTCATCACAAGCTTTGAAGCAATGGCCGATCCCGGTAATCCGGGGCTCTATCTGTTGCGCTTTGCCATTCCAAGCGTCACCTCAAGTGGAAGGATGCATTTCTGGTTTGAAGACTCGCGGCGTTCGAAATCCAATGCGCAAGGCGACATTCTCGTGCAGGCGGCACCACTGCTGTCCAAGACGATTTGAGAGCACCAATGCGAGGTGTACAGGCCGGGCAGATGAGGATCGGATGAGCATGGGCGGGCAGCCCTTGTAGAGTTGGAGGTGCAAACCAAAACCAACCGCAAGGATGTACCCACCCA
>DASXVP010000032.1:0-1691 GCA_036504135.1 Paludibaculum sp.
GCGGACAACAAGCTCACAGAGTTGGGCGGCTGGGATGCGGAGGTGCTGAGCCTGGAACTGAAGGACCTGCAGGGCGCTGAGTTTGATCTTGATCTGCTCGGCTTCAGCGACCGGGAGATCGAGGCTCTGATCGGTGAGACAGCGCCGGACCAGGAGGCCAGAGACGCCGGCGAAGACGCGGTGCCAGAGGCGCCTGCCGAGCCCATCACGCGGCCCGGCGACATCTGGGTCATCGGGCGGCACCGACTCGTTTGCGGCGACTGCCGGGAACTCTCGACGGTGGCGCGACTGCTGGACGGGGCGAAGGCGAGCCTGGTGATCACCTCACCTCCGTATGCGACGCAGCGGGAGTACGACCCGGCGAGCGGTTTCAAACCAGTGGCGCCGGAGGACTACGTGGAGTGGTACCGCGCGGTGGCCGCGACCATCGCCGCCGTGCTTGCGCCGGATGGCTCCTACCTCCTGAACATCAAGGAGCACGCTGCCGACGGCGAACGCCACCTGTACGTGAAGGACTTGGTCATTGCCCACAAACGGCAGTGGGGCTGGCGGTTCGTGGATGAGTTCTGCTGGCGCAAGACCGACAACGGTGTGCCGGGTGGCTGGGGCAACCGCTTCAAGAACGCCTGGGAGCCCGTGTTTCACTTCTGCCGACAAGCGGAGATCAAGTTCCGGCCCAAGGCGGTCGGCCATGTTTCGGAGGATTGCTTCGATTACTCGCCCAATAATCCGAAGTCGACCTCCGGCAGTGGGCTCCTCGGCACTGGCGCGCGCGGATCCGCGGCCGCACAGCCAGGAGCGGAAGACGAAGATGGCCGCTTCACCGGCATCGCCCGACCCAGCAACGTCGTCGAAGTGAAGTCGGAGAGCAGCCAGGGTTCGCACTCGGCTCCCTTCCCTCGGGCGCTGGTCGAGTTCTTCGTGAAGGCGTTCTCCGATCCCGGTGACAGCGTCTTCGATCCGTTTCTCGGGAGCGGCACCACGATGGCCGCCGCGCAGGTGCTTGGCCGGAGCGGCATCGGCGTCGAGATCAGCCCGGCGTACTGCGACGTCATCCTGCAGCGGATGGCGAACCTCACCGGCGAGGATGCCGTTCTCGCCCAAACCGGTCAGTCCATTTCCGAGGTCGCGGCCGCGCGCGGAGTGCCGCCGCAGCAGGTCGACAATCCCAAGCTTCGTGACTCACGTCGGATTCAACATCACGGTCCGGCGCCCTTTTACGGGGGCCGTCAGGCTTCCTAACCAACAACCGTTGCACTTCATTCGATCGATAAGGAGAAAACCAGCATGCCCGAAGTAGCCACGCCCAACCAGGCCGAACGCGAGTTCGAGACCGGGACGGACGAGTCCTTCAAGAACGCCAACGCCACCGGCACCGCCACCCACAACGAGAACCAGCGGGTGACCTACGCCAACATCAAGCGGACGTACGACGTCTACCAGGACCTGGACATTCAGGCCGCGCGCCAGGCTCAGATCGAGCAGACGCGGCTGAACCAGATCGCCTCCCAGGCGCTGCAGAACGCCGTGGAGACCGCCAACATGGTCAGCAAGCGGAGCATCGAGCTGAACAACCTGGCGCACGACTCGTTCTGGAATCCGGTCGCCAGCGGCGCCGGCATGAACCTGACTGCGGGCGCCGTTCCCGCCAACCGCGCCACGGACGTGAGCGCGGCCGGTGTGGGTGTCGA